>NZ_BAABHK010000018.1:0-228954 GCF_039542055.1 Actinoallomurus vinaceus
GCTAACGTGACCGGCAAGACCCCGGGGTGGAAGGCGGCGCTGAACGCGCTGTCGCTCTACTACGGCGACCGCATCACCCTCAACTAGAAGCGATCACCGGCCCGCCCACAAAGATCCGGACAGTCCCCTCGTCAGCGCGGCCCTCAGATCCATGAAGATGCCCGTGGCTGTCCGAGGTCAGTCGTGGTCCGTGTCTTCGGCCTTTTCGTGTTCAGGGGTGGCCGTGGAGTCGTGAGCGGATTTGTCGTGTACGGATCCGGGCTGCCGGCGCGTCGTGAGGGTGCCGGCGGTGTGGTGGTCTCCGGTGGGTTCGGCGTGCGCCGACGCGGTGCGGCACTGATCGGTGTCGGTGTCGGTGTCGGTCGCAGGGGCGATGGCCGGCTTGGTGTGGGTCGCGTCGGTGAGGGGCCGACGGATGTGTCGGTTGAGAGGCGCCGGTGCGGTCGCCGTGTGCCGTGCCGGCGGCTGCGTTGTGAATGTGGTGGCCGGCTCGGGCTGGGGATGCCTGGGCAGGATGAGGGGCGCGGACAGGTGCCGTCGCTTGAGTGGGGCGGTGGGGACGACTGGAACGTGGGGATGGGTCGGCAGCCGGAGCTTGCGTGGAAGTCCCGGCTGCATGACAGGAGGCCGATGGGGCGGTGTGCGGGGGGTGGGCGGCGGCTCGGTCGCCGCGGTGATGACGCGGCCGGCGAGGCGGGTGGCCGCTGGTGCGGGGACCGGGAGCGGGAGTTTGAGCGCTTGCCGCAACCCGGAGGACCACGCGCGGACCTGCTGGGCGAGGGCGGACCGCTGCTGGGTGAGTGTGGTGGTCAGCTGCGGCACCTGTGGGTTGGTGCCGGCGGCGGATGGGGAGGTCTGATGCAGGCGGGCCAGTGCGGTGTTGAGGGCTGCGAGCTGACCGCTCGAACTCTGGTAGAGATCATGAACGGTCAGTGCGGTCTGCAGATTGGTCTCCTCGTGCCGCAACATGGTGATCTGCGCGGCCAGGCGGTGCAGTAGCGCCCGTAGTCGCGGTGTGCGGCGTTCCGGTGGTACGGCGCGACCGGCTCGTTGAGCACGGGACAAGACGGTCAGCTGGCGATTGATGGCGCCCAGGCTGGTGGTGGCCTGGTGGAACCAGGTGGCGCTTTCGGCCAGCAGCGGGTTGCCGGCCGGCATCGCCGGCGATGGTGGTGCCTGGCGTGTCGCCATGGCCGTCCGGTGACGTGCCTGGCTGGTTCCCGTGTTGGAGGCGCCGTTGGCCAACAGCGCGGCGGATGCCAGGACGGCGGAGGCGGCCAGGCCGCGAGACAGGAGCCGCTTGCGGCCGCCTGGGGGGCGCGCCGTACGGACGGTGTGACGCCGGGCGGGCGATGCCCCGTGATCGCTGGGGCTGCTGCGATCTGTGGCCGAGGGCGTGTGCGGAGACGCCTTCGGTGGTGTGGCCGACGGCTGCTGCTCTGTTCTCTCCTGGTGGCGGTGGCGGCGGGCTTCGGCTCGGTGGGCCGGGGTGCAGTACTTACGCGGAGGGCCGCCCTGCGGCGGCTGCGTAATGACCTCGTCACACCACGGCAGCGCGCATTTGGTAGGTCGAGGGTCGATCATGGCCCGATTGTCGGGCAGCGCCCGGATGATTCCCCAGATCAGACCATGTGTCTGAACAAAGTCAGATCAATTAATCAACTGATCCCCCGCCCTGGCCGACGGGTTGCGAACCCGATCAGCCGGAGAACCGGTCGATGAGCGGCCGGACCGGGTGGTCGTTGTCCACTTACATCGGCCAATAGATAAAGGCAAATTCACCGCCGCCCCATCTCGACTGGAACGAGCGTGCGGATGGCCATCACGTTCGACGATCATCCTTACTCACAGTAATGCTTCCCTGCTCGTCGCATATACGAGGCTCTTGACGACGCGATATCGCCATGATTCCATTCGCAGCGCGTCCGTGATCTTGCCAGGCCCCGAAATGACTCCAGGAGAGCGGTCGCGGGCACGGTTTCGTCCATCCTCCTCTACGAGCCCCAGGGAGCGATGAAATTGCACCGAGCACGACGGATGGCCGCGATCGCCACGGCGATCGCGGCACTGATCCCCCTCACCTCCGGCGGGTCGCTCGCCGGGACGCGGACCGACGACGCCGCGGCGATGGCCCCCGTACGCTCCGCCACGAACGTCGAGGCGCGCGTGAACGCCCTGCTGTCCCGGATGACGCTCGATGAGAAGCTGCAGCAGATAGAACTGCTGGGCGGCTCGCAGGCGACCGACGAAGACGCCCGGAAGGGCGTGGGCACCGTGTACGGCGTGACCGATCCCAATCAGATCGATCACCTCCAGCACGTGGCGGTCGAGCGGTCGCGGCTGCACATCCCGCTGCTGTTCTCCTTCGACACCATCCACGGATTCCGCACGGTCTTCCCCATCCCGCTGGGCGCGGCGAGCAGCTTCGACCCGAACGTCGCCGCCGCCGACAACCGTTTCAGCGCCCGCGAGACGGCGGCGGTCGGCATCAAGCAGATCTACGGCCCGATGGTGGACATCTCGCGCGAGCTGCGGTGGGGACGGATCGCCGAGGGCGCCGGCGAAGACCCGTACCTCGGCTCGGTGTTCGCCGCCGCTCGGGTCAAGGCGGCCCAGGGCCGCGACTACAGCGCGCCGGACAAGGTCGTCACCAGTCCGAAGCACTTCGTCGCGTACGGTCAGCCGGAGGGCGGCCGGGACTACAACACCACCGACATGTCCGAGCAGCGGCTGCGCAACGTCTACCTGCCGCCGTTCAAGGCGGCCGTCGAGGCCGGCGCGGGCACCGTCATGTGCTCGTTCAACGACCTGGGCGGGTCCCCGGGATGCGCCAACGCGCACACCGAGACCGACATCCTCAAGCACGAGTGGGGATTCGACGGCTTCGTCGAGAGCGACTACACCGCGATCTCCGAACTGCGCGCCTGCCCGCCCAAGACGCCGGACGAGGGCCCCTGCGGCCACGGCGTCGCCGCCGACGGTCCCGACGCCGCCGCGCTGGCCCTGAACGCGGGCACCGACTCGGAGATGGTCAGCACCAACATCCGCGACTACGGCAAGCAGCTCCTGTCCCAGCACCGGATCTCGATGAGCCGGATCGACGACGCCGTACGCCGGATCCTGCGCGTCAAGTTCCGCGCCGGCCTGTTCGACCACCCGTACATCGACCCGTCCAAGGCGGAGGCGGCGCAGTTGCGGCCCGACGCCGTCGCGGCGGCGCGCGACGCGGCCGCCCGGTCGATGGTGCTGCTGAAGAACGACGGCGGCACGCTGCCGCTCGACCCGGCCAAGAGCACCGCCGTGATCGGCCCGCTCGGCGACGACAAGCACGACGTGCTCGGCCCCTGGGCCGGGGCGGGCCGCGACGAGGACGCCGTCTCGGTCTACGAGGGCATCAAGGCCCAGAATCCGAAGACGACCTTCACCCAGGGCTGCCAGATCTTCGACCGCTACCCGCCGGACAACACCCCCGACGACGTGTGCGGATCCGACGCCGACTTCGACAAGGCCGTCACGGCGGCCAAGGCCGCCGACCAGGTCGTCGTGGCCGTCGGAGAGGCCCGCGGCCAGAGCGGGGAGGCCGGCTCCCGCAGCGACCTCGACCTGCCCGGCAGGCAGCAGCAACTCATCGACGCGATCAAGGCGACCGGCAAGCCCTTCGTCGTCGTGCTGTTCAACGGCCGCCCGCTCACGCTGTCCAAGGTCGCGGCCGCCGCCCCGGCGATCCTCGAGGCATGGTTCCCCGGCGTGCAGGCCGGCAACGCCGTCGCCGACGTGCTGTTCGGCAAGGTCGACCCCGGCGGCAAGCTGCCGGTGTCGTTCCCGCGCTCTCTCGGCCAGGTGCCGATCTACTACGACCACGAGCCGACCGGACGTCCCTGCGATCCGAAGGCGATGTGGAACTCCCGCTACCGCGACCTGCCGTACTGCGACCCGCTCTACGCCTTCGGATACGGCCTCAGCTACACCACGTTCGACGTCTCCGCACCGCGTCTCAGCGCCACGACGATGCGGGCAGGCGGCAGCATCAGCGCCACGGTCGAGGTGAGGAACACCGGCAAGGTCCGCGGCGACGACGTCGTCCAGCTCTACCTCCACGACCCGGTCGCGAGCATCTCCCAGCCGGTCCGGCGCCTGCGCGGCTTCCAGCGCGTCACGCTCGCACCCGGCGAGACCAGGACCCTGACGTTCCGGCTCGACAAGCAGGACGTCGGGTTCTACGACAACAGCGGCCGGTTCGTCGTCGAGCCCGGAACCATCGACGTCTACACCGGTGACAGCTCCACCGCCGACCGGTCGGCCTCCTTCCAGGTCACGAAGGGCTGACCACACCGGTCCGCGCCGAGAAAGTGAGCGGAGTGGACATGGGTCCCCATGCTCGTGCTCGTGCCGTGGATCAGGGAATTCCCGTCGTTCCACGTACTGGCAGAACACCCCAGGCCCGTCGAGGCTGCCATGGCCTCGAGGACCGTGCTTTCATGGATGCGTTCGACAGCGCAAATGAGTCCCGGTACCCCGCTCCCCGCCGGAGCCATAGGAGGGCACCGACATGAAGCGAAGAACACTCGTCGTGGTCGCGTCCGCGGCGGTCGCGGCAGGGCTCGCGGCCGCGCTCGCCACCGGGCTCGCCGCGAACGCCGCTCAGCGCTCGCCCGGCGACGCCGGAACCGGAGTGCGCTCCACTCAGAACCCGGACGACGTCGCGCGCTACTGGACCGAGGAACGCAAGGAGCGCGCCACCGGCGGCTGACAGAACGGAACCGGTGCGGGTGGCGTATGCCGCCCGCACCGGTCGTCGGGTCAGGGATCAGTGCGTGGAGACGTCGTTGTAGACGTTGATCGCGCCGTCGCCGTGGTTGGCGGAGCGGGCTTCGATGTTGGTCGGAACGCCGCTGGAGTTGACGTCACGGTGACTGTAGGCGCCGATGATGTAGCCGCCGCCCCACGAGGCCAGGTCCGTCAGCCATGGTCCGCCGCTGGCGCCGTGGTGCATGTCGCAGCTCAGACCGATCAGATCGTTGCTGCTGCTCTTCCGGTAGGTCTGCCCCGTGCAGTAGTACAGCTTGCTGCCGTTGGCCGGGAAGTCGGTGCGGTTGTAGCCGGACTGCGGGTAGCCGAAGGTGGTCACCGAGAACGACTGTCCGTAGTTGAAGCGGTAGCCCTGGGCGCCGAGCCGGCTCTGCAGATTGGTGCCGTTCAGCGGATAGAAGGCGATCGCGGCGACGTCGTAATGCAGATCTCCGCTGTTCGCCCACCCGTTCGTGGTGTTGGTGTACTTCCACGACCAGCTGCCCCATGGGGCGCTTCCATTGTCGGTGTCCGGAACGAAGAGGAAGTTGGAGAACCAACCGCCGCCGTTGCCGGCGTTGACGCAGTGCCCGGCCGTCCAGACCGTGTTGAGGTTCGACGCGGTGATGACGCTGCCGGTGCAGTATCCGCCGCTGCCGTCCGTGCGGGTGAAGTAGATCTTGCCGGTCGTGATCGCGGGCATCTGCCCGTGCGGGCTCCACAGCGCCGCCGTCGATCCGATCAGCGGGTGCACGTCGCCGCCCGCGCTGGGGCTGACGGCGTTCTGCGGACGTGCCGGCGCCGCCGACTTGGCGGGCAGCCGGTCCGGAACCGGCGTCGCCTTGGCCGCGGCGGCGGTGAGCCTCGGAGCCGGCTCCGGCGTCGCGGCGGCCATCCGCGCCTTCGTCCAGTACGTCGCCGCCGACCGCGCGCCGGCGGTCGTGTTGGCGATGCCCGTGGTCGCTCGTGGCGCGGCGTCGGCCGGTGAGACCGGCTTGGCGGCGGCCGCGTTCACGCCGGCGAAGATCAGCGAAATCGCCGTCCCCGTGATCGCCAGCGCTTTGGTGAATTGCCTCATGAAATGAAACCCCCGGTCTTCTCGGTCCCCTTTACCGAGAAGTCGACAACGAGGACAACTCAGTCAGAGCGCAGCCTCTCGGTCAACGAAAAACAACTGGCCTGATACGGCCAGTCCGGATGCGGACAGATGATCAGAAGATTGTGCTGACCGAATTGCGAAAAAGCGCCACCTTGACCGTGATCGATAAATGTCATTCGCCACCGCGGTCAGGATGGCGAGGCGGGGAACGAGGCGATCTCGGCGATCCGTCGCCGCACCGACCGCAGCCACGCCCGAGGCGGAGCGCAACCACTCCAGAACAAACATTTTCCAACATCTCAAGGTGTCGGTTTTGCGGCTGGCTCGGGGTACGACATGCCTGGTCGCGCACGAGCGCTCGCGAAGGTTACGCAAACACACCCTTGACGGTCCCTTTTGGAAGGCCTCACACTGCACGCACGAAACATCGCGTTTACACAAGCTCAAACGCGTCCCGCCTGTAAGCGAGGCCCCATCATGCCCCCCAGCATCCTGAGACCCCTGCCCCGCTCGCGCGCGGCCCTGACCGCGATCCTGATCCTGGCGATGCTGGCGTTCGGCGCCGGCATCGGGTCAGCGGCGAGCGCCGCGCCCGTCCCGTCGGCGGCCCCCGCCTCCGCCGACGGGACGGCACACTCCGTGACGTACGACGACTACTCGTTCAAGATCGACGGCAAGCGCACGTACCTGTGGTCCGGCGAGTTCCACTACTTCCGGCTGCCCAACCAGGACCTGTGGCGCGACGTGCTGCAGAAAATGAAGGCCGCCGGGTTCAACGCGGTCTCCCTCTACTTCGACTGGGGCTACCACTCCCCCGCGCCCGGCGTGTACGACTTCACCGGCGTGCGCGACGTGGACAAACTGCTCGACATCGCCGACCAGGTGGGGCTGTACGTGATCGCGCGCCCCGGCCCGTACATCAACGCCGAGGTCGACGGCGGCGGCTTCCCCGGCTGGCTCTCCACCAAGGCCGGCAACACCCGTACCGGCGACCCGAAGTACCTGAAGTACAGCGACGAGTGGCAGGCGCAGATCGACCGCATCCTGGCCCGTCACCAGTTCACCGACGGCAGGGGATCGGTGATCGAGTACCAGGTGGAGAACGAGTACTACAACGGCAGCGCGGCCGGCCGGACGTACATGAAGCACCTGGAGAACCAGGCGACGGCCGACGGCATCACGGTCCCGCTGGTCGGCAACAACAACGGCACGTTCAACGCCGGTGACGGCGCTCTCGACGTGGACGCCGCGGATTCCTACCCGCAGGGCTTCAACTGCTCCAACCCCACCAAGTGGCGCGGCGTGCCGGACATCGGCTACGACCATGTGGCGGGCAAGCCGCTGGCGACCGCCGAGTTCCAGGGCGGCGCCTTCGACCCGTGGGGCGGCCCCGGCTACGACAAGTGCGCCCAGCTGATCAACGACCAGTTCGCCGACGTGTTCTACAAGCAGAACATCGCGGTCGGCGCGACCTCGCAGAGCTTCTACATGACCTACGGCGGCACCAACTGGGGCTGGCTGGGCATGCCGCAGAACTACACCTCCTACGACTACGGCGCCGCGATCCGCGAGAACCGTCAGCTCGATCCCAAGTACGACCAGGACAAGCTGATCGGCTACTTCACCCAGGCCGTCGCCCCCCTCACCAAGACCGACGCGATCGCCTCGACCACCGACAACGCCAAGGTCACCGACACCGCCCGGCTGAACCCCGACACCGGGACCCAGTTCCACGTCCTGCGGCACTCCGACTCCACCGCCACCACCAAAGACTCCGCGCACGTGACGATCGACTTCGGCGCCCACCCCGGATACACCTACGACGACCCCGACGCGGCCCTCCACTACACCGGTACGTGGTCGCACGTCGGCGCCGAGCAGAACTACACCGGCGGCGACTACCGGCACACCGAGTCCTTCTCCAACACCAAGGACGACGGCGCCTCGGTCGACTTCACCGGCACCGGTGTGAAGTGGATCAGCAACCTCGACGGCAACCACGGCATCGCCGACGTCTACCTCGACGGCACCAAGGTCAAGACCGTCGACCTGTACGGGGCCGCCAAGCAGAACCAGTACGTCGCCTTCCAGGCCACCGGCCTCACTTACGGGCCGCACAGCCTCAAGATCGTCGTGACCGGCGACAAGAACGCGGCGGCGTCCGGCACGTTCGTGACGGTCGACGCGATCGACGTGCTCACCGGCTCAGCCTCGACGGCGCCGGTGTACACGATCCCGCAGCAGTCGGGTACCGCCATCGCCCTCGACGGCCGGGAGTCCTCGATCATCGTCGCGGGCTACGACCTGGGCGGGAACCAGCTGCGGTACTCCACCTCGCAGATCATGACCAACGCCACCATCGGCGGGCGGGACGTCGCCGTGCTCTACGGCGACCACGGCTCGGACGGCGAGACCGTCCTGCACTACCCGGCCAAGCCCACCGTCACGGCCACCGGCGGCACCGTCAACTCCACCTGGGACCCGGCAACCGGTGACCTGCGGCTGAACTACCAGCACACCGGCCTGACCCGGGTGAGCATCACCGGCGGCGCCCACCCGCTGCTCCTGCTGCTCGCCGACACCGGCACCGCCAAGACCTTCTGGCGGCAGGACACCACGGCCGGCCCGGTGCTGGTCCGCGGCACCCACCTCCTGCGCGGCGCGGTCTCCGACAGCACGGCCCTCGCCCTGACCGGCGACACCGGCACCGACGGCGCCGTCGAAGTGTTCTCCACCGCCGACTCCCTGACCTGGAACGGCCGGAGCGTGAGGACCCAGCGCGGCGCCGACGGCGGCCTCACCGGCACCCTGCCCACCGCCGCCCCCATCACCCTGCCCGCGCTGACCGACTGGCGGCACGTGCAGGAATCCCCCGAGTCCCAGCTCGGGTTCGACGACTCCGGCTGGCAGACCGCCGACAAGACCACCACGAACAGCACCACCTCCCCGGGCACGCTCCCGGTGCTGTTCGCCGACGACTACGGCTTCCACACCGGAAGCACCTGGTACCGCGGCCGGTTCACCGGCACCGGCAAGGAGACCGGCATCACCCTGAGCGCCCAAAGCGGCGGCGGGGCCGCGGCCTCCTCGGTGTGGCTCAACGGCACCTTCCTCGGCAGCTCCACCTCCGACGGGCAGAAGACGTACACCTTCCCGGCCGGGACGGTGCACACCGGCGGCGACAACGTCGCCTCCGTGCTCACCGTGAACATGGGCCACGAGGAGGACTACAACGCCGCCAACGGCAACAAGGCCGCCCGCGGCCTGACCGGCGCCACCCTCACCGGCGACCCGCTGAACACCGTCACCTGGCGGCTCCAGGGCGTACGCGGCGGCGAGACCCCCGTCGACACCGTACGCGGCCCGCTGGCCACCGGCGGCCTGTACGGCGAACGGGCCGGCTGGATGCTGCCCGGCTACCCGACCGACAGCTGGTCGCCCGTGCGGCTTCCCGCCACCGACACCACGCCCGGCGTCTCCTGGTACGCCACCGACGTCGACCTGAACCTGCCCAAGGGACAGGACACCTCGCTCGGCCTGACCTTCACCGACAACCCGTCCCGCAAGTACCGAGCCGAGATCTACGTCAACGGCTGGCACATGGGCAACTACGTCAACTACCTGGGGCCACAGCACAGCTTCCCGGTTCCGGGCGGCGTACTGAACCCGCGTGGGACGAACCGCATCGCCATCGCCGTGTGGAACCTCGACGGCTCCACCGGCGGCCTCGGCACGGTCGCCCTCACCAACTACGGCAGCTACGCCTCCTCGCTGACCGTCGCGCAGAACGACAGCCCCCGGTACCGCAGGGCGCGCTACGCCGTGCCCGCCGCGCCGGGTGCGGGGGTCGCCCTGCGGGTGCCCGGATCGGCCGAAGCCGGGCAGCGCTTCACCGCGACCACGACGGTCTCCGTACCGGCCGACCGGCCCACCGCCTTCGGCGTGACGGCCAAGCTCGCCGCGCCGGACGGCTGGGCGGTCAGCCCACGGCCCGCTCCGCCCGGCGCCGCGCGGATCGAACCCGGCACGTCGACGACGTTCAGCTGGGACGTCACCGCGCCCGCGACCATGGACAAGGTCAGCGCCCTCAAGGCCACCGCGACCATGGTCCAGCGCGGCCGGTCCGCCACCGTCACCGACGAACGGGTCATCGCCGCCGTCCCGCCCGCCCCGCCGGCAGGGAAGGACCAGGTGAGCGACCTGCCGTTCATGTCGGCCACCAACGGCTGGGGGCCGGTCGAACGCGACCAGAGCGTCGGCAACACCGCGGCGGGCGACGGCACCCCGCTCAAGCTCGGCGGCACGGTGTACGCCAAGGGCCTGGGTACCAACTCACCCAGCGACGTCCAGGTGTACCTCGCCGGCCGGTGCAGCCGGTTCACCGCCACCGTGGGTGTGGACAACGGCGACCCGGGCACGGTCACCTTCTCCGTCATCGTCGACGGCAAGGTGCTCACCACGACGCCGGTGCTGGGCGGGAAGTCGACGCCCGTCGACATCGACGTCCCCGTCACCGGGGGCCAGGTCCTCGACCTGTCCGTCGGCGACGGCGGCGACGGGAACGGCAACGACCACGGGGACTGGGTGAACCCGGTACTGACCTGCGGCGGCGCCTGACGGTCAGGGGTGATCCGTCCCCCTCGTGCCCTGGAGTGCCCCGCTCTGTCGACTTCGGCGACAGAGCGGGGCACTCCGCTTTGGCGCTTGCCGGCACCCCTGAGCTCGAGGTTGACCGACGGCGTCTTTGTCGCATCAGCCCGCTATCGTGCCTGCGGGCGGTACAAGATTGATCATTCCATCATCGAAGGACGCTCCGATGCGCCGTGGCACTGCCGGAAACCTCGGTCATGCCGATCATCATCCGGTCGGCGCCGGCCGCACCCGGCCGGACGATCGGCGCCGGGTCGAGCCCCGCCTGTCGGACCTGCGTCGGCTGATGGCGGACGAGCCGGGCGACCCGGAGGTGGTCGAGGAGGCCCGGCGACGCAAGGAGTCCGCGCTGCTGGACTTCGGGGTCGGGCAGAGCGTGGTGGCGTCCTGGCTGTACGCCAAGTGCCACCACCACATTCCCACCACCGCGATCCCCACCGCCGCGGTCGTGGCCACCGGCGACGGCGGCTGCGCCCTGCTCTACAACCCGTACTTCTTCCTGGAGCTGGACCACGACGGGGTCAAGTTCGTGCTGTTCCACGAGGCCCGGCACCTGATGCACCGGCACCTCTACGTGGACGAGGATCTGCGCACCGACCCGGCGTTCACGCTGGCCGCCGAGGTCGCCATCAACCACGTCGCCCTGCTCCGGTTGGAACGGGCCGGCCTGCCCACGATTCCGGCACGCGGACGGTCCGGTGAGGGGGACGCCGATCCGGCCGGCGGCGGAAACGGCAACGGGTCGCGAGAGCAGGTCGGCGTCGACCCGGGACTGGTCTACCGGGCGTACCAGGAGGATCTGCGGCGGCAAGGGCTGTCCCCCCTGCCGTACGACGAGTTCAGTTACACCGACCTCACGGTGTACGGCGAGTTGCGCCGGATGAAGGCGCTCAGCGAGCCCGCGCCGGCGTACTGCATCCACCTGCAGGGTGACCCGGGCGAAGGTGTCCACGGCTCGGGCGACGACACCGGCGGAGACGGCGACCAAGGCGGCCGCCTCGCGCGGGACGGCGACCAGAGCAGCGGCCTCGGGCGGGGCGGCGGACGGGGCGGTCGGTGGGGTGTCCCGAGGGACGACGAGACCGTGGAGCACCTCGGGAACGAGGTGCTCCACGAGGTGATGCAGGCCGCGCTGCGCGGTAATCCCGCGGCGCGCGGCGAGCTGCTCGACCTGGCCGACCGTACGGCCGACGGCGGCGAACGGCTGGAGCGGCTGTGGGGCGGCCTGGGCCTGGACAAACTGCGCGGCACCACCCCGAAGA
This sequence comes from Actinoallomurus vinaceus, assembly GCF_039542055.1. Lineage (NCBI taxonomy): Bacteria > Bacillati > Actinomycetota > Actinomycetes > Streptosporangiales > Thermomonosporaceae > Actinoallomurus > Actinoallomurus vinaceus. The sequence goes on from NZ_BAABHK010000018.1 coordinate 11,800, forward strand.
CCCGCCGGATCGACTGGTGGCAGCGGTGGTTGACCGACGTGCTCGCCTCGAAGCTGGAGGAGAGCGACCGGCTGGTCTACCCGAAGAAGCAGGGCGCGATCATGCTGGCGCTGGGCCACGACCCGATGCTGGCCCGACGCGGACCGGAGCGGCTGAAGGTCGTGCTCATCGCGTTCGACACGTCGGGATCCATGCCCGACTCCGTGGTCGAGTGGCTGACCACCCTGGTCGGGCAGACCGACGGGGTGGAGAGCCACTGGCTCAGCTTCGACGGCGTCGTGGTGCCGTTCGTCCCCGGGGAACGGGTGTCGGGCGGAGGCGGGACCGACTTCCAGAACGTCGTCGACTACGCCGAGGGACGGCTCGCGGTGAACGGCAAGCGGTTCGAGGCCGAACCCGACGCGATCATCATGGTGACCGATGGGTACGCGCCCCACGTCACCCCCGCCGACCCCGACAAGTGGATCTGGCTGATCACCGACAACGGAGACGACTGGCCTGAACGGCACCATCCCCCGATGGCCTGCCACCGGGTCACACCCGGACGATGACCGAGGAGAGTTCAGTAGTGCCCGCTGGGAGAGCCACCGCCACGTATCCGGACCCGCCGAAGGACGGCCCCACCGCGAAGCTCGAGAAGTTCATCGACGCGATGATCGCCATGGGCCAGACCGGGCAGATCTTCGGCGAGCACGGCATCGGCAAGACGTCCACGTTCGTGACGTACATTCCGAAGCGTTTTCCCGGCACCACCCTCGTGGTCCTGCCCGCGGCCAACCTCGCCCCGGACGACCTGCTGGTCAACGCCCCGGTACGCGACGACCGCAGCGGAGAGTTGGTGCTCCGCCAGCTCATCATGCGGCAGCTCGTCCCGGGCAGGCCGTTCGTCCTGCTCATCGACGACGCGTTGCAGGCCGGCAACACCGTGCAGTCGCAGCTTATGCAGCTCGCCTGCAACTGGACCCTGGGCGAGTACGACCTGCGCGGGCTGGGCTGCGTCGGGGTGTTCCTCACCGACAACGAGTCACTGGCCGAGACCAGCGTACGCCGGTCGGACCTGGCGATTCTCGACCGGATGGTCACCATCCGGCTGACCGCGAACGACACCGCGTGGCGGCAGGCGCTGGCCGAGCGGTATCCCGACTGGGATCTGCGTGAGGTGTTCCGGCAGTGGGCGGCCCTCAGCCCGCACCTGCGCCATCTGCTCTCGCCGCGCACCCTGCAGCACGTCCTCGACTGCGCCCGCGCCGGGTTCCCGCTGTCCTGGGGACTGCCGCTGCTGAACGGCGCCCGGCTGGCGCTGACCGAGGAGACGAAGGACGGTAAGCCGAGCCGGGACCGCACCACGGAAGTGCTCGACGGCATCGCCGCGGTGGTCGGGGCGCGCAACCCGGCCACCGTGGCCGACCCGGTGCGCCGCATCCTCCGGGCCGCGATGACCCACCGCTGGGCGGTTCTGCTGCAAGGGCCGCCGGGGTGCGGGAAGACGGAGATCACCAAGCAGATCGCCCGGGAGGAGACCGGCGACGAACCGGTCTACTTCTCCCTGCCGGTGACCAACGTCGAGGACCTGTGCGTGCCCGTGCCCACCCCGGACGGGTCGCTGGACGCCATGCTCGCCCGGTCGCTGCTCGACCCGAAGCCCAAGGTCCTGGTCTGGGACGAGTACAACCGGCCGAAGGACAAGGCGACCTTCGCCAAGCTGATGGAGATCACCCAGGAGTGGACGCTCGCCGGACGCCCGATCCCGAACCTGCGGGCGCAGGTGGCGTTGCAGAACCCGCCCTACCACCTGGGCCGCAAGTTGCTGGTGACGAGCAACAACGTGGCCCAGGCCAGCCGGTTCACCATCAGCTACGAGGTGCTCCCGGAGGACATCCCGGCCAACGAGTGGCTGATCTCGACGTACGGTGAGACGGCCGAGACGGTCCTGGAGTGGTGGAAGAACGACATCGACGACGAGGGCCGGGGCTGGATCACCAAGCGCACCCTGGAGCGGCTGATCAAACTGCACCAGGCGGACATGCCGTTGCAGTCGGGGCTGATCTACCTCGGTGACGGCGAGTACGCCCCGGTGCCGCTGTCGGGGCTGGAGGCCCGCCTGGCCGACCGACCGCACATCGGCCTGGCAGAGCTCGCCGAGAACCGCACACGCTGGGAGGCCCGGCTGTCGGCCGCGACGGAGATGAGCGAGGAGGGCACCGACGACACCGACCTGGTCCACCAGGTGTTCTCCAACGCCGAGGTGTCCCAGTTGGAGAGGCATCTCGACGTGGTGGCCCGGCTGCTGCCGTACCTGCCGCCGAAGCTGCGGGCCACCTACCTGGTCGGGCAGACCCCGGAACGACAACGCTTCTGGATAACCGCCCTGGCCCGGATGGGCGAGCTGTCCGCGTCCAGGTAGTCAGTTCGCCTGGGCCGTCGACGTTTCCGAGACGGTGGAGTCCTCGTCGTCCTCGTCCTCGTCCTCGTCCTCCCAGTCCTCGTCTTCGTCGTCGTAGTCCTCCCAGTACTCGTTGATGTCGTCGTCCTCGAACGGGCGGATCATCGGGACGGACACGGTGGACTGCTCGTGGTTCACCATCCACGAGTTACGGAAGAAGTCGAACGTCAGGTGATAGCAGTCGGCGGACTCGGCGAACAGGATCGGCGGGACGAGGAAGTGCGCCACGTCGACGGTGGCCGCGGTGGTGACGAAGTCCTCGGCCGGGGGAACGGGCGGACCGCCCTGGCAGGAGGCGAAGTTCACCGGCGTCAGCGACTCCTTGCCGAGAACGTGGATGCGGTTGCCCTCAACGACGAACATGTCCGGATCAAGAAGGACGTCCTCGCCGAGCATCAGAATCGGCGCCGGCATGATGTCCGCCTTCGCGGAGTCCTGCGCTCGCGTGTAGTGCTCGATGATGTCGGCGTTGCGCGTGGTGTCGAGATTGAGGCTGAGCATGCCTCCGCTGCAGATCCCACAAGCACAGTCGGGCAGCTCCCGGGTGTTGGGCTTCTCCGGCTCGGGGAACAGCATGGACTTGTCGAACGGCACGATCGGCGACTCGCCGCGCTTGTCCTCGAGGAAGGCCGGGATCCAGTCCGTGCCGTCGGCCTCGATCACCTCCGACTCGCACAGGGCGCGGAACGCGGCGTCGCCGACCTTGCAGTTGAAGTAGTCGAGCAGCGTGATCGCGGCGCACTGGGCGGGCGAGAGTTCGTCGCTCTTGGCGAACCAGAAGTCATAGCCGTTCGCGACGAACTGCACGCCGCGGAACCGCTTGTGAACGAAGGGCTCGCGGGTGGCACCGGAAGCGAGACCGCTCCAGTGCGCCGCGGCGACCTGGTTGTAGTAGGCGTCGGCGTGGCGGGCGAGTTCGGGGGCGAAGACACTCTCGCCGGTCAGGTAGCAGGCCTTGCTGAACAGCGCGGCGATCTCGGGGTCGTGCGCGACGTCCGGATCGGTGAAGACGAGTTCGGTCCGCAGGAAGACCTTGCGGCCGTCGCGGTAGGGCGCGCCCTCGTGCTCGTACCGCTGGTCGAAGATCACAAAGGTGAAGGGCTCGATCTCCTCGAGCGCGCCGCCGTCGGTGAGGTCGAGGACGGGCGCGCCGGACCCGCCGGTGAGGTAGAGCAGGACCGTGTAGCGGGAGACGTGCTTACGAGCGGCGTCGTAGTACGGCGTGTCGCGGTGGCGGTGGAAGTTGGCGTCGCCCGGCTCGAAGCGGTTGCAGCGGAACACGGGGTTCACGTGCGAGAAGCCCTCGAGCGACGACTGCGGCATCGCCTTGGCCACCGCCGCGGTGAGCGCCTCGGCGAGCAGTGCCGAGTGGAAGATGAAGCGGTCGCCGCCCCGCGAGGCGGCGTTGAGCGGCGGGACGTAGAGGTCGAGCGAGTCAAGGTGCTCAAGACGGGCGCGGGCGGCGGCCGGAAGCCGCAGTGCGAACGAGTACGCGTCCTTCGCGAACTCCGCGCGCTCGGTGAGTTCGATGAGCTTCAGGTCCGGCCCGGCGTCCGCGAACAGGCGGTCGAGCGGAAGGATGTTCTCGAACGTGCGGAACGACAGCTCGCGCGGATCGACGAAGACGGCGGCCAGGTACGGCGCGGTCTCACTGGGCCGGGCGAACAGGTCGCGTACGTCGGCGTCGAGGCGCTCGGCGTCGACGAAGCGCACCGCCTTGAACCGTGCCGTCGGGTGCCAGCAGACCGCCAGCCCGTCGAGCGCCGTGGTGGGCCCGGTGTCGGTCGCGTCCACCTGGGCGCGGTACCGGGCGACCTCGTCGGCGGGGGCCCGACCGGTCGACAGGGCGAAGAACCGATCGCGGAGCTCGGTGCTCACACGCTCCTCCAATAGCTGCGCAGCGCGGGTGGGAGTTCCTGGGCGGACGCGAGCATCTTCGCGCCGTCGTCACCGACGTCGGCGCGGTACAGCTGCAGCCGCCTGAGCGAGCCGATGAACGGCGCCTCGAGCAGGGCCTGCGCCCCCTCCGCGCCGATGTCGTTGTAGCGCAGGTCGAGCTCGGCCAGCCCCTCGAAACGATGCAGCGCGCGCATGCCCTCCGCGGTCAGCAGGTTTCGCTGGAGGTGCAGGCGGCGGACGCCGCTGAAGAACGGGGGCGCCGCGAGGGCCGCCAGGCCGGCGTCGCCGATGCGGGCGTACCGCAGGTCGAGCGCCTCAAGCCGCCGCGTCGCCGTCGAGGCGGTGTCGGACGCCTCCAGGCGGAAGTACGTCGAGACGGCGAGGGCCTCGGCGCCGATCGCGCCGATGCGGAGGTAGGAGAGATCGAGTTCGACGAGTCGGCCGATGTTGAGCGTCGCGAGGGCGCCGGTGTCGAGGTCCGGGGCCGGGGTCGGCTCAGGTTCCTCGTCGACGTCCTCCTCCCAGTACTCCTCTGACTCATCGGCGGCCGGTGCGATCCGCAGCGCGGTCACGAAGGGGGCCCGCATGACCTGCTCGATCAGCACGGGCGCGCTGTCGGACCATTCGACGGCGACCTTCGTGGCGAATCCGTGCCGGCGTGCCAGGACGGTCGCCCCCGGCGGCAGCGCCGCGTCCCAGCTCCGCCGATGCTCCTTCACGAGCGCGCCCATCTCGTGTTCCAGGGCATCGCGATCGGCGGGGCGGGCCTGCGCGTGGCGCTGCGCAAGCTTGATCAGCTCACCGCGGGCGTCGCCCTGTTCGAGGAACCCGTCGGCATAGGCGCGCCACGAGGCGAGATCGTCGGGGTGATCGCGCAGCGTCTGTTCGAGAGCCGCAGCCTTCATCCGGGGGATGGTAGCAAGATCACCCTCTGCGCTACAGCTTGGCGGCGATGATCGGGGCCAGGTCGTTGGCGACCTTGAGGTGACCGGCGTCGTTGGGGTGGCCGTTGCCGTCGGCGTAGTCGACGTTGTCCGTTGGCGTCGCCCGGACCACCGTCGCCGAGCGCCGCGACCGCGGCCGGGGTGACGGCCGCCGTCGTCGTGCCCCATCCCAGTGCGATGGCCGCCGCCATTCCGGCCGTCCGCCTGCGTATCGTCCCCATGGAACCTCCTCAGGACTCGAGGTCAGTAGGCGTACGGCCAGCCGGCGGAGTCGAAGCCGAGGTAGTTGATGCCGAGCTTTGAAGCGCCGTTCGCGTTGGCGTCGTAGTAGTGGTAGACGAGCAGGTCGTGGTCGGCGTCGTGGTAGACCGTCTGGCCGCCCGGGCCGATGTAGCTCCCGTGCGAGGCGAGCACCGTGGTGCCGCCACCGCTCATCAGCGACGTCCCGTTCCGGTCGTAGTACGGGCCGGTGATGCCGGTCGAACGGCCGACCGCGATCCAGTACGTGCTGTCCACGCCGCGGCAGCACAGGCCGCGCGAGGTGAACAGGTAGTAGTAGCCGCCGTGGTAGAAGATGGTGGAACCCTCGATGCCGCCGGACGCGCCGGCCAGGTTGTAGCGGGTGGTGTTCCAGGACGCCTGCTTGCCGGTGCTCGGGTCGATCTGGATGAGCTTGATCCCCGTCCACCAGGAGCCGAACGCCAGCCACCAGTTGCCGGAGGCGTCCACCGTGAGGTTCGGGTCGATGGCGTTGTAGTCGTTGCCGCTGGAGGAGGCGTAGACCTTCCCGTAGTCGGTGTACGTACCTGGGGCACCCGACGTGCTCGCAGCCAGGCCGATCGCCGAGGTGTTGGAGCCGAACGTGGAGGCGGCGTAGTACAGCAGATACTTGCCGCCGTGGTAGGAGACGTCGGGCGCCCACAGCGCGGCCGGGTCGCCGCCGGTGTAGGCGGCGGCCCAGGAGGCGCCGCCGGGCAGCGCCTGCCCGGCGCTGGAGAAGGCGATCCGGTCGGTCGAGGTGGTCATCGGCAGCCCGGTGCCGGTGGAGAACACGTAGTACCGGCCGGCCGAGGTCCTGGTCAGCGACGGATCGTGCACGCCGGTCGCGCCGGTGACCGTACCCGGGTTCGGATAGGCGAGCGCGGTTCCGGTCATGGCGGTGAAGGCGGCGACGGCGGCCGCCACGGCCAGCCCGGCGCGCCGCAGGCGTGTGGTGCCTCTGTGCATCGTCGCCTCCTCAGCAGGGGCCGGCGCACGGCATTCCTCGTTCGATATCTCGAACAAGCTCCGAGACGCCGCATCCGCGAAGCTAAGTCGGCTCCTGGGCCCGGTCAACGGCGCTTTCATCGGCTTTCACGCTCGACTTCGTTTCGACGCCGCTCGACACGATCGGTTAACTCAATCGGAAAAAGGTGTCATATCCGTACGAAGTGGCGCGGCATGGCGATATGAGGGCAGGAGGGCACTCGCCCGACCCAGTAGGGTGTTCGGTCAGGGGACGTATCAGACTGATACTGATAGAAGAGGCGTCAATGGGAGAAGCGGATTTCGGCCACGGCCGGAAGCTGTCGGCCAACATCGACGTCAGCGTCCCGCACCCGTCGCGAGTCTGGAACTACCTGCTGGGCGGCAAGGACAACTTCGCCGTCGACCGCGAGGTGGCCGACCAGATTCGCGTGCTTCTCCCTGGTGTCATCGCGATGGCACAAGCCGACGAGGCGTTCCGCGGCAGGGCCGTCCAGTACCTCGTCGGCGAGGCCGGCATGCGTCAGTTCGTCGACATCGGCAGCGGCCTGCCCGCTTCCAACAACACGCACCGAGTCGCGCAGGCCGTCGCCCCGGAGTCACGCATCGTCTACGGGGACAACGATCACATGGTGCTGACCCACGCTCGCGCCCTGATGACCGGTGATGCCCCCGGTGTCACCGACTACATCTACGCCGACCTCCACGAACCGGATGAGATCCTGCGTTCCATCGACGGCACGCTCGACCTCAGCCGGCCTGTCGCGCTCATGCTGATGGGCAGATCCCTGATCTTCCTGGACGACGATGCGGCGTTCACCGCGGTCAAGCGGCTGCTGGACGCGGTTCCCGCCGGCAGCCATCTGATGCTCACCCACTCCACCAACGAGGGCAGCGGCGAGGCGATGGACGACGCCGTACGCCACTGGAACGAGTCCGCCCCGAGTCAGGTCACGATGCGCTCCCCGCAGCGGCTCGCCGAGTTCTTCGACGGTCTGGACCTCGTGCCGCCGGGTGTCGTGGCGTGCAGCCGCTGGCGTCCTGTTCTCGGCGAGGTCTCTTCGTCGAGCGACGGTGACCAGTTCTGTGGGATCGGTCGTAAGCCCTGACCAGCTAGAACCTTTTAACACCCCCGCAGATTTCCAGGACCTCACAGCAGGTAACCCACTGTGGAACGCACCCCCCGACGGAGGCCGCCGGGTTCCACGAGGAGTCAGCTGTGTTGCGTCTGCAGGGGGAGATGGTCCGCGGAGGAACCAGCAAGTGCTGGATTTTTGATCATCAGGATGTCGTGGCGACCGGTGTGGACATCGACACCCTGCTACTCGCCGCCTTCAACGCCGCCGATCCCCGTCAGATCGACGGCGTCGGCGGCGCCTCCTCCACCACGTCCAAGGCCGCGATCGTACGGGCGTCCGCCGAGCCCGGTGTCGATGTCGAGTACACGTTCGCCCAGGTCGGCGTGGGCGACGAGCGGGTCGAGTGGACCAGTAACTGCGGTAACTGCGCGACCGCGGTGGCGCTCTACGCCCTCCACCGCGGCCTCGTGCCGATCACCTCGGAGACCACCACAGTCCGCATGATCAACGCCAACACCGGGGCCCGGCTCACCGGCACGATCCCCACTCCGGGCCTCGTGCCTCCGGACGAGGGCACGGCCGTGGTTCCCGGTACCTCGGCGCTCGGCGTGCCGGTCCTGCTCGGGTTCCAGGACCCGGCGGGCTCGACCACCGGCCGTGCCCTGCCCACCGGCCGCCCCCTGGACACCCTGGCCGGACGGGACGGTCCCGTCGAGGCGTCCCTTGTCGACTCGGGCGCTCCCGTCGCGCTCTTCGACGCCAAGGCGTTCGGTCTCGACGGCAACGAATCCGTCGCCGAGTTCGCCGCCGTGGTCCCCGTGCTCACCGCGCTGCGCCGTCAGGCCGCCCTCGCGATGGGTCTGGCCGGGCCGGACGACCCGGTCGGCCACGCCGTGCCGAAGGTCGGCATCGTCGGCCCTCCCGCCGGGTACCGCACCACACACGGCATGCCGGTCGACCAGGACGAGTACGACCTGGCCGTTCGCATGGTCTCCATGCACGCACCGCACCCGGCGATCGGCCTCACCTCCGCCATCGCCCTGGCCACCGCCGTCGCCATGCCCGGCACCCTCGCCCACCGCGTCGCCCGGCCGACCGCCGACGGCACGCTGCGTCTGGGCACTCCCGCAGGTGTGATCAGCGCTCGAGCCGTCCCCGCGCCGGATGGCGCATCCCCCACGGTGCTGTTGCACCGCGCCGCCCGGCGCATCGCACGGGCCGAACTCCTCGTTCCGGCTCCGGAAGGACATCCCGAATGAGCCGCAACGTCACCTCATGAGCGTCCTGCCGGACGGGGGGCGCGGCGGTCCGCGCGCTGGGCGAGTTCGTCCTCATCCACCAGGGTGAGCATCGGCTTGCCCGGTTCGCACAGCATCGTGACGGTGAAGCGGAGCGGGATGTCGTCGCGGTTGTTGCCGTCCTGGTAGTGGATGACGTCGCCGCCCTGCTCCCAGAACGCCTCACCCGCGCGTACGACCCGCTCCGGCTCGCCTTCGAGCTCGAACAGCATCTCGCCCTCCACCACGTACCCGAAGGCCGGGCCGGAGTGGCGGTGCGGCGGCGTTCCGGGATCACCGGGCGGGTACTCGATGACCACGGTCATCGCGTGCGCTCCGGCGGGGATGAAGGGCGGCTCCGCCTCCTGCAGCGTGGTGAGCGCCGTCTGCCACGCGGTCGATCTCGTCTTCTGTGCTCTGTCCGACATGACAAGTGCCTCCGTACGTGATCGTTACTCGCCGGTGGGGATGCGGCCGGGCCAGTCGCTGTAGTGGATCTTGCCGAGAATCGCCTCATCGCCCGGCACCAGGGACCGGTCGCTCAGCTCGGTGCCGAAGTAGCGCGCGTGCGGGTCGGTGACCACGACCCGCGGATCGTTCCAGGCGGCCAGGGCGTCCCGGAAGAAGTGATCCATCCGGAACCGGTCCGGCCCGCCGATCTCCATCGTGCGGTTCGCCGGCGCCCCCACCGCGACCTCGGCGACCACCCGGGCCACGTCCTCGCCCGCGATCGGCTGGAAGGACACCGGCGCCATCCGGACCTCATTGCCCTCGGTGCCACCGTCGGCGATGCCGCGTACGAACTCGAAGAACTGCGTCGCGTGCACGATCGAGAACGGGATCGAGGAGTCCGCGATCAGCTTCTCCTGCGCGAGCTTCGCCCGCAGGTAGCCGCTGTCGGGCAGCCGCTCGGTCCCCACCACCGACAGCGCGACGTGGTGCCCGACGCCCGCCGCCGCCTCGGCGGCCAGCAGGTTACGGGTGGAGGTCGTGAAGAACTCCAGTACGGCCGCGTCCTCCCACACGGGGGCGTTCGACACGTCGATCACCACGGACGCTCCGGCCAGGGCCTCGGCGAGCCCCTCACCGGTGAGGGTGTTGACGCCGGTGCTCGGCGCCGCCGCCACCGCCTCATGGCCCCGCTCGCTCAGATCCGCGACGACCTTGGACCCGATGAAGCCGGTACCGCCGATGACCACGATCTTCATGACATGCCTTCCTGTACGCCGGGGCATCGTTGGGCACCCGGTCGCCAGCTAAGACCGGACAGCCCCGCCGCCTGTGACAGCCCCCATGGAAGTCCTTCCCCGGCCCGGCTCGAATCCGACCAGGTGAGGTGGCCTAGGCTGAGGACGAAAAGGACGAGCGGTACTCAGGCAGGCGGTGTATGCGCGCGGAACAGCCGGGAGCGGACGACGGTCTCGACCAGGCCGCCTGTGCCTTCCTGGAATTGCGCCCACGCCTGTTCGGCATCGCCTACCGCATGCTCGGGAGCGTGGCGGAGGCCGAGGACATCCTCCAGGAGGTCTGGCTACGCTGGCAGCGGACCGACCGCACCGTCGTGCTCGATCCGCCGGCGTTCCTCGCGCAGACCACCACCCGCCTGGCGATCAACGTCGCCCAGTCCGCCCGGGCACGGCGCGAGGCGTACGTCGGCCCCTGGCTTCCCGAACCCGTCGACACCAGCGCCGACCCGGCGGTGGGGGCCGAACGCGGAGAGGCCGTGGAGTTGGCCGTCCTGCTCCTGCTGGAGAAGCTCAGCCCCACCGAACGCGCGGCGTACGTCCTGCGGGAGGCCTTCGACTACCCGTACGGCCAGATCGCCGACATCCTGCAGCTCAGTGCCGTCAACACCCGCCAGATCGTCAGCCGCGCCCGCAAACGCCTGTCCGCCGAGCGGCGCGAACGCGTCGACGCGGCCGAGCACCGGCGGCTCGTGGAAGTGTTCCTCGCCGCCGCCCGCGCAGGCGACGTCTCCGCTCTCGAAGAGCTCTTCGCCGCGAACGTCGTCAGCTACACCGACGGCAACGGCATGAGGGGTGCCGCCAGGATCCCCGTCGTCGGCCAAACCCGGGTGGCGAAGTTCATCGTCGCCTTCGGACCACGCTTCTGGCCGGGCGCGGACCTGGAATGGGTGGAGGCGAACGGACGCCCCGGTGTTCTCATCTCCCACAACGGCACCGATACCGCGCTGCTGAACATCGAGGCCATGCCCCAGGGCATCCACACGCTCATGTGGGTGATGAACCCGGTGAAGCTCGAGGCGTTCGCACGCTCCCGGGAGTGACGGAAAGAGGACTCCTTCGGTAAACCGAGGATGATCTTGGAGCGTCAACCACTGACCGGTCCACTTGATCGCGGCGGCAGGGAAGCGCCGCCCACGACCGCTCACGGAAAGGCGCTCCCGATGACGCGGGTTACGGAACAACGGCCCGACCACCCCGAACTGCTGGAGCAGGGGCATCCCTTCCGGCAGTGGAAGACGTGGCGGATTCCCGGTGCCGAGCTGACCCTCACCGGCTATTCCCGCGCGAACGACAAGACCTTCTTTCACATCCCCGAGCTACGGTGCAGCCTCGACGCGGGACTGTGCGAAGGGCGGCAGGTGGACACGGTCTTCCTGACCCACACCCACCACGACCATTCCAAGGACCTCGACTACCTGGCGTCCAAGGCCTCCGGCACGGATATCTACCTGCCCGCCGAGGCCGTGCCGTACGTGGAGTCCTACCTGCGCGCGTCCGCCGAGCTGAACCACGGAGCGGGATTCGATCCGGCCCTGGCGGGCGGCCACCGCCTGCACGGCGTGCGCCGAGGCGACGAATTCGTTTTCGGGCGCCGCGGACACCACGTACGGGTGGTGGAGTGCGAACACAAGGTGCCCTGCGTGGGATATGCCTTCTCGGAGCGGCGCAAGGCGCTGCGGCCGGAGTTCGAGGAACTGCGGCGGTCCCTGGTGAAGGAGGGCCGGGGCGGGGAATTCGGCCGGATCATGGCCCAGCGGCGCAAGGACGGAGCCGAGGTCGACACCGAGGTCGACCGGCCGCTGTTCGCCTTTCTCGGCGACACGCATGTGAACGTGTTCGAGCGGAACCCATGGCTTTTCGAGTATCCGGTCGTCATCACGGAGTGCACCTTCATCGACGACGCCGAGATGGACCGCGCGAATCGGGTCGGGCACACGGTGTGGAGCCGGCTCCGGCCCGTGGTCGAGGCTCACCCGGAGACCTTGTTCGTCCTGACCCACTTCAGCCTGCGCTACTCGGACCGGGAGATCCTCGCGTTCTTCCGGCGGGAGTGGGCGAAGGACTCGCGGCCGGACAACGTCCTGTTGTGGGTGCACCCGGACAGCCGCCTGCCCGAGCAGCACCAGCACAGCGGATCCTGAGCGACCGCGACGCCGCGTCTCCGAGATCGGCCTGCCGGAAGGTCTCCTGTCACGGTGTCGGGATCCATACCCGCATTGCGTGCGGGCCGCGGTTGGCCCAGGCGTAGTACGGGATGAGGGTGATCGGGACAGGCCGCGTCGGCGCGGCCGGGCCGCCGTACGGCCGGTAGGGCGCGCCGGCCGGTCCTGCCGCCACCGCCCCCGTCGCGCGCAGCACGGTCACCCCGTCGAGCAGGTCCGGCCGGTGCTCGGGTCGCAGCGGTGCCACCGGGTCGATGCGGAGGTCCTCCAGAGTGACGCCGGCCGGCTGGTCGGGCTGCTCGATCGCGTAGACCAGCGGGCCGCGGGCGGCCGCGACGCAGCCACGGGTGGCGTCCAGCCTCTCGTCGGCCACCAGCAGGCGCGCCGGCATGGGCAGCTCCAGCACCACCCGATCGCCGGCCTGGAACATCCGCCGCAGCCGGGCGTACCCGCCGGCCGCCACCGGCCTCCCGTCCACCGTGGCCCCGTCGGCCCACTCCGGTACCCGCAGCGCCAGCTCCACGTCCCGCGACGGCGCCTCCCGTACGGAAACGGTCACTCGGCCGTCCCACGGGTAGTCCGTCTCGACGTCCACGGTGAGATCGCCGGTGCGCAGCGTGCTCGGGGCGTACAGGTGCACCTGCAGGCCGTTGTCGGTCCCGGTCGCCAGGTACGCGGGGAGGCTCGCGAGGGTGCGCATCACGTTGGGCGGGCAGCAGGCACAGTTGAACCAGGGACGCCGGCCGTGCGCCGGGGATCGCTGGACGTCGGCCCGCGCGCCGGTACGCCGGTGCAGCGTGTTCACGTAGAAGTAGTCCGCGCCGTCCAGTGACACCCCGGGCAGCACCGCGTTGTACAGCAGCAGCTCCACCTGGTCGGCGTATCCGGCGTCGCCGGTGGCCAGCAGCAGCCGCCATGCCCACTGCAGCGTCCCGATCGCGGCGCACGTCTCCGCGTACGCCCGGTCGGGCGGCAGCTCGTGCGCGTCGCCGAACGCCTCGCCGTCCCACCGGGAGCCGACGGCACCGGTGACGTGCTGCTTCTGCCGGCGCAACGCCTCGTACTGCCGGCGTACCGCGGCGAGCAGGTCGGCGTCGCCGGTCTCGATGGCGACGTCGGTGGCGCCCGCGGCGAAGTAGACGGCGCGTACCGCGTGCCCCTCCGGCGCCACCGCCTCGCGTACCGGCACCCGGTCGGCGTAGTGGGCCGGGTCGGCGTAGTGGGACGGATCGAAGCCGGGTTTGGTCGCGTTCCCGTGCCCGCGCGCGTCCACGAAGTGCCGGGCCAGGTCCAGGTACCGCCGCGCACCGGTCTGCCGGTACAGCTCGACGAGGCCCATCTCGACCACCGGGTGCCCGTCCAGCTCGCCGCGCCTGCCGGGTCCGAACGTCTCGGCGAGGTGGTCGGCGAACCGGACGGCGACCTCCAGCAACCCGGTCTCGCCGGTCGCGCGGGCCGCCGCCACGGCCGCCTGGAACAGGTGGCCGGCGCAGTAGTGCTCGTGGCTCATCCAGAGCCGCGCGTACCGTTCCTCGCCGCGCACCTGGATGCCGGAGTTGAGGTAGCCGTCCGCGCACTGCGCGGCGGCGACCGTACGGGTGAGCTCGGCCGGCAGCCCGCCGTCCGGGCTGCGCGCGTGCTCCCAGGCCACCGCCTCCAGCCACTTGTACACGTCGGAGTCACGGAAGGTGCCGCCCAGCGCGTCGCCCGTCTCCTCTCCGGCCGCGATCCGCAGGTTGCCGATGTTGCCGGCGGTGACGAGACGCTCATGGCCGAGCGGGATCGCGGCCCGGTTGGCGGCGACCCGCCGCGCCCAGAACCCACCGGTCAGGCGGCTCGCGGAGAGCGGCAGCGGGCGCAGTGCGACCGTCGCCGTCGCGCTGGGAACGACGGGGCCGCCGTCCGCCGGGGTCGACGTCATCGCGGGGCCTGGCGGCGGAACCGGACGGCGTCGGCGATCACCGCGCCGTCGGCCTTGTCGCTGAGCTCGACGTATCCGTCGATGCCTCCGCGGAACGGGAAGACGCCGAGCGACACCCATTCACCGGTCCGGACATCCGGTACGCCGTGCGCCTTCTGGTCGACGGCGACCGAGGTGGTGCCGTCGGCGTGGTGCACGACGTACGTGGCGTTGGTCGCCCGGTTCTTGTCGGCCGAATAGGAGGCCAGGACCTCGTAGCGGTCGTCGCCGGGGATCGCCGGCCGGAACCGCGCGACGCTGGTGCCGTCGCCGGGATCGTGCGCCAGGTAGTTGTAGCCGTAGTACCCGGCGCTCCCCCTGCTGCTCTTCCACGTCCCGGTGGTGTCGAAGCCGAGTCCGCCGTTGTCGACCGTGACCTCCTCGCGGACGTCCGCCGGATGGGGCGCCTCGATGAGGCCGAGCTCGTCGAGCGATATCGCCGTACCGCCGCCCCGGCCGGGGCCGGCCAGCGTGAAGCGGATGGTGTGCCGGCCGGGTCGCAGGCGCAGCCGGTCCAGCAGGACGACGTCGTAGCCGTCGCCCCGGAACGCCGTGAGGTCGATCGCGTGGGTGCGCGGCGTCTTCCCGTCCACGGTCACCGCGACGACGCCGCCGTCCGCCGACCGGTAGTGGCGCAGCCAGAGCTCGTACTCGCCGGCCCGGCCGCAGACGAACGGGTACTCGATGAAGTCGCCCGCCTTGCCGGGGGTGAAGGCGGCGCGGGCGCCGCCGTGGGCGGACGGGTCCCGGACCACGGTCACCGTGCCGCCGGAGCGCCGGGCGCGGGCCGCGGTGTGGCCGAGGTCGTGGGTCTTCGCGGTGAGCCGGGGACCGGTGGCGAGACTGTCCCGGCCCTGCGTGAGCCACTCCAGGTTGAACAGGGCGACGGCCACCCGCTGCGGGCTGCCGTCGAGGTCGCCGTCGCAGCCGTACAGCAGCACGATGGTGCCGTCGGACAGGCGTGCGAGGTCGGAGTAGAAGGCCCGCAGCGGGCTGATGGAGCGGCTGTACCGGAACGAGTCGCCGTCGTCGTAGCTCACCGAGACGGTCATGTTCCACCGCATCGGCGCGTCGGGTCGGCTGAACAGCAGCCGGTTCACTCCCCGGCTGTGCGGGCCGCCGGTGTACCGGGTGAGGCTCTGGTCGACGCCGTTGAAGAGCCCCGCGCTGAAGTCCATCGTCGGCGGTGACCAGGTCAGGCCGCCGTCCGCGCTGACCGCGATGCCGCGCGGCCAGTCGTTCCCCGAACCCGGCCGGCTGTTGATGAGGACCGTTCCGTCCGCGCGCTGGACCAGCCTGGCCTCCCCCAGCGTGGGGTAGCCCGGGTCGTCCATCGGCACCTCGCCGCCGGCGTGCCAGGTGCGGCCGTGGTCGTCGCTGTAGATGGTGGAGACGCCGTAATGGCGGTCGGTCGTGGGAACGCCGGTGATGACGGTCCGGTGCGAACAGCTGAGCAGCAGCCGCCCCGAGTCGAGCTGGATGCCGTGGCCCGGCCCCGGCCCGTGCATCTTCCAGTTGTACGGGAAGTGGTCGAAGAGCCCGTCCAGGCTGCGCCGCTCGCTCCAGGTGGCGCCGCCGTCCTTGCTGGAGATGACGTACACCGTGCTCGAGTCGGCGGAGCAGCTGGTGTTCCCCGGCAGCTGTGCACAGAGGTTGTGGAACAGGAACACCTCTCCGGTGACGCGGTCGACGACGAACGTCGGGTTGGCCCAGATCTGGCCGTCCGTCGAGACCTCCACGGCCTGCGAGGGGTTCCAGGTCCGTCCGCGGTCGGTGCTGCGGCGGATGAGCAGGTCGTGCGGGCCGGCGTCGCACACCTCGTGGCGGCCTTCGGTGCAGGCGATGACGGTGTCGTCGGGCAGCACGGCCAGGGCGTGCACGTGGTAGCTGGCCAGCGGCCCGACGGCCGAGTCCCACAGCGTGGTCTCGGTGAAGAACGGCGCGGCTGCCCGGCCCTTGTCGGCGGCCCGCGCGGGGGTGGGCAGGGCGAGCGCGGCGGCACCGGCCGCGAGCCCGAAGGTGAACTGCCGTCGCTTCATACGACTCTCCTTGCCGGGGGTGGGTCAGCTCGACTGCGGGACGGGTCGGTGCACCAGGTCGTCGACGCCGGCCAGCGCGGTGCGCAGCGCGGTCAGCTCGGTCTCGGTACAGGGCAGGAACGGCTCCCCCGCGTGCGGCGGGCACAGGCCCAGCAGGTGCAGCGCGGTCTTCATCACGACGATGCCGCTGGCCCCCGGACGGACCGAGAAGAGATCGGCGAGCCGGCCGACGTCGTGCTGCAGCCGGTCCGCTTCGGCGTGGTCGACGTCGCGCTGGAGCCGGTCCGCCTCGGTGTGGTCGCCGGCGCGGGCCAGCCGGAACAGGTCGGTGCAGAGGGCCGGCGCGAGCATGCCGACGCCCGGCACCAGCCCGGCGGCGCCCTGCCGCAGGCCTTCGGCCAGCCGCCGTTCCGCGCCCTGGGCCACGCCGAAGTCGGCCCTCTCCCGGGTCAGGTCGCAGAACCCGCCGAACAGCGCGGGGTCCCCGGAGCTGTCCTTCAGCCCGACGATCTCCGGCTGGTCGAGGAGCCGGCGGACCAGGGGCACGGTGAGCGGGTTCCCGGTGTAGCCAGGGCTGTTGTAGATGACGACCGGCCGGCCGTGGGCGGCGGCCGCGCGGAAGTGGGCGAGCAGCTCCCGCTCGGTATGCCGGAAGTAGAACGGAGCGAGCACGACCACGGCGTCCAGGTCGAGGCCGGCGAGCACTTCGATGCGCCGCAGCGTCTCTCGCGTTCCCGTCCCGGCCGCGGTGACCATGATCCGGGCGGACGCCCCGCCGATCTCGCCCCACATCGCCGCCACCTCCGCCGCGTACGACCGGACGGCGTCCGCGGGCAGCAGCGGGCCCTCGCCGTTGGTGCCGGCCAGCATCAGGGTGGTGACACCGCCGGCCGCGAGGTGCGCCAGCAGCGGCCGGACGGCCGGTGCGTCGGGTCGCCCGCGCTCGTCCAGCGCGGTGACGAGCGGGATGGTCACCCCGGAGACCGGGTGACCGGTGTGGTCGGCGACGTCGGGCATGGCACCCACCCCTCGGGCGAAAGTTGCCCGGACGCTACCCCGCATCCGGGCGGGGGCGCCAGGTGCTAATCGGTATTAATTGATCGAAGCGCTTCCGCCGCGATTCATCTGTAGTCAGGCATTGACAAGCTCTGATGCCGGATCAAAGCTATGCGTCCAGTGCTAGGGCGCATTAGCAGGAGGCAGCGATGAGCCGCGGATCCGCGAGAAGGCCGACCCAGGCCGACATCGCGCGCCTCGCCGGCGTGAGCCAGGCGACCGTCTCGCTGGTGCTCAACGAGCGCGACACGGAGGTCCGGATCAGCCCGGCGACCCGCGAGCGGGTCCTGGCGGTCATGCGCGAGTGGGGTTACGTCGCCAACGCCTCGGCACGGTCGCTCGCCGGCGGCAGTAACAAGATCATCGGCGTCCACACGTTCGAGCCGGTCTTCCCGACCACCAGCGTCGACTTCTACTTCCCGTTCCTGCTCGGCATGGAGCAGGAGGCCGCCGAGCTCGGGTTCGACCTGCTGCTGTTCACCAGCGTCGGCGGCGAGCGCCAGATCTTCCGGGACGGGGCGACCCGCCTGGCGCTGGCGGACGGCGCGCTGCTGCTCGGCCGGGACCCGAACGTCGCGGAGATCGAACGGCTGCGCGACTCCGGTTTCCCGTTCGTCTACGTCGGGCACCGGGAGGTCTCCGGCGCACCGATTTCCTACGTCGCGGCCGACTACGCCAGCGCGACCCGGCAGCTCACCGAGCGGCTGTTCGAGCTGGGGCACGAGCGCGTGGCGTACGCGCGGCTCGGCGACGGCGACGCGCAGCCGAGCCGGGACCGGGAGAAGGGATACCGGCGGGCGATGCCGGCCGGCGCGGCCCGGCGGCTCGCGGGTCCGGTGTGGGGGCTGGAGTCGGTGGACGAGGTGGAGGGTCTGCTCACGGAGATCCTGCAGGGCCGCGTCACGGGCGTCGTGGCGGAGCAGCATCTGCTCGCCGAGGAGCTCCTGGCGTGCGCCGAGCGGCGCGGCCTGTCCGTCCCGGAGGACCTGAGCATCGTCGTGCTCGGCGACTCCACCGGCACACGTGGCACCGACGTGTCCTGGACGGGCCTCGAGGTCCCCCGCGAGCAGATGGGCCGGCAGGCGACCCGCCTGCTGGTGCGGCTGCTGGAGGAACCCGAGACCGCCGACCTCAGCGAGAGCGTCGAGTGCCCGCTCCTCCCGGGCACGACCGCGGGCCCGCCCCCCGCGGATCCGAACCGACGGCAGGCCCGCTGAAGGCCCCGAGAGACCGGAGTGTCGCCATGTCCAAGCCCGTGCCCGCCGACTGGAACACCTGGGACGTCCAGTACCACACCGCGGCGGCTCACCTGCCGTCCGGGATCCGGGTCCGCGTCGGGATCGGGACCCCCGACGGCCGGATCGTCGACGACTTCACCTGGCGGCGCGGCCTGGAACGGCTCGGCCACCACACCGTCGACGGCGAGTACGCCGAGGTGACCGTACGGTCCGGCGAGGCGCTGCTGCGGCTGGTGTTCACCAACCCGCGCCCGGACGTGCTGTGCGGCCTCGCCGAGCTGCTCGAGCCGGTGCCCGCGGGCCACTCCGTGCACCTCATCGTCGACCGTCTGCCGGGGGCGCCCGGCGCTCGCCCGGACGTGCCCACGGGCGGCGACCGGCTGGACGTCGCGGTGGGGCAGCGGCAGTGGAAGGTCGCGCTGTCCGCCCCGGTCACCGTCGAGTCCGGCGACGACGCCGTACGGCTGAGCCTCCCCCAGGGCGCGACCGCGTGCCGGTTCGTCTGGGCCCTGTCCGGCGACCCCGGCGCCGACCTGGCGCACGACTTCGACGCCGCGCGGGAGCGGGCCGAGCGCGTGGCGATCGGCGGTTCGGGCTGGCTCGGCAGGTCCGCCGAGGGCTACCAGCGAGCGCTGACCTGGAACACCATCATCCGGACCGACCTGGCCCGGGTCATCGTGCCCACCTCCCGCGACTTCGTCAGCCAGGCCAGGGGCGGCTTCTACGGCACGTGGGCCCTGCACTGCTGGGACACCTTCTTCTGCGGCCTGACCGCGACGTGGATCGACCACGACTACGCGCGCGGAATCTACGACCAGATGTTCGAGCAGGTCACCGCGGACGGTTTCCTGCCCAACCGGGTGTCCGACGAGCGAGGGCGCACGGACGACCGGTCGCAGCCGCCGGTCGGCGCGTACACGGTCCTCAAGTCGTACCTGAGCACCGGGCTGTCCGACGAGACCCGCGACCGGAGGCTGCTGACCGACGCCTACCCCACGCTGCTGGGCTGGCACGACTGGTGGCCGCGCGCCCGCCGCGGCCCGCACGGCGTGCTCGCCTGGGGATCCGACCCGACGGACGACCCCAAGTCGGCCACCGTGGACAGCACGCGCCGGGAGTCCGGCCTGGACGACTCGCCGATGTACGACGACATCCAGTACGACCCGGTCACCCACACCATGGACCTGGCCGACGTGGGGCTCAACGCGCTGCACGCGGCGGACGGCGCGGCGCTGGCGCTGATCGCGGACCGGCTGGGCGACGCGGAGACCGCCGCGCGGCTGCGCGCCGAGGTCGCCGAGACGGCCCGACGGCTCGACGAGGTCTTCTGGGACGAGTCCGCCGGTCACTACCGCAACCGCCGCGCCGACGGCACCTTCGACGTGCACCTCGCGCCGACCATGCTGTACCCGCTGCTGGCCGAGGTCCCCGACGCGGACCGGGCGCGGCGGATGGTGGAGACGCTGCTGGCACCCGACCTGCTCGGCGGGTCGCCGCCGCTGCCCAGCGTCTCGCGCTCCGACCCCGGCTACAACCGGTTCTACTGCCGCGGCCGGATCTGGGGCCCGCACGCGTTCCTCGTCGTCGAGGGGCTGCGCAGGTACGACCTCGACGCCGAGGTCGACCGGATCGTCGACGAGCTGCTGGCCATCTTCCGCCTGGAGTGGGAAGAGCACAGCCACGTTCATGAGAACTACTTCTCCAGCCCGGACGAGGACATCCACCCGTTCGAGGCCCGCTCGGACTACCTGCTGAGCTGGGGGAACCTCCTGGCGTACCTGGCGATGCAGCAGCTGGCCGATCCCAGACCGGGCGGCTGGCGGTTCGCCCATCCGGGCCGGACGGCCGAGCTGACCAACCTCAACCTCCGCGAGGGCCGGCTCAGCGTCGCCGCCGGCGACCGGCTGCGGGTCACCCTGGACGACGCGGTCCTGGTGGACGCGCCGGCCGGCACCGTCGTCGAGGACTACGAGCGCACGGCGGAGACCGTACGCGCGACGGTCCGCCGCACCGGCTCGGACCCGGTCGTCTTCGGTGTGCCGGCCGCCGCGGAGGGCTCGGTCACCGTCCGGGTCGACGGCGCGGACGCGGCGCCCTCCCCCGTGACCGGCGGTACGGTCACCGTCGCGCTCCCCGACGGTGCCGGCCGGCGAGCGGTGACCATCACGGCGGATCCGGCAGCGCGGAGGCCGTCGTGATCCGCGTCATCGTCAAGCGGCTGCTCATCGGCGTGCTGGTGATGTGGGGCGCGTCCTCGCTCATCTTCCTCATCGTGCGCGTCGCCCCGGGCGACCCGGCATCGATCATGGCGGGGCCGGACGCAAGCCATGAGCAGACGGTCGCGATGACCGCGAAGCTCGGCCTCGACCGGTCGCTGTTCGCGCAGTACGTCGACTACCTCGGCGACGTACTGCGGCTGCACTTCGGCGACTCGTACCGGTTCGGCCGGCCGGCGATGGCGGAGGTGTTCGAGCGCCTGCCGGCGACCGCCGAGCTGATGCTCGCCTCCACCCTCATCGCCGTCGTCGTCGGAATCACCCTGGGGCTGCTCGCCGGCGGCCGGCAGGGCGGCGTCGTCGACCGGACGATCTCCGCGTTCACGATCGCGCTGCAGTCCTTCCCGACGTTCTGGGTCGGCATCATGCTCATCCTGCTTCTCGCGCTGACGCTGCGCCTGCTGCCCAGCGCGGGTTCCGGCACCCCCGCCCACCTCGTCCTGCCGGCGGTCACGCTGGCGCTGCCGTTCACCGCCACCGTCGCGCGCCTAACGCGGACCAGCGTCGCGGAGGCGATGCGCGAGCCGTACATCCAGACGGCCCGCTCCAAGGGCCTGACCGAAGGGCAGGTGCTGGTCGGCCATGCGCTGCGCAACTCGCTCATCCCGGTGGTCACGATCGTCGGGCTGCACATGGGCGGCCTGATGGGCGGCGCGGTCGTGGTGGAGAACGTCTTCGCCTGGCCCGGCCTGGGCACGCTGGTGGTGGACGCGGTCTCCAACCGCGACTACCAGGTGGTGCAGGCGGCCACCTTCCTGATCGCCGGCATCGTCATGGTGTTCAACCTCGCCGCCGACCTCCTCTACTCCCAGCTCGATCCGCGGATCCGGCTGGAGGGCACGTCATGACGGCGGCCGTCGAGCTCCGGCCGCGCGCCGAACTGCGGACCCGGCGGAGGACGGCCGGGCGGTGGCTGCGCCGCGTCCCGTACGCCGTGGTCGCGCTGTACGCCCTGGTCGCCGTGGTCGGCCCGGAGCTGATCGACTACAACCCGGTGCACGCCTCTCTCGACGATCGCCTGCTCGGCCCGGGATCGCATCTCTCCTCGGGCGGGACGGCCTGGTTCGGCACCGACGGTCTCGGCCGCGACGTCCTCGCCCAAGTCGTCTACGGCGCCCGCACCTCAATGATCATCGGTGTCTGCACGGTCGCCGTCTCCTGCGTCATCGGCGTCGCCGTCGGCACCGTCGCCGGCTACTTCCGCGGCCGGCTCGACACGTTCCTCGCCCGTGGCATCGACATCGTGGCCGCCTTCCCGGCGATCCTGCTGACGATCGTGATCGCGGGCGCGTTCGAGCGCAGCGTCACGGTGGTGGTGATCGCGCTCTCCGCCACCCCCTGGATCTCCTTCGCGCGCGTCACCCGCAGCGTCGCGCTCTCCCTGCGGGAACGGGCCTGGGTCGACGCGGCCCGTGTCCTCGGCGTACGGCGGACGTCCATCCTCCTGCGGCACATCGTCCCGTTCACGGCCGGCCCGGTCATCGCCATGGCGACGCTGGAGTTCGCGCTCGTCGTCCTGGCCGAGGCCGGCCTCAGCTTCCTCGGCATCGGCCTGCCCAACTCCACGGTGTCGTGGGGGCAGACCATCGCCGACGGAAAGCAGTACCTCGCCACCGCCTGGTGGATCTCCGCGCTCCCCGGCATCGCCCTGTCGCTGCTGATCATCAACATCGGGATCCTCGGCGACCAGCTCACCGCCCGGCACGGGCGCGGACACCTCAGGTGACACGCCCACGTCAGTCCCCCGCCCCCGTCACTCAGCCGTCCCTCAGAAGACCTTCTTCGCGGAAGACAGGAAGACGCCGATGACCAGATCACCAGCCTCTGGCACGACCGCGGTGGCCGTGCTCGCCACCGTCACCGTGGCGCTCACCGGATGTTCCGCCGCGACGGGCGGCGGCTCTTCGGGCTCCGGTTCCGGCGAGATCGTCGTCGCCGGCACGTACCCGATCGAGAGCCTGGACCCGAACGGCGCCGTGGGCGGCGGCACCGGGACCCAGCTGGCCGCCAAGGCGATCTACAGCCGGCTGGTGCGGCCGCGCGCGGACGGCACGCTCGAAGGTGACCTCGCCACCGCGTGGAAGCCGGACACGACCGCCTCGACGTGGACGTTCACCTTGCGCCAGGGCGCGAAGTTCAGCGACGGCAAGGACGTGACGGCCGACGCCGTCGTCGCCTCCTTCAAGCGGCTCCTCGAGATCAAGGGCACGAACGCGGCCAACTTCACCGGTGACACGATGACCGCCGCCTCGCCGAACGAGGTGGTCCTGAAGACGGCGAAGCCGGACGCCGCGGTCCCGTACAAGCTCGCCGTCTTCTACGTGCTGCCGGCGAGCGTCACGGGCGCGGACACGGCGTTCTTCCAGCACCCGGTCGGCTCCGGGCCGTTCAAGGTCGAGAAGTTCGACTCGGCCGGGACGCTCACCCTCGTGCCCAACGCGGGCTACTACGGCGGCGCTCCGAAGGCCAAGCGGGTCACCGTCCGCAAGATGCCCGAGCTCGCGGCCCGGCTGACCGCCCTGCGCACCGGCGAGGCGGACCTCGTGTGGGGCATCCCCGACGACCAGCTGCCGCAGCTGGAGAGCGACACCAACCTCAAGATCCAGACGGTGCCGAGCACCGCCGTCTTCACCATGTGGTTCAACTCGTCCGCGCCCGCGCTGCGGAACGCCGCGGTACGGCGGGCGCTGTGGCAGGCGGTCGACTTCAACACGATCATCAAGCGGCTGTACCCGAAGACGGGCACCCCGGCCGACGCCCCGGTGTCACCCGTGACCCTCGGCTATGCGCCCCAGACGCCGGTGAAGTACGACCCGGCCGCGGCGAAGGCGGCGCTGAGCGCGGCGGGGTTCGACTTCTCCACCAAGCTCCGGCTCCAGTTCGCCAACGCCGAGTTCCGCCAGTTCAACCAGGCGGTCGTCTCCGACCTGCAGAAGATCGGCGTCAAGGTCGACCTGCTGGAGAAGGAGCAGGCGGTCTTCACCAAGGACCTACTGGCGCTGAACTGGGACATCAACTTCCAGCAGCTGTCGAACCCCACCTTCGACGCGGCGAACACGCTCGGCCGGCTCTACACCTGCGCGGCCAAGCGCAACGGCTACTGCAACCCGAAGCTCGACAAGCTGCTCGCCGATGCCGGGGCGACCCCGGACAAGAACGAGCGCGTCCGGCTGTACGGCGAGGCCAGCAAGATCATTTGGGGGGACGCGGTCGGCATGTACCCGATGGCGGTCAAGTTCGCCTACGCCTGGAACCACCGCGTCTCGGGCGTCACGCCGGACCCGAACGGGCTGCCCGACTTCTCCCACATGCAGGTCAGCGGCTCGTGATCAGGACACGAGTCCCGGCGGCCGGGACGACGCCCGCGCCATCGAGCGAGCAGCTCCTGCGGGTGGACGGGCTGGCCGTCGACCTTCCCGCACACGGCGGTACGGTCCGCGTCGTCGACGGGGTGTCCTTCGACGTCCCGCCGGCGACGACGGTCGGGCTCATCGGTGAGTCGGGCAGCGGCAAGACGATGACCGCGAACGCGATCATCGGCCTGCTCCCCGAGGGCGCGACGACCGGCGGGGAACTCCGGTGGCGGGGCGACGACCTGCTCCGGCTGGACCGCGCCCGGCGCCGCCGGCTGCGCGGCCACGAGATCGCGATGATCTTCCAGGACCCGCTGGCGGCCCTGAACCCGACGCAGACGATCGGCCGGCAGGTGGGCGAGATCCTGCGCCGGGCCGGGCAGCGCCGCGACGAGGTCCGCCGGCGGGTCGTCGAACTGCTCGACCGCGCGGGGGTGCCGGAGCCGGCCCAGAGGATCGGCGCCTACCCGCACGAGTTCTCCGGCGGCATGCGGCAGCGCGCCATGATCGCCCTGGCTCTCGCGGGCAGCCCGGCGCTGCTGCTCGCCGACGAGCCCACCACCGCGCTGGACGTGACCGTGCAGGCGCGCATCCTGCGCCTGCTGCGCTCCATCCAGCAGGACGAGGGCCTGGCGATGCTGCTCGTCAGCCACGACCTGCGGGTCGTGGCGCACACCGCCCACCAGGTCGTCGTCATGTACGCCGGGCGGGTCGCCGAACGCGGGCCGACCGCCTCCGTCCTGGCCCGGCCCGCCCATCCGTACACCCGCGCGCTGGTCCAGAGCGTGCCCGCGGTACGGACCCGGACCGCGCTGGCGCACCCGCTCCCGGGCACCCCGGCGACGCCGGCGAACCGGCCCGCGGGATGCGCCTTCCACCCCCGTTGCCCGCTGGCGCGCGACCGCTGCCGCACCGAGCAGCCCGTACCGCGGCCGATCGCGCCCGACCGGTGGACGGCGTGCCACTTCGCCGAGGAGGTGCCGGAAACATGAGCGAGCGGAGCGAGCGAATCGAAAGCACAGCGCGCCCGGTCACTCCTCCGACGCCGGGAGGTCGGCCGGGGCCGGGAGGTCGGTCGGGGCCGGGAGGTCGGTCGGGGCCGGTTGGTCGGGAAGAACAGGTTGGTCGGGCGAGGAAGGAGGCCGTATGAGCGAGCCGACTTTGCTCGAGGTGCGCGACCTGCGCGTCAGCTTCGGCCGGCGCGCACGGCTGCGGGCGTGGGCCGGCAAGGCGCCCGGAGAGGTGGTCGCGGTCGGGGGCGTGAGCCTCACCGTGGCGGCCGACGAGATCGTGGGCCTGGTCGGCGAGTCCGGGTCGGGGAAGACCACCGTGGCGCGTACCGTCGTCGGCCTCGTCCGTCCCGACGCCGGAGCCGTCCTGCTCGACGGGAGGCCGCTGGGGCCGGTCGGCCGGCGGACCGCGGCGCAGCAGCGCGCCGTTCAGATGGTGTTCCAGGACCCCCGGTCGTCCCTCAACCCCCGGATGACCGTGGCGGCGATCATCGGCGAGGCGTGGCGTGCCCACCCGGATGCCGCGCCGTCCGGCGACCGGGCGGACGCGCTGAACCGCCTGCTCGACGACGTGGGACTGGACGCGGGCATCGCCCGGCACCGGGCCGGCGAACTGTCCGGAGGGCAGTGCCAGCGCGTCAGCATCGCCCGCGCGCTCGCCGTCGAGCCCCGGCTGCTCGTCTGCGACGAGGCCGTCTCCGCGCTCGACGTGTCCGTCCAGGCGCAGATCCTCCGCCTCCTGGTCGACCTGCGCCGGCGCCGTCACCTGTCGATGCTGTTCATCTCCCACGACCTCGGCGTCGTCCACCAGATCGCGGACCGGATCGCGGTCATGCGCCGCGGCGTCCTGGTGGAGGAAGGGCCGGCCACCGACGTCCTCGGCGACCCGCAGCACGAGTACACCCGGAGCCTGCTCGACGCGGCCCTCGAGCTGAACACCTCGCACGACGACAGCGCGGAGGCGACCGTGAGCGGCTCATGACGGCCTCCCCCGTCCGAGGTACAGCGCATACAGAGAGGCGACAAGTGAATCCTGAGCCGGCGACATCGGCCGAGGTGCTCATCGTGGGCGGCGGACTGGGCGGCGTCGCGGCGGCGCTCGCGGCGCTGCGGCGCGGCCGGTCCGTCCTGATGACCGAGGAGACGGAGTGGGTCGGTGGCCAGCTGACCAGCCAGGGGGTTCCGCCCGACGAACACCCGTGGATCGAGCAGTTCGGCTGCACGCGCAGCTATCGCGCGCTGCGGGAGGCGATCCGCGCCTACTACCGCACGTGGTATCCGCTCACCGAGGAGGCACTGAGCCGGCCGGACCTCAACCCGGGCGAGGGCCGGGTGAGCCGGCTCTGCCACGAGCCCCGGGTCGCCGCGGCCGTCCTGGACGCCATGCTCGCGCCGTACATCGCCACCGAGCGGCTGCGGGTGCTCTACGGCCACCGGCCGGTCGCCGCCGCCGTGGACGGGGACCGGATCACCGGTGTCACCGTCGCCGATCCGTCGGGGCGCACCCGTGAGCTCACGGCCCCGTTCGTCATCGACGCGACCGAACTCGGCGACCTGCTCCCGCTCGCCGGCGCCGAGCACGTGACCGGCTTCGAGTCCCGGCGGCGGACCGGCGAGCCCAGCGCGCCGGAGGAGGACCAGCCCGCGAACATGCAGGCGTTCTCGTGGGTCTTCGCCGTCGACCACCGGCCCGGCGAGGACCACACGATCGACCGGCCCGCCGGCTACTCCGCATGGGCCCGCTACCAGCCGCCCGGGTGGCCGAACCCGCTGATCAGCCTGACCGCCCCCGACCCCCGCACGCTGGAGACCGTCCCGCGCACCTTCGTCCCCAACGTCGATTCCGGACCGGTCGTCGCCGACCAGAGCAAGGACCCCGGTGACAAGGACCTGTGGGTGTTCCGGCGGATCCTCTCCCGCCGGGTGCTGCGCCCGGGGTTCGCCGAGAGCGACGTCACCGTGGTGAACTGGCCGATGATCGACTACATGGTGGGTCCGATCATCGGGACCAGCGAGGAGGAGCGGGCCAAGCACCTGGACGGTGCCCGGGAACTCAGCCTCAGCATGCTCTACTGGCTGCAGACCGAGGCGCCGCGCCCCGACGGCGGCACCGGGTGGCCGGGGCTCCGGCCGCACGGGGGCGCGATGGGGACCGGCGACGGCCTGGCGAAGGCGCCGTACATCCGCGAGTCCCGCAGGATCGAGGCCAGGCGCACGGTCGTCGAGCAGGACCTGTCCCTCGCCGTCCGTGGAGCGCACGGCGCCGTGCGGTACCCGGACTCGGTCGGCATCGGCATGTACCGCATCGACCTGCACCCGTCGACCGGCGGCGACACCTACATCGACGTCGCCAGCTGTCCCTTCCAGATCCCGCTGGGCGCGCTCATCCCGGTACGGCTGCGCAACCTGCTGTCGGCCTCGAAGAACATCGGGACGACGCACATCACGAACGGCTGCTATCGGCTGCACCCGGTCGAGTGGAACGTCGGCGAGGTCGCGGGCGCACTCGCCGCGCACTGCCTGGCGAACCACCTCGAGCCGGAACAGGTGCACGCGACCGAACGCCTGCTCCAGGACTTCCAGGACGACCTGGTACGCGACGGAGTCGAGCTCGCCTGGCCGGAGATCAAGGGCTACTAGGGGGTGTCCGGTGGATCTTGTTCGTAGCGAGCGGTGTCCAGAGTGTGCCTCGCAAGGCGGAGGAGGGAGGCAGCCTGGTGTTGGCTGCCGACTCCTCCCGGGGTCCCCGCGGAAACGCGGGGTCGGCGAAGCCGTCTCCTCGCGTTTTCGTGGGGTGGGGGCGACAACGTGGCGAGGCGCGCTCTGGGCGCCGCGCAGCCGGACGAAGATCCACCGGACACCCCCTAGGCGAGGCCGTCGAGGTCGGGAAGCGGGCGGCGGCAGATCTCGCGGGCCTCGTCGGCGGGGACGCCGAACATGCGCAGCAGGTCCTCGGTGACCTGGTCGGCGGCCTCGGCGTCGTCGCGTTCGGGCTCGTCGTGCAGCAGCCGGCCGAGGCACAGCGTGGTGCCCGCCGCGACGGTCAGGGCCAGCTCGGGGTCGCGGACGCCGGAGAAGCGGCCGGCGCGCATCCCGGCCTCGATGTCGCGGCGGGCCCGGGGGGCGAGCCCCTTGTCCGAGCCGGCCAGGGCCGGCCCGTTGTTCAGCAGGACCTTGCTCAGCTCGGGGTTCCGTCGGTGGAAACGCCCGGTCAGCCGGAAGCTTCGCGCGAAGACCTCGGCCGGGTCGTCCAGGCCTGCGGTCAGGTCGTCGAGCAGGGCGCCGTGGTGGTCGAGGGCCTCCTCGACGGCGGCCTGGAACAGCTCCTCCTTGCTCGTGAAGTGGTTGTAGAACGACCCCATCCCCACGTCCGCGGCCTGGGTGATCTCCAGGATCGGGGCGTTGAGCCGCCCCGTCGCGATGAAGGACTGGGCCGCGCGAACGAGCGCGGCACGGGTGCGCGCCTTGCGCCGGTCCAGCCGGTTGGGCGCCGCGTCGGTCCGCTCGGCCGCCATGCCGCTCCCCCTCCGTTCGCCTGATCCGAGCCCTCACCTTAGCGCGCTCGTCAGTAGTGACGAAATCCTCAGACACACTTGACTGAGGGTACGTTCATAACTGAGGATTTCGTCAACTCAAGGAAGGAGGCGGGCGATGACCAGTCGTCACGACCCGCACACCGGTCTGCACAGCGAGCAGGGCGCCCGGCCCGGCGAGCACCCGGGAAGAGCGAGCGACCCGGTCGTGAAGGTCCACGACCTGGCGTGGCTGGAGTTCCGCAAGCCCGACCTCGAACGGGCCGAGCGGTTCGCCGGCGCCTTCGGGTTCACCTCGGTGCTGCGCACCGCCGACGAGCTGCACCTGCGGTGTACGGACCCGGGGTCGCCCTGCGTCCTCATCCGCCGGGGCCCTCGGTCGCGGTTCGTCGGCCCCGCCTTCAGAGCGGCCGACCGGCAGGACCTGCTGCGGCTCGCGGACGCGACCGACCGGCAGGTGACACCGCTGCCGGAGAGCCTGGGTGGGGTCACGGTCGACCTCACCGACCCGAGCGGGGCGCGGGTGCGCGTCGTGTCGGACACCCACGAACTCCCCGCGCTGGCGGCGCAGGAGCCCCAGACGCTGAACTTCGGCCGCGACGCCGCCCGGGTCAACGCCGTCCAGCGGCCGCCGCGCGAGCCGGCCGGAGTCCAGCGCCTCGGTCACGTCGTGCTGCAGACGACGAAGTACCTCGAGACGCTCAACTGGTACCTGAAGAATCTGGGCCTGGTCGTCAGCGACTTCCTCTACTACCCCGGGCAGCGTGACCGCGGGCCGGTGATGAGCTTCATCCGCTGCGACCGCGGGAGGACGCCCGCGGATCACCACACGCTCGCGCTGGTCCTCGGCCCGGCCGACCGCTACGTGCACTCGGCGTACCAGGTCGCCGACCTCGACGCGTTGGCGGCCGGCGGTGA
The DNA here is from genome assembly GCF_039542055.1 of Actinoallomurus vinaceus. Taxonomy (NCBI): domain Bacteria; kingdom Bacillati; phylum Actinomycetota; class Actinomycetes; order Streptosporangiales; family Thermomonosporaceae; genus Actinoallomurus; species Actinoallomurus vinaceus. The sequence goes on from NZ_BAABHK010000018.1 coordinate 41,479, forward strand.
GCACCTGCTCGACCAGGGCTACCGGCGGTCCTGGGGGATCGGCCGGCACATTCAGGGCAGTCAGATCTTCGACTACTGGCGCGACCCGGACGGGTTCCTGGTCGAGCACTTCAGCGACGGTGACCTGTTCGACTGCACGCTCGAGCCCGGCTGGGCGCCGCTGACCACATCGGGCCTGGCCCAGTGGGGCCCGCCCGCCACGAAGGACTTCCTCGGCATCAGCCCCGGCCGGGAGTCGCTGCGCGAGCTGCGCGCGGTCATCGGCGCACTGCGCGCCGACAACGAGTTCGACGTGCGCCGCCTTCGCGGCCTGCTGAAAGCGGGTACCTCATGAGCACCACCGTCCTCCGTACGGCCGACGCCTGGTGGGTGGTCACCCCCACCGGCGCCGCCGAGGTGCGGACCACGGCCACGACCACCGGCGAACTGCTGGCCGACCGGCAGGCGATCGCCGCGGCCGCGGCCGGTGGCGGCACGGTCCCGGTCGGCGAACTGGCGCTCGTCTCGCCGGTGACGGCGCCCTGCCGCGTCGTCGCGCAGATGACGAACTTCGTCTCGCACGTCACGGACACGGGCGGGGATCCCGCGACCGTCCCGTTGACGTTCTTCCGCAAGTCGTCCGGCTCGATCAGCGGCCCGTACGACGACGTGGTCCGCCCCGCGCATGTGCGGCTGCTGGACTACGAGGTGGAGATCGGGCTCGTCATCGGGCGGGATACGCCCGTCGGCGCGACCGTCACCGAGGACACCCTCGCCGACCACGTCGCGGGCCTGGTGGTCACCAACGACGTCTCGGCGCGCGACGTCCAGCTACCCCAGACCCAGTTCTACGAGGCCAAGTCGTACCCGACGTTCACCCCCGCCGGTCCCGCGCTGGTGCTGCTGGACGCCGGCGAGCTCGCACGGTTCACCGACCTGCGGCTGAGGCTCCGGGTCAACGGCGAGCTCCGCCAGGACATGACGGCCGCCGACATGATCTACCCGCCCGTCCAGGCGCTGCGGGCGCTGACCCGCTTCCAGCGGCTCGATCCCGGCGACCTCGTGCTGACCGGCACCCCTGTCGGCACGGCGCTGAGCGCGCCGCCGAAGGCGGTTCAGAAGATCGCCTCGCTCCTGCCGGAGGCGGTCAAGTGGAGGCTGTTCTTCCGCGGACAGGCCCGCAACCCCGCCTACCTGCGGAACGGCGATGTCGTCGAGGCCACCGTGGCCACCGACGACGGCGCGATCGACCTGGGCACCCAGCGGACGAAGGTGCGATACGCGTGAATCGACGGCAGAACGTTCCCGTGGTCGTCGTCGGCGCCGGCCCCACCGGGCTCACGGCGGCGACGCTGCTCGCGCAGTACGGCGTCGAGTGCCTGGTGCTCGACCGGTGGGAGTCGATCTACCCTCAGCCCCGCGCCGTGGCCCTCGACGACGAGATCTACCGCATTCTCGCCCGTCTGGGGGTAGGCGAGGAGTTCGCCGCGATCTCCTGGCCGTGTCTGGGGTTGCGGCTCGTCGACCGGTCCCTGCGCGTGCTGGCGGAGTTCCGGCGCGACGCCGCGAACGGCAGGCACGGCTACCCCGAGGCGAGCCTGTTCGACCAGCCCGAACTGGAGGCGATCCTCCGGGCCAACCTCCAGCGGTACCCCGCCGCCACGGTCCGCGGCGGCGTGGAGGTCACCGCCCTGACCCAGGACGCCGACGGCGTACGGATCGACGTCACCGACCGGGCCACCGGAGAGCGCGACTCGGTCGCCGCGGAGTACGTCCTGGGATGCGACGGAGCCAACAGCCTGACCAGGACCTCGATCGGCGCGACCATGCGGGACCTGAGATTCGCGCAACGCTGGCTCGTCGTCGACGTCGCCACCGCCGCCGACCTCGGCGAGTGGGAAGGCGTGCACCAGATCTGCGATCCGGCAAAGGCCGCCACGTACATGCGCGTCGGTGCGACCCGCTACCGCTGGGAGTTCCGGCTGGCGCCCGGCGAGAGCGCCGGCGACTACGACCGCATGGACCGGCTGCATCCGTTGATCGCGCCGTGGACCAAGGACGTCCCGGCCGAGGAGCTGGAGATCGTCCGCGTGGCCGAGTACACCTTCCGGGCGCGGGTCGCCGACCGGTGGCGGGACCGCCGGATCTTCCTGCTGGGCGACGCCGCCCACCTCACCCCGCCGTTCATCGGCCAGGGCATGGGAGCGGGGATACGCGACGCGATGAACCTCGCCTGGAAACTCGCCGGCGTGCTCGGGGGCGGCCTGCCCGAGACCGTGCTCGACACCTACGCGACCGAACGCGAACCCCACGCCCGGACCCTGATCCGGCTGGCGAAGCTGCTCGGCCTCGCGATGACGGAGGGCGGCGAGCTCGGCGACCTCCTCCGCCGCGCGGTGGCCCCGCGCCTGCGCCTCGTACCCGGTCTCAAGGAACGGATCCTCCACAGCGAGACCGCGGCCCTGCACCGGTCCGACCTGGTCGTACGGCCGCGTCTGCGCCGTACCCTCGCGGGCCGGCTGTGCCCGAACGCGCTCCTGGACGGCGGCGGCCGTCTCGACGACGTGACCTCGGGCCGGTTCGCCCTCGTCACCACGGTCGCGCCGTCCGCCGGGCAGCGAGCCGAGATCGACCGGCGCGGAGCGGTCCTCGTCCATGCCCGGCCGGGCAGCGCGCTCCACCGCTGGCTGCGGCACGGCCACGCGGACGCCGCCATCGTCCGTCCCGACGGCACGGTCCTGCGGGCGGGCCGCCACCTGTCCGCGCTCCACACCGCTCTGCCGCACGGGGTGGGGCTCACGTGACCGGGTCGGCGCCGGTCCAGATCGTCTCGAAGGCGTACGTGAGGCACTGCGCCAGGGAGGCGTGCTCGATCACGATGTTGGTGGTGGAATCGGAACCCGCCACCGGGTCGCGCAGCGACATCACCACCCGGACGCCGTCCACGATCCACATGCGCATGGGCAGGTGGGCGGCCACCCGCGCCTCCTCCCCCGCGGCGGTGTACCGCCGGATGTCGGCGAGGAGAGCCGGGTCGTCGAGGGCGGCGCGTTCGTAGACGCACCGCACGCGTCCGCCTGACCGCGTCAGTCGCCGGATCGTGCCGGCGCCGGCGGTGTTGTCGTCGATCAGGTACGGGAGTTTGGCGACCGCGAGGATCTCCTGTCGCGCGTCGGCCTGGATCTCCCCGATTCGTTCGGCCAGCACCTCGCGGCCGCGCAGCACCTCGACGTAGTCCAGGGGATCGCTCTCCTGCCTGCCGCGGGACCAGACGGGCGCCAGCGACTCGACGAGCCGTGCCGTGGCCTGCTCCAGGCGGTCGATCTCCGCCCGGCGAGCGGCCATGAGACGTTCGACCGCCGAGGCGGGCTCGACCGCGGTGTATCGGGTGGTGCCTCCCGGCAGCACCCGGACCAGTCCGCGCTCGGTCAACGCCGCCAACACGTCGTAGATGCGCTGGCGGGGCACTCCCGATTCGCGCGCGAGTTGCGCCGCCGTGTAGCGGTCTCGGGCGAGAAGCGCGAGGTAGGCACGCGCTTCATATCCGGTCAGCCCCAAGTCGATGAATTGCTGGGACAGATCTCCCATCTCCGCCACGCCTCCACGCTACCGAGCGTGTCCGCGCCACCCCGTTCAGTTCGAGCGAGTCCAGAACCGGACACTCTAGGTCAAAAGAGAGTAAAGGAACATTGACCGCCTTATATCAGGATCCTACGTTGCGCGGAACACCACTGGCCGTGGTGTCACCGGCCGGAGAACGGTCGACCCCGCCGTATCCGGCCTCCCGCCAGAAAGGGAGCAAGGATGTCACCCCCATCAACCCGCACTCGTCTGCGGCGCATCGGCCTCACCCTCATGGCCGCGCTCGCCCTGCCCGCCGCCCTCCTGACCACCACCGCACCGGCGCACGCTTCCACGGCCCCCTCCGCCGCCCGGCCTGCCGCCGCCGCACCGCACCTGTCCGCACCCGTCAAGCGGGCGTGCGCGGCCCCCACCCGCGCCGGCCGGATGGCCTGCCTCTCGCTCGTCCGTACCGACGTGACCGCGCGCAAGGGAATCCAGCCGAACCTCGCACCCTCCGGGTTCGGCCCCTCCGACCTGCAGAGCGCGTACGCCCTGTCGTCCTCATCCGCCGGATCGGGGCAGACCGTCGCCATCGTCGACGCCTACGACGACCCCAACGCCGAGTCCGACCTGGGGACCTACCGCTCCCAGTACGGCCTGTCCGCCTGCACGACCGCGAACGGCTGCTTCAAGAAGGTCAACGAGAACGGCGGCAGCAGCCTGCCGACCGCCGACTCCGGCTGGGCCGAAGAGGAGTCGCTCGACCTCGACATGGTCTCCGCCGTCTGCCCGAACTGCCACATCCTGCTCGTCGAGGCCAGCCAGCCGTCCACCGACGACCTCGGCACGGCGGTCAACACCGCGGTCTCCCTGGGCGCCAAGTACGTGTCGAACAGCTACGGCGGCTCGGAGGACTCCAGCGACACGAGCACCGACACCACGTACTTCAACCACCCGGGCGTCGCGATCACGGTGTCCTCGGGCGACAGCGGGTACGGGGTCGAGTACCCGGCGGCGTCGCAGTACGTCACCGCGGTCGGCGGGACCTCGCTGTCCCGGGCCTCGAACACGCGCGGCTGGAGCGAGTCGGCCTGGTCCGGCGCGGGATCCGGCTGCTCTTCCTACGACCCGAAGCCGTCCTGGCAGAAGGACTCGGGCTGCTCCCGGCGGTCGGTGGCCGACGTCTCCGCCGTCGCCGACCCGAACACCGGCCTCGCGGTCTACGACACCTACGGGACGGGCGGATGGCTGGTCGTCGGCGGCACCAGCGCGTCGTCGCCGATCATCGCCGGCGTGTACGCCCTGGCGGGCCCGCCCGCGTCCGGGGCCTACCCGGCGTCCTATCCGTACGCCCACACCGGCAACCTCAACGACGTCACCTCCGGCAGCAACGGGTCGTGCAGCCCCTCGTACCTGTGCACGGCCGGTTCCGGGTACGACGGCCCGACCGGGCTCGGCACCCCGAACGGAACGACGGCGTTCGGCAGCGGCTCCACCGGCGGCAACACCGTCACGGTGACCAACCCGGGCAGCCAGACCGGTACGGTCGGCACGGCGGTCAGCCTGCAGATCCAGGCGACGGACTCCGCCTCGGGCCAGACGCTGACCTACAGCGCGACGGGCCTGCCCGCCGGGCTGTCGATCAACGCCTCGACCGGCCTGATCTCCGGCACGCCTACCACCGCGGGCACCTCGAACGTCACCGTCACCGCGAAGGACTCCACAAGCGCCTCCGGGTCGGCCTCGTTCACCTGGACCGTCAATGCGGTCGGCGGAGGATGCTCCTCGCCGGGTAACAAGGTGAGCAACGGTGGCTTCGAGTCCGGCACCACGCCCTGGACGACGACCTCCGGCGTCGTCTCGGCCAACGGCAGCGGTGAGACCGCCCACTCCGGCACCTACTTCGCCTGGCTCGACGGATACGGCACCACCCACACCGACAGCGCGACCCAGTCGGTGACCATCCCGTCCGGCTGCAAGGCCTCGCTCAGCTTCTACCTGCACATCGACACCAGCGAGTCCGGCAGCACCGTCTACGACAAGCTGACCGTCAAGATCGGCAGCACCACCCTGGCGACCTACAGCAACGCCAACGCCGCCTCCGGATACGTCAACAAGACCTTCGACGTGTCGTCCTACGCCGGGCAGACGGTGACGCTATCGTTCAGCGGCACCGAGGACTCGGCACTGCAGACCAGCTTCGTGCTCGACGACGTCGCCATCAACGCATCCTGACCGTGATCCATCGGGGCCCCGCGCGTTCTCACGCGCGGGGCCCTCTCAATGCTCACCGAGCAGAAGGCTCGGTGGCGGTACGGCCGCCGGTGACGCGAAGAAGGTCGAGCTTCCCCGCGTCGCTGCTTCCGGTCGCCGCCGTGTAGGTGACCATGCGCAGGTCCGCGCCCGGAACGATGAGGACGTCGCAGTCGAGCTCGATCTCGCCGATCTCCGGATGCAGGATCGTCTTCCGGTCGGTCGTGTGCTGGGCCGCCGTCGCCGTGGCCCAGTGATGAGCGAAGGCGCCGGATGCTCCTCGGAGGTCCCGCACGAGGTCATCGAGCCGGGCGTCCTCGGGATAGCGGGACACGGCGTCCTTGAGATCGGCGACGATCGACGCCGCGAAGGCGTCCTCGTCGCGTTCGGACCGGACGGGACGCATCGCGGCGTGAGCCGCGCCGTTGCCGAAAATGGCGCGCGCGAGGTTCCGCTCGCCGGCCGGGACCATGGTGGGGTCGCCGATCAGGGCGCTCCACAGAGGGTTCCACCACACGAGGGTCCAGTCGGCGGCGAACACGCCGATCGGGACGTCTCCGAGGCGCGCGACGAGCCGTTGGACGCCCGGGGGCACGTGGGTGTTGATCGTCCCGTCCTGTGGCGGCAGGAGCCCGGCGCTCCGGTACAGCCGGTCGCGCTCGGCCCGGGAGAGCTGAAGGGCCCGGGCGAGGGCGCCGACGACCTGGGCCGAGGGATTCTTCGCACGCCCCTGCTCCAGCCGCAGGACGTAGTCGACCGAGAGCCCGGCCAGCTGCGCGAGCTCCTCGCGGCGCAGTCCCGGGGCACGACGGCCGGCCGCCACGGTGAAGCCGGCGTCGGCGGGAGAGAGGCGGTCACGCCAGGCGTGCAGGAGTGCGCCGAAGCCGGAGCGGGGGACGGTCATGGGTCCATTCTCGCGGCTCGGCGCGGAACGAGCCTGGGTACTGCCGGTCCTAGTGACGGGCAGAGTACTGGCCAGCGGCGGCGAGGGCGGCGAACGTTGAGGGATGCGCCCGAACCGGCGGCTGACGAGTGAAGGAGCCCCATGCGGTCCACCATCGTCATGACGGGCGCCGGCCGCGGCATCGGCCGTGCCGGTGCGGAGTGCATCCTGCGCGAGTCGCCGGACGTGCACCTGCTCGTCGTCGCCCGAGGCTCCTCCGGCGCGCGGCTGTCCGCGGAGCTCGGCGCCGGCGGACGCGCGGTCTCGTACGTCACGGCGGACCTCGGCTCGCTCGAGAGCGTCCGGTCGGCCGCCACCGAGATCCGAGACCGGCTCGACCGTGGTGACCTGCCGCCGCTGCGCGGCTTCGTGGGCAACGCGGGCGTGCAGTACACGAACGCGCTCACCGAGGGACCCGACGGATTCGAGTCCACCTTCGCGATCAACGTGCTCGCCAACCACCTGTTCGTCCGCCTGCTCGAGGACCGCTTCGCCGCTTCCGCCCGGATTGTGATCACCGTCAGCGACACCCATTTCGGCGATTTCAAGCACAACCTGGGTATCGTTCCCGGCCCGGTGTGGCGGTCGCCGGACGTCCTCGCCCGTACGGGTGCGTTCTCCAAGCCGGCCACCACGGCGGCCGGGCGCACCGCGTACTCGACGAGCAAACTGGCCGCCATCCACCTCGTGCACGAGTACGCGCGCCGCCTGCCGGGCGGGATCGACGTCGTCGCCTACAACCCGGGGCTCGTCCCCGGCACGGGCCTCGCCCGCAACGCCGGTCCCCTCTCCCGGTTCGCGATGCGCCGCATCCTGCCGGTGATGGTGCTCACCCCGTTCGCGACCGGCCGCGGCGCCGCGGGGCGATACCTCGCCGACGTCGTCCTGGGCACGACCAAGGCGCCGACCGGGTCCTACGTCGACCGCGGCCGGGTGGTCCGGTCGTCGGAGGAGTCGTACGACCCGCGGCGCGAACGCGAGCTGTGGGACGCCGTCGAACGGCTCACCGCAGCGTACGTCGCCTGATCCACAGCCCGTCCGCACCGACGGCCGGGGCGACGGTCCCGGGCCGCTGCCGCAGAACGGCGGCCCTGCTCAGCGACCGGGAGTGATCCAGCGGTCGGCGAGGTCGGCGACCCATCGGGTGGCCGCTTCCGGTGTCGCCGGCGGTGCCTCGACCACGACCAGCTCGGTCACGCCGATCTCGGCCAGGTCGGACAGCAGGTCGGGGCTGCCGTCGCTCAGCGCGACCGCGACGGTCGGCTCCGCCGGCGAGCGGCCCTGACGCGCGCATTCCGCCGCGAGGGCGGTGACGCGCTCGGCGACGGCCGCGGCGGGGAGGTTGAACCCGTACCAGCCATCGCCGAGGGTGGCGACCCGGCGCAGTGCCGCGTCGCTGTTCCCACCGACCACGACCGGGATCCGCCGGCCGCGCGCCGGCTTGGGATTGACCCGGATCGCGTCGAAGCGAACGAACTCCCCGTCGAACGACGCTACATCGTTCGCCCACAGAGTGCGCATCGCGGCGACGTACTCCGCTGTGCGCCGGCCGCGATGGGCGAAGGGGACGCCGAGCGCGGCGAACTCTTCGGCCGACCAGCCGACACCGATCCCGAGCGTGAGCCTCCCGCCGGAGAGCACGTCCAGCGTCGCGGCCTGCTTGGCGACCACGACCGGGTTGTGCTCGGGCAGCAGCAGCACGCCCGTGGCCAGCCCGATCGTGGTCGTCACGGCCGCGGCGAAACTCAGAGTGAGGAACGGGTCCAGCCAGTCCGCGTCGACGGGGACGGCGATCCGTCCGTCGGCGGAGTAGGGGTAGCGGGACGCCGGCGCGTCGACCAGGACCACGTGCTCGCCCGACCACAGCCTCGCGAAGCCGTGCGCCTCGGCGGCCTCCGCCACGGCGCGTACGATCTCCGGGCGGGCGCCGTCCCCGATGCCCAGCGCGTGCAACCCCACCTGCATGGACGAGACGCTCGCCGACGGCCGGGCGAAACTCAAGCACCCTGCCGTCGGCGCGCCCCGGGGGTCGACTCATCCGCTGGATCGGCCTGGACCGTCTGGCAAGCCGGGGCGGCTCATCGGCTGGATCAGCGTGCGCCGTCGAGCGCGCCGAGGCCACTGGCCTGGGCGCGCCAGTCGAACTGGTTAGGATCACCGCCTGCCCAGAGGCGTGCTGCTCTGATCTCCAGGGCGAGCGGTCCCGGTGGCGAGGCCCGCCGGATCGGCGGGCCTCGCCCGGGGTGGGTCGCCTAACTCAGGGTGAATTTCTGCGCCGGGGAGCCGTTGCAGTCGTAGATCTGCAGTCGCGTGCCGTTGTCGGTCGCTCCGCTCGGCGAGTCCAGGCAGCGCCCGGACTGGGGGTTGCGCAGCGAGCCGTCGGACTGCTGCTGCCAGACCTGGGCGCCCCCGCCGTTGCAGTCCCACAACTGCACCTGCGTGTTGTTCGCCGTGCCGTTGCCGGTGACGTCGAGACAGCGGCCGAGGGTGCGCAGAGCGCCGTTGGACTGGTGCACCCAGTGCTGGTCCACGGCGTAGGACTGGCAGTCCCAGAGGTTGATGGCAGTGCTGTTGCCGCCCGTGTCATCGCCGAGAACGTCGACGCATTTGCCGCCGGGGCCGAGAGCCACGCCACCGCCGTTGACCGCGAACTTCTGCGCGGCGGCGCCGTTGCAGTCGTAGATCTGCAGCCGCGTGCCGTTGTCGGTGGCTCCGCTCGGCGAGTCCAGGCAGCGCCCGGACTGGGGGTTGCGCAGCGAGCCGTCGGCCTGTTGCAGCCAGACCTGGGCGCCGCCCCCGTTGCAGTTCGCCAACTGGACCTGCGTCTTGTTCGCGGTGCCGCCGCCGGCGACGTCGAGACAGCGGCCGAGGGTGCGCAGCGAATTGTCGGCGAAGTGCTCCCAGTGCTGGTCCTCGGCGTAGGACTGGCAGTCCCAGAGATTGACGGCGGTGCCGTCGGCGCCGGTGTCGTCGCCGATGACGTCGACGCATTTGCCGCCCGGTCCGGTGACCGTGCCCTGCGGGCCGTTCGGCACGTTGGTCTGCCCGGAGTAGCCGACCGAGACGATGTTGGCCTGCACGGCGTTGTCGGCGGCGTCTGTCGGGTAGCCGGAGGTCATCACGCCTTCGAAGAAGGTGCCCATGTTCCAGTTGCTGTTGTCCCCGCCCGTGCCCAGGATGATCGAGCCTTCCTGGTGCATCGGGATGTAGCCGCCGCGGTTCGGCAGCGCGCCGTTCCACCACGTCGTCAGGCCGCCGGATTGCGCGTCGCCGCCTTTGAGGGCGTACGTGGTCTGGCCGTTGTTCTTCAACAGCGCCGTGACGTAGGTGCTGTTGTTGCCCAGGTTGGCGGTGTTGGAGCCGTTGGCCCCCTGGAACATGCCGTTCTCCAGGTCGGCCTCCACCCACGGCCCCGAGCCCGTACACGGCGCGAAATAGCAGGTGGTCGCGATGCTCACGGCGTCCATGTGGCCGTTGCCGGTGTCGGCCGGGACCGCCTCGGCGTTGCCGTAGTCGAAGCAGCACGCGGACCCGACGTGCGTGCCGCTCGCGACCATGTACATGCCCTCGGGCTGGCCGTTCTGCGCGACGCCGGATCCGACGGCGTGCCGGTAGCCGTGCTGCGGGGAGATCCACACGCCGTACGCCTTGTGCCCGCCGGCGGTGACGGCGATCTCGCTCGCGTCCGCCGGGGAGTCGGCGCCGGTGCCGGCCGTGCCCGCCGGGGACGGGGTCAGATCGTTGTGCCGGGACGACTGGTCGTAGATCTTCGTGATGCCGCACGTCGTGCCGTTGCAGAACGCGTCGTGGTCGGCCACGTCGGCATAGCCGCCCGCCGAGAGCACGCCCACGTCATGGGTGGCGTGGTCGGACGCGCGGGTCAACTGGTAGAGCGGGCCCGCGTACGAGCCGAACAGGGCCCGTACGGTGCTGTGCGCGGCGACGCAGGGCGTGCCCGCGGCGCCGTAGATGTCGCACGGCAGGGAGGCGGCGGCCTGCGCCGTACCGGACAGGCCTGACATACCGAGGATGAGGGCCGCGATCGCACCGATGAAGGACACCACGCACCGGATGGACCGGCCCCTGGCGGTGGGGCGGGTGCGGTGTGCGTACGGTTCATCCTCGATCGGTGCGGCGGCTCGGCGGGCGGCGGCAGTCACGCGTGGGGCAGGGCGATGTCTGCGCATGGCGAGGGCTCCAGGGGGCGGAGGAACGCTGAATCGTCTGCGCTGGCCGGCGCGGGCAGACTCGATGGCAGGGTGACATCGCGATGTTGAATTGACAGTAAACAGTCTTAACGGTTAGGTCAATACGCTCGCGAACTTGTTGGAATCGGCGAGCATCGATGTTCGTTTCAGTTGATTTCGGCGTCGGTGAAGCGCTGTCGCCCCAGCACCGCGAGCAGCCGCAGCTTCTCGTAGCCCTCGGTATGCGGAGCGGCGGTGAGCACGAGCAGCGCCTGCGACTGGTCCTCGGTGAACAGCACCTGGCAGTCCACCTCGATCGCGCCGAGCTCGGGATGGATAAGCGTCTTGTGGTCCTCGAAGCGCTTTGCCACCTCGTGCCGCTCCCACAGCTCGGCGAACTCCGCGCTCGCCTTCCGCAGCGCCCGTACGAGCTCGCCCGCGCGCGACTGCGGGCCCATCGACCCGTAGGCGGCACGCAGGTTCGCGACCTGGGCGCGGCTCTGCCGGTCGCGGTCGCCCTCGGGATAGCGCAGCCGCTCGGAGGGGTCGGTGAACCACCGGTAGATCCCGCTGCGGGCGAGGCCCGTGTAGCCCGTCTCGTCGCCGAACAGGGCCGCGGCCATCTGGTTCTGCACGAGCGTCTCGCCCAGATCGGACAGGATGAGCGCCGGGGTGTCGTCCAGGCGGTCCAGCACCCGCAGCAGCGCCGGGGCGACATGCGTCGCGGTCGACACCGATGCCGGAGTGCCCCGCCCGGCCACCCGGAACAGGTAGGCGCGCTCGTCGCCGGTCAGCCGCAGCGCCCGGGCGAGCGACGCGAGCATCTGCTCGCTCGGCTGCGGGCCGCGCTGCTGCTCGAGCCGCGTGTAATAGTCGGTCGACATCACGGCGAGGGCCGCGACCTCCTCACGCCTCAGGCCCGGGGCGCGGCGGCGCGCGCCCGGGGGCAGCCCGACGTCCTCGGGCCGCAGCGCCTCCCGGCGGCGGCGCAGGAAGTCCGCCAGTGATGCACGATCCATATGTCCATTATCGGGCGGCGCCCCGGGCGAGCCAGGGATCGCCGATCCCCCGATAACGGGTCTCTGTACCTCCCAGCGGCCGACCGGCCAGACTCGAAGTATGAACATCTCCGGAAACACCGTCTTCATCCCCGGCGCCACCAGCGGCATCGGTCTCGCCCTCGCCCTCGAACTGCAGGCCAGGGGGAACACCGTCATCGTCGGCGGCCGACGCGTCGAACTGCTCGAGCGGATCGCCGCGGAGCACCCCGGCATCGACACGGTGCGGATCGACACGGCGGACGCCGCGAGCATCGACTCCGCCGCGAAAGAGGTGCTGGCGAAGCATCCCGGCCTCAATGTCCTGGTCACGATGGCCGGCATCATGCGCATCGAGGACTGGCACAGGCCTGAGTCGTTCCTGGCCTCCGCCGAGTCCATCGTGACGACCAACGTGCTCGGCCCGATCCGGCTCATCGCCGCGTTCGTCGAGCACCTGCAGGCGCAGCCGGACGCCACGATCATGACCGTCTCCTCGGGTCTCGCGTTCGCGCCGCTCAAGGTGACCCCGAGCTACAACGCCTCGAAGGCCGCCATCCACATGCTCAGTGAGTCGATCCGGCTGCAGCTCGCCGACACGACCGTGAAGATCGTGGAACTCGAGCCGCCGGCCGTCCGCACCGCGCTGCTGCCCGGCCAGGAGGAGAGCGAGTTCGCGGTCCCGCTCGAGGAGTACGTGGCGGAGGTCATCGCGCTGATCGAGGCCCAGCCCGACGCGAAGGAGATCCAGGTCGAACGCGTGAAGTTCCTGCGCTACGCCGAGGCCCGCGGCGACTACGACCAGGTCGTCCAGACGCTCAACGCCTCCGACCCGCACGGCGAATAACCGGACCCGCACCACCGACGCCGGACGTTCACGTCGTCGTTCCATTGCCCTCGCCTGCCGTTGGCGATGGGACGGTAAAACGTTACGTTCACCCGAGACACACCGAGGCACCGAGACGGCAGTGAGAGTCAGCGGCATATTCGATCGTTCCGTCACCATCCTCTCCTGCTCGGGGCTGCTGGTCTTCGCCGGGCTGGCGGCGCGCACGGCCGACCATTACGCGCGCGGCGCCGTGATGTCCACCGTCCGCGTCGCACACCTGTCCGGCGCGGAGACCACCGCCATCCTGACGAAGGCGAAGATCGCCTCGCCGGTTCAAAACGGCGTCGACGCGTACCGGGTGCTCTACCGGACGGTCAACACGCGAGGCGGTTCGACGCCCGCGAGCGGGCTCCTCGTCCTGCCCGGCGACAGCGCCCGCCGACTGCGGCTGGTCGCGTACGAGCACGGCAGGCTGACGGCCCGGCGAACCGCCCCGTCCGTGGACGCCACACAGCCGGATCGCGCACGGGCGATCATGTTCGCCGCCGCCGGCTACGCCGTGGTGGCGCCCGACTATCTGGGCCTCGGCAAGGGCGTCGGCCGTCATCCGTACGAGCACGTGTCCTCCGAGCTCAACGCGTCGGTGGACCTGCTGCGCGCGGCGCGTACGGTCGCGCGCCGACAGCATCGCACGCTCGATCCGAAGGTGCTGGTCACCGGCTTCTCGCAGGGCGGGCCGGCCGCGATGGCGCTCGGCGAGAAGCTCCAGGCCGGCAAGGTGCCGCACTTCGGGCCGGCCGCGGTGGCGCCGGTGAGCGGGCCGTTCGACCTCGAGCACGTCCAGGTGCCGGCCGAGCTGGACGGGCGGCTCGCCCAGCGCCAGGCGGTCTTCGACCTCGCCTACTGGCTGGCGTCGACGCGCCGGATCTACCACCTGTACCGCCGGCCGGCCGAGGCTTTCCAGGAGCCGTACGCCTCTTCGGTGAAGCAGCTCTTCGACGGCCACCACGACGAGGCGACGGTCGTCGGGTCCCTGCCGTCAACGCCGGAGCGGCTACTGACACCGGCGTTCGCCGACCGGCTCCGGCATCCGGCCGGGGGCCTGCTGCGCGCGATGCGATCGAGCGACGACACCTGCGCGTGGAAGCCTCGGGTGCCGGTACGGATCTACGCCGCGACCGGCGACCGGAGCGTACCCATCGCCAACGCCAAGGCCTGCCAGGCTGCGTCGGGCGGCGGTCTCGTCGACCTCGGGGCGCGGACCGACCACGACGGCTCCGCCCGGCTGGCCCTGCCGCAGATCCTCACCTGGTTCCGGCAGCTCGCCCCGCCGAGCTGAGCCCATCTCGTGATCGAAGTCGCTACGCTCCCGCCCGCCGGTGGATTCTCTCGAGGATCTCGGCGGCCCGCGCCTTGATGTACTCGACCCCCTCCGCGCCCCATTCCCGGGGCCTGGTGTCCACGACGGCGACGGTGCCCAGGGCCAAGGTCCCGTCCATCAGCGGGGCGCCCAGGTAGGAGCGGGCCCCGATCAACTCCACCGCCGGATTGCCGGCGAAGACGTGGTAGTCCAGCACTTCGTCCAGCGCCATCGCATGCTTCCGCGCCCGCACGTAGATACAGAACCCCTGGTCACAGCCCATCGCCCGGAACGGGTCGGTCATCGGGTCGACGCCCCGGTCCCGCGATGAGGGGTACAACCCGGCGAAATACTGCCGCGTCGGGCCGATGATGTTGACGAACCCGAATGGCACGTCCAGCTCCTGGGCCAGGCGCCGGGCGAACTCGTCGAACTCGGGGTCGGGCACCTCCTGGAGCAGGCCCAGTTCCCGTAGCCGGGCGGCGCGGCGATGCGCCTCCTCGTCTACGGGAGTCACGAGACGGTGGGCGAGGGATTGACTCATCACAGACTCCTCGTCTGAATGCCCGGCGGTTCAACGGGGGATCGCGGTGGGCGGTTCATCGATGGATCAGGCGGAAGGGGCGGGGAGGGCGGCGAGGAGATGCCGGATCAGGGACCGGAGGGCCGACGTCGCGGAGAGGGTGTCCCTCGCGTCGCAGAGCACGATCGGCACGCCCGGGCCGAGTTCGAGCGCGGCTCGCACCTCTTCGGGGTCGTAACGGAAGGCGTCGTCGAACTCGTTGACCGCGATGAGGAACGGGATGCCCCGGTTCTCGAAGAAGTCGATGGCGGCGAAGGACTCCTGCAGGCGGCGGGTGTCGGCCAGGATGACGGCGCCCAGCGCCCCGGCGGACAACTCGTCCCACATGAACCAGAAGCGCTCCTGCCCCGGTGTTCCGAAGAGGTAGAGCACGATGCCGTGCCGGTCCATGGTGATGCGGCCGAAGTCCATGGCCACGGTGGTCGTCGTCTTCTCCTCCGTCCCGCTGAGGTTGTCGACGCCCAGGCTGGCCGTGGTGATGAGCTCCTCGGTGTTCAGCGGCTCGATCTCGCTCGTCGCGCCGACGAAGGTCGTCTTTCCGACGCCGAAGCCACCCGCGACCAGGATCTTGACCTGGGTGGGGAAGACGTCAGATTCGCTGTAGGCCATCGAGCAGCTTCTCCAGGAGGGCTCGGTCGGGGACGGCTGACGGGAGGCTCGGGGCCCGGGTGGTGATGGCGCCGCAGTCCACCAGATCGGCGAGGAGGACCTTGGTGACCGCGACGGGAAGGCGCATCCGCGCCGCCACCTCGGCGACCGAGACCGGCGTGTGGCACAGTCCGAGCGCCTTGATGCGCTCCGGGTCCGGTTCCGGGGTGGCCCGGCCGGTGCTGATCACCAATGAGAGCAGGTCCAGGTCCACAGTGGGGCGGGTGCGGCCTCCGTTCACCGTGTACGGGCGGATCAGCGGACCGGCCGCGTCATCGACCCAGACCTCGTCGTCATCGGCTGCCACGGTCACCGGCTCCGATCACCGGAGGCAGCCGGTGGGCGGGCCGCCGTGTCCAGGAACGGCCGGACGGCCTTGATCAAGCGAGCCATCTCGTACCCGACGACGGCGGGGTCGGCGTTCCCCTCCGCCAGCACCGCGAGGACCGAATTGAAACCGGCCCACGAGATGAACAGCTGGCTGGAGCCGAGTTCGGCCACGACCTGGCGGACGTCGGCGCTGCCGTCGAATTTCGTACTGGCGCTCCGAGCCATGGAGAAGAGCCCGGAGGCGAGTGCGGCGAGGTACTCCGAGTTGGCGCGATCCAGTCCGTGGGCGGCTTTCATCATTCCGTCCGCGGACAGCAGCACACTGCCACGAATGACAGGGACCTCCTGGGCCAGCCCCTTCAGCAGCCAGGCAAGATCCGAAGACTGGTTCGGAGAGACGGCGCTCAATGGACGCTCCTTCTACGTATGGGATGTGTGCTATCGACCGGTGCCACCGGTTCCGTCCGTCGGGTCTTCCTCCTGGGCGCTGCGCATTCCCTTCCGGAATGCCGCCATCAGCCCGTGGTTGTGGCCGATCTCCGCGTCGTCGTCCCGGGGCGCGGGAGCGCTCTGGAGTTCGGGCACCAGGTTGGTCTGAGCGCGACGTCTCGGCAGTTCCGGGCGCGGGTCACCGCTCGCCGGGGAGGCGGGTACGGGTCCCCGCTCCGTACGCCCGGGTCCGCCATCCGTCCGCCCGGCGGACGCGCCCGCGCTCTGTGCCCTCCACGGCTCGGGCGGAACGCTCTGGGCGGCGTCGTGGGCGCTCAGGGCCGGGGCCGGTACGGCGACGGGGGGCGTCGACGAGGAAGAGGTGCCCGGTGTGGCGGACGAGAGGGCCGGAGCCGACTCGGGCGGCATCCCAGGATGCGCGCCGCTCTCCGGCGTCTCCGGGCCGATCAACGCGTTGGGGATCACGACGACGGCCTGCGTGCCGCCGTAGATGTTCGTCTGCAGCCTGACGGCGACCTTGTGCCGGCGGGAGAGGGCGGACACCACGAGCAGTCCGATGCGGCCCTCCGCCACCAGCTCGTCGGTGTCGACCCGTTCCAGGTCGGCGAGGAGGTCGTTCAGCCGCCGCTGGGTCTCCCGCGGTATGCCGAGTCCGCGGTCCTCGATCTCGATGGCCAGGCCGGCGGTCACGACCTCCACGCGGAGGAACACCTGCGTCTCCGGCGGCGCGAACTTGGTGGCGTTCTCGACGAGCTCGGCGAGCAGGTGGATGACGTCCGCGACCGCACCACCGTCGAGGGTCCCCTCGACCGGCGGCACCACTTTGACGCGGCGGTAGTGCTCGACCTCGGCGATGGCCGAGCGCAGCACCTCGTACACGGTGACCGGCCTGCTCCACTGACGGCGCGGAGCGGCCCCGCCGATCACGGCGAGGCTCTCGGCCTGGCGGCGGAGGCGGGTGGTGAGGTGATCGATCCGGAACAGGCCCTTGAGAAGATCCGGATCCTCGACCCGGTTCTCCAGCTCGTCGATGCTCTGGATCGCCCGATGGGACAGGGTCTGCATCCGCCGGGAGAGGTTGACGAAGATCTCGACTCGCCGCTCCGGCCCGTCACCGGGTTTCGGGCCGGCCGTGTTGATGAGAGCGTTCCACGCCTCGCTCTGCGCGTTCCGCACCTCATGGACCAGATGCAGGATGGGGTCGCCGGTCGCGGCGGGCCGAGGGTCGACGGCGCGCGGCGGAGCGACCTCGCCGGCCGCGATCCGCTGCGTCAGGACATTCAGCTCCTCGCGGCCCCGGGAGATCAAGTACGCGAGCTCGCCGAGTCGTCGCTGCAGGTCCTCGGGGCCAGGGGGCGAGGGCGCGGGGACGACCATCCGGCGCAGCCGCCGAGTCGCCACGCCGGCGGCGAAGATCGCGCCGCACAGGACGGCCACGGCTCCCGCTGCGGTGACGACGAGTGTCAGACGGGCCTTCGGCGACGAGGATCCCGCCATGATCAATACCGTCACCGCGGCCAGCCCCAGGCACGCCACAAGGGCCGCGGGAAGGACGGAAATGCACAGATGGACGGCGTGAACGTCGGCTCGGCGGTGTCGTTCACGGCGGCCGGGTGGCCTGTGGCGCCCAATGTCCTGGCGTTCGGGGGCAGCAGAAGACAGGAGCGACTCAGACATCGGTGTCCTTGATGCAGGGGGACCGGTCGACGGAGGACACCATACTGAGTTATCTGTACACATATCGATGCAATGCGTGCACTTCAGTCGGCGCGACGTCGTACGGGGCAGACAAACGACAGATTCCTCGATGTGCCGCATAAACGGCACAGCCCTGTCTTCTAGGCCGAAAACGCCGCCGACCGCCGTTCACGGCCGTGCGGCGTGGGCCGGCGGACTCCCCCGCGTGTACGGGCCGACCTCCTCGGTGAGGATGCGGGGGGCACCCCTTACCGAAGCCTCCACATGCGCACCGTGCCATCGGCGCTTCCCGCCACCGCGACCGTGACGCCGTCGACGGTGCCGGTCGTCACCCAGATCACCGGACCCGTCGGCCCGGTGAGCGGGGGGATGATCTCTCGCCGGGTCGCCAGGTCCCACACGTGGACGGCGCGGCCCTCGCCGGTGAGCACCACGGCACGTCCGTTCAGGTCGGCCGTGGCCACCGTGGTGACCGCGCTGGGCCGGTGCGGGAACGCGGGGCCCTCCGCATGCCAGGTGACAAGGTCCGAAACCCGCACGGTCCGGTCGGCGTCGGCCGAGACGACGACGAGCCTGCCGTTCAGCGTGGCGGCGGCCACCGAGGTCAGCGCCGCGGTGTGGCCCATGAAGCCCATGCCGATCTCCGCGCCCGAGGCGATGTCCCAGGCGCGGACCATCTTGCCCGCGCAGCCCGCCACGACGACGGGCTTACCGTTCAGTGTGGCGGTGGTGACCGACGTGACCGGGCTCTTGTGGCCGAGGATCGGCGGCCCGATCTGGTGGCCGGTGGCCATGTCCCAGCGGCGCACGGACCAGTCCGCGCTTCCGGAGACGACCACGGAGCGACCGTTCACGGTCGCGGTGGCCAGGGATGTGATCGTGTCGGTGTCGCCGGTGAAGGGGGCGCCGACCGCACGGCCCGCGGCGATGTCCCACACCCTGATCGTGTGGTCGGCGCCGCCCGAGACGACGACCGGCCCGGCGTTCAGCGTGCCGACGGCGAGCGCGGTGACCTTGCCCTGGTGACCGGTGAGCGGCGCGCCGATCTGCCGGCCGGTCGACCGGTCGAACACACGCAGGTCTCCGTCCTGTCCGCCGGCGACGAGAACCGGCTTGCCGGACATGGTCGCCTCCGCGACGGCGGAAACGGATCCGGCCGCGCCGAGGGTCAGCGGCCGTCCCAGCGAGGCGCCGACGGCGGGAACGTCCATCGGGTGCCTGGAACTCGGCGCGGTCCGCGTGTGCTGAGCCATGTCCGCTGCCCGCTCGGACGGCCACAGAACGAAGAGGAGCGCGGCCGCGATCGCCAGTGCGGCGCCGGACGCCGCGATGCCCAGCGGGAGTGCCCGCCGCCGCGGTCGCCGGATCCACGCCTCCTCGCCCGGTACGGGTTTGCCGAGGTCGGGCAGGGCGGCGTGCGCGGGACGATCCGCCGCGGACACGGGGCGCTCTGTCGCGGTCGGGGCAGTCGCGGTGCGATCCGTCACGGTCGCGGCAGGCGCGGCGCGATCTGTCGCGGTCGCGGCGGACGCGGGGCGATCCGTCGCGGTCGCGGCGGCCTCGCCGGCGGGTCCGGTGCGGGCGGGTGCCGCCGCCACGGGCCGCTGGGACCGTACGGCCCCGGTCGGCGGTGCGACGCCGTCACGTGCCGGTCGATCGTCGGCCGCCCCGACACGCGCGGGGGTGTCCAGCCGCATCAACGCGGACACCAGTTCGGCGGCGCTCGGCCGCCGGTCGGGATCCTTGTCCAGGCAGGCGGAGAGCAGCGGCACGAGCTGGTCGGGAACGCCGGACAGAACCGGCTCGGCGTTGGTGATGCGCCAGAGCACCGCGGGCACGTGGTCGTCCCCGAACGGTGGTCGCCCGGTGGCGGCGAACACCATGGTCCCCGCCCAGGCGAACACGTCGGAGGCGGGCAGGGCGTCCTGGCCGGCGACCTGCTCCGGTGCCACGTAGGCGGGCGTGCCGACGACGCCGGAGCCCGTTACCGAGGCTCCGAGGGCGCGGGCAAGGCCGAAATCGATCATGCGGGGACCATCGCTGCCGAGCAGCACATTGTGCGGCTTGAAAGCACGGTGCACGACGTCCGCCCGGTGGATCGCGGCCAGCCCGGCCGCGGTCCCGAACGCGAGACGGATGATCGCGCCGACGTCCCGGGGACCGTGCCGGGCGACCACCGCGTGCAACGACTCCCCGGGTACGTACTCGCTCACGACGTAGGGGACGTCGAGGTCGAGTCCCACGTCGAGGACGCGCGCGATGCCGAACTCGGCCACCCGGCGGGCGATGCTCATCTCCTCGACGAACCGCCGCCGCGCCGCGTTGTCCCCGACCAGCCAGCGATGCAGGACCTTCACCGCGACGGTCTGCCCGGACGGGCTCGTGCCGCGGTAGACGGCTCCCTGGCCACCCCCGCCGAGGTAGTCCGTGAGCCGGTACGAGCCCACCCGTTTAGGCTCGTCCTCCCGGAGTTGGCGCGGATCCGGCATGACGCTCCCTGACACGGTCGCGCACCACTCGCCACGGTGCGACGCCTATTGGACATTTGACCGTACGCAAGGAAGGTCGGAAAGGGTTCAGTCGTTCGTTGGCCGGATCCAGCCGAAGGTGCGCTCCACGGCGCGGCGCCGGTTGCGGTGCGGGCCCGACCTGGGCTGGTCCATCGCCGTCACGGGACGGTAACGATGATCTTTCCGCGTGCGTGCCCCTGCTCGACGTGGCGCAGCGCTTCGGCGGTGTCGACCAGCGGGTAGGTCCGGCCGAGGACCGGGGTGAGGCTCCCGTCCTCGATGAGCCGGGTCACGGCGAGCAGGTCCTCCCGGCTCTGGCGGGTGGGAAGCGGCCGGAGCCGCTGCCGGACGAACCCGTTGACCACCGCCGCCTGGAGCATGGCGCCCACCGCCCCGACCACGCGTCCGGGTGAGCCTCCGGCGTTGAGCACGAGGATGCCTTTCGGGGTGAGCGCCCGCCGCACCCGGCTCAGCGGCCGGTTGCCCACGTTGTCGAGGATCACGTCGTGGCGCAGGCGCCCGTCGGCGAAGTCCTCGGCCCGGTAGTCAATGACGTGCGCGGCGCCGATCGCGCGCACCAGCTCGACGTTGGACGTGCCGCACACCCCCGTGACCTCCGCGCCGAGCGCCGCCGCGATCTGGACGGCGTAGGTGCCGACGCCGCCCGCGGCGCCGTTGACGAGCACCCGCTGCCCGTCCCGTACCTCTCCCACGTCCCGCACGCCGCGCAGGGCGGTGGTGGCCGCCATCGGGACGGCCGCCGCCTGCTCGAACGTCAGGTCCGCCGGTTTGGGCACGACCTTGTCGGCCTGGGTCCGCGCGTACTCGGCGAACGCGCCGGGGCAGAAGCCGAGCACCTCGTCGCCGGGCCGCAGCCCGCGCACGTTCCCGCCGACCGCCTCGACCTCTCCCGCCGCGTCGATCCCGGCCACCGGCGCCTTCGGCCTGGTCAGCCCCACTCCCCCCATGAGCCGCGCGATGAGGGGGTCGCCGCGCAGCAGGTGCCAGTCGTACGGGTTGAGGGCGGCGGCGTGCACTCTGACCAGCACGTCATCGGCCCCGATCTCAGGAGGGTCGACGTCCGCCAGGCGTAGGACGTCCGGCGGGCCGAACCGTTCCTGGACGATCGCCTTCATCGTGTCTCCTCACTCTTCAGATGATGGGTGGGCGGCGGCCACGCGGGCCGGCGGGCGGTCGCGCCCGGCACCGCTCACGACGGCGGGTGCCGGGGAGGTACGGAGAGGCCCCCGCCTGCGGATGACCCATTCGGCGACGGCGAGATTGATCAGCCAGCCGGCGGCCATGAGCGCCGCCTTGCTGGGCTTGCCGGGCGTCCCGACGATCAGGACCCACGGCAGATGGGTCAGCACCTGGGTACCCGCGCCCATCCCGATCGCGTAGCCACGGATCATCCAGGCGCGATGCCGTGCGACGCGCCACCGCCGGATCGCCGCGAAGCCCAGGACGATGGACACGACCATGGCCGAGCCGAAGATGAGCCGGAGGCCGGTAAGGGCATCGCCGGTGTCGTCGGGACGGGGGTAGAACAGGGTCATCCACAGGCCCGAAAGCGCCGCGGCGAGTCCGGACGGCACCAGGACCCGCCCGGCGACGCGGTGGAGGCCCGGCTTCCGGCGGCGAAGGCCCGGGACGAACTGGAGGACGCCCAGAACGCTGAACAGAGTGACGCTGACGATGTGCACCACGACGGGTACGGGCGACGCGAAGAACCGGGCGTTCTCCGGCGTGATCTTCGCGCCGCCCGCCAGCTGGGTCAGGCGGGCCATCCCCGCGATCACCGGGACGGCGGTGAGCAGGAGCAGCCCCGCGGGCACGAGCCGGTTCGCCCTGGCCGACGCGGGCCGCCCTGCCTTGGCGGAGGAGGTCACGGCGACGTCCCTTCTGCGGTCGGGTCGACCGGCGGCCCGGCGTCATCTCGCCGCGCCGTCGCCGGTCATGACCCGATCGTCGCCGCTGAGGCGGTCCGGTTCATCGGGAGAAGGGCCGGACCTGAACCGGCCGATCCTCCGATGGAAGGGCCGTGCTTTCGGCCGATGGCCGTCCGGCGGACCGTCGGCGTGTCAGCGTTCGGGTGCGCCGGCGGGGCCGAATCGGTTACTGACGCGCTTGGTCTCGTACGCCCAGATGGCGATGTCGACGCGGTTCCGGACACCGAGCTTGGTCATCAGGCTGGTGATGTGCGTCTTCACCGTGCTCAGGGTGATGTGCAGCTCGCCGGCGATCTCGCTGTTCGTCCGTCCCCGCGCGACGGCGATGAGGACCTGCTCCTCCCGGTCCGTCAGCGCGTCGGTGGGCTGCGCGGTCGGTGTCGGCGCGGTGCCGACGAAGGCCTGCAGGAGGCGAGCGGTGACGGTCGGGGCGATCAGCGCGTCGCCGTTGGCGGCGGCGTGGACGGCCTGGCTGAGCAGGTCTGGACCGGCGTCCTTGAGCAGGAATCCCCGGGCCCCGGCCCTGAGCGCGGCGTAGACGTACTCGTCGAGGTCGAAGGTGGTGATGACGACCACGGCGAGAGGGTCCTCGACGGCCGGGCCGGCGAGGACGCGGGTGGCCTCGATGCCGTCCATGCCGGGCATCCGGATGTCGAACAGGCACACGTCCGGGCGTTCTCGCCGCGCGAGTTCGACGGCTCGCCGCCCGTCGCCGGCCTCGCCGATCACGTCGATGCCCGGCTGGGCGTTGAGGATCATCCTGAGCCCGGTGCGTACGATCTCCTGGTCGTCGGCGACGATCACCCGGATGCTCACCGCGCCCACCCGGCGCGAGGCAGCACGGCGGTGACGGTCCAGCCTCGATCGGGATCCGGACCGGCCTCGCAGGTGCCGCCGAGCAGGCCGGCGCGTTCGCTCATGCCGATCAGCCCGTATCCCGGCGACCCGTTCGGCCGTACGAGGCCGGTGTCGCCGTCATCGCTCACGCGCAGGCGCACCGAGGTGTCGTCGGCGGCGACGCGGACCTCGATGCGCGTCGCGTGACGAGCGTGTCGCCGGGCGTTCGTCACCGACTCCTGCGCGAGGCGGTAGATCGCGGCCGCGACCGGCGGCGGAAGGTCGTCGACGTCGCCGAGGATCTCCACGTGCACGGACGGGCCGGTGCGGGTCCGGCCGGCGAGCTGTTCGAGGTCGGCGATGCGCGGGCCCGGCGCCAGGTCCGCCGGCTGGTCGCGGCGAAGGGCGCGGACGATGGTGCGCATCTCGGCGAGGGTGCGCGACGCCTCGGTCTCGATCACGCGGAGCGCGTCGGCCGGGGCGTCCGGGTCCGACGGCGAGGTCGCCAGGCCCGCCTGGGCGCGGATCGCGATCGCCGAGACGTGGTGTGCGACGGTGTCGTGCAGGTCGCGGGCCAGGCGTTCCCGTTCGAGCAGTTTGACCTGGTCGAGCTCGCGCATCCGCGCGCCGGCCCGATACCGGAACGCCCCGCCCACCGCCATGGCCGCGCACAGGATGGCGATCCCGGCGACCGTGTCAGAGGGGCTGAGGCCATCGGTGACCATTGAGACGGTGACCTTGCCGAGCATGATCACGGCCCCGATCGCGGCCTCGCGCCCGGACCCCCATCGGAACAGCGCGTACGGCAGGAGCACCATGTACACCTGCGTGTTGAGGCTCGGCGGCGCCCCGGTCGTGAGCAGCCCCGCGAGGCCGCAGGCGCCGAAGGCGATCGCCACCATCAGCAGCGGTCTGGTCCGGCGCCACAGCAACGTCGGCACCAGCCCGGCCGTGAGGATCACCGAGAGCGCCCGCCAGGGAACGTCCGGCCGCAGAATCCCTTCGAGCACCGCGGCCGGCACCAGCAGCCCGACGAGCGCCCAGTCCCGCCACACCCACACCGGCGGGTCGGGGGGACGGCGCTCCTCCCAGACCGAGCGAAGGACGGCCCGCACCGGACCATCGTACGAGGGATCGTGCCGCTCGTTATCTGCCGAAAGTACGAGACGTTTGTGCCTCGGCGACGGCGGAGGCCCGGCGCTGCGAGCGGGCGCGGGCCGTGAACCCGTGCGCGTGCCGGTCATTTGAGCTTCCACAGCCGGGCGGTGTGGTCGTCGCCGCCGGCGGCGAGAGTCGTGCCGTCCGGGCTGAACGCCACCGAATGGACCCACCCGGTATGGCCGGTGAGGGCGGCGGTGGTGTGCCCGGCCGCCACATCCCACAACCGGACGGTGTGGTCGGTGCCGCCCGTGGCGAGCGTCTTGCCGTCCGGCCGGAACGCCACCGAAGAGATCACGTTGCGTTGGGGTGTGAGGCTGAACCTGGTGTGCCCGGTGAAGGTGGCGGTATTGCGGCCGGTCGCCACGTCCCACAACCGGACGGTGTTGTCCTCGCCGCTGGACGCGAGGGTCTTGCCGTCGGGGCTGAACGTCACGGCATAGACCGCGTTGGTGTGGCCGGTGAGGGTGGCGGTGATGCGGCGGGCCGCCACATCCCACAACCGGATGGTGCGGTTGACGCTGGCGGCGGCGATGGTCTTACCGTCGGGGCTGAACGCGACGTCACTGAACACGAATTCTTCGTTGCCGGTGAGCGTGGCGGTGCTGCGGCCGCCGGCCACATCCCACAACTGGACGCAATCGCCGCCGGTGGCGAGGGTCTTGCCGTCCGGGCTGAACGCCACCGCACCGACGCCGGTGATGTTGGCGGTGCTGAGGGTGGCGGTGGTACGGCCGCCGGCCACATCCCACAGCCGGGCGGTGCCGTCGCCGCTGCCGGTGGCAAGGGTCTTACCGTCCCGGCCGAACACCACCGCGGAAACCCGGGCAGTGTGGCCGACGAGGGTGGCGGTGGTACGGCCGGTCGCCACATCCCACAACCGGACGGTCTTGTCGTCGCTGCCGGTGGCGAGGGTCCTGCCGTCCGGGCCGAACGCCACCGAGGAAACGCCGGCAGTGTGGCCGGCGAGGGTGATGTACGAGCGGAATTCCGGGTCTCCGTCGTCTCGCAGCAGAAATGCCGCGGGGACGCCGGCGAGAGCGGCCGCTCCGAGACCGCCGAGGAGAACGGTGCGGCGCCGGATCCGGCCCGGGGCGGGCGGGGCGGTCATCGTCGGCGCCGGTCGCGTCGCGTCCGGCCGGTGCGGTGTCCGGTCTGCCGCAGGCGTGTCCGGGGCGTCGATCGTCTCTGCCGCAGGGGGCCGGTTCTCCGGCTGTGGCTCGTCGGCGAACCGGCGCAGGCGTTCGGCGACGGACGCGGCGTCCTGTGGCCGGTCGTCGGGTCGTTTGGCCAGCAGGTCCAGCACCAGCGTGTCGAGGTGTTCGGGGATCTCCGCCCGCAGGGACCGTGGTGGTGCCGGGGATTCGTTGAGGTGCTGGTAGAGCACCGCGCCGACATGAGAATCGGTGTCGACCCAGGTGGCGCCGGTGAGCAGTTCGTACAGGACGCAGCCGAAGGCGTACAGGTCGGTGCGCTGGTCCACCTGCCCGCCTTGGATCTGCTCGGGTGCCATGTACAGCGGGGTCCCCGCCGAAGAGCCGGTGGCGGTGATCTTCGTGGCGTCGGCGAGGCGGGCGATCCCGAAGTCGCAGATCTTCACCCGGCCCTCCTCCAGCAGGAACAGGTTGGCCGGTTTGATGTCACGGTGCACCACGCCACGGCGGTGGGCGGCGGCGAGCGCATCGGTGACCTGCACGGCCAGTTCCCTCGCCTGCTCGATCGGCAGGCCCTTGGGATTGGCGTCAAGGAGGTGGCGCAGGTCGCGGCCGACCATCAGCTCCATCACCAGGAACAGCCAGCGCTCATCCCCATGCGGGTGTTCGTCGATGTCGAACACCGTGGTGATACCCGGATGATTCAACGTCGCGGCGACCTCGGCCTCCCGCCGAAATCGGGCCACCCCGGCCGGTTCCGCCCCGATCGTCAACGGAAGGATCTTGACAGCGACCGGACGGCGCAGCCGCAGATCGACCCCCCGCCACACCTCGCCCATCCCGCCCCGGCCCAGCGGCTCCTCCAACCGGTACCGGCCGGCCAGCTTCACCTTCCGCTGCACCATCGCCTCCAACCCCGCCCGCGACCAAGGGAGAGATCACGGAACCGCTACATCCCATCAGGCACGCGCGGCCAGGGTCCAGGGCCCGCTAACGGCTTTCAACCCGGCTCCTCTCGATACGAACGAGACCGTAGGGGCGGGCTCCCCACTTCCCAAGACAGCCGCAGCCTGTCGTCCCACGGATCTCCGTGCGTCACGAGACCCGGAACGCCCGCCGGTAGGCGCCCGGGGTCGTGCCCACCTGGGTGCGGAAGTGGCGGCGCAGGTTGACCGCCGAGGTGAGACCGACGCGAGCCGCCTCCACCGGCAGGTCTGTCTCCTCCAGCTGGGTGCGTGCCTCAGTCACCCGGCGGGTCAGCAGCCAGGCGCCCGGGCTCGTGCCGAGCTGGTCGGCGAAGCGCCGGGCCAGCGTGCGGGACGAGACGCTGAGGTGCGCGGCCAGGTCGCCCACCGACAGCGGTGTCCCGAGACGCGCGCCGGCCCACACGGCGTCCGCTACCGCGTCGGATCCGGACCTCGTCGTGCCAGGTCCCGGGGACTGGTTCGGCGCGGACCGCGGTTGCCCGCGTGCTGTTCGGCGGTGTGTCACTGTTCCTCGTGTCCATGGCTGGTGCCGGTGTGGGGCGTAGCGGCGTATTCGTCCAGCGATGTGGTGGTCCAGGCGGGGCCCAAGCAGGCTGTGTCTGCAGGCAGGTGGTGCATGGCGAGCACGAGTGCCGCGTGCGGGAGCCACTGGCGGATGGCGGTGAGCACGTGGGCGGCGGTGCTGGTGTCGAGGCCGGTGGTCGGTTCGTCGATGAGCAGCACGTCCGGTTGGGTGGCCAGGGCACGGACGATGTGCAGCCGGCGTTGCTCACCGCCGGATAGCTCGCGTCCGCCGACGCCGACTGTCGTGCTCGGAGCGAGTCCACTGCGGTTCAGCAGCATGGCGGTGAGCAGCCGGTCGATGTGGTCCTCGCTTGCCGTGGGGTCGGCGAGACGTATGTTGGTGGCGACCGTTCCGGTGAACAGGTAGTCATCCGCAAGCACGGCGGTGGCCACACCAGGCGCCGGCTGGGCACGCAGAGCTGCCGCGATCGCGTTGAGCAACGTGGTCTTGCCGCTGCCGGACGCGCCGGTCACGGCCAGGGTCTCGCCGGCCGCGACCGCGAACCCGACCTCGCGTCCCGCCCGCGTTGCGGTGTCAGGCAGCCGGTAGCGCGAGACGGTCAGCACGCGGCGGTCGTAGTTTGCTTTGAGGGTCGAGGTAGGGCTGGGTCGGTTGTCGCTGGTGTGCGTGTCAAGGCGCTTGCCGGCCTGATGGGCACGGGTTCGTGCTTCGGCTGCGGCCACAAGGCGCTCGGCATGGGCCAGCACACCGACGGCGAGCAGAACCAGCAGCATCAGGGTTGAGGCGGTGGCGCGTTGACGCGCGGCGATGAGGACGGTGAGCGGCAGGGCGACGGCGGTGACGGCACGGGTGGCGCCCAGCGTCCGTGCGGTCCTGGTCGCCCGCTGGAGCCGGTCGCTCTCGAAGACGGCGAGGCGCCGCAGGGTACGGTGCGCGAGTTGGTCGGCGGCGCCGAGTGAGGCCATCTCGGGCCATGCCTCCACTGCGGTGACCAGCTCCGCCCGCAGCGCCGTACGCGCACGGCTCTCGTCGTCGGGCCGGCGCAGTCCGGTCATGGCGAGTGCGGCGCACACCACCGCGGCGACCGCCACGATCGTGGCCGCGAGCGGATAACCCTCGATCGCGATCACAAGGCAGCCACCCGCCGTCATGGCGGCGGCCACCACGACTGGCACTGTGGCTTGAATTATGGCCATGCCGGTGGTGTCGGCGTCGGCCATGACGCGATCCAGGGACTGGCCAGACCAGGCCCCGTCGCTCTTGGGTTCGGCGGCGGCGCGATCGTAGAACCTGAGCCTGGCGGCGGCGATCCGGCGCAGTGCCGCCGAGTGCAGGACGACGCGGCTGGCATAGTTCGCGGTGATTCTGCTCAGGGCAAAGGCGCGCACCCCGCTGCTGGGGCCCAGGTACGAGAATGCGCTGTACGCCGCGGCGCCCGCCACGGCACAGCTCGCGATGAACCATCCCGACAGCCCGATCAGCGCCACCGAGCAGCCTTCTGCGACGACACCGAGGATCAGTCCCGCGGCGGACACCAGGGCGATGCGCTGACCGCCATCGGATCGATTCATGCCGGGGTCGCTTCCCGTACGGTGTGGGTGGTTCCGTCGAGAATGCCGAGGACGGTGTCGGCGCAGCGGGCAACGGCCGCGGAGTGCGTGGCCACGATGACCGTCCGGCCCTTCGTGGCGGTACGCAGCGCGGCGATGATCTGCGCTTCGGCGTCCGGATCGAGGTGGGCGGTCGGCTCGTCGATGACCCACAGCTCGGCGTCGCTGAGGAATGCCCGTGCGATCGCGATCCGGCGAGCCTCGCCTGTCGACAGGCCCAGCCCCCGCTCGCCCAGTGGTGTGTCGAGTCCGCCCGGCAGCCGTGCGACGACCTCGGCCAACCCCGCCGCGGCAACCGCGCGCTCAACATCCACGGGGCCGGCGGCCGGTCGCCCGAGGCGGATGTTGTCTCTGATCGTCCCGGGGAGCAGGACTGTCTGCTGGCCGATCCAGGCACAGCCACCGAGGTGTGGCTGCGACACGTCGGCGGGGCTGACCCAGCGGATCGTGCCGGTACTCGGACTTCGCATACCGGCGATCAGCGAGAGCAACGTGGTCTTGCCGATGCCTGACGGCCCGACAACCGCCGTCCAGCAGCCGGCGTCGAACGTTACCCGCGCCCTGTGGAGGACGGGCCGTTCCGCGTGTGGGAAGCGGAAGGCGACGTCGTCGAGGACCACTGTGACGGGGCCGGCGGGTGACGGCGTCGTACGGCCGGTCGTCTCCGGCATCGTGTCCGTGTCGGCGAGCAACGCCATGATCGTGGGTACGGCCGAGGTCGCCCGTTCCCGGTTGTGGTACGCGGCGGCCATCGCGCGAAGCGGCTGAAAGTACATGGGGCACAACAAGAGTGCGAGCAGCGCGCCGGCCAGCGTCGTGGGCGGTGCGGCCGGCAGGCGCACGTACCCGAGAAGCGACAACCCGATGTAGGTGGCGTTGACCGCGATGGAGAACGTGATGACGACGTCCATCACCGCGCCGGACAAGAACGCCCGCCGTACGACCGCCATCGTGGCGGCGTTCAGCTCTGCGGCCGCGTCGGCCAGTTCGCCGCGCCGGCGTGCCAGAGCCCCGATGCCGCGCAGCGTACGCATGCCGCGAAAGCTGTCCAGCACGACAGCGGCGAGCCGGGCGCTGGCGGCCACCCGCTCATCGGCACCTTCGGTGGCGAACCGGCCCGCCAGCCGCATGTTTAGCGGAACGAGCAGACTTGCCAACAGCAGGATCGCCGCGGCCGGCCACTGGACCGCGGCGGTGACCAGGAAGATGACCGCCATCGACGCGGGCGCCGACAGGCGCTCCGGAAGGGCCTGGGCGTGATAGTCGGCGACGTCGTCCGCCGACTCCACGATCGCCAAAGCCGCGGTCGCGGGGTCTGGCTCACCGCGGCGCCGCCCCGTTGGCAGCATCGCGGCCACCAGACGCCGCCGAATGGCTCTGCCGATGCGTTGGCGGCCCACGGCCTTGCAGCGGGCCGCTGCCAACGCCGCGCCTGCGGCAAGCAGACCGGCGGCCGGCAGGACGGCCAGTACGGGCCACGTGGGTTGCGCTCGGTGGTCGAGCACACGGCCCGCGATCCAGGCGAGCGTGGCCCATCCGACGACGGAGAACACCGTCTCCAGCGCCTGGCATGTGGCCGCAAGCCGCAGCGTCGTGCGTCCCGGGACGGCAGCGTGCTCGAGCCAGTCGCGGGCCTGCGCCGGCAGGCTCGTGGCCGCGTCCTGCTCAGTCATCGTCGTCGATACGTCGCTGATCGATGATCCAGGCAACGCCTCCGGTGACGGCAATCAGGATCATGCCGATCGCGCTGAGCAGCTTGGTGTGGTACCGCGGATAACCCGCGAACATTCCCTGGCAGACGAAGTAGCAGAACAGCCCGCCAGTGATCGCCACGACGACGAACAACACGCGGCTGACAAAGCGGCGGGGCCGCCGCACGGGTTCGGTGGTCATCGACGTGCTCCTAGGCCATTGCACCGTCGCCGCCGTCCGGGGTGCTGTGCGGCTTTCCCCGGAAGGCGTGGTGGGCGTACCAGTTGTAAAACAGGACCAGCGGCATGTTCAGTCCGATCCCGACGGCGAGGAACACCATCGTGGTGCCCGGCGCCACGGCCTGACCGAGCGTGAGCGTGGGAGGAACCAGTACCGGGTAGCGGGCCACGACCACAGCGATGAGCACCGCGACGGCGGCGGTCACAAGCCCGGCGAGGGGCAGGGCGTCGTTCCGGGCGGTGGGCCGCAGGGTCACCACGGCCGTCAGTACGCCGGCCACGGCGAACAGCAGCAACCCGGCGAACGCGATCGCGCGCGCGGGGCTGTGCAGGTTCAGTGGCGCTGCCGTGGCGTTGACGGCGGTGAGGCAGGCGCCGCCCAGCAGCGACGCCACGACCGCGCTCACGGTGCCGCGGCGTCCGGCCTTCATCCGTGGTTCGCCGGTTGCCTTCGCTTTGGTGTACGCGAAGCCGAGCGCCACGTAGCCGCAGGTGATGGTGGCCGCGACCAGCGCCGAGAACCAGCTGATGGCGCCGAACGGCGATCCGGAGAAGGCGCCGTCCGTGACCGTGAGCTTGTCGGTGAGGGTGGCCAGCGCGACACCTTGCGCCAGCGAGGCGACGAGCGACGCGATGCCGAACGCCCGCTCCCATCGCGGCGCGGGAGGTGCCTGGGACGCCATCTCGACGCTGATCCCGCGTACGATCAGCGCGAATAGCATCACGATCAGCGGCAGGTACGCGTGCGGCAGGATCGTGCCGAACGCCACTGGAAAGCCG
Source organism: Actinoallomurus vinaceus (assembly GCF_039542055.1). Taxonomy (NCBI): domain Bacteria; kingdom Bacillati; phylum Actinomycetota; class Actinomycetes; order Streptosporangiales; family Thermomonosporaceae; genus Actinoallomurus; species Actinoallomurus vinaceus. The sequence continues at coordinate 72,781 of NZ_BAABHK010000018.1, forward strand.
GCCCAGAGGCTTACTCCCAGCAACACCAGCCAGGTCTCGTTTCCGTCCCAGGCCTGGGCGACGTGCTCGAGCATCTCGTGGCGACGCGAGCTGTCACGCTCCACCAGGGTGGCGACGCCGATGCCCAGGTCGTAGCCGTCGAGCACGACGTACATCACCAGGCACAGCAGGACGAGCAGGAACCAGATGGTGGACATCAGCTCACCTCCCCGCTCGCCGGCACGGGCGTGACCACGCTGGATGCCGGGACGGGACGCGGCGCCGGCTGCCGCCGGCGAACCTGGTCGGGGTGATCACGCTCGGGACCGACCCGCATCGCGTGCACGATGTAGCCGATGTAGGCGACCAGCATCAGCAGGTACAGCGCCGAGAAACCGAGTGCTGAGAACAGGACCTCGCCGGGTGCCAGGCGCGAGACCGCTGCCGAGGTCCGCAGATAGCCGAACACCACCCATGGCTGTCGGCCCGCCTCCGCGACGACCCACCCGCCGAGAATGGCGATGATGCCGGCCGGGGCGGACCACACCAGGAAGCGGTGGAACCGCCTGGAGGTCCAGAGTTTGCGCCGGAACCGCTGGACCGTCGCATAGAAGACGGTGCCGAACATCAGCAGAGCGGCGTAGAACATGGCCCTGAATCCCCAGAACACCGGTGTCATGTCCGGCTGGTCCTGCCTGGGGGTCAGCGTCAGCCCAGGTACCGCCGTGGTGCAGCTCAGGTCCTTGGCGATCGCGCTGCCCAGGCACGGAATCGACAGCTCCGCGCTGTTGCGCCGGGCCTGCTGGTCGGGAAGCGCGAACATCACGTAACCGGTGTTTCCGTTGGCCCAGTTGCCCTCCAGCGCCTCCAACTTCGGCAGCTGATGCGGAAGTTCGTGCCCTGCGACCTGGTCACCGAGGAAGATCTGCACCGGTAGCAGAATCGCCGCGATGCCCAGCGCGATGGATACCGAGCGACGTGCGAACGGCAGTGCTCTGCGCTTGACCAGATACCAGGCGCCGATGCCGGCGACGAAGAAGCTCGCGGAGATCAGTACCGCGGCCAGCATGTGCGGCCAGCGCCACAGGAATGACGGGTTGAAGATGACGTGGATCCAGTTGACCGGCTCGAACCGGCCGTCGCGGACCACGAACCCGGACGGCGTCTGCATCCACGAGTTGGCCGCGATGATCCAGGTGGACGACAGGATCGTGCCGATCGAGACCATCACCGTGGCGGCGAACATCGTGACCGGCCTGACCCGGCCGTCACCGTACAGCAGGATGCCGATGAACCCGGCTTCCACGAAGAACGCGGTGACGACCTCCATTCCGATGATCGGGCCGAGGATCGGCCCCGTCTTGGCGGCGAACACACCCCAGTTCAGCCCCATCTGGAAGGTGACCACGATGCCCGCGACCACTCCGATCGCGAACCCGACGGCGAAGATCCGCCGCCAGAACCGGAACATCTGCAGATAGACCAGATCTTTTGTCCGCCAATGCATCCCATACAGGACGCACAGCAGGATCGACAATCCCACCGTGATCGCCGGGAATGACATGTGAAACATCACGGTGACGGCGAACTGCCATCGGGAAAGAGTCAGCAGACTCAACGCTGCCTCCTGGTCATTGTTCGACGGCCTTCTGCGCGAAGGCGGTGAACATGGCGTCGTCGGCGTAGGCGCCGTTCCATACGGCGGTGAATCGCTCGATCTTGCCCCAGGGGTCGAGTTCGAGGGCGGTGATGCCGCGGGGAACCGGGCTGTTGGTGGCGGTCCATTCGTAGCCCCCGCCGACGTCGTTGCCGAGCACGTGCCGCACGCCCGTGCCGGCACCGACGTAGGGCAGCACGGAGGCGGCCTTGGCCAGGTATGCCTGGATGCTGGACTGGCTGGTGATCTGGATGTGCGCCGGCACGTCTTCATAGACGGCGTCGGTGGAGAACAGTCGCATCGCGGCCGGGATGTCGCCCTTCCGCAGGGCGTGCGAGAGGTCGTCGACGACACGGCGCATCCGCGGTGAGGCGGCTTCTCCGACGGTGGACTCCCGGAAGTTCGTCGGCCACTGGCCGGGGGCTTCCTGTTCCTTTTCCCAGCCGGCCACCCCGAACTGCCGGGCGTCCCAGTAGTCGACCCAGCGTTCGATCTTGCCCTGGCGGTTGAAGTTGACCGCGCCGAAGTTGCGGACCTGGCCGGGGCCGAACATTCCGGGTGTGTCGGTGAAGATCAGGATCGCGCTGGTCGTGTCGCCGAGTATCCGCGTGGGATAGGACTTGCTGTTCTCCGGCCAGGTGGGATACCAGCCGGCGAGGGCGTCGTGCATGGCCTGCCAGGCGTACCAGTGCCAGCCGAGGATCGCGTCGATGTAGGTGAACTGCTCGCGGGAGAAGTAGGACATCTGCCAGTCGAGGTTCTTGTCGCTCTTGGCCTGGAAGTACCCGCGGATATGCGCGGCTAGGGCATTCGTGGCGTGCGAGGTGTCGGGCAGGACATTGACCCCCGTGACGTACTGCCTGGCGCCGGTCTGGGCGGTTCGCGCCCATGCGCTTCCTGCCGGAAGCAGAGACGCCGCGGCGACCGCCGTACCGCCGGCCGCGGCTCCGCGCAGGAGTTGGCGCCGCGTCGTGCCGCCGCCGGTTCCGATGCTGTGACTCATGGTGGATCTCGATTCTGTGGTGGTTCAGGCATCGATCACGGGGGTGTCGACGCCGGCCCGGTTGAAGCGGGGCAGGGCGGCGGCACCGACGGCGAGGAGCGCGACGATTCCGATGTGGACGTACTCGGCGGCGGCGAACGCGTGTGACACGCTGTGCGGGGCCAGGACCAGGTAGAGCGTGCCGAGCGTGGCGACGCCAAGGGCCAGCCCGCTCTGCTGCAGAGTGATGAGCACGCCGCTGCCGATCCCGCCCAGATGGGTGGGGACGTCGGCGAGCACGCTGCGGAACAGCCCGGCGAACAGCATCGATTGCCCGGCACCGGCCAGGGCCAGCGGCACGGCCATGGCCCACAGGCTGACGTGCGGCCAGTCCGTCACCAGGACCGCGACCAGCCAGGCCAGGCCGGTCAGCTGCACCAGCGCGCCGGCGGACAGCGCGGCCCGGCCGAAGCGGCTCATCAGGCGCGGCGCGACCAGCGACCCGAGGAAGAACAGCAGGGCCATCGGCACGATGTCAAGGCCGCCGTGCAGGGCGTCGGAGTGGAGTCCGTCCTGGACGGTCAGGGCGAAGACGAACATGAATGCGCCGAACCCGATGCTGAAGGCCAGCACCATGATCAGGCCTCGGGACATCGACGGCAGCCGCAGGAGTGACGGCGGCAGCAGCGGCACCTCGCCGCGGGTCTCGGCGCGCTTCTCCACGGTGTAGGTGGCGGCGCCGAGAACGACCGCCAGGGCGATCAGCAGCCAGGTCCACCACGGCCAGCCCAACGAGTGCCCTTCGGTCAGGGGGACCAGCAGGGCGACGAGGGTGGCGGCGAACAGCACGGTGCCGGGCAGGTCGACGCCGACCGGGTGCGCCGAGCGGGTGCCCGGCACGATGCGGGCCGCGACCAACAGCACGACCAGCCCGATGGGCACGTTGACCAGGAAGATGGGGCGCCACCCGGTGCCGGCGATGTCGGCGCTGACCAGCAGGCCGCCCACGAGTTGGCCGACGACTGCGGCGATGCCGGAGGTCGCGCCGTACAGGGCCAGCGCACGGGCCTTGCGTTCGCCTTCCAGGGTGTGGTGGAAGGTGGCCAGCACCTGCGGGATGAGCAGCGCGGCGCAGGCGCCCTGCACGATCCGCGCGGCGATCAGCACTCCGATGGTCGGCGCGGCTCCGCAGGCGAGCGAGGCCAGCACGAAGCCGACGAGTGCCCCGAGGAACAGACGGTGGCGGCCGTAGCGGTCACCCAGCCGGCCGCCCAGGACCAGCAGGGACGCGTACGCCACGCCGTAGCCGGCGATCACCAGTTCCAGTGCGGAGGGCGAGGCGTGCAGCGAGGCGGCGATGCTGGGCAGGGCGACGTTGGTGATGAAGAAGTCCATGATCGGCAGGAACGCGCCGGCCAGCAGGAAGAACACGCCGATCGGGTGCAGGCCGCCCGCGTGGGCGATGGCGCGGGGTGAGGCCGGCCGGGAGCCGGCCCGGGGAATCGTGGACGTCACGGCAACTCCTCCATCAGATGATGATGAGGTCATAACTATATACACATAACTATTATGAGTGCATAACTACCTCGGCGAAGGACCTACTCTGGTGGGGTGGCAGTGACTCAACCTGATCGCGGGTGCGACGCAGCACCCTCGACCAGCGATCTCCGCTGGGCCGAATTGGCCGACCTGGTGCTGATCATCGCCCGGGAGATCCAGTTCCGCGGCTACGCTGACGAACGGGCCGTCCCGCTGTCGCAGTCCGAAGGCATGGTGATGCGCTACCTGCTCGGCGTTCCGGCCGCGCCGTCCAGCCGGATCGCCGCCGCCACCGGGCTGCAGCGCACCAACCTGTCCGCCGTGCTGCGCGGACTGGAGGGCAAGGGCCTGGTCGAACGCCACGCCAACCCCGACGACGGTCGCGGCGTGACCGTACAGGCGACCGAGCATGGGAAGAACAACTACGCCCTCGTCCGCCGGGAGTGGGGCACAGCCGTGTCCACGGCCGCCGACGGTGAGAGTGCCGACCTCGACGCCGCATTGGGCTTGCTCCGTGCCGTGGAAGCCGGTCTGGCCAGCGCACGACCACAGCCATCAGGTCCCCGACCGGCGATGTGATCACGGCCGACCGGCGCCCCATGCCGCCGACAGGATGGCGCGCCCGGCGACCGGCCGGTCAGGCCTTCGCGGTGTGGGCCAGGGGTTCGCCTCGTAGGTATCGGCCGACGTCTTCGGCGAGGATGGGGGCGGCGTTGGCGGCGGTCTGCCGGCTGGCGCCGGCCAGGTGTGGCGTCAGCACGACGCCCGGCGTGGACAGCAGCCGCGACATCCGGATCCGTTCCCTCCGGCCGGCGTCCGCAGCACGGCGACCCGGTCCGGGTAAAGCTCATGCGGTGACCTCAGCCCGGTCGAACAGCACCACATTGTCCTGGCGGTCCGTGTCGCTGATGGTAAAGGTGACCTCGTGGTCGCCGTCGGCGAGGTTCGCCGACGTCCAGCGCAGGCCGTTGACGGCGGCGGGCGCGCGGAAGTCGACCGTTCCGGCCGGCCTTCCGTCCACCGTCACGCGGGCGATGCCGCCGGCGAGGTCGGTGGGCGCGTACACCTTGATCCGGCTGCCGCGGAACCGCACCGTGTAGCCCTGGCCGACTCGGTATCCGAAGTAGTAGGAGTGATCCGGCGTGGTCACGCATCCGCCGCCGTCGCCGCAGCGGGTCCAGGATCTCCCCGTGTACTGGACGGTGCCGACGCCGGTCCCGATCGCGGTGTCCTGAATGGTGGTCGTCGTCGTGCCGGCGGGCGACGAGCGCGCCGTGGCGGCGCCTACCGGCCTCGTCGGGGACGGCGCGGAGCTCGCGCCCGGACCGCCTGCCGCCCACCATGCCCCGAGGCCGCCGATGAGCAACACCACGACGCCGATCACCACGATCGGCCGACGCGACGCCGATCGGCCGGGCGGCGGCGGCGCGCCGGGGTCCGTGGCATACGCCGACGGTGGTTCCCCGCCGGCGCTCGACGCCTCGGCCACCGATGGCTCGCGCGCCGGGCCGGGCTCCGCGTCGCGGGCATTCCCGGGTGCCTCGGTGGCGCGAACCCACATATGCCGGAGCCTGGCCAGTTCCTGTCGATCGGCTCCGCATTCCCGGGCAATTCGTTCGACCACGGCGTACTCGGGCGGCACCTGATGCCCGGAGCAGTAACGGTGAAGCGTCGAGGAACTGATGCCCAGCCGCGCGGCGAGGGCGTCGTAGCTACGGCCGGTCCGGTTCTTCAGCAGGCGCAGGTAGTCGGCGAACTCCTCCTGCTCCGTCGTGCCGGGCATCTCACACGTGATTCCTCTCGCCTCTGGCGGCGCATCCCATGGGGGATGGTATTTCAGCAGGTGGAAGATGACCACCGCGTCCCGTTATCCCATTCTTCCGCCGCTCATTGACCCACATGACGCCGGACCGCAACGCTTTTATCGATGCCGCCGGGCGCAGCGGGCTGCCGCTGGGACAGGCGCGAGGGAGGTCGATTCGCTACGTGACCAGGTACGATTCTTCCCGCCGCGGGCTCGTGTACGGTCCCGGAGAAATACGGCTTCGGGCTCTGGTGGCGGGCGTCTTCCTGATTCCGCTCATCGTGATCATCTACGCCGTGCTGATCCGTCCGCTGCAGCCGCACCGGAGCATCTCGCCTCTCACCACGGCCGGCGGCAGTCTCGAGGACCTTTGCAGCAGGAAGAGATATCACCCTGAGAGCGCACACTTCACCGGCCCGCCACCTCACCCGATCGCCCTGTACGCGCAGGAGGATCAGCGGATGCTGGGAATGAACGAGGTACGGCTCGGCGTCTTCGGCAAGGATGTGGCGCCCGGCGGAAGCGGGCCGAACGCACTCCGAGTCCAGTTGGTGGCCTGCGCCGAACGACATGATGAGGTCGCCACCAGCGCCGATTGCGACTACAACAGAGGCATCATGCGGCTGTACACCGCAACCTACAAGATTAAGATCTTTGAAGCGCGCACCAGGCACCAGGTGGGGTCGGCCAGGATAGTCCCCGCCAGCCCGATCTGCCCAAACTCCGCCTTCGTCAGCGGTGATTACTCCAGGGCGAAGGTCTATGCGACTCCGTCGGCCGACGAATACCGCGCGTCCCTGTCGAGATTCGTTTTCGGACGGTCGAACTGAATGCGGGCCGTGTGCGATGGCATCCGCACCTACCGAGAGCCCCGGCGATCGGCGGGAACCCACCGCATCGGTGAGAGGCCGACGCGGCCGGGTCCTCTCCCAAGCGCGCGCCGCTGCCGACTGGCGATCGCTCTTTCGCGGCGTGAGCCAGCGGCTCACCCCGTAGGTACCGGCCGACGTCCTCGGCGAGGATTCGGGTGGCGTTGGCGCCGGTCTGCCGACTGGCGCCGGCCAGGTGAGGCGTCAGCACGATGCCCGGCGTGGACAGCAGCCGCAGCCCGGCCGGGATCGGCTCCTCGGGGAAGAGGCCGAACGCGGCACGACCAGAATCACCGCTTCGCCGCTCGCGAACGCTTCTCTGAAACACGAGTTGCCAGAACGGGTATCGCTGGTTGCTCCCGGCGGGGCGTCTCACCTCCGCCACAATCGCAAGGGCCGCCCACAGACGATGTGAACGGCCCGAGGGGAGACCGCGATAATCAAGCGCGGCTTTCGATCGCTTCGAAGATATCGATGTCGGTCTGTTGCTGCCATTCCGGAAGCGCGCCCCAATCCGCGACGTAGGACGGTTTCGGTTCGGGGATGTGCTTGTGAATCTGGGCTATCCAGCACAGCGCGACAAAGCGGCCCTTCTGCTCTCGGGTGAGTTTGGCGGTTGCTCCGCCGGACACTGCGACGAAATCAGCCACTTGTCGGTAGACTGCGCTTGCGGCTTGGCGTTCCCACTCGGGGGTATCGTCCCATGGGGCGACGTATCCAGGCTTGGGGTCGCCCGGGTAGTGCTTGCGCACTCCGGCGATCCATGCTTCTCGGAAGATGCGGCCGTGTTCGCTCTGCTGAGTGTCCGACTGTGGCTGCATATCGTGTCCTTAGAGTTGAGCGATTCGATCGCTGAGTTGAGCCGCCCGATTGTCGGACGACAGTGGGGCGAGTTGGGTCCGCAATCCTTGGAGCTTGCGCCCGATGTACCCCGACGATCGGGTCTGTTCGGCCAGTTCGATGGCTTGCCCTCCGTAATTAAGGACCCGATCGAGGTCTCTGGTCTGTACGCCCAGGGCGGCAAGGTCGGCCAGGATGCTTCCGCGTCGGCGTGGCGATGTGGCCGTGTCGAGAGCCTTGGCCAGCGCTTCCGAAGCCAAGTCAGCCCGCCCCAGGGCGGCGTAACAGGTACCGCGTTCTTCAGCCAGCCGCGAGCCGTCAAAGCGGAGCCAACCGCCCGGCATAACAGGCTTGGTCAGCGCCTTCACTTGCTCGGCTTCGTCTAGGGCGCGTTGGCACGCGTCAAGGTCACCCAGCCCGGCGTACGCCTCCGCCTGCACCGCAGCGACCCAATGCCGGGTAGACAGTTGCCCGTCACCTCGTCGGGCGACCCGGGCGGCCCCCTCCAAGATTGGCGTCACGTCCTCAAATCGGCGTTCGTACAAGCCGAGGTAGGCGTGTCGGGCCAAGGCGCATGCCCACAGGTCGAACGCGTCGCCCTCTTTGCTGGCGTCGGCCGCGAGCTTGTAACAGTGCGCGGCGTCGGTATATCGGTTGGAGTCGAAGAAGATCTCTCCGGCGAGTTGGAGGAGATCGCCAGTTGCGACACAGAGTCGTTTGTGTGCGGCGGACGAGTGCGCACGGTGGAGACTTCCGGTCAGCAAGTCGAGCTGCTGCCGTACGACCGGGTACACGGTCCGCTTGGACTCCGACAGGGCATACACCTGCCACAGGTGAGAGTTCAGTTGCTCGTACTGGCTGATGTGTTCGGAGTCGTCGGCATGCTCATCGGTGACGGGGTTAGGCATCGCGACCAGCGTTCCCGCGATGCTCAGCAGACGAAGCAACTCCCGACGGTTCATGTCCTCCAGTTCATCAGAGCCGACATCGGGTGTGACCACCGTGGCGGCGATAACGCGGCCCTGGAGCACCCGTCTTTGAGCGGGCGACGCATGGACCTGCATCCCTGCCGCGTCGATGGTCAGTAGTTCGTCCAGTTCGTCCGGGCTGATCTGGAGGAGTTCACAGAGCTTAGATCGGTGGTAGGGCTGAGGGTCACATTGCCCGCGTTCCCATCGGGCAACGGTGGACCGGTCCGCCCCGAGCGCGGCGGCAAGCGACTCCTGAGTGAACCCGCGCATTCTCCGGCGCTTGGCCAGCCGGGGCCGTCGTGCTGCCGTCATCGAAGGTCCTCCGCGCGATGAAGCCGACTCGCCGTCGTCGGGTTTGCCAAGGTCAGCGTAAGACGTGAATCGGCGATGCAGCGCGAATGCACCAGAGATGCCCCACGACTGCACCAGCACCGCGCCACGGATGCTCTGGGGCGAAGGCGTCCGCCCGGCTTCCCTGGAAGAGAGCCGAGAGACCCAACCAGAAGCCCCCCGGATGCCCCGCCTCCACCACCGAACCCAATGCCTACCCGCGTCCGCGAAGTGCCGTTCGACCAGCCCACCGAACCGTCACAGAGCCCGACGCGGTTGTGAGCCCTACGGCATCAGTGCGCCCGACACGGGCGCGTTCGTCAGGAATTCCCGGAAGGACACCCCCGTCATGCACGCTGCCCGTGTCACCCCTGCGCCCAGCACGCCCCGACCGGCCGACCCGCGCCGTAGCCGTTTGGAACGCCTCGGCGAGGCCGTCGAGGCCAAGACGGACCTCCGTGCACAGGTGAGGCAGGCGACGCATTCCGGCCCGGCCGTCCTGCGCATCGTCAATCCCACCGCCCCGGACCTTAAGGAAGACCTCACGTGCGACCTCCTCGACGAGCGATGGTCGCTGGTTTGGTCGTGGGGCGACGTGCTCGGCCCTGCCGACGACATCGAGGACGCCGTGTCCGCGATCGAACGCGTCCTCACGGTGCGGTCGTGATCGGGCTCGCCGTCGAGGAAGTCATCCCGGACCCGCCGACTGGCTCGCCCGGCTTCGGCGCGACTTCCCGAACTGGGGCTTTCTGTACGACCCTCGCGCCTCGCTCTGGGTTGGGGTGCGCGGACGCGACCGAATCGAGGTGGCGCGGACACCCGACTCCCTGCGCCAACTTATGGAAGCCAAAGGAGCGCGCTCATGACCAGCGCAGTCCCGACCATGACCCGCCCCCGCGACCGGCTGCTGTTCGCGGCCGAGCACGCGACAGGCACGACGGCCGATCTCGGCGCCGTACGCCTGACCGACCCCGGCTCGCTGTCCGAGGCTCTACAGCAGAGGCTCGGCGTTCGCGCGGTCGTCACTGGAACCTTGGACCGCCGGCTTGTGTTCATCGAGAACGCCGGACACCCCGGGTGGACGGCGGCTGACCTGTCCGGGGCGCCCCACGAAACCCGGCAGTGGCCGACATGGGCGGAGGCCACCTTGACGCTGGATCGGCCAGCCTCGTGGATTTCAAGTGTGCACATCACCCCGGCCGGGCTGCAGCGGCTCACGCGCCCCCGGCTGCTGCTGGCCGCGCTGTACCACCCCGAGTACTTCCCCCTGCCCCGCTTCCCGCTGGGCATCTCCGATCTCGCCCGCGCGGCGCGGGCGACGTTGCTCGGGCGCGTCGAGTTGATGGACATGCAACTCGGCGTCGGCCTCGGCGACATCATCGAGCGGATCACGACCGACAGGCCCGACATCGTGGGGATCTCGGCGACCTTCGGACAACACGACCTGATGCTGTCCCTCCTCGACGAGATCACCTCGGACGAGGGCAATCGGCTGGTCGTGGTCGGGGGAAGCCTGACCGCACGGAACGAACGGCTGCTCCTGGACCGCCACCCTGACCTACTCGTGGCACGCGGAGCGGGCGAGACGACCATCGCCGACGTGCTCGCCCACTGGCACGGCGACCTCGACCGCGACCAGATTCGCGGCATCGGCTACCGAAGCGCGGCACGCGGCGAGGGAACACTGACCATCGGGCGCGCACGCCACACAGCCACGGTCGCCAACCGGACACGTCCCGACATCTGGCCCGAGTTAGATCTTCTCCCACGTACGTTCGAGTACCGGGGCGTCGCCCAGCTTGAGACCTCCCGAGGCTGCACGAACTTCTGCTCCTTCTGCCCACGCGGACATAAGGGCACGTGGGCGGGCGCCGCTCCCGATGCGCTCGGCTGGGTCCTCGACGCGTTCGCCGAGGTCTTCGACGAGCGCCCCGACATCTCCCGCACGCTGTACCTGGTCGATGAGGAATTCATCGGCCGCGACGAGGACGCCGTCCCGCGTGCCCTAGCCGTCGCCGACATGCTTCACACGCGCGGCTTCGGCTGGGAAACCTCGTGTCGTGTGGATCAGGTCGTACGGCTCGACCGTAACCGGGAGTGGCACGTCGAGCGCGGGCAAATGTGGCGAGGGTTGGTCGAGCACGGGCTACGTCGCTGCCTGTTCGGCGTCGAGTCCGGCGTGACCTCCATCCTCGACCGCTTCAACAAGGAGACCACCGGAGAACAAAACGCCCTCGCCGTGCGCACCCTGTCGGCCCTGGGCGTACCGACCCGCTTCACCTACATCACATTCGACCACCTGATGAACGCCGAGGAACTACGCGCAACCTATGCGTTCCAGGGCCGTACGGACTTAATCCTCCGCCCCCTGCCACACCTGAGCGTCGCCGAGATCATCGAGGGGGTTCACGACGAAGGATTCGTGGCCGAGCACGCCACCGGACAGCCGTTCCACGAGGCGATCAGCTACATGCTGGTCTCGATGGAATGCCTCATCGGTGCCGCCTACACACACGCCGCCGAGGCAGCCGGGTTGACCGGCGCCGTACGCCCGTCCATGGGACGCGTCGATGCCCGATTCGCCGACTGGCGAATCGGCGTCCTCTCACACCGGGCGCAACTGTGGGTCGATCGCAATTTCGCCCTCGACTACACCCTCAAGTCGCTAGAGAAACTGGCCGATGGCGACAGGCACCGCGCGATCCGGGACACGCGCGTGATCCTCAAGCGCGCAGGCTACGACCTGCTCGGCGGAATGCTCGCCCTTCTGGACCGCACCGACCCCGACACCGCCCACCGTGAGGAGTTGGACGAGGCATGCGCGGAACTCGCCGACACCCTCATCACCCGGCTACGCGCCCCCGTGGACGACGCCGTGACCGACCTCGCCCGCGACCTCCCACCGACCGAGGCCGGCGTCCTGCTGGCCGAACACGCCCACTGGGGCAACACCGACACATGGCGTCTGATCAACGCCGCCGACCCCTGCGGAACCTGACCGATAAGGCACCCATGAGCACTCCCCTGGAAACCCGCCACCTGCGCGGCCTCGGCCGCCCCGTCTCCGCCATCGGCGCAGGCTGCTGGACGATCGGAGGCCCGGCCACCAACCAAGGCGTACCAATCGGCTGGGACCGTGCAGACAGCGGTCGCGCCCTCGCTGGGCTGCTGCACGCCCACGAGTTGGGCGTGACCCTGTATGACACCGCCGACGTGTACGGCCTCGGCCACTCCGAGCGGCTTCTTGGCCGCCTGCTCTCTCGCGTCCCCCGGCATGAGGTCGTGATCTCAAGCAAGGTCGGTTACTTCGCCTCGGCCGCCCACCCCTACGCGGCCGAACAGATGGGGCGCCAGCTTGAACGCGCCCTCGCCAACCTCGGGACCGACTACCTCGACCTGTACTTCTTTCACTCCACCGACTTCGGCGAGGGCGACCAGTACCTTCCGGGCGCCGTCAAGCAGATGCGCGCGTTCGTCGAACACGGCCTCGTCCGCGCGGTCGGGATGCGCGCCCCCCACACGTTCGCGCTCGAATGGGCAACCGGCCCGAGCCATGACCGCCGCGCACACGAGGCCGCCCGGTTTCTGCGCTTGTATGAGGAGATCCGGCCTGACGTCCTGATCGTCCGATACAACCTGCTGTCGCCCCTGTACGGTCCCGACGAGACCGACGTGTTCGACTTCGCCGACTCGCAAGGCGTGGGCGTCATCATCAAGCAGGCACTCGGACAAGGCGTCCTGCTCGGCACCCACCACCCTGACCGCATCCGTGCGTTCGGCCACGGCGACCACCGTCGCCAAGACCCGATGTTCACCCCCAAGGCACTCCGCGAGGTGTACGACGGCCTCGCCTCCGTCCGGGAACGCTACGGCGCAACCGTGCCGGACCTGGCGCGCGTCGCACTGCGTTACGCCCTCGCCCGTGACCCGGAAGCCCCCGTCCTGGTCGGCTTCCGAGACGCCGAGCAGATCAACACCACGATCACGAGTCTCGGCGAACCGCTGACCGCCGACGAAATCACCGGGTTGCACCAATCGCTCGCACCACTCCGCGACGCGTTCGCGGCCCGGATGGCGAAACGCCACGCACCATGACCCGCCGTCCCTAGGCTGCCCGCTGGGACGGGCTCACCCACCATCGAGGAGAGAGCGACAGTGAAGTACATCGAGGTCGAGCAGAAGTTCGCGCTTACCGAGCCGGACAAGCTCAAGCAGGAGCTAGAGGAACGCGGCGGCAAGCGCGGCCCGGCGGTACGGCAGGTGGACACCTACTACAACACTCCACACCGCGATTTCCTCGCCCCCGCCGTGATCTCCGAGTGGCTGCGTCTCCGCGAGACCGACACCGGAGCCTCGGTCAACTACAAGCGGTGGCTTCCCGAGGACGCCGAAATCAAGACGCATTGCGACGAGTACGAGACGCCCGTCGAGGACGTCGAGGCACTGCGCCGGACGCTGCTCGCCCTCGACTTCACGAAGCTGGTCACCGTGGACAAGACTCGCGAGGAATGGACCGTCCCGGGTGAGGTCGTCGTCGCGTTCGACACCGTGGCCGAGGCCGGGCGCTTTGTCGAGTTCGAGTTCAAGGGCGAAGCCGAGAGCGCCGAGGAGGCCATCACACGTCTCCAAGAGTTCATCAACGGACTCGACGTGCGCCTCGGCGACCGGATCAACCGAGGCTACCCTCACATGCTCCTCGGTCGGGAACGCTGAGTCACAGCACCGCCCTGCCACCGCCACACAGCCCCGGCAACACACCACGTGCCCGGGGCATGCCCGGGGCCACCACAAACCCACCAGCCGGCGTTCCTGTGCAAATTCTGGATTCGACCAAGCACGATGCCGATTTCCTCGCCAGGCAAGTCGTTACGTCCATCCAGACGCTAAGGTCGCCCACGCATCGGTGACCATAGGGGGACGTATGCCAGAGCGGTACCGGTCGATCATCGACGTCCACGTCATCCTCGAACGCGGCAACGAGATCCTGCTCCTGGAACGCCAGGGCACCGGCTACTGCGACGGCATGCTCCACCTGCCCAGCGGCCACCTCGACGAAGGCGAGCCCGTCACCGAAGGCGCCGCCCGCGAAGCCTATGAAGAGGTCGGCGTCCGGATCGATCCCACAGACCTGCGACTGGCCACCGTCGTCCATCACCGGCAGCGAACCGACCTCGCCCGGGTCGGCATGTTCTTCGCGACCGCCCACTGGGACGGCGAGCCGTACAACGCCGAACCCCATAAATGCGGCAAGCTCCTGTGGTGCGACCCGACCGTACTGCCCTCCAACACGATCGACTACCCGGCAGCCGGCATCAACGCCTACCTGACCGGCACGCCTCTCGCACTCCACGATTGGTAGTCAGTCGGCCGCCGCCAGTCATCGAACCGAGTCGGCGGCCAGAAGCCTCGACCAGGTGATTGAGTCGAGCGCACTGGCGGCAAATGGCGATGTACACGACGGCGAGCGATGTAGTGCCGGGCATCACTTGGCTGCTTCGGCTGACGATCGAGTCCGGTCAACCCGCAGGCCGGCCAGCCGCATGTCCAGCCCCACGTTCAGCCAAGCGGTCATGCCAGTCCGTCCGCCATGCCTGACGTGTCCAGGAGCAGTGATCTTCCGATCCACCTGCCATCGCGCGTACCGCCCAGTGTGCATGCATATGGTGGATCGCGTTGCTGGTCAGCGCACGTACTGCAAGCTCGCAGTGAAAAGACAGCACGATGCGCGAGACACTGTCGTGATGCCAAGCCGACGGGGGGCACTCGCGAAGTGAACGACATCGAGGCTAGTGGGGATTTGTTCGTGTCGTGGCTGGCTGGCGAAGTCGAAGGACCGGCACCCGAAGTCGACGCTGTCCGCCATGGGGCAGTCATAGCTGAGGCGTTGCGCGCCCGACTCGAATGTTCGAGCGATGCCGTGGTCGCAATACTCCACAGACTGGCAGGAGACGAGGTTTCGGAATCGCTGCTGGAGTACGTGCTTGCCGAGTGTTGGGTCTCAATCCGGGACGCGCTTCCGGAACTGCCGAGTCTCCCCTGGTACGAGCCCGGAGGCTACGCTGACCGACTCGTCTATATGGTCCTGAGCCTTGCTCCGAACGCCGTGCGGAGTTTCAGTGCAGGGGAGCTGGACTACCTCGCCGCAGCCTGCATTTACGATCCGCGACTCATGCGGCATCTGCTGAGCTGGGCATCGTCATATCCATCGACCACCAAGGACGGTGAGCAGCTGGGCAGTACCTCGGTTTCGCGCTGGACACAACTGGCGCGGTGGTACCGCAATTTCTTCCCGGAGGAGGAGCAGTCGCTTGCGTGGTTTGATTGGTCCTCACAGGTGGGCGAAGACCTCGCCCGCCGCCTGATAGGCGATGTGGATCTGGACGACCTCATCGAGGTTCACTGGCCATGCAAAGTGTGGACGCGGTTTGGTCTCCTTGCCCCACTCGTTGAGTTGAACCCGGCCTTGGCCCGGACTGCAGCCAAGAACACCTTGGTAATCGAGGACTTCTTCAAGGAAGCCTCAGAAATCGAGATCGACCTTCCGGCCTCACTGCACGACAGAGAGCTGTGGAGGACTTCATTTGTCCAGGCCCTCAGCTCGCTGCCTATGTCCGATCTCGATCATGAAGCACTGAAAGTTGGCTGGGTTGCGGGATATGAGCTGCATCTGTCGGGACTGCCGCGGACCGCGCACGCCGTCGCTCAGGTTCTGCGCAAGGACCCGGATGCCGTCAAAGGCACCAGAACGTGCGAGACGGCGCTACTGTGGGCCGATCTCCAGCAGCTCGTCGAATACCAGCAAGAGGCCTGGAAGAATCGGGACGAAATCCGCGGGGTGCTCGCTCGGTTGTCCTCGCGCGTGAAGTCTTCTCCAGAAGCCTGGACGGTGTCAGCCCGTGAGATCCTCACGCACGCGAAAACTCTCGGCAGCCAGGTCGTCGACCTCCTCTGCCTCTGCGCGGCGCAACACGCTCCGCTGCGGGACACTCTTGAGAAGATTGCCCGCAGTGATCAGAATCGCGCAGTGCGCGATCGCACCCAGGGTTTGCTCGCTCGGACAGCGGGAGTAGCAACCCCGAGCGAGGATGTGCGCCGTTGGCTCGCGGACCTTGCTGCACAGGCGTTCGACGACACGCCGTTGTTTCCCAACCCGCTGACGTCGCTCGCCCAAACATGGCTTGGGTCGATAGATCTCGACGCGACGTTGCCCAACGCTATTCGGCAAGCCATGTCACGCTTCAGCGAATTCGCGAAGGACCAAGGCGCCGTGGCGGTTGAGGAGCACGTCACCGGTGTGTTGCTCACCGAGTTGGAAGCAGCATTCCGCGGTGTCTCGCTACGCCTGATTGCAGGTGGGCAGTCTCGTCTGGCGCGGACGATCTCGGTCAGTCATCGACCGACCCACAAGACGACCGAGGAGCCTCAGTGGGGTTGTGACATCGCGCTTCTACTGAACGCGGACATCCGGCCAGATATCCGTATCGAGCTGGCTGAGCTTGTTCAAATCAAGAAGTCTCAGGCGTTCGCGGCAGGAAAATCTGCGGCGCTACATGAGAAGTGGCGGATCGACGTGCCTCAGTTGGTGGCGCTCCTGAAGAGGTCACAGTCGGCTGGCTACTGGCTAGTTCTGTCGACCGGAGAGGTCGTGTGCTTGACCGCACGCTGGATCCATGCCTTGGTCAGTGGCCGGGACGCGTTGGGGCAGCACAGTCTCACCATCGGCTACAACGACATCCGTCATGCAGCGGTGCCGGTGGAGCAGTACCTGCCGGAGCTGTTCCTCGGCACGTGGATAGGTTCTGCGGACGAGTCCACAGTTACGTTTGCACGCGGCGAGAATGCAAATGCGAAACCACGCCACATCTTCGAAGTATCGGTGATCGCCAATCAAGGATGACCACGACCGACCTAACCATGTCCCCGGCGCGCCCAACAGGGACGGAGCCCTCACATCGTGGATCCGGGGAGGCCGTCCCCCCCGGGCCAGCAGCAGTGAACCTGAGGGGATTTGAACACCTGTTTCCCTCGATGCGAACAGATCGTCGAGGCGGGTGCACCTACGAGACGGTCCACCCGATCCCTCGAGACGAGTGACGCGCCCGGGGCCGACGGCTGGTCAGGCCTTCGCGGCGTGGGCCAGCGGCTCGCCCCGCAGGTACCGACCGACGTCGTCGGCGAGGATGCGGGCGGCGTTCGCGGCGGTCTAGCGGCTCGCGCCAGCCAGGTGCAGTGGCAGCACGACACCTGGCGGGCGCCGGTAGCGGCGTGTTGACCGGTCGCGGGAGGGTGCGGTCCCGTCTGCACACAAACTGGTCGCGGATCTTGCGTTTCCCCAGGGACCACTGATCGACACCGCGACTTTGTGTGCGGGCGGGGCCGACCGCTAGACCGAGCCCTCTCGGCTTCGACGTGGGTGCGCCGAATACTCGGTGAAAGCGGCCCGCCAGCTGCGCCATGTCGCGATTCGCGGCATATCGCCTTGCTTTGCGAGCATTTAGCCCACCCGCACGCGCCGCCGATCAAGGCAGCGCGCAGGTCCATGTTCCACGGTCTGGTCCTCGGTGCCGGACGCCTCGTCGACCTCGGCGACGCGGCCGAACGGCACCAGCGGCCAGTCCTCAGGCCTCCGCGGCGTACGCTAGCGGCTCGCCTCGCAGGTACCGGCCGACGTCTTCGGCGAGTATGCGTGCGGCGTTCGCGGCGGTCTGCCGGCTGGCGCCGGCCAGGTGTGGCGTCAGCACGATGCCCGGCGTGGACAGCAGCCGCGACCCGGCCGGGATCGGCTCCTCGGGGAAGACGTCGAACGCCGCGCCGAACAGATGCGCCTTGTCGATCGAGTCGCAGACGGCCTCGTAGTCGAGCAGGGCGCCGCGTGCGCAGTTGACGATGATCGCGCCGGGGCGCATGGCGGCGATCTGTGGCGCGCCGATCATCCCGGTGGTCTCCGGTGTGACCCGGGCGTGCAGCGTGACGACCTGCGCGCGGGACAGCAGCTCTTTCAGGGAGACCAGTTCGCCGACCGTGGTCTCGGTCAGGTACGGGTCGTGGATGAGCACCCGCGCGCCGAGGGCGTCGAGCATCTGGGCGACCAGGTTGCCGACCGCTCCGCCGCCGACGAGGCCGACCGTACTGCCGCGCAGTTCGATGCCGACCTCGTCGTACCGGTAGTAGTCGCTGCGCCACTTGCCGGCGGTCAGGTCGGCGTGGGTCTGCGGGATGCGGCGCGCGGCGGCCAGGATCATGCCAAGGGTGTGTTCGGCGGTGGCGCCGGCGTTGCGGCCGGGCGCGTAGCAGACGGTGACTCCGTGCTCGGCCGCCGCCTTGAGGTTCGCGTTGACCGGTCCGCCGCGGCCGATCCCGATCAGTTTGAGCCGCGGGCACGCCTCGATGACCCGGCGGGTCAGCGGCGCCATCTGGGTGAGGCAGATCTCGGCGTCGCCCAGTGCCTCGATCAGCTGGTCCTCGGTGCCGGACGCCTCGTCGACCTCGGCGACCCGGCCGAACGGCACCAGCGGCCAGTCGAGGGTGATCTCGGCGAACTCCAGTTCGCCTGGGGCCTGCGCCCGTACGGCGTCGATGAGGAGCCGATTGAGGACGAAGTGGTCTCCGGCCGCGAGCAGGCGGGTGGTCATGTGGTGAGCTCCTGGATGCTCTCGATGGGCGTGTTGAACTCCAGCAGGGCGGCCTCCTCGCGGCTCAGGCGGATCTCGGTCAGCGCGCAGTTGCGCACCGACGGGAAGATCCGCCGGTAGTCGCGAAGCGGGACCCCGATCAGCTCGCACAGCGCGAGCCGTATCGCGGTGGTGTGCGCGACCACCAGGACCCGGTCGCCGGGATACCGGTCCACGAGGTCGTACAGGCAGCCGGTGAACCGGCGTACGGCCTCGGTGGGGTCCTCGCCACCGGGAAGGTGGTCGGCGACCGGGTCGGCGCGGAACGCCCGCAGCGCCTCGGGGAACCGTTCGTGCATCTCGGCACGGGTGAGCCCCTCGGCCTGCCCGAAGTCCAGTTCGCGCAACCGCTCGTCGACGTTCAGGGGTACGCCGATGGCGTCGGCGCAGGGGGCCGCGGTGAGCTGCGCCCGGGTCAGGGTGGAGGTCCACACCGCGGCGAACCCCGCCTTCCCGGCCCAGGCGGCGAGCTGCCGTGCCTGTTCCAGGCCGCGCGCGGTCAGGGAGACGTCACTGATGCCCGCGTAGCGGTTCTCCGCGTGCCACTCGGTCTCTCCATGGCGGACGAGGGCGAGCTGGGTCATCGTGGCATTCCTTCCTGAGTCGGCGCCGCCCGTCCAGGCGCCGCCTGTTCGGACCCCGCCTGTTCGGACGCCGTGCGTGCGCGTGCGTGCGCGGCCGTGGGCGCGGGCAGCCAGCCGCGCCGTTCCAGCTCGCCCACCAGGCGCAGATACCCGTCGTCGAACCGGCCGGAGCGCGGGCCCGGGTCGATCGTTTCGCGGACCGCGACCATCTCGGCCGCGACCTCGGCGACGCGGCGGCCGGGTGAGGCGGCCAGGACGGCGGCGCCGAGCGCGGGTTCGGGGTTGGCCGGCACGATCACCGGCCGCCCGAGGACGTCGGCGCGCAGCCGGCACCAGTACGCGCTGCGCGCCCCGCCGCCGGTGAGCGTGATGTCGCCGCCGGTGGGCGCGCCCAGCAGGTCGAGGTGGTCGAAGCACAGGCGCTCGATGTAGGCGACGCCCTGCAGGACGGCGGCGTAGTCGTCGGCCTCGTCGCCGGTGCCGCCGAGCCGGAAGCCGCGGGCCTCCGGCGCCGCGAACGGGAACCGCTCCCCCTCGGAGACCAGCGGGTACGCCAGGGCGCGCGCCGGCTCGTGCCCCGCCGCGAGACGGTCCAGCGCGCGCAGGTCGCGGTCGGCGAAGTCGCGGGCGAGCACGCCGGCGCCGGTGCTCGACGCACCGCCGGGCAGCCATTCGCCGTCCGGCGCGCGGTGCGAGTACACCGCGCCGTACGGGTCGCGCACGAGCTCGGTGGAGACGCCCTTCAGCACGAGCGTGGTCCCGAGCACGGAGTTCCACGAGCCGACGGTCAACCGCCCGGCGCCGAGCTGCGCGGCACAGCCGTCGGTCGTCCCGGCGATGATCGGGGTGCCCTCGGGGATGCCGGTGGCCTCGGTCGCGGCCGCGCACACCGCGCCGATCGGGGTGCCCGGACGGACGAGCTCCGGCAGCGTGCCGGCGGGCACCCCCAGCGCGTCCAGGACGTCCGTCGGCCAGGCCTCCTCGATCAGGTGCGCGCCGGTCTTCAGCGCGTTGCTCAGGTCGGTGGGGACGGCGTGGCCGGCCAGCCGCCGGTTGACGAAGTCGACCTGGTGGGCGAGGCGGGCGGGTCCTGCATGCCGGTCCAGCAGCCACAGCAGCTTCGGGAGGGCCCACGCCGGCTGCATCCGCCGGTATCCCAGCTCCTCCCACACCGCCGCGCCGGCCTCGTCGGCCCGGCGGGCCTCCTCGGTGGCGCGCGTGTCGTCGTACATCAGGCCGGGGGTCAGCGGCGTGCCGTCGTCGTCGGTCAGCAGGATCGTCCCGGACGTGCCGTCGACGGCGACGGCGCGCACCGCGCCGGGCGGTACGCCCTGGAGGGCCTGACCGCAGGCCGCCGCGGTGGCGCGCCACCACTCCTCCGGGTCCTGCTCGTGGCGGCCCGCCTCACGCCGGTCGGTCAGCCGCTCCGCGCCCTCGCCGGCGATCCGGCCGGACGCCGTCGCGGCGACGACCCGTACGCTCTGGGTGCCCAGGTCGATGCCGAGCCAGACCTCGTCGTGGCCGTTCACGCCGGTCCGCCGCGCAGGGTCGCGAGCGTCGGCCAGGCCGCCGCGGTGGCGCCGCGCACCTCGAGGAACGCCTCGTACAGGCGGGCGTACCGCTCGACGTTGCCGGGGTCCGGTGGGAAGGCGTCGCCGGGCCGGATGAACGCGTCGGCGGCCTCGCGCTCGCCGGCGGCCCGGCCGGTGGCCACGGCTCCGACGATGAACGCGCCGCGCGCGCCCGCCTCGGCGTCCGCGGTGCGCACCACGGGGACGCCGGTCACGTCGGCGAGCATCCGCAGCCAGGCGGCGCTGGCGGATCCGCCGCCGCTGACCCGCAGTTCCACGGGCCGTGCCCCGGAGGCGGCCAGGCAGTCGCGGATCACCAGGCAGAGCCCTTCCAGGACGGCGCGGGCCAGGTGCTCGCGGTCGTGGTCGACGGACAGCCCATGGAACGATCCACGCGCGCGGGGATCCAGGAACGGCGCCCGCTCCCCCGCCGGTGACAGGTAGGGCAGGAAGAGCAGGCCGTCGGCGCCCGGCGAACACCGCTCGGCGAGCCGCGACAGCGCGGCCGGGTCGCCGCCGAGGTCCAGCATGCGGCAGGCCCAGTCGATCACCTGGCCGCCGGCGAGCGTCGGGAAGGCCCGCAGGTAACGCCGGTCGAGCGCCACGGTGAGGCCGGACGGGTCGCCGTCGAGCCCGGGTTCGTCCAGCACGATCTCGGTGCAGAGCGTGGTGCCGAGGATGGTGCACGCCTGACCGGCGTCGACCGCGCCGACGCCGATCGCGGTGGTCGCGATGTCGTACGGAGCGAGGACCACGGGCGTGCCCTCGGGCAGGCCGAGTTCCGCCGCGGCGGACGCGGTCAGCTCGCCGACGCGCCGGCCGTCGCCGCGCAGCTCGGGCAGCAACGGCCGGGCCCACTCCATCCCGTACAGGGCGAGGAGCTCGTCGGAGTAGCGGCGTTCGCGGATGTCCATGAACGGCGCCGAGCCGTCCGACAGGTCCGCGACCGGTTCCCCGGTGAGCCGCAGGAAGACCCAGCCTCCGCAGGTCAGGGAGGCGGCCGAGCGCGCGAGCCGGTCCGGATCGTGCTCGCGGAGCCAGCTGAGGATGGCGTTGGGCAGGCCGGCGAAGGTCAGCGACCCGTTGCGGCGGAACGCGCGCTCGAGGACGCCGTCGCGCGCCCAGCGCTCGACGATCGCGCCGGCCCGCCCGTCGTTCCACAGGATCGCCGGCCCGGTCGGCGTTCCCGCCGCGTCGACCAGCCAGGACCCGTCGCCCTGCGCGGTCAGGGCCAGGTGGCTCACGGGTGTGTCCAGCCGTTCGAGGACCCGCCGGATGCCGCGGACGACCGCCTGCCAGACCTCGGCCGGGTCCTGCTCGGCGTGTCCGGGCGCCGGGTGCCGCACGGTGGTGTTCTGGCGTTCCACCGCCAGTTCGGCGCCGTCGTCGCCGTAGCCGACCGCTTTGATCATCGTGGTGCCCGCGTCGACGCAGACCACCGCCATGGCTACTTCCTTCCCGATCTCGTCATGTCGTCAGGCGCGGCCGTGGGAGGCGCGCGAGCGCCGGGCCACCGCGTCCAGCGCCACCGCGAGCAGCAGCACCGCTCCGGTGACCATGTAGCGGAAGGAGGAGTCGAGGTTGAGCAGGGTGAGCCCGCTGGAGATCGACTGGATGACCACGATGCCCAGCAGCGCAGCGAACGCGTTGCCGCGCCCGCCGAACAGGCTCGTGCCGCCGATCACCGCGGCGGCGATGGCGTTGAGGTTGACGTCGCCGCCGCCCGTGCTCTGGTTCGCCGCGGCGAGGCGGGCCGCGGCCAGCACGCCGCCGATCGCTGCGAGCGTCGTGCACAGCACGAACATCGAGGTGTACACCGCCTTGACGTTGATGCCGGCCCGGCGGGCCGCCTCGACGTTGCCGCCCACCGCGTAGATCGACTTGCCGAACTTGGTGCGCGTCAGCACGTAGTGCGTCGCCAGCACCAGCGCGAGGAAGAGCACGAACATCCAGCCCACGCCACGGGTCTGGCCGAGGTACCCCACCGCCACTCCGAGGCCGACGAGCAGCACGAGGCTGCGCAGCACCAGACCGCGCAGCGACGCCGCGCGGAGCCCGGCGGTTCGCCGCGCCCTGGCCCGCAGGTATCCGGCGGCGAACAGCCAGCCCGCCGCGACGACCACCAGCGCGTACGACAGCCACTGGGGCAGGAAGTCGAGCTGGGCGAAGGTGACCAGCCCGGAGTCGTACGGCAGGTTGATCGCCCCCTTGCTGCCGAGCACCCACAGCTGCACGCCGAGGAAGCCGAGCAGGCCGGCGAGGGTGATGACGAAGCTGGGCACGCCGAGCCGGTTGAACACCTGCGCGTAGAGCCAGCCGATGACCGCGGCGCTCGCCACCGCGGCGGGCACGGCCAGCCAGGGCGACAGGCCCTGATCGACGAAGAGGATGGCGGTGAGGGCCGCCGCCATTCCGCTCAGCGAGCCGATCGAGAGGTCGATCTGCCCGACCAGCAGCATCAGTCCGACGCCGAGCGCGATGACGCCGACCGGCGCGCACTCGAGGGTCAGGTTGACCAGGTTGGTGCTCGACAGGAAGACGCTGTTGAGGGACTGCATCACCGTCCAGATCACCACCAGGCCCGCCACGACCGGGAGGACGCCGAGGTCGCCGCCGCGGAAGCGCGAGGTCAGCGCGCGCAGGCCGCCGGGTTCCTCCGGCTCGTACGGCTCCGGCTGCTCGGGCTCGGCGAGCGCCGGCGCGGTGCCCAGGTCACTCATGGTCGGCCCCTTCCTTGACGCCCGACACGGCGTTTTCCCCGGCGGGTGCCGACACGGCGCGGCGCGCGCGCCTCCTGCGCCGGGTGACCGCGTTGTCGGCGGCCCCGGTGATCGCGGTGACGATCTGCTCGGTCGAGGCCTCGATCGCGTCGAAGACCCCGTTGTTGCGGCCGAGGCGCAGCACGGCCACCGTGTCCGCGACCGAGAGCACGTCGTCCATGTTGTGGCTGATCATGATCACTCCGTGGCCGCCTTCGCGCAGCCGGTCGATCAGGTTGAGGACCTCGGCGGTCTGGGCGACGCCGAGCGCCGCGGTGGGCTCGTCGAGGATGACGATCTTGGGGTCGCCGAGCAGGGAACGAGCGATCGCGACGGTCTGCCGCTGGCCGCCCGACAGCGCCGCGACCGGGACGGACAGCTTCGGGATCTTCGCCGACAGCCGGCGGAGCAGCTCGCGGGAGCGGACCTCCATGGCGACGTCGTCCAGGCGCAGCGCCCGCAGCTCCCTGCCGAGGAAGAGGTTCTCGATCACGTTGAGGTTCTCGCAGAGCGCCAGGTCCTGGAAGACGGTGGCGATGCCGAGCTGCTGCGCCGCGGCCGGGCTGGGGACCGTGACCGTACGCGACTCGAACGTGATGGATCCCGCGTCGGGCTGGTGGACCCCCGACAGCACCTTGACGAGGGTGGACTTTCCGGCGCCGTTGTCGCCGACGACGGCGACGACCTCACCCGCCGAGACGTCGAGGTCGACGTCCGTCAGGGCGGCGACGGCACCGAAGGTCTTGCTGATGCCCCGCAGCGACAGCAGCGGGCTCGCTTGGGAAGGCGATGAGGACATGCTGATCCTTCGTCGATACGGCCGAAGCCGCCGGCTCCGGTCCGGTGGGCCGGGGCCGGCGGACCGTCACTTGATGCCGAGCTTCGCGCAGGCAGCCGCGTACGTCGGGGTGCAGACGTCGGAGACCTTCAGGGCGCCGCCGGGGCCGAGCAGCACCTGACCGATGTTCTGCTGCGTGACCACGGTCGGGGTGAACAGCTGGGACGGCGTGTTGAACAGCGTGGCCTGTCCCGCGGGCGGCTTGCCCTGCAGGAACTGGTTCGCCACGTTGGCCGCGGCCTCCGCCACGATCTTGATCGGCTTGGAGATGGTGTTGTACTGGTCGCCGGCGATGATCCGCTGCGCGGCGGCGAGCTCGGCGTCGTTCCCGGTCACCGGGGGAACGGGCGCGGCGGCCGCCTTGAACGCGGCGATGGCGCCGCCGCCGGTACCGTCGTTGGCCGCGACGACGCCGGCGATCTGCCCCTTGCCGAACTTGCTGATCTGCCCGCTCACCCAGTCCTGCGCCTTGGCCGGCTCCCAGTTGGGCGTGTCGTACTCGGCGAGCAGCTTGAGTCCGCTGGGGTCGACGGCGCTGTGGATGCCCTTCTTGATCAGACCGGCCGCGGCGTCCGTCGGCGATCCGTTGACCTCGAGGATCCCGCCCGTGGCCTTGGTCTGCTTGAGGTGGTCGACGAGGGACTGGGCGATCGACGCGCCGATCTTCTGGTTGTCGAACGACACGTAGTAGTCGGCCTTGATGGCCGGAATCGGCCGGTCGTAGGCGATCACCGCGACCTTCTGCGCCTGCGCGGTCCGCACGATCGAGGCGGCCGCCGCGGAGTCCACCGGGTCGATGACGATGGCCTTGACCCCCTGGGCCAGCACCGAGCTGGCCTGCTGTTGCTGCTTGGAAGCGTCGGCGCCGGCGTTCTGGTACAGCACCGTGCACCCCGGGCACAACTGCTTCATCTTGGCCTTGAACAGCGGCGCGTCGTACAGCTCGTACCGGGTCGAGGCGATGTCCGGCATGAGGAAGGCGACCTTGGCGTTCTTGGCGTCGCCGGATCCGCCGGCCCCACCGGAGCCCTTGGACGCGCAGGCCGTGGCGGCGGTGAGCAGGGTGAGGGCGGCCGTGACCGCGGCGACCGTTCTGGGGCGGAACATTGTCACGTTCTCCTCCGAAGGTTCGGGAGCGAGGAGGCACGGCGGCCCGCGCGAACCGCCTGTCGAGGTGACGAACGAAACACCCGACGCCCGAACTGTGTCAAGTATCTGAGAGATTTTAACGTCCAGGAGCGTTAAGCAACGTGACGAAGGAGGCGCGCCAGCGCCGGTAGCGCCGTTTTTGTCGTGTTTTACACGCTCGCACGGACGGTCATGCGTGTGTTACGTTCACATCGACATCACATCGGGGTCGAGGAGCGCACGTGGCAGAGGACGCGACGGCACCGGCCGCGAGCGATGCCGAGGTCGCGCGGGACCGGCGGGAGAAGATCCGCAGGCGCGTCGCGGACGAAGGGTTCGTGCACGTCAAGAGCCTCGCGGAGACGTACGACGTGAGCGTCATGACCATCCACCGCGACCTGGACGCCCTGCAGAGTGAGGGCTGGCTGCGCAAGATCCGCGGAGGCGCCACCGCGCAGCCGTCCGCGATCTACCACGGCGACGTGCGGCATCGCCTGCAGGCGATGGCCGAGGCCAAACGGCAGCTCGCCCACGCGACGGTCGACCTCGTCTCCCCCGGCGCGTCGGTCATGATCGACGAGAGCACCACCGGCCTGGCCGTCGCCGAGCTGCTGCCGGCGCGGGGACCGCTCACCGTGATCACGAACTTCCTGGCCGCGGTGAACCTGCTGGCCGACAAGCCCGGCATCGACCTCATCGCCCTCGGCGGCGCGTACTACCCCGCCTACGACGCCTTCCTCGGCCTGCGCACCAGCGAGGCCATCCGATCACTGCACGCCGACGTCCTGTTCATGTCGACGACGGCGATCACCAACGGCCACTGCTACCACCAGTCGCAGGAGACGGTGGCGGTGAAGCGGGCGCTGATGGACTCCGCCGACCGTCGCGTCCTGCTGGTCGACCACAGCAAGTTCGCCAAGAACGGCCTGCACCAGCTCGCCCCGCTGACCGCCTTCGACCTGGTCGTCGTCGACTCCGAAACCCCCCAGGACGAGCTGGCCGCACTGCGCGCGCGCAGCGTCCCCCTGCACATCGCCGGATCCGGCACGCCCCCGCCCTGGTAGCGCCCGGGGGCGGGAGGGCCGGGGCCCTCCCGCCTGCCGCACGTCAGTTCTGCCAGGCGGCGGCGTAGCCCGCGTAGGTGCCGTCGTGGGTCGTGAGGTGAACCCACTGGTCGACGTACTGCTTGAACTCCTCGTCGCCTCGCGGCAGCAGATAGGCCTTCTCGCCGAAGGTGAACGGCTTGTCGGGATTGAGCGCGCACAGCTCAGGGTGGAGCTTCGCCTCGTACTTCGTCTCGCTCGCGTCCGTGATCATGACGTCGGCCCGCCCGGCCACGATCTCGTCGAAGATGGTGTTGTTGTCGGCGTGGGTGATGACCGTGGCCTTCTTGATGTTCGCGGTGACGAACTTCTCATTGGTGCCGCCGGGGTTGACGATCACCCGGACCCCGGGCTGGTCGATGGCGTCGAGGGTCTGGTACTTGTCCTTGTCGGCGCAACGGGCGATCGCGGCCTTGCCGTCGGTGAGGTACGGCGTGCTGAAGTACGCCTTCTGGGCCCTCGCCAGGGTCACCGAAACGCCGCCCATGCTCATGTCGCACTTGCGCGCGGTGAGGTCGTCGACGAGCTTCGCCCACGTGGTGGGCACAAAGCTGATCTTCACCCCCAGGCTGCTCGCCAGGTTCTTCGCCATGTCGATGTCGATGCCGGTGTAGGTGCTCGTCTTTGGATCCAAGTAGCTGAACGGCCGGTAGTCACCGGTGGTGCACACCCGCAGCACACCGCGCCGGGGCACCGCGTCCAGCAGGGTGCGGGCGCCGTTCGGCGCGGCGGAGCCGGCCTGCGCGGTGGTGAAGACGGCACCGCCGACGGCGGTGACGAGAGCGAGGGCCAGGGCGGAGAGCGTGGTGGTACGCCGCACGGATCGTTCCTGCTTCCGGAGTGGGGACGGAGGGCCGAGCCGCGCGTCCGCACCGCGTCGTGCCGGGCACGCGTCCGGGCAGATCATCATCACACGGAAGCACCGATGATCCGCCTCGGCGCCTTTGTCTCATGCTGAGACGTCCCACGGCGGCGAGGCGAGGTGTTCTGGAGTCGTGGCCGACCGGCCGCCCCGAACGCATCTAGGAGATCACGATGCTGAAGAAGACGATCGCAGCGCTGAGCCTGGCGGCAGCCGCCGCCATCGTCGCCCAGCCCGCGTACGCAGCCGCCAGTCTCCCGACGACTGGCACCCACACCCAGGTCGTATCGCTCGGCGCGTTCCCGACCCCGCTGATGGCGCCGATGGACGACGGCAGCCCGACCGGTGGCGTGGGACGGCGCTGAGCCTCCGGCCCGGAAAACGGGCCGAGGCCGGCACCCCGAATTCACGGCGGCCCGAGACGCTCCGCGTCCGGGCCGCCACACGTGTGGGCGCGTCCGCGACGCGGCCCGCTTCCAGGATCCGAACCGCCACATCAGCCCTGCCCGGGAGCGCGCTACGGCGTCGCGGCGGGCTTCCGCCACCGGGACGCTGAAGACATAGTCTGGAGGAAACGGACACTACCAGCGCCGGGGGACCGGTAGTGATCGACTTCAGCGATGACCTGTGCCGCATGGTGGCGCAGGCCAGAGAGTCCTTCCTGGCGGCGGAGGACGTACCGCAGTTGCCCGTACGGACCGGGATCGTCGAGTCGTGGCGGCGTTCACGGCTGTCCGGGGTCGCAAGCGACCGCCTCGATCCGCCGTACTCCGACGACCTCGACACCGACGGCCGCCTGATCCACGCCGCGAAGCCCGTGCTGGACCGGCTCGAGGAACGGCTGTCCGGCACCGCGATCAGTCTCCTGCTCACCGACCCCCACGGCCGGATCCTCGATCGGCGGGTCGAACGCGGCTCCCTGGCCGCGCGCCTCGACAACCTCCGGCTCGCCCCTGGCTTCGGCTACGGAGAGGAGTACGTCGGGACCAACGGCATCGGGACCGCGATCGAGGCGCGCCAGGTCTACTCCGTCGTCGGCACCGAGCACTTCTCCGAACGACTGCACACGATGGCGTGCGCCGGAGCGCCCATTCGCGACCGTCTGACCGGACGCCTGGTCGGCCTGGTCGACCTCACCTGCTGGGTCAAGGACTCCAATCCCCTGATGGCCGCTCTGGCCGGCGGTGCCGCCGACGACATCGAACAGCGGCTGCTGGAGCTCGGCTCGGAGCGCGAACGGGCCATGCTCACCGAGTTCCTCGTCCTCAGCAGACGCGGCGGCGCCGTCCTCACCGTCGGCGACGATCTGATCATCGCCAACCGGAACGCCGCCACATTGCTCGAGCCCTCCGACCAGACGATCGTGCGGGACAAGGTCGAACAGGTGTCGCAGGCCGGTCGGGAACTGGTCGGCCGCGTCACGCTGGCCCATGGGGAGGCGGCGACCCTGCGCGTACACCCGGTCGACGCGCGGACCGGAGCAGCCGGCGCCCTCGTCGAGATCAAGCTGGTACCGGACGCCGAGCCGGCTCCGCACCCGGTCCGGCCTCCCCGGCTCACGGTGGCCGGCACGTCCCCGGTGTTCCGTCAGGTGTGCACCGAGCTGGAGGCCCATTGCGGGAACCGTTCCTGGGTGCTCCTGGAAGGCGAGCCGGGGGTGGGCAAACTGGCGGTCACCGAAGCCGTCCATCGCGACTGCAGGCCCGCGAGCCCGTTCATGGTGGTCGAACCGACCGACCTCGCCGAGGATCGGACGGCCTGCCTGCGCCGGATGACCGCGACCATCGACTCGCCGGGGGCGACCGTGGTGCTGCGCTACCCGGAGCGGTACCCACGCGACGCGCTGCCGGCGCTCCTCGAATGGATGGACACCGCCGCCGGGCACCAGAGCCGGCCCTGGGTGGTCGCCACCACGTACCTGGAGGCCCAGCCGCCGGCCGACCTGCTGGGCAGACTGGCGGTGACGCTGACCGTGCCGGCGCTGCGCCACCGGATCGAGGACGTGCGGGCCCTCGTACCGGTCCTGTTGCGCCGGTTCTCCCGCAGCGGGTCGGTGTCGTGCGGGCCGGCGGCCATGCGGGTGCTGCTGCGCTACAGCTGGCCGGGCAATGTCGCCGAGCTCCAGCAGGCGCTCCGATTCGCGCTGACCCGCAGGCGGATCGGGGAGATCCAGCCCGGCGACCTGCCCGAGGCGTGCCAGGTGACCAGCCGGCGCGTGCTCACCCCCTGGGAGTCCCTCGAGCGCGACGCGATCATCCGGACACTGCACGACGCCCACGGTGACAAGGCCGCGGCGGCCGAGCTGCTGGGCATCTCGCGGGCGACCATCTACCGGAAGATCAGCACCTACGGCATCCTCGTCGACGCGCGGTGAGCGCCGGACGGCCCCGAGTCTCCGGAGCCCGCCGTCGGCTCAGTTGAGCGTGCAGTTCACCTGCGGTGGCGCGTTGGCGGCGTTGTTCCAGGTGGCGATGAAGCCGAATGCGGTCGACGCGCCGGCCGGCAGGTCGCCGTTGTAGCCCGCGTTGTGCGCCGTGACGCCGGCCCCGTTCTGGGTGAGCACGGTGTTCCACGACTGGCTGATCTGCTGCCCGTCGGCGAAGGTGAAGGTGGCCGTCCACCCGGAGGAGGCGGCCGAGGAGTCGTTCCGCACCGTGACCTCGCCCTGGAAGGCACCGCTCCACTGGGAGATCACCCGGTAGGTGGCGGTGCACCCGCCCTCGGTGGGCGGAGTCGGCGAGGTCGGCGGGGTCACGCCGCCCAGTGCCTGGGCGAGCGGCGGGTACCAGCGGTCGGCCATCTTCTGGAAGCCGGTGTCGTTCGGGTGTACCCCGTCGCCGGTGTCCGTGGCCGGGTCGAATCCGGTCCACTGGTCCACGACGACGATGGGCGACTGGGCGGTCGTGAGACCGGACGCCCATCCCGGGATCGCCTTGTCGAGCGCCACCACGCCGGCCGCGCAGGTGGGGCAACTCGACGGGTTCATGGGGATGATCTGGGCCACGATGATCTTCATGTTCGGGTTGTTCGCCCGCATCTGGCCGACCAGCTTCGTGTACGCGGCGAGGATGCTGTCGGTGGGGATGGAGCCGCCCCACATGTCGTTGGTGCCCAGGTGCATCAGCACGATGTCGGGCTTGGCCGCGTCCAGCCACGGCGGCAGCTGGTTCTGGTCGGCGA
The DNA here is from genome assembly GCF_039542055.1 of Actinoallomurus vinaceus. Classification (NCBI taxonomy): domain Bacteria; kingdom Bacillati; phylum Actinomycetota; class Actinomycetes; order Streptosporangiales; family Thermomonosporaceae; genus Actinoallomurus; species Actinoallomurus vinaceus. The sequence continues at coordinate 103,448 of NZ_BAABHK010000018.1, forward strand.
TGCCGGTGGCGGCGTACCCACCGTGGCCCTCGTTGTCGCCGTCGTAGGAGTACCCGTAGTTACAGCCGCCGTCGGGAACGCTGCCGACGAAGTCGAGGTTCGTGTATCCGGCGGTCTGCAGGTGGTGCCAGAGCATCGCGCGCCAGCAGCCGGGCCCGGCGGTGATCGAGTCGCCGAGCGGCATGATCCGGACGGGTGCGGTCGCCGACCGCGCGGGCAGGGCGACGCCGAGGGCCACCGCCGCGATGAGGACGGCGAGCAGGGCGTACAGGTCGAGTCTGCGAAGCATGGGTGGCTCCTGGGCGTGTCCCTCGCGGACCGGGCCGGACCCGTCAGGACCCGGCCGCGTGGTCCTACGAGAGGGGGTTCTGGGTGAGCAGGTGGGCCTTGAAGCCCTCGCCGTAGGTGCTGGTCGCGGTGCCGCTGAAGTCGGTGATGAGCACGTTGCCCTGGCTGCAGCCCCACGGGTTCCAGGTCCAGGCGGTGTACCCGACGCCGTGCGCGTCGGCCCACGCCATCACCTGGTCGATGTAGTCGTGGGCGCAGGAGTTCTGGCCGATCTCACCGGCCTGCACCGGCACCTGCTTGGCGACGGCGCCGACCTGGCTGTCCCAGCAGGAGGTGTTGGAGCAGGTGTTGAAGTTGTAGGTGTGCCACGCCGCCATCAGGTTGCCGGTCGAGTCCGTCGGCTTGTAGGTCAGCCACTGGCTCAGGTCGTTGGACCAGGCGACGCCTCCGAGCATGATCACGTTGGTCGCGCCGGTGGCGCGCACCGTGTTGACCAGTGACTGCATACCGGCCACCTGGTAGCCGATGCCGGTGCAGGTGCCGCCGTCGCGCCAGCAGGTCCAGGCGGCGGTCGCGTCCCAGTTCGCGGCGGCGTCCGGGTAGGGCTCGTTGAACAGGTCGAAGACGACGGCGTCGTCGCCCTTGAAGGCGTTGGCCACGCCGGTCCAGAACGTCGGCGCGTACTGCGCGTCGGGCATCGGCTTCTGGCAGGTCGCCGCCGTGTCCGAGCAGCCGGCGCCCTGGCCGGTGTACTGACCGTGGTTCCAGTGCATCTCCACGATCGGCGTGATGCCGTTCGCGACCAGCAGTTTCACGTAGTCCTTGACGTTCTGCTGGTACGTGGCGCCGCTTGGTGTGCCGTCCGTGCCGTTCCAGCACTCCTCGTTCAGCGGGATCCGGACCGCGTGGATGTTCCAGGCCTTCATCGCGTCGACCGACGCCTGGTCCACCGGGCCGCTGTCCCACATCCCCTTGCCCTGCACACAGGCGAACTCTCCGCTGGATCGGTTGACGCCCAGCATCCGGTACGTGGCGCCGCTCGCGGTGAGGAGGCGGTTCCCGGAGACGTGCAGCGCGGGTGCCGCTCCCCCGGTACTCCCGCCGTCGTTGTCGGCCTCGGTCGCGTTGACCGTGACGGACGTCAGACCGCTGGACGCCACGGTGATCGGCCTGGTGCCGTTGGTGCTGTCGGGGTCCTCGGCGGCACCGAGCCTCACGGTCTGCGAGGTGCTCCAGTTGGACGTGGTGAAGGTCAGGGTCGCGCCGCTCACCACGGTGATGTCGCCGTCACCGGTACCCGCGGTGCTGGTGACCGTCACGTTGCCGGACGGCTGGGCGTTCAGGCGGACGGTGTAGCCGGCGGTCCCGCCCTCGGGCACGCTCACGCTCGTGGGAGAGACCACCAGAGCCTGCTGCGTTCCTCCAGAACCGGGGCCGGCGCACGAGACGCTCGGAGCGTTGTTGGCGCCGGTGTAGGTGCCGTTGAAACCGACGGTCCAGGTCGCCCCGGTGCCCTGGGAGGCGTTGTACGAGGCCGGGGTGACGGTGATGGCCGCACCGGCAGGGGTGGGCACCGCCGGAGCCGGCACGCCGCCCCACATCTGAGTGATCACCTGGTTGTCGGGGAAGTCGAAGCTCAGCGTCCAGCCGGTCAGCGGGTCACCGGTGTTGGTCACCGTGATATCGGCGCCGAACGCGCTCCCGTTGTCCCAGCTCTTGGCATACGTCGCCGAGCACGACACGGCGGCACGGGCGGCGGTCTGGATCGCGGCGAGCCCCAATCCGGCGAGCAGTACCGCGACCGCGGCCATCACGGCTCTGCACCACGAGCTCCGGTGGATCGGCATGAGCGTTCTCCCTGGCGAAAGGCGGCGAAGCGGCACCCGGCCCTGCTCCGGCGTTTGCGGGCGCTGGCAACGATCACCCGCCCCTGACCGCATCGCAAGAGCGCTCCGGCACCTGGACGCGCGCATGTACGCCGACCTGGGAAAGGACCGGGAACGCGGCTGAAACTTTCAGCCGCCACTGAGACAGGACACGCGCGCGGCGCTGTACGTCGTCGGCCGTACGACGTCGCAGGCCTAGAGGGTCCGCCCGAGGTCGGCGACGAGCCGGGCGATCCGCTCCTCGTCGCGCTTGTAGTGGGTCCACTTGCCCACGCGCGTCGACCGCACCAGGCCGGCCCGCTCGAGTTCGGCCATGTACGCCGACACCGTCGACTGGGCCAGCCCCGCCTTGGCCTGGATGTGGCTGACGCACACCCCCACTTCGGCCGGGTCGGCGATGGCTCCCTCCGGCGAGAAGTGGCGTTCGGGCTCGCGCAGCCACGACAGCAGTTGCAGTCGCATCGGGTTCGACAGCGCCCGCAACGCGCGGATCAGGTCGGGATCCGGTGAGACCGCAGCATCCGCCATAGACGCGGAGTATAGGGCGCTATCGACGTTTCGCAGGAAGTCGATATGGCCATCGGGCGGCCCGCGGCGCACCGGGATCCGGGCGATCACGAGATCATGGCTGCCCGAAGTGAACGACGTGAGGTGAGGGAGGCACAGTGACGTTCGGGTTGCGGGACCGCGCGGTCGTGGTGACCGGCGGCAGCAAGGGGTTCGGCCGGATCGTGGCGCGCCGGCTCGCGGCGGAGGGCTGTGCGGTGGCGCTGTGCGCCAGGAGCGCAGAGACGCTGGCCGCGACGGCGCGTGAGATCGAGGCCGAGTACGGGACCCGGGTGTTCGCCCGCTCGTGCGACGTCACCGTGCCGGACGAACTCGGGGCCTTCGTCGACGCGGCCGCGGAGGCGCTGGGCGGTCTCGACGGGCTCGTGACCAACGCGGGGGACGCGTTCGGCGGCGGGCTGATGGACTCGACGCCGGAGGAGTGGACGAGGACCTTCGAGCTGAACGTCGGGCACTCGGCGCACGCGATCCGGACCTGCGTGCCGCACATGCGGGCGCGCGGGCGGGGAGACGTGGTCATCGTGTCGTCGATCTCCGGGTGGAAGCCGGGCCGCAACACCCAGTACGGGGCGGCCAAGGCGGCGGAGATCTACATGGCGAGCACGCTGGCCCGGGAGTTGGCTGCGGACCGGATCCGGGTGAACACGGTCAGCCCGGGTTCGATGCTGATCCCCGGCGGCGGGTGGGACGAGTTCCGGCAGCGTGAACCCGAGCGCTATGAGCGTTTCCTGGGTGAGTTCCCCGGCGGAGCGCTGCCGAGCGGCGAGGACGTGGCGGAGGTGGTGGCGTTCCTGCTCTCGGACCACGCCAGGGCCGTCAACGGCGCGAACATCCCGGTGGACGCCGCCCAGAACGCCCCGGCGGCGAGCGGCTACTGACGCCCCCGGAGTGATCGGCCGCGCCGATGACCAGGTGGTCGGACGGTCGTCGGGGCGGCACAGCGGGTACGCCCATTTCATGGCGATTGTGCCGTCCTACGTGGAGGCGGCCGTCGACGGGAAGGTGATGCGGGGCCGCGAACACGTGTGGAACGCCGTCACGAACCTTCTCGGCGCCGGACGGGCCGGCCGGTCCGGCGTTCTCCTCGTCGACGGCGAGGCGGGGGCGGGGAAGAGCCTCCTGCTCGCGGTGGCGGCGCGGGCGGCGGCGGAGCGCGGGTTCTCGACGGTGGCCGGGGAGGGGCGGGAGTTCGGGCCGCCGACGTCCTTCGAGCCGTTGCTCTCCGCGCTCGGGGGCCGCGACGTCGTCGACGGCGAAGGGCCGGTCCGGTGGGCGTACGAGCAGTCGTGGATCGTCGAGAGACTCGGCTCGGAGTTGGAGGAACGGGCCGGAGCCGGTCCGGTCATGGTGAGCCTCGACGACCTGCAGTGGGCGGATCCGGTGGCGTTGACGGCGATCCGGACCCTCTCGCGGCGGCTCGCCGCCGCCCCGGTGGTGTGGCTGCTGGCCCGCCGCACGACCGACCGCGCGACGGACGCCGGCCGCCTGTTCGACCTGCTCGAGCGGGACGGCGCCGTCCGGTTCACGATCGGCCCGCTCGACCACGCCGCCGTACGGCAGGTCGCGGCGGACGTGCTGGGCGGCGTCCCCGGCGCGGACGTTCTGCGCCTCGCCGGCGAGGCGGGGGGCGACCCCGCGCTGCTCACCGAACTGCTGTCCGGGTTGCTGGACGAGGGGGCCGTCCGGATCGTCGACGGGCACGCCCGGCTCGTGGCCGTACGGCTCCCCGGCCGGGTCGAGGACGACGTCAGGCGCCGTCTCGACGCCGTCGGCCCGGCGACACGTCATCTGCTGAGCGTCGCCGCGATCATCGGACGGTCGTTCGCTCCGGAGGACGCGGCCGAGCTGCTCGGGACCACACCGGCCGCCCTCCTGCCCTGGATCGACGAGGCGTTCTCCCGAGGGCTCCTGGTCGCCGGACCGGACGAGCTCGCCTTCCGGAACGACCTGGTCTGGCGGATCACCGCCGCGACCGTGCCCGCGCCGGTCCGGCGGGCGCTGCACCGGCAGATCGGGGACCTCCTGCTCGGGCGGGGCAGGACGGCCGTGCTCCCCGCCGCCTCCCACCTCATCCGGGGCATCCGGGCGGGCGACGCCCGGGCGCTGGCCGTACTCGACCGGGCGATCGCCGAGGTGATCCCCGCCTCTCCGCGAGCGGCCGCGGACCTGGCCACGCATGCCCTCCGGCTGACCGGCCCCCGGGAGCCGGCCTGGCCCGCCCGGACGCTGACGGCGATTCACGTCCTCACGGCGGTGGGCCGCCTCGAAGAGGCCGCCGAACTCGCGGATTCGCTGCTCACCCGGCCGTTGTCGCACGCCTCGTACCTCCGGCTGCACTGTCTGCGCGCCGGGCTCCTGCAGCTCCGGGGGCGGGCGGCCGAGGCCGCGGCCGAGGCGACCGCCGTCCTCGCCCATCAGGGCGTGCCCCGCGACCTCCGGGACGAAGCCGAACTGGCCCTGCTCGACGCGCTGGCCGGGGTGGGCGACGACGCGGGTGTGCGCGCCCACGCGGATCGGATCGTGTCCGCCACGGCCGGGCACGGCGACCTGCTGATCACCGGGGCTCTGATCCGGCTGGCCCTGTCCGACTGGGAGGCGGGGCGGCTGACCGACGGACTGCGCCTCGCCCGGGAGGCCGTACGGCGGGCGAGGTCCGCGGAGGCGCGCGGCCGTCACCCCCGGATGATCCTGGCGATGCTGCTGACCGACGTCCGCCGGCTGGACGAGGCCCGCGCGGTGATGGGGAGCGCCGCGGAGGACGCCGAAACGACCGGGAACCTGGCCTGGGCGGCGGCGCCCGGCGTCATCCGCGCCCGTCTCGACCTGGCCGGGGGCCGGTTCCACGAGGCCGTCGCCGAGGCCGAGGCCGCCCTGGCGAGCACGCGCGACCTGGGACCGCACCTGCTGACGTCGTCCGCGCTGGCGGTGCTGGTCGCGGCGACGCTACGGGCCGGCGATCTGACCGCGGCGTGGCGGTACGCCGAGGCGGAGCGGCCCGCGCTGTCCCAGTACGGATCGCCGCACGCGGAGGCCGGGTTCCATCTCGTGCGGGCACAGCTTGCCGTCGCCCGCGACGGGCCGGCAGCGGCGGAGGAGGCCGTCGTACGGCTCTGTGACGAGGCCGCGGCGAACTGCTGGACCCTGGTCGGCGAGCCGACCGCGGCGCCGTGGCTCGTACGGACGGCGCTCGCCCTCGGCGACCGGGCCCACGCTGAGCGGGTGGTCGCGGCGATGGACCGGCTGGCCGCGGACCACCCTGTCTTCGCCGACGTCGGTGTCACCGCGACGCACGCGCGCGGCCTGCTCGACCGTGATCGGGCCGCCCTGCGGCGCGCCGCCGAACGATACGCCGACCCGTGGGCGCGCGCCTCGGCGGCGGAGGATCTGGGAGGCCTGCTCGCGGCGGACGGCCCCGGGACACGCCGGGAGGCCATCGGCGGCCTGGACGCCGCGCTGGCGGGCTATTCGGCCCTCGGAGCGGTGCGCGACGCCGCTCGGGTCCGCCGCCGGCTCAGGCGGCTGGGCATCCGGCGCCGGCACTGGAGCCGGGCCGACCGGCCCGTCTCCGGCTGGGCCAGCCTCACCGACACCGAACGCCGTGTCGCCGAGCTCGTCGCCCAGGGCCTCACCAACCGCGAGGTCGCCGATCAGCTGTTCATGAGCGCGCACACCGTCGCCTTCCACCTGCGCCACATCTTCCGCAAGCTCGAGGTGGCCTCCCGCGTCCAGCTGACCCGGCTCGCGGTGGAGGTCGGCGACTGATCGCGGGAGAACACTGGCCTCTCCCGTCACATCAGCATCATTCAGCGACAAATGGCCTTTCTAATCTCATTAGGCGAAATAGTCGCAAGATGCACACCAGTTGTGTTCTGCGAGGCTTCGTAGCGCCAGTCTCGGCGATTAAGTGACCCAGATCACATAATTGCCTAGTGTTATGCGCGTGTTTTGTCCTGCTATGTTCCTATAACTCTCGCGGCGCCTCGTATGCGTCGCCCGCATATCCGCCGGCGATGGCCAATCCGTCGTCCCAGGCGATAGCGCGTTTGCGAAGACGCGTGCCCGGGGCGCGCTCGACCGAGCCGGTTCATCTCCAAACCGCGCGCCGCCATCACAATGGCGGCCATTCCCCCATCCTCTTTTGACGCCGTCCGTCGTACGGGCGGCCCGCTGAATCCGCGCCCCCCGCGGAACCGGGGACCCACAGAAGTCCCGGGGTGAATCGGCACGTCCCCTCGTGCCGTAGGGCAGCTTCCCGCCCGAACCCGTCAGCTAACCCGGTAAGCGGAATGGAAGCCAAGGAGTTCCCCCGGTGCCCTGTGTCCCCCGACCCGAGAAGACGCCGTCCGCGGTCCGTCTCATTCCTGCCTTCGCCGGCATCGCAACAGGCGGTGCGGCCGCGATCATTTTGACCGCGGCCGGGCCGGCCGAGGCGTCACCCACCGTTGCTCTTCCCCACCATGCCGTGGGCGCCTCGGCCGCGATCCCGTTCCCCCCGGCGAGCCAGGCCAAGCAGTGGCCCATTCCCGGCCGGGGACTGGACGCCAGGCCCATTAAGAAACCGAAGGAGAATCGTCCGCAGAAGGTGCCGACCGCCGCCGACGCGCTGAAGCTGGCCCTCTCCCAGGTCGGCACGACGGAGACCGCCGCCGGCGGCACCAAGTTCAACCAGTGGTTCATGTCCTCGCCGTTCGCCAAGAGGGGCGTCCAGCGGGACGGCGGGTCGATCGGCGACTACGCCAACGCGAGTTGGTGCGACATGTTCGTCACCTGGGTGGGCGCGCAGGTGGGCGTCAAGGGAATCGGCGGCGACGCCTTCACCCCGGAGCACGCCCGGTGGTTCCAGCAGCAGCATCGCTGGGGAAGCGCTCCCAAACCCGGCGCGGTCGTGTTCTTCGCCTGGAACGGCGGCCACGGCATCGACGACATCGACCACGTCGGCCTGGTCGTCAAGGACAACCACAACGGCACCATCCAGACCGTCGAGGGCAACACCGACGACGCCGTGCGGATCCGTACCCGCAGCACCGACCAGGTCGTCGGCTACGGCTATCCCCAGTACGGCTGACGACCGCGGCCTCCCCGCGCCGACGCCGGACCCTCTGACGTCCGGCGTCGGCGCGATCGGCCCGGCCGAGCGTCCCTTCGGGGACGCGATCCATGCGGGTCGGCCTCGTCCACGGGGTGTTCGGCCGCGTCACGGCGAGCGATGCCGGTGATCACCGGACTCGGTGATCACGACCTGGAGGTGTCCGGGCGCCAAACGTCGGCCGAGTCGGCTTCCAACAGGGAGTCAGGTGGAGGTTCCCAGACCGGTCCGGCGTAGTGGGCGATCGCCTTCTCAACGATTTTCGGGGGGGTGCCGAACTCGTCAATGCGGCCCACAGGGACCCAGCCATTTCCTGGACCTTCTTCGGCGTTCTTAGGCGGGCTCCAATGCGGGTTCGGGTAGACGTAGATATAGGCTTCGCCATCCTCGTGTCTCATGATGGTCACCTTGGCCACGTCGTCCCACTCGTAGGCGTGGCGTTCTTCGCCGACGGTGACGTCCAAGCCGGACGCGGTGATCACCAGTCTGCGTGCGCTCCCCCGCAATGCCTCATACATGAGGAAGACCCCCAACAGCCCAAAAATTGCGCCGACTACTATCAGAAACCAGACTGGGCGGGGAGAACGAATGACACCCCCATACCATCCGAAGCAGCACAGGACTACGCCGCCGAGCCCCGAAAAGAAGCTGCCAGCGTCGTTCCGCAGAGTCGTCTGGTAGACGACGCCGGGCGTCACGACCCGTGCGGGCTTGGCCGCGCCCGCCACGTCAACTGTGCCCCACGCCTGGCACGCCCCGCAGCGCCCGACCCACTTGGACGTCTGCCAGCCGCACTCGGCGCAGCGGTACGCCTGCTTCACGCTCTTCGCGCCGCCGTCGAACGGGGTGTGAGATGGGGTGCGCGGGCCGCCGGTGGGTGGTTCGCTCGCGGGTGCCAGACGTGTGGCGACCATGGTCTGGAGGTCGCCGGGAAGCCACGGGCCAGGTTCGCCCCCATCCGACAACAGGCCGATGAGGGCGGCGGGTGTCGGACGGCCGGCCGGGTCTTTGGCCAGGCATGCGTGCACCACGTCGGCCAGGCCGCCGTCGAGGCCGGTCAGATCGGGGTCCTGGTGGACGATCCGGTAGTTGAGCGCCTCGACCGGCCCCTCGCCGAACGGCCGCACCCCGGCCGCGTGGGCCAGCACCAGGCCGAGAGCGAACACGTCGCAGGCCGGCGTGAGCGGCTGACCGGTCAGCAGTTCCGGGGACATGAACCCGGGCGTGCCGACGCGGGCGGTGGCTCCGGAGGCGTCGACGGCGCGGGCGATCCCGAAGTCGATGACCCGGGGCCCGTCGGCGGCGAGCAGGATATTGGACGGTTTCAGGTCCCGGTGGATCAGTCCCTCCTTGTGGATGGCCTTCAACGCGTCCGCCAGCCCCGCGCCCAGGGTGCGGAGCGTCACCGCCGGGAGCGGGCCGTGTTCGGCGAGCGCCTCGGCGAGGGAGGGGCCTGCCACATACGCGGTGACCATCCACGGCCGGTCCGCGTCCGGGTCGGCGTCCACCACCGGCGCGGTGTGGAAACCGCCGACGGTGCGGGCCGCCTCCACCTCCCGCTTGAAGCGGCGCCGGAACTCGCCGTCGGCGGCGTACACCGGATGGACCAGCTTGACCGCGACCGGCCGGCCACCGGGAGAGCGACCGAAGAACACCTCTCCCATTCCACCCGCACCCAGCCGCGCCGACAGCACATGGTCACCGACCCTGGCCGGGTCACCCGGCCGCAACGGATCCATCGGCATTACCGCGACCTCGCAGCGGACACCGGCAGAGCGTGGAGGCACGGAACGGGCATGCCCCGAATTTAGCAAACAAAGATGTCTCTTTGAAGATTCAGTCGCGAGCCGACAGAGCCACCCGGCGCCGACCATCGTGACCAGGTTCCAACCGACGCGATCGACCTTGTGTCAGGTCTATTGAGACAACGGCCGAACACGCCAGACCAACGGAGACCGCGTCAGCTCAACCGAGCCGGGACAGCGCGTCACGGATCTCACACTCGGTGGGCGGTGGAGTGCGATTTGCGCCTCATATCGTAATTCTGCGATAGTTCGATGCGTTCTGATCGGTGGCGTGAACGAAGGAGAGTGCGATGGGCGGCGTCGACGGCCTGGATCTCGGGAGGTTCGGGGTCTACACCTTCGACTTCGAGCACCGGTCGGCCGCGCGGATGCGCGAGTCGATCCAGGAGCTCGAGGAGCAGGGATGGCAGGCGTTCTGGTTCCCCGAACTCCTCGGGCGGGATGCGCTCACCCACGCGGCCTACCTGCTCTCCTGCACCGAGCGGATCCGCGTCGTCAACAGCATCGCCCAGATCTGGTCGCGCGGGGCCCGGTGGGCGTACGGCGCCGCTCTCCTCCTCGCCGACGCGTACCCCGACCGGCACGTGCTCGGACTGGGATTCGGCGGCGAGCCGCGGCCGGGGGTCAAGCCCCTCGCGGCCATGGTCGAGTACCTCGACGAGATGGACGCCGTCGAGACGCCCAACCCCGTCCCGCAGGCCCCGATCCGCCGCATCCTGGCCGCGTACGGGCCCAAGATGCTCGAACTGGCCCGCGACCGCGCCGCCGGCGCCCAGACCTACCACGTCAACGTGGCGCACACCGCGCAGGCCCGGGAGATCCTCGGACCGGACGCGTTCCTGGCGGTCGAGCACGCGGTGCTGTTCGAGTCCGACCCCGGCAAGGCCCGCGCGATCGCCCGTGAGCACCTGCACCCCTACCTGACCACCCCGTACAACGTCGCGAAGTTCCGCCGGCTGGGCTACTCGGAGGAGGAGATCGCCGGCGGCGGCAGCGACCGCATCGTCGACGACCTCGTCTTCTGGGGCGACCTGGACGCCATCGCCGAGAAGCTCCACGCCCACATCGACGCCGGCGCCGACCATGTCGCCGTGCAGGTGATCGGGGTCGAGCCGGGCCGGTCCGCGATGCCGCAGTGGCGGATGCTCGGCGACGCGCTCCTGCCCCGCTGACGGCGGCAGCCTGACCCACAGGGGGCTCACCACAGGGGGCTCACCTCCGGGGGCGAATGCACTGGCGCGACAGTCACTCTCAGGTATCTGACGGACACTATCCGTCAACCGTCGATACTGTTACGTTTCGCATTGCCTCGGCTACAAGACGTGGCCGTCGGCCGGTGTGTCACGGCACCGGCCGGCGTTCCCCCCGGCGTCGTGGAGGTCCTGCCATGGAGCGAATGATTCTCGTCGCCGTCGACGAGCGACCCGACGCGGACTCGGCGATCGCCGAGCAGCTGCGCCGCCTACGTACGGCGATGGACGAGCATGACCTGCAGGTCCGCTGGACGCACCGGAGCGCCGACGCGCTGGCGGTGATCCGCTCGGACGCGACGCTGACGGCGGTGCTGGCGACGTGGGACGCCCCCGGCGCGGAGGAGATCATGGAGGCGGTGACCAGCCGGTTCCACCGGCTGCCGGTCTTCCTGCTGACCGCCGAGCACGAGCCGCGCGACGTCCCGCTGTGGGTGTACGAGGTGATCCAGGGCTACGTCTTCCCGCTGGAGGACACCCCCGACTTCATCGCCGGGCGCATCGCGCACGCGGCCGAGGAGTACTCCCAGCGGATCCTGCCGCCGTTCTTCGAGGCGCTGCGGCACCTGGAGGACCGCCACCGCTACTCCTGGCACACCCCCGCCCACGCCGGCGGCGTGGCGTTCCTGAAGTCGCCGGTGGGCCGGGCGTTCTTCGACTACTACGGCGAGCGGCTGCTGCGCACCGACCTGTCCATCTCCGTCCCGGAGCTGGGTTCGCCGCTGGAGCACACCGGGCCGATCGGCGACGCCGAGCGCAACGCCGCCCGGATCTTCGGCGCCGAGCGGACGTTCTTCGTGGTCAACGGCAACTCGACCGCCAACCGCATCGTCGGCCACCACGCGGTGGCCCGCGACGAGCTGGCGCTGGTCGACCGCAACTGCCACAAGTCGATCCAGCACGCCCTCGCCATCAGCGGCGCCCGGCCGGTCTACCTCGTCCCCGAGCGCAACGGGCTCGGCCTCGCCGGGCCGATCCCGGCCGAGGCGCTGTCCGGACCGGCCGTACGCGACCGGCTGGCGGGCCATCCGATGACGGCGAGGGCGGCCGGCCCCGAGGCCACCTACGCGGTGATCACCAACTCGACGTACGACGGCCTGTGCTACGACGCGGTCCGGGTCGCGGAGCTGCTGGGCGCGTCGGTCCCGCGCGTGCACTTCGACGAGGCCTGGTTCGCCTACGCCCGGTTCAACCCGCTCTACGAGCACCGCTACGGCATGGCCGTCGACGAAGGGTCCCTGCCCGGCCCGGTACGCCCGACGGTGTTCGCCACGCAGTCCACGCACAAGCTGCTCGCGGCGCTGTCCCAGTCGTCGATGCTGCACGTACGCCCGTCGCCACGCGCGCCGCTGGACTACGACCGGCTCAACGAGACGTACCTGATGCACGCCAGCACGTCGCCGCTCTACCCGATGATCGCCTCCCTGGACGTCGCGGCGGCGATGATGGACGGGCCGTCGGGCTCCTTCCTGACCGGCGAGGCGATCATCGAGGCGATCCGCTTCCGGCAGGCGATGGTGCGGCTGGCCCACCGGATCCGGGAGGACGGCACCCGCCCGGACTGGTTCTTCGGCGTGTGGCAGCCTCCCCAGGTCACCGACCCGCGCACCGGCGCCACGGTGCCGTTCGAGGACGCCGCCCCGGAGCTGCTGGCCACCGAGCCCGGCTGCTGGACGCTGCGGCCCGGCGCCGCCTGGCACGGGTTCGACGGCCTGGACGACGGGCACTGCATGCTCGATCCGATCAAGGTGACGATCACCTGCCCCGGCGCCGAGGCGACCGGTGGCACCACGGAGTGGGGGATCCCCGCCCGGATCGTGGCCGCCTACCTGGAGCGGCGCGGCATCGTCGTGGAGAAGACCGGCGACCACACTCTGCTCGTGCTGTTCTCCATCGGCATCACCAAGGGCAAGTGGGGCACGCTGATCGACGCCCTCATCGACTTCAAGAACGCCTACGACGGCGGCCTCCCCCTCGCCGAGGTCCTGCCCGGGTTCGGCCCGGCCGGGGTGACGCTGCGGGCGCTCTGCGACCAGGCCCACGGCCGGCTCCGGGGTTCCAAGCTCGGCGTGCTGCTCGACCAGGTCTTCACCGACCTGCCCGAGCCCATCCTGACCCCGGCCGACTGCTACCAGGCCCTGATCCGGTCGAGGACCGAGCGGGTCCCGCTGAGCGAGCTGGCGGGCCGGACCTCCGCCGCGACCGTCGTGGTCACCCCGCCCGGCATCCCGATGCTGATGCCGGGCGAGTCCACCGGCCCTGACGACGGGCCGCTGATGGAGTACCTGCGCGCCCTGGAGGACTTCGACCGCGCCTTCCCCTTCATGACCACCGACATCCACGGCGCCCACCGCGACGACACCGGCCGCTACTGGATCGAGTGCGTCATCCCCTGAACGCCCCTGCGCCGACACCCCGCCGACGGGGCGTATTGTCCGGATATGGGCATTTGCCGTCGGCGGGGAGCCCGGCGACCGAACGCCCTTCACAGGGGCCGCCGGTACTGCTCCTCCGCGCGCCGACGCCCCGCCGAGCTCACGGACCTCCAAGCCCCACCGGCCACGCGGCAGGCCAGTCCGGTCGGGGCGATCCGGCCGACGATCGATGTGCCGGGCGGCGCCGGCGAGGACCTCTGCGGCCATGACGCCCGGCGGCGCACGGCGGGACCGCGAGGAGAGTTCAGTGGCCGCGCACGATGAACGGCCGGACGGCCTCGACCTCCTGGACAGGGAACTCGCCGCGACCGTCCTCCGTACGGGCGCCTCGGCGGGGAGAATCTACCTGCTCGACGAGGACGAGCCGGTGCTGAGGCTCGCGGTGGTGTGCGGCATACCACCCGAGCTCGTCACGCCATGGCTGCGCGTGCCGCTGTCCTGGCCGAGCCCGGCCGCGGACGCGCTGCGGGAGGAACGCCTGGTGTGGGTGGGCCGGCAAGAGGACATGGCGCGCGTGTATCCACGTGTCGCGGCCATGTGGCCCTACCATCTCGCGCTCGCGGCGGCGCCGCTGATCGGCGCGCGCCGCCCCTGGGGGGCGCTGATGCTCACGTGGCCCCCCAGCCACCCGGCGACCGCCAGTCGCCGCGAACGAAGCCACATCACCTCTCGCGCCCGGCGCATCGCCCGGCTGCTGGACGAGGCCGCCCGCCCCGCCGACATCCCCGGCCGGCCGCGCATCGTCCCGGTGCACGGCCGGCCGGCTGCGCGCTCGACGCGATTCGGCCTCGCGGCCGTCGGCTTCGCCGAACGCCTGCCCGAAGGCTGCGTCGCCCTGGACCTCGAGGGACGTATCACCTTCGTCACCACCACCGCCACCGAGCTCCTCGGTCTCAGCGCCCAACAGCTGCTCGGCACCCGGCCCTGGCAGTCGATGCCCTGGTTGGACGACCCGGTCAACGAAGACCACTACCGCACGGCGGTGATGAGCCGCGAGCCGGTCTCGTACGCCGTCCTGCGGCCGCCGGACCAATGGCTGGAGCTCCAGCTCTACCCTGACGTCAGTGGCATCAGCGTCCGCGTGACCCCGATCGACACGGGCGAGAAACGCCGGCCCACGCACTCGTCTCCTCCCGCCGACACGGTCGCCACGGCCGCTCGCCCCGTCCGCGTCGGACGGCTGTACCAGCTGGTGCACCTGGCGGCGGCGCTGACCGAGACGGTCGGCGTACGGGACGTCGTCGACCTGGTGGCCGCCCAGATCCTGCCCGCCTTCGGCGCCGATGGCATGGTGATATCCGCCACCGAGGCCGGACGGCTGAAGATCCTCGGTCACTGCGGTTACGACCCGGAGGTGATCGAGCGCTTGGACGGCCTGCCGCTGGACACCGACGTCTCTCCCGTCAGTCAGGTCCTCACCAACGGTGTGCCCCACTTCTTCGCCGATCCCGATGAGATGTCCGCCGCGTATCCCGAGCTTCCCTCGCTCAGCGGTAAGCAGGCGTGGGCGTTCCTTCCCCTGATCGTCTCCGGGCGGCCCGTCGGCGGCTGCACCCTCACCTACGACCGTCCGCATCACTTCACCGCCGACGAACGCGCCGTCCTCACCTCCCTTGCGGATCTGGTCGCCCAGGCGCTGGACCGCGCCCGCCTCTACGACGCGAAGCTGGACCTCGCCCACGGGCTGCAGCAGGCCCTCCTGCCCCACGCCCTCCCGGCCATGTCCGGACTCAACGTCGCCGCCCGATACCTTCCCGCCTCCCACGGCATGGACATCGGCGGCGACTTCTACGACCTGGTCCGTCTCAGCGACACCACCGCCGCCGCGGTCATCGGCGGCGTGCAGGGCCACAACGTCACCGCCGCGGCCCTCATGGGCCAGGTGCGCACCGCCGTCCACGCCCACGCCACCGCCGGGGCGTCCCCCGGCCAGGTGCTGGCCCGCACGAACCGCATCCTCGCCGACTTCCAGACCGACCTGTTCGTGTCCTGCCTGTACGCCGAGCTGGACCTCGCCGAGCACCGGATCGCCTTCGCCAACGCGGGACACCCGTCCCCGCTCATGGCCGCCCCCGGGTCCCGGGCGAGCGCCCGCATCCTCGACATAGAACCCGGTCCGCTGCTCGGCATCGGGATCGACGCCCCGTACCCGGTCACGACCCTGCCCCTGCCGCCCGGAGCGATCCTCGCCTTCTACACCGACGGCCTCGTGGAGATCCCCGGCGTCGACATGACGCAGAGCACCGCCGACCTCACGCGCCACCTCGCGGACGCGGCGAACCTCCCGCTGGACGAGCTCATCGACGAGATTCTCCACCGGACCCGCCCCGTCGCCGCGCGCACCGACGACATCGCCCTGCTCCTCCTGCAGGCCGGGCGCTGCCTCAGTGCGGCTGGAAGCTGCTGAAGATCGGGTCGAGGTAACGCTGGGCGTCCGGCCACTGGTCCGCCGGCATCCGGAAGTAGATGGCGAGGGCGTGGCCGTCGGCGCGGAAGAAACGGTCCTTGACGCGCTCGGTCCCGGTCGAGCGGTCGTAGGCGAAATCGAGGTCCGCCGCCGGGACACCACGGTAGGTGACGGGGGTGACCGTGGCCTCGCGGTAGCCGGGGAAGGTCCCGGCCAGGTGGTCGCCCACGCTCTGCGCCTGGCTCTGCGGGTCGCCGTCCCAGGACGTCGTGCTGATCTGCAGCAGGTAGCGGGTCGTGGCGTCCTGGTAGAAGAAGTTGTCCCCGTCGCTGCGCCGAGACCAGTCGGACGGCACCGACACCGAGAATCCGCTCTCGCTCCGCGTCGCCCAGTCGTGGGGGAAGGCCGCCGCCGGGGAGACGGAGGCCGACCGGCCGGTGTCCGGCGAAGAGCCCGACTTCTGGCCGGAGTTCGGACTGGAGCCCTGCCCAAAGTCCGGACCGGCGGCCTGCGAGGGCTCTCCCGAGCCGCCGGACCGGTTCGCGGCCGTGGAGGTGGTCGCGGCCGGAATGTTCGTACCCGAACGCCGCCCCAGCAGCCACACCGCGCCGAACGCCGCGACGACGAGGGCTCCGGCGAGCGCGCTCGCGAGCACCATCGCGGCGGGCCGCCGGGAGGGCGCCGGCGGCGGCTCAGGCGGCGGAGGCGGCGCGGCGACCGGGATCGTCCAGGCGACGACGTCGGGCTGGGTGCCCTCCGCCGCGGCGGCGAGCAGGCGCTCCGCCTCGGCCGCGGTCATCCGGTCCGCCGGTTCCCGGCGGAGCAGGCCGGCGAGGACCGACGTGAGAGGCCCGGCGTTCCGGGGCGGCGGGGCCTCCTCCGCCATGATCGCCGCGATGGTCGACACGGGCCCGGACCGTTCGAACGGCGACCGGCCCTCGACGGCGGCGTAGAGCGTGGCGCCCAGCGACCACAGGTCGGCGGCGGGCCCGGCATGCGCGCCGCGGGCCCGCTCGGGGGCGATGTAGGCCGGTGAGCCGATCAGCACGCCGGTGCCGGTGAGCGTCGCGTCGCCCTCGAGCGCCGCGATGCCGAAGTCGGTGATGACGGCCCGGTCGCCGTCGGCCACCAGGACGTTGCTGGGCTTGATGTCGCGATGCACGATTCCCGCGGCGTGCGCCGCCCGCAGCGCCGCGACCATCTGCCGCCCGAGCCCGGCGACCCGCTGGGGCTGCAGCGGCCCCTCGGCGTCGATCACGCTCTGCAGGGACGGAGCGGCGACCAGCTCCATGACGATCCACGGACGGCCCTGGTCCTCGATCACGTCGTGCACGGTGACGACGTTCGGGTGGCTGAGCCGTGCGGCCGACCGTGCCTCCCGGATCGTCCGCGCGTGGCGCTCCTGACGCTCGGTCTCGCTCAACTCCGGAGGGAACTGCACCTCCTTGACCGCCACATCACGGCCGAGGAGTTCGTCGTGCGCGTGCCAGACCGTTCCCATGCCGCCCTGACCGAGCTTGTTGAGCAGTTCGTACCTGTTGCCAACGCGCATGGCCCGATCGTCCCTCCGTACGGAAGAGTTCGCCAGATGTGAGACGGGTGCAAAGGGTGGCCGGTTCACCGCTCCCCGTGCACAAGTGGCGAAAATCCGCCCGTACGGCCGTCCGTGCCTGGGCTGCTCACCGGATCGCGGCACGGACCTCCGCCGGACGCGAAAACCCTTTGCGCGGCGCCGGGGGCGCCCCTGACACTCGTCGGGTGATCGACGGCCGATATCGGGACGGGCGCGCGGGGATCGACGCGGCGCTGGTGAGGCGCCTGGTCGCGGCGCAGTTCCCGCAGTGGAGCGGGCTTCCCGTGACACCGGTCGAGGTCGACGGGTGGGACAACCGCACGTACCGCCTCGGGGACGAGATGACGGTCCGCCTGCCGACCGAAGCGGGCTACGCGCCCGCGGTCGACAAGGAACATCGGTGGCTGCCGGTCCTCGCGCCCTCCCTGCCGGTGCCGGTCCCGACGCCGCTGGCGAAAGGCGCTCCCGGCGAGGGCTACCGCTTCAACTGGTCGATCCGCCGCTGGATCGACGGCCGGACCGCGGCCCCCGAGCGCATCGCCGATCTGCGCGAATTCGCGACCGACGTCGCCGGTTTCATCCGCGCCCTCCAGCGCGCCGACGCCACCGGCGGACCAGCGGCCGGCGCCCACTCCTTTTACCGAGGCGCGTCACTCGCCCACTATGACGATGAGACCCGCCGCTGCCTCGCCGCGCTCAACGGCCGCGTCGACACCGACCAGGCCAGGGCCGTGTGGGAGACCGCCCTCGAGGCGCGATGGGCCGGGCCGCCGGTGTGGTTCCACGGCGACATCGCCGCCGGCAACCTTCTCGTCGATGACGGCGGCCGGCTGTCCGCCGTCATCGACTTCGGCACCTCCGGCGTCGGCGACCCCGCCTGCGACCTGGTGATCGCCTGGGGGTTGTTCTCCGGCCGCAGCCGGCGGGCGTTCCGCACCGCCGTCGACCAGAGTCCCGCCACGTGGGCGCGGGCCCGCGGCTGGGCGCTGTGGAAGGCCCTCCTCTGCCTTGCCGACGGCATCGACGCTGAACGGACGGCGAACCATCGCCGCGTGGTCGACGAGGTCCTGGCCGACCACGCCCTCTTCGCCTGATCCCGACGCGGCGCGGTCCGGCGCCCGCGCAGGGTCCCGGCCGGGAGCGCGCGCACCAGTCGACAGCGATCTTCACCGCGCTCCGCTGAGCTGGGAGAACACTCCGCCGAACAACCCATCAAACCAACAATCTAAAGATCAATCCGGAACGCTGTTCCGGCCATCCTCCTCGACCCGACCATGTGGCTGTCCACCCCATCCGGCGGAGCGGTGTCCCCACTCCCGGAGAGGAGAAGCCCATGGCCGTTCCCATCCCGTACCCGGCCGTACGCTCACGATCGCCGCGCCGAACGCGCCGTACGACCGTCCCCGGCGCCCGCTTCGGACGCGTCAGCCGACCGCGCCGGGAGAGACGCCCTGACGCGGTCCCCGCGACCAAGGACCCGGCCAGGACCGCGGTCCTCCGGACGCTCGTCGCAGTGATCGCCTCCGCGATCGTCACGACCACGGTCATCGCCACCGGCGCCGTCTGGATGCCCTCGGCCCGAGCAGGCCACGTCCAGACCACCGGCCCGGCGCGCCGATAGCGCGCCACTCCCCCACGAAACCGACGCCCGATCCCTCACCCGTGGCCGGCATCGAACCGGCCGGTCGACCAAGGAGTTCCCATGTCCGAACAGTCTCGCCCGTCCCTCTGGAAGCAGGCGCCCCTGGCGGTGCTCGCCGTACTCGGCCTCGCCACCGGCGTCACGATCACGTCCGGCCCCGCCCACGCCGACACCGGGGTGACGGGGACCATCGCCCAAGGGCCCGTACCCACCTACGTCTCCACCAAGACGATCTACTCAGGACCGAGCAAGGCGTACCCGACCGCGGGGACCGCGCAGGCCGGCAAGTCGTACGCGGTGCTGTGCACGACCGCTCCCGGCGCGAGGAAGCCCGGCACGCAGGGTCCGGTGGCGTACTCGGACGCCCCCGAAGCCTGGGACCGGATCGCCGACCCGGCCAGTCCGGACCAGCCGGTCGGTTACCTTCTCGACTCCGACCTCGCTCTGACCAGCGGCGGGACCAAGACGGACTGGACCAGCCTCACCGCCTGCCCCGCCCCGCCTCCGCTCCCGGAGGGTGACCCCCAGCACCCGGTCCTGCGAGCGAAGACACCCGGCTCGGACGTTCCGCGGAACATCTGCAAGCGCGGGATCCTCGAGCCGGGCCTGAACACCATCGCGTTCGACTCCGAACAGACCATCGACATCGAGTTCTCCACGGCGAGCCTGGGCGTCACGGGGATCGACGTGACGGACACCAAGACCGGATACGAGAACTCGGGGAACGCGCTCCCGCAGATCCTCAGCACCAAGAACGGGCCGACCTCCTGGCACTTCACGGAGACCGCGAACGGCACCGGGGTGACGACCCACATCTTCAGCGTGACCGTCGGCGGTGCCGTCGGGGGCAAGAACCAGCCGGTCACCGACGGCAAGACCGACGGCGACACGGTCGAGGGCGACGTCGCCTGGGTCGCCCGATCCATCGCCTGCGGCTGATCTGCCCATCGGCCTGAACCCCACCCGGCGCGCCTCCGCGCCGGGTGGGCCCGTCCCAGGACCGCTCACCGGTCCAGAACCGACTCCCACTCGGCCGTTCCACGACGGCGGCCGGCCCACCGCCAGGCCCCATCAGGAGGCACCTCATGCCCGGACCGTCCCCCGGCGCGCCGCGCCGGCTCGGCGCCCGACTCACCCTCGCGCTCATGCTGCTGCTCGCCGCCGCCTTCACGGTGGCGGACCTCTCCGTCGCGCCGCCCGCCGCCCCGTCCACGGCTCCCGATCCGCTCTTCGGCGTGAACATGTCGTTCTTCGGCCCGAACGACGCGATGGTCGGCCGGCCGGCCACCCGAGAACTGTTCCGCTCCTGGGGCGTCCCGATCGTACGGGTGCCGCTGCGCGACCACTTCGAGGGCAGTACGGCCCCGGTCGGCGATGACCTGCTGCTCTCCGCCATGCACGCCGTACGCGACATCGGCGCGACACCGATGCTGATCATCCGTGGTCCCGGCTCCGGCCTGGCCGTCGACGACGTGAAGAAGACCGACCTGCACCTGCTCGACCTCATCCACCAGGTCTTCGGCGACGGCACCGCCTACCTGGAGTTCGGCAACGAACCGGACCTCCCGGGGACCGACGTGCCCGTCGCCGACTACACGGCGGCCTGGAACACGGTGGTGCCCGCCCTGAAGAGCCGCTACCCGAAGGCGGCCTATCGCTACGTCGGACCCGCGTCCTGGCGGGTCGACCACGACTATGTGAAGTACATCGGCGCCTTCGTCGCCGGGGCCACACCCGAGCCGGACTTCCTGTCCTGGCACGAGTACGTCTGCGGCGCGGCCACCGACTCGCGCTGGAAGGACACCTGCGACGGGCACCTCGACAACTGGCAGACCCATGTCACCGACGTCGAGATGACCGTCCAGGGAAAGATCGGCAAGCAGTTGCCGTACTTCATCTCGGAGTGGAACGCCGATTCCAGCGCGACGAGCCCCGTCTACAAGGACGGAAACACCGGCTACCTCGCCGCGTGGACGACCAAGGCGATCGACCACCTGCGCGCGCTGCGACCCGCGCCGTCCGGGGCGATGATCTACACCGCCACCGACCACGGAAACTTCGGCCTGGTCACCGGCGCCGATCAGGTCACCGCCCAGGGCCGGGCGTTCCAGCAGGCCATGGCGGGCTCGTCCGCGGTGACGCCACCGAAGGACACGTCATCGTCGCCGGAGAACACCCCGTCACCTGACGGCAATTCGTCACCGGGTTCCGCATCACCGCAGTCACCGGGCCCCGACTCGCCCCAGCCACCACAGTCACCGGGGCCCGACTCACCGCGGTCACCGGCCTCTGAGCCGCCGCAGGGCACCCCGACACCGTCCGGTACGGGTCCGTCGTCCGGGACGCCGGACGCGCCGCAGGCGACCGGGAACCAGTACTACGTCGCCACCGACGGCGATGACACGAGAGGAGACGGCACGCATGCCCATCCGTGGAAGACGATCCAGCACACCGCGCAGCGCCTGACGGTGGGGAGCAAAGGTGCCACCGTGCACGTCGCCGACGGCACCTACGCCGAGGCGGTGAGCAACACGAAGAGCGGGCGCGCCGGCGGCTACCTGACGTTCGAGGCAGAACACCCGGGCAGGGCGCACATCGCACCGAAGAACTCCGACGTCCCCTTCGAGAACCGGGGTGACTACGTACGTATCGTCGGATTCGACATCAGCGGGTCCGGAGGAGCCTGGAGCGGCATCCTCATCTGGGGCCGCCACAACGTCATCCAGGGCGATCACGTGCACGACGTGCTGACGCACATCGCGCCGAAGGACTGCGACGGCAGTCCCGGCGGGCAGGGTATCGGCGACGACGCGTCGGCCTCCGACAACGCCTTCCTCGGCAACCGGGTCGACCACATCGGCCCCTATCCGACCGAATGCGAGTACATCCACGGCATCTATCCGTCCGGCGGCGGGGACCTCATCCAGAACAACATCGTGTTCCGAACGTCGGGGAGCGGCATCCGGTTCAACCACAACGCGAAGGGCGCCACGATCGCTAACAACCTGTCGTTCGCCAACGCCGACCACGGGATCTACATCACGGGCGGCGACTCGACCGCCGACCACTTCGTGATCGACAACAACATCGTGCGGGACAACGCGATGTACGGGATCAACGTCCGCGATGACGCGAACGGCGCGCACAACCAGTACCGGAACAATCTGTTCTACAAAAACGGCAAGGGGAAGTACGGGCTGAACAACAGCGGGGAGTTCACGCCGCCGAACGCATCGGGAACGCTCAGCGCCGATCCACGGCTGGTGAACTACGCGGCGGACGGTACGGGCGACTATCACCTGACGGCGGCCAGCCCGTGCGTCGACGCCGGCACCTCCACCGGCGCGCCGGCCGACGACCTGGACGGCGTGACCCGCCCCAAGGGCCGCGCCGTCGACATCGGGCCGTACGAGTTCACCCGCTGACGCCGCCGTACGCGATACCCGCGGCCGGCAGGAGCACGCTCCGCCGGGGCGGTGGCCGCCGAAGGCGACTTCGGCGGCCACCGCCCTGCCGTACCGCACGGGATACCGGCTCGACCGCCGGGATGATCGTACCGATCGGTTCGATCTCCTGCTAATCTCCCGCCGTAACGATCCGTTCAACTGTTCGGGAGCGTCGCCGTGCCCCTCTTCGACCCCCTCGCGACCGATCCGGCGCCTGAGGTGGCGCCCGCCGCGAGCACTCCGGCGGTGACCTTCGACAGCGCGGGCGCCGCTCTGCTCGGCGTGCTCCACCTCCCCGCCGGCCCCGGACCGCACCCGGTCGTCGTGCTGCTGCACGGCTTTCCCGGCAACGAGCGCAACTTCGACCTCGCGCAGGCGCTGCGCCGGGCGGGGTACGCGTCGCTGGTCTTCCACTATCGCGGCTCATGGGGGGTCGATGGTTCCTGGTCGTGGGGCCACGTGCTGGAGGACGCCGCGCGGGTCGTGACCGCGGTACGGGAGCCGGAGTTCGCGACCACTCACCGGCTGGACGCGACACGGACGGCGGTGGTCGGGCACAGCCTCGGCGGCTTCGCCGCGCTGATGACCGCCGCGGCCGATCCGTCGATCACCGCCGTCGCCTCGGTGGCCGGATTCGACCTCGGACGGGTGGCCGCCGGGTTCCGGGCCGACCCCGCGCTGCGCACCTCGTACGTCGAGATCTTCGGCGGCGAGCTCGCGCCGCTGCGCGGCACCAGCGGCGAGGCGCTCGTCGCCGAGATGGAGGCGGCGGGTGAGGCGTGGAGCCTGGCCGCGCTGGCTCCGCGGCTCGCGGAGCGCCCGGTGCTGCTCATCGGCACCGGGCGCGACCCGGTCACCCCGGCGCCCGTACACCACGAGCCGGTCGTCGACGCGTACCTGGTCCACCCGGTTCGGCGTCTCGAACATCACGTGTTCCCCACGGACCACGCCCTGTCCGACCACCGCGTGCGGCTCGCGCGTACGCTGCTGGACTTCCTCGGCCGCCACCTGCCCCCGGCCCGGTGACGGGACGGTCCCCCGGCCTTCCCGGGCGGTGCCCTGGCCCGGCACACCCCCTGAGCCCGCGGCCGTACGCTACCGTCGTCGAGGTACAGGAAAAAATATTCGGTAAAACAACATCCGGAGTCGTCGGCTCAGCCGCGCCGCATCTCCGAGGGAGAAGGACCCGTGGGCCAAGCCGGCAGCAGCCCCGGCGACAAGACCTGGACGTTCCTGACCAACCACGCCCGCGTGCTGGTCGAGATCACCCGTAACCCGCGTTCGCGGCTCCGCGACATCGCCGCCACCGTGCGCATCACCGAACGCGCCGCCCAGACGATCGTCACCGACCTCGAAGAGGCCGGCTACATCACCCGCACCCGGGTCGGGCGCCGCAACCACTACAGCGTCGACCCGACTCGCCCGTTCCGGCACCCGGCCGACGCCGACCACCGCATCGAGGGACTCCTCACCGTGTTCGCCCGCCACGACGACGACCACACACCGGACGCGCCGGAGGCGCCCGGCACCGACGAGCGGGGAACGACGGAATGACGACTCCGCGGCGTCCGACCGCGATCCTGATCGTCGAGGACGATCCGGGTGATCAGATGCTGATCCGGGAGGCGTTCGCCGAGCCCGGCCTCGACTCGCCCCCGAAGCTGGCGGTGGTCGGCGACGGGGAGGAGGCCCTCGACTTCCTCCACCGGAGGGGCCCGTACACCGCCGCGTTCCGCCCCGACCTCGTGCTGCTGGACCTGAACCTGCCCAAGTACGACGGGCGCGCCGTTCTCAAGCAGATCAAGAATGACGCGGATCTGTGTTCGATCCCGGTGGTGATCTTCACGACCTCCGCCAACGCGGACGACGTCACCGGCACCTATCTGCTGCACGCCAACGCCTACGTCACGAAGCCCGTCGACTTCGACGACTTCACGACCGCCGTACGGGAGATCAACGGCTTCTTCACGAGGACCGCGCGCCTGCCCCGCCGTCCGGCGACCGTCTGATCGGCCTCGCCGATCCCGGGAACGGCCCCGGCTGCCCCTCGGAGCGGCCGGTTCGGTCGGTCCGGGGTCAGCCGGCGGCGGCGAACATGTCGACCAGGCTCTGCGGCGCGTCCTCGCGGAAACAGCGGACGAGACCGGCGGCGGACTCGGCGGCGGCGGTCGCACCGCGCGGGAACATCGCCTGCTCGTAGGCGGCGAGCGCGGCCTCGGTGTCGCCGGGGTTCGCGGCGATGGCCGCGCCGAGTCCGGCGGCGTCGGTCAGGGCGATGTTGGCACCCTCCCCGGCGAAGGGCGACATCAGGTGGGCGGCGTCGCCGAGCAGGGTGACGCCCGGGACGCGGTCCCAGCGGTGGCCGACCGGCAGGGCGTGGATCCCGCGCGGGACGAGCGGCCCGTCGGCGTCGGCGACCAGGGCCCGCAGGCGCGCGTCCCAGCCGGCGAAGTGCTCCAGCACGGCGGCCTTCGCGGAGCCGGTGTCGGCGAAGTCGATCCCGGCCGCCCAGTCCTCGGGCGTCGAGAGCGCGACGTTGACGTGGAGGCTGCCGTCGGGCTCGCGGTGGGCGAGGAAGCCCTTGCCCTCGCCGAGCGCGAAGAACATGCCGCCGCCAAGGAGGGCGGCGCCGCCGGGGTGACGGGTGTCGGCGTCCAACAGCGTGGCCTCGACGATGGTCACGCCGGTGTACTCCGGGACGGCGCCGGAGAGCAGCGGGCGGATCCTGGACCAGGCTCCGTCGGCGCCGATGAGCAGGTCGGTGGTGAGGGCGGAGCCGTCGGCGAGGATCACCTCGTGGCGCCCGTCGCCCAGCGAGCGGGCGCCGGTGACCCCGGAGCCCCAGCGGACGGTGCCCGGAGGCAGTGAGCCGAGCAGGAGGTCGCGGAGCCGGCCGCGCTCGACCTCGGGGCGGCCGCCCTCGCCGTCGTCCTCCTCCTTGAACCGGACGACCGCGTGCCTGTCGAGAACGCGAACGGTCTCTCCGCCGGGATGGATGATCGCGCGGAACTCGTCATGGAGGCCGGCGGCCCGCAGGGCGACCTGGCCGGAGTCCTCGTGGATGTCGAGCATGCCGCCCTGGGTGCGGACCTCTGGCGAGGCCTCGCGTTCGTACACCGCGGCCGGGATGCCGTTGACGTGCAGGACGCGGGCGAGGGCGAGGCCGCCGAGGCCCGCGCCGACGATGGCGATGGGGTCATGAGTGCTCATGCCTTCAATCTAACGAACATGTTCGCTACGAACAAGTTCGTCACGAACCCGTTCGACGCACGGCCGGGATCGGCCCGGACGCCGAGGTCGACGAAGGCGCGGCGGCTCAGCGACACCCCTGGCCTGGAGCGCGGATCACCCGCCTCGCCGCTCGCCGGCCGCAAGCTTTGCCCATCTGACGCGATATCTACTCAAAACAGAAAAACATCTCTTTCAGGGCGGGCAGGGCATTTGGTGCATACGGATCGGCACAGAGGGGGCGTGCCGGATGCTGATCACGGCATTGGTAACACCTGTGATGATCCCTATCGCCGCGCTGGTGCTGGTGCTGGCCCTCGCCAAGCTGGAGCGGGTGCTCCTCGACGGCGGTGACCGGCCGATGCCCGCCGGCGACGAACAGGGCGGGTCCGTGGAGGGCGCCCCGTCCTGACACGACCGATCGCCGAGCGGACGGGAACCGACCGCTCGGCGTGGCGTCCTCCGACGGCTCGCCGACCGCTTCGTGGACGTCGTCCGGGTCGTACGGCGTCACGCCGCCGCCCGCCGAGCGTCACGTCGTGCTCGCGCACGAGCTGTTCGACGTCCTCGTCCTGCTGACCGCCCTCGGGGTCGACGCGCGGGAGAATGAGCGCGTGGAGATCTGGATCAACCCTCGCTGTTCGAAATGCCGGTCCGCCCTGTCCCTGCTGGACGAAGAGGGCGCCGAGTACACCGTGCGGCGGTACCTGGACGACCCGCCCTCGCGGCAGGAGCTCGAGGAGGTCCTCGGGCGTCTCGGCCTCGAGCCCTGGGACATCGCCCGTACCGGCGAGGCCGTCGCCCGGGAGCTGGGCATGGCGTCCTGGGAGCGGGAGCCCGCGGCCCGCGACCGGTGGCTCGACGCCCTGGCCGAGCACCCGATCCTGATCCAGCGGCCGATCATCACGGCCGACGACGGTACCGCCGTGGTCGGCCGCTCCCCCGAGGCGGTCAGGTCCGTCCTGGAGTGAGCGGAACCGGGGTCCGTGCGCCCACCCGCACGGACCCCGGTCGACCGGCTCAGAAGTGGATGTAGTTGCCGACGCTGCTCGCGCTGATCGTGCGCGTGTCGTAGTTGTGGGCGCTGAGGTAGTTGTACTCCTCGACCAGGATCGTGCCGTCGCTGTTCACGCGGGCGACGTACGCGACGTGGCCGTAGGTCCCGGTGTTCCATTGGGCGACGGCGCCGACCTTGGCGGTGTGGTCGACCTTCACCCCGGCGGACGCCGCGGCGTTGTCCCAGTTGATGGCGTTGCCCCAGTGCACGCCCCGGTAGGAGTTGGTGAAGTCGACGCCGAGGCGCTGGCGGACCCGCCAGGCCGCGAACGAGACGCATTCCCGCTTGTAGAAGAGCCAGGGATCCGCTTCGCTCGACGAGTCGGACTTGTACGGGTAATCGTCGGTGACGGTCTGGACGCACGGGGGTGCGACGGTGCCGTCCGAACCGGTGTAGATGTAGGCGTCCGCGACATAGCCCACCGGACTGCTGATCTTGTCCCAGATGCCGCTGGTGCCGTACGTGCCGGTGACCGTCGTCCCGCGCGTCTGGCAGGTGATCGTGACGCTCGCTCCGTCCGCGACGGTCCCCACCGAGCTGTAGCCGGTGCCGGCGCCGGAGCGCACGGTCAGGGCCGTACCACTGGTGTTGACCGTTCCGGTCGCCGCGTTCGCCGTCGAGACGCCGAGCACGATCGCCACCGCGCTCGCCCCGATCGTCAGGCCGCTTCGTCTGATCCAGGCCACATCAGACCCCTTTCTGGCGGAGGATCCGAACCCGACGGTAAGTGAATAACTAACAAGCCAGTAGCGGGGAATGTGACAAAGCAACGAGGCAGGGTTGGTAAACCGAATGCTCGCTGTAAACGTTTGCGTCCCGTCCGTACGGCGCCGGCGCGGTCACCCGGCGGTGAAGTGAACGCCGGAGAACCCGGTCCGCCACTCGGTGACCTCGGCGGCGACGGTCTCCGGCTCGGTGTCCGGGTCGAGGCCGCGCGCGATGAACGAGGCCAGCACCGGCATGTCGGCCTCGGTCATCCCGAGCCGCACGATCTCCGGGGTGCCGACGCGGAGGCCGCCCACATCGCCGTCGACCGCGGGCGTCGGAAGGCCGATGCCGCAGGCGAGGAGGTTCGCCCGGCGAAGGCGGCGCGCTGCCCGCTGCCCGCCGTCGGGCGTGCGGATCGCGAACTGGTGCGACCGGGTCGCGCCGCGCTCGGCGGCGAAGAGCGGGACGCCCAGCGCCGTGAGCTCCGCGGCCAGCCGGCGCGCGGTCGCGACCATGGTCTCGGCGTACGCCCGCCCGGCGACCTTCCAGTCGAGCATGGTCACGGCCAGCGCGGCGGTGCGCCCCGCGTCGAAGTTGGCGGTCAGGCCGGGGTAGGCGATCGCGTCGATGCGTTCGGTCAACTCGGCGTCGTCGGTGACGATGAGCCCGCCCGCGGGGCCGCCCAGGCTCTTGTAGGTGCTCATGGTGATCAGGTGCGCCCCTTCGGCGAGGGGCTGCGGCCACACCCGCCCGGCGATCATGCCGCACAGGTGGGCGGCGTCGAAGAGCACGCGCGCGCCGACCGAGTCCGCGATCTCCCGGATGGCGGCGATCGGGTGGTGGAACAGGTTGAGACTGCCACCGATGGTGATCAAGGCCGGACGCGTCTCCTCGGCCAGTGCGCGCAGGGCGCCGACGTCGACCGTGTAGCCGTCCGCCGCGACGGGCGCCGGCACCGTGGTGAGCCCGTACAGCCCGGCGGCGCCCGGGCCGTGGTGGGTGACGTGCCCGCCGATGCTCGGCGGCGGCGCGATGATCGTGTCGCCGGGCCGGCAGGTCGCCATGAACGCGTACAGGTTGGCCAGCGCACCCGACCCGACCCGGACCTCGGCGTAGCGGGCCCCGAAGACCTCCGCCGCGAGCTCGGCGGCGACGACCTCGATCTGTTCGATCGCCTCCAGCCCCGTCTCGTACTTGTCCCCCGGGTAGCCCAGCGATGGCCGGGAGCCGAGCCCGGCCGACAGCAGCGCCTCGGCCCGCGGGTTCATGACGTTGGTCGCCGGGTTGAGGTTGATCGACTCGACGTCGTGGATGCGGTGGTTCTCGGCGACGAGCCGCTCGATCTCAGCCAGCACGGCGGGAGCCGACCGGTCGGCGACCGACTCCGACACCGCCCGGACCCGCTCTTCGCTCGGTGCCGGAACCCAGGGACGAAACGCGAGGGAACGAGCCATCGGGCGATCTCCTGACCGTACGAGGTGGCCGCCGGCGTTCGCCGGCCGTACGCCGCGACGGTAGATCGCGATCGCCGCCCGGCGCATCGGACGCACGCCCTGACCTGCGCCCCGCCGTTCCTACACTTGTCGGAACGCCGAGGCTCCGCCCGTACGGGGTCGTGACGGCCGGCCGTCACCGCGGCGGGGGCCGCCGTCCGTTCGGTGACGCTGTCGGCCATCGCCACGCAGGTGGGCAGGGCGCCGTGAGCCGCGGCACGTCGTGACGGGAGGTGGCGGTGGAGCCGAACGGTGGAGTCCAGGCGGAGCTCGACGCGCTCGCCGCCCGCATCGGGCACGGCGTGTCCGTCGACGACCCCGAGGGCCGGCTCGTCGCCTACAGCGCGCAGGACACCGGCGCCGACGCCGCGCGCGTCGCGTCGATCCTGTCCCGGCAGGTCGCTCCGGCGATCCAGGACTGGCAGAACCGGCACGGCATCGCCGAGGCCACCGGGCCGGTCCGGGTCCCCGCCAACCCGGACCTGGGCATGGCGCCGCGCGTCTGCGTACCGATCCGCAAGGATCACCGGTGCCTCGGCTACCTCTGGGTGCTGGAGCCCGACCATCCGCTGGACGACGCCGCGATCACCGCGGCCCTGCGCTGCGCTCACGACCTCGCCGACGTCCTCGCGCGGCGGCCCGGTCCCCCGCCCGACTGGGACGTGGACGGCCTGGTCCGGCGTCTCCTCGGCGAGGACGGCGGCACCGACGTCCGCGACCGGCTGGCCGCCGCGGTCCCGGCGCTCGTGGGCGCCACGATCCAGGTCTGCGCCGCCGTGCCGTACCGGCCGGGCCAGGAGCGGGTCGCGGCGCTCACCTCCGCCGACTTCCAGCGCCTCACCGCGTCGATGTCCCCGGCGCTCCGCCGGTACCCCGCGTACGTCGGCTCCTTCGTCGGCGCGACCCACGCGGTGGCGCTGTTCCGCCACCCCGGTGGTGCGGACCCGGGCGGCGGGGCGCTGCGCGCGGTCGGCGAGGTGACCGACGACGCGACCGCGCCGACCGGGATGCGGTTCGCCGTGGGCGCCGGCGAGCCCGCGCCGTACGCCGCCGGAACGGCCCGCACCGCGTACGCGCAGGCGCTCGCGGCGGCCGAACTCGCCGTACTGGATCCCGCGCTCCCGAAGCCGCTGTCCTGGTCCGGGCTCGGCCCCTACCGCTCCCTGCTGCACGCCTCACCGCCGCCCGCCGACGACGTGCTCGCCCCGCTCGACCGAGCGGGAGGCTCGGGCGACATGCTGACGCGGACCCTGGAGACCTACCTCGACCTGGGCGGCGACGCGCAGCGTACGGCCGCCCGGCTGCGGCTGCACCGCACGAGCCTGTACTACCGGCTGAACCGCGCCGCCGACCTGCTCGCCGCCGACCTCGCCGACGGCCTCGTCCGCTTGGAGCTGCACCTGGCTCTGAAGAGCCGCCGCCTCGCCCGCCGCACTCTCACCTGACCACCGGGCCCTCACCTGACCGCCGCGCCGCCGCACCTTCTCTGACCACCGCGCCTTCGCCTGACTGCCGGGCTCCCAGCTGACCGCCTCGCGCACCGACCGGCTCACCCGGCCGCCGCTCACGTCGTCGCGTCGCCGGCCGCTTCCTCAGGCCGGCGTGCGTTCGCCGAGCGCCTCGCCGCGGACGGCCGCCCGGTCAGGCCGCCGCACCCTCACCTGGCTGCCGCGCCTTCGCCTGACCGCCGGGCTCCCAGCTGACCGCCTCGCGCACCGACCGGCTCACCCGGCCGCGACTCACGTCGTCGCATCGCCGGCCGCCTCCTCGGGTCGGCGTGCGTTCGCCGCAGCGCGGCCGCCGGGCCGGGGCGGCGCCGGTCAGGCGAGGCGGCGTTGCCACGGGGTGGTGGCCGCGAGCGGCTGCGGGGTGCGGGCGATCTCGGCGCGGTGTTCGCGGGGGCTGACGCCCCGGACCCGCTTGAACGCGGTGCTGAGCGCGAACGAGCTGCCGTAGCCGACCCGCTCGGCGACCTGGCCGATGGTGAGCTCCGGGTCGCGCAACAGGTCGGCGGCGAGCGCGAGACGCCAGGCGGTGAGGTAGGCCATCGGCGGCTCGCCGACCAGCTCGGTGAACCGGCGCGCCAGGGCCGCGCGGGAGACGTTGGTCTCGGCGGCCAGCTTGGCGACGGTCCACGGGCGCTCCGGGGCGTCGTGCAGGAGACGCAGGGCGGCACCGACGACCGGGTCGCTCTGCGCGCGGTACCAGGGCGGCGGGTCGGCCTCGGGCCGGGAGAACCAGGTGCGCAGGGCCGCGATCAGCAGCAGGTCGAGGACCCGGTCGAGGACTGCGTCCTGACCCGGTTCGTCCTTGACGACCTCCGCCGCCAGCAGGGGGACGAGCGGGCTGTCCCAGGCGTCGTACCGGAGCACGACGAGCGGGGGCAGCGCGTCCAGCAGCGGGCGGCAGATCTCGCTGAGCACCTGGTAGGTGCCGGTGATCAGGATCGTCGCGCCGTCGTCGGCGTTGCCCCAGGTGCGGATGCCCAGGTCCGTCAGGTCCAACAGCTCTCCGCCGTCGGGGGCGGTGCAGCGCTGGCCGGGGTGGATGACCGCCTGCGGCGCCGTGGCCGGGTCGTCGGCGAAGGTGTACGGGTCGGGTCCGCGCAGGATCGCGACGTCGCCGGGGTGCAGCTCCGTGGCCGCGCCGCCCTCGGGGATCACCCACGCCGTGCCGCGGACCACGGCCACGAGGGTCAGCGGCGCCTCGTCCTGAATGCGCAGCGACCAGGGCGGTATGAGCGACGAACGGAGCAGGAACGCCCCCTGCGCGCGGGGGCCGTTGAGCAGACCGGCGACGACGTCCACGCCCCGACTGTAGACGATTGAACATGAATTAAATAGCTTCAGCCATGTTCGGTCTCACTCTCGCGTTTTTGAATTGAGCCATGACACAGATCACGCGAGATGGCAAGACGATCCTGGTCCTGGGTGGCACGGGCAAGACGGGCCGCCGGGTCGCCGAGCGGCTCAAGGCGCGCGGACTGCCCGTACGCGTCGGTTCCCGCTCGGGCTCACCTCCGTTCGACTGGACCGACCCGGGCACCTGGGCGCCCGCCCTCGACGGCGCCGCGGCGGCATACCTCGCCTACCAGCCGGACCTGGCCGTGCCGGGCGCGGTCGACGCGATCCGCGGGCTCACCGAGACCGCGCTGGCCGGTGGGACACGGCGGCTCGTGCTGCTGTCTGGCCGGGGCGAGGAGGAGGCACGGGCCTGCGAGAAGGTCCTGGCCGACGCGGGCGCCGAGTGGACGGTCCTGCGATGCGCCTGGTTCGCCCAGAACTTCAGCGAGGGCGCGCTGACGGACCCGGTCCGGGAGGGAGAGGTCGTGCTCCCGCCCGGCGACGTGGGCGAGCCGTTCGTCGACGTCGACGACATCGCGGACGTCGCGTTCGCGGCGCTCACCGAGGACGGGCACACCGGTGAGCTCTACGAGCTGACCGGCCCACGGCTGCTGACGTTCGCCGACGCCGTGGCCGGGATCGCCGAGGCGACCGGGCGCGACATCCGGTACGCCTCGGTCGCCCCCGACGCCTTCGCGGCCGGCCTGCGGGCCCAAGGCGTGCCGGCCGAGGCCGTCGACCTCCTGACCTACCTGTTCACCACGCTGTTCGACGGCCGCAACGCCCACCTGGGCGACGGCGTCCAGCGCGCCCTGGGCCGCCCGCCCGCGGACTTCCGCGACTTCGCCCGCCGTACCGCCGCCACCGGCATCTGGAACGGAGCCGAGCAATGAGAATCCTGCAGACCACCCTGCTGTTGGCGGGGACCGTCACGACCGGGCTCATGGCCGGGCTGTTCGCCGCCTTCGCGTACGCGGTCATGCCCGCCCTGCATCGCGGCGGTGACCGCACTTTCGTCGAGACGATGCAGAACATCAACCGGGTCATCCTGAACGGCTGGTTCATGTCCTGCTTCCTCGGCTCGCTGGTGTTCCTCATCGGCGCGGCCGTGCTGGCCTGGCGCGGTCACGGGCGGCCGGCGCTGCCCTGGATCGTCGCCGCCCTGGTCCTCTACCTGGTGATGTTCTTCGTCACGAGCGGGATCAACGTCCCCCTCAACAACCAGCTCGACAAGGCCGGGGATCCGCGCCACATCGCCGACCTGGCCGCCGTGCGCCATCAGTTCGAGGGCCGCTGGGTCGCCTGGAACATCGTGCGCGCGGTCAGCAACCTCGCCGCGTTCGCCTGCCTCGCCTGGGCTCTGGTCCTGTACGGCGCGCACCGCGACGACCCGCGCCCCGCCGGCCGTCCCACGGGATCGGCGGCTCCGATGCACCACCGGACCGCCCCCTACGCCGCCCGGCCGGGCGGCGGCCCGTACGACGCCGGACCGCCGCCCGCTCCGTACGGCCCCGGGCCAGGACTCGCCCCACGTTGACGGCGTCATCGCCGAGGCCCGCCTGTGAGACCGAGCGGATCCGTGACACCGAGCGGGCCCAGGCCGATCGGATCCGCGCGGGCGTCTCGCTGCGCGAGCAGGTGGGCTTCCCCGCCTACCTCGCCGCGCGCCGTCGGGCGCGTACTGGGGACGCGCCCGACGGTTCCGGCGTACGGCGGCGCGGGCCTGTGCGGCCTGGTCGTGCGGGTCCTCGTGCACCGACGGCGAAGCCAGCCCGTGAGACGCTGTGTCGCGGCACGCGGGCGGGTCCGTGCCCGCCGCGCGGTCCGTACGAGCAGGGAGGAACCACGGATGGACCAGCAGGATCTCCGGAAGCGGTTCGTGACGCTGACCACCGCGCATCTGGCGGACGCGTGCATCCGCGCCGGCCTCCCCGTGCGCTGCGCCCCGGCGTCGATGAGCGCCGTCGAACCCGGCGACCGCCTGCTGGGGCGTGCCTGTCCCGCCCGTCATCTCGGCAGCGTCGACATCTTCCTCGAGGCGTTCGAGGCGGCGGAGCCGGGTGACGTGCTGGTGGTCGACAACGGCGGGCGTCTCGACGAGGCGTGCGTCGGCGACCTGGTGGTCCTGGAGGCCGAGGCGGCGGGCCTGACGGGCATCGTGATCTGGGGCCTGCACCGCGACACCGCCGACATCCGGGCGATCGGGCTGCCGGTGTTCAGCCTGGGCGCGATCTCGACCGGTCCGCTCAGCCTCCGCGACCGGCCCGCCGGCGCCCTGGAGTCCGCGACGGTGGGCGACCACGTCGTGAGCCGCGCGGACCTGGTCCTGGGCGACGACGACGGGGTGCTGTTCGTGCCGGCCGCCGAGGCCGAGAACCTCTTCACGATCGCCGAGCGGATCCGCGACACCGAGCGGGCCCAGGCCGATCGGATCCGCGCGGGCGTCTCGCTGCGCGAGCAGGTGGGCTTCGCCGCCTACCTGGCCGCGCGCCACGAGAACCCGTCACTGACCTTCCGCGAGCATCTGCGCTCCGTGGGCGGCGCCATCGAAGAGTGACGGCACCCGACACGTCCTCGAGGAGCGACGGTCCACGACGCGCACCTCAAAGAGTGACAAAACCTGGCTACGCACCTCGAAGCGCGACGGCACCTGACGCACACCTTCGCCCGACGCGCACGTCGAGAAGCGACGGCACCCGACGCGCACTTCGCGGAGTGACGGCACTCGGCAACGCGCCTCCGGAGCGATGACGCCCGACACGGCGTCCGGCACACCGGTCGCGGTGCCGGAAATCGGGGTGAAGCGGGCGCGACGGCGGTGTTACCGTTCCGGGGCCGGCCGCGGGACTCCGGTGCGACTTCCGGAACCCGCCTATGAAGCGACGATTCGCAGCTCGTGCCCCCATTCCCCGGCCGGCATCCCCCGACCGGAAAGGCTCCGACCGTGACGCGCGACGAGACCGGCGCGGACCTGATCGCCGCCGAGGACGTCCTGCTGTTCGTCAACGCGGCGATCACGGCGACCGGTCAGCGCGAGTTCCACTCCGGCGCGGACGAGCAGGGCCTCTCGCTGGACTTCCTGCACCAGTACCTGCTGGGCAACTACCGCGACCTGTACGCCGCGACGCTCGCCCTCGACGTCAACGACCACAACGCGGTGCTCATCGCGCGGAACCTCCTGGTCACCGCTTCGGAGGCGACGCCGGCGCAGCGCCGGGGCGAGGGCCGGCTGATCGCCCGGCGGCTCGACCTGCTGCCGCCGCAGCGGGTGTACGGGCTGTTCCGCGACCTGCGGCGCGCCCGGGTCAACAACCGGCGCACGCGCGCGATCATCCGGGACTGGATGGCGGCCCGGCCGGACCCGGCGTTCGACGCGGTGAAGTACCGCTCCGCGGTCAAGGACGCGGTCCGGCACGCCCACCTGGCGCCGGGCGGGGAGCTGGGCCCCTTCCTGTTCGCCTGGGGCCGACCCGCCGCCTACACGACGCCGATCCTGGAGACCTGGCGGCGCGCCCACTACGAGAAGGCCGCGCTGTACGACCTGCCGTACACGGTGGCGGAGGGGTTCGCCGCCCGGCACGGGGTGCCGCGCGGGGCGTTCCTGGAGCGCATCGCGCCCCGGCTCACCCGGCTGGAGCGGCTGCGCCTGCAGGAGTCCGCGCGTGAGCATGGGGCGGAGGCGGTCAGGGCCGACCTGACGACGATGCCGCTGACCCGGCTCGCGTCGTACGTGCTCGCCCTGCCCCTGGAGGACCGGGAGCGTCGCCGCGCCGAGCTGACCGAGGCGCTGCGCGCGGCTGCCCGCCGTACGGC
The DNA here is from genome assembly GCF_039542055.1 of Actinoallomurus vinaceus. Classification (NCBI taxonomy): domain Bacteria; kingdom Bacillati; phylum Actinomycetota; class Actinomycetes; order Streptosporangiales; family Thermomonosporaceae; genus Actinoallomurus; species Actinoallomurus vinaceus. The sequence continues at coordinate 138,975 of NZ_BAABHK010000018.1, forward strand.
CGGCGAGCAGGCCGGGCGCTGGGGCACGGTGGCGGCGGTGCTCGACGACAGCTTCTCGGCGTACGGCTCGGGGCAGAAGCGCCGCCGGCCGCTCGCCGTCGCCCTGGCCTGCCACTTCCTGATGGAGGCGCTGGCCGCCGACTACACGCCGCTGTGGCTGTCGGGCCGCGCCGACGCGCTGACGGTCCGGCCGTACGGGCCGACGCCGCTCGGCGAACGGATCCTCGACGGCCTCGAGCTCGCTCCGGATCGGCTCGTCATCGTCTCCGACGGGTGGGACAACGCGCCGCCGGGGCTGGCGGGCGAGGTGCTGCGGATCTGGCGCACCCGGCTCGACCCGGCCCGCGCCTGCGACGTCGTCCACCTCAACCCCGTGTACGACGCCGCCGACTTCGACGTGCGACGGCTGGCCCCGACCGTCCCCACCGCCGGCATCCGGGACGCGGAGAACCTGGTCGCGCTGGTGGAGCTGGCGCAGTTCGCGGAGGGCCGTACGGGCCTGCCGGAGCTGCGCGCCCACCTCGCGCGCCGCGTCGCGGACTTCCTCCGGGAGGGCCCCGTGACCGAGGTGGTCACACCGCCGACGAGGGAGGCCTCATGACGGATCTGTCGCTGAACGGCCTCGCCACCCGCCCGGCGCAGGTGTGGGGCGGGATACGCCTCGTGCCGCTGGTCCGCGACGAGCCGATCGAGGACCTGCGGCTCGCGTCGCGCCTCTACGACGCGGGCACCGGCGTCGTCGCGGTGGACCGGCGGACCGTCTACTGGTCCTACATCCCGCACGGCTTCGTGGCGACCTGGACCGACGACGGCACGCCCGCCGCCGCGTACGGCACCCAGCTGCGGGACGCGGCGGACGACCGCGCGCCGGCCGGGATGCCGCTGCGGTTCCACCGCCGGATGGCGCGCCGGGTCGACAAGAACCGGCTGCGGTTCCTGCCCCTGCACCTGGCGCTCGAGGGGTACCTCGCGCTGCACTTCGGCGGGCCGGCGATCGCCTGGGCGGAGTGGTCGGAGCGCGCGCTCCGTCAGGGGCTGTCGCCGCGCGTGGAGGAGGCCTACACGGGGGCCGCCGTCCGGGGCCTGGCCGACGCCCTGCGGGTCTTCGAGATCCATCCGGGGCAGTGCGGCGTCCTCGTCTACGCGTCGGACGCGCTCGCCGCCGCGTTCGTCGTGCCGCACCCGGACGACTACCGGGCGCTGCACACCACTCTGGTCCACGACCTGTACGGCGAGCTGATCCACCACTACGCGATGTACGGCCGGCCGGTGCCGGAGTTCCGCGCCCGCGTCGAGGCCGCGGCGGTGCGCTCGCTCGCCGACCTGCGCGCCGCGGCCCGCGCGCAGCAGGACGAGTGGGCGGCGTTCCACGACGAGGTGATGGCGGGCGGGCTGCTCGGTGGCGACTACACGTACGAGTTCGTCCACGAGCTGGGGCCGTACCGCCTGTCGCGGCTGATGCCCTCCTTCGAACGGCAGCGGGACGAGCACATCGGCGAGCTCATCGACGACGAGACGGGGCGGCTGGCGTACCTCAAGACGTTCCGGCTGTCGGAGAACCAGGTCCGGCGCGGCCACCTGCTGACCCGGCTCGCCGCGAACGACTGGCGGCTGTCCACCACGGCCGCCGCGCTCGGCGTGGCCGAGACGGAGCTGGTCCGGCGGATCGAGGCGGCCGGCTTCGGGTACCTGCTCCGCCAGGACGTCCGCGACCACTACCGCGCCCGGCTGCGGCGCGGCGGAGCGTGAGGCGAGGGTTCAGAGGTCGACCTGGGTGCCCATGACGACGGTGCGGGCCTCGGGCAGGCAGAAGTACTCCGCCGGGCTGGCGGCGTTGTGCGCCAGCGCGAGGAACAGCTTCTTGCGCCACCGCTGCATGCCGGGCTCGTCGGTGAGCCGCAGCGTCCCCCGGGACAGGAAGTACGACGCGTTGTCCGGGTCGATGTCGAGGAGCTCGGAGCGCGGCCGCTCGGACCGGGACGCCGCCATCCGCAGGGCGGCGGGGATGTCCTGCTCGTCCTGGAAGCCGTACCGCACGGTGAGGTGGACGACGCCGTCGTCCTGGTAGCCGAGGTCGTCGACGGTGATCAGCTCCGCGACCGGGACGTGCGGCACGTTCTCCGAGCTCACCGAGACGATCACGACGTGCTCGTGCACGACGTGGTTGTGGTCGAGGTTGGCCCGCAGGGCGAGCGGGGTGGTCTGCTTGCCCGGGTGGGGGAAGACCGCCGTGCCCGGCACCTTCGTCACCTTCTTCTCCCGGAGTTTCTCGATGAACTCGGGCAGCGGGCCTTCCTTCGCGTTGCGGCGGGCCGTGACGATCTCCCGGCCGCGCTCCCACGTCTTCATGACCGTGAAGACCGAGATCGCGATCAGCAGCGGCAGCCAGCCACCGTGCGTGACCTTCGTCAGGTTCGCGGCGAAGTAGGTGACCTCGGCGCCTCCGATCACGACCGCGAAGACCACGAGCCGCCACATGGGCCAGTTCCAGTGCGCCCGCGCGACCACCAGGAACAGCGCGGTGGTGATGATGAGGGTCCCGGTGACCGCGACGCCGTACGCCGTCGCCAGGTGCTCGGAGGATTCGAAGCCGAACATCAGCGCCAGCACGCCGGCGAACAGGATCCAGTTGACGGCGGGGACGTACACCTGCCCGATCTCTTGCGGCGAGGTGTGGCGGATCCGCAGGTACGGCAGGAAGCCGAGCCGCACGGCCTGCCGGGACACCGAGAACGCCCCGGTGATCACGGCCTGGGAGGCGATGACCGTGGCCGCCGTCGCGAGGATCACCATCGGCAGCCGCGCCCAGCCGGGCATGAGCAGGAAGAACGGGCTCGTCACGCTCTTGGGATCCCGGAGGATCAGCGCGCCCTGGCCGAGGTAGTTCAGCGTCAGCGCCGGGAAGACCACGGCGAACCAGGCGCGCCGGATCGGGCTGCGGCCGAAGTGGCCCATGTCGGCGTACAGCGCCTCGGCGCCGGTGATCGTCAGCACCACGGCGCCCATCGCGATGAACGCGATATAGGGATGGTCCAGCACGAACGCGCCGGCGTACGTCGGTGACAGCCCGAGCAGGATGCCCGGTTTCCGGAGCACCTCGCCGAGACCCGCCACGCCGATCGCCAGGAACCAGACCACCATGACCGGCCCGAACATGGCGCCGACGCGGTGCGTCCCCCACCGTTGCGCCACGAACAGCAGCGCGACGATCGTCGCCGCGATCGGCAGGACCAGGTGGGAGATGCCGGGCGTGGACACCTTCAGGCCCTCGACCGCCGACAGCACCGAGATGGCCGGCGTGATCACGCTGTCGCCGTAGAACAGCGACGCGCCGAACACGCCGAGCGCCATCGCCACCGCCGCCTTGCCGCGGACGTCGCCGAGGACCCGCCGGACCAGGGCGGCGAGCGCCATCACGCCGCCCTCACCGTCGTTGTCGGCGCGCAGGATGAACGTCACGTACTTCACCGAGACGACCAGCGTGACCGACCAGAACACCATCGAGATCACGCCGTAGACGTCACCGCTCGTCGGGCGCACCGCACCGTTGTCGATGGAGAACACGGTCTGGAGGGCGTACAGCGGGCTGGTGCCGATGTCGCCGTACACGACGCCCAGGGCACCGAGCATCAGCGCCCAGAGCCCGGAGCGGTGCCCGGACGCCGGCTCGGATTCGGACGGGGCGTCCCGCAGCGCAGAATCGGTCATGAAGCCATAAGTACCCGACGGCACCGACGCCGACCTTCGGCGGGGTCTTCGTTCGCGCTACACGCCTTCGGCCAGGGTGTGGCCGATCTCCCGGGTCGCCGGATAAAGCCGCAGGTAGAGGCCGTAAAGATCGTCGTATCGCGACCGTACGCGCGCGTCCGGCGCGATGCGCTCGCGCACCGGGTTCCACGCGTCGATCGACGGGCCGGCGACCGCGCTCGCCGCGAGGAACGCCGCGCCGTAGCACGCTCCGATCGTGACGGCCCGGATCTCCTGTTCCAGCCCGGTGACGTCGGAGACGACGCGGGTCCACAGGCCGCCGCGCGTGCCGCCGCCGACCGCGACGATCCGGCGGACGTCACCGCCCGCCGCGCGCATCGCCTCCACGTTGTGACGGACGCCGAACGCCGTCGCCTCCAGGGCGGCGCGGTACAGGTCGCCCCGCGTGTGCTCGACGGTCAGTCCCGCGATCACGCCGCGCGCGTGCGGGTCGGCGATCGGGGTCCGTTCGCCGGCGAAGTACGGCAGCATGAGCAGGCCGCGCGCGCCGGGGCCGGACGCCTCGGCCTCGGCCAGCAGGGTGGCGTGGTCCGGGGAGCCGAACAGGTCGCGCAGCCACTCGGTGATCATCCCGGAGGTCGCCATCCCGCCGGCGAGGTTGCGGGTGCCCGGCAGCGCGCCGACGGTGCTCCACAGCTCGGGGACGAGCAGCCGCTCGGGCACGGTGTTGATGAGGAACATCGTGCTGCCGTACATCAGCATGAGGTCGCCGACGCCCTGCGCGCCCACGCTGAGAGCCTCCGACCACGCGTCGATCGTGCCGGTGATCACCGGGATTCCGGCCGGCAGGCCGGTGGCGGCGGCCGCGTCGGCGGTGACGTGCCCGGCGACGTCGCCGGGCCAGCGCAGCGGCGGCAGGTCGATCCCGGGCGCGACGCGCTCGGCCCACGGCCGATACCACTCCTGCGCGACGGAGTCGTACAGCGGCACGGACTGGCTCGCCGAATGGTGGTCGAGGACGTACGCGCCGGTGAGCCGGTTCGCCAGGTGCGACGCGGGCATGTACAGCCGCCGCGCTCGCGCCGCGACCTCCGGCTCGTGCTCGGCGACCCAGGCGATCTTCGGGCCGACCGCCTGCGTGGACAGCAGGGAGCCGCAGCGCCGCAGGACGTCCTCGCGGCCCAGTTCGGCGTCGAGGCGGGCGATCTGCTCGGTGGCGCGGGTGTCGACGCCGTACAGGATCGCCGGGCGCAGCGGCGTGTCCGCCTCGTCGGCCAGGAGCACGCACGGGCCCATGCCGCTGACGCCGACGGCCGTGACCGGGTCGCCGACACCGGCCAGCTCGCGGGCGATCGAGACGAACTCCTCCCACCAGATCCGGGCGTCCATCTCGACGTGCCCCGGGCGTGGACGCTCGACCGCATGCGGGCGTACGGCGGTGGCGAGCACCGTCCCGTCCTCCCCGACCAGCACCCCCTTTGAAGCGGAGGTGCCGACATCAACCCCGAGATACATACGCGTCCCTGGTCTGCCGAGGGTCGTCGTGGTTCCGGCACCGGAAAGCCTCGGCGATCACTGTTGGTCCACCAACGCCGGCAGCTCGCGCAGCGAGGCGATCTCGTACCCGGGAGCCGGGTCGTCGGCGCCACGCGCCGCACCGGCCCGGTTGAGCCAGACACCGGCACCCAACCGTGCGTTCCGGGCGCCGGCGACATCGGTGGTGAGGTTGTCCCCGACATGCCAGACGGAGCCCGGCTCGACGCCCAGCCGGCGGATCGTGAGGTCGAAGATCGCCTTGTCCGGCTTGGCGACGCCGACCTCGGCGGATATGACGACCAGGTCGAAGTGCCGGTCGAGCCCCGTCGCCGCCCAGGCGGCGCGGTCGTAGTCGACGAGCGTCGCGTCGAGATCGAAGAGGACCGCCCGCACCGACCGCATTCCGGCATCGTACCGGCCGCGGCACTCGAAGATCGGATTCGTTGGCCGCGGCCGCCCGCGGCGTCACGCCTGGTACACGACCGGCGAACCATGCGAAAACCCCAAAATCGAGTTCCCGATCGTGTACGTTCCGTGATCAACGTCTAATGATCATCATCGGGGTTTCGACAACAGGGGTCAGGCATGTCTTCGTCGGCCGACGGATTCCACAGGGCGATCGACAAATGGCAGGAAGGCGACCTGGACGGTGCCACGATGCTGCTACGGGAGGTCGTGGCCGCCGGCGACGACGCCGTCGTCCCCGAGGCATCGCACGTGCTCGGCAACATCCTGCAGCAGCGAGGTGACCTCGACGGGGCACGGGCGGCTCACCGGTCGGTGATCGCCACCGGACATCCGGTGTTCGCGCAACGGTCCGCGCTCGCGCTCGGCATGATGCTGACCGACGGGGAGCAGTGGGCGTTGGCCCACCGGCCGCTGCGGACCGCCTCCTCCGGCGCCGACACCGAGATCGCGGTGATGGCCGACATCCTCCTGGTCCGCGCCCTGCGCATGCTGGGCGACCTGGACGGGTCGGCGGAGACGCTCGAACGGATCAGGCGCGGTGAGGGCCCGGACGTCGCCGAGCTCACGGAGGGGCTCGAGGCCGTGCGGTGGCCGGAGGACGGCGGCGAACGCGAGCGCGAGGCCTGGTCGGCGTACGAGGCGATCACCGCTCTCCTGGACGAGGGCGGCGCCGACGACGAGATCATCGTGACCGGGCTGAACGCGATGCTGTCCCACGGCATCCCCGAGCTGTGCTCCCGTGCCGCCTTCCGGCTGTACACGATCTACGCGGACCGGCGCGAGTTCGAGGACTGCGTTCGCGTCGTGGAGCACGCGATCGCGGTCGGGGATCCGGCCGAGCGCGGCATGGCCGAGAAGCTGCTCGGCGCGGCACTGTTCGACCTCGGAGAGTACGGGGAGGCCCGGGACGCCTACCGGCGCGCCGCCGAGGACCATCGCCCGGAGGTCCGGCTCGACGCGCTCATCCAGGAGTCGAAGTTCACCCGGGAACTCGGTGACGAGGAGGGGGCCCGGGCCATCCTGTGGCGCGTGGTCGAGTCCGGCCATCCGCGGTTCTCCCTCGAGGCGCGGGCCTGCCTCGGACAGGTGTACGCCGAGGCGGGCGAGGTCGATCAGGCCATCGCCTGCTGGCGGGTGGTCCTCGCGGCCGACTCCGACTTCCACCTGGGCGCCGTCCACTTCCTCGGAACGCTGCTGCCCGGACTGCCGGACGACGACCCCCGGCGGGAAGAGATCCTCACGCTGCTGCGCCAGGCGGGCGACCTCGACGACCCGGACGTGGCCTTCCAGGCCCGGCTGATCGTGACGCAGGCCGAAGCGGCCACCCGGGGGCCGGACGAGGAGCTCGAGCAGGCCGTCGACGACTGCGACGCCGCACTCGAACGGCTCCGCGACGGCGACCCGCACGCGGCCCGTGCTCTGCTGCGGCGGGTGGTGGACGCGGAGATCGCGGGCCCGTCCGAGCGCGCCTCCCGCATGCTGGCCCTGCTCGAGGTGGGGGAAGGCGACCCCGAGCAGGCCGACGAGCTGCTCGAGTACGTCGCCGACAGCGAGGCCTTCGCGGACGGCTTCGCCGCCGCCGTCGACCGGCACCTGATCGCCACCGGCGGAGACGCCGGCGCGGAGCATCCGGTGCTCACCGCCATCGTCGACTACCAGCGGCTCGGCCGCGAGGCCGGCGTCGCGCGCCACCAGGAGTGCGCCGGGCACGCCGATCGGGCCGTGGCCGCGCTGGGCAAGAGCATGCTGGCGCAGGTGTACGTGTCGTTCGGGGTCCCCCGCTCCCAGTGCGCCGAACTGCTCGAGGAGGCCGCGGCGGCCGGCGATCCGTTCGCGCTCTCCCACGCCGCCGTCCTCTCCTGGATCGTCCGCGCCGACGACGAGACCGACGAGGCGATCGAGCTGCTGCGCCGCGCCCGCGCCGCGGGGCACCCCGCGCTGGCGCCGTGGGTGTGCCAGGCGCTCGGCACGGCGCTCGAAGGACGCGACCGGCCAGGTGACGTCGAGGACGCGCTGAGCGCCTACGAGAGGGTCGCCGATTCGGGACACCCGGGCCTGCGCCCCGACGCCGAGGCGAACATGCTCCGGATACTGGAGGGGCAGGGCGACCTGGCCGGCGCGGCCGCGGTGCACGAATGGATCGCGGCCCGCGACGACCGGCTCCAGGCGCCGCGCAGCGCATGGCTGCTCGGCTTCACCCGGGTACGCCTGGACGAGTTCGACGCCGCGCGCGCCGCCTTCGCGCGCGTCCCCGCGGACCATCCGGAGCTCGCCGCGGACGGTGAGTTCGCGCGGCGGCTGCTCGACCGCGACTTCCCGGGTGCCGCGGCCGCGCTGGCCACCGTACGCGAGCGCGGCGATGACCACCGCACGTTCATGACCACCGCGCTCATGCTGGAGTCCGCGCACGCCTGGCAGCGGGCCGGGAACGTCGCGGCCGCCGACGGCGCTCTGTCGATCGCGGTCGCGAACGGTCATCCCGGCGGCGTCCAGGAGGCCGCCCTCTTCCTCGGCCTGCTGCGCAACGACGCGGGAGATCGCGCGGGTGCCGCCGAAGCCTGGGCCCACGCTGCGGCAGGCGACGACGAGCGCCAGGCCGGGCGCGCCGCCGCGTGGCTGGCCGACGCACTGCACGAGCTCGGCGACCTCGACGGCGCCGCCGCGGCCTACCGGCGGGCGCTCGACGTGAGGGCCTCCGACGACGAGGAACGCCCTGGACTCCTCAGATCGCTGACCCAGGTGCTGGTCGCAGCGGGCCGGGTGGCCGAGGCCCGCGCGCTGCAGGTGGAGGAGACCGGCGGCGGCCCGCACGTGGACCTGGTGATCGGTACGACGCTCGACGCCCACGGCGACCGCGACGCCGCCGCCGCGCACTACCAGGCGGCGATCGGCGACGACGCGGATCCGCACGTCGCCGCCACCGCGGGTGTCATGCTCGCCCGGCTGCTCGCGGGCAAGGGCGAGGCCGCGCGGGCGGCCGAGGTCGCCCGCGGCTCCATCGCCGCGTTCGAACGGCTGGCCGAGGCAGGCCTGGACGCCGAGGAGAACGTCGCGGCCGTCGCGTACGAGCTCGGCGGCTACCTGACCGAGATCGGCGACGCCGAAGGCGCGCGTGCGGCGTACGAGCGGGCCGCCACCTCGGCCGACGCGAGCGTCCGGATCCCGGCCAAGGAGCGCCTCGGCACGGCGAGCGTCCGCGAACGCGCGATGCTGCGGATGCGGGAGAACGACCGTGCGGGCGCCCTGGAGCTGTTCGCCGAGGAGTACGGCACGCCACTGCTCGCCGAACTGCACATCGCGCTGGTCGAAGGTGCGACCGCGACGGCGCGGTCGCTGGTCGAGCGGGTGGCGGGCACCGAGCACGCCGAGCGGGCGACCGGCCTCGTCGTCACCTCCGTTCTGGACCGGCTGCGCGGCGGGCCGGACGCCGCCGCCGAACTCGCCGGGCTGGTGCTGGAGTTCGGCGGCCCCGAGCAGGTGGCCGTCGTCTGCGACAACCTCGGCCACGCGTACGACCTCGCCGGTGACATCGACACCGCGGTGGACGTGCTGCGGCGAGGCGCGGACGCCGACCACCCGGCCGCGCTCGCCTGCCTGCGCCGGCTGCTCGGCCTGCTGGTCCTGCAGGAGGAGCACGGTGCGGCCGAGGCCGCCGCGCGGCGCGCGGTGGACAGCGGCGATCCGGAGACGGTCACCATCGGTGTCTGGACGCTCGGCGACCTGGCCAAGGCCCGCGGCGACCTGACGGAGGCGGCGGCACGGTACCGCGCGACGATCGAGACCGCCGCGCCGGACGCCGTCCCGTACATCCAGGTGGAGCTCGCCAAGGTGCTGCGGGAACTCGGCGAGACGGCGGCCGCGTACCGGGCGGTGGAGACGGTTCTGTCCTGTGACGATCCGCGCCAGGTGCTGATCGCCGGCAATCACCTCGGCGCCTGGCTGGCCGAGGACGGGCGGCTCGCGGGCGCCGCCGAGGCCCTGGGCGCCGCCGCGGCGGCGGGCCACCGTCATCCGGCCCCGGACGAGCAGGATCACGAGTACCACCAGATGACGCTGAACAACCTGGCGATCGTCGCCGCCGACGCCGACGAGGCCGGCGATCACGCGGTGGCCGTCCGAGCACTGCACCTGGCCGCGGCGGGCGGGGCACCGGCCGACGCGGTACGCATCGCCCGGGAGTACGCGGTCAGCGCCGCGGAACGCGGCGACCTGGACGCCGCGCGCGCGTACTACAAGGGCGCCGCCGTGTTCCCGCCGGACGGCGACCCCCGCCTGCTGGTGGAGCTCGCCGAACTACTCGCCGAGCACGACGTCCCCGCCGAGGCCCGGGCGATCCTGGAGCCGCTCGCCGCCTCCGAGGATCCGCGCGTCCGTCTCGCGGCCACGATGCGGCTGGTCTCGCTGCTCAACGCAGCGGGCGAGAACGACCGGGCTATGGAGATCGCGGCACGCGCCGTCGGGCAGGAGCCGCCCAGTTCCCCGGGCGACAACACCGATTCGGAGATCTCCCGGCCGGCCGACACGGCCGAACGAGACACCGAACCCGTCGCGGAACCGGCCGACACGGCCGAACGAGAGACCGGACCCGCCGTGGAACCCGCCGACACGGCCGAACGGGACACCGATCCCGTCGCGGAACCGTCCGATGAGCCGGAACGGGCCGGGTTTGTGACGCCCCCCGCCGGGGAACCGGCCGGCGAACCGAGACGGCTCGGGTTCGCGGCGCCGCCCGTCGGGGAACCGGCCGGCGAACCGGGACGGGTCGGGTTCGCGGCGCCGCCCGTCGGGGAACCGGAACAGGCCGACACCGCGACACCCCCCGCCGGGGAACCGGCCGGCGGGCCCGAACAGGCCGGTCACGCGGCGCCGGCCGCGGACACGGACGAAGGCCTCGAACGCCTACGTGCCGGGCTGTTCGCGCTCGCGGAGGAGTACGGCGGATCCGACGGGCCGGACGAGATCGACTCGATCCGCTGGCTGATGAGCAACCGGAGCGGCACCCCGGCCGCGGGCGCCGCGGGGCGACAGGCCATCCGCGCCGCCCGCCAGGTGATGGACACCGACCCCACCCAGGCCCGCGCGATGCTCGAGCTGGTCGTCGAGTACGGCGACCCCGCGGAGGTGGCCGCAGCCTACGACGACATCGGCGATGTCCACCGCTACTTCGAGGAGGACCTGGACGCGGCCCTCGCGGCCTACCGGAAGGGCTCCGAGGTCGATCACCCCGCCGCGCTGGTCCCGCTGCGCAGCCTGATCCTGGCGCAGTCCGAGGCCGAAGACCATGACGGGGTCGTGGAGACCGCCCAGCGTGCGGTGACCAGCGGCGACCCGGAGACGGTGGCGGTCGGTTACTGGCTGTGGGGCGACTCTCGGCTGGAGCGCGGCGACGCCGACGCGGCGATGCGGCTGTACCGGCGGGGCATCGACGCCGGCCACGAGGACGTCACCCCGCGCATACGCATCAGCCTGGCCCGTACGCTGCACGACCGAGGCGAGGGTCCGCAGGCCCGGGCCGAGATGCAGCGCGCGGCGGACGCCTCCGACCCGGGGGTGCGCGCCCGGGCCGGGAGCATCCTCGGCGCCTGGGCGTTCGAGGACGGTGACCTCGATGTCTCGGCCGAGGCCTTCGGCCTCGTGGCCGCCATCGAGGTGGAGGCGGACGACGGCGACCTGCCGGCCGAGCTGGCCGAGGCGGCGGTCGGCAACCTCTTCGTCGTCGCCAACAAGGCCTTCGCCGAGAAGACACACGCCGTGGCCGTACGGGCGCTGACCCTGGCCGCCCAGGCGGGCGACGTGCGCGAGGCGCTGGAGGTGGTGCGCCGGCGCGCCACCGAGTGCGCCGAGGCCGGTGACCGCGTGAGCGCCGCCATGTACGTGTACGGCGCCGCCGAGTTCGTGCCCGACCTCGAGCCCCGGCTGCGGATCGAGGTGGCCGACCTGTTCGTCTCCGCAGGCGAGCCGGCGAGGGCGCGAGCCGTGTACGAGCGGTACGCCGACCACCCCGACGCCGAGGTGCGGCTGGTCGCGGCCGGCCGGCTGGTCCCGCTCCTGCGCCGGGAGGACGACACGGACGGCCTGGAGAACGTCGCCCGGCGGATCGCCGACGACTCGGCCGAGACCGGTCTGGAGCCGGAGTCGCGGGCCCTGCTCAGCAGCATGCTCGGAGTGATCCAGGGCGAGCACGGGGACGGGGAGGGTGCGCTCCGCACGCTCCGCGCCGCCGCGGGGAGCGGTGAGCCGATCGCCCTGTTCAGCCTCGGGGACGCGCTGGTCGACGCGGGTGAGTTCGCCGAGGCCCGGGAGGTGCTGGCACGCGTACCGGAGACGGAGAGCGGGATCGGCGGCCATGCCCTCGTCCTGATCGGCCGGACGTACCAGAAGGAGGATCCGGGCCGGTCGCGCGAGTTCTTCCTGCGCGCGCTCCAGGTCCCCGGCGGACCGAGCGAGATCGCCTCGGTGCTGGCCAAGATGTACCTGGGCGGGCTGGCCAAGGACGAACGCGACTGGCCCGAGGCCCTGCGCTGGTACCAGCAGGTGATCGACTCCGGCGGCCGGACCGGGAACGTCAGCCAGGCGCCCATGGCGGCCGCGCACCTGGGCGAGCTCGCGTACTGGCTGAACGACCGCGACTCCGCCGTGCGGTTCTACGAGCTCACGCTGGCCACCGGCACCAAGAACCCCGAACTGGTCGGCGAGGCCGCGTACCGCCTCGGCGAGATCCGGCACCGGGACGGCGACCGCGGACCGGCGCTGCTCTCCCTCCGGCGGGCGATCGAGTCCGGCGACGCGGCGTTCGCCGAGAAGGCACGGGCGCTCCTCGCCGAGCTCGGTGAGGAGGTCTGACACCGCCGGCACCGACCACGGCTGCGGGCGTACGTGCTCCGCACCGAGTCTCCACCGCGAACCGAGCGACCCGGGGTGCCGCGGTCGCACTGAGGACCGAACGCCCCGGGGTGCCGCGGTCCCGCTGAGGACCGAACGCTGCAGAGTGCCGCGGCCCCACTGAGAACCGAGCGGCCAGGGATGCCGCGGCCCCGCTGAGGGGGAAGCGGCCGACCGCGGGCCGGCCGCGTCTCCGTCAGGCCAGGGTCTCGACCGAGACCTGCCAGAGCCGCTCGGCAGCCTCGGGGTCGAGGGCGTACGGCGCGACGCCCGTGCGGGTGCCCGGCTGGTTCGGGCCGGCCTCCTGGCAGTCCTCGAAGTAGCGGCCACCGACGCCGTCGAGCAGCGGCGACGTCGCGACCAGGACGGAGGTGGCGGCCCCCTGCTCAGGCGTCTTCCAGACGACGCCGCCGCCACCGGACTGGGCCCGCAGCCGCTCCAGCTCCTCATCGGTGACGTACCGCTGCAGGTTGGTACGGATCCCGCCGGGCATCAGGGCGTTGACGGTGATGCCGTCGTCGGCCCAGCGCTTCGTCGCCTCGACGGCGAACAGCACGTTGGCCGTCTTCGACTGCCCGTACGCGGCCCACGGCTCGTACGGGCGCTCCCGGAAGTGGATGTCCTCGAAGACGACCGGCGAACGCAGGTGCGCGGCGGAGCTGACCGACACGACCCGGCCCCCGTCCGCCCCGGCGAGCGCCCCGTGCAGCCCGGTCGCCAGCGCGAAGTGGCCGAGGTGGTTGGTCGCGAACTGCAGCTCCCAGCCCTCCGGCGTACGCGTCTCGGGCGACGCCATCACGCCCGCGTTGTTGATCAGGATGTGCAGCGGGCCGTCCCAGGCGGCGACGAACGAGGCGACGGAGGCCTGGTCGGCCAGGTCCAGCGGCGCGACGAGGACCTGCTTGTTGCCGGTGGTCTCGATGATGTCCTCGGCGGTGCGCCGCCCCGCCTCTTCGTTCCGTACGGCCAGGGTCACCTCCGCGCCGACGCCGGCGAGGGCCCGGGCGGTCTCCACGCCGATGCCCGAGGCGCCGCCGGTCACGATGACGCGGCGGCCGGTGAGGTCGATGCCGGCCACGACCTCGGCGGCCGTGGACTGGGCGGTGAACGGCGTGGTGACGCGGGTGCTGGTGCTCATGGTGGTCCTGTCTCCCCTCGGTGATTCGGAGGGCACTCCGGATAGAATTGAAACCGGAGGACCCTCCGATAAATCGAGACTATGCGGAGCCTCCTCCGGTTTGCAAATCGCCCGCCGAACCCGGACAGTCGGCTGGTCACCCGAGCGATGAGGAGGAGCCGTGCCGGACACCGGTCCCCGCCCGCTTCGCGCCGACGCGCGGCGCAACCGCGAACGTCTGCTCGAGGCCGCCGTACGCGCGTTCGCCGAAGAGGGAGCGGACGCCACGCTCGACGCGATCGCCAAGAACGCGGGCGTCGGCATCGGCACCCTGTATCGCCACTTCCCGACGCGTGAAGCACTGGTCGAGGCGGCGTACCGCAACGAGCTCGCACGCCTCTGCGACGCCGCACCGGATCTGCTCCGCGACTTGCCGCCGGACGAGGCGATGCGCGCCTGGATGGACCGCTTCATCGACTACATGGCGACCAAACGCCACATGAGCGACACACTGCACGCCATCGTCGCCTCGGGCGGGAACCCGTTCTCCGAGAGCCGCACGCGCATGATCACGACGATCGAAACGCTCCTCAAGGCCGGCGCCGACGCCGGGACCCTGCGCCCGGACGTCGACCCGATGGCCGTTCTCACCAGCCTCAGCGGAGTGTCCCTCGCCACCCGCGAGCCGGACCGGCACGACCGCGCCCGCAGCGCCCTCGACCTCCTGATGGACGGCCTCCGCTACCGCCCTTCCAGCTGAGCGCCCGCGTCACTCCCCGGGGCCCATTGCGCATTGAATCGGTCCGCCAGCCGGTTGCCGACACCATCGGACGCCATTCCGCCGAGGGTTTTCGGGGCTCCGCCCCCGAAAACCCTCGGCGGATCATTACATGATCTTGCACCGATCGGGCCGTGTCCGCACCGTCGGGCTAAGCGCCTGGCGTGAGCCGCCGTCCGTACGACCGCGAGTGCACAGTCAGCGTCTAGCGAGGATGAAGATGAATCGATCGTCGAATTCCAGCACCCGTTCGGGATGACCAGCGTCGACCTCTACGACACCAGCCGCCAACTCTTGGTCGTCGAATTTGGAGAGTAGGGACATATACCGGTCCCGGATCATCGTGAGCCATCTCTGCTTCTCAACCGCCACCCGAAAGGTCTCGACCGTCACCTCCGTTTTCAGCCCGATCTCGGCCAGTACGGCTGCGGCTTCTGCCGGGTCGATCGGGTGATGCTCGTAGCGACGTAAGGCGGCAACGAACAACGGATGATCGATGGTCGGCGGCATGAGGATGATGAGCAGGCGGCCGTGCGGTGAAAGCAAGCGGGCCACGCCCTCCAGCACTTCGGACCGATTGGGACGCGGTACGTGGTGCAGCATCTCTTTGGCCAAGATCGCATCGAAGTGCTCTCGCCCGAGCGTTACGGCGCCGTCGGTGATCTCCTCGGCGGTCGCCTGCACCTTGAACAGGCTTGCATCTGCGGAGAGTTGGTCGAGCATCTTCCTCGACGGATCGGCGCAGAAGGTGTAGCCGGCTCGGTCCACCAGACAGCGGGAGTACAGGCCGGTGCCGCACCCCAGATCTAGGGCGCATTCGCCGGGACGTGGCGTCAGCCGGTCGATGATGCGCGCGGACATCCAGTCGACGAACCGCGGAGTGTGTGCCCAGTGCTCGTTGAATCGATCCGCTAGTCCCGTTGATGCGCAGCCATCAGCACGCCAACTCTCGACCGTCTCAAGGGCCGAGCCTCTGCAGACGCCCACTCCGACCCGAGCTGTGCAACCTGGCAGCCCGACTGCCCAAACCGCCTGTAACGGAGGGCCAAGTGCCGACACGATAGGGATGACCGCATCCCAATCGTCAAGGAGACAAGAATGTCCCCCTGCCCCGCGTGTCAATGGAGCCGCTGATGGATGACCGCAAGGTCGGCTTCGACATCACCGCGCTGCCGCCCGACCCGCCCGCCCGCCCGGATCGAGCACGCGGGCGCGCGGCCCGTCGGCCGGTGATCACGGGTGCCGTGGTGGCTACCACGATCGCCGCTGCGGGTGTCGCCGGCACCATCACGCTGACGGGTTCCGGGAACCCCGTAGGGCTCGCGGCGGCGGTACAGATCACGCGCAAGCCGACCTACTACGAGGCCCGGATCGTCGATCCCCAGGCCGCCCGGAAAAGGTTTAAGGCGGCTTTCGCCAGGTACGGGCTGCACATCGACGTTTGGCTGCAGCCGGTCTCCCCGCACATCGTCGGCACCATCGTTTTCGAGGACCAGGACGAGAGGGCGCAACAGTCGGAGAGTGAGGGCGCGGGGATCAAGATGATCTACGACCGCGCCTGCCGCACCGCGAGTGGCGCCGACTGCTCGATCGGCCTGCGTGTTCCGCTGAACTTCAAAGGTCATGCCATTGTCCAGATCGGCCGCAAGGCGAAACCCGGTGAGCCGTACACCACCACGTCCCCGAAGGACGCCGTCCAAGATCTCAACGACCTGACGGTGGCCCAGGCGGAAGCCGCGCTCGCCAGGAAGGGTCTGCGCGTGGGGCTGTACAACGTGTACTGGCCAAGGTGGGGCACTTCCCTGCCGCGTACGCGGATCCCCTCGCAATGGAAAGTCAGTGGCGCCGGCCCCTACTCTCCTGGAACCGTGCGGTTGGCGATCGATGCCCAAGGGCCGATGCCGCCCGACGTGGCGGCGCAGATGAAACGCCGCTGAAGGGGCCGATGACGTCCCAGCTTGAACAGGCAAGCACGATGAGCGCATGATCGCTTCCTCCGCCGGCATGTACAACGGGAGGCACCGCCGTATTTCGAGGGCAACCCCGACCCGTACCGCAGGGCCGTTCACAGCCCTAGGAGGAACCGCACGAACATGCTCCTCTAATGAGCCGATCGCCCCGACCCCGTGGATCGCGCAACCACCCACTGCGATCCCCACGGCCTTAACCGTCGCCCCTATTCCTCTCGCGTTCTCCTCGTAGCCGCCATCCCCTCCAGCCGAGGCCGGTGGGGATGGCTCGGCCTGTCGACCGCGTAGCGGCCGGCCTTGACGCGCCGATCGTCAGCGGCTGCGAAATCGCGAAGGACGTTGCGTGCTGGTGCCTCAGAATCGCTGGCATGAGTGTTGAGGGCGGCCTGCTGCTCGTGGGCTACCGGGTTGTGCCACCGTGGGCCGTGCCCGAGTCGATGGCTGATCCTCTCCTACCGCTTCAGATTCCGACGATGAGTGATCATCTGGTCGACCCCGTGCCTGACGACGACACCTGGTTCTCGTCGGCTGAGACGACTCGCGTATTCACTCGGTCCACGGTCACGACCAGGCTGCAGGTGTTGGCGATGGGTGTCCATGAGCGCGACGCCGAGGATGTGATCAAACGCCGGCTGACGCTTGACACCGATCAACTCTGCCTCAACGAGCACGTGCGAATGCCCTGGCCTGCGCGACTCCCGCTGCTCGGCTACGAACTCATCGGCATCGAAGCCTGCGGTTTCCACAGCTGGCTGTGCTACCAGGGGACCCCCTCCTGGGCACATCGCATGCTCGGAATACGGCTCAACTCCCATGGCTTGGTCGACAAGCCGGCCGACGCGAGACGCCTCAGTGAAGCCGCGGAAGAGCCGGGTTCCGGACTGCCACCGATCCCGTGGGTGGCTGCCGCCATCGCACTCGCATAGTCGTCTCCTTGGATATGAGCAGTTACGCCGCCTTCACAGTGAGTTGTCCGGATACGGACAACGCGTAGTCCCGTATGACGACCTCCGCGTCAACGCTTCGCCGGGGATACGGCCGATCGCACCGGCTGCGAAGGGGACGCCATGCACAGGACTGTCATCACCCTCACACTCCTGGGCTCGCTTAGCGTGGCCGGCTGTTCCACCGACAGCCAACCCACCGCCCAACCCGCCACCCCACCGATCGCGTCACCGACTCAGGCCGCAGCGGTCGCACAAGGCTCCCCTACCCCGTCGCCCCAGCAATCGCGCCGGGCCGTGAGGCCGACCCATCCCACGGCGCGGCGAGCCCCCCGGCCCACCCACACGGCGGCTCCCACATGCGGCGCACCGCCCAACCCGGACCGCCTCAACTTCTGCGGACGAGGCAGCAAGGTCTACAACCCGCCGGCCGACGTCCGTAGCTACTTCGAGTGCATTCCCAACTTCTCGAATGGCCGCGGCTACATGGTGCAATGCAACGACGGTGCGTACAGCATGTCCGGTGGACGCCCTGGCACCTGCTCCCATCACAGCGGCGAGGGAAAGCCCGTACTCCAGGGCTGACGACTCGGCTCAGGTGGTGCGGAGGCCGTCGAAGGCGACCGTCGCCACCGCGTCGGCGAGGTCGGGGCCGCCGATGTGGCCGTGGGGGCGGTACCACTCGATCAGCGAGTTGACCATGCCGAACAGCAGGCGGGCCGTTGTGGCCGGGTCGACGTCGCCGCGCAGGTCGCCGTCGGCGACGGCCTCGGCGACGAGACCCGCCACGATGCGGTCGAACTCCCGTCGCCGTTCGAGGGCGTCCCGCTCGACGGGCGTGTTGCCGCGTACCCGCAGCAGCAGCGTGACGTAGGGCAGCCGGTCGACGAGGACCGTCACACTGCCGCGGACGAGGTGCTCGAGACGGTCGACCGCGCGGCCGGGAACGGTGTCGAGCTCGTCGACGAGGGCGAACAGCCCGTCGAGGGCGCGGTCGACCGCGAGCCGCAGCAGCTCCTGCTTGCCGGAGACGTGGTGGTAGATCGCGGCCTTCGTGACGCCCAGCTCGCGGGCGAGGTCGTCCATGCTCGTGCCGTCGAAGCCGCGCTCGTTGAACAGGCCGACGGCGATTCGCAGCAGGGACTCCCGGTCGTGGCCGGGTCGGCCGCGCCGGGACCGCCCGGCGCCGGCCGTCGCCGTACGGTCACCCTGTCGTCCCCTTCCCTCCGCCATGGCTGCACGGTAACATTAATTACCTACCATTCGGTCAGTAAATGTCCGACTCACCGGGAGGCCGGCTCGATGACCGCACTGCACAGCTACGTCGGCGGCCGCTGGCAGACGCCGACAGGCGAGGGCATTCCTCTCCACGACGCGGCGACCGGCGAGGAGATCGCCCGCGTCTCCACGGCGGGGATCGACCTGGCCGCCGCCCTGGAGTACGGCCGCCGGGTCGGCGGGCCGGCGCTGCGCGAGCTGACCTTCCACCAGCGCGCTGCCCTGCTGAAGGCCCTCGCCTCCCACCTGCGCGAGCACCGCGAGGAGCTGTACGCGCTGTCGGCCCGGACGGGCGCCACCCTCGGCGACTCGCGCTTCGACGTCGACGGCGGCATCGGCGTGCTGTTCGCGTACTCGAGCCGGGGCCGCCGCGAGCTGCCCAACGACACCGTCTACGTCGACGGTCCGGTCGAGCCGCTCGGCAAGGGCGGCACGTTCGTCGGCCAACACGTGTGCACCCCGCTGCGCGGCGTCGCGATCCAGATCAACGCCTTCAACTTCCCGGTGTGGGGGCCGCTGGAGAAGCTCGCGCCCGCGTTCCTCGCCGGGATGCCGAGCCTGATCAAGCCCGCCGAGCAGACCGCGTACCTCACCGAGCGCCTGGTCCGGTTGATCGTCGACTCCGGCCTGCTGCCGGAGGGCACGGTCCAGCTCGTCTGCGGCCCGCCCGGTGACCTGCTCGACTATGTGACCGGCCAGGACCTGGTCGCCTTCACCGGCTCGGCCGCCACCGCGCGCAAGCTCCGTTCCCACCCGGTGATCGTCCGGGAGGCGGTGCGGTTCACCGCCGAGGCCGACTCGCTGAACTGCTCGATCCTCGGGCCGGACGCCCGGCCGGGCACGCCGGAGTTCGACCTGTACGTCAAGCAGCTCGTCGCCGAGATGACGGTGAAGGCCGGGCAGAAGTGCACCGCGATCCGGCGAGCACTCGTCCCGGCCGAGCTGATGGACGACGTCGCCGCGGCGGTGCGCGACCGGCTGGCGAAGGTCACCGTCGGAGACCCGGCCCGCGAGGACGTGCGGATGGGGGCACTCGCCAGCCTCGACCAGCGCGAGGAGGTCCGCCGCGCGGTCAAGGCGCTGCGCGGCGCCGCCACGCTGATCTTCGGCGACCCCGACCACGTCGAGCTCGTGGGCGCGGACGCCGATCGCGGCGCGTTCGTCTCCCCGATGCTGCTGCGCTGCGACGACCCCGACCGCACCGAGCCGCACGAGGTCGAGGCGTTCGGGCCGGTGTCCACGCTGATGCCGTTCACCTCGACCGAGCAGGCCATCGAGCTCGCCGCGCGCGGGCGGGGCAGCCTCGCCGGGTCCGTCGTCACCGCCGACACCGAATTCGCCCGGGAGGTCGTGCTCGGCCTCGCGCCCTGGCACGGCCGGCTGCTCGTCCTCGACCGCGACGACGCCAAGGAGTCGACCGGGCACGGCTCACCGCTGCCGAACCTCGTGCACGGCGGACCCGGGCGCGCGGGCGGCGGCGAGGAGATGGGCGGCCTGCGCGGCGTCCTGCACCACATGCAGCGCACCGCCGTGCAAGCCGATCCCAAGACGCTCAGCGCGGTGACCGGCCGCTGGGTCGCGGGCGCTCCGCGGCGGACGGAGGGCGTGCATCCGTTCCGCAAGTCCCTGGCCGAGCTGCGGGTCGGCGACGCGGTGACCGCCGGCCCCCGTACGGTGACGCTGGAGGACATCGACCACTTCGCCGAGTTCACCGGCGACACGTTCTACGCCCACACCGACGAGGAGGCCGCCAAGGCCAACCCGCTGTTCGGCGGGATCGTCGCTCACGGCTACCTCGTGGTGTCGCTGGCCGCCGGGCTGTTCGTGGCGCCGGAGCCGGGGCCCGTCCTGGCCAACTACGGCCTGGAGAACCTCCGGTTCCTCACCCCGGTCAAGCCGGGTGACGAGCTGACCGTGACGCTGACCGCCAAGCAGATCACGCCGCGCGCGAACGCCGACTACGGCGAGGTCCGCTGGGACGCCGACGTGACCAACCAGACCGGGGAGTCGGTGGCCAAGTACGACGTGCTCACCCTCGTCGCGAAGGAGCAGACGTCATGACGGCCGTCGCCGAGGAGAGCCTGGAGCGGCACTTCGAGCACACCATCGAGCGGGACCAGCGGATCGAGCCCCGCGACTGGATGCCGGACGCCTACCGGGCCACGATGGTCCGCCAGATCGCGCAGCACGCCCACTCGGAGATCATCGGCATGCAGCCGGAGGGCGACTGGATCACCCGCGCGCCGTCGCTGCGGCGCAAGGCGATCCTGCTGGCCAAGGTGCAGGACGAGGCGGGCCACGGCCTGTACCTCTACTCGGCCACCGAGACCCTGGGCGTCGACCGGGCCGACCTCACCACCCGGCTGATCGAGCGACGGCAGAAGTACTCCTCGATCTTCAACTACCCGACGCTCTCGTACGCCGACGTCGGGGTGATCGGATGGCTCGTCGACGGCGCCGCGATCTGCAACCAGGTGCCGCTGTGCCGCAGCTCGTACGGCCCGTACGCGCGGGCGATGATCCGCATCTGCAAGGAGGAGTCGTTCCACCAGCGGCAGGGCTACGAGCTGCTGCTGACGATGATGCGCGGCACCGACGCCCAGCGCGCGATGGTGCAGGACGCGGTGGACCGCTGGTGGTGGCCGAGCCTGATGATGTTCGGCCCGCCCGACGCCGACTCGCCCAACACGGCGCAGTCGATGGCGTGGAAGATCAAGCGGCACACCAACGACGAGCTGCGCCAGCGGTTCGTCGACATGACGGTGCCGCAGGCCGAGGCGCTCGGCGTCACGCTCCCCGACCCGGACCTGCGGTGGAACCCCGACCGCGGCCACTACGACTTCGGCCCGATCGACTGGGACGAGTTCAAGCGGGTGCTGCGCGGCGACGGCCCGTGCAACGCCGAGCGCGTCGCCCGGCGCCGCCGCGCCCACGAGGAGGGCGCGTGGGTCCGCGAGGCCGCCGCCGCCCACGCCGCGAAGCGGAGGGACTCATGAGCGATCTCTACGAGGTGTTCGTGCGCGGGAAGCGCGGGCTCAACCACGTGCACGTCGGGTCGCTGCACGCGCCCGACGACGAGATGGCGCTGCGCAACGCGCGTGACCTGTACACCCGCCGCAACGAGGGCGTGAGCATCTGGGTCGTGAAGGCGTCGCACATCGCGGCGTCCAGCCCGGACGAGAAGGACCCGTTCTTCGCCCCCTCGGCGGACAAGGTCTACCGGCACCCGACCTTCTACGACATTCCCGACGACGTCCCGCACATGTGAGGCCACGGTGTCCTTCGACAACGTCTACGAGGCCCTGACCGGGGACGGCGACGCGCGCTGGGCGTTCGGCACCGGCTTCGCCGACCCCCTGAACGGCGTCGACACCACGGTGCCGCCGGACGTCGACGGCGCCGACCTGGCCGCCTACTGCCTCATGCTCGGCGACGACGCGCTGATCATGTCCCACCGGCTGCAGGAGTGGTGCACGAACGCGCCCGAGCTGGAGGAGGAGGTGGCGCTGGCCAACATCGGGCTGGACCTCCTCGGCCAGACCCGGCTGCTGTACGCCCGGGCGGGCCACGCCGACGGCACCGGCCGGGGCGAGGACCACTACGCGTTCTTCCGCGGCGAGGAGGAGTTCGCCAACGTACGGCTCGCGGAGACGCCGCGCGGCGACTTCGGCGACCTCATCGCCACGCTCCTGGTCTTCGCCACCTGGCGGCTCGCCCTGCTGCAGCGGCTGATCCCCTCCCGCGACCCCGTGCTCGCGGCCATCGCCGCGAAAGGCGTCAAGGAGGTCGCCTACCACCGCGACCACGCCGCGCAGTGGACCGTACGCCTCGGCGACGGCACCGACGAGTCGCACCGGCGGATGCAGGCCGGGCTCGACCGTATCTGGCCGCTGGTCGGCGAGCTGTTCACCGCGCACGAGGTCGAGACGCGCCTGGCCCGGTCCGGCGTGGCGGTGGACCCGGCCGGCCTGCGCGCGGAGTTCGACGCCGTCCTGGAGCAGGTGCTCACGGCGGCGACGCTCCGCCGTCCCGCCGACGTACCGCCGGACCCGGGCGGGCGGCGCGGCTTGCACACCGACGCTCTCGGGCCGCTGCTCGCCGAGCTGCAGAGCGTGGCCCGCGCGCACCCGGAGGCGACATGGTGACCGTGACGACGGACGCGCGGGCGGTGGCCGAGACGGTCACCGACCCGGAGCTGCCCATGCTCACGCTCGCCGACCTCGGCGTGCTGCGCGACGTGTCCGAGGAGGACGGCCGCGTCGTCGTGACCATCACGCCTACGTACTCCGGGTGCCCCGCGATGGACGCCATGCGCGCCGACCTGGTCCATGCGCTGCGCGCGGCCGGGTACGACGAGGTCGACGTGCGTACCGCGCTGCACCCGCCGTGGACCACCGACTGGATCAGCGTGGAGGGCCGCCGCAGGCTCGCCGAGGCGGGCATCGCCCCTCCCGGCGCCGCGCCACGGCGTGCGGAGGGACCGATCCCGCTCACCCTCGGCCCGACCGTGCGCGCGGTCCGGTGCCCGCGCTGCGGCTCCGCCGACACCGAGGAGACCTCGGCGTTCGGCGCGACCGCCTGCCGGGCGCTGCGCCGGTGCCGGTCCTGCCGCGAACCCTTCGAACATGTGAAGGAGATCTGACGTGACCGTGAGCACACCGGCGCCGGCCCGGGCACGCGGCGGCTTCCACCGCCTGACGGTCGCCTCGGTCGAGCGGCTCTGCGCCGACGCGGTCGCGGTGACGTTCGACGTCCCGCCGGAGCTCGCGGGCGTCTACGCCTTCCGTGCGGGCCAGTCGCTGACGCTGCGCCGTACGGTCGGCGGTCGCGAGGAGCGCCGGTCGTACTCCATCTGCGCGCCGGAGGGCGCCGCCCCCCGCGTCGGCGTACGGGAGGTGCCCGACGGGCTGTTCTCCCCCTGGCTCGTACGGGACGTGCGCCCCGGCGACGAGATCGAGGTCGGCCCGCCCACCGGCGGGTTCACCCCCGGCGACGACACGGCGGGACACCACGTGTTCGTCGCGGCCGGGTCCGGGATCACGCCGATCCTGTCGATCGCCGCCACCGTCCTGCGCGACCCGGCGGCCACGGTCACCCTGCTGTACGCCAACCGGCGCGCCGACACCGTGATGTTCGCCGACGAGCTCGCGGACCTGAAGGACCGGTACCTCGACCGCCTCGAGCTCTTCCACGTCCTGTCCCGCGAGCCCCTGGAGACCGAGCTGTTCACCGGGCGACTGGACGCCGCGAAGTTCACGGCGCTGTTCGCGCTGCTCCCGCCCGCTCGGGACGTGGCGCACTGGTGGCTCTGCGGGCCGTACGCGATGGTCGAGAGCCTGCGGTCCGTGCTCGACCGGGCGGGTGTCCCGGCGGAGCGGGCGCACCGGGAGCTGTTCTTCGTCGACGACGTCCCGCCCGCCCCGGTCCGCCATGAGGACGCGCCGGTCGACGGCGCGACCAGCGAGGTGACGCTGCTCCTCGACGGCCGCTCGACCACGGCCGCCGTGCCGCGCGACACGCCGCTGCTGGACGCGATGCAGCGGGTCCGGCCCGACCTGCCGTTCGCCTGCAAGGGCGGCGTCTGCGGCACCTGCCGGGCCAGGGTGACCGACGGCAAGGTCCACATGCGGCGCAACTTCGCGCTGGAGGAGTCCGAGGTCGACGCCGGCTTCGTGCTCACCTGCCAGTCCACGCCGCTGTCCGAGCGCGTCGGCCTCGACTACGACGCCTGATCTCCGGTCGGCCGGGACCGGTGGACGGGGCCGTGGGACTCCTCGCAGTGCTCGTCCGGCCGTGAGCCGATCGACAGCAGCGGGTCGGGGTTGTGGTCGACCTGGAGCGTCGTGTGGGTGATCTGGTACGACTCTGCCAGCACCGCCTCGAGGTCGGCGCGTACGGCGTGGCAGTCCTCCCCCGGCGCGACCAGGATGTGTGCGGACGCCGCGGGCATGCCGGAGGTGATCTGCCAGATGTGCAGGTCGTGCACCTCGGTAACGCAGGGGCGGGCGGCCAGCGCCTTGCCCACCTGTTCCGGGGAGACGCCCGCGGGGGCCGCCTCGAGGAAGATCCGCCCGGAGTCGCGGACCAGCCCGGCCCCGGCCTTGACCATCAGGGCCACCACGACGAGGGAGGCGATCGCGTCCGCGCGGGCGAATCCGGTGAGCGTCATGACCAGGCCGGCGACGGCCGTGGCGATGAAGGCGTACAGGTCGGTGAGGATGTGCCGGAACGCGCCTTCGACGTTGAGACTGATGCGGTTGGCCTTAGAGATCATCCAGGCGGCGGCGACGTTGACGACGATGCCGACGAGCGCGGTGGCCAGCACCAGCCCGCCCGTCACCTGCGGCGGGCTGACCAGCCGGCGGACCGCCTCGAACGCGAGCCAGGCGGACAGCAGCAGCAGCGAGAGCCCGTTGGCCTGGGCGGACAGGATCTCGGCGCGCTTAAGACCGTAGGTGTACCCGCCCGTGGGCGGTTTGGCGGCCAGCCGCATGGCCACCAGCGCCAGCACGATCGAGACGGCGTCGGTGAGCATGTGCGCCGCGTCGGAGATCAGCGCCAGGGAGTGCGCCAGCACACCGACGACCACCTCGCCCGCCATGTAGGCGACGATCACGCCGAGCGCCCCGCTCAGCCAGCGTGAGTCGACGTCCTCGCTGACGCCGTGGCTGTGCCCCTCGTGACCGTGAGCGGCGTGCTCGGGACGGTCGGTGTGCGCGTCGTGGGCCCTCATGTGACGTCTCCCTCTAGCCGGCCACCCGCTTGATGGCGATCACCGCGACGTCGTCGTCCAGGCGTCCCTCGGCGTACGCGTGCAGGTCCTCGTGCAGGCGTTCGACGAGGCGCGCGGGGTCGTCCTCCGCCCAGGCGTGCAGACGCTGGCCGAGGGGGTAGAACGCGCCGGCGGCGTCGCGGGCCTCGATCACTCCGTCGGTGTAGAGGAGCAGGAGGTCATCGGGCTGGAAGGGAAAGGTGTCCACTTGAGCGTCGGCCGGGTACAGGTCCCCCAGGCCGAGCGGCGGCGCGGGCCGGGTCGCCCGCAGTTCCGTGACGCCCCCGCCCGTCAGCAACAGGGGCGGCGGGTGCCCCCGGTTGAGGATGCGCACGTGCGGCTCCTCATCGGGGATGTCCACCACGGCGGCCGTGACGAAGCCCTCCCCCGGGTCCGGCCCGCCCTCGACCAGCGGCCGGGTGGCCGCCATCCCGACGGCGCCGTCCAGAAAGGACAGCAGGTCGGGGAGCGGGGACCGCTGGTGCGCGGCCGCCTGGAACGCCCCGACCACCAGCGCCGACGCGTCGATGGCGGCCAGTCCCTTCCCCCGGACGTCACCGATGATCACCCGCGTTCCCCCGGCGATGCGCACCGCGCCGTACAGGTCACCGCCGATCTTCGCCTCCTGCTCGGCGGTCAGGTAGAGCGACGCGATGCGCAGCGGCCCGACCTGTTCGGGGAGGGGGCGCATCAGCGCCCGCTGCGCCGTCTCGGCGACCGAGCGGGCCGCCTTCAGCTCACGCCGGTGCCGCTGCCGTACGGCGGAAAAGGACACGATCAGGGCCGAGATCACGACCAGCGAGGAGAGTTGCGCCTCGTACTCCGTGACCCCGCGCCATCCGTCGGACGCGCCGATGAGCACCTCGGCGGCGACGGCCAGCGCGCCGATCAGCGCGACCTCCGACGGGCCGGCGAAGGACGCCGTGATCGCCGGTGCCACGATGAGCAGCGGTCCCAGGTGGATCCTGGGCCCGTTGAGGATGTCGATCAACGCGATCAGCACGATCAGCGCCAGTGGGAGCGCCACCAGCGCGCGGCCCTGCGGCCGCAGTTGTGACCGGACCGAACGGTCCCTTCCGAACCGCCGCACGATTGCTGCGTACCCGCTGGTCAGCCGCCATCACTCAGGGACCGGGCGGAGGCGCCACGCAATAGGGCGGCGGGGCTTTGAGACAGGCCCTACGTACGGGCGGCGGCGCGGGTCTCGGTCTCGCGCCGCTCCGGGGTGCGGACGTGCTCGGGCAGCAGGCCGAAGACCATGATCCGGGCCATGGTCTGCGACAGCAGCCGCCGGCCGGTCCGGGTGTCGAGGACCCGGGGCAGGCGCAGCTCGGCGTTCGCCAGCGCCCGGTCGACGACGTGACGCTGGATGACCTGCTGCACCGTCTGGGTGCCGATCGTCGGGACGGCCCGGCGCCGCTGGACGCGGCGCACCAGATCCGGATTGAGCGTACGGTCGAACCTCGCGGGGTCGGACTGGGCGCGGTAGAGCGGCTCGGCCAGCAGGTTGGCCGTTGCCACGGCGTCCTGCACGGCCAGGTTGATGCCGACGCCGCCGATCGGCGACATCGTGTGGGCGGCGTCCCCGATGGCGAGCAGGCCCGGCCGGTCCCAGCGGTGGAGCCGGTTCAGGCCGACCTCGAGGAAGGCGACCTTGTCCCAGTCTTCGATCTCCCCGACCCTGTCGGCCAGGGTGGGCATCAGGCCGGCGAGCCGGTCCCGCAGATCCGCGAGCCCCCGGGCCCGGACCTGCTCGTACGAGCCTTTGGGGATGAGGAAGGCGATCTGCCAGTAGTCGCCGCGGTCGATCATCGCCGCCATCTCGCCCTGGCCGACGACGCCGCCGAGACCGCGCCCGTCGCCGGGCCGGCGGGAGATCCGCAGCCACAGGACGTCCATCGGCGCGCCGAGTTCGGTCGGGACCATGCCGGCGGCCCGGCGCAGATCGGACCGGCGGCCGTCCGCGGCGACCGTGAGCACGGCCCGCAGGTCGTGCTCGCCGGAGGCGTCGCGGTACCGCAGTCCCCGCACCGCGCCGTCCTCGTCGATCGGGCCGATGACCTCGGCCTCCATCAGCAGCCGGAACGCCGGAAAGCGGCGTGCGTGGTCGGCCAGCAGGGTCAGGAAGTCCCACTGCGGGATCATCGCGATGTGGCGGTACTTCCAGCGGGTGAACCGCGTGAGGTCGGCGTCGACCATCGGCCGGTCCCGCGTCCCGATCCGCAGGGTCGTCAGGTTCTGGTGCGGCAGACGCTCGAGCTCGTCGACCAGGCCGAGTTCGTCCATCAGCCGCAGCGTGGACGGGTGGACGGTGTCGCCCCGGAAGTCGCGCAGGAAGTCCCCGTGCTTCTCCAGAACCGTCGTCCGCACCCCGGCGCGCGCGAGCAGGAGGCCCAGCATCATCCCGGCGGGGCCGCCGCCCGCGATCGCGCAGGTCGTGTTCTGAACGTCCGGCATCGCGGCCTCCTGTGCTAGGGGAAGCGCCCCTGTGCCCATACCCGCAGGCCACGGCGGGCAACCGGCCACCGCCGCGCCCGCCGAGCACCTGACCCATCCCCCGCCTGGCGTGCCCGCGCTTGCCGCACCCGGTCTGGCCCGCGATCGGCCCAACCCGCGTTCGTCCTGGCCCGCGCCTGCCCCGACCCGGCCGGGCCCGCGATCGCCCCAACCCGCGCTCGTCCTGCCCGCACCCGGCCTGGCCCGCGCTCGGTCCGCGCTCGGCCGGTGCTCGCCCCAACCCGCGCTCGCCCCAACCCGCGCTCGTCCTGGCCCGCACCCGCCCCAACCCGCACTCGTCCTGGCCCGCGCCTGCCCCGACCCGGCCGGGCCCGCGATCGCCCCAACCCGCGCTCGCCCTAGCCCGCACCCGGCCTGGCCCGCGCTCGGTCGCGCTCGGTCCGACCCTCACCCGGCCTGGCCCTCACCCGGCCTGGCCCGCGATCGGCCCGCGATCGCCCCAACCCGCGTTCGTCCTGGCCCGCGCCTGCCCCGACCCGGCCGGGCCCGCGATCGCCCCAACCCGCGCTCGCCCTAGCCCGCACCCGGCCTGGCCCGCGCTCGGTCGCGCTCGGTCCGACCCTCACCCGGCCTGGCCCTCACCCGGCCTGGCCCGCGATCGGCCCGCGATCGCCCCAACCCGCGTTCGTCCTGGCCCGCGCCTGCCCCGGCCCGGCCCGCGCTCGTCCGGCCCGCCGCTCGTCCAGGCGGGTGGCCGGATACGGACATGTGCTGTCACGCGCTGAGACGGGATCCGTACGATGCGTTCATGTGGTCCCCCTCGCCGTTGGTCGGCCGTGGGGCGCAGCTCGGCAGGGTGCGATCGCTGCTGACCGGCGCATCGGCCCGCGGGGTCGTCGTCGCCGGCGCGCCCGGGGTGGGAAAGACACGGCTGGCCGCGGAGGTGATCGCCGCGCTCGACCCGGCGCGGTTCACGGTGGCGCGGGCGCAGGCGACGCTGGCCGCCTCGGCGCTTCCCTACGGATCGTTCGCGCACCTGCTGCCCGCCGGTCCCGTCTCCGGGGGCCGTGCCGACGGTCCGGGCTGGGCGGCCGACGCGCTGCTCGCCCGGCAGGGCCGGGGCACGCTGGTCCTGGCCGTCGACGACGCGCACTGGCTGGACCCGGCGTCCGCGGCGCTCGTCCGCGACGTCGTCGCCCGGGGCGGTGCCCGGCTCCTCGCCACCATCCGTACCGGCGAGGAGGTCCCCGCCCATGTGCGGCGGTTCTGGCAGGACGGCCTCGTGCCGCGGCTGGAGCTCGGGCCGCTGTCGGAGGCGGATACGGCGCGGATGCTGGCGGACTCGGTCCGCGGCCAGGTGGAGGCGGCGACCGCGCGGCGCCTGTGGCGGATCACCGAGGGCAACCCGCTGTTCCTGCGCGAGCTGATCCTCGCGGGCGCCCTGACCGAGAGCCGCGGGGTATGGCGGCAGACCGGCGACCTGCCCGCCGTGCCGCGGCTGTACGAGCTGATCGGCGGCCGGATCGGCGAGGTCGACGAGGAGGAGCGGGAGGCCCTCGAGTTCGTGGCGTTCGGCGAGCCGATCGGCGTCGATCTCGTCGCCGGCCTGACGTCGCCGGACGCGGTACGGCGCGTGGTCGACCGGCAGATCGTGACGGTGATCGTCGACCGCCGCCGGCGGCTGGCGCGGCCGGCGCACCCGCTGTACGGCGAGGTGATCCGCGGGATGACCGGGGGGTTACGCGCTCGGAGCCGGTTGCGGCGGCTGGCGGAGGCCACCGACGCCACCGGGCTGCGCCGGCGTGACGACGTGCTGCGCGTCGCGGTCTGGCGGCTGCGCAGTGACAGCGTCACCGACCCCGCGCCCATGGTCGCGGCCTGCCGGCTGGCCTGGGCGGCGCACGACGTGGACCTGGCCGTACGGCTGGGGCGGGCGGCGCTGGAGGCCGGCGGCGGCGTGGACGCGGCGGTCGCCCTGGGCTCCGTCCTGCATGTCGCCGACCGGCCCGCCGAGTACGAGGCGGCGCTGCGCCGGGCGGCCGGCGCGGCGAGCACCGACCGCGAGCGCGCGCTCGTCGCGGCGGCCCGCGCCCGTACCCTCCACTGGGGCCTCGGACGCGCCGCGGAGGCGCACCGCGTCCTGGACGCCGCCGAGGCGGCGATCGGGGATCCGCGGTGGCGCCAGGAGGTCCTGACGGTCAAGGCGTCCTGTCACGTCCTCGCCGCGCGGATCGACGAGTCCCTGGCCCAGGCGGACCGGGTCCGCGCGATCGGCCCGACGGCCGCCGGCGTGGCGGCTCAACTGGCCGCCGTCGAGGGCCAGGCGTTCGCCTTCACGGGGCGTACGGAGCGCGCGACAGCCGTCGCGGACGCGGCGTTCGCGACGGTCCGGGGCTGGCGGGACGAGGTTCCCGGCGCCTTCGCCGAGCTCGGTCTGGCCCGCCTCATGGCCCGCGTCTTCGCCGGCGACCTCGCCGGGGCCGAGACACTGGCCGACGCCGCGTACCGCGAGCTCGGCGAGCCCGGCACCTGGGACATGGGCGTCATCGTCCTCGCCGCCCTCCGCGGGCAGATCCGCCGCATGCGCGGCGACGTCGGCGCGGCGGCCCGCTGGTGCCGCGACGCCGTCGCCCGGTTCGGCGACGCGCCGGCCGGGTTCGCCGGGCTGTGCTTCGGCGAGCTCGCCCACGCCACGGCCCTGATGGGCGACGTCCCCGCCGCCGAGGAGGCCCTGGCCGAGGCGGAGCGGCGCGCCCTGCCGACGTACCTCGCGCCGGACTTCCCGGCGGTGCTGGCCCGCCCCTGGATCCCGGCCGCCCGGGGCGACGTCGGCCGGGCCGTCGAGGTGGCGCTGGCCGGTGCGGACCGGGCACGGTCCCTCGGTCTGGCGGCGTTCGAGATGTTCGCGCTGCACGACGTCGTACGCCTGGGCGCGGCCGATCGCGCCGCCGGCCGGCTCTCCGCCCTGGCCCGGCAGGTGGACGGGGCCCTCGCGCCGCTCTTCGCACGCCACGCCGCCCTGGCGGGCGACGGCGCCGGCCTGGACGCCGTGTCGGCGGAGTACGAGCGCCTCGGCATGGCCTTGTACGCCGCGGAGGCGGCGGCCCAGGCCGCGGCGGCGCACGAGTCCGCCGGACGAGTCCGGGCCGCCCGCACGGCGAGCGCCCGGGCGTGGACCACGGCCCGCCGGTGTCACGGCGCCCGCACCCCCGCCCTGGCCACGATGGCCACGCCCGAGCTCACGCCCCGGCAGCGGCAGGTCATCCATCTCGTCGTCGCCGGATCGAGCAACCGCGAGATCGCCGAGCGCCTCGGGCTCTCGGTGCGCACGGTCGAGAACCACCTGCTCCACGCGTACGAACGCCTCGGCGTCGGCGACCGCGCCGAGCTCGCCGACCTGTTCGGACCGTCCGCTCGCCCGCCGGCCGTGAAGGCGTGACCGGATGACACGGCCGGGGGTTCGTTACGAAGCGGGCACGCCGCCGCGCCGGCCGTTCCTCCGCCGTGAAGGCGTGACCGGATGACACGGCCGGGCGTTCCCTACGATGCGGGAGTGCCGTCCCGCTGGCCGTTCGTCGGCCGTACGGCACAGCTCGGCGCGGTGCGCTCCATCCTCGGCGACGGGACCCATGGCGGTGTCGTGGTGGCCGGTCCCGCCGGAGCGGGCAAGAGCAGGCTGGCCGCCCAGGCCGTCTCCGGGCTGGAGGGCTTCACGGTGGCGCCCGTCCGTGGCACGGTGGCGGCCGCCGACATCCCCTTCGGCGCGTTCGCCCACCTGCTTCCGGAGCGGTTCCCGGCCGTCGCCGGCGTCAACCCGCTCCGCTGGGCGGCCGAGGCGCTGCGTCCGCCGGCCGGCGACGCCCTCCTCCTGACGGTCGACGACGCGCACCTGCTCGACGCCACCTCGGCGGCGCTCATCCACCAGATGGTGCTGCACCGCAGCGCCCGCCTGCTGGCGACCGTCCGCGGCGGCGAGCCCGCGCCCGATCCCATCGTCGCGCTGTGGAAGGACGGCCTGGTCCGGCGCCTCGAACTCGAGCCGTTGCCGGTCGAGGAGACCGGCCGTCTCCTGGCCCAGGTGCTCGGCGGGCAGGTCGAGTCGGCGACCCTGCGGCGGCTGTGGCGGGTCACCCAGGGCAACCTGCTGTACCTGCGGGAGATGGTGATGGCCGGCCGTACGGCCGGGGCCCTCGAGGAGACCGGCGGGCTGTGGCGCTGGCACGGCGACCTGTCCCTGACCCCGCGGCTCCGCGACCTCGTCGAGGCCCGCATCGGCGACATCGACGCGGACGAACGCCGGGCCCTGGAGTTCGCCGCGTTCGGCGAGCCCCTGGGCGCGGACATCCTCATCCGGCTCACCGGAGCGGTGGCCGTCGAGCGGTGCGAGGAACGGCAGCTGATCACGACGTTCCGCGACGGGCATCGGCTCCAGGTGCGCCCGGCGCATCCGCTGTACGGGGAGGTCGTCCGCGCCCACGCGGACTCCGGCCGGGTCCGCGAGATGCTCGCCCGGCTCGCCGACGCCGTGGAGGCGACCGGGTCACGACGGCGGGAGGACGCCCTCAGGGTGGCGGTCTGGCGGCTGGACAGCGGCACCGCCAGGCAGCCCCTCCCGCTCATCGCGGCGTCCCGCCTGGCGATGTCGGTCTTCGACATCGCGCTCGCGCAGCGGCTCGGCCGGGCCGCGGTCGACGCGGGCGGCGGGCCGGCCGCCGCCCTGTCGCTGGCCTACACCCTCTTCTTCGACGACCGGCCGGAGGAGGCCGAGGAGATCCTGCGCCGCTCCATGGGAACGCCGGCCACCGACCAGGAGCGCTCCGTCTACGCGCGGACCCGCGTTCTCGGACTCGCGTGGAGCGTCGGCGACGACGCCGACGCGCAGCGGGTGGTCGACGAGGCCGCCGCCGCCGTCACCGACCCGGTGATCCACCAGGATCTCCTCGTGCTCAGCGCCTTCGTCCACTTCTTCGCCGGGCAGCCGCTCGCCTCCGACCGCCAGCTGGCGCAGGCGCGCCGGCTCGGCGACACGATGACCCCCGCGAGCACCGCCCAGGCCGCGGTCGTCGAGGGTCTCCGGCTCGCGCACGGCGGGCACCCCGGGCGCGCGCGGGCGCTCGCCGACGCGACGTTGCGGGAGGTCGAGCGCTGGCGCGACGACGCGCCCGACGCGTTCTGGAGCCTGCAGTGCGTCCGCCTGCTCTCCCACCTGTTCGAGGGCGATCTCGCTGCGGCCGACGAGGTCACGAACCTGACCCGGCGGCTCATGCGGGAAGAGGCGCCCTGGCGACTCGGTATGGCCGGCTTCGACGGCCACCGCGCCCAGATCCACGTCATCGCGGGCCGGCCCGCCGACGCCGTCCGTTCCTGCCGCGACGGCATCGCCCAGCTCGGCGAGCACCGCACCGGGTTCGCCGGGCTGTGCTTCGGCGAACTCGCGCACGCCTCCGCACTGCTCGGCGACGTCGCGACCGCCCGTACCGCCCTCGCCGCCGCTGAGGGGCGATCGCTCAGGACGTTCGTGCCGATCGACTTCCCCGGCGTGCTCGCGCGCGCCTGGGTGCACGCCGCCGGCGGCGACCTCGGCGCGGCCGTGTCCGCCGCCCTGGCCGCAGCCGACGCCGCCGAGACCCACGGGCTGCGCTGCTACCGGATGTTCGCGCTGCACGACGCCGTACGCCTCGGCGCGGCTCCTCTCGTCGCCGAGGACCTGGCCCGGCTGTGCGCGACCATCGACGGCCCGCTCGCCGCCGTGTGCGCCCGGCACGCGGCCGCCGCCGTCGCCGCGAACGCCGCGGAACTCGACGCCGTCTCCCGCGCCTTCGAGCGAATGGGCATGCCCCTGCACGCCGCCGAGGCCGCCGCCCAGGCCGCCGCCGCGTACGCCCCGGGCGACCGGGCCGGCGTCTTCGCCGCCTCCCGGGCCTGGGCCCTCGCCCGGAGCTGTCAGGGGGCCCGCACCCCCGCGCTGGGCGACCTGACGGCGCCTCGGCTCACCGCGCGGCAATGGGAGATCGCCCGGCTCGCGGCCACCGGACTGAGCAACCGGGAGATCGCCGACCGTCTCGTGCTCTCGACCCGCACGGTCGCGAACCACCTGGTCGGCGTCTACGGCCGGCTCGGCGTCGGCGACCGCGCGGCCCTCGCCGACCTGCTCGGCGCCCTCGACGCCGCAGTTGAGTAGGGCGTACTCATGCTCCGCCCGCCTGGCGTTTCTAGCGTGGCCATCAGCCGCCGAACCTCCGGCGGCGAGACGGGGAAGGGGCAGAGATGGCCAAGCTGTACGCGTCATGGGTGCCGGGGTACTCCTGCGTCGCCCAGAGCATGGGCCCGCCGACGCTCGCTCCTAACAACCAGCCGTTCGTCGACGTCAACGGGCTGCGCGAAGGCTTCGGGGCCTACTACTACCTCAAGGAGGGCCAGAGCAACTGGTTCCACATCGCGATCCCGACGCCGGTCATCGTCGAGGACCGCCGCGCGACGCTCGGCCGGGTCATGATCCTCTTCTCGGTCACGGCGCAGTTCGGCGCGCTGCGGTCGGTGCACGTCTGGGACGGCCCGAACCGCATCCTGCAGCGCGACGGGCTCAGCGTCGACGGCAACCACTCCGGGAGCCTGGACGCTTTCAACACCTTCAACGTCAACCATGACGGGATCGCGTGGGGCGTCGGGATCTCCATGCTCTTCTCGGCGCCCGGGGGCGCCGAGATCTACTTCGCCTCCGCCGGCGGCGACTTCTTCCACAACATCTGACCCATCGCCCGGCCGTTGCGGGGGCGCCGGCCGGGCCCTTTCCAGCCCGCATCAGCCCTGCGGGACCACCAGAGCAGACGGGGAGACCGGCGTCATGACCGCCAGAACATCGATCCAGGATCTGTCCGGGCCCCGCCGCGGCCTCGGCCGGAGAACCAGGGGCCCGCTGGCGGCCATGGCGTTCGTCGCCACTCTGCTCGCCGGCTGCAACAGCGGCGCCGTGAACGGCTCCGGCGGCGACCACGGCGGCTCCGGCGGAAGCGGCGGCCACGGTGGCGGAAACGGGAACGGAGGTGGCAGCGGCGGCGACCGATACGGCTTCGGCCTGCCCGACGGCCCGAGCAGCGGTAATCCCCCTGCCTTCGTCTACAACTTCATCCGTAGCAAGCAGTGCGATAAGGCGCAGAAGGAGATGGAATATCAGGGTTTGGACAAGGACGGGAGCAGCTACGGGAAGATAATGAAGATCGGCATCGCGGTGTGCCGACATGACCTGGACACCGCGCAGGACGGTCTTCGAACGCTCACCCGGCCCTCTTTCGATTCGCACAACTGGTTCCTCTGCGAGCTTTACCGGGCCTCCGCGTCCGTCGTCTACCAGCGGCCGAGATCGGCGTACGGGACCTGCCCGGCGCCTGAGCCGGAACCCTCCGCCCCCTCGTCGCCCGGAGGAGGAGAATCGTCCGGGCCCGCGACCTCCACCGGCCCCTCCGACTCCCCGGAGTCCTCATCCGGAACCGGCGGGTGACCCATGCCGGACGGGCACCCGGAACGTACGGAGGCCTCGGCGGGAGGGCGGGAGACGGCGCCGGGAACACCGACCCCTCCCCCTGGAACGGCACCCGACGCGGGCACTTCGATCTCCCGCCCGGGCGCTCCTGAAACGGGGACACCGACCTCCCTGCCAGGCGGCCCGGAGACGAAAGCGGCACCGCAAGGGGGGACGGCGACGGGCGAGGCCCCCGGTGAGGGCGGGAAGGACAACGAGATCCTCCGCTGGATCTTCGGCGTCGTCGCCAACGCCACCGTCCTGACCGCCCTGTTCGTGTACTTCGGCTGGCGGCGCAACGACGTGCAGTCGAGGGAGCTGGGGTTCGACGAGAGCATCCTCGGCATGCCCACCCGCGACTACGTCCTGCGCAGTGTCCTACCGGTGCTCGTGCTGCTCCTGGTCATCGCGGTCGGCGGGATGGTATGGCTCCAGTGGGACGACCGGCTGGTGCGGCGCATCCACGGCAAGGGGCGGGACGACCGCGTCGTCCGGTGGACGCTCCGGATCCTGCCGTTCGCCTGGCTCATCCTTCCGGGGCTCGTCTGGGTCCTCGGCTACGTCTGGCGGGCGACGGCCTACGTCGCCTTGCCCTTCGGCATCGGCGCCGGCGCCCTCCTCATCCTGTACGCCGCCCACCTGCGGAGCATGCTGCCCGGCGCGGCCGAGCCTCTGCCGGGGCGAGTGCCGCTGCTGCGCGCGTTCATCGCGATCATCGTCGGCGTCACGCTGTTCTGGGGGACGTCCAACTACGCCGAGGTCCGCGGCTACGCATTGGCGGACCACTTCGCCTCCCACATCGGGGGCCTGACCCAGGTCGTCGTCTACAGCCCCAAGCGCCTGTACCTGACCGCGCCGGGTGTGACGGAGACCACGCTGACCGACCCGCAGGCCGCCTACCGCTACCGGTACACCGGCCTGCGGCTCAACCTCCACACCGGCGGTCACTACGTCCTCGTCTCCGACGGCTGGACTCCGACGCACGGCGTCGTACTACTGATCGCCGACAACGACCCCGTACGCCTGGAGTTCGTACGGCAGCGGTGAGCCTTTATCCGGCCGGCAGAGAACGAGCGAACCGCCGGGCCGTGCGGCTCAGCAGACCCATGACACAAGCGAGCGAGAGGACGGCACCCCAGAATGCCGCAGGCAGGAGGATAAGGGCGCCTGGAAGGGTCGGCCATTCGCCTGATGGCAATGGAAGCATTTTGAAGGAGAGGTAGGTGCCGAAGCAGGCCATCAGGGTCTCCAGGCCGATGACCGTTCGCCGTACTCCCTTCCTGCCGGGCTTCAAGTACAGCGCCAGCGCCGCGGAACCCGCGGCGAAGCACGGGGCGATGACGGCCCAGGCCGCGGTCGCCCCGTCGAAGTGGGGAACGCTGCCGGTGTAGAGATAGCTCAGAGCGGAGGGCGAGAGGCCAAAGGCGAGAAGCGCCCAGATCGAGGCCTGAACCGAGAGGAGTATGCGGGCCGACAGCACCGATATGGGCGCAGGATGCCGCGCTGGGCCGCCCGGCCCCATATACGCATAGGACATGATCGGAGCGTACTCCCGCCCCGGCCGGCCCTTCATGGCGCATTCCGGGAACCAACCGAATGACGCGATCCGGGGCCCCGGCACGACCGCCGAGGGTATTCGTGGCCAGGACCCCGAAAACCCTCGGCGTGGAGGCCGGGAGTCAGAACGCGGCGTCGAGCCACTCCTGGAACGTCGGGCCGGTGAGGGTGGCACCCGGGCCGGGCAGCAGCGCACCGGCCCGTACCACGTCGCGGTCCGGGTCCGCCGGGTCCTCCGCGCCTTCGACGCGCACCGGCTCGCCGCGCCGGGCCGCGAGGCGGGTGGCCATGTCGACGAGTTGTTCCTCCCGCGGACCGGCGATCTCCAGAATCGGCGCCTCGCCCGGGCCCGTGGCGGGCGCCGGTCGGGCACCGGTGACCAGGTCGGCGAGCGCCCGGGCGACCGCCTCGGCGGCCACCGGCTGTACGCGCATGACCGGCACGTGACTCACCGCACCCTGCCTGCCCCACTCAAGCGTCTGCCCGGCGAACTCATGGAACTGCGCCGCACGCAACACGATGACCGGAACCGAACCCGAGACCACGGCCCGCTCCTGCGCCGCCTTGGCCGCCATGTACCCGCCGGAGAACCGGTCGACCCCCAGGATGGAGAGCACGACCAGCCGGCGCACGCCGGCCCGCTCCCCGGCCTCCTGCAGGTTCCGGGCCGCGGCGGTGAAGAACTCGGTGGCCGCGGCCTGATCGGTCGTTCCGGCGTTGGCCACGTCGATGACGCCCTCCACGCCCTTCAGGGCCGCGGCCAGACCGTCACCTGTGACCACGTCCACACCGCCGGAACGTGACATCGCGACCACATCGTGTCCGCCGTCCTTGAGCACCGCCACGAGATGACGCCCGACCATCCCCGTCGCCCCCGCTACCGCGATCTTCATCTACCTGCCCCTGTCCCATCGGCTCGCTCTGATCCGTCATCAGGGAGACGACGTATGACCTTGGGATGTGACAACGCGACCTCGGAAATCCCAACAGAGTGACGGCGGTCCCGACGCCCAAGCCGCACGATCACGCCGTTTGACCCTTACGTAACAGGAGGGCCTACCTTCCGAGCCATGAAGATCGTGGTTCACGACACGGCGTCGGCCATGCTCGACCTCCTGCGGCGACCGCTGGAGGAACGGCCCGACGCCCTGCGAGAAATGCTCAGCCCGCTCCAGAGCGCGATGTCCGCCGCGATGGGCGATATCGACCTGGTCCAGATACACCAGATGGGCAGCGGCTTCCGGCTCGACCGCGACGATCCCCGGCACGTGCCCGCTCTGCGTCAGATGCAGGACACGGGCGTGTGGAGCCGGGTCGAGGACTCTCTCGCCGCCGCGTGGGAGCGGATCAGCGGTGCGGTGCCCGGCATCGAGCACGCCGAGACCGTGGACGTCGTCCTGGTGCTCGGCGACCCCGACGACCACCACCTCACCGTCCGCAGCGCCGGCTACTTCGGCATGGGCGGGATCCCAGGCGCGATCCACCTGCTGATGTGGCCCACCGAGACGAGCCTGAAGAAAATCGGCCACGCCGCCGCCCACGAACTCCACCACAACGTGCGCTACGCGAACGTGGTCTGGAACCCGATGGCCGTCACGGTCGGCGAACAGGTCGTCGCCGAGGGACTGGCCGAGGCGTTCGTACGGGAACTGGCCGGCGAACAGGCGATGGGCCCCTGGTCGCAGGGCCTGACCGGTGCGGAGCTGGACAGCGCCTACGAGAAGATCACCGCCGGGATCGACGTGGCCGGGATGCGGAACCTGCCCGCGTACGTCTTCGGCGACGCCACCGCGCGGCTCATGGGGCAGCAGCCCGTGGGGCTGCCGGACTTCGCCGGGTACGCGGCGGGACTGCGGATCGTGGACGCCCACCTGGCGGCCTCCGGTCTGACCGCCGCCCAGAGCACCGCCCTGCCGGCGCGCGAGATCCTCGTCAACGCGGGCGTACCGACCAACGCGTGACCACCCGGACGGGATCGCGCGGGCGCGTTTCGTACGAACAACCGATTGGTTGGCATTGCCGGCCGACAGCGGTCCGCCGCCCTCGACGCATGCCGGCTCCGGCGACCTGGAACCGGCATACGTCGGGGGCGGCGGCATCGCGACCGGGCGCAGAGCTCGGTGATGACGACCACTCTTGGGCGATTTGCCCGGGGGATGGCGACTCGCACATTCCGTTTCCGAGCATTCGGCCCGCGCCAACGGGGGCGCCTGGTGACCCACCCGCCCCTGCCCGCTGCCCTGCGGCGCGGGCGGGGCCCTCAATCGTCCGGCCGATCGACCGCCCCGGCCGGTGGGCACGATGCCCGCGTCAGCGGGCGGCCGGGATCGTCCGGTGCTCGCGGACGCGGTTGTGACGCGCGGTCTCGACGGTGCGGTCGGCGACCGGCTCGAGTGCGGCGCGGCGGCGCATCCAGAAGTTGTTCCGCGCCCAGTCGAGGCCGTCGCGGCTGTCCGCGCCGGCTAGGGGTCCGAGTACAGCGAGCGCGACGAGAATCGCGACCATCGCCAGCATGGCGATCTCCTCCGTCATCAGTGTTCTGCTTTCTTGCTGCTTACATTGTCGGCCCTTAAACCATGAAGGTCCAGCGAGCATTACTGCATGGAACGTGTAAGACTTGCTGAATGATTGACCTGGCCCGGTTGCGGGTGCTCCGCGAGCTTCAGCTGCGCGGCACGGTCGGCGCGGTCGCCGGCGCGCTCGGCTACAGCCCGTCCGCGGTGTCGCAGCAGCTGGCCCAGCTCCAGAAGGACATCGGGGTGCCGCTCACCGAACGTGTCGGTCGCCGCCTGCGGCTGACCGAGGCTGGCGAGACGCTGGCACGCGCCGCCGAAGGTCTCCTCACCCAGGCCAAGCAGGCCGAAGACGCCGCGCGCGCCGCGTGCGGACTGGTCGCCGGGACCGTACGGCTCGTCGCGTTCCAGACCGCCCTGCTGCACGTGGTGGCACCCGCCCTGGAGGTGCTGTCCGCCCAGTACCCGGATCTCGTAGTCGAGGTGCTCGATGACGAGTTCGAGCACGCCTTGCAGGCGCTGGTCCTGCAGGAGGTCGACCTGGTCATCAGCAACGAGTACGACGTCCTCCGTCGGCCGCGCACCGCCGACCTGATCGACGAGATCCTGCTCACCGAGCCGACCCGGCTGATCCTGCCCGCCGGGCACCGCCTCGCCGCCTCGGAGTCGGCCGTACGGATCGCCGACCTCGCGGGCGAGGTGTGGGCATCCGGGCACCCCGGCACATCGCACGCCGAGATCACCGAGCGGCTGTGCGTGGAGCATGGCGGGTTCCGCCCCGAGATCCGGTACCGCTCGAACGACCTGCTCGTGAACCTCGCCCTCGCCGCCCACGGCCAGGCCATCGGCTTCCTGCCCGAGCTGGTCCGCTTCACCGAACAGTCCGGAATCGCCGTCCGCGACCTGGCCGACGCGACCGTACGGCGCCACGTGATCGTCTGGACCCGCAGGGACGGCGACGTACGGCCGTCGGTCCGCGCGGTCCTCGACGCCTTGCGGGCCGCGGCCGACACGCTGGCGGCCGAGCATCCCGGCGTCGCCCGCCCTACGTGAAGGCGATCACATGGCCGGCGACGTCATCCCGGGCCACGACCAGCGCGTCCTCGTGGGGCGGCCCCCACGGCGGCGGGTCGTCGTCCTCCAACCGCAACCACGATAGGTATTCGGTCGCTCGTGGCCGTCGCTACATGCCCGGCCCGGGCGTCAGCGGGATCGGCGGGGGGCGGCGTCGCGTTCGCGGCGGACGGTGGGCTTGCGGCCCTTGATGGTGGTCCTGCGCAGGGCCTTGATCACGTCGTCGGCGGCGCCTTCGGGGATCTCGACGAGGGAGAAGCGGTCCGCGATCTCGATCGTGCCGATGTCGCGCCCGGACAGGCGGGACTCGCCGGCGATGGCGCCGACCAGGTCCTGCGGCCGGATCCCGGCGCTGCGGCCGGCGCCGACGAACAGCCGTGTCATGCCCTCGGCGGGTCCGCGGCCGCGGCGTTCGCGACGGTTGCCGTCCCGGCGGTCGCGGCCGTCACGCCCATCGCGCTCGGGCCTGGGGGCGACCTCCGGGATCTCCTCCTCGTCGACCGTCGCCCCGCTGGAGTCGTACGCGAGCTTGACCGCCGCGAGCGCCACCTCCATGACGTCGAACTCCTCGGCGAGTGGCTCGACCACGCCGAGGAACTGCTGCAGGTCGTCCTCGAGAAGGCTCTCCTGCAGCGCCGCGCGGGTCAGCTCGAAACGCCGGGCCCGCAGGTCGGCGACGGT
This sequence comes from Actinoallomurus vinaceus, assembly GCF_039542055.1. Lineage (NCBI taxonomy): Bacteria > Bacillati > Actinomycetota > Actinomycetes > Streptosporangiales > Thermomonosporaceae > Actinoallomurus > Actinoallomurus vinaceus. The sequence continues at coordinate 180,229 of NZ_BAABHK010000018.1, forward strand.
CGGGACCTTCTGGACGGTGATCCGCTGCTTGGTCTGACGCTCGATCGCCTTGAGCATGCGGTGCTCGCGCGGCTCCGCGAGAGTGATCGCGACGCCCTCGCGGCCCGCGCGCCCGACGCGGCCGATGCGGTGCACGTACGTCTCGGGCGCGGAGGGGACGTTGTAGTTGACGACGTGGGTGAGCTGCTCGATGTCGAGCCCTCGCGCGGCCACGTCGGTGGCGATGAGCAGTTCGGCGGTGCCGCCCCGCAGCCGCCCCATGACCCGGTCCCGGTGTTCCTGGCTCATCCCGCCGTGCAGGGCCTCGGCGCGGTAGCCCGAGCCGTTGAGGTTCTCGGTGAGGGTGTCGACCTCCTCACGCGTCCGGCAGAACACGATCGCGGCCGTGGGCGCCTCCACGTCGAGCAGCCGCCCGAGCGCCGCCGGCTTGTGGGCGCGGCCGACGACGTACGCCTCCTGCCGCACCTTCGGCGTCTCGCCCGGCGCGGCCGTCTCGCGGCCCATCTGGATCCGGGCGGGTTCGCGCAGGTAGCGCCCGGTGAGGCCCTCGATGCGCGGGGGCAGCGTCGCCGAGAACAGCACGGTCTGGCGTTCCTCGGGGGTCTCCTGCAGGATCGCCTCGATGTCCTCGGCGAAGCCCATGTCGAGCATCTCGTCGGCCTCGTCGAGGACGACGACGCGTACGGTGTCCAGCCGGAGCGTGCCGCGCCTGATGTGGTCGAGGGCCCGTCCCGGTGTGGCGACGACGACATCGACTCCGCGCTCGATCGACTTGATCTGCCAGCCGATCGGCTGGCCACCGTAGATCGGCAGGGCGCGCGCACCCAGCTCCCGGCCGTACCGGTGGAACGCCTGGGAGACCTGGACGGCCAGCTCACGGGTCGGCACGAGCACGAGGGCGAACGGGCCGGCGCCCCGGCCCTCCGATATCCGCTGCAGGATCGGCAGCGCGAACGCCGCGGTCTTGCCCGTCCCCGTCGCCGCCTGCCCGACGAGGTCGCCGCCCTCGATCAGCGGCGGGATCGCCTCCCGCTGGATCGGGGTGGGCTCCTCGTAGCCCAGACCGGACAGGGCGTTCAGCAGCTCCGGCCGCAGCGGCAGGTCCGTGAAGCCCGTCGTGCCGTCGACCGTGCCATCGGCCGTGCCATCGGACTCATTCGGGGTCGTCATCGACTCGTCCTTCCCAAAGCTCACCTCTACGCCTACACCGTCCCGTTCGGCGTCGTTCGACCACCCCGGGTTGGAGCGTTCCCGACGGGGCGGGAGCCGTCCGCGCGGAAGGCGCGGAAGTGAAACGCTCGGGGCGGGGATGTTCTGCGGCGGCACCCGTCAGGGCTTGCGCCCCACGCCCGCGATCGCCCAGACATCCCGGGGGTCGACGGAGGGTTCGCCGGGGTCCGGGCGCCACGCCGGTACATGGACGATACCGGGCTCGGCGAGTTCGAGCCCCTCGAAGTAGGTCTCGACCTCCGCCCGGGTGCGGACGTTGCGCCGGCGCGACCCGCGGACGATCTGCTCGTCCTGGTAGAGCGCGGACAGCTGCTCGGTGACCTCGGGACGCACGTCGGAGATGGCCTGCGTCATGACCAGGTGGCTTCCGGGAACGACCGCCCGGCGCAGCCGGTCGACGACGCTCCGCGCGACGTCGTCCTCCGGTATCACGCCCAGTACGCCGACCAGCACGACCCCGACCGGCCGCCCCAGGTCGATCAGATCCGTCAGCCGCGGATGGGCGAGCAGTTCATCGGGTTCGCGCAGGTCCGCGTGGATCGCGGCGGTCCGGGCCGTGTGTGTCAGGAGCGCCTGGGCGTGGTTGACGACGAGCGGGTCATTGTCGACGTAGACGACCCGCGCGTCCGGGGCCGCGGCCTGCGCGACCTCGTGCACAGGGCTCTGGGTCGGCAGCCCGCAGCCGATGTCGACGAACTGCCGGATCCCGGCCCCCACGAGGAAGCGCACCGCCCGGTTGAGGAACTTCCGCGACTCGCGCGCCATCATGGGCAGCTCAGGTGCCAGGGCGAGGGCCCGGTCGGCGGCGGCGCGGTCGGCGGCGAAGTGGTCCTTCCCACCGAGCATGTAGTCGAGCATCCGGGCTTCGTTCGGCATCGTCGGATCGAAGCCCGACGACCGCGACGCTGACTCCACGTGTGCTCCCTCGCGAACCGCCACGGCGAAATCATCCCAGAAAGCGGCACTTACCGTTGGACCATCAAAGAGCCGTCTAAAGCGGTCCGTCCGGAAGGTCCTCCGGCTGCACAATCGTCAGATCCTCCTTCGTCGGCGCGCGCAGCTCCGCCACCCGCTGTGCCTGCTGCTCGGTCACCCGCTGGAACACCTGCCGGGCCGCGCGGCCGTTGCCGAACCGCGCCCCGCGCGGGTAGCGCTCGAAGTAGTCCAGCAGGCGGGCGAGGGTGTCGTCCGGCAGGTGGTAGTCGTGCTGCCGGGCCTGGTGCTGCACGATCCGGACGAGTTCCTCGGAGGAGTAGTCCTCGAAGGTCAGCGTGCGCGTGAACCGCGACGCGAGCCCCGGGTTGGAGTCGATGAACCGCTCCATGTCCCCGGGATAGCCGGCGGCGATCACGACGACCTCGTCGCGGTGGTCCTCCATCAGCTTGACCAGCGTGGCGATGGCCTCCTGCCCGAAGTCGTTGCTCTGCCCGTACGGCGCCAGGGCGTACGCCTCGTCGACGAACAGCACGCCGCCGAGCGCCCGCTTGAACACGGCCTGCGTCTTCGGCGCGGTGTGCCCGACGTACTCCCCCACCAGGTCGCCGCGGTCGGTCTCGACCAGGTGGCCGCCGGACAGCAGCCCCAGGGCCGCGAGGATCCGGCCGTAGAGGCGGGCGACGGTGGTCTTGCCGGTGCCCGGGTTGCCGGCGAACACCAGGTGCCGGGACAGCGGCGGCGGCGAGAGCCCCACCTCCTCGCGGCGCTTGACCATCTGCATCAGCTTGGCCAGGGAGGCGACCTCCTGCTTGACGCGGCCCAGGCCGACCAGGCGCTCGAGCTCGGCGAGGAGGTCGGCCAGGTCCTCCTTGCCCTCTCCGTTCGCGAGGGCGCCGCCGGCGGTCGCGTTCGCGGCGCCGGGGCGGAACACGGCGCGCTGGCTGCGCTCGGCGGACGGCATCGCGCTGGTGGCCACATTGCCGGTACGGCAGTCCTGGAAGACCGGCTCGGCGCCCTCCGCGACGGTGAGGTCCTCCTTCGTGTCGTGGATCAGACAGCGGCGCACGGTGGGCGTGGCGTGCGGTCCGACGAACAGCGCGGGAAAACCCGTCTCGGAGATGTCGCAGTCCTCGAGCACGCCCGCGCCGCCCTCGTTGACGTACACGCCGTTCTTCCCGCACCGGGCGATGGTCACCGACCGGACGCGCGGGCGGGCACCCGTCCAGATCACCAGCGCGCTGCCCTCGGTGTCGCAGATCTCGACATCCTCGATCCACGCCTCGCTGCCCTCGTCGAGGAACATCCCGGCCGAGCCCGTCCCCGACACGCGGCCCCCGCGGATCAGCACACCGGTGTCGGGCCCGACCTCGATCCCCGTGCGCACCACGTCGGAGAAGTCGCACGCGTCGAGCAGCGGCCGGTGCCGCGTGGTGATCTGTGCCCCCATCTCGACGTCGCTGATCCGGCACTCGCGCAGCACGGCGTCAGCGCCCTCGATCGACACTCCCGTCATCCGGGCCCGCTCGATCCGGGTCCGCTCGGCGAACAGGTCGGCGCGCTCGTCGACCCGGACGCCGTGCTCCGGCGACTCGCGGATGTGGCAGTCCTGCAACGTGGCCCGCGCGCCGCCGCCGAGGTGGACCGCCGTGAACGCCGTCCGGGCGATCTCGCACTCCCGCAGCGACACGACCGCGTCGCCCTTGCAATGGACGCCGTTGGCCGCCGACCGGGCGAAGACCGACCGGCGGGCGCGTACGGCGGCCGAACCGGTGACGACGAGCGCCGTCCCCGTGACGTCCACCGCGCGCACGTCCTCCAGCTCCAGCCGGCACGACCCGGTCGCCATGATCGCCACCGCGTCGGTCTCGCGGACCTGACAGTCCTTCAGCCGGGCGACGGCCTCGCCCCGGACGAGGACGCCCTCGGCCTTGGTGCGGACGATCTCGCACCCCTCGAGCCGGACACGGCGGTCGTCCAGGCCGGCGGAGGCACCTTCGGCCTCGTCGCCCCGGTGAGCGGCACCCGAGGCGGCCGCCTGCCCCGCGACCCCTGCCGAGTCCTCCAGGCGCACCCCCTGCGCGCCGGAGTCGTGCAGCTTGCACCCCCGGAGGTAGGCGTACGCCGCCGCTCCGATGGCCAGCGCGGCCTCTCCTGACCCGCTGACCTCGCAGTCGGTGAACAGCCCGTGGGCGCCGGCGGTCAGCTGCAGGCCGGGACCGCGCGCCCCGTCGACGACCGTTCGGACGCACTCGAGCTGGGCGACGCCGTCGAGGCGTACGCCCGCGCCGGCCGCCGACCGTACGGTGCAGTCCGCGACGATGCCCGTGCTCGTGCCCGTCACGCGCACGCCCGAGTCGCCCGCGTCGCGCACGGTGCAGCCGCGCAGCGTGAACGCCGCGTCGGTGAAGGTGATGCCGCCACCGCTGATCTCGCAACCTTCGATCACCGGAGTGCCGGAGCGGACCAGCACGGCCACGTCCGCCGACGCGGGCGCCTCGAGCGTCAGGTCGCGCACGGTGGCCGAGCAGCCGTGCAGACTGAGCGCCGGCCCGTGCGGCGAGACGACGCGTACAGTGCCCGCGCCCCTGGCGGCGACGATCGTGACGTCACGGTCGACGATGAGCGCCTCGTTGTAGATGCCGGGCGGCACGGAGACCACCGCGCCGTCGGCGGCGGCCCGCACGGCGGCGCCGATCGTCCGGTGCCCGCCCCAGGCTCCGGGCGCGACGCGCTGCCACCCCGCCTTGACCCTGCTCTCCCCCAGCGGTCCCTGCTGACCGGGCGGCCGCCGATCTCCCGGGGCTCCCGGCCCGGGGACCGGGGGCCGCGGGCCGGTCAGGACCGCCCGCCGATCGTCACAAGGGACCCACCGGCCGTCGCCGCGAGTCCGCCGATCCTCGCCCCGAGCCCGCCGGCCGCGGTCGCCCCAGGCCCGTGTGCCCCGGTGGCTGCAGGCCTGCCCAGTGCGGCCACCGCACGCCCTCGCATCCCGGGTACCCCGGTCCCGCGTCTCCCGGCCGCCGCCGGCCCGCGTGCCCTGGCGGCTGTTACCGTCACCGCGAGCACCGGGGGAAGAGGTGCCGCGGCGTCCGGCCGGCATGACCGGAAGTCCTCACGATCCGTGTTCCCTGGCATACCCACGCGATCAAGCTTGCCAGGCTCATCTGCCGCACGCGAGTGCCGCGATTTCACGATCCGGCGTCCGATACGTCTCGCTCGATCACGATGCCGCAACGCGCACCGGCACCGTTCCGGTGAGTGAGATCATGCCTTATGGCCTACCCTGCGCGACCGCCCGGCTACCCGAGCCGGGCGAGTATGCCGGACCGGCGGACGGCGCTGCTGGCCGGTCTCCGGCTGGCCGCCCTGGGGACGGCCGGCCTCGGAGCGGCCGGTGGCTGCGCGCTGACCGGTGGCTCGGGCGACTACCGGAAGGGGCCGCTGCCGATCGCGACCGGCGTCGCGGACGGGGTCTACTACCTGTACGGTCGGCGGCTCGCCGGGCTGATCGACCGTGAGCTCCCGGGCGTCCATACCTCAGTGGACGTCACCAGCGGGTCCGTCGACAACCTCCAGCGGCTGCGGGACGGCCGCGACCGGCTGGCGTTCGTGGCGGCGGACGCCGCCGGCACCACGACGTCCGGATCCGGTGTGCCGCTCCAGGCGCTGGCCCGCCTGTACGACGACTACATCCACCTGGTGGTCAAGGGATCGTCGGGCTTCTGGTCGATCGACGACCTGCGCGGCCGGGTCGTCTCGGTCGGCGGGAAAGGGTCGGGCGTGGAGATCGTGGCCCAGCGAGTGCTGACCGCCGCCGGGCCGAAGGTGGAACGACACATACGGCGGGTCCATCTGGGCCTGGAATACGCGGCCGCCGCGCTGCGCACGGGTTTGATCGACGCGTTCTTCTGGTCCGGGGGTCTGCCCACAGCCGGGATCGCCGAGCTGGCCGGGCGCCTACCGCTCCGCTTCATCCCACTGGGCGGGCTGGCGCCAGAGATCCGCCGACGCTACGGCCCGTACTACCGGGCGGCCACGGTCCCCGGCGGCACCTACGTGAACGTCGACGAGGTCCAGACCCTCGCCCTGGCCAACTACCTGGTGGCCCCGCCCGCTCTCGATGCCGGGCTCGCCTACCGCCTGACCGAGGTCCTGATCCACAACCGGAACGCCATCGCGGCGGCCGTACCCTCGGCCGAGCTGTTGGACGTGCGCAGCGCCGTCCAGACCGATCCCGTACCCCTGCATCCGGGAGCAGCGCGGTACTACCGATCCATCAAGCTTTGAAGGGCCGCCGCACCCTGTGAAGGGCCGCCGCAACGTCCGCCCATCACACCAGCGCGGTGCCCGGCCACCGTCGGCCGACGGGACGCCGATCAGGCATTGACGGCGGGCACGGCCATGGTCACCCGCAGGCCCGCCCCCTCGGCGGCGGCCACCTCCAGCCGACCGCCGCTCGCCTCGAGGAGGGTACGGGCGACGGAGATCCCGAGCCCGGAGCCGTCGACGTTCTGGTGGCCGGGGCTGCGCCAGAAGCGGTCGCCGATGCGGGCGAGTTCCTCGGGCGGCAGGCCGGAACCCTCGTCGATGACGCGGATCTCGACGTCGTCACCGACCGCGGCGATCTCGACGGTGACGGCCGATCCCTCCGGGGAGAACTTCAGCGCGTTGTCGATCACCGCGTCGAAGGCGCTGCCGATGCCGGTGGGGTCGGCAGCGCCCAGCACCGGCCCCTCCCAGCTTCGGCGCACCTCGATGGCGCGCTGGTCGGCGACGACCTGCCAGGCGGTGACGCGTTCGTCGACGAGCACGGCCACGTCGATGGCCTCCACCTCGGGGCCGCCCTCCTCGGCGAGGGCGAGTTCCAGCAGGTCGTCGAGGACGCGGGTGAGGCGCTGGGCCTCATGCCGGAGATCCTGGAGCTCCTCTTCCGACCCCGGGGGCAGGGACAGCGCCAGTCCCTCGAGCCGCAGCATGACGGCGGACAGCGGATTGCGCAGCTGGTGGGAGGCGTCGGCGACGAAGGCGCGCTGGCGTTCCATCGTGGCCTCCACCTTCTGCACCATCTCGTTGAACGACGTCGTGAGGCGGCGCAGCTCCGGAGGCCCGGTGGCGGCCGGCGCGCGCACGTCGAGCCGACCGGTCGCGATCGTGTGGGTCACCGCGTCGAGCGCGCGCACGGGCCGCAGAACCCAGGTGGCCAGCAGGTGGGCGAGGGCCAGGAACAGCAGTACGGCGACCGCCTCGGCGGCGGCGAGCAGCGCCCAGTTCCGGGCGACGGCGGAACGCATGCGGTCCGTGGGCGAGACCGTCACCACGGCGCCGATGACGTCGCCGTTCCGCGTCACCGGCGCGGTCACCACGAGAGGGCGGTCGTCCCAGGGCCAGATCGTGCGGGGCTCGGCGCTGTGCCGGCCCGCGAACGCCTGCCGCAGCCCGACCGCGATGTCGCCCGTCTCATTGTCGGGATAGCCGGGCGTGCTGACCCAGGTCGAGCGCTGCCGGTCGATCACCGCCACCGACACCCCGTACAGCTGGTGGTAGCGCGTGAGTTCGGAGCCGACGTCCAGGGAGGACGCGCCGATGGGAGCGCCCATGGCGCGTGCCGCGAATCGCGCCGTGTCGTCGAGGCGGTCCTGGAACAGCGCATCCTGGTGCTGCCGGACGATGCTCGTGGCCAGCGGGACGCCGAGCGCGAGCAGGCTGCAGATGACAAGGGTGTTGAGGACGAGAATCAGGCGAGCGCGCACGGTCGGATCAGGGTAGCGGGCGTCCGGAGCGCGGGCCCTCGGCGGACGGCCTCGTGATGCGCGGGCTTCCGGCCGATGGTCCGTTCGCCTTCGGAGCCTCCGCCGGCGGGTCCGTCACTTGTGGGCCCCCCGTCGAGGGGCCGGTCACCTGCGGAGCACCGGCCGACGGGCCTGTGGCCGGCGAGCCTTCCGCCGGCGGGCCGCCGTCGGGAGTGACGCGGTAGCCCACCCCCCGTACGGTCTGGATGGCGTCGGGCACCCTCAGTTTGGCGCGCAGGGAGGCGATGTGGACCTCCAGGGTCCGTTGGTTGCCCTGCCAGTTGGTCCGCCACACCTCGCTGATCAGCTGCTCGCGGGGGCAGACGACGCCGGGTCGGCGGGCGAGGACCGCGAGCAGGTCGAACTCCTTGCGGGTCAGGCTCGCGGGCACCCCGTCGACGCTGACGACCCGGCGGAGCCGGTCCAGGTGGATGCGCCCGGCGATGAGCGCGTCGGCGGGCGGCTCGGCGGGCCGGGCGCCGTCGTGCCGCGCGGTGCGGCGGCTGACGACGTGGATCCGCGCGATCAGCTCGCCGACGTCGTACGGCTTGACGACGTAGTCGTCCGCGCCGAGGTGGAGGCCGTGGATCCGGGAGCGCACGTCGGCCCGCGCGGTGACCATGATGATGGGGATGTCGCGGACGGCGCGGATGCGGCCGCACAGCTCGAACCCGTCGCGGTCGGGCAGGCCGAGGTCCAGCAGGATCACGTCCGGTTCGCTGTCGAGGCGCTCAAGGGCCTCCGCCGCCGTCCGCGCGGGCTCGACCTCGAAGCCGTGTCGCCGGAGCACCGAGCACAGTGCCGCGGCGACGCGCACATCATCCTCCACGACGAGCAGCCGCATCACCGCTCCTTCCTGTCCGACGTCACCGACGCCACGTATCGGGATCAATCAATCGCTCACCGTACCGGTCCCTCACCGCCGACCCGGCCGGGCCCGTGCGGTGAACCGGTCCGGGCCCTCCCGCCGGGGGGACGGAGGGGACGGGAGGGCCTGGACCGGAGTTCGGGTCAGCCCACCGGGGCCAGGTCGGCCTGCGCGGCCGCCGACTCGCCCGCGACCTCGCGCGACGGCCCCGCCCAGCCGCTGCGGACGCCCCAGGCGTAGAAGGCCAGCGACGTCACGGCGACGACGCCCATGTCCACGCCGTACGGGATCAGGTCGTGGCCGCCGAACTTCGCGCTGCCCAGCGCGGACAGCAGCACCATCCAGGCCAGGTAGGCGACGAGCCAGATGCCGGCCTTCAGGTGCGGGGCCCATCCGGCGAACCGCTGCCGCCAGCCGTAGAACAGGTAGATCGGCAGGCCGAGGGCCATGATTCCGACGACCTCACCGGTCAGCGGCCACTTCGACCAGTACAGGAGCAGGGAGGCGAACATGAACCCGGCCGGAGCGACGATCTTCAGCGCCGGCGCGCGGGCGGGCCGCTTCAGGTCCGGACAGGTCCGGCGCAGCACCATCGCCGACACCGGCCCGGTCACGTACGAGATGACGGTCGCGACCGAGATGACCTCGGCGAGCGATCCCCAGCCTCGGAACGTGAACAGGAAGACGAAGGAGACGGCCAGGTTGAACCACATCGCCGGCTGCGGGATGCCGTACTTCGGGTGGACGCGGCCGAGGATCTTCGGGAAGTAGCCGTTCTCCTTCATGCCCTGGATCATCCGGGCGGTGGAGGCGGTGTAGGTCATGCCCGTGCCGGACGGGGAGACGAACGCGTCGGCGTACAGGGTGACGGCGAGCCAGTTGAGGTTCCACGCCATCGCCAGGTCGGCGAACGGCGAGTTGAAGTCGATGCCGGACCAGCCGTGGCCGAGCAGGTGACCGGGGACCGCGCCGAGGAACGCCGTCTGCAGGCCCACGTACACGAGCGCCGCGATGACCAGCGCGCCGATCAGCGCGATCGGCACCGAACGGCCGGGGTTGCGCGCCTCACCGGCGAGGTTGATCGGGCTCTGGAAGCCGTTGTAGGCGAACACCACGCCGGAGGTCGCGATCGCGCTGAGCACCGCCGCCCAGCCGTACGGGGCGAAGCCGCCGTGGTGCGTGAAGTTGGAGCCGTGGAAGCCGGAGGCGATCAGCCCGATGACCGTCAGCGCCGGGACGGCGAACTTGACGATCATGATGAAGTTGTTCGCCATCGCGTACAACCTCACGGTCCAATAATTGAGCAGGAAGTAGACGACGACGAGGACGGCGGCGAGCGCCAGCCCCATCGGATGGAGTTCCTTCCCGTCGTACAGGCCCTTCGCCCAGTGCCACTTCCACGAGCTCATGTACTGGATCGAGGCCTCGGCCTCGATCGGGATGACCGAGACGATCGCGATCCAGTTCGACCAGCCGCCCATGAAGCCGACGAGCGAGCCGTGGGAGTACTGCGCGTACCGGACCATGCCCCCGGACTTGGGGAACGCCGACCCGAGCTCCATGTACGAGAGCCCGATGAGGATCATGATGCCGGCGCCGATGATCCACGCGAAGAGGGCCGCCGGTCCGGCGACCTTCGCGGCCTTCCAGGATCCGAACAGCCAGCCGGATCCGATGATCGAGCTGAGCCCGACCATGAGGAGCGAGAACGTCCCGAGTCGCCGCCGGTAGTCACCGGCCGACGCGGACCCGGACGGGGGTGACGCGTTCGCCATGGATCACTCCATATTCATTGCGCGCTTTCGCGGGGGGAGATTCGCGGGGGGAGAAAGGCGTGTCTCGCGAGATTTGGTCGAGGATCCACCCGCCCGGCGACGCGGCCCAAGACGTTTGAGCGAGATCTGAGGTTCCGCCAGGGACGATTCGGACACTTCGGAAGTTTTGACGGCACCGGCTTGTAGCGTCGCCGGGCATGTCGGATGTGACGCAGTCCTACGCCTATCTCCACCGCTCCTCGCTGGCCGACGGCCGGCTCGGCCTGGAGACCTCCGGCGGCACCGCGCTGGCCGGCCCGGCGGCTCATCCCCGCTTCTTCTCCGGCTTCCTGACCGACCCGGCACCCGCCGCGGCCGGCCTGCTCGCGGTCGCCAAGGTGGCCCGGACCCGGTACTTCCTGCCGATCCAGGAGCGCGTACGCGACCCGGTGGTGACGTCCAACGGCGACCGCCTGCGCTTCGAGTCGTTCTCCGCCTGCTGCGGCGTCTACGCCCGGCTGGACCTGCTGTCCGACGCGCTCGACGGCGAGATGCACGACCGTGGCACCACGAACGTCGACGTGGGCGAGCCGCTCCGCCAGTCGCTCACCCGGGTCGGCCGCGACCCGCTGCACCTCGCGGTCGGGCCGGACGAGCTCACGGTGACCACCTTCGACGGCACCGTCGTGGAGAAGAAGGTCCCGCTGCCCCAGCGCTGGCTGCGCGGGTTCGCCGAGGTCCAGGTGATCACCGCGGGCTTCGAGCCCCGCGCCGAGCTGTCGGCGGCCGAGGCCGCACGCTTCCTGCGATCCCTCCCGAAGGGTTCGCGGGCGAGCGGCGCACAGTGGGTCGTGCCGGCGGGCCGTTCGTTGCGGCTGACCCCGCGCGCCGCTCCGGGCGCGGTCTGCCTGCCCGGCCCGCAGCGCCTCGAGGCGCTGGCTCCGCTGCTGCCGTACGCCCGCGCGCTGCGCGCGTACGGTCCGGCGGTACGGCCCGGTGACCTGCCGTGCGCGAGCGCGTGGGAACTCGACCTGCCCGGCATGCGGCTCGTCCTGACGCTCTCCCCCGAGGTCCGCCGCGGCTTCTCCGGCGAGGGCGCGGTGCTCGACGGGCTCACACGCGACGAGGCCGACGCCGACCTGGTCGGCGCGCTGCTCGCCTTCGAACCGCGAGTGGAGGTCGATCTGCTCGCCGACCGGTCCGGCCTGCCCGCCGACCGGGTGCGCCACGCGCTCACCCGGCTCGGCACCGCGGGCCGGGTGGGATTCGACCTCGCGGAGGCGGCCTACTTCCACCGCGAACTGCCGTACGACGCCGGACTCGCCGAGGCGATGAACCCGCGCCTGGCGAACGCCCGCGCGCTGATCGCCGCCGGCGAGGTTCGCCCGGACGGCGACCTGACCGTCGTGGGCGGGCAACGCGTGCGCTTCGAGAGCGACGCCGCCTCCTGCACCTGCCCGTGGTGGGCCGAGTACCGCGGCAGCCGCGGCAAGTGCAAGCACGTGCTCGCCGCCGAGATCGCCCGGAGAGGTGACACGTGACCGAGCGAAGCGAGGGAGCCAAAAAGCACAGCACCTCTGGTCACTCCTCCGACGCCGGGAGTCGGTCGGGGCCGGGAGGTCGGTCGGGGCCGGTTGGTCGGGAAGAACAGGTTGGTCGGGAAGAACAGGTTGGTCGGGCGAAGGAGGAGGCCGCATGACCGGCTGGAACGACCTGAAGCCCCTGCTCGACAAGGGCGACGTCCCCGCCGTCGCCGAGCTGGCGCGCGGACTGTCGGACGAGGAGCGGCGGCCGCTGGTCACGCCGCTGAAGGAGTACGAGCGGCGGCTGCGCCGCGACTGGCAGCTCCGGTGGTCGAACAGCGGCACCGCGGTGACCATCGCCGGCGCGGCCTGCCTGTCCGGGGCCGCCGCCCTCGCTCCCTGGCTGGCCCGCGGGCGGCTTCAGGACCACGTCCAGCCGTGGCTGGCCCCGACCGACGCCTCGCCCGTAGTAGTCGTCGCGTGGCAGAACCGGCCGGAACCGTACGACGTCGTCGGCGCGGTCATCGACATCCTGATCGGACGCGAAGCCACCTGGCTGCCGGGCCTGATCGGCCGGCTCGCCGAACGGCTGCGCATGCGGAACTGGGACGACCAGCTCTTGTGGCAGCTCGTCAACGGGCTCACCGAGCGCACCGGAATCGATCCGCCCCTCGCAGACGGTTTCGTGACCGGCTGGGTGGGAGAGCACGCGGTCAACGGTTCGGCCGTGATCGAGCAGGTCCGCCGAGATCCGCGGTGGGCGGCCGTGATCCTCCAGGCGTTCGAGGTCGAGCAGGCCGGCGGGTGGTTCGACCGGCCTCACGCCGAGGGCTGGCCCGCCACCCTCACGACGCTCACCGCCGAGGGCCTCGTCGACCGGGATACGCTCCTCGACGCGTGCCTCGGCGCGCTGCAGCGCGGCGGACGCGCCGGTGAGCTTCGCGGCTTCCTGGCCGTGCACCAGGCGGTCGCACCGACCGTGGACGAGCTCGCGGTCCGGGCCCGCGACTACGCCGCCCTGCTTCCGGACGGTCCGTCGACCGTGGCCGGCATGGCGCAGGACGCCCTCTTCCGTCTCGACGACGCCGGGCGGCTCGAGCTCGACACGCTGCTCGACGCGAGCCGGTCCGTGCTCCTGCGCCGCGAGAAGAAGCTCGTCCGCGCCCAGCTCAAACGCCTGGACGCGGTCGCCCGGCGCGGCGACGCGAGCGAGGTCGTCCGCGTGATCGCGACCGCCTTCGGGCAGGAGGCGGCGGACCTGCAGGAGCGGGCCTTGGGACTGGCGATCGAGCACGCCTCCCTCGACGTGTACGCCGAGCTGGCCGAGGCGGCGTCCGTGCTCCCCGTCGATCTCAGGGAGCGCGCCACCGAGGCCTTCGGCGGGGACCCGTCCGATCCGGCCGTCCCCGTGCCCGGCCCGCCCGCTTGGTCACCGCCGGCGCCGCCGTCGCCGATCGGCTCTCCCGGCGAGCTGGCCGAGGAGTTCTCGGTGCTGTGGGCCGGCCGCTCGGACGTCGTCGACCCGACCGCCGTCGAACGGGTGCTCGCCGCGCTGGTGGCGTTCGCCTGGGCCGACCGCGCCGCGCTGCGCGACGCGCTCGATCCGGTCATGAAGCGGTACCGCATCAGCCCAGGCCTCGCCTCTCCCCCGGAGCGTTACCGGTTCCCGAGCGAGGCCGGGGAGCTGTTGTCGGCCATCGGCGCGGCGGTGGTCCCGCCCGGTCCGCGCCGTAGGGCCAGGGAGCGGAAGTGGCGTAAAGCCGTGGACCGACGTTCGTGGGCCGGGCCGGAGCGGGTACTGGTGCTCCGGCTGCACGAGATCGCGGTCGGACTCGCGCACGATCCCCGGCCGATGCTGGTGTCCACCCCGACCACGGCCTCCGGCCTGCTCGATCCGGCCGAGCTCCTCGCCCGGCTGGAGCGCCTCGCCGCCGAGGGCCTGGAGCCATGGCCGCTCGACCTCGAACAGGCTTTGCTCCGGTTGCCTCGCGAGGTCGATGACGGCATCACGGTCCGCGCGCGGCGGATCGGCACGGCCGCGGCCACGTCCCTCGCCGACCGGCTCGCGGACGGCGGACTGCCCGCTCCCGAGGTCACACGCCATCGCCACGAGTTCAAGGCCCATCACTGGGGTGACGAGAAGTGCGTCCGGGATCTGGTGACCATGACGTCCCGTGCCCAGGACGGGACGCTGGCGACCGTCCTGACCGCGATCTACGAGGCGGACACCTGGCCGGGCTACTCCTCGTACTGGCTGTCGTGCTGGCCCGCGATGCTCCCGGCGCACCGCGACATCAGCGCCTCCCACCTGGCCGGCCACTTCGCCGCCCAGACCCGGCGCGGCAGCGGGGCCGGTCCGCTGCTGCCGGTGCTCGCCGAGGCCGACGGACCCATCGGCATCGGGATGACCCTCGCGCTCGCCTACGGCCTCGGCGCCCGCGACCGAACGGACCGTGCCTGCGCCGTCGACGCCCTCCTCATCCTCGTCGCGCGGGAGCCGCGTGTGACTGCGGCGGACGCGCCCTCGGGGAGGGCCGACGGCACGCGCGGCGGCCCGGCCGCCGACGGGCCGGACTGGTCGGCGCTCGGCAGGGAACTGGGGACGATGGCCCGCGACGGTGTGCTGTCGCTCAACCGGGTCGTGGCCGCCCTCACCGACCTGGCCCGGTCGGGAGCCTGGGCGCAGACCTGGGAGGTGATCGCCGCGGCGCTCCCGCCCGCCCTCGAGGGCCGCCCGCAGCGCCTCGCCGACCTGCTCGCCCTCGGCGTGGAGGTCGCCGGCGTCGTACGGCCCCGGGAGGGGGTTCCCGCGCTCAAGGCCGTCGCCGAACGCGGCGGTTCCAGCCGCCTCGTCGCAGAGGCGCGCCGCCTGACACACGTCCTCCCCTGACCCGGAACCACCGACGGCCGGCCGAGTCCGCTCGGGCTCGACCGGCCGCGTCTCCCACGCCGTACGTGCGTCCTGCCGTGCAGCTTTGTCGAGCTTTGGTCACCAGCGACATCCACCACGGCTACACGATCCGCCCCATATGAGACAGGAATGATGGTGTCGTGCTGATTCGCATCGAGGCGTCACAGCTGCCCGGACGGGATTGTGGACAGGCCCCCGGTTTTCCCGGTTACCGCAACATCCACGTCGGCGTGCAGCGGCGTGACCGCCCGGCTGAGCTTCTCGACCTGCACCCCGGCGACGCCCCCTCCGCGGCATGGGAGCTGGAGGTCACCACCACCGCGACCGAGACGGGGTGGGATCTTCGCGGCCCCTACGTGCAGGGTCGTCCGGGTAGCCGGTTCGTCTACCTGTCATGGGGGGCCGTGAACAGCGACGGGCATTTCGCGATGTTCCGGCGGGCGAAGCTGTGGTTCGACGCCATCGGCCTGGACGTCCTGGACGCGGCGGTGAGCAGCGGGCTGTTGGTGGCCCAATTGGGATTGACCGATGCGCGCGGCCATCCGCTGTGCGCGGCGGTCCGGCCTCCGCTGATCGAATGGTCGGCCGGCTCCTGAACTCCCGTCTGTGTCCCTATCACCGGAGATAACCCATCAGTAACGCCGAGCAGGGCAGCGGGGGTTCCGCTGCGTCCACCGCCGAGCCACGTCCCGACGCCTCGGCTCCGGCCGGGCACCCCCGGCTGCCGCGCGCGTATCTCGTCTGGCTGTCGGGCGCGCTCGCGTCGCTCGCCGGCGACTCCATGCTGTACTTCGCGCTGGGCTGGGCGGCGACCGCGCACAGCGGCGCGGTGGCGGGCCTGGTGCTCACCGCGATCAACCTGCCCCGCGTGGCGCTGCTGCTCGTGGGCGGTGCGGTCGGCGACCGGCTCGGAGCGCGTCGCGTGATGATCGCCGGTGACTCGGCGATGCTCGTCGTGTCGCTCGTGCTGGCCGCCCTGTCGTACCACTTGGGTGCCGAGCCCTGGCTGCTGATCGCCGCGGGTGTCCTGATCGGCGTCGTGGACGCCTTCTACCTGCCCGCCTCGGGGTCGATGCCACGCCGTCTCGTCGGCAACGCCCGCCTCCCCCGCGCGCTCGCGCTGCGGCAGGTCGGCGCACAGCTCATCACGATGGGGGGCGGCCCGCTGGGTGGTCTCCTGGTCGGGCTCGCGGGCCTGGCCGGGGCGGCGCTCGTCGACGCCGTCACCTTCGTTCTCGTACTCGTCGTACTGATCGTGATCAAGCCGCGTCAGGACGTACCGGCGGCCGGCACCGAGCGGAACGTCCTACGGGAGGCCGCCGACGCCGTACGCGTGGGCTTCGGCGACGCGGTGCTGCGGCCGGGGCTGCTCCTCGTGGGGACGGCGGCCGGGTTCCTCCTGCCCGTCATGCCGCTGCTGCTGCCGCTGCTCGCCCGCGACCGGCACTGGAGCGCGGGTGCCACCGGCCTCGTCGTCGGCGCCCAGGGCATCGGCATGGTCGCCGTCACGCTCGGTGTCGTACGACGCGGTCCACTGGGCCGACCTGGTCTGCTGGCCGCATGCGGTCTGATGGTGGCCGGGCTCGGCGTGCTCGCGCTCGCCCTCGCGCCAAGTTCCGCCGCGGCAATGGGCGCGGGACTGATCGTCGGGCTCGGCAACGGGCTGTTCTCCTCGCACATCGGCCCGCTGATCATGACGGTGACGCCGGAGTCCCATCTCTCCCGTATTCAGGCCCTGTTGACGCTCGTGCAGAGCCTGTCGCTCCTGGTCATGAACAACGTCCTCGGCAATGTCGCGGGCCTGGCCGGCGCTGCCCTCGCCGTCGCCGTGTGCGCGGTCGCGGTCGCCGGGACCGGGCTGCTCGCCCTTGCCTCCCGCCCGCTGCGCACCACCCGCACGGGGCTCGGCCGGCCGCGGCTCCCCTGATCAGCAGCCGATGCGGGAGGAGCCGACGGCGACGTCGTCGAACCAGAGGGTGTCCTGCGCGCCGCCGTAGCTCTCCCAGCCGAGGCGCAGGTCGGTGGGGTGCGGGCGCCAGTTCGCCCGGCTCAGCCACTGGCGGTCGACGTCCGGCGTCGGGGTGCCGTCGAGGTGGAGGCCCGCCACCTCGGTTCCGTTCAGCCAGGTGCTCATGGTGCCGTTCGTCCCGTTGACGGCGAACTCCAGGCAGGACCACTGGTTCACCGGGAGCGGCACGCTCATCGCGACTCCGGCCGGGCTCTGCTCGGGCAGCGTCGCGTCGTCGGACTCGCGGTTCCACTGCAGCGCCTGGTTCTGGCCGCCCAGCCGCAGGTGCTTGCCGCCGTCGGCCGCGTCGGTGAGGGTCGTGAAGGCGACGTGCCCGGCCGGCAGCGCCTGCGTGTGCCGGACGTAGTAGCGGACGTACACCACCGGCCCGGCCGCGGCCACGCCCGTCGTGTTGACGGCGAACGCGTGGTCGCAGTAGGTCGCGCCGCCGTCGACGCGAAGCGACGTGCTGCCGGTGTGGGCCTGGGTGTGGTCGACGGCCACGGTGCCGGTGCCCTGGCAGTCCGGGTACGACGGCTGCCAGGCGCCGGACGGCGTCGTGCCGGTCTGGCCCTCGAAGCCGTCGCAGAACGCCGCCTGCGCGCATGACGTCGGCGGCGTGGGCGTCGGGGTGGGGGTCGGCGTGGGCGTGCCGTCACCGTCGCAGCGCGCACCGTTCAGGGCGAAGTCGCCCGGGACCGCGTTCTGGCCGCTGAAGGTCCCCTGGAAGCCGAAACCCGCCGACCCTCCGGTCGCGAGCGTGCCGTTGTAGCCGCTGTCGTGGGCCGTGACGGCCTGCCCGGTCTGCGTGACCTGGGCGTTCCAGGCCGAGGTGACCTTCTGGTCCCCGGCGAACGTCCAGGTCAACGTCCAGCTCGTGACGGGCGCGGCGTTGTTGGTGACCGTGACCTGCGCGGTGAAGCCGCCCGTCCACTGGTTGAGGGAGTAGGCCACCGCGCAGGGCGGCGCGGCGGACGCCGACCCGGCCCCCGGCAGGCCGAGGGTGAGCGACACCACGAGGAGCACGGCCCCGAGCACCGCCGGGACCACCCCGTACGGCCACGAGAGACGCCGGGAAGTCGTGGGACGGGGGTTCGCTGGGCCGGTCATGGGCACTCCTCACCGGGGCGGCGCGTACGCACCAGAGTGCGAGCACCTCAACCACCCCGGCAAGGATCTTCCACGTTCTTTCACGACCGGCCGGAACGGCTCAGTGAGTGGGCTTCCAGCCGTGCAGGCGCATCAGGACGGCGGCCACGTGGGCGAAGCGCTCGCCTTCGAGGATCGCGCCCTCCCGGCGGATGTCGTCCTCGTCGAGCTCGAAGACGCGGTCCAGCCGCACGTACGAGTCACGGCCGTCACGGTCCCAGGTTCCCGAGCCCAGCTCCATCCAGTCCGGGTCGTCACCGTGGTCGCGGCTGGACAGCATCATCGCGAGCAGCCGGCGCCCGTGGCGTCCGACGACCAGCAGCGGCCGGTCCTTCCCGCGCGCCGGGTCCTCCTCGTAGGGCACCCACGCCCAGACGATCTCACCGGGGTCCGCGAGCCCGTCCAGGTCCGGGGAGTATTCCAGGGTCGCGGCCCGCTCAGGGGTGTAGATCTCACGCACCACTCCGCGGGCCGGCCGCGGGTCTTCACCGTGATCAAGCATCCGGGCAGCCTATCCGGCCGGGTCCGGCGCCGTTCCCTCGGCCAGAGAGCACGCCGGACGGTGACCGAGGCGGAGGCCGGCGATGATCTGGGCGATGTACGCGTCCTCCGCGGGTGCCTCACCGAGCAACATCTTCATGAAGACGTGGTTGAGGCAGGCACCGAGGAGGAGCTGGGCGGCCGCCGTGCAGTCGACGTCCGGCGCGATCCGTCCGAGCTCGCGCTCCCCGGCGAGGTAGCGCGCGACGGCGTCGTACGCCGCCTGCGGACCCAGGTCATGGGTCTGGAAGACCTGCCGGAGCCGCATCAGCTGGTCCGGGTTGGCGAAGACGGACACCTTCGCGGTCAGGATCCCCGTGTAGAAGCCGATGGTCGCCTGAGCGGCGGGAGCCAGGTTGTCGGTGACGTCACCTTTGCCGACCCGCGTGCCCAGGTCCTTCATGACGCGCGCGTAGACGGGCAGCCGGTCCTGCAGAAGGGCGAGGTAGAGGGTCACCGCGGACTGATCGGACGGGTCCGCGGCCGCCCGCCCATCGGAGCCGACGGCCGGGGCGCCCCGCATGATGTCCGCGGCCGCTCCGAGCACCTGATGTCGTACGGCGTCGCCATGACCGCCCGCCGGCGAAGACCACGCCGATTGATCATCGGATTCCATGACGCACAAGGATCTTGCGTAGAACCGACCCCGTCAACGCGAACGTTCCAAACAGCGCGGAGTCGCCCGGTCGTCGCAGGCCGGGTGGCGGCCGGAACCGTCCAGGCCGCTGACCTCGTGGCCCCGGGACAGCGCCTCGGCCACCACGCGGGCGCCGACGTCCCCGGTGATGCGCATGCTCACGAACTCCGTGCCGTCGTGATGGGGGTGGTCACGGTCTGCGGGCGCGGTCTGGCCGAGGTCTGGCCGGCCAGCGTGCCGCCGAAGGCGAGGGCCATGCCGAGCAGCTGCAGCGGGGTCAGGGCCTGACCGAGGGCCGCCCAGCCGATGACGGCCGCGGACAGCGGGCTGAGCAGAGCGAGGAACGACACGGAGGTGGCGGGGAGCCGGGAGATTCCGCGGAACCACAGCCAGTACGCCGTGGCCGTGCCGACCGCTCCGAGGTAGACGTAGCCGCCGACGGCGCGCCCGTCGAGGGCGGGCGGCGGGCCCTCGATGAGGAGGGTGACCGGCACGAGCAGCAGCCCGCCGGCGGTGAGCTGCCAGGCGGTGAGGGTGAGCGCGCCGACGCCCTCGGGGCGGCCCCAGCGCTTGGTGAGCACCGTGCCCGCGGACATGGACGCGGCCCCGGCGAGCCCGGCGAGCACTCCCACCACGTCGAGCCGCGCGTCGGCGCGCAGGACGACGAGGCCCACCCCGGCCAGCCCCGTGAAGGCGGCGAGCAGCCTGCGGGCGGCCGGCCGCTCGGCGAGCAGCAGGGCCGCGAAGCCGAGGGCGAAGAGAGGGCCCACCGCGCCGAGCACCGCCGCGATGCCGCCGGGCAGCCGGTAGGCGGCCAGGAAGAGCAGGGGAAAGAACGCGCCGATGTTCAGAAGGCCCAGCACCGCCGCTCGCCAGAGCCACGCGCCGCGCGGGAGGACCCGGGTGGCGGCGAGCAGTACCAGGCCGGCGGGCAGTGCCCGCATCGCCGCGGTGAACAGTGGCCGGCCGGGCGGCAGGAACTCGGTGGTGACCGCGTAGGTCGATCCCCAGGTGAGGGGGGTGAGCGCGGTGAGGGCCAGATCGCGGACGTTCGGCAGGGAGACGCCGCGCCGGGCCGTGAGGGCGACCATGAGATCACTCCTTATTAAGAATCTCAACGTTGAAATATCAGCACGACGGTATGCTCAACGTCAAGTAGATGAACGTTGAGATTGTTCGCGTTGAGAGGTGTGCCCGATGGCCGATGCGGTGGACCGGATCCTCGACCAGTGGCGGAGCGAGCGTCCCGACGTCGACGTGTGGCCCATGGGGGTCATCGGCCGGCTCAACCGGCTGTCGCGGATCCTGGACCGGGAGCTCAAGGAGTTCTTCTCCGGCCACGGCCTCGAACACTGGGAGTTCGACGTCCTGGCCACCCTCCGCAGGTCCGGCCCCCCGTACGAGCTGACGGCGGGCGCGCTCAACCGGGCCGCCATGGTGACCTCCGGCGCGATCACCAATCGGATCGACCGGCTCTCCGCCCGGGGCCTCGTCGAACGGGTTCCGGACGAGGAGGACCGGCGGTCCGTACGGGTCCGGCTGACCGACGGCGGCCGGGCGCTGGTCGACGAGGTCGTCGGCCTCCACGTCGCGAACGAGGTCCGCCTGCTCGGCGCGCTGGCCCCGGACGACCGCG
This sequence comes from Actinoallomurus vinaceus, assembly GCF_039542055.1. Classification (NCBI taxonomy): domain Bacteria; kingdom Bacillati; phylum Actinomycetota; class Actinomycetes; order Streptosporangiales; family Thermomonosporaceae; genus Actinoallomurus; species Actinoallomurus vinaceus. Next base: position 201,210 of record NZ_BAABHK010000018.1, read on the forward strand.
ACCGGCTGGCGGATCTGCTCCGCGGCCTGCTCGAGTCCCTGGGCGACACTTCCATCGATTAGGACACGTCCGGAAACCCCGGCCGCTACGGTAAAGAACCGGTAAATCGGCACCCGGCCGCCGTGACGCGCCGATCGAGCGTTCTGTCCGGGCCGGGAGACGTTTCCAAGGGGGATCAGTGAGAGTCATCCGCAGAAGCGCCTCGGCCGTCGCCCTCGCCGGGGTCCTCATGGCCGGGCTGTCCGGCTGCTTCGGGGATGACGAGAGCGGCGGATCCAAGGCGCAGGGCGGCACCGGAACGACGGCGGCCAAGGGCGGCGTGACGGTCGCGAAGGCCGACAAACCGATCGCGCAGGCGACGTTCCCCTCTCCGATCGCGGCGGGGGCCACCGTGGACCTCGCGATCCTCGGTCTGAAGGTCGACGGCAGGCTCGCCGATCTCACGATCTCGATGACCCCGCACGTGCGCGCCGCCGGCTCCGCCCAGCGGCTGACGCCCTACCTCCTCAACGGCGGCACCTCGCTCGGCGTCTTCCTGATCGACACCGTGAACCTCAAGCGCTACCTGGTCGTCAAGGACAGCTCCGGCAAGGACCTGCAGACGGACTACGTCACGACGAACCTCGCCAACGACCAGCCGGGCCAGCTGAGCTTCACGTTCGCCGCGCCACCGAAGGGCGTGGACCGGATCGACGTGCAGATCGGCAACTGGCCGACCTTCCACAACGTGCCGATCGAGCGGTGACCGGGATGCGGCGCGGTTCCCTCTTCGCAGGCGCGGCGCTCGCGCTGTTCCTGCCCGCCGCGGCGAGCGCCGGCGACGTTCCCGACGCGAACCTCCGGCAGTCCGTCCAGTCCATCTCCGTGGCGGACGGCGTACGCGACATCGACCTCGGGCACGCGGTGATCCCGCTGGAGGAGAAGGACACGTCCGGCGGGGAGGTCACCGTACGGATCAACGCGGACGTCCTGTTCGACTTCGGCAAGGCCACGCTGACCGACGTCGCGCGGCGCAGGATCGCCGAGATCGCGAAACAGATCCACGGGCCGGTGCGCGTCGCCGGGTTCACCGACGCCATCGGCTCCCCCGCGCACAACCGCACGCTCTCGAAGCAACGGGCCGAGGCCGTGCGCGCCGAGCTCGCCCGGCACGTGAAGGTGACGATCACCGCGGTCGGCTACGGCGAGGCGCGGCCGGTCGCTCCGAACCGGACGCCGGACGGCAAGGACGACCCCGTGGGCCGCGCCAAGAACCGCCGCGTGGAGATCTCCTACAAGCAGTAGGTCAGGTCGTGTCGAAGCAGCCGTCGAACTCCCACAGCGGGTTGGTCACGGTCGCGCCGTCCGCCGCGACGATCATCTGCTGGCCGTTCAGGTCCGCCGGGCCGTCGCCGTCCGCGGAGTAACAGCCGTTCGTCTGGACGTGCAGCTGGTACGACGCGGTCTCCGGAACGGCCGGTCCGACGTTGAACCAGGTCACCGTGCAGGTCCAGTCGTTGCCCGCGCCCTGGTCCGGGGTGGTCGGCCCGCCCTTGGCGCAGGCCGCCTTCGCGTGCATCGACGCCGTCGTGACCGTACGGCCCCGCAGGGACTGCTGGAGCACGTAGAGGTTGGCGAACGTCGGCGCGACGGCGATGTTCAGCCGGTCACGGGTGATGCCGGACGATCCGCAGCCGGTGGTCGCCAGCAGGACGGCCGCGAGCGCGGCGTTCGTTGCCCATCGCATGGTCTCAGCCCTCGGTGATGTCACGGCGGCGCAGCAGCGCGTGCGCGCCGACGACGCAGACGACGAAGTACACGGCGCTGACGACGACTCCCTGCGCCAGCGGCCCGGCGAACGACGGCTCGGTGAACAGGCCGTGCCAGGCCCCGAACGCCGTGGTGGGCAGCAGCATCCGGACGGCCTCCGGGGCGTTGACCAGCGACGCCAGCTGCAGCGCCAGGCCGACGACGACCGGGCCGCCGATGCCGGCCGCGCTGTTCCGGCTCGCGACCGACAGCAGCAGCCCGAAGGCGGTGAACGCCAGGACGGGCGGCAGCACCGTCGCCCAGGCGGTCAGCACCAGGGCCGTGCAGTGCCCCGGCTGCAGGAGCGTGCCGGACAGCCCGATCAGCGGCTGCCGACCCACCAGCAGCACCCCCGCGGCCAGGCTCGACAGCGCCACGAGCACGGTCATCGCCACCGCGTACGTCATGGCGGCGAGCGCCTTTCCGGTGAAGATCTGCGAACGGCTGCGGGACCTGGTCAGGATGGTCTTCCAGGTGCCGTACCGGTCCTCGCAGGAGAAGATGTCGCCCGCGACGACGCTGGTGAGGGCCGGGAGCGCCCACTGGCCGGCGAAGCCGAGCACGACGAGCGGGATCGCGAAGCCGGAGTCGTGCACCCACCGGCCGAAAAGGGTGTCCTGCGGGGTGTTGCTCTGGACGTTCAGCGCCGACACGAACAGGAACGGCGCCAGCAGGCACACGACCGCCGCGGCCTGGACCTTCAGCTGCCGGACGAGCTTGGCGAGCTCGCACCGGTAGACGACCCACGATCCACCGCGCGCGGCCGTACGGGGCTCGGGGGGTGCCGCGACCGCCGTCATCGGGTCGCCTCCTGGGGGACGCTTGCGGCCGGTTCGGCCGACTCTTCGGGTTCGTCCTCGGTGAGCGCGAAGAACAGGGCCTCGAGCGGGGAGGACTCCAGGTCGAGGCGGCGTACGGCGACGTCGGCCCGGCCGAGCGCGATGACGTATCCGTCGAGGTTGTCGCGCTGGGCGTGCACGAGCAGTTCGTCGCCCGCGACGGCGGCGGCGATCCCCGGCGCGTCGCGGGCGACCTCCAGCGCCCGCTCGTCGTCGCTCGTCGCGAGCCGGAACGCCGGGTCCGGGGCGCGCTGCCGGAGGGTGCCCATCGACCCGTCGAAGACCACCCCGCCCCTGCGCATGATCGTCACGTTGTCGCAGAGCTCCTCGACCTCGGCCATGTCGTGGCTGCTCAGCAGCACGGTGGTCCCGTCGTGGGCGAGCCTGGCGACGAGGGCGCGCATATCGCGCATCCCGGCCGGGTCCAGGCCGCTCGCCGGCTCGTCGAGGATCAGCAGGCGGGGGTCGCGCAGGAGCGCCGCCGCGATGCCGAGCCGCTGGCGCATGCCGACCGAGTAGCCGCCGACCTTCGCGCCGGCCTGCTCGCGCAGGTCGACGAGGTCGAGGGCCTCGTCGATCCGGCTCGCGGCGGCGCCGCCGTCGAGCTCGGCCAGCAGCGCCAGATTGCGGCGGCCGGAAAGGTAGGGGTAAAAGCGCGGGCTCTCGACGAATCCGGCGACCCCGTCGAGCATGCACGCGCCGAATTCGTCCCGGGTGCGGCCCAAGATGCGGATGGTGCCCGCGTCGGGCCGTACCAGGCCCATGAGCATGGTGAGCAGCGTCGTCTTTCCGGCGCCATTGGGCCCGAGCATTCCATGGACCCGGCCGGGGCCGACCACGAGGCCGACCCCGGCAACGGCCACCGTCTCCTCGAAGCGCTTGGTCAGGCCGAGCGCCTCGATCGCCGGTGAGAAGGATTGATCCATCTGTTTATCGATACCTGTCAGTTCGCCTTGTGGGGCACCTGGGCGCGGCTTGACGGAATGTCATTGTCCACGCCGCCCGTCACCGTCGTCTGCGGGAACTTCTTGAGCACCTCTTCCGGAGTCATCACCTTGGAATCGCCCGGGTACGGCCGCTTCCAGCCGGTCGTGGCGTACCACGTGAGCCGGTTGAACGGAGCGAACGCCAGCTGGTCCTCGGACTTGAAGTTCTGCTTCTCGGACCAGGCGAGCCAGGCCTTCTGCATCGGGTCCGTGGCCTGCGCCGCCGTCCCGTTCATCGTGTCGAGCGGGATCTGGTTCGGCAGCGCGGTGTACGGGGTGAAGTCGGGCCGGTCGGTGAACGCCCCGTACATCGGCTCGGCCGCCATGTCGAGCTGGTTCATCGGCGGAAGGCCGAGGATCTGCTCGATCGTGCGGACGACGTTGAGCTGGCTGTAGTAGGTGTGGTCGACCGCGCCGCGCTTGGCGTACGGGCTGGCGATCAGCGTGACGTTGCGGTGGCCGTCGACGTGGTCGATGCCGTTCTGGGAGTCGTCCTCGACGACGAAGACCGCGCTGTCCTTCCAGTACTTCGAGTGCGAGATCGCGTCGATGATGCGGCCCGTCGCCAGGTCGTTGTCGGCGACCATCGCCGACGGCGTCGGGTAGCCCTTGTTCAGGCCGTTGGTGTGGTCGTCCATCACCCACAGCATGTTGAGCGCGGGTAGCTTCCCGTTCTTCTCGTACTGCTGAAGGTCCCGCGTGAACAGGTCCGCGCGGTACTGGTCGGGGATGTTCGTCTGGAAGTTCGGGAAGTCCCGCGACAGGACCTTGTCGAGCGAGGGCACGTCGGCCGTGGTCTGGCAGTAGCCGACCGGCACGTGCGGGGTGCCCGTCGCCTTGCCCTCGAGAATCTGGGAGTCCTTGTACCAGTCCGCCCACGTGCCGGGGCAGACCGCTCCGCCCGGGGCGTTCCAGAACTCGGCGTACTCGCCCCAGACGTGCGCGGTCAGGCCGTGCGCCTGGGCGTTGTCCCACAGGAACCCGGACTTGGGGTAGACCATCGCGTCTGGCTGGCCGTAGTCGCGGATGTAGTTGGCGTAGGACCGCTCGAGGTAGTCGTTGACGAAGCCGGCGTCCAGCCAGGTGTGACCGACGGCGGAGTTGGTGCCGTCGGAGTACAGGTTGTCGATCAGCGGGAACTGCTGGGCGAGCGCGTGGATGTTCGGCGTGGTCTTCTGGCCGAACTGCGCGTACGCCGGGTTGCCGTTGCCGCGCGGGTCGTCGCCGAGGACCTGGTCGTACGTCCGGTTCTCCTTCACGATCATGAACACGTGCTTGATCTTCGAAGGGTCGCCGACGCGGAGCGGGAGAGCAGTCGGCCGGGTGCGCCGGGAACCCTTCTGGTTCCGGGCCCGCAGGCCGAGCCACTGGTTGTTCCGGAAGACCTGAGCGGTGTACTTGGCGATCTGCGCCCGGGTCGGCCGGTCGACGAGACCGACGGTGCCGACGTCGGCGTACACCTGGCGGCCGGTCGCGGGCGTCGTGCCCGGTCCCTCGCTGATGGTCCCGTCCTTGCCGAGCGCACCGACGCCCGCCTGGTTCGCGACGACGAGCTTGTTCAGCGTGGCGTTCCAGTGGAGCGTTCCCGGGTACCAGGCCGTCGGGATCAGCCCGTCGAAGGCGACCGGCCGGCGCGCGCCGCGGTACTCGTACACCGCGAGGGCGTTGTTCCGGCCGAGGCTGACGACGAGGTGCGACGGGTCGAGGAACTCCAGCGCGTTGGGCGAGCTGCCGAACGGCTGGCCGGGCAGCGGGTTGACGTTGAACGTCTGGGTGACCCGCTGGGCGGCCGTGTCGATGACGGACACCGTGTCGTCGCTGGAGTTGGTGACGAGCACCTCGGTGCCGTGCGCCAGCATGCTGCTCGGGTCCAGGCCCAGCCGGTACGTCTTGACGACCTCGTTCGTGGCGAGGTCGACCTCGGAGACGGTGCCGGTGCTCGCCCGGCCGTCGACCTTGTCGGCGACCACCGGCGAGTCGTAGCTGAGGTTGGTGACGTCGCCGTCGGCCGGCTTACGGCCGCCCTCGTTGCTGACGAAGGCGTGGTTCCCCACGACGACCACGTCCCGGGGCGCGACGCCGACGGACGTCTGGGCGGTCAGCGTACTCGTGGCGGGGTCGAGTACGCCGAGCCGGTCCCATCCGTCGAGCACGACCAGGATGTGGCTGCCGTCCGGGGTCCAGGCCAGGTCCGTCGGCAGGGGCTGTGCCGCGGCACCGGTGGCGTCCTTCGGAACGTTCGCGTCGGCCGGGAGCTTGATGACGCTCGGGCTGCTCAGCGTGCCGTCGGCGGCGACGGCGAACTTCAGGACGTCGCTGCCCTGGGCGGCGTAGAGGGTGTTGCCGTCCTGGGAGTAGAGCAGGCCGCCGACGCCGACGTTGCCGCTCCCGGTTCCCTTCGGCGGGGTGTACTGCTGCACGACCTTCTGGCCGACCAGATCGACGACCGTGAACAGGCCCGCACCCGATTTGGTCAGGTCGACGGCGGTCTTGCCGTCCGGGCGTACGGCCAGGTCCATCGGGCGGCCGGACTGTTCGATGCTTACGCCTGCGGGGGTGACATATTGGTTGTCGGGGGTGAGTACGGAACCGTCAGCCTGCCGTCCGACCAGGTGGTCGGCCAGCGGTTTGTTCTGGCTGGTCACGCCCGCGGCGAAAGCCGCCGTGGATGTGGCCAGGGCCATGGCAATGCCGAGTACCGGCATTGACAGGAGCCTTCGGGCCATGGATTCCTCCTGACGCATGGCCTGCCGGGCGGCAGACCAATCCGCCGGAGAAATCTAGACCGGTAACAGCCGTCACGCCTCCCCCGTGAGGTGCAGAACACCTTAACTATGGTGGCCGAAATAGGCCTTTAAATCCGGTTTTAAAACGATCACTCGATGTCCGGCGCGTCACCGGCCGTTCATCCGCTGGCTACTTCCGGCGGAAGACGTCCTCGATTCCGCCGTTCCACGCGACGGTGAGTGTCCTGGCCCCGGCACCGAGCGCCGCACGGCCGGCGGTCCGGTCACGAGCACCGTTCGCGCACGTCAGCGCGATGCGCATCGCCGCGTCGACCGTCCCGGTGCAGAAGTACGGGGCGTTCAGCGCCGCCGCGCCACGGAAGAGGTAGAGGGCCACCCGGGTGTTACCGCTCCGGGCGACCCACGTGCCGTCGGCCGCGGACTTCCGCTCCGCTCCCGGGTGGACCCCGTTGATCGTCGGAGCGGATCCGGTGCCCTGCGTACGCCCCGCCGTACGGCCCGGGCCGGTGGCGGCGTGGCCTCCCTGGACGGACGGGGGAACGGCCGTCGGCGTCGCGTCGTGCCCGGAGCCGCCGCAGCCCGCCACCGCCACGGCGAGCACCGTCACGGCGAGCGCCGGCGTCACGGTGCCGTGCCGTCCTCGCATCCTGTCCTCCCGCTGCGCGATTCCGTGCTTCCGACGCAGAGCCTGCGACCGGCGAGCCCGCGACGAGCCCGGACGTCCCGGCGGTCCCGAGGGCCGAGCCGCCGATGGGGGCACGGGACGGCCGACGGGTCCCGCCGAGACGGGGCGTCCGCCGCGAAGGGCCGATGCGGCGCCGGCCGGCGGCCAGCGCCCCATCGACGCGGCCTAGTGCCGGGCCTTCACCTTGACGGTGACCTTCTTCGGTGCCTTGACGTGCTTCTTGCTGCCCGCCTTGGCCTTCGGCTGCGGCCGGAGGCCGGCGACGAGCTTGGACAGCACCGACGTGGACGCCGTGGACCGCAGGGCCGGAGTGTCGGCGGGGTTGATGCCGGCGCCCAGGCTCATGACGCCGACGAGGTTCATCGCGTTGTTCGCCGAGCCCGCCGGCAGGCCCATCATCAGGTTGATGACGCCGTCGAGGATCGAGCCGGGGCCGCATCCCTTGGCGGCGGGCACCGCGATCTTGTTGTTGATCTGGATCGGGTACGGCGACCAGCCGAGCGACGGGTCGCCGGCCCCGCCCGGGACGAGAACGGTCGGGGTCAGGCTCGTCGTGATCGGACCGATGACGCAGTTCGAGCCGAGCAGTTGGTTGTTGAGGTGGACGTTCAGCTGCGCGGTCGCCTGGATGCCGCCCTGGCCGAGCTGGACGGTGATCGGCGCCGCCAGCGACTGGGTGACGGTGAGCCGGTTGAACGGCAGCATCGCCGCCGGGGTCTTGCCCAGGATGGGGCCGATCAGCGGCAGCTGCCCGATGAGGCCGCCGGGGACCTCGACGGGCTGCGACACCAGCTGCTCCCCCATGACCGGTGCGTGCAGGACGCTGCCCGGGCTCAGCGAGGTGATGTACCCGGTGACGCGGATGGCGTTCGGCGGCAGGTCCAGGGCGAAACTACCGATCTTCACGCTGCCGCCGGAGGTCACCTGGGTCTGGCAGGTGGTGTTCTGCGGGCACTGACTCTGGAACTTCGCCGCGACCCGCGGCGTGCTGCCCGAGGCGAGCGGCGGGGCGGCCGGGTGCGGCGAACCGGTCGGCGGCGACGCCGGGTCGAGGCTGCCGACGACACCTCTGCCCGACTCGCTGAACCACAGTCTTCCGCCGGGGCCGGAGGTGATCCGCATCGGCGTGGACAGGGTGGCCGGAAGCGGGTACTCGCTGACGGCCCCCGACCCGGGGTCGACGCTGCCGATGTTGCTGGCGGCGGCCTCGGTGAACCAGATCAGGCCGTCCGGGCCGACGGTGATGCCCATCGGCGCGGAGTCGGCGGTGTTCACCGGGTACTCGTCGATGTTGCCCGTGGCCGGGTCGAGCCGGCCGATCTTCCCGACGCCGGGCTCGGTGAACCAGAGGCCTCCGTCGGGGCCCTTGACGATCCCGCCGAGGGTCGGCGAGCCCGAGCCCGCGGACGGCGGGTAGTAGGCGGTGACCGCGCCGGTCGCCGGGTCGAGCCGCCCGATCGAGCCGTCCGTCCCCGTGTACCAGATGGCGCCGTCGGGCCCGGCCGCGAGGCCGTAGACGGCCGCACCGGCGGTGGCGTACGCGGTGACGGTGCCCGAGGCGTCGATCCGGCCGATCGCCGTCGCCGAGACGCCGCCGAACCACATCGCGCCGTCCGGACCGGCGACGATGTCGGTGAGCCTCCCGCCCGCGAAGTTGACGTCCGTGGTCGTGGGGACCTCGAACAGCGTCGTCTTCCCGGTCGCCGGATCGACGTACCCGACCCGCGGGACGTCGACGGAGGAGTCGGTGAACCAGAGCCGCCCGCCCGGCCCGGCGGCCATCGCGTCGGCCGCGCCGAGCGTCTTCTGCGAGTTGGCGGGAAGGGCGTACTCGGTGACCTTTCCGGCCGAGTCCACCTTTCCGAGCCCGCCGGCGTTCTCGCCGAACCAGACGCTGCCGTTCGGGCCCGCGACCAGGCCCGCCGGGGTGACGTCGGGTACGGGCAATCCGACCTCGGTCACGCCGGCGGCGGCGCCGGCGGGCGAGGTGGGGCTCAAGGCGACCGCGCCGAGCAGGGCCGCCGACGCGAGGACCCCCGCGCGCACACCACGATGGCGCATGCCATCGCCTCCTTGACTGACTTCCCCCGAGGACGACAGGACAGAGCAGGTAATGGGCTACTAGAAACCCATGGGTGTTTCACGTCAAGACGATCAGTACCGCCCGACCGGTTCCGGTCACGTCGCGGTACGCGGAACGGCAGGGGCCGCCGGAAGACGGCCCTCACGAAGGTGTCCGAGGACGGCCCTCGCGGAGAGGGGGCAGGGGCCGCCGGACGGCGGCCCCTGCCCGTCTCGTGTCGCCGTCGGACGTCAGGTGATCGTCACGAGCGGGCTCGTGCTGTAGACGCCGGTCGCGGTGCCGGTCGGGCTGATGCTGCCGCAGGCGGACGTCCCGGAGAACGGCACGCTCGCGTTGGTGAACGTGGCCTTGCCGGTCGTGTTGCTGTAGCTGGCCGTGATCGTCGCCGGAGCGGTCGGCGCGGCGGTCACGGTGCAGCTGGGCAGCGTGCTCGTTGTGACGGTCACGCCGGCCGTGGGGATGGTGATCTTCACCTGGGTCGGGCTCGCCACGGCGGTCAGCTGCCAGCTGCCGTTCGTGTGGTTGGCGGTGATGGTCGCCGTGCCGCCGAAGTTGTCGGTGCAGCCGGTGAAGGTCGGGTCCGGGCTGATGGCGACCGGGCCGTACCCCGACGCCGGGGTGGTGAACTGGATCGTCGAGCCGGTGCAGGTCACCGAGAACGACAGGCCGGACAGGGTACCGGCGAACTTCACGCTGGTGCTGGTGGCGGTGATCGCGGTGCTGGCCGGGCTGACGCCGGCCGCGTAGGCGGTGCCGCCCATCATCGCGACCAGGGCGCCCGCCCCGGTGATGGTCAGGGCGAGTTTCGCCGTCTTGGGGATCATGCGCTGTACCTCTCGTAAAAAGGGGACCGGGAACCGGCGTCGCCGGTCTCGGGTGGCGGGGTTGGTGGCGGGGAGTACCGATAGAGAGAGTTGGATCAGGCGGGGGATGTGAGTCACGGCCTCCTTCCGGTCAGTTCGCGTGGGCTCCCGCTCCGACGCTGAGGATCGCGGTGAGGTCGAGGGTGTTGCCCGAGGTCGAGGGCAGGCCCATGGTCGAGTTGATGACGCCGTCGAGGATTCCGCCGAGGCCGCAGCCTGCGGCCTTCGGCACGGCGAGGGTGTCGTCCTTGATCTCGACGTTCAGGGGCTGCCAGCCGAGCTGCGGGTCGTGCGCCGAGCCGCCGGACCGGTCCGTCGGTCCCAGCTTCGCGGTGATCGGGCCGATGACGCAGTTGCTGCCGAGCAGCGTGTTGTTGAGGTGGATGGTCAGCGAGGCGGTGGCCTGCAGACCGCCGGGGCCGAAGCCGACCGTGATCGGCCCGGCCAGGGACTGGGTGATCGTCAGCTTGTTGAACGGCAGCATCGCCGCGGGCGTCATGCCGAGAATCGGGCCGATCAGGGGCAGGGTGCCGATGATGCCTCCCGGCACCTCGACCGGGACCGACTCCAGCTGGGAGCCGGTGAGGGGCGGCTGGAGGACGATCGAAGCGCCGCTGAGCGAGGTGACATAGCCGGTGACGCGCAGCGCGCCGGAGGGCATCGTCTGGCTGAAGCTGCCGATCTTCACGCTGCCGCCCGTCGTCAGCTGGGTCTGGCAGATGATCGCGGTGGTGGGGCAGCGGCCCTGGAACGACGCTGCGATCCGCGGGCTGGTCCCGTCGACGATGGGCGGGGCCGCGGCGTGCGGCGAGCCCGAGGGCGGTGAGGCGGGGAGGAACCGGCCGACGTTGCCCGTTCCCGACTCGGTGAACCACAGCGCTCCGCCGGGGCCCTTGATGATCCGCGTCGGCGCCGACAGGGCGCTCGGCAGCGGATACTCGGTGATCTTCTTGGTCGAGGGGACGATCCGGCCGACGTTGCCCGCGGCCGCCTCGGTGAACCACACGTTGCCGTCCGGGCCGGCGGTGATGCCCTCGGGCCCGGAGTTCGCGGTGGGCACGGCGTACTCGGTGATGGCGCCGGTGCCGGGCACGATCCGGCCGATCTTCGCCACCCCGGGCTCGGTGAACCAGAGGGCGCCGTCGGGTCCGGCCGTGATGCCGCCGGCCGCCGGGTTACCGGTCCCGGAGGAGTCCGGCGAGTAGGTCGTCACGTCGCCCGTGGCCGGGTCGAGACGCCCGATCGATCCGCCGTTCGTGTCGGTGAACCACAGCGCCTTGTCCGGCCCCGTCGTGATCGCGTACGGCGACAGGCCGACGGTGGCGTAGGCGGTGACCGCGCCGGACGAGGTGACCCGGCCGACCGCGCTGGACGCGCCGCCGGCGAACCACATGGCACCGTCCGGACCTGCGGTGATGTCGGTGAGCTGGCCACCCGCGAAGCTCACGTCTCCGGTGGTCGGCACCTCGTACGTCGTCACCGCCCCGGCGGCGGAGACCTTGCCGACGCGCGGCACCGCGGTGGACGCGTCGGTGAACCACACCGTGCCGTCCGAGGCGGTCGCGGCGCCCTCGGGGACGGCCACGTTCTGCTGCGAGTTCGCCGGGACGGCGAACTCCTTCAAGACGCCGAGGGCGTCGACGCGGCCGAGGCCCTGCGCGTGCTCGGCGACCCACACGCTGCCGCTCGGCCCGGTCGTCAGGCCGAGCGGCGTGCTGTCCGGAACACTCAGCGCGGTCTCGGTGACCGTGCCCGCGGCGGCCTCGGCCGGGACGTACGGGAGTGCCACGACGAGCGCGGCCAGCAGGAACACTCCCGCTCTGGATCCACGATGGCGCATGCCACCGCCTCCTTGGGACTCATCCCCCGAGGACGACGTTGGGCCCGAAACCTGTCGGTAACAAACGAGCTTGCTTGAAATAGAAACCGTATGGTGTCTCATGTCAACCACAGCCGGGACAACGGCCGGATCCGGCCGCCGCCGGATCGGGATCGGCGGCCCCTCACCGTTTACGCCCACCCCGGCAGGCGATAGACAGCCACCTAAGGTGCCCACCGACGAGAGATCAGCCCATGCGCGAAGGAACCCCGAGGGCCGGGCCGGACGCCGTCCCGCCACCGGCCGAACCCGGCCACCCTCCTCGACGCCGGCCGAGACCGGGCTCGCCCGATGCGACGGACGCCGGGCAACGAGCCCGGCTCATCGACGCGCTCGTCACCGTCGTCGCCGAGAAGGGCTATTTACGGACCACGGTCGGCCAGGTCGAGTCCACGGCCGGCCTCCCCGAGAACGCCTTTAACGCGCATTTCCGCGATCTCGACGAATGCTTTCTGGCCGCGTACCGGCGCGGGACCGAGGTACTGCTGGCCGGCGTGGAGGCCGCCTATCGGGCGGAGCCGTCATGGCCTGCCGGGATCAGGGCCGGCCTTCGGGTGGTGCTGGAGCTGGTGGCCGCCGAACCGGCCTTCGCGCGAACGTGCCTCATCGAGGCCAGCGTCGCCGGCCCACGGGTCCACCGGGCACGACTCGCCTTCCTCGCGAAGTTCCGCTCGTACTTGAGCGGTCCGGACGTTCCCCAGGTACCCGATGTCATCCGCGACGCCGTCATCGGCGGCGTTTACACAATGATTTACAACTACGTGGAGAGCGACCGGACCGCCGAACTCCCCGGCCTCCTGGATCCCTTGACCGATTTCACGTTGATGTTCTTCCGCGGTTAGGGCTCCCGGTCGAGCCGCACCGCTCAGGGCTCCAGATCGAGCTGGGCCGCCGCCTCTTCGCGGCCGAGCGGCAGCAGCGCGAAGTAGACGAGGGAGGGGAGCAAAGCGGGCAGCCGATCCCCCTCCCCCGCCTCCACCGCGCCGTAGACCGCTCCATAGATCCCGCCGATGATCGCGTCGATGACGACCGTGGGAAGCGACGGCAGGTCGTAGGCGGGATCGGTGAAGTACCGCCGGAAGCTCGCGAGGTGCTCGATCCGCGCCTTGCGCAGCCGGGGGCCGGCGGCGTTCACCTCGACCAGGGCGGCCCGGGCGAACCGCGGCTCGGCGGCCAGGACCTCGAGCATCACCCGGAGCCCCGCACGGATGCCCTCGGGCCAGGACGGCGCGGCCCGGTAGGCGTTCGTCATCCGGTCGAGCAGGATGCCCGTCCCACGCTCGTACGCGGCGAGGAAGCAGTCGTCCATCTCGGTGAAGTGGACGTAGAACGTCTTCTTGGTCACCCCGGCGGCTTCGGTGATCTTCGCGATGGTCGTCCGCGCGTAGCCGTGCTCCGCCACCACCTGGACGAACGCGTCGATGAGCCGGTCGCGCTGGATGCCGGCGACCGTCTCCGGCGGCAGCCCGTGCCGCCCGGGCTTGATGGCCCGGCCGGGCTCGCGGGCGGATCGGGATCCCGGGAGGGCCGGCTCCGCACCGGTCGCCGCCGGAAGGGCCGGAGCGTCACCGGTCGTCACCGGCCGTTCGGACTGCCTCGACATGAATCCGCGCGTTTCTCCCGATGCCGGAAAGCCGGCGCTCACCTGGTGTCCGGCTCACACTACTTGCGGTACCCGAAGCCGAAAGGCTACCTCCCGCATGCCGGGAACGCACGAGGCATGGGCCGAACCCGGCCTCAGCACGTGGTTTCGAACCACCGATGGCCGGGCCTCGCACCATCGCGCGGTCCCGGCGCCTCTCCGGCGGTCGTGACGTCATCGGCCCGCCGTCCGATCCCGGCCGCCACCCAGGGACACCGGTCGCCACCGCACAGCCCACGAAACACCGCGATAACACGCCTGTAAAACGACCATTGCGTGTCCGCAATCCGGCTTCTATCGTGTGGGGCACCGCGGTTCCCTCTTCCCCGCAACAGTCGAATTGACGTCGAAGCGCTTCGACGCTTATTCGACAGAGAGGTGATCGAATGAAAGCGGCGCGATTCTCGGTGCCCGCATTGGTCCTCACCCTGCTATGCCTCGTGTGGTCCGGGACCGCCCAGGCGGCGACCTGGTCGTCCTCCGACCAGTGGGGCACCTGGTCCAACGGCGGCTACACCCTCTACAACGACGTCTGGGGCAGCGGAGCCGGCCCGCAGACGATCTGGGCCAACTCCTACAGCAACTGGGGCGTGTGGGCGAACCACCCGAACACCGGGGGCATAAAGTCCTATCCCAACGTCTCGACGTCCATCAACAGGTCGCTGAGCTCGCTCGGCTCCCTCAAGAGCAGCTTCAACGTCACGGTCCCGGGCTCCGGAGCGTACGAGTCGGCCTACGACATCTGGGCCGACAACAACGCGTACGAGATCATGCTCTGGATGAACAAGACCGGCGCCGTGGGGCCGCTCGGGTCGTACCAGACCAGCGTCTCGGTCGGCGGCCACTCCTGGAGCGTCTACAAAGGCAGCAACGGCTCGAATCAGGTGTTCTCCTTCGTTCGGTCCGGCAATACCTCCTCCGGCAGTGTCGACATCCGCGCCGTACTCAACTGGATCAAGAGCGCCGGCTGGTTCGGCAATATCACGGTCGGAAACGTGCAGTTCGGGTACGAGATAACGTCCTCGAGCGGCGGCCTGAATTTCACGACCAATAGTTACTCGGTGTCGTCCAGCTGACGAACGCGGAAAACGGGTGAGGGCCCGCCCCCGATCGGCCGGCCCTCACCCGTGACCCCTCTGGTGGCCGGCGGGCCGCGTGGCCCACCGCCACGACGCCTCCACTCAAGGCCCGCCCGCGAGCCCGGCCGTTGTCAAGCGTTGATACGAAGATCGTCACGCGTTATACATAGCAAGATCATCCGAAGCGCCGGCCGGCGCAGATGTGGAGGCAGCACGTTGAACGATCTGCTTACCCTGGAACCCCGCGAAGCGGGAGCCGACGAGATGGAACCCACCGTCGACTTCTCCGACACCGTCCGGCCGCAGGGTGACACGACCTGGTCCATGGCCGGTGGAGACAGCACCTGGGCGATGGCCGGTGGAGACAGCACCTGGGCGATGGCCGGGGACAGCACCTGGGCGATGGCCGGTGGAGACAGCACCTGGGACATGGCCGGGGACAGCACCTGGGCGATGAGCCGCTAAGGACAAGAGGTCCGGCATGCTCCCCTGGCGTTATGGCATTGGTGGCTGAGATGCAGGAAAGGGACACCGACGTCATCGAAAAGATCGTCAGGGAGCATGTCCGGGCCGGCCATGGAGTTCACGTCGGCCCGACGTGGCTGACGGTGAATCCCGACGGGGTCCGGCTGGCCGAGCACGGTTGGAAACTGCATGTCTCCTCCCGGTCGGCGACCTTCGCGGAACTGGTGGAGAGGCTTCTTCCCCGGTTGCTCGCCGAGGGGTGTGTCTTCAAGCTCGCGCGCTCACGCCGGGTACTGCAGAGGCTGAACGACGGGCACAGCTCCCCGGCGACCGTCGGCAAGGCCTTCACGATCTATCCGGACCAGCGGCGCGTCCGGGAGCTGGGCCTTGAGCTGGCCGAGCTCCTTCGTGGCCATCAGGGACCACGAGTGCTCAGCGACCGGCGGGTGGACCAGGACGCACCCGTGTATTACCGCTACGGCCCGCATCAGAAGCCGGCGGACTCCGGCCGAGGACGGTTCGTCGCCCGGATCGACGGGCCCGACGGTGAGGCGTTCGAGGGGATCGCCGGCCTTCGATACGAACAGCCGGCCTGGGCCGTCGATCCGTTCACCGGCCGACGTGCGAATGAAGAGGCCGCCCTGACGGAGCCGATGGTTCTGGGCCACCATTACCGGGTCGTCACGGGAATCTTCGAATCCGCGCGCGGCAACGTCTATCGCGCCATCGATCAGCGCGACGGGACGAACGTCGTGATCAAACAGGCCCGCGCCCTGGTGGACGAAACGGAGGACTTGGGCGACATCCGGGTACGCCTGCGCAACGAACGCCGTGTCCTCCAGGCGCTCAAGGATCGCCCCGGGATTCCGCGGTTTCTGGATCACTTCCGGCACGGGCAGGACGAGTTCCTCGTGACCTCCGACGTCGGCCCCTTCAACCTCGCCGAAGACGTCGCCCGCGACGGGCCGTACCCGATCGGGTCAGATCAGGGCGCCGGCGACGGGCGTTCCCTCGAACGGCTCGGCAGCGGACTCGCCGAGATCCTCCTGGATCTTCACGCGCGCGGCGTCGTCATGCGCGACCTTTCGCCGAGGAACGTGGTGATCGACGGCGACCGGATCAGCCTCATCGACTTCGGCGTGGCGGGCTTCGACGGTCTGTACCTCTCCGGAGGCACGAGGGGCTACGCGCCGACGCGGCAGTGGCGCGGCGAGCCGCCGCGGGACACCGATGACCTGCACGCCCTCGCCATGACGCTGCTGTTCGCGACGTGGGGTCTGCGCCCGGTCACGTTGGGAGACGACGCCGATCTGCCCCGCCGGCGCGCCCTTCAGGCGATCCGATCCGCATACGGCGAGGAACCGGCCGGAATCATCGGCGTCATCGTGGACCTGTTCGGCGGCGACGACGCCGCCCGGCGCGCACTGCGGCGGCTCGCGACCGAGGAGATCTCCGCGCGGACCCCGGGCGAGCAGAAGGTGAGACGGGCCGGGTTCCTGCCTGAGCCCCCGACCGTCACCCCCGAACTCGCAACGGACATCGTGGGGAACCTTCTCGCCGATCTGGTCGGCCAGGCGCGCGAACTCCTGACCGGCTCCGCGAGGGCGCGCAGCGCCGAGGTCCACCGCGGGATGGCGGGTATCGGCCTCGAACTCCTGGAGCATGTGGGCGAGCCGGGTGTTGCGGACTGCCTGCGCGATCTCGCGGCGGCCACCGCGCGCGCCGCGCCTCACCTGCCGCCGGGGTTGTTCCACGGCCGGACGGGGATCGACGTCTTCCTGAGCCGGGCGCGCGACCACGGCGTCGAGTTCTCCGGCGATCATCTCCCCGCCTACATCCCGGATGCGGAGTGGCAGCCGGAAGGGCTCGACCTGATCTCCGGGGCCGCCGGTGTGGGGATCGGTCACCTTCTGCTGTCGGATCACGATGGCGACCCGGCTCATGGCGCCATCGTCCAGCGGTGCGTGCGGTACGTCATGGACGGCGGCGGACCCGGTTCCATGGCCGACGGATCCCGGCCGTACGGTGCGACCTCCGTCGACCCTTTCGCGGGGCTGGCGCGCGGTGACGCGGGCGCGATCGAACTGCTGCTCGGTGCCGGCGAGCGCACCGGCGACCGTCGTCTGTTCACCGAGGCCGCCAAGCGCACCGAGCGGTTGTCCGAATACGCGGGTTCCTGGGTACGGCGTGTGCGCGACGGATCCGCGCCGCCGCTCGCCCTCTCGTGGTGTCGGGGCCTCGCCGGCATCGCGCACACGCTGCTCCACGCGGGCGTGGCGCTCGAGAATCCGACGCTGACCGGCCTCGCCGGGGAGGCCGGCGCGGCGATGGAGCTCTGCCTGCCCCGGATCGGCGTACTCGATCAGTGCTGCGGCGCGGCCGGCATCGGCGACGCGCTCATCGATCTCGCCGTCCTCGACGATGATCCGCGGCGCTGGGACGCCGCACGCGCCGTCGCCGTGCAGATGCTGCTGCGCAGCGCCGGTCCGACCGACCACCCGGTCTTCGTCAAGGACCCGGGCGAGGCCGGTGCCGCCTCCCTGGCGACCGGCCTGGCCGGGATCCTGGGCTTCTTCCGCAGGCTCGCCCGGCAGGGCGGCGAAACGGCCCTTCCCGTGCCCGGCATGACGACGAGAACAGCCTTGGAGGCTCCTTGAACACTCCAGAGGTCCGCACCCGTGAAGGTCTCGCGGAAGACCAGGGGCCCGAAGGTCGCCAGGAGGATCGGGCGGAGCGGTCCGGTCCTCGCATCGGTGACGCGATCGGGGACATGCTGCGCGACGCCTACCAGGCGTCTCTGACGCAGAACGCCGCGCCGGTCGTCCAGATCGTGGAACGCGACGACGGCCTGGTGAAGGCCCTTCCCGTCGCGCCCTGGATCGCCCCCGTCGAGCAGTGGCCGGACGAGGAACGCCGAGCATTGGACCTGCTCAAGGGCAAGGTCCTGGACATCGGCGCCGGCGGAGGACGAGCCGCACGCGCCCTGCTCGACCGAGGCCACGACGTCACCGCGATCGACATCTCCCCTGGCGCGCTCGACGTGTGCCGGCAGCAGGGGATACGGTCCGTCCTTCGCACCACGGTCGACGAACACGCCGCGACCGGGGTGCGATACGACGGCTTCCTGCTCCTGGGCGCCAACCTCGGCCTGCTGGAAAGCCGCGAGCGGGGCCCGCGGTTCCTTCGGGCTCTGGCCGCGATGGCCGCACCCGGTGCCGTCATCGTCGGCCACGGCAACAACGCGACCGATTCGAGCGACCCACTGCAACTGCCCTACAACGAACGGAGCCTGCGGGCAGGCCGCATCGCCGGACAGCGCACCCTGCGGATCCGCTACCGCGACGTGGCGACGCCCTGGTTCCACTACCTGTGCCTCGCTCCACGCGAACTCGCCGAACTCACCACCGGCACCGGCTGGGAACTCGCGGACACCACCTATTTCAAGGACTCGACGACCGCCTACATCGCCACCCTCCGCCGAAAGGGCTGACCCTCGGCGGGGTGCCACCGGGCCCGTCGGACTGTTGTTTCAGATGCGATGGTTTGGGCGGTTGCGTGCGGAGCACAGCAGCCACATGCGGACGGAACAGATCCCCGACGAGACGCTCCGTCATCGCTGGAAGGCGCTGGCGATCTGCCTGGTCGCGGCGTTCATGACGCTGCTGGACGTCAGCATCGTCAACGTCGCGCTGCCGTCCATCCGCTCCGGCCTGCACGCGTCGCCGGACGGGCTGCAGTGGATCCTCAGCGGATACGCCCTGACGTTCGGCCTGACGCTGGTGCCGGCCGGGCGGCTCGGTGACGCGCGCAGCCGGCGGGCGGTCTTCATGGCCGGCCTCGTGGTCTTCACCCTGGCCAGCGTCGCCGCCGGCGTCGCCCAGAACATCGTCTGGCTGGTCGTCGCCCGGCTCGTGCAGGGTATGGCCGGGGGGCTGCTGAACCCGCAGATCGCAGGGCTGATCCAGGTGATGTTCCGCGGACCGGAGCGGGGCCGGGCGTTCGGGAGTCTGGGCGCGACGATCGGCATCGCCACCGCCGCCGGCCCGATCATCGGCGGCGCGCTGATCGCGCTCGCCGGTACGCAGGAGGGCTGGCGATGGGTGTTCTACGTCAACGTCCCGGTCGGGCTGATCGCGCTGCCGCTCGCCTGGCGGCTGCTGCCCGCGCCGAGCCGGACACCCCGCCCGCAGAGCCTGGACCCGGTCGGCGTCGTGCTCCTCGGCGTCGGCGTGGTGGCGCTGCTGCTCCCCCTCGTCCAGGAGCAGCAGTGGCACGGGCGGGCGAAGTGGCTGCTGGTGCCCGTCGCGGCCGTCATGCTGGCGATCTTCCTCGGCTGGGAGCGGCGGCACCGCGAGCCGATGATCGACCTGAGCCTGTTCCGCCGCCGCTCGTACGCCCTCGGCTCGGCGATCGCGCTGCTGTACTTCGCGGGCTTCACCGCGATCTTCTTCATCTTCACCCTCTACCTGCAGAACGGCCTGCACTACAGCGCGCTCATGGCCGGCCTGGCGATCACGCCGTTCGCGGTCGGGTCGGGTGTCGCCGCGACCGTCGGCGGCCGGATCGTCTCGCGGTTCGGCCGGCCGCTGGTGGCGGCGGGCCTCCTGGTCGTCGCCGCCGGGCTGGCGGCCGTCCTGCTGGCCGTCCACGCCGACCCGGGCCGGCACGTGGCCCTGGCCACCGCCGCGCCCTTCCTCCTCGCCGGGCTCGGCAGCGGCCTGGTCATCGCGCCCAACCAGACGATCACCCTGTCGGAGGTGCCGCCCGAGGGCGGCGGCAGCGCGGCGGGCGTCCTCCAGACCGGCCAGCGGATCGGCACCTCCGCCGGCATCGCGGCGGTGGGCGCGGTGTTCTTCGCCGCGGTGACCGGCACACGCGGCGACTGGGCGACGGCCTTCCAGCGCGGGCTGCTCGTCGTCCTCGCGTTCGTGCTCGCCGCCCTGTGCGCCGCGGTCGCCGACCTGGTCATGGGCCGCCGCGAGACTCATCCGCGGCACGCCCGCCAGGCCCGGGACCGCCACCCCGTCACGGGCGGTTAGCCGAGAAGAGCCGGGGTAAGGCAGCGCGCATGGTGGAGATCACGCTCCGGGTGAACGGCACGGAACACTCCGTGAGCATCGACACCCGCGTCTCACTGCTGGACCTGCTGCGCGAGCGCCTTGGCCTGACCGGTTCCAAGAAGGGCTGCGATCACGGCCAGTGCGGCGCGTGCACCGTGCTGATCGACGGACGGCGGGCCAACGCGTGCCTCGCCCTGGCCGTCGCGCAGGACGGCCGCGAGATCACGACGATCGAGGGCCTGGCCGACGGATCCGACCTGCACCCGCTCCAGGCCGCGTTCATCGCGCGCGACGCCTTCCAGTGCGGGTACTGCACCCCGGGCCAGCTCTGCTCCGCGGCCGGGATGCTGGCCGAAGGGGGGCCGAGCGCGATCACCGGCGACCTCGCCGCCGATCCCCCGCTCACGCGGGAGGAGATTCGCGAGCGCATGAGCGGCAACCTGTGCCGGTGCGGCGCCTATGTCAACATCGTGACCGCGATCGAGGACGTGTCCGGGTGAAGCCGTTCGAGTACACGCGGGCCCGCGACGCGGCGGAGGCGGTGGGCGCGTACCGGCCGGGCAGCATGTACCTCGGAGGCGGGACCAACCTGGTCGACCTGATGCGGCTGGGCGTCGCCCGGCCGGATCTTCTCGTGGACGTGAGCCGTCTCCCGTACGACCGGATCGAGGAGGCCGACGGGGGCCTGCGCGTCGGCGCCGCGGTGCGCAACACCGACCTGGCCGTCCACCCGGTCGTCCGCGCGCGCTACCCGATGCTGGCGCGGTCCGTGCTGTCCGGGGCGTCCGGGCAGGTCCGCGCCATGGCGACGGTCGCCGGCAACCTGCTGCAGCGGACCCGCTGCCCGTACTTCCAGGACGTTTCCAAGCCGTGCAACAAGCGCGAGCCGGGGTCGGGCTGCCCGGCGATCGACGGCCACCACCACAACCTGGCGATCCTCGGGTACTCCGAGCACTGCGTGGCCACCCACCCGTCGGACCTGGCCGTGGCGCTGGCCGCCCTGGACGCGCGCGTGCTCGTCACCGGCCCGGGCGGCGACCGCGCGATCCCGATGCCCGGGCTGCACCGGCTGCCGGACGACCGGCCGGACCGCGACACGGTGCTGGAGCCCGGCGACCTGATCACGACGGTGGAACTGCCGCCGCCCCCTCCGGGCGTCTCCCGCTACCGGAAGGTCCGCGAACGCGCGTCGTTCGCGTTCGCCCTGGTCTCCATCGCCGCGGTGCTCGACGTGAGCGATGATGGAACGGTCCGTGACTGCCGGCTGGCGCTCGGCGGCGTCGCGCACGCGCCCTGGCGGGCGTATCGCGCCGAGGAGGCGCTGCGCGGCGCTCCGGCCCGCGCGGAGGAGTTCGCGCGGGCCGCCGACGCGGAGCTCGCGCAGGCACGGCCGCTGGCCCACAACGGCTACAAGGTGCCGCTGGCCCACAATCTGATCGTCCGCACGCTGCAGGAGCTGCTGTGAACCGCGTCGAGGGTCTGGACAAGGTGACCGGGCGGGCGACGTACGCCTACGAGCACACCGTCCCGGGCGTCGCGTACGCCCACGCCGTCCCGTCGACGATCGCGCGCGGGCGGATCCGGTCGATCGACACGGCGGCGGTCCTGGCGATCCCCGGCGTGCTCGCCGTCCTGTCCGGCGACGATCCCCCGGAGCTCGGCGAGGACGTCGATCCGGAGCTGCGGCTCTTCCAGGGCCGTACGGTCGCCTATCACGGGCAGATCGTCGCCGCGGTGGTCGCCGAGACGCTCGAGATCGCCCGCGACGCCGCCGGCGCCCTGCGGATCGAGTACGACGCCGAGCCGCACGACGTGCGGCTGCGCCCCGACCACCCCGGGCTGTACCGCCCGGAGACGGTCAACCCGGGGCTGCCGACCGACGTGGAGTACGGGGACGTCGCGGCCGGTCTGGCGAGTGCGGTGGTCACGGTGGACGCGACGTACACGACGCCGGTGCTGCACAACAACCCGATCGAGCCGCACGCCGCGCTCGCCGTCTGGGAGGAGGACGGCGGGCTGACGGTGTACGACTCCACTCAGGGCGCGTCCGCGGACCGGGACGCGATCGCGGCGGTGCTCCGCCTGCCGCCCGAACAGGTGCGGGTGGTCTCCCCGCACGTCGGCGGCGGGTTCGGGTGCAAGGGCACGACCCGGCCGTCCGCGATCCTCGCCGCCCTCGCCGCGCGGGCGGCGGGCCGGCCGGTCAAGGTCGCGGTGACGCGGCAGCAGATGTTCGACGTCACGGGGTACCGCACGCCGACGATCCAGCGGCTGCGGCTGGGCGCGGACGCCGTGGGGCGGCTCACCGCCGTGGCCCACGACATCGTCGAGCAGACCTCGACGGTCCGGGAGTTCGCCGAGCAGACGGCGGCGGGAACGCGGGTGATGTACGCGACGCCCAACCTGCGGACGACGCACCGGCTGGTCCGGCTGGACGTGCCGACGCCGTCGTGGATGCGCGCGCCCGGCGAGTGCCCCGGCATGTACGCCCTGGAATCGGCGATGGACGAGCTCGCGCACGCCGCCGGGATGGACCCGATCGAGCTGCGCGTCGTCAACGAGCCGGACACCGAGCCGGAGAGCGGGCTGCCGTTCAGCTCCCGCAACCTGATCGCCTGCCTGCGGGAGGGCGCCCACCGCTTCGGCTGGGATCCGCGCCATCGCGACCCGGGCGTCCGCCGGGACGGCCGGTGGCTCGTCGGCACCGGCGTCGCCGCGTCGACGTACCCCTCCCGGCGCAGTGCCGCGCAGGCGGACGCCGCGATCGACGGGGACGGTTTCGTCGTCCGGATCGCCGCGGCCGACATCGGCACCGGCGCCCGTACCGCGCTGACCCGGATCGCGGCGCAGACCCTCGGCGTCTCCCCCGACCGGGTACGGGTCGAGGTCGGTGACAGCGCGCTGCCGAGGGCCCCGCTCGCGGGCGGATCGATGGGCACCGCGTCCTGGGGCTCCGCCGTCGTGAAGGCGTGCGAGGGACTGCTGAAGAACGGTGAGCACGGCACCGGCGACACCACCGAGGACGTCGAAGCCGACTCGAAGCTCGCGCGCCACGCGTTCGGGGCGCAGTTCGCCGAGGTCCGCGTCGATGTGGACACCGGCGAGGTGCGCGTGTCGCGGCTGCTCGGAGTGTTCGCGGCCGGGCGGATCGTCGACCCGGTCCTCGCCCGCTCCCAGTTGATCGGCGGCATGACCATGGGCCTCGGCATGGCCCTCATGGAGGGGACCGTCGTCGACGAGCGGTTCGGCGACTTCCTCACCGACGACCTCGCCCAGTACCACGTCGCCGCCTGCGCCGACGTCCCCGACGTCGAGGCCGTCTGGATCGACGAGGACGATCCGCACCTCAACCCCATGGGTGCCAAGGGCATCGGGGAGATCGGCATCGTCGGCACCGCCGCGGCGATCGCCAACGCGGTCTTCCACGCCACCGGCCGGCGCGTACGCGACCTGCCCATCACCCCCGACAAGCTCCTAGGGAGGAGTTCAGATGACCGAGCGTGATCTTCCGGACCGGGGGCAGCCCGGACGTCCGGAGGAGGTCGTCCACCCCGACCCGGTGACGGACGAGACTCCGGGCATCGAGGAGCCCGAAGCCGACTTCATCGAGCAGCACCGACGGGACGACGAAGAGGACTCCGAGGAACCGCCGCTCGTGGCGGAGATCCCCCTCGATGCCAACGAGGCGGACGTGGTCGAACAGCGGACCACCGTGCCACCCCTCGACGAGGACTACCCGTGATCTCACGCGTTTGACGACGCCGCCTCGGGTAGGGGTGGCAGGCATACCGGATCCGATACGCCGGGTCTCGCCTGGTGAGGAGGTCATGAGATGTCCGAAGGACTGTACGGCGGCGGAGGAGGGGCGGACTCGTTCGAGGAGTTCCTGTCCCGATTCTTCGGCGCGGGCATGCCGAAACGGCCCTCGAACCGTGTGAACATCGCGCGCTTCATGACCGAAGGCGCCCGCGAACTCGTGCGCGACGCCGCCGTCAAGGCGGGCGAATGGGGCAGCCCCGACCTCGACACCGACCACCTGTTGTGGGCCGCGACCCGCCAGGAGGTGACCCGGCACGTTCTGGACCGCGCCGGCGCCGACCCGGAGGCGCTCGCGCGCCAGGTCGAGCAGGAGGTAAGCCGCGGTCCGGCCCGCCAGACCTCCGCGCAGCTCACCCCCTCGGCCAAGCGCGCGCTGCTGGACGCCCACCAGATCTCCCGTTCCGCGGGGTCCTCCTACATCGGCCCGGAGCACATCCTGTTCGCACTCGCGGTCAACCCCGAGTCGCCGGCCGGGCGCCTGCTGCACGACGCGCGGATCACCCCGGAGTCGCTGCAGTCGGCGGTGAGCGGCGGCCCGCCCGGCGGCGGCACCGCCGGCCGCCCCCCGTCCGACACGCCGACGCTGGACGAGTTCGGGCGCGACCTCAGCGCGATGGCCGCCGAGGGGAAGATCGACCCGGTCGTGGGCCGCGACGAGGAGATCGAGCAGACCGTCGAGGTGCTGTCCCGGCGGACGAAGAACAACCCCGTCCTGATCGGCGATCCCGGGGTGGGCAAGACCGCCATCGTCGAGGGCATCGCCCAGCACATCGCCGACGGCGAGGTCCCCGAGACCATCCGGGGGAAGCGGCTGATCCAGCTGGACCTGGCCGGGCTGGTGGCCGGCACCCGCTACCGGGGGGACTTCGAGGAACGGCTGAAGAAGGTCGTCGACGAGATCAGTACGCACGGCGACGAGCTCCTCGTGTTCATCGACGAGATCCACACGATGGTGACGGCCGGCGGGTCCGAGGGCGGCATGACCGCCGGGAACATGCTCAAGCCCGCCCTGGCCCGCGGCGAACTGCACGTCATCGGCGCGACGACCGTCGACGAGTACCGCAAGAACATCGAGAAGGACGCCGCGCTCGAACGCCGGTTCCAGCCGATCCTGGTGCCCGAGCCGAGTTCGGAGGACACCGTCGAGATCCTGTGCGGGCTGCGGGACCGGTACGAAGCCCACCACCAGGTCCGGTTCACCAACGAGGCGCTGGTCGCGGCGGTCGACCTGTCGAGCCGGTACCTCACCGACCGGTTCCTGCCGGACAAGGCGATCGACCTGATCGACCAGGCCGGCGCCCGCGTCCGGCTGCGCACCAAGACGCCCGGCCGCGACGTACGACGGCTCGAGGAGGAACTGGACCAGCGCCGCCGCGAGAAGGACCAGGCCGTCGCCGACGAGAAGTACGAGAAGGCCGCCTCGCTCCGCGATGAGATCGCCGAACTCGGACGGCACGTCGCCTCCGCGACCGGTGGCGGAGGCACCGGCTCGGTGCCCGAGGTCACCCCCGAGGACATCGCCGAGGTGGTGTCACGGATCACCGGGATCCCGGTCGCGCAGCTCACCGTGGAGGAGCGCGAGCGCCTGATCCGGCTGGAGGAGCACCTGCACCAGCGGGTGGTGGGCCAGGACGAGGCGGTCGGCGCGGTCGCCGAGGCGGTACGCCGGTCCCGCGCCGGGCTCGGCGACCCGAACCGGCCGATCGGCAGCTTCCTGTTCCTCGGGCCGACCGGCGTGGGCAAGACCGAGCTGGCCCGCGCGCTGGCCGAGGCGCTGTTCGGCAGCCAGGACCGCATGGTGCGCTTCGACATGAGCGAGTTCCAGGAACGGCACACGGTCAGCCGGCTGATGGGCGCGCCTCCCGGCTACGTCGGGTACGAGGAGGCCGGCCAGCTCACCGAGGCCGTGCACCGCCGCCCGTACTCCGTGGTGCTGCTCGACGAGATCGAGAAGGCGCATCCGGACGTCTTCAACGTCCTGCTGCAGCTGCTCGACGACGGGCGGCTCACCGACGCGCAGGGCCGTACGGTCGACTTCCGCCACACCGTCATCATCATGACCAGCAACCTCGGCTCCGACGTCATCGGCACCGGCGGGCTCGCCGCCGGGTTCTCCGACCGCGTCGGGGAGGACGCGTCACTGCGCGACCGGGTCATGCTGCGGCTGCGGGAGGCGTTCCGGCCGGAGTTCCTGAACCGCATCGACGAGATCATCGTCTTCCGCCGCCTCGACGCCGAGCAGCTGCGGCAGATCACCGACCTGCTGCTGGACGAGACCCGGCGCCGCCTGCGCGCCCAGGACCTGTCGATCGAGTTCACCAAGGAGGCGGTGGACTGGCTGGCGCGCCGTGGCTACCAGCCGGAGTTCGGGGCACGGCCGCTGCGACGCACGATCCAGCGGGAGGTCGACAACCGCCTGTCCAGCCTGCTGCTCGGCGGCCGGCTCAACCCGGGCGACGAGGTACGCGTGACCGTCCACGAGGACCGGATCGACTTCGAGATCACGAACACGCGGAGTGGATCGGCCGCCGACGCTGAATACCCGAAATCCTGATTCCGGCCACGGTTGACGGGTTTCCCCAGACAGGACCATCCTCGGAGAGTGAACGCGCCTGGCCGAAACGTCGTCGGCCACGTGGCGTGAACGGCGTTTACGGCGCCGTCCGGCAGCCGCCCGCCCCGGTGAGCTCGCCGGTGCGGCGGGGGAGGATGGTCGCAATGACGGATCCGCGCTGGCGCGAGCTTTCTCCTGCCGATCCGGTCATGGTGCGCGCCGCGCGGGCGCACCTGACGGGAGAGTTCTCCCGCGGTGTCGACCGGCTGATGTGGGAGACCCACGAGCGTCCCCTCGGAGACGTCCAGAGCGTGCGCGCGGTCATCCAGGCCGCGTCCGGCGGGGGCGCGGTGGACGTGACCGGTCTCGGGGCCGCGCTGCTGCTCATCCGGGCCATCCGGCTGGACGTCGACCGGCTGGAGTGGGAGCTGCTCGAGTCGGCGCGCGCCGCGGGTCTGGGCTGGGAGTCGATCGCCGCCGTCATGGACCTCTCGGGAGCGGCCGAGGCGCAGGAGCGACACCGGTGGCTGGACTCACGGCGGGCCGAGCCGGCGGCACCGGCCGAGCGCCTCGACCTGTCCGCTCCGGACGGCGTCCCGCGCGCCGAACGCATGCGCCTGCCCTGACGGGGCGCCGCGTTCGGCCCGGTCACTCCGGGCCGCAGGCGGCGGCCCGTTCGAGGAGCACCATGCGCTCGCGATCGTTGCGGGTCAGGGACGCCGCGCGCTCGAACTCGGCACGGGCCTCGTCGCGCCGGCCGAGCCGCTCCAGGAGGTCACCGCGCACGCTCGGCAGCAGGTGGTACCCCTTCAACGCCGGCTCCCCGGTCAGCCCCTCGACGATCTCCAGGCCACGGTCGGGGCCGTACGCCGCAACCGGAGTAGCCCTCAATCAGCTTCTTGGCCGTGAACGGCCGGGCTTGCGGGCCGGGCGTTCACACCTTGTCGCGCTCCCCGTCGCGGCTGGCTGTCGTGCCGGGGTCGCATCTCCCTTTCCCCTGGTGTTGGGGTCGGGGACGGGCATGCTGACGAATGCCCACGCCACACACGCCCGTTGCCGGATGTTGGTGGCGGCGATGACGTCGGCGGGGCCAGCGAACCCGCACCGACGACAACAGAAGGTATCCCGATCGGGCCGGTTGGCCCGCCGGGTGTGCCCGCACCAAGGCACGGGACACCGCTGAGAGGTGTAAGCCGGATCCACCTCCAGAAACGGCACCCCGGCCCGCAGCGCCTTGTACTGGAGGAAGGTACCGA
>NZ_BAABHK010000019.1:0-223101 GCF_039542055.1 Actinoallomurus vinaceus
CGATGGAGATCACCACGGATGCGGTGCAGCTGCTCGGCGGCTACGGCTACGTCAAGGACTACCCGGTCGAGCGCATGATGCGCGACGCGAAGATCACCCAGATCTACGAGGGCACCAACCAGATCCAACGCGTCGTCATGGCCCGCCAGCTCCTGAAGTAAGCGGCCCCGAACGCGGGGCCGGACCGATCCGGGTCCGGTTCCGCGCCGGAGGGTCTACGCCCGGGGTCAGCGGGGGCGGTGCATCTCGCGGGTGCCGCCGTCATCCTCGTCCGGCGGGGTGAAGAACGACCGCTCGCGCTGCGACCGCTCCGGCTCGTACAACGGCACGTCGAACTCCGTCTGCCCGTAGGCGGTGGCGGACGCCTCGGAGGACCCGTAGACGGAGACGTCCCCCGGCTCCGGCGTCCCGTACACGTGCGTGTCGGCGTTGCGCGGCGTTCCATACGCCGGGGTGCTGCCGTCGTCGCGCGCGGCGTGGCGGTGCCGGCCGGTGGAGGTGGAGCGTCGCGGCGACTCCTCGGACTCGGGCAGGCCGTACTCGTATGCCGGGTCGGCGTCGTCGCCGGTCCGGGCCCGCCACCGCGAGGGGTAGAACGACCCGAACAGCAGGCCGACGCCGACGAAGAGCATGAACCCCTCCTCCTCCAGGCCGGCGAGCGTGACGCGCTGGCCCTTGAGGGGGAAGCGGTTGATGAGGTCGGTGGTCGTCTTCTGGGAGATGAAGAACAGCACGCCGGCCGCGGTGAGGATCAGCCCGCCGAGCAGCGATCCCAGCGGCGACAGCCGTGAGGACGTGAGCAGGGCGAAGACGACGGCGGCACCGGCCAGCAGGCCTCCGCCGAGCCACTTGTCGGTCGTGTGGCCCTGCATCACGAAGCCGTGCTGCAGGCGGTACGTACCGAAGATCAGAAGCCCGGCGAGAGCGGCCGTGAGGATCAGCCCCAGGAGGAGTCCCCAGGCGTGGCGGGCGCCGTTCGACATCGATGTTCCTCCCAGTGGGGGGCGACCCCGGCGGGGTCGCCGGTTCACCAGCAGGCTAGTGGTCCGGCGAGCAGGTAAAAAGAAGCACTTTTCGGACAGGCGGGCTGACCTCGCCGGTCAGACGGTGCTCACCGGCCAGGTCACTTACACAGGTTCTGCGTGGCCGTCTTCGCGTTCACCTGCTGCTGGGAGTCGCCGGCCGGCGCCTTGGCGGGTGCGTTGACCGTGACCTTCTTCGCCCCGGACCAGGACGATCCGACCACCACCTGCAGCCGGGAACCGAGCCCGGCCACCTCCTTCAGCCGCGCCCCTGGGATCGCCGCCTTGAGCGTCCGTGCCGAGTCCTCGCGGCCCGGCCCGTACTGGATGACGGTCGTCTCGACCCCGTGCCGCGTGCCCGGCACCACGCTCGCCCCGAACCCCGCGTCGCGCAGGTCGCCGGCGGCCCGGGCGGCCAGCCCGACGGTGCCGACGCCGTTGACGACCCGGACGTCGATGTCGCGCGGGGCCACGGTGAGGCCGCCGGGCTTCGCCGACGCGGTCGGCGACGCGCCGGCCGGCGAACTCGGGGAGGCCTTCGGCGGCTCGACGATCGCCTTGTCCCGCTGGATCTGGTCGAACAGCCGCCCGGCGGCGCTGTCGTCCCACAGCACGGTGGACTGGCGTACCCCGCCGATCGGCGTCAGGTAGTTGCTGTTCGCCAGCGGCACGGTCGTGAAGGCGATGCTGTCGGTGCTCATCCCCTTCATCTGCGCGGCCAGCGCCGTCAGCGTGCCCTTCGACAGCTCCTTGTCCGCCCGGATCGTGCTCAGCGCCGCGCTCAGCACGGCGGGGTACTTCGTCGGGTCGGTCAGCGCCTTGTGCGCCACGGCGGACATGAACTGCTGCTGCCGGTCGATCCGGCCCAGGTCACTGCCGCCGGTCAGGGTGTAGCGGGCGCGCGAGTAGGCGAGCGCGGTCTTCCCGTCCACGGTGGTCTTGCCCGCGGGCAGCTGCAGGCCGCTCTTGGGGTCGTTGATCGGCTGGTTCGTGCAGACGGTGACGCCGCCGAGCGCGTCCACGACCTTGATGAAGCCCAGGAAGTTGACCTCGACGTAATGGTCGACGTGCACGCCGGTGGCCCGCTCGACCGTCTGGACGGCGAGCGTCGGCCCGCCGTACATGTAGGCCCAGTTGAGCTTGCCCCGCCGCTCGCCGACGTCCGCGCCGCGCGTTCCTTCGCTGCCGTTGGACTTGTGCGACGGAATGGTGACGAGGGAGTCGCGCGGCAGGCTGACCACGGTGATCTTGTCGTGCTTCGACGAGACGTGCACCAGCATCATCGTGTCGGACCGCGCGCCGTCCGCCCTGCCCAGGTGCAGGTCGCTGATCTGCTGGGCGGTCAGCCCCTCACGACGGTCGACGCCGGCCAGCAGGATGTTCATCGAGCCCTCGGGCCCGGAGTCGGGGCGGTTCTTCAGCCCCTCGAAGGCGTTGACGCGCCGCACGCTGCCGAGGACGTAGTCCTGGAACGCCCAGCCGCCGCCGGAGAACAGCAGCACCGCCGTCGACATCACGCCCGTCGTCACGAGGAACCGGCGCTGCCGCCGCGCGCCGTCCGGCGCCACGCCCGTCCTGCGGGCGGCGCGGTCGACGCGCACGTGCGAGGACTCGGCGTCGCCGAACGCGACGCCCTCGACCTGCGCGGCGTCCTCGTCACCCGAAGCCGGAGCGCCCGGGCGGGGGCGGAAGTAACGCTCCTGCGGGTCGGACTCCTCGTCGTGTGCCATGACGGCTCGCCTCTCCGGGGGGTGCGAAGTCTTGCCTTCATTGCGGCGTTCCTCGCGTTCGTACAGTACCGTGGCGCCGTCATGAATCCCTCGCCCAACACACAGGTCGCCCGAAACCGCGTTTGGCCGGCCGTGTCAGTGATCATGCCCGTGCTCAATGAGGAGCGGCATCTCGCGGAGGCGGTCGGGTCCATCCTCACCCAGGACTACCCGGGTGGGCTGGAGCTCGTGATCGCTGTCGGGCCCTCCCGCGACCGTACGCAGGAGATCGCCGAGAAGCTCGCGGCCGACGATTCGCGCATCGTCGTCGTCGCCAACCCGACGGGCCGCACCCCCAACGGCCTGAACGCCTGCATCCAGGCCTCGCGGCACGACTTCATCGTGCGCGTCGACGGCCACTCGCTGCTGCCGTCCGACTATGTGCTGGCGGCCGTCGAGACGCTCGAGGAGACGGGCGCGGACAACGTCGGCGGCATCATGGCCGCCGAGGGCGTCACGCCCTTCGAGAAGGCCGTCGCCCGCGCGATGACCACCAAGATCGGCATCGGCAACGCGACGTTCCACATCGGCGGGCAGGCCGGCGAGGCGGACACGGTCTACCTCGGCAGCTTCCGGCGCAGCGCCCTCGACCGGGTCGGCGGCTACGACGAGACGTTCGTCCGCGCGCAGGACTGGGAGATGAACCACCGCATCCGCCAGACCGGCGGCAGGGTGTGGTTCACGCCCCGCATGCACGTCACCTACCGTCCCCGGCCGAACCTGCGGGCGCTGGCCAAACAGTTCTTCCACACGGGAAAGTGGCGGCGCGTCGTCGGGCGCGAGCACCAGGGCACCCTCAACCTGCGCTACCTCGCGCCGCCGCTGGCCGTCGTCGCGATGGCCGTCGGCGTGGTCGCGGGCGTCTTCGGCTTCTGGCCCGGCTGGCTCATCCCCGGCGGGTACGCCGCCGCGATCCTCGCGGGCTCGGTCGCGACCGGGCGGGGACTGCCGTTGTCGGCGTGGGCGCGGCTGCCGGCGGTGTACGCGACGATGCACGTCGCGTGGGGCCTCGGCTTCCTGCTCAGCCCGCCGAGCCTGGGGCGCTCTCCCGAGCGGTGATCTGCTCGGCGATCAGCAGATCGACCGGATGCGTGATCTTGATGTTCTGCTCGCTGCCCGAGACGACCCGGACGGGGATCTCGGGCAGGTAGCGGTGCACCACACCGCAGTCGTCGGTCGGCGGGCGCTCGGCGAACCCCGGGTCGGCCAGCGCCCGCTCGTACGCCGCGCGGATCACGGCGAGCCGGAACCCCTGCGGCGTCTGGAAACGGCGCAGCCGGTCCCGCGGCGGCATCTCCACGACCCGGTCGCCCTCGACCACGACGACCGTGTCGGACGAGGGCACCGCCACCGCGACGACGTCCTCGCGTTCCAGCGCGGCGACGCAGTCGGCGATGATCCGGGCGTCGACGAAGGGACGGGCCGCGTCGTGGAACAGCACGCGGGCGTCGCCCGGCTCCTCTTCCAGCACGGCCAGGGCCCGCAGCGTCGACTCGGTACGGGTGGCGCCGCCCTCGACGACCCGGCGCACCTTGGCGTACGGCTTGGCGATCACCTCCGCCTCGGCGA
Source organism: Actinoallomurus vinaceus (assembly GCF_039542055.1). NCBI lineage: Bacteria > Bacillati > Actinomycetota > Actinomycetes > Streptosporangiales > Thermomonosporaceae > Actinoallomurus > Actinoallomurus vinaceus. Next base: position 4,361 of record NZ_BAABHK010000019.1, read on the forward strand.
CGTGCCCGGCGGCCATCACCACGAGCACCTCGTCGATCTCCGGCGCCGAGTCGAACGCCTCGATCGCGCGGGCGAGAATGGGGCGGCCGCCCACCGTCGCCAACTGCTTCGGCGCGCCCAGCCCCAGACGCAGGCCCGTTCCACCGGCGAGGACGACCGCAATGGTGCTCATGTGCCCGCACTTTACTGTCCGCCACGTGCACCGTGAGGGCCCACAGCGCGTCGGCAGCGGTAACCTATGGGGACCTTTGCCGCGTCACCCGGCTGAACGGATGTTTACGGCGAGGAGGCGGCGCCGTGACGGTCGCGGTATGGTCGGCGCTCGCATCTCACGGCTCCGCCGGAGAGAGACCCCCACCCCAGACCTGAGGACTACAGACATGATCTTCGGAGGGTGCCGATGACGTTGGCAGTGGTTCTCGCGACCGAGGCGGTCGCGTCCGGGTCCACGCCGACGGCCGGCCTCACGCTCCCGGGCGGCGGCCCCGTAGTCGCCCGTGTGCTCGCCCAGCTCCAGTCCCTCGACGTCGCCGATCGCCGCGTGATCGCCCGCCCCGAGTTCGCCGAAACGCTCCGGGAGAACGGCTGCGAGGTCGTCGAGTCCAAGGGGCTCGCCGACGACCTGCGTGAGATCGCGCGCGTGGCGCGGTCGGCCAGGGAGCCGATGCTCATCGTGCACGGTGACGTCGTTGCCCACCGCGAGGTGTTCGCCCGGCTCGTCTACAACTCCAAGGCCCCGGCCTCCGCCGTCGTCGCCCGTGTCCCCGTGGACGACGACCACCTCACCCGCCCTCTCCTCCGGATCGGCAAGGGCCGCATCCGGTCCGCAGGCTCCCCGTACCACCAGGTGACCGACCCGAACGCCGTCTTCCGCGGCGTCGTGCGCGTGTCCGAAGAGGAGACCGCCACCCTCGCGCAGGTGGCCGAGAAGCTGGCCGACCTGGCCGACAAGCCGGACGGCTTCACGAAGATCAGCCCGATCCGCCACCTGTGGCAGGACCCGGAGGACACCGGGGACGCCGAGATCGAGCAGGCCGACGGCGACTACCAGAGCGCCCTGGCCACCACCCCGATCACCGGAGACGACGCGGCCGCACTGCTCGTCGTCGGACTGGTGCGCTCGGGCGTGAAGGTGACCGGCCGCGGCAACAGCGTCCTGCTGTGCGAGCGGGTCCTCGACCAGACGCAGGCCGACGCCGCCCAGCGCGCCGTCGACGCCGTCAACGAGGACAACGTCCGGCTCAGCACGGCGGTCAAGAGCAACGACGGCTTCTTCACCACGTACGCCGTCAGCACCTACTCCCGCTACATCGCCCGCTGGGCGGGCAAGCGCGGCTGGACGCCGAACTTCGTCACCGCGATCTCGATGGCGATCTCGGTGGTGGCCGCCTACTTCTTCTCCACCGGCCAGCGGTGGGGGATGATCCTTGGCGGCGTGTCGCTGTACTTCGCGTTCGTCTTCGACTGCGTGGACGGGCAGCTGGCCCGCTACACCCGCCAGTTCAGCACGCTCGGCGCCTGGCTCGACGCGACGTTCGACCGTGCCAAGGAGTACACCGTGTTCGGCGGCCTCGCCGCCGGCTCGACCGCGGCGGCGATCGGCAGCTCGGTGCACGGCGGCGACGTGTGGTTCCTCGCCGTGACCGCCATCACGGCGCAGACCTGCCGCCACATGGTCGACTTCGCCTTCGGGGCGTCGAAGCGGCGGTTGCCTCCCGAGCCGATCCCGATCGTTCCGCTCGGCAGGCCGGACGACCGTGTGCTGGACGAGCCGGAGCCGACGAAGAGCCGCCCGAAGGGCAGCGGCCTGAGCCACCTCGCGGTATGGCTGTCCGCGCGCTCGGAGAAGGTCCGCGTCTTCCACTGGTTCAAGAAGATGATCGTGCTGCCGATCGGCGAGCGGTTCGCGCTGATCGCGCTCACCGCCATGTTCTTCAACGCACGTGTGACGTTCATCGCGCTGCTCACGTGGGGTTCCGTCGCCGCCTTCTACACGGTCGCCGGCCGCATCCTCCGTTCCCTCACCCAGCCGAGGTCGGTGGCAGTCCAGAAATGAGCACAGTACTTCCCGGCATGTCTTCGGCGGGCGACCCCCCTACGCCCGCCAACGCCCCTGTCCCGGACGCCGAGCTGGCCTACCACGGCAGCCGGCTGGTCGCCTACCGCGACGACGGCCCGATCGCCCACGCGCTCGGGCGGCTCACCAAGGGACAGCTTCCGCCTTTGCTCCCGCTGCTCGTCGCGGGCATCGTCACCGCGATCCTGCTGGTGGCCGGCGTCAACGGCCAGACCAGCCCGGCGGTCTTCGCCCCGGTGCTGGTGCTGCTGCTGGCGGGCCCGGGCTCCACGCATCCGCACAGCGGACGGCTGGACTGGCTCGTGCCGCCGCTGATGCGGGCGATCGAATACGGTTACCTGGCGACGCTGGGCTTCGCCCACGGCGTTTCCAAGCCGCTGGTGTACGCCTTCCTGTTCGTGCTGGCCTACCACCACTACGACACCGTCTACCGCACGCGGCAGCGGCTGTGGCCGGCCAAGTGGGTGTTCGTCGCCGGCCTGGGCTGGGAGGGCCGCATGCTCATCGCGGCGGTCGCCACAATCCTGGGGAAGCTGCCCGTCGTCCTGGCGGTGCTCGGCGTCTACTTCCTGCTGCTGTTCGGCATCGAGAGCGTCTACACCTGGGTGCGGACCGGTACGGGCAAGGGTGTCATGGTCAATCTTGAGGATGAGGAGGAGGCCGGCTCATGATCGGCATGGTTCTGGCCGCGGGAGCGGGGCGACGGCTCCGCCCGTACACGGACACGCTGCCCAAGGCACTGGTGCCGGTCGACGGCGAGACGACGATCCTCGACATCGCGCTCGGCAACCTCGCCGAGGTCGAGCTGACCGACGTCGTCATCGTCGTCGGGTACTGCGCGCAGGCGGTCGAAGAGCGCAAGGCCGCGCTGGAGAGCCGGTACGGCGTCTCGATCACGCTGGTGCACAACGACAAGGCCGAGGAGTGGAACAACGCCTACTCCATGTGGCTGGCCCGTGAGCACTTCGCCGAGGGCGTCCTGATGGTCAACGGCGACACGGTGCACCCGGTGAGCGTCGAGAAGACCCTCCTGTCGAACCGCGGCCCGGACATCCTCCTCGCCGTCGACGACGTCAAGAAGCTCGCCGACGAGGAGATGAAGGTCATCCTCGACGGAAACGGTCACCTGCAGCGCATCACCAAGCTGATGGACCCGTCCGACGCGAACGGCGAGTACATCGGCGCCACGCTGCTGGAGCCGACCGCGGCCAAGCCGCTCGCGGACGCGCTGAAGGCCACCTGGGAGCGCGACCCCGACCTGTACTACGAGGATGGCTACCAGGAGCTGGTGAACCGCGGCGGCAAGATCTCGGTGGCCCCGATCGGCGCGGTCGACTGGGTCGAGGTCGACAACCACGACGACCTGGAGAAGGCCCGCCGGATCGCCAAGGAATACTGATGCCGCTGCTCACGCGGATGCTCCCCGCGCCGCTGTCGATCGACGTGCGGCGCGGGGCCATCGCCCATCTCGGCGAGCTCCTCGCCGACCGGCGGATCGCCACCGAGGGCCGCGTCGCGATCGCGGTCGGCCCGGGGCAGGGCGACCAGATCGCCGAGCACGTACGGCCGAGCCTGCAGGCGTGCGAGGTCTTCCACGTCGACGGCGGCACCGTGGACGCCGCCATGTCGCTCGGCTCGCGACTGCGCAGCGGCTCGTACGAGGCGGTCGTCGGCATCGGCGGCGGCAGGACCATCGACGCGACCAAGTACGCCGCGACGCTCGCGGGCATGCCCATGGTCTCCGTCGCCACGAACCTCTCCCACGACGGCATCTGCTCGCCGACGGCGTCCCTCGAGCACGAGAAGGGCAAGAACTCCTTCGGCGTCGCGATGCCGCTGGCCATGGTCGTCGACCTGGACTACGTCCGCGCCGCGCCGGACCGTCTCGTCCGGGCCGGCGTCGGCGACGTGCTGAGCAACTTCTCGGCGGTCGACGACTGGCTGCTGTCCAACCGGGAGCAGGGCGACCCGATCGACCGGCTCGCGCTGACCCTCGCCCGTACGGCGGCCGAGGCGCTCATCTACCAGCCGAAGTCGATCGAGTCGGACGAGTTCCTCACCGTCCTGGCGGAGGGCCTGGTGCTGTCCGGCATGGCGATGTCGTTCGCCGGGTCCTCACGCCCGGCCAGCGGCGGCGACCACGAGATCCTGCACGCCATCGACCACCTCTTCCCCGGCACCGCCAACCACGGCGAGCTGGCCGGGATCGGTGCGGCGTTCTGTTATCACCTGCGTGCGACGCATCTCGGTGAGGGCTCCGAACGCCTCACGGAGATCGTGGCGAGCCTGGACCGTCATGGGCTCCCCAAGACTCCGTATGACATCGGTCTGACCGAGGAGCAGTTCGCCGAGGCGGTGGCGTACGCTCCCCAGACCCGGCCTGGCCGGTACACCATCCTCGAGCACCTCGGACTCGACGAGGGCGCTGTGCTGAAAGCGGTACGCGAATATGTCGGCACCTTCGCTGGCTGAAGTCCGGGCGGGCGGTCAGCCACCCGGTCTCAAGGAACGCCGGAACGAAGAGCACTGGGCGGGGCGGCTGTACATGCGCAGCATCTCGCCCTTCTTCAGCTGGATCTTCATCCGGATCGGGTTCAGCCCGAACCAGCTGACCTACATGATGATCGTCTGCGGCATGCTCGGCGGCGTGGCCGTCGCGGTCGACGGTCGCGGCACGGCCGGCCTGGTGTGGGCGATCGTCGGCGCCGTGCTGATCCAGGCCTACCTGCTGCTGGACTGCTCCGACGGTGAGGTGGCGCGGTTCCGCAACCGCACCTCCATCACCGGCGTCTACCTCGACCGCATCGGGCACTACCTGTCGGAGGTCGCGCTGCTGGCCGGCCTCGGCGTCCGCGCCCAGGGCGCGTGGGAGAACGGCGGCTACGTCGAGCTGGGCCTGCTGGCCGCGCTCGGCGCGGCCCTGATCAAGGCGGAGACCGACAACGTCGTCGTCGCCCGGGCCAAGTCGGGCCTGCCCGCGGACCCGGAGAGCGGCGACCGCGCGCTGCGCCCGGAGTCGACCGGCCTGGCGCTGGCGCGCGAGGCCGCCTCGCTGCTGAAGCTCCACCGCATCATCGGCGCGGTCGAGCTGTCCCTGCTCATCGTCGTCGCGGCCGTCATCGACCACCTGACGCACGACCTGACCGCCACCAGGGTCCTGGCCGTCGCCGTCGCGGTCGTCGCCGTCCTCCAGACCGGGCTGCACTTCGTCAGCATCGTGGCGTCCCGGAGGCTCAAGTGAACGAGACGCGAGTCAAGTCGTGGAGGCGGGCGTGAGGCTGTCCGTCGTCGTGCTGACCATGGGCAACCGCCCGGCCGAGCTCGAACGCGCCGTCAAGAGCGCGTTGCACCAGAACGGCGTCGACGTCGAGGTCGTCCTCGTCGGCAACGGCGCGGACGTCCCCGGCTCCTGGCCGGAGAACGTCAAGGTGCTCCGGCTGCCGGAGAACGTCGGCATCCCGGCCGGCCGTAACCGCGGCGTCGAGGCGTCGACGGGAGAGCTGATCCTCTTCCTCGACGACGACGGCTGGTACGAGTCCACGGACCTCGGCGCGCGCCTGCGGGACATGTTCGCCGCCGACCCGACGCTCGGCATCGTCTCCTTCCGGGTGCGCGACCCCGAGGGCGGGCCGGGGGAGCGGCGTCACGTCCCCCGGCTGCGCGCCGGTGACCCGCTCCGGTCCTCGGACGTCACGACGTTCCTGGGCGGTGCCTGCGCGATGCGCCGCGCCGTGTTCGACGTCGCCGGCGGGCTGCCGGAGGACTTCTTCTACGCCCACGAGGAGACCGACCTCGCCTGGCAGGCGCTCAACGCCGGCTACCGCATCGTGTACGACGCCGAGTCGGTGATGTTCCACCCGGCCGTCGCGCCCACCCGGCACGAGATGTTCTACCGGCTCAACGCCCGCAACCGCGTGTGGCTGGCGCGCCGCAACCTGCCCTGGCCGCTCCTCTGCGTCTACCTCGGCGTGTGGGTCGCGATGACGGTCCTCCGCGAGCGCAAGTGGGCCTCGCTCCGCCCGTGGCTCAGCGGCTTCCGCGAGGGCTGGCGCAAACCGGCGGGCCGCCGCCGCCCGATCTCCTGGCGTACGGCCTGGCGCATGACCCGCCTCGGCCGCCCCCCGGTCATCTAGCCGTCTTGCCGGGACACCGGCGGCCGGGTTCGTCCGGCCGCCGGTACGACGACGCTGCCGCGATGGACGGCTCAGGTACGCGTCAGGGGAACCATGATCGTCAGTGCTCCGTCGTAGATGCGGTGTCCTTCCGGCGATGCCGGCGTCAACGATGGTGGGGATGGTCGCATGGGGACGTGGCGAATCGGGGCCGGTCTGGCGACCGGGACGGCGGGCCTGCTGCTCGCCGGCTGTGGCGTCGGCGCCTCGGACACCGACAATGAGCTGGACCGCGCAGACCTGAAGGACGCTCTGCCCTGCACGGCCACGGTGCTCGACATCAAGGAGGTCCACGTGATGGACCGAAGCCGCAGCTACGACCTCCGGTACCGGGTATCCGTCAAAGGGCGGCCGGCCTACGAAGACACGCAGCAGAACACGGAGCTGTCCACTATCCAGGTCGCGCAGATCGTTGCCGTGACCAAGATCTACCCCTGCCGGGTAAGCCGGACGGACCCCCACAAAGTAACGGTCAACTGGGATGCGCCCGTCAAGGCCGGACGGACCGAGGGGACGTCGGCCGACTCACCGTCACCCCGGCCGGGCAGACCCCGGTCGGGCGATTGAGGAACGAGAGACGCGCGCCTTGGCCGGACGACCTCGGGTCATCCGGTGCCGGAGAGGAGGGCCTGCCAGGCCGGGGCGGTGGTGAGGACGGTGAGGCGCTGGGTGGCGCGGGAGACGGCGACGTAGAGCGTGCGCAGTCCCATCCGCGAGTAGTCCGCGATCTCGCCCGGCTCGACGATCAGGGCCGCGTCGAACTCCAGGCCCTTCGCCTCGAGCGCGTCGAGGATCTGCACGCGGTCCGGGAGGCCGGGCAGCGGCGGGGCCGCGTGGCCGACCGGCAGGATGACGCCGACGGTGCCCTCGACCGCGTCGGCGAGGGCGGCCGCCTCGGCGCGGACGTGCCCGTCGAGAGCGGGGACATGGCGGATCAGCGGGTGGTGGCCCGAGGCGCGCACGGCGCGGGCGGGCCGTGCCTCCGGCACCGCGCGGGCCAGCACCCGCGCGGCCACCTCCGCGATCTCGGTCGAGTTGCGGTAGTTCGTGGTCAGCTCGAAGGCGTGGCGGGGGCGGCGGCCGAGGGCGGTGTCCATCGCCTTGCCCGCGGCGGCGGAGTCCTCCCAGGCGCTCTGCGCCGGGTCCGCGACGATCGTCCAGGTCGCCTGCCGACCGCGTCTGCCGAGCATGCGCCACTGCATCGGCGACAGGTCCTGCGCCTCGTCCACGACGATGTGGGCGTACTCCACCGGGAGGTCCTCATCGTCCTCGTCGTCGCGGCGCATGGCCTGCTCGCGGCGCTCGACGTAGGTGGTGAGCTCCCGCAGGGTCGGCTCGTCGTCGTCCTCGGTCTCGACCTGCTCGCCCGTGAAGACGTTCACGCCGTCGATCACGAACGGGTCCTCCGCCTTGCGCTTCCTCGCGCTCCGGGCCGGTCGCGGCCGGGGCCCGAGGATGGCGCCGGCCTCGTCGAGCAGCGCGATGTCGAGGTACGACCACGGGCCCTGCCAGGACTCCGCGAGCGACTTGACCTGCCGGTCGGTGAGGGTGCGGCCGGCGGCGCGGCGCAGCCGGTCCTCGTCGGCCAGCGAGCGCAGCACGTCGGCGGGGCGGCGGACCGGCCACCAGGCGCGCAGGAACTCCACGAAGCGCCGTTCGTCGCGCACGCGCTCGGTGAACGCCTTGCGCGTCGTGGGGGCGTCGTCCAGGCCGCCGACCTCCAGGAAACGCTCCCAGAGGGCGGCGAGGAGGAGGTCGGCCGCGCGGGGATAGGCGTTGTTCACCGCGCCGTGCGCGCTGCGGTGGACCTCCCGGCGGACGCGGTCGAGCGCGTCCCGGTCCAGCGCGACGACGACGCCGCGGTAGACGGTGCGCAGCTCGTCCGGGCTGCCCGGCGGGGCGTCCTGGACGGCGCGGCGGAGCAGGCGCGTCATCGTGGGGGCGCCCTTGAGGCGGGCCAGGTCCGGGGTGTCGTGGGCGGCCGCCTCCATACCGGGGACGAGGTCGCCGAGGGAGCGCAGGGTGGCGCCGCCCTCACCGAGGGACGGCAGCACGCGCTCGATGTAGGCGGTGAACCGAGGGTTCGGGCCGACGATCAGCACACCGCGCGAGCCGAACCGGCGCCGGTGCCGGAACAGCAGGTACGCGACGCGGTGCAGGGCGACCGCGGTCTTGCCGGTGCCGGGACCGCCCTGGACGATCACGGTGCCGTCGGCGGCGGCGCGGATCACCTCGTCCTGCTCGCGCTGGATCGTGGCGACGATGTCCCGCATCACGCCCTCGCGGCTGCGGGCCAGGGAGGCCAGGAACGCGCCGTCGCCGACGCTCGTGAGGTCGGGGCGGGCGTCCGGGATCAGCAGGTCGTCCTCCAGGTCGACGACCTTGCGGCCCCGGCAGTGCAGCACGCGGCGGCGTACGACGCCCCGGGGGTCCTCCGGGGTCGCGCGGTAGAACGCCTCGGCCGCGGGAGCCCGCCAGTCGATCACGAGGGAGTCGTGCTCGCTGGTGCGGACGCCGACCCGCCCGACGTACAGCGTCTCGCCGCCGACGAGATCGAGACGTCCGAAGACGAGGCCCTCCTCGGCGACGTCGAGCGCGCGGCTGCGGACGGCGGCCTGGTGAACCATCGCGTCGCGGTCGACCAGTGAGCCCTTCGTGCCCGCCTGAGCCTGGCGGTACCCCTCCTCGAGCATCCGGCGGGCGGCCGCGCGCATCTCCTCGAGGCGTGCGTACGCCTCGTCGACGCGGGCCTGCTCCGCGGCGATCTGCTCGTCCTTGACGGTGGGCACCATGAGGCAATTATCGGTGTGAAGCGCCGGAACCCCGTACCCTCGGAGGTCGGTCGGGGCCGGTTGGTCGGGAAGACCGGGAGGCCGGTCGGGGCCGGTTGGTCGGGAAGAACACCGCCGAAGGGGAGGTGATCACGGTCGAGTCCGTGCGGAGCCGTAGGCACGTCATCACGAGCGCCCTGACGGCCCTGCTGGCCGTGATCGTCGGTGGGGTGCTGGCCGACCACTTCGTCCTTCAGGCGGAGTGGTGGCAGGTGAACCGCACCGTGACGCAGGCGCCGGAGCCGCCCCTGCGCGACCTGGGGCCGCCGGCGACGCCGGTGACCACGAGCTGGCAGCTGAGCACGCCGGTCGGCGACAGCGATCTGCCCGCCTACGACCGGGTGGCGTACACCATCGTCGAGGGCCAGCTCGTCATCGTGTCCGGGCACGGCCTCGACGTCCGGGACGCGCGTACCGGCGAGGAGCGGTGGCACTACTACCGCGCCGAGTGGTCCATGCTCGGCTGGGCGCGCACGGGCCAGGTCCTCGTCGCGTACCTCGAGCGGATCGGGCACCGCGGCAACCGCCTCATGGTGGGCCTGGACGCGGTGCACGGCACGCTGCTGTGGCGGCAGCGGGGCGACGTGCCCTCCGCGATCGACCGGACCACGCTGCGCTGGCCGGCCGCCGGCGGTGTGGTGTTCGTCACCGAGGACGGGCGGCACACGCTGTACGGGCGTTCGGCCACGACGGGGCGGAGGCTGTGGACCAAGCGGCTCCCGCACGGCTGCCTGCTGCCCGAGGCGGTGCCGTACGCCTCGGACAGCAGTGAGAGCATCGCCGCGTTCAGCATCGACTGCGGCGCGAGCGACCGGGTCCTGGTCGTCGATCCGTGGAAGGGCCGGACGAGGTTCACCGTCCTCACCCGGAACACCGCGCGCTCGGCGATCGCGGTCGGCGGCGAGGTCACGGTCGTCTTCGACGGATCGTCGCTGCAGGCGTTCGACGGGCGGGGGCGTGTCTTCCTGCGCCGCGCCGGTCAGGACCTGTGCCGCAACATGTGCCCGGTCGCGGTGACCGCGGGGCATCTGCTCGTCGCCTACGAGACCGGGCAGCGGTCCGAGGACGCGACGCCGACCCGCCGCCTGGAGTCGGTGGACATCGCGACGGGCGCGTCGTCCTGGCATCGGGACATGCCCGGATACACCGCGCTGTCGGTCGCCGGCGGCCTGGTGTACGGGCTGCGGTCGCGGCTCGCCGATCCGCTGCTGCCCGCCGGGGTGGACGTCATCGATCCGGTCAGCGGCAGCGGCACCACCGTGCCGATCCCGGTGGTCCTGCGGGCGGGCCTGGACGGCGTCCGGCCCTGGCTCGCCGCGGGCGGAGGGCTGCTGTACGTCGCCGCGCCGGCCGCGCGCCCGCGCCCGTTCGGCGCGGCCCGGCTGGTGGCGCTGCGCGGCGGCATCCGCGGCGAGGGACCGCCGGAGCTCGCGGGCGTGCCGCCCCACCGGTGGCCGGACGCCTGCTCTCTGCTGCCCAAGCGCGACCTGCCGCGCGGCTACGACGGCGAGCCGACGCCGGCGACCGTCGACGGCCTGCGGCTCCCCGCGGGCTGCACCTTCCGGCCGCCCCACGGCCACGGTCACGGACGGTCCCTCGACGGGCCGGAACGGGAGGCGGGTGTCCTGTCGGTCACGGTCCAGTGGGTCGCCGCCGACGTCGGCACCGCCAAGGCGCTGTTCGCGGCGGCCCGCGACACGCAGAACGGCACCCGCGTACGGGCCGGCGACGAGGCGTACGCGATCGGCACGTCGTCCGGCACGGTCGTGATGCGGGTCGGCCGCGCGGTCGTGACCGTCACCTCCGGGCTGCCCGACACGGCGACGCGACTGGCGGCGGTGGTCGCCGCCCGGCTCCGCAGCGCCGCCTGACAGACGGCGCGGTGCGGCTTCATGCGGCATGGCCTGCTGCGTGGCAGCGGCGGCCTCATGCGACGCGGCGCGGCCTCATGCGACGCGGTGCGCCGTATGAGCGGCACCGCCTGATGCGCGGTGCGTCGCGCTGTGCGGCGCGGGCTGTCCGCAGTGGAGGGCTCAGACCACGCGGGGCGACAGCTCGGCGGACGCGCTGTCGGCGGAGCGGGCCCAGTCCTCGAGTTGGGCGACGAACAGCCGGGCCTGCTCCGGCCAGTGGAACCGGGCGCGGGCGGCCTCGTGACCGCGCTTGCCCATCTCCTGGCGCAGCGCCGGGTCGTCGCGCAGCCGCCGGACCGCCGCGGCCGTCGCCTCCGGGTCCTCGAACGGCACGACGAGACCGCAGTTCGCCTCGCCGACGATGCGCGCGGCGATCGGGTTCGGCGTGCTGATGACCGGGATGCCGCGGGCCATGTACTCGACGACCTTCGTGGGCATCGAGTGCCGGTAGTTGGGCGTGTCGTGCAGCAGGGACAGGCCGGCGAGGGCGCCCTCCGCCATGCGCAGCGCCCGGTCGTTCGGCACGAACCCGTACCAGCGCAGGATCCCCTCGCGCTGGGCCTCGCGCAGCAGCGGCCGTACGTCGGCGTCCGCGCCGCCGATCAGGTCGAGCATGATGCCGTCGGCGTGCACCAGGCGGGCCAGCGTGATCAGCTCGTTCACGCCGCGGGCGAACGACAGCTGCCCGACGTAGATGATCCGGTCGTCACCGGGCGGGGCGGGCGGTGCGTCCGGCACGTGGGTGGTGTTGGGCACCACCGGGTGCGGCCGGCGGAACCGGTCCTGGTACCCGTCCTCGGCCAGCAGCAGCTTCAGCCGCCGTTCGGCGCGGAGCTCCATCCGGCGTACGGCGAACCGCAACGGGATCCGGAGGGGCGCGGGCAGCCAGCCCTTCGCGCCGAGCGCGGCCGCGGTGTCCTCGTGCACGTCCCAGACGGTGCGCGACCGCAGCCGGTGCGGCACCGCGAGCAGCAGCTCCGGGTCGTGCAGCAGGAGGATGTCGGCATCGCCCGCGTGCCTTGCGAGGGTGCGGCGGGCCTGCCGCAGGGCGCGCAGCCGGTTCCGGCCGGTCGCCCGGGGCACGTCCAGCGGATCGATCTCCGGCCAGGGCGCCACATTGCACGCCCGAAAGGGCGCCACATAAGTCACGTCGTGGCCGGCGTCCAAAAGCGCGCGAATCTGCCGGTGCAGAATTCGCGCGTCCTCCGGATGGTGCACGACGGTGCACACGAAAATCCGCATCGTCCTCACTTCACCGGGAGTCTCGCGGCCATGGGCGAACGTTCGGTGAATTCCAAGAGGCCATGAGGTCACAGGAGCTCGACGCGTTCGGCGGCGATTTCCTCGACGCGGCGCGTGCTGCCCCGGGTGTCGAACAGCAGCCGCGCGTGCCGGGTCAGGCTCTCGGCGTCGTACTCCCGGTGGTCGGTGAGGACGATCACGAGGTCGGCCTCGGCGAGCGCCGTGTACAGCACGCGGGCGCGCGGGATGTCCTCGCCGTCGACCTCCCAGGCCTCGACGTGCGGGTCGTGGAAGCTCAGGTCGGCGCCCATCTTCTGCAGCCGCCGGGCGACCGGGCGGGCCGGCGACTCGCGCTGGTCGGCGATGTCGGGCTTGTACGTCACGCCGAGCAGGAGCACCTTGGCGCCCTTCATCGCGAGGCCCTCACGGTTGAGCAGGGCCTGCGCGCGCTCGACGACGTAGCGCGGCATCCGGTCGTTGATCTCCTGGGCGAGCTCGACGAACCGGAACGGGTACCCGAGGGACCGCACCTTGTACGACAGGTAGTTCGGGTCGATCGGGATGCAGTGCCCGCCGACCCCGGGGCCGGGGTAGAACGCCTGGAAGCCGAACGGCTTGGTCGAGGCGCAGGCGATCGCGTCCCACAGGTCGATGCCGAGCTCGTTGCAGAACACCGCCATCTCGTTGACCAGCGCGATGTTGACGTGCCGGTAGGTGTTCTCCAGCAGCTTGGCCATCTCGGCCTCGCGGGTGCCCTTGGCCTGCACGACCTGGTCGACGAACTTGCCGTAGAAGGCGGCGGCGGCCTGGGCGCAGGCGGGCGTCAGGCCACCGACGATCTTCGGGGTGTTCCGGACGCCGTACACCGGGTTGCCCGGGTCGATCCGCTCCGGGGAGAAGGCCAGGTGGAAGTCCTCGCCCGCGACCAGGCCGGACTCCTCCAGGATCGGCCGGACGACCTCCTCGGTGGTGCCCGGGTAGGTCGTCGACTCCAGCACGACGAGCGTGCCCGGGTCCAGGTGCCGGGCGACCGTCTGGGCGGCCGACCGGACCGCCGTCAGGTCGGGGCCGCCGTCGTTCGACAGCGGTGTGGGCACGCAGATCACGATGGTGCGCGCACCGTCGAGGATGTCCTCGCCCCGCGTCGGTGTGAAGCCGGCGGCGAGCATCTGCTCGACCTCCTCGGCGCTCACGTCGTCGACGTGGGAAAGGCCGGCCTTGAGCCCGGCGACGACACGAGCGTCGCGGTCCAGCCCGCCGGCCCGGAGGCCGGCACGGGCGGCCTCCCGCACGAGCGGGAGGCCGACGTAGCCAAGTCCGATGACCACCAGATCCACCAGGTGGCTCCCTTCAAGATGCTGCGGAGGCGAGGTCCCGGTAAGCGCCGAGACAGCGGGCGGTGACGGCCCGCCAGGTGCGGTTCGCCGCGACCCACTCTCGGGCCGCCTGTCCGATTTCGCCGCGTAGCTTTGGACTGTAAATCAGCTGGTCGAGGCAATTCGCCCAGGCTTCCGCGTCTTCCGGAAGAGTTAACGTGCCGGTCACGCCCGGTTCGATGATTTCGCGAATCGCCTTGACATCACTTGCTATTACTGGGAGTCCCCCTGCCATCGCCTCGAGCGGTTTCAGCGGAGTCACCAACTGGCACACCCGGTCCGCCCTTCGCGGGACCGCGAAAACATCGAGGACTGCGTGATACCGACGTACCTGATCGACCGGCACCCGGCCGGTGAAGATCGCCGGGACCTTGAGCTCGGCGGCGCGGCGCTCGAGCGCCGGCCGCTCGGGGCCGTCGCCGACGAGCAGGAGCGTGAAGTCGCGCCGCAGCGCCGCCGCCTCGATGAGCGTGTCGATGCCCTCGAAGCCGTAGAACGTGGAGGTCAGGCCCACGACGACGTCGTCCTCCGCGATGCCGAGGTCGGCGCGCAGCTTCCCGCCGTCCGGCAGGGGCTGCAGGAAGCCGTCATCCACGGCGTTGGGCACGACGAGCACGTCACCGACGCCGCCACGTCCCTGGATCTCGGCGCGCATCGCCTCGCCGAGCGTCACGACCAGGTCGGCGTCGCGCATCCGGGCGGTCTCCAGCTCCCGGGTGAGCCGGTAGAACTCGTCCTCCGTCGACCGCGCCGGGTCCCGCGACAGCCAGGAGTCCTCCAGGAAGCCGCGGACCTCGTAGACCACCGGCAGGCCGTACCTGCGCCGCAGTTCCAGCGCGACGGCCGCGTTGAGGTGGTTGCTGGCCGCGTGCAGCACGGTCGGCCGCAGCTCCTCGACGAGGCGTCCGGCCAGGTCGGCGGCCTTGCGCACCTCCTGGACGGGCCCGCGCGGCGGCCGCCAGGGCAGCAGCCGGTGGTAGGGGATCCCGTCCACCTGGCACGTCGCCCGCGCGTCCCGGACGCCCTGCGTCAGGGGGTACCCCAGACGCGTCACGACGTGCGGGTCCAGGCCCAGCTCGCGCTGGGCGGACACGATCCGGTGCGTCCGCACGGTGTACCCGGCCTGCGTGCGCGGCAGCGCGTTCGTGACCAGGTGCAGCACCGTGTTCCCGCCGGGGCGGCCCGCGGGGCGTGCGGCTGGCTCTCGCGGCGTGGCGGCGTCGGCCAGCAGCGCGCGGAGGTCCTCGTTCTCGCGGTCCTGGCGCTGCGGGGCCGGTGCGGCCAGCGCGCGGTACCGCGCGCGGATTCCGGCGGGGGCCACGCGAAGCTTTCCACCCCCGTAGCTGCGCCCCCCCACCCCCTGGGCCAGCCGTACGGCCAGCCGGACCGCCCGTCGTGGATCGGCACGGGCGTGCCGCCACGCCAGCACCGTCCAGAAATAGATCATCTTGGCCACCTGCATGGCGGGCGAGGTTAGGGATCGTCCGTGAACGAAAGGGAAACGCAACAGTGATCGCGCATGTCCTCGGCGCCCGGCCGAACTTCGTCAAGGCGGCCCCGGTGATCGCCGCGCTGTCCGAGACGGGCCGCGAGCAGCGGGTGATCCACACGGGACAGCACTACGACGAGCGTATGTCGGAGGTGTTCTTCCGTGACCTGGGCCTGCCCGAGCCCGACGTGAACCTCGAGGTCGGCTCCGGGAGCCACGCCGTACAGACGGCGGCGATCATGGTGGCGCTGGAGAAGGAGTTCATCGAGCGTTCACCCGAGCTCGTCATGGTGTACGGCGACGTGAACTCCACCATCGCCGCCGCCCTCGTCGCGGCCAAGCTCCACATCCCGGTCGCCCACGTGGAGGCGGGGCTGCGCAGCTTCGACATGACCATGCCGGAGGAGGTCAACCGCCGGCTCGTTGACCAGCTGTCGAACCTGTGCTTCGTCACCAGCCCGGAAGCGGTGGGCCACCTCGCCGCCGAGGGAGTTGACGTGGACCGGGTCCACTTCGTCGGCAACCCGATGATCGACACGCTCCTGTCGCACCTGGACAAATTCGACACCGAGGCCGTCCGGCGGTCGTACGACCTGCCCGAGCGGTACGCCGTCGCGACCCTGCACCGGCCCGCGAACGTCGACGACCCGGAGATCGCGGCCGGCCTGGTCAAGCGGCTGCACGAGATCGCCGAGCTGGTGGACGTCGTCATGCCGGTGCACCCGCGCGGCCGGAAGGTGCTCACCGACGCCGGCCTGGACGCCCACCCGCGCGTCCGCCTGCTCGAGCCGCTCGGCTACGTGGAGTTCGTCGCGGCCGTACGGGGCGCGGCGGCCGTCGTCACCGACTCCGGCGGCGTGCAGGAGGAGACGACGATCCTCGGCGTGCCGTGCCTCACCCTCCGGCCCAACACCGAGCGGCCGATCACGATCACGCACGGCACCAACCGGCTCGTCACCGCGGACGACGTCGTCCCGGCCGTCGCCGAGGCCCTGGCCGCGGGCCGCGGCGAGCGGGAGCACCCGCCGCTGTGGGACGGCCACGCCGGACCGCGCATCGCCCGCGTCGTGGAGGGATGGCTCGGTGGCTGACCGGCAGGTGGCCCGCCTGAAGGCGGCTCTGGCCGACCGCGAGGCGCGCGTCCAGATTCTCGAGGCGCGCGTTGCCGCACTCGAAGGCTCGACGTCTCTCAAGGTCGGCCGGGCCGTCACCGACGCCGCCCGTAGCCCCGGCAAGGGCGTCGTCCAGTTGCCGCGCGAGCTGTACCGCATGTGGCGGCACCGGGGCGCGCCGAACGTCGTCACGTCCGTTGACGCGCGCGAACGGCCGATGTTCACCGCGCGCGACGAGGACCGGCTGATCGCGGCGGCGCCCGCGACGGGTCTCGTGATCGCGGGCGTGCTGGGCCCGGCCGCGACCGAGTCCCTGGAGGAGGTCGCGCACGTCGTCCCGCTGATGCCGCACGACGCCGCCCTGGTCCTCGACACGACCGACGTCGACCTGGTGATCGTGGACGCGGCCGCCGGGGAGCCCGGCGGGCCGTGGGCCTACCTGGGCGTCCCGGGCGTGCCCGACCGGGACCGGGCGCTGCTCGCGCTGCTGAGCGTGGCCCGCGACCGGGGCCGTCCCGTCGTGCTGGCCGGCATCGCCCCGGCCATCGCCGGATTCGGCTGGGACGCCACGGTGCCGCCCGGCACGCCGATCGCCGAGGCGCTGCCTGGTCTGTGCGCCCGGTTCGGCATCGAAGAACTCACATGACCCTGCGAGAAGGAGAACGCGTGCGCGCTCTCGTGTACGGCGACGTCGATCTGAACATCATCGACGGGTCGGCGATCTGGGCCCAGGGTGTGGTGCAGGCGCTGCGGGTCGCCGGCGTCGAGGTGACGTTGGTCCTCAAGGCGCCCGTGAAGACCGGGCGTCTCGTCGACCCGCTGGAGCGGCTGTCCGGAGTGACCGTGCGGCGCCGGCCCGAGGACGCGACCACTTCGCTGACCGTCGAGGAGGCCGCGGGCCTGCTCACCGAGCTCGACGCCGAGGAGCCGTACGACCTGGTCGTCGCGCGCGGCAAGCGCCTCGCCGTCCGTCTCACCGCGACACCGCTGGCCGGGCGGCTGTGGACGTACCTCACCGACGTGCCGCAGACCGTCGCCGAGCTGGACGGGAAGACGCGCGGCGAGCTGGCGGCGGTCGCCAAGGCGTCACGGTTCCTGCTCTGCCAGACCGAGGAGCTGCGCTGCCACCTGGAGGGCGTGCTGCACAAGGCGGCGGGCAAGTGCGTGCTGTTCCCGCCGGTCGTCGCCCTGCCCGAGGGCCTCGAGCCGACCGAGGACAAGACGCCGGGCCGGCCGCTGAAACTGGTCTACACGGGCAAGTTCGCGCCGCGCTGGAACACCTACGAGATGACCGGGCTGCCGCGCCGCCTGGCCGCCCGCCGCATCGACGCCGAGCTCCACATGATCGGCGACAAGATCCACAACGACAAGAAGGACCCCGGCTTCAGCCGGCGGATGCGCGTGGCCCTGGACTCGACGCCCGGCCTGACCTGGCACGGCGGTCACCCGCGTGCCGAGGCCATGCGCGTCTCGGCCGGCTGCGACGTCGGGCTCTCCTGGCGCCACCCGGAGCTCGACGCGAGCCTGGAACTGTCCACCAAGGTCCTGGAGATGGGCGCGCTCGGCCTGCCGGTGGTCCTCAACCGCACGCCGATGCACGAGAACCTCCTCGGCGCCGACTACCCGCTGTTCGCCGCGACCGAGGACGACGTCGTCGACGTGCTGGCGGAGGTGACCGACCCGGAGGTCTACGCGCTGGCCCGCCGCCGGTGCCTGGACGCCGCGAAGGCGTTCTCGCTCGACGCGGCGGCCGAGCGGCTCCGCACGTACCTGCGGCAGGCGTTCCCGCCGCCGCTGCGCGAGGGATCCGGGCGTCGGACGCGCGTCGTCGTCGCGGGGCACGACCTGAAGTTCTTCACGCGGCTGCTCGACCACTTCGGCTCGATCCCGGACGTCGAGGTGCGCGTCGACCGCTGGCCCGCCCTCGGCTCCCACGACCCGGAGGTCAGCGCCGAGCTGGCCGAGTGGGCCGACGTGATCATCTGTGAGTGGTGCGGGCCGAACGCCGTCTGGTACACCGAGTGGCGCAGGAAGCACGGCCGGCCGGACCAGCGGCTCATCGTGCGGCTGCACCGCTTCGAGCTGTACGGCGCGTGGCCGGGACGGCTGGACATCGACCTGATCGACCAGGTCGTCTGCGTGAGCCCGTCGTACGCCGAGCTGACCCGCAAGATGACCGGCTGGCCGGCCGAGAAGATCACCGTGATCCCCAACTGGGTGGACGTGGCGCAGTTCGACCGGGCCAAGCTGCCGGGCGCGCGGTACCACCTCGGGATGATCGGCATCGCGCCGTGGCGCAAGCGCCTCGACCTGGCCGTGGACACCCTGGAGGAGCTCCGGCGGCACGACCCGCGGTTCACGCTGTTCGTGAAGTCGAAGCTGCCCTGGGACCTGCCCTGGATCTGGAACCGCTCCGAGGAGCGGGAGGCGTACGAGGGGCTGTTCCGGCGGATCCGGCGCTCGCCGCTGCTGGCGCGCTCGGTCGTCTTCGACCCGGCCGGGCCGGACGTCGCCGCGTGGCTGCGCCGCGTCGGCTTCGTGCTGTCCACCAGCGACGACGAGAGCTTCCACCTGGCGCCCGCCGAGGGCATGGCGTCCGGGGCCGTACCCGCGCTGCTGCCCTGGCCGGGCGCGGACACGATCTACGACCGGAGCTGGATCCACGAGTCGCCGTCCGCGATGGCCCGGGACATCGCCGCGATCGTCGCGGAAGGGCGCTGGGACGACGAGAGGGCGCGGGGCCACGCGGAGCTCGCGCGGTCCTACGCCCTCGATCTCGTCGCCGAGCGGTGGGTGGAGCTGCTCAGGCCTTCCGCGGCCGCCGCAGCGGCACGAACGCCCACGACATATCCGGCTCAAGCGCCCAGTGCATGACCTTGCGGACCGGCGGGGTGCAGAGCAGTGTCGCCAGCACCGCGCCGGTCGCAGCGGTCCCCAGCACGCCGGGAATCGTGTGCAGGAGCGCCGCGTCGTACCAGCCCATGTACTCCATCAGCTTCGTGAAGAAGCCGTGGAGCAGGTAGGCGTACAGCGTCGCGCCGCCCAGGCCGGTGAACCACGTCTCGCGGGCCGGCACGAGTGACAGGAACGCCGTCACCAGCACGATCGCCGCGGTCATGAGCCCGAGCCGCATGGCCGAGCCGGTGAGGTTGCCGACGTGCATGACGGCGTTGCCGCTGCGCCAGTACACCCACTCGGTGGTCATGTGCCGGTCCGCGACGAAGAAGGTGAACGCGAAGCCGGCGACGAGCGTCAGCGCGCCCAGCACCCGCGCCTTGCGCTGCTTCAGCAGCTCGAAGTGCTCCGGCTTGAGCATGAGACCCAGCACGTAGAACGGCACGAGGCCGAACACGCGGTTCATCTCCAGGGCGTCCGGCAGGTCGCTCATGCCGCCGAGCAGGGAGACGCCCACGGCGACCGCCACCGGCCAGCGGATCTGCTGCCACACCGGCGTGGACAGGCGCCACATGAACAGCGCCATCAGGAACCAGGTCAGGTAGTACGGGTCGAGGAGGCTGATCTCGAAGCTCGAGTTGCCGACCGCCCAGTGGTACGTGGAGTACGCCGTCTCGAAGACGACGTACGGCACGCCCAGGTTGGTGATCAGCTTGCGGGCCTTGCCCCCGGAGAACGTGAAGTTCCGGGAGAAGTAGCCGGTGATCACGATGAACACCGGCATGTGGAACGTGTAGACGAACAGGTAGAGCGCGTGCGCGACGCGGACGTCGCGCAGGTCGACGATCGAGTGGCCGGCGACGACCAGCACGATCGCGAGGAACTTCGCGTTGTCGAAGAACGGGTCCCGCCGGCGGCGCGGCGGAGGCGGGGCCTCGTCGCGTACAGCGGGCAGGTCAGGGGTCGTGATCTCCCCCGGTGACGGGGCCTGTGGGTATCCGGCGGAGTGCGTTGTCGGCGAGGTCATCGGTTCCAGAGTGTGCAGACGGTCGTCCGGGACGGGAATCGACCATACCGACAGTCGGAAGGACACGCAGGGCGTCGACCGAACTCTGAGGATCCTTTCAGCTACAGCGGGTCTACGTCTTGTCGGAGCAGGGGTCCTCGCCGGCGTTCACCGCGCCCGCCGCGCTGGAGGAGGGGATGTTGGTCGACTGCGAGCTCTTCAGGCCCTGCCAGTCGGGTCCCAGGACGAGGTCCACGGTCCCGGCCGGGGTGTCCTGCCCGGCGACGGGCTTGGCGTCCGGGACGACCTGAGCGAGCGCGGCGGCCTGCTGGTCGGCGCCGGTGCCGTAGCGGATCTCGGTCTTGTCCGGCCGCGTGCCGGTCAGGGTGCCGACCTTCGCCACCTGGTACCCGTGCTGGGTGAGCTGGTCGCCGGCCCGCGCGGCCAGCCCGGGCGTCGCCGTGCCGTTGAGCACCTGGACCTTCACCTGCGAGGGCTGGAGCTTCACCTTCTTGGCCGGCACCGCGGCCTGGACCTTGTTGTCGTTGCGGATCGCGGCGAACAGGTTGTTCGCGTCCGGCTGCCTCCACTGGATGCGGTTCGGGTCGGGGGCGTAGGCGCCCCACGGCACGGTGATGAACTGCACCTTGCCGGCCGACATGCCCTGCACGCTGCCGGCGACCTTCTTCATCTCATCGATCGTGAAGTCCTTGTCGGTCGTGACGGACTTCGTCATGGCGTTGAGGAAGCTCAGCAGCTTGGACGGGTTGGTCAGGGTGCCGTTGCTCGTGGCCTTCTTGACCACCGCGCCGAGGAACTTCTGCTGGCGCTTGATGCGGTCGGTGTCGGATCCGTTGCCGATGCCGTGCCGCGTGCGGACGTAGGCCAGCGCCTGCTCGCCCTTGACGATGTGCCGCCCGGCGGACAGGTAGAGCTTGCTCTGCTTGTCCGCGACGCGCTTGCTCAGGCAGATCTGCACGCCATCGAGCGCGTCCACGACCCGCTTGAAACCGGAGAAGTCGACCTTGACGAAGTGATCGATCCGGATTCCGGTCAGCGTCTCGATCGTGTGCCACGTACAGCCGGCGCCGCCGTTGTTGAACGACTCGTTGATCATTCCCAGGTGCGCCGGGATGGTGTGGCCGCTGGTCGACTTGCACTGCGGCATCTGCACCATCGAGTCGCGCGGGAAGCTGATGCCGACGGCCTTTCCGCCGCCCGGCGACAGGTGCAGCAGGATCATCGTGTCGGACCGTTCGCCGACGTCCCGGCCGTACTTGGCGTTCGCGCCGTTCCGCTGGTCCGAGCCGATGAGCAGGACGTTGAGGGACTTGTTCAGCTTCGGCGGCCGCTTGCCGCCCAGCTGGGCGGCGACGTCCTCGTGCTTGATGTTGCCCTCGAGCTTCCGGTACGCCGCGTAGGCCGCGAGGCTCGTGCCGACGAGGACGACCGCCATCGCGATCGAGGCCCAGCCGATGACGCGCCACCAGACCCCCCGCTTCGGCGGGGGACCGGACGGGTAGCCCTGGTCGAGGTACTCGTAGTCGCTGATCATCGGCCTCATAGGCTAGGTGAGGGCATGGAACGGTCGAATCGGTCAGATCACGGAAGTCACATGTTCTACGGCGATTCGGCGTTCCAGGCTTGATTCGTCGAGGTTTTGGCAGATTATTACTGATCCGTCGGAGGTCAAGGGGCCGAGCAGACCTCTTAGGAGATCTTGAGGTGTGTCGAAACCCACAGTGGTGAGCACGCGGGCACTCTCCGGCGTGCCCAACGCCCGGGCCTCGGCCATGAGTTCCGACCCGGTCAGGGTCCGGCCGGCGAACTCCACCGCCGGCGCGTCCGGGTCGAGGACGCCCCCCGGGAAGCGGTCGCCGTACGCGCGGACCTCCACGGCGTAGTCGGTGACGCCCGGCGGGCAGTCCGCCAGCGGCGCGCCGAGCGCATGCAGGGACAAACCAACCACATCGGCGGCGGTGTCGGCCGCTTCAGCCAGCCGCGAGGGGCCCGCCGCTACGATGTCGGCGTCGCCCGGGATGGCGCCGTCGCCGACCGGCACCGCCGTCAGCCCGGCCGACCAGCACGCGAACAGCCAGACGGCGGTCTGCCAATGCCCTGGAAGGGCGAGGACCACCCGTCCGGACGGTACCGCACCGAGTCCGTCGACCAGCAGGTTCGCGGTCTTGGCCACCCAGTTGTCGAACGTCTTCACCGACAGCTCGACACGCTCACCGGTGGCGTCGTCGTAGAAGGTGACGAGCGGACGGGACGGATCGGCGGCCAGCGCCCTACGCAGGAGCTCAACGGGATGTGACATGAAAGTGAAGATTACGGCCACCCGGGCCCCCGGCTCTCGTGACCGTTACTCTCCGGACTCGATGGACGACATCGACGGAGGGCCCGGGGCGTCCCGGGCCGACCTCCTTTTCGCGCGCCTCACCGTCGCCCCCGTCATCCTCCTGGTCTCCTGGCTGGTGGTCGGGCTGCCGCTGCTCATGGCGGGGGTTTTCCGGCCGTGGGCCGCGATCCCGTTGTTCGTCGTGGTCGCGGCGGTCGCGCTGACCTTCGGCCTGCGGGCGGTCCGGCCGGCCGGCCGGACCCCGGGCCGGTTCTCCTGGTGGCCGCTGGCGGGCGTGCTCGCGGTCGCGGTGGCGTTCGGCGCGCTGCAGCTCGTGATGTGCTCCCAGCAGATCGTCGTGCGCCGGGACCCGGCGTCGTACTTCAACTTCGCGACCTGGCTGGAGGGCCACGGGTCGCTGCCGATCCCGCAGATGCGGTGGGCGTTCGGCGGCGGGGACGGCGCGCTGACGTACGGCAGCCCGGCGTTCTACCAGCGCGGTGGCGTCCTCGTGCCGCAGTTCATGGCCGGGATGCCCCTGATCGTCACGCCGGGCGGCTGGCTCGGCGGCTCGTACGCGACGCTGGCGATGATGCCGCTGATCGGCGCGCTGGCCCTCATCTCGTTCGCGGGCGTGACGGCCCGCCTCATCGGCCCGCGGTGGGCGCCCGTCGCCGCGCTGGCGCTCGGGCTCACCTGGCCGATGATGATGATCTCCCGGTCGATCTACAGCGAGACCGGCGCCCTCATCCTGATGTTCGGCGGCCTGGCCCTCATACTCGACGCCATGCGGTCGGGCCGCCGCATGCCGGCCCTCCTGGGCGGCCTGGCGCTCGGCCTGACGATCCTCGTGCGCATCGACGGCATCCGCGACGTGCTGCCGGTGCTCGCCTTCGCGGGACTGCTGCTGGCGCTGCGGCGGCGGGTCGGCCTGCCGCTGCTGGCCGGCCTGACGGTCGGCGTCGGCGCGGGGCTCCTCGAGGCCGTCGTCATGTCCCGGCCGTACCTGCACTACCTCGGCGCGTCGCTGCGCCCGCTCCTGTACATCGCGGCCGCGGTGATCGTCGCGACGGCCCTCGCCAGCCTCGCGATCCGCCGCTGGGGGCTGCCGGACCTCACCCGCTTCCGGCTGCCGGACCTCGCCGTCCCCGCGACCTTCGCGATGCTGGCCTTCTTCGCCGCCCGCCCGATGTTCCAGATCGTACGACGGGTGCCGCACAACCTCGACGACCGGGTCAACGCCGCCTTCATCGCCGCGCTGCAGAGGACCGCGCACCTGCCGCTCGACCCGAACCGGCAGTACAACGAGCTGAGCCTGCACTGGGTGGCGTGGTACATCGGCGTCCCCGCCGTCCTGCTGGCCGCCGTGGGCGCCGCCCTCGTGCTGCGCGACCTCCTGCGCCGGCGCCGCCCCGACTGGCTCCTGCCGTACGCCCTCATCGTCTGGACCACCGTGGCGACCCTCTGGCGGCCGGGGATCACCCCCGACCACCCGTGGGCGAGCCGCCGCCTGATCGGAATGGTCATCCCGGGCCTGCTGCTGTTCGCGCTGTGGGCCGTCGCCTGGGCGGCGCGCCGCGTGCGAAGGCTCCGCCCCGGGCGTCCGTTCTGGTTGGGACCCGGGAGGTCGGTCGGGGTTGGTTGGTCGGGGGTAAGTGCTGCGGTGGGCGCGCTGCTGATCCTCGTGCCGACCGCGATCGCCTCGGCGCCGATGACGTTCGCGCGGACCGAGGAGCGCGAGGTCTCCCAGGCGCAGAAGATGTGCGACGCCATCGGCCCGAACGCCTCCGTCCTGATCATCGAGCGCGTCACCGGCGACCGGTTCTCCCAGCTCATCCGCGGAATGTGCCACACGCCCACCGCGCGCGTGACCGTCCGCCCCGGCTTCAAGACCGCTCCGGACGAGGACGTGATGAGGATCGTCCGGAAGGTCGCCGCGGCGGGCCGCCGGCCGGTCCTGCTCGGCGCCGACGGGTCCGACGTGTCGCCGTACGGGCCGGTCCGCCGGGTCTTCCACATCCACACCCGCCGCGACTCGAGCACGCTGGTGTCGGCTCCGCAGGGTACATGGTCGCTCACGATCAACGTCTGGATGAGCGATCCCATGTACAGAGGGTGAACAGTGCGTACGCTAAGAACCGTGGATCGGACTGGGCGACTATCCTCGCCGGGCGTGACTAACACGCCCCATGTGACGATCGTCCTGCCGTGCTACAACGAGCAGGATCACGTCATCGACGAGGTCGAGCGCATCTGCAAGGCGATGGACGCCAGCGGACAGACATACGAGTTGCT
Source organism: Actinoallomurus vinaceus (assembly GCF_039542055.1). NCBI lineage: Bacteria > Bacillati > Actinomycetota > Actinomycetes > Streptosporangiales > Thermomonosporaceae > Actinoallomurus > Actinoallomurus vinaceus. The sequence goes on from NZ_BAABHK010000019.1 coordinate 29,110, forward strand.
GGCCGTCGACGACTGCTCGACCGACCAGACACTGGCCCGCCTCGAGGAGGCCGCGCCGCACTACCCCAACATGCAGGTGGTGCCGTTCCACCGCAACGGGGGGTCGGGCACCGTCCGGCGGATCGGCTCCCAGCAGGCCCGGGGCGACATCGTCGTCTGGACCGACGCCGACATGACCTACCCGAACGACCGCATTCCGGAGCTGGTCGACATCCTCGACCAGGACCCGACGGTGGACCAGGTCGTGGGCGCGCGCACCACCGAGGAGGGCACCCACAAGTTCCTGCGGGTGCCGGCCAAGTGGTTCATCCGCAAGACGGCCGAGGTGCTCGCCGGGCAGAAGATCCCCGACCTGAACTCCGGCCTGCGGGCGTTCCGCAAGGACGTCGCCGAGCCGTACCTCAAGCTGCTGCCGCCCGGATTCTCCTGCGTCACGACGATCACGCTGGCGTTCCTGTCGAACCAGCACGACGTCCGCTACGTGCCGATCGACTATTCCAAGCGGGCCGGCAGCTCGAAGTTCCACTTCGTGCACGACGCCTACCGCTACATCCTGCAGGTGCTGCGGATGGTGATGTACTTCAACCCGCTGAAGGTCCTGATGCCGCTCGCGCTGTGGCTGCTGGGGCTGGGCGTGGCCAAGGGCATCCTCGACATGGTCCTGCACCCGCTGCGGTTCGCGATCAACACTGTGCTGATCTTCGTGACCGGGTTGATCATCGCGTCGATGGCGTTGCTGGCGGACCTGATCGTGCGATCCCGGGGAGACACGTGAGCCGGAGCGACGTGACGGGGAGGCGGGGCCGACCGTGAAGATCGCGATCATCGGCCCCGCGTTCCCGTACAAGGGCGGCGGTGCGCACCACACCACCGAGCTGGCGCACCGCCTGGCCGCCGCCGGACACGACGTCACGCTGGAGTCGTGGAAGGCGCAGTACCCCTCCTTCCTCTATCCCGGCGAGCAGACGATCGCGACGCCGGAGGGCGAGCCGTTCCCCGGCACCCGGCACGCGCTGGCCTGGTACCGCCCGGACGGCTGGCTGCGCATCGGCCGCCGGCTGCGCTCCCAGGACCTCGTGATCCTCGTCGTGCTCTCGCCCGTGCAGGTCCCGGCCTATCTCGGCATGCTGATGGGCCTGGGCTCCCGCGACGGCGAGAGCCCGCGCGTGATCGCGTTGTGCCACAACGTCCTGCCGCACGAGCGCAAGCCGTACGACGTGCCCCTCATGCGGCGGCTGCTGACGCGCGTCGACGGCGCGCTGGTGCACTCCGCGCAGCAGGCGCAGCTCGCCCGTGACCTGGCACCCGGCACCCCGGTGCGCACGGCGGTGCTGCCCGCGCACCTGCCGACGCCCCCCCATGGGACGCCCATCCTCACGGGCGCGCCGGAGGGCCCGTGGAACCGCCTGCTGTTCTTCGGCATGGTCCGGCCGTACAAGGGCCTGGACGTGCTGCTGCGCGCGCTCGCGCGGGTGGACGACGTCGCGCTGACCGTCGCCGGGGAGTTCTGGGGCGGTGCCGACGAGACCCGCGCGCTCGTCTCCTCGCTCGGGCTGGAGGAGCGGGTGGAGCTGCGACCCGGGTACGTCCCGGCCGCCGAGGTGCCGGAGCTGTTCGCCCGGGCGGACGCCCTGGTCCTGCCCTACCGCACCGCGACGGCCTCCCAGAACGTCTTCATGGCCTACGAGCACGGCGTCCCGGTCATCGCGACGCGCGCCGGCACCCTGGCCGACCATGTCCGCGAGGGCGCCGACGGCGTGCTGTGCGAGCCCGACGACGTCGACTCGCTCACCGACGCCCTGCGCCGGTTCTACGAGCCGGGCGAGCCGGCGCGGCTGCGGGCGGGCGTGCGGCCCGTCGACTCCGAGCCGCACTGGACCGCCTATCTGGAGCAGCTCCTCACGGCCGGGCCACTGGTCGGGAGCGGCGCCGGCGGTGAGGAGCGATCTGCCTAGTCAGGCCCCGATGTGCGGGGTGATCGCCTTGAGGAGGGCGCGCTTCGGCTTGGCGCCGGTGATCTGCTCGACGACCTCGCCGTCCTTGAACAGCAGGAGGGTCGGCAGCCCCATGACGTTGTACTTGCCCGGGGTCGCCTGGTTGTTGTCGTAGTCGAGCTTGGCGATCTTCAGCTTGCCGGCGTACTCGGAGGCGATCTCATCGAGGACCGGCGCGATCATGCGGCAAGGCCCGCACCACGTCGCCCAGAAGTCGACCAGCACGGGCGTGTCGCTCTTCAGGACATCCTGGTCGAACGTCGCGTCGGTCACGGTGATGGGCTCGGCCACGGGAGCCATTGTCTCTCCTTCCGGTGCGCCGCAAGTGCGGCGTCGGTCAACACCGAACACAAGGCCGGTGGACCTGGCGATATTCCAGGGGGGAGAGGCTAGTCGACCGGGGGCGCCCAGGGGGTGATCCGGCCGGGCGCGTCCAGAGGTCAGTCCGCCGGGTGCCCGACCGGCTCGGCGTCGTCATCGACGAGGACGGGGTGGCGGGTGCCGAGGAGTACGGCGGCGCCCGCCCACGCCAGGTCGGCGACCGTGAGGACGACGCGGGAGGCGAGCGCGACGACAAGCGGCGCGCCGGCCGCCGGCAGCACGGGCCCGAGCGTCACGGTCAGCGCGGCCTCTCGCACCCCCACCCCGCCGGGCGCGATCACGATGATGAACCCGGCGGTGAACGCCAGGGCGTACGCCCCCGTGGCGAGGAAGAAGCCCTGCCCGCCGGCCGCCCGCACCAGCAGCCAGGTGTGCGCGCCGAACAGCAGCCAGCCCAGCGCCGTCCACGCGACCGAGACGGCCATCGTGCCGAGCCCGGCGGTGCGAGCGAGAGGCTGCCGGCGCGCGAGCCGGAGAGCGCGGTTCAACGCGAAGGCCAGGACACGTGGATGCAGCAGGGCCAGGAAGATCGGCGCGAGGACGAGCAGCCACCAGTAGCGGCGCGTCGCGTCCGGCGAGGTGAACGGCAGCGTCACGGTGGCGACCGCGCAGCCCGTGGCGATCGTCGTGGCCATGGACAGCACGCCGGCGCTCGCGCCGCGCTCGCGCGGCACGTGGTGCTCCTTGGCCAGCTCCATCTGGGCGACCAGCGCCCACACCGACCCGGGGATGTACTTGCCGAGCTGGGACACGAAGTAGACCCGGACCGCCGCCCGCAGCGGCAGCGGGGAGCCCAGGCCGCCCAGCAGGCGGCGCCAGGCGAGCATCCACGCGCCGAGCCCGAGGACCCCCGCCAGCAGCGCTGCGCCGACGTACGGCCAGGACAGCTCGGTCACCGCGCGACGGGTGTCGTCCCAGCGGGAGAACAGCCCATAACCGCAGAAGCCCAGCGCGACGACGACCAGGGCGACACGCGCGAGGCGGCTCGCTCGCAGGCGGGAGATCACCCGGCCAGACTAGTCGGTACGTCCCGGTGAACACTCGGTGATCAGCGGGTACGCGCTCCGGCGGGGCCGTAAAGTGAAGCCGATGAAACTCAATGACGCGAAGGCCTTCGTCGGCCATCAGGTGCATGTGTGCCGTTTCCGCGAGGCCGGGACCCTCCTGCGGTGGATGGGCGACGACCTGCGCGGCAAGCGGGTGCTCGACGTGGCCGGCGGCGACGGCTACTGGGCCGGGCAGGCCCGCAAGCGCGGCGCGCACGCGGTCTCGATCGACCTGGCGCGCGGCAAGATGCTGTACGGGCAGACCCTGAAGCACCCGCCGGCCCTGATCGAGTGCGACGCGCTGCGGCTGCCGTTCGTCGACGGCAGCTTCGACGCCCTGCTGTCGGTGTGCGCGATCGAGCACTTCGACGACGGCGGCAAGGCGCTGGACGAGATGTCGCGGATCCTCAAGCCCGGCGGCGAGCTGTTCATGTCCGCCGACGTGCTCAGCCGCTCGCGCGAGTGGCCGAAGCTCCGTGAGGCGCACTGCGCGAAGTACCACGTCCAGCACACCTACACGCATGAGAGCCTCGGGGAGCTGCTGGCCGGCCGCGGGATGGAGCTCGTCGAGTACTCCTACCAGTTCCGCAGCCGCTCGACCGAGCGTCTCTACCTCTCCCTGTCGGCGTACGGCGGCCGGATGGGATTCAACGCCGCCGCGCCGCTCACGCCGCTGGTCGCGCTCGCCGACCGGCGCAGTCCCAACGACCGTGGCAGCATCGTTCTGATCAAGGCGCGCAAGAAGGGGTGAGGTCCCCCTCTGGTCGATCGATCGGCGTAGGCTTCCGATCGGGGAGTGATCCCGACCACATCGGCACCGAACGGAGGGGGCGACACCGTGGTGCCTCGTGTGCTTGTCGACGCGACCGGCGTGCCCGCCGATCGCGGCGCGCTCGGACGCTACGCCGACGGGCTGATCGGCGCGCTGCACCGCGCGGACGCCGATCTGGCCGTCGTCTGCCAGCGGTCGGATGAAGAGCGGTACGGAAAGCTGGCGCCGAAGGCGCGTGTCGTCGCCGGCCCGACGGCCATCACGCACCGCCAGGCGCGCCTGACCTGGGAGCAGACGAGCCTGCCGTTCATCGCGCAGCAGGTCGGCGCGCAGGTCATCCACGAGCCGTACTACTCGATCCCGCTACGGCCGGGCATGCCGATCGTCGTGACCGTCCACGACATGGCCTACTTCACCGACCCCGAGGCGCACAACCCGCTCAAGACGACGTTCATCAAGGCGGCGACGCGCACCGCGGTGCGGCGCGCGACCCGGGTGATCGTGCCGTCGAAGGCGACGCGTGACGAGATCGTCCGGCTGCTGGGCGCCGATCCGACCCGGATCGACGTCGCCTACCACGGCGTCGACCACACGATCTTCCATCCGCCCACCGAGGAGGAGCGGCGGCACCTGTCCGACCGGCTGGGCCTGCACGGGCACCCCTACATCGCGTTCCTCGGCGCGCTCGAGCCGCGCAAGAACGTCCCCAACCTCATCCGCGGCTGGGTGGAGGCCGTGGCGGACCTGGAGCGCCCGCCCGCGATGGTCCTGGCGGGCAGCGGGGGATGGGACGACGAACTGGACGCCGCGCTCGCCGACGTGCCGTCCCGCCTGCGGCTGATCCGGCCCGGCTACCTGCCGTGGCCGTCGCTGCCGGGGTTCTTCGGCGGGGCGCTGACCGTCGCCCTGCCGAGCCGGGGCGAAGGGTTCGGCCTGCCGGTCCTGGAGGCGATGGCCTGCGGCGCGACCGTGCTGACGACCCACCGCGCCTCGCTGCCGGAGGTGGGCGGCGACGCGGTCGCCTACACCGAGCCCGATGCCGAGGGCATCGCGGCGGCGCTGCGCGCGCTGATCGACGACCCGGAACGGCGGGGGCGGCTCGCCGAGGCGGCGCACGCCCGTTCCCGTGAATTCACCTGGGCGGCGTCCGCGGAGGCCCACATGGCGGCCTACCAGCGCGCCGTCGAACAGTAAGGTGACTGGCCGGTACCGATGAGGGAGGGGCACCCTGGAAGCGATTCTGCTGGTCGGAGGTAAGGGCACGCGGCTGCGGCCGCTCACGATCTCGACGCCGAAGCCGCTGCTGCCGACGGCAGGGGTACCGCTGCTGGAGCATCAGCTGCGCAAGGCGAGCGCCGCGGGCATCCGCCGGATCGTGTTCGCCACGTCGTACCGCGCCGCGATGTTCACCGAGGCGTTCGGCGACGGGTCGCGGTTCGGCCTGGAGCTGGTCTACGTCACCGAGGACGAGCCGCTGGGCACGGCCGGCGCGATCCGCAACGCCGCCTCGAAGCTGACCTGTGACGCCGGCAGCCCGGTCGTCGTGCTCAACGGCGACATCCTGTCCGGCCACGACCTGGTGTCCCAGGTGGCGATGCACGAGAAGTCCGACGCGGCCGTCACGATGCACCTCACCCTGGTCGACGACGCGCGGCGGTACGGCGCGGTGCCGACGACCTCTGAGGGCAAGGTCATCGCGTTCGTGGAGAAGTCCCCGAAGCCGCCGACCAACCAGGTGAACGCCGGCTGCTACATCTTCCGGCGCTCGGCGATCGACGCGATCCCCACCGGCCGCGTGGTGTCGGTGGAGTACGAGACGTTCCCCGAGCTGCTCGCCTCCGGCGAGACGATCATGGGCTATGTCGAGGGCGCCTACTGGCTCGACGTCGGCACGCCGGCCGCCTTCGTGCAGGGCTCGTGCGACCTGGTGCTCGGCCGGATGGAGTCGCCGGCCGTGCGCTCGGGCGGGGGAGTCCTGTTCCTCAACGGCTCGGCGGTCGCCCCGGAGGCGGCCGTCTCCGGCGGTACGACCGTCGGCGCCGGGGCCGTGGTCGAGTCGGGCGCGACCGTGGAGTCGAGCGTGCTGTTCGACGGGGCCGTCGTGGAGCGTGGGGCGCGGGTGTCGCGCTCGGTGCTGGGCCGGGGCGCGCGGATCTGCGCGGGCGCGGTCGTGGAGGACGCCGTGATCGGCGACGGCGCGATGGTCGGCCCGGGCAACGAGCTGCGCGACGGGCTGCGGCTGTGGCCGGGCGTGCAGCTTCCGGAGACGGCCGTGCGGTTCTCCGCCGACAGCTGAGCGGACACGGTTTGCTCGCTCAGGAGGCCCGTACCCGTACGTGGCGGCCGCCGTGGCCGGTCGACGTGGGGCTGACGCTGGCGCCGCACCGCCGGGGCTCCGGCGACCCGGCCTTCGCGGTCACCCCTGACGGGGCGGTGTGGCGCGCGTCGACGACCCCGGACGGCCCGGGCACGCTGCGGCTGCTGGCGCGCGGTGCCGAGATCGAGGCCGAGGCGTGGGGGCCGGGGGCGTCCTGGCTGCTGGACGGCGTTCCGGAGCTGCTCGGCGCGGCCGACGACCCGTCGTCGTTCCGCCCGGAGCACGAGATCCTGCGCCAGGCGGCCCTGCGGCTGCGGCACTTTCGCATCGGCCGGACCCGCAACGTCTTCGAGGCCCTGGTCCCGGCGGTCCTGGAGCAGAAGGTCGTGGGCAAGGAGGCCTGGCGGGCCTGGCGCTACCTGCTGCGCGGATTCGGCGAGCCCGCGCCCGGCCCGCTGGACCTGCGGGTGCCGCCGCCGCCCCGGACCTGGGTGATGATCCCGTCCTGGGAGTGGCACAAGTCGGGCATCGAGGCGGTCCGGGCCCGTACGATCATCGGCGCCGCGCGGGTGGCGAGCCGGCTGGAGGTCGAGGACACCGCGGAGGCGGATCGGCGGCTTCGCTCGCTGAGCGGCATCGGCGTGTGGACGTCGGCGGAGGTGCGGCAGCGGGCCCTCGGCGACGCCGACGCCGTGTCGGTCGGCGACTACCACATCCCCGGCATCGTGGGATGGGCGCTGACCGGCCGGAAGGTCGACGACGCGGGCATGCTCGAGCTCCTCGCTCCGTACGCCGGGCACCGGTACCGGGTGACCCGCATGCTGGAGCTGTCCGGGGCCGCCCCGCCACGGCGGGGACCACGGATGCCGGTCCGCGACTACCGCCGCTTCTGACGCCCGGGGGGTGATGGGAATAACGGGGACGAACCGGGCGTATGTTGCCAACATGAGTGATCCCGCCGCTCCGGCGCCTTCGCCCACCGCTCTACGACGTGCGCTCGCCCGGGCGCGCGACGGCAAATCGCTCGACGTGTCCGAGGCCGAGGTGCTGCTCCACGCCCGCGGCGAGGACCTGGAGACGCTCCTGTCGTACGCCGCGCGGATCCGCGACGCGGGGCTGGAGGCCGCCGGCCGGCCCGGCGTGATCACCTACAGCCGCAAGGTGTTCATCCCGCTGACCCGCCTGTGCCGCGACCGCTGCGGCTACTGCACGTTCGCGACCGTGCCCGGCCGCCTCGACGCGCCGTACCTCAGCCCCGACGAAGTCCTGGAGATCGCCCGCCAGGGCGCCGAGCTGGGCTGCAAAGAGGCGCTGTTCACCCTCGGCGACCGGCCGGAGGACCGCTGGAAGCAGGCGGGCGAGTGGCTGCACGCGCACGGCTACGACGACACGCTCTCGTACGTGCGCGCCATGGCGATCCGCGTGCTGGAGGAGACCGGGCTGCTGCCCCACCTCAACCCGGGCGTCATGGGCTGGCGGGACCTGCAGCGGCTGCGGCCGGTTGCGCCGTCGATGGGCATGATGCTGGAGACGACGTCCCGGCGGATCTTCGCGGAGAAGGGCGGCGCGCACTTCGGCTCCCCGGACAAGGACCCCGCGGTACGCCTGCGGGTCCTGGAGGACGCCGGCCGGTCCAACGTGCCGTTCACGACGGGGATCCTCATCGGCATCGGCGAGACGATCCGCGACCGCGCCGAGTCGATCTTCGCGATCCGGAAGGTCGCGCGGGAGTACGGCGGGATCCAGGAGGTGATCGTCCAGAACTTCCGCGCCAAGCCGGACACCAAGATGCGCTCGATGCCCGACGCGGAGCTGGAGGAGCTCGCGGCCACCATCGCCGTGACCCGCATCGTCCTGGGGCCGAAGGCGCGCGTGCAGGCCCCGCCGAACCTCGTCGATTCCGAGTACGCCCTGATGCTGCGGGCGGGCATCGACGACTGGGGCGGCGTCTCCCCGCTCACTCCCGATCACGTCAACCCCGAGCGTCCGTGGCCGCAGATCGACGAGCTCGCCGCCCGTACGGCCGACAGCGGGTTCGCGCTGCGGGAGCGCCTGACGATCTACCCCGAGTACGTCCGGCGTGGCGAGTCCTGGCTCGACCCCCGCCTCGCCGCCCACGTGGCCGCGCTCGCCGGCCCCGACGGGATGGCCCGCGAGGACGTCACACCGGTCGGGCTGCCCTGGCAGGAGCCGGACGGCAGCTGGGGCGAGGCCGGGCGGGTGGATCTCCATGTGGCGATCGACTCGGAGGGCAGGACGAAGGACCGCCGGGACGACTTCGACGAGGTGTACGGCGACTGGTCCGAGGTCGGTACGCGGATCCGGCCCGCGGAGCGGTTCGACGCCGACGTCGCGGCGGCCCTGCGGAACGCCGAGCGCGACCCGGCCGGGCTGTCCGACCAGGACGCCCTCGCGCTGCTGCACGCCGACGGCCCCGAGCTCGACGCCCTGGCCCGGCTCGCCGACGACCTGCGCCGCGACGCCGCCGGCGACGACGTGACCTACGTCGTCACCCGCAACATCAACTTCACCAACGTCTGCTACACCGGCTGCCGGTTCTGCGCGTTCGCCCAGCGCCGTACGGACGCCGACGCGTACACGCTGTCCATCGAGCAGGTGGGGCAGCGGGTCGACGAGGCCTGGGCGGCCGGCGCGACCGAGGTGTGCATGCAGGGCGGCATCCACCCGGACCTGCCGGGCACCGCGTACTTCGACCTCGCGCGCGAGGTGAAGAAGCGGGCGCCGGAGATCCACATGCACGCCTTCAGCCCGATGGAGGTCGTCAACGGCGCCGCCCGTACGGACCTGTCCATCCGGGACTTCCTGCTCGAGGCCAAGGCGGCGGGCGTCGACTCGCTGCCCGGCACGGCCGCCGAGATCCTCGACGACGACGTGCGCTGGGTGCTCACCAAGGGCAAACTGCCGACGTCGGCGTGGGTCGAGGTGGTCACGACCGCGCACGAGATCGGCCTGCCGACCACGTCGACGATGATGTACGGCCACGTCGACACGCCCGCGCACTGGGTCGCCCACCTGAAGCTGATCCGGTCGATCCAGGAGCGCACGGGCGGCTTCACCGAGTTCGTCCTGCTGCCGTTCGTGCACCAGAACGCGCCGATCTACCTCGCCGGCCTGGCGCGGACCGGGCCGACGGCGCGGGAGAACCGCGCGGTGCACGCCCTCGCCCGCGTCCTCCTGCACGGGGCGATCCCCAACATCCAGTGCTCGTGGGTGAAGCTCGAGGACGAGCTGTGCGCCCAGGTCCTCCAGGGCGGCGTCAACGACCTCGGCGGCACGCTCATGGAGGAGACCATCAGCCGGATGGCCGGGTCGGAGAACGGCTCGTTCAAGACGATGTCGGCGCTGGAGGAGCTGGCCGCGCGGGCCGGGCGTCCGGCCCGGCAGCGGACCACGCTGTACGGCGCGGTGCCGGAGGAGCGTCGTGCGGCGGCGCTGGCGACGGACGGCGTCGGGCGGTTCCTGCCGCTCATCACCTGACCGCCGGGCCGAGTGAGCATCCGCTTACGTGTTCCCGCGGGCGGACGATACGCCGGGCCTCCGCCGACGGACGAACGGACACGACAGCGCCCCGGGGCCGGTCGGCCCCGGGGCGCGTGTCTCAGGTGCTCGTCAGGCCTTGGGGAGGACCTTCAGGCAGGTGCTGGGCACCCAGCCCTTGATCGTCCTGTGGCCCTTGGGCTTGTAAGAGATGTGGTCCCAGGCGTTCTTCCAGTCGTGCTTGTTGTTGCAGCCGTCGTGGTAGTTGTACTTGCCGCCGGTTTCCCACTTGTCGGAGCAGACCGTCTTGCCCTTGGGAAGGACGCCGAGTGCGGTGGCGCTCTTCTTCTTGGACGTGCGGATCTTGATGGCCTCCTTGGCCTTCACCTTGTACAGGCAGGACGCGATGGTCACGTCGGAGGGGGAGGAGGCCGGAGCGGCGGATGCGGAGGGGGAGACTCCGAGGCCGGTGACCGTGATGGCGGCGGCTGCCGCGCCTGCCAACAGAAGCTTTTTCATCGGGAATTCCTATCTACTCGCCTCAACCGCCTGGCTTCGGGCGCAGTTAGTGGATATGCGCGCACAAGCGGGATGACCCGAAGAAGCTACCGAGCACGGTCAGTGCTGGACTAGATGCTGGAGTCCTGCTTCGCCGATCCTTCCCTAGGACCAGTGGCCCAGATATTCACCCCGGCAACGGGTGCCCTTGAGGCACGGATTCCTCGCGGGCTGACGGGCTGGAGGGCGGACAGGGTGGTCCGGCACCCTGTCCGCCGTGTCGTCACTTAACCGATGAAGCGGACGACGTGGGCGGTGTGCCGTCCCGACCCGTACAGGGTCGTGATGTGCACGCTGTGCGAGCCGCGTGGCGGCGCGGCCTCGATGATCTTGTTGTTGCCGATGTAGAGCGCCACGTGGGTCGTGGAGTAGATGTTGTCACCGCTACCCCAGAAGATCAGGTCGCCCTTGCGCAGCGACGACCAGCTCTTCTTCGGTCCCCGGCTGTACTGCTGGCTGGTGTTCGCGCCGATGTCGATGCCCGCGCCCTTGTAGAAGGCGTAGAGCGTGAGACCGGAGCAGTCGAAGCCGTAGCGGCGGTAGTCCTGGTAGCCGCCCGGGCTCGGGGACGCGATGCCGCAGGACGCGCCACCCTTGCCGCCGGCGCCCCACGAGTAGCTGCGGACCTTCTTGGTCTCGGCCGTGGCGAGTGCGATCACCCGTTTGATGCGGGCGCTCGTCGAGCCGACGCGGGAGCCGGAGGAGCCGGTGTTGCGGCCGTGCACGGCCGCGCTGCTGTAGCAGTTGCTGGAGCCGGCACCGCTGCCGCTGCCGCTCGTGCTGCCGCCGCCGGTGCCCTCCGATCCGGTGGTGCACCGGGGGACGCCCGGGACGAAGCCGGTGTGGCCGGTCTTGACGTAGACGTCGGTCACCCAGGTGCCATCGGAGGTCTTGTCCCAGATGTTGGAACCGTACGCGTACTCGCCCGGGTCCTGGCAGACGACGGGGCCCTTCTGCCCCTTCTTGTACTGGTCGACCTTGACGGTCTTGGAGTTGAGCGACTTGCCCGCGCGTCCGTTGAGATTGTCCCCCGCCACGAAGTTGTGGACGGTGACCTTCTTGCTGGACGACGTGGACTGCACGTGCGACGACGAGCAACCGCTGACCGCCGCGATGCCGAGGGAAACGGCCGCGACGCTCAGCCCGTTGACGAGTAGTCGTCTGGATGTCATGAGCGGGTCCTCTCCTGGCGCGGCTCGGGGCCGCGCTGGTCGGGGGCTTGCGGTCGGTGATCATGGCACACCTTGCGGGGAGTAATGCATCTATTTCACAAATCCGGCTGAAACGGACACGCATCGTCACTCAAAGTAAGTGGGTACTGGCCAATGCGAAAATCGCTCGTAAATCCACACTGATGGTTAAAGCAAAGTAAACGTCGCAAACGGGCATTTAGCGGCACTTATCGCCAGGCGTACTATTCTCCGGATCATGGCCGTGACCAGGAGGGATCCGCGGGCCCGTCTGCTGATCGTCGGTGCCGTGCTTCTTCTCGCCGGTCTGACCGCCGGGGCGTACCTCCTCCGCGACCGGCCGCAGACCTGTCAGGGGAAGACCCTGCAGGTCAGCGTGGTCGCGGCCCCGGACATCACCCCCGCGCTCGGCGACATCGCCGCCCGATTCAACGTGCAGCCTCACGAGATCGGTGGAAGGTGCGCGCGGATCACGATCGACATGCGCGACCCGGTGGCGGTCGTACGGTCCCTGAAGAACGGCGAGTCGCTCGACGCGGACGCCTGGGTGCCCGATTCGTCGATGTGGCTGAAGCGCGCCGAGGCCGCCGGTGCGCGGACTCTCGCGACCGGCACGCCCGTCGCCGCGACACCCGTGGTGATCGCCGTCCCGCGTGCCGTCGCCGGCGAGCTACGAGACGCGGGGACGGCCGCCAGCTGGCGCCTCCTGAAGACCGCCCCACTGCACGCGTCGATCCGCACCCTCGACCCGGCCCGCAATGCCGCCGGCGCCGCCGTCACCCTCGCCACCCGCGCCACGATCGGCTCCGTCACCGTCCAGCGCGACCCCGACCTCGGCCGGCTCTACGGGGCCTTCGCCGGACTGTCCGACCTCCGCCGCCCCCTCGTGGCCGCGACGGAACAGTCGGTCGTCGCCTACAACGACACCCACCGGCCCAACCCGGCCGCCGTCCTCGTCCCCGAGGAGGGCACCCTCCTCCTCGACCATCCGCTCGTCGCGGTGACCGGCGACCCGCTGCGCGCGCAGGCCATCGACGCCTTCCGCTGGGCGCTGCGGGCGCGACAGGCCCTCGACACCTTCCAGCGGTACGGCTTCCGTACACCGGACGGCCGCATCGACGCCCGCGACGCGGCCCGGCTCGGCCTGCGTCCCACCCCGCCCAAGATCCTGCCGACCCCGACCCCGGCCCAGGTCGCCGCCGCCACGCGCTGACGTCCTTATGGCCGGATCCGGTCACTGCACGCCTCGGGCAGGGCAGGTCATGCCTGCTCGTCCATGACAACGATCAGCTTGCCGCGGGTATGTTCCGCGATCAGTTCCCGGTAGGCGCGGGCCCCGTCCTCAAGACGGTAGCGACGGCCGATCGCGGCAGGCAGTGATCCGTCGATCGCATGCGCCGCGATGCGCGTCAGGTCGCCGCCGTGCGCGGTCATGAAAGCGGTCTCGACGGTGAGATCGTCACGGCCGAACGCGGCCGGATCCGGTTTGGGGAAGGCCACGTTCACGATTCGCCCGCCTGGGCGGACCGCCTCGCCGAAGGCGACCAGGCGGTCGCCTGGCACCGCCAGGTTGACCACCGCCGCGATGCCGCCGGGGTGGCGGCGCAGCGTCTCGCCGACCACGTCGTCCGCGTGATGGTCGATCACCTCGGTGGCGCCCAGGGAACGGATGTAGGGCTGGTCGGTCGCGGCCGCGGTGGCGATCACGTGCGCCTTCGCCGCGGCGAGGAGCGGGACCACCGTGCTGCCGACACCTCCGGTGGCGCCGATGACCAGGACGGTCTCGTCTGGCTGGAACCGGCCCATCCGCATGACCGGCAACGCGGTCAGGGCGGCCATCGGAAGGCTCGCGGCGTGCTCGACGGCCAGTTCCGCCGGGCGCGGCGCGAGGGCAGGAGTGTCGGCGTCGAAGACGGCGTACTCGGCCATCGTGCCGGTCGTCAGCGAGGGCGGGTCGGATGAGATCGTCGCCATCGCGACCGCGGCACGCGGAAGCCCCAGCCCGAAGACCTCGTCGCCCACGGTGAACCGGGACACGCCGTCCCCGAGCGCGACCACCGTACCGGCGAAGTCGCTCCCCGGCACGTGCGGAAACGTCAGCGGGGCCAGCTCGTGCATCGCACCCTCGACCATGCGGAGGTCGGCGGGGTTCAGAGCCGCGGCGCGCACCCGTACCTGAATCTGCCCGGGGCCCGGCACCGGTACCGGCATCCGCCGGACGGTCAGGCTCTCAGGCGGCCCGTAGGCCTCGGCCACGACCGCCTTCATCGTCGTGCTCATCGCATTCCCCTCTGTACGCGCGGTCTGCCGTGCTTCTGCTCGGCGCCGCGTACCAGGCCGTCGCGCCCCTGCGCGAGGTCGCCCCCCACGATCTGTGGCGGCGCTACCTGAGCCTGATCTTCGACGGGCTCCGGCCCGAAGGGTCGCAGCCTCTTCCCGTTCCGGCGCCCACCGCCGTGCACCTTGCCCCAGCCGGCCGCGCGTCGACGGAATCGCCGTCCGTCGACCGCAGTGCCACGGGCGGTACGTGATCGACAATCCGCTCGGCGTCCAGATCGCCGCCGCCATGTGCGCGTAAAGCGCCCCGCTGAAGATCACCGTCAGTGATCCAGGGGCCGGACCGGCGATCGCGCCGGACGGGAACTTCGCGGCGCCTCGAGCCGTGGGGCGCCGGGTTCTCGGATGATCTTGTGCCTGGTCGAGGGTCTTGACAGGGGTGAGCCGCCGCTCTACGTTCCCAGAACGATTAGGAAACCTTCCTATTCATTTCTGAGGGAGTCGCCCATGTCCTGGTCACGTAGGGTCGCGACCGTCGCCGGTGCTGTCTGCGTGGCGGGTCTCGGTCTGACGGGCAGCGCCTCGGCGCACGAGCGCGCCATACCGCCCCACGTCTTCGCCCCGTACGTCGAGACCTATCTGCCCGACAGCCCTGCCGCGCTGGCCAAGCAGTCCGGCGCCAAGTACCTCACCCTGGCCTTCCTGCAGACCGCGACCCCGGGCTCCTGCACACTCACCTGGAACGGTGACGCCAGCGCCCCGGTGTCCTGGTCGGTCTACGGCGACGACATCACCGCGATCCGCCGCACCGGCGGCGACGTCATCCCCTCCTTCGGCGGCTACGGCGCCGACACCACCAACACCGAGATCGCGGACAGCTGCACCGACGTCAAGGCGATCGCCGCCGCGTACGAGAAGGTCATCACGACCTACGGCGTGACCCGCCTCGACTTCGACGTCGAGGCCGACTCCCTCAACAACACCGCCGCGATCGACCGCCGCAACAAGGCGATCACCCTGGTCCAGGACTGGGCGCGCCGGCACGGCCGGACCGTGCAGTTCGTCTACACGCTGCCGACCTTCACCACGGGCCTCAGCGACCCCGGCGTCGCGCTGCTGCGGAACGCCGAGCAGAACCACGCGAAGATCTCCGTCGTCAACATCATGACCTTCGATTACTACGACAACCAGCCGCACGAGATGGCGCAGGACACCGTCAAGGCCGCGACCGGTCTCGTCGGCCAGCTGAAGGCCATCCACCCGAACGCGAGCCTCAAGCAGCTCTGGTCGCGGGTCGGGATCACCGAGATGGTGGGCATCGACGACTTCGGCCCGGCGGAGACCTTCACCACCGACGACGCGGCCCAGGTCGAGCACTGGGCTACCCAGCAGGGCATCGCCGAGCTGTCCTTCTGGGCCCTGCAGCGCGACAACGGTGGTTGTGTGGGCACCGGCGGCAGCAACACCTGCTCAGGCGTCGCCCAGCAGCCCTGGCAGTTCACCCGCGCCCTCACCCCCTTCACCAGCCGAGCCTGAAACGTCGCGAACCGCCGAGGGTTGTCGGGGCTCTGGCCCCGACAACCCTCGGCGGATCGCCATCCGGTGCGGAAACCCACGGCGATCAAGCGCAGGTCGGGCGGGTTCGGAGCCAGTAGGAGCGGGCGGCGACGGTCAGGGCGATGCCGTAGACGCCGAAGGCGCTCAGCCCGATCCAGCTCACGAGCAGGGCGTCCGCCGACGTGTGGAAGTCACCACGGGGTATGGTCACCGCTCCCGCCGTGGCGAGGGCCGCGTAACCGACTCCGGCCACCCCGTACGGGGCGAGTGTGGCGGCGCCGAGGAGGGCCGGCGTGAGCGGTAGCCAGCGCGGCACCCGCCTGCCGCGTAGGACGAGGGTCCAGCGGGGGAACACCTGGCCCCATGGACGCACCAGCCCGAAGATCAGGAATATGCCGAGCGCGGCGAGCAGCGCGGTGGCGTCGATGCCCCACGACTCCAGCGTGAGCCACAGCCCGGACGCGCCGTTGCGCTCGGCGATCGCGCGCATCTCCGCGCCGCTCGTCCCCGCGAAGGTGCCGCCCACCGCCCACGTCGTCTTCATCAGCGCGTACGGGACGAACGCCAGGGCGCCCGCGTAGGCGGCCCACCGCGCGGACCGGGGAGCCGGGGACGGCGCCGGCGGGCACACCGAGCGTCCCGACGGGCGTCCGGAGCGGGCCGTGACGGCGAGGAGGACGACGCCGAGCGCCGCGAACGCCTCGTTCGCGGCGGCCACCGGGTCGTCGACCCTCTGCTCGAACACCAGCGTGATCACGTTCATCAGCAGGCCGAACGCGGAGATCGCCGACAGGGCGCATGCCGTCCAAAGCAGTGCGCGCCGCCTCGACCGCAGGGCCGCCGCTGCCAGTGCGGCGATCGCCACGACGGACCAGTCGAGTCCGGCCGGAGCCCGATGGTCACCGCCGGCGAAGACAGGCGTGTCGGTCAGCGCGCACACCAGGCCGAAGCCGCCATAGGCCACGGTCCAGAACAGCGCCGCGCGATGCGGCCACGACGACGTCATCCCCAGGCCATCGATCATGCCCTCAAGGTGACATCGGCTTTACCGCCGCGGCCTCCCCCGTCCGAGTGATCCCCTTCGCTCTCATGAGCGGGTGGTTCGAACGCGCAGAGCAGTGTTTTCGCCACACGGTCCGGGGACGCGCTCAGCGGAGCGCGATGAAGTCGGCCGGGTCGCGGGGCGGGCGGTCGCGCGGGGGAGCGGCGGGGTGACCGATGCCGACCGCGCCCATCGGGTCCCAGTTCGGCGGCAGGTCGAGCGTCTCGCGCACCACGTCGGCGCAGAACAGCGTGCTCGACACCCAGCAGGAGCCCAGGCCCTCGACGGCCAGCGCGACCAGGAGGTTCTCCACGCCCGCGCCCATGGCGACGAGGAACATCTCGCGCTCGGCGCGGGAGCGGCGCGCGTCCGGGTAGTCGTGCGCGCCGTCCGTCACGAGGCACGGCACGACGAGATACGGGGCGCGGCGCAGCACGTCGCCGCGTCTCAGCCGCCGGGCGATCGACTCTTCGCTGAACCCGTCGCCGCGCAGGTCGGCGGTCCAGGCGTCGCGCATGGCGTCGAGCAGCCGGTCCTTGCCCTCCTCGACGAGCACGAACCGCCAGGGGGTCGTGTGGTGCGGGGCGGGGGCGGTGATCGCGGCGGCCACGGCGCGCCGGACCGCGGCCGGGTCGACCGGCTCCGGCCCGAACTCCCGTACGGTGCGGCGGGCCGCCAGGACGTCGGCGGAGCCGTACCGGAACATGTCCTCGTCGGGGGAGCGGACGAGCGCCCGTGCCCCCGGTCCGTCCTCCTCGGTCACCAGGTCGCCCAGGCCGCGGACGACCGCGACCGGGACGCCGGCCAGCTTGCCCTTCACCAGCTCGGCGGCCGAGGCGATCTCGTCGGCGATCGAGGTGATCGTGGCGTCGAGGCGGTTGCCGTACGCGTCGACGCGGCCCCGCAGGTCGTCGAGGGGCGGGAGGCCCGCCACGCCGATCGCGGCGTCGGTGAGGCCGAGCCGCCACGGCCGGCCGAGGGTGTCCGAGACGATCACGCCGACGCGGACGCCGGTCAGCTCGTGGAGGCGTGCGCGGATCCGGCGCGCGGAGGCGTCGGGGTCCTCGGGCAGGAGGAGGACCGTGCCCGGTTCGGTGTTGGAGGCGTCCACGCCGGCCGCGGCCAGCACCAGGCCCTGACGGGTCTGCACGATCCGGGTGGCGCCCCGGCGGGCGACCACGCGTACGGTCTCCTGGTCGATCGCCTTCTCCCGGTCGTCGGCGACGAGGACGCGCCCCTCCGCCTTGCTGACGATCTTGGAGGTGACGACGACCACGTCGCCGTCCCGCAGCCCGGCCTCGGCGATCAGTTCGGCGACGTCGTCGCCCTCGTGGACCTCCGGCAGACCGTCGACGCCGAACACCTCGTACCGCACGCCTGCTCTCCCCTCCCCGCTCACGAGCCCAGCTCCGCGGCGAGGTCGAGGGCGGCGCGGGCGATGGCCGCGGCGGCGTCGACGTCCGTCATCAGGAGCGGGCGGGAGCGGACGGCGATGCCGTCGAGGTCGCCGTCCAGGTCGGAGTCGGCCGTGTCGACCAGCCAGCCGTCCAGCAGGTCGGGCCCGTAGTGCGCCGCCACGGCGCCGGCCGAGGTCTCCACGCCGATCGCCGTCAGACACGCGTCGGCCATGCCGCGGACGGGCGCGCCGCCGATGATCGGGGAGACGCCCACGACGGTCTTGGCCGCGACCGCCGGGCGGATGCCCGGCACGGCCAGGATCGTGCCGACGCTCACCACCGGGTTGGACGGCGGCAGGATCACGACGTCGGCGGCCTCCAGGGCCTCCAGCACGCCGGGCGCGGGCTTGGCGTCCTCCGCGCCGACCGCCACGATGGAGCGGGCGGGGACCTGCGCGTGCAGCCGCACCCACCACTCCTGGAAGTGGACGGCGCGCCGGCCCTCGGCGTCCTCGATGACGACGTGGGTCTCCACCCGGTCGTCGCTCATCGGCAGTAGGCGCACGCCGGGCTTCCAGCGGGCGCAGAGCGCCTCGGTCACCGCGGACAGCGGGTATCCGGCGTCGAGCATCTGCGAACGCACGATGTGCGTCCCGAAGTCACGGTCGCCGAGGGTGAACCAGGACGGGCCGACCTCGTACGCGGCCAGCTCCTCGCGGATCGTGAACCGCTCGTCCGCGCGCCCCCACCCCTGTTCTTCGTTGATGCCGCCGCCGAGGGTGTACATCACGGTGTCCAGATCGGGACACACTCGTAGCCCGAACAGTGAAATGTCGTCGCCGGTATTGCCGATGACGGTGATATCCGCCTCTGGGGCGGCCTGCCTCAGTCCGCGCAGGAAACGAGCTCCCCCGATTCCGCCCGCGAGTGCCACGATGCGCATGCGGACAAGTCTGGCACCCCGGGGCCCGGTGGACGCCACGGGCTGTGGGGCAATGTGCGAAGCTTGCGGGGAACGGATCACTCACAGGGAGTAACGCGTGAACAACGACGCCGCGCAGCGGCTACGAGAGCCCGGCGCCTGGGTCCTCCTCGGCTCGGTGTTCCTGCAGATCGTCAGCGGACTGATCAGCCTCTTCACGGACGGCAGGGGCACGACGTTCTCCTACCGCGCCTACATCTTCGCCGGCAATGACAGCTTCTTCTCGGGCGTGGCCGTCGTCGGCCTCGTCGTCGTCGCCGTGCTGCTGGTTTCCCGGGTCGGCGCTCCGACCGCACAGGCCCGTAACGTCGCCCTGGGCGGGGTGATCCTGCTCGGGTTGATCGCGCTGCTCGACGTGATCACCATCCTCGCCGGTCTCGCGGCCGGCGGCGGCAGTGGGGGCATCGTGCTCGACATCCCGGCGGGCGCGAAGTTCGCGATGTTCCTGTACGGCATCGCGAAGCTCGCCGTGCTCGCGGTCGGTGGGTTCTTCGTCTTCTCGGTCTTCCAGTCGTTCGCGCCCGCCCAGCCGGCCGGGCCGCAGTACCCGCAGCAGGGCTACGGCCAGCCGGCGGCGCCGTACGGGCAGCCCGCCTACGGTCAGGTCCAGCAGCCGTACGGCCAGCCGCAGCAGCCCTACGGGCAGCCGCAGGCACCGCAGCAGCCGTACGGCCAGCAGAATCCGTATTCGCAGCAGGCGTACGGCCAGCCGCCCTACTACCAGCAGCCGACGGCCCAGCCGGGGCAGCCCGCTCAGCCGGCTCAGCCGGGGCAGCCCGCCCTGCCTTCCCAGCCCGCGCAACCGGGACAACAGGGTCAGCAGGGACAGGAGGGGTCGACGGGACAAGCGGGGCAGTCGTCGACCGGAGAGAGCGAAGGGGAATGGACTCGCGCCTACGGGGGTACGGATCAGCCGCCGGCCGGGCAGGGCGAGGGGGAGTGGACCCGCGCCTACGGCGGTGGCACGGACCAGTCGGCGCAGGGCGAGCCCTCGTCGGGATCCGGGGAGGCGGATCGGTCGCATCCGGCCGACCCGTACCGGCCGCCGGAGTAGGCTGCGGCGGCAGAAACGCATAACTGCGTGACTCTGCGCAGTGAGCGCTGTCTCCGCAGGTCACCGCGGCTTTTTTAGCCGCACCTCACCGTTCCCTGCCCATTCGGCTTGACGACGCTGGTCATACACGCGTGTAATTTCATGGGTGTAGTTCTGCCTTCCCGGGGGACTCAGTCGGGGAAGGTGACCAGGGGGGACTCCACGGGGCGAGGAGGTGCGTCTGTGAGCGAAGTGCTCATCCCGCTGACGCACGGCACAGAAGACGGCGAAGAGTTGGGCTGGCAGGAGCGCGCACTGTGCGCGCAAACAGATCCGGAAGCCTTCTTTCCGGAAAAGGGCGGCTCGACCCGTGAAGCCAAGAAAGTGTGCCGTGCCTGCGAGGTACGGGCGGAATGCTTGGAATACGCGCTGGGGCATGATGAGCGGTTCGGCATCTGGGGCGGTCTGTCCGAACGCGAACGCCGGAAGCTGAAGCGCGCGGCGGGCTGAGGCCCGCACCAGCGGCGCGGATGCCCGAGGTGATCGTTCACCCGGGGGCCGGCCGGACGGCTCGACGCGGTCCGGTAGGCCCCCGGGGGGCACCACCGTCGTTCCCCGGCGAGCGCTGGGGCTCTAGTCGTCGCGGGAGTCGTACGTGGGGTCGACCGACTCCGGGGCCAGTCCGAGCAGATCCGCGACCTCTTCCACGACCACGTCGCGGACCAGCCGGGCGCGGTCGCGCTCGTCGTCGCCGCCCCGGGCCTCCACCGGCCGCCGGTAGACCACGATCCGCGCCGGCCTGCCGTCCTCCGCGGGCAGCAGGCGCCCCAGCGGAACCGGCTCGGCGGGGTCCGCCCACGACTCGACGGGCGGCACCTCCTCGACGGCGAACTCCACACCGGTCAGCTCGCGGCTCCACCGCTGCTCCAGACGGCGCGCCTCATCGCGGACGAGATCGTCGAAGCGTTCGGCCCGGGTCCGGGAGATGGGCGCGTCCGCCGGCGCGAGCGGCCCTCGCATCCCGCGGCCACGGCGGTCGCGGCGGCGTGTGCTGGAGCGTGTCACCCGGGATCGCACTCCTTGAGCATAGTCCCGACCTTGCCCGGCTGCCCCCCGCACAAAGATCCGTTATGCGGTCGCGCGTCGGAAATACGGCGACACGAAGTGAGGATAGTGGCGCGGGTACGGCAGGAGGAGATACGTTCCCGTCGTGAGCCACGTCCGGATCTGCTCCCGCACCGCGTGCAAGCAGTCTGCTGTCTACACGCTCACGTACGTCTACGCCGACTCGACCGCTGTTCTGGGCCCGCTGGCAGCGTACGTCGAGCCCCATTGCTACGACCTCTGCGCCGAGCACGCCGAGCGCCTGACCGCCCCCGTCGGCTGGGAGCTCGTCCGGCTGCCCGCCGAAGAGTCCGAGCCGACGAGTGACGACCTCGAGGCGCTGGCCAACGCCGTCCGCGAGGCCGCCAAGCCCGCCACGCCAAGGCAGGAGCCGGTGGGACAGGGCGTCGAGGTCGGCCGCCGAGGCCATCTGCGAGTGCTCCGCTCGGACACGCCCCGCAAGCCCTGATCCGCTCCCGGTAGGCTCAGGACGGCAATGCGACGACCGGGCCGTGAGCAGGGGAGCGTCAGTGGGCGACCTGGCCAAGATCTTCAAGGCGTACGACGTCCGAGGCGTCGTGCCCTATGAGTTCGACGAGGCGATAGCCGAGGCGGCGGGCGCCGCCTTCGTCCGCGTCACCGGCGCCACGGCGATCGTGACCGCCCACGACATGCGCACCTCGTCGGGCCCGCTGTCCGCGGCGTTCGCCCGGGGCGCCACCGCCCAGGGCGCCGACGTGACCGAGGCGGGTCTCGGCTCGACCGACCTGCTCTACTACGCGAGCGGCAGCCTGGGCCTGCCCGGCGCCATGTTCACCGCCAGCCACAACCCGGCCAAGTACAACGGGATCAAGCTGTGCCGCGCGGGCGCCCGGCCGATCGGCCGCGACACCGGGCTCAGCGAGATCCGCCGGCTGGTGGAGGAGGGCGTCCCGGCCCACGACGGCCCGGCCGGCACGGTCCGCCGGCTCGACGTGCTGCCGGGCTACGCCGCCCACCTGCGCTCGCTCGTCGACCTGTCGGGCATCCGTCCGCTCAAGGTCGTCGTCGACGCCGGCAACGGCATGGGCGGCCACACGGTGCCGAGCGTGTTCGAGGGCCTGCCGGTCGACCTGGTCCCGCTCTACTTCGAGCTCGACGGCACGTTCCCCAACCACGAGGCCAACCCGATCGAGCCGGAGAACCTCCGGGACCTTCAGGCGGCCGTGCGCGAGCACGGCGCCGACATCGGGCTGGCCTTCGACGGTGACGCCGACCGCTGCTTCGTCGTCGACGAGCGCGGCGAGCCGGTCACCCCCTCGGCGATCACCGCCCTGGTGGCCGTACGGGAGCTGGCCAAGCACCCCGGCGCGCGCATCGTGCACAACCTGATCACCTCGCGGGCCGTGCCCGAGATCATCCGCGAGCACGGCGGCGAGCCCGTCCGTACGCGGGTCGGGCACTCGTTCATCAAGCAGACGATGGCCGAGACCGGCGCCGTCTTCGGCGGGGAGCACTCCGCCCACTACTACTTCCGCGACTTCTGGTACGCCGATTCCGGCATGCTCGCGGCGCTGCACGTGCTCGCCGCGCTCGGCGAGCAGGACGGCCCGCTGTCCGCGCTGCTCGCCGCCTACAGCCCGTACACCGCCTCGGGTGAGATCAACTCCGAGGTGGCCGACCAGGAGGCCGCAACCGCGCGGGTCCGCGCGGAGTTCGCGGGGCGCCCCGGCGTGACCGTGGACGAGCTCGACGGCCTCACGGTCAGCCGCGACGACTGGTGGTTCAACCTCCGCCCGTCCAACACCGAACCTCTTCTCCGCCTCAACGCCGAGGCGGCCGACCCCCAGACCATGTCCGCGGTGCGCGACGAAGTGCTCGCCATCGTCCGAAAGGAAGACAGTTGAAGATCGACGACTGGCTGCTCGAGATCCTGGCCTGCCCCAACTGCCGGGGCGAGCTGAAGGCCGACGAGGCGGCCGACGAACTCGTCTGCACTGGAACGTGCAAGTACGCCTACCCGGTGCGCGACGACATCCCGGTCCTCCTCGTCGACGAGGCACGGACCCCGGCCTGACATGAGTCCTGTCGAGGTCGACCCCGGCCGCCTCGACGATCCCGAGGCGCTGGCGGCCGCCGATCGAGGCGACATGCTGCGGAGCGTCGCGTCCGCCGCCGCGCAGGTGCGTGAGGCCCGGCTGCACACCACCGAGGCGGGCGTCGAGCGGATCGCGCAGGGCGGCCGTCCGCGTGCCCTCGTCGTCGTCGGCACCGGCGGCTCCGGCCTTGCCGGGGAGGTGCTGGCCGCCGTCTGCGGCCAGGGCTGCCCGGTGCCCATCACGACCGTACGCGGCCACCGGCTGCCCGGCTGGGTGGGCGCGCCCGACGTCGTCATCGCCGTGTCCGGCTCGGGGGACACCGAGGAGACCCTGTCGGCGGCGGTCGAGGCCGTACGCCGCGGCTGCCGCCTGCTGTGCGTCGGCCCCGGCGGATCGCCGCTGGGCGACATCGCCGTGCAGGCCGGCGTGCCGTTCGTGCCGGTACGCCCGGCCGGCCCGGAGCGGACGATGCTGTGGGGGCTGACCGTCCCCCTGCTCCTGACCGCGCGGGCGCTCGGGCTGGCCGACGTCACGCCCGAGGCGCTGGAGCGGGCCGCCGTCGTGCTGGAGGACATGAGCCACCAGTGCCGCCCCAGCAGTGAGGCGTTCGTCAATCCCGGCAAGCAGGTCGCCCTGCAGATCGCCGGGTCCATCCCGGTCATCTGGGGCACGTCGCCGCTGACCGGGACGGCGGCCCGCCGGTTCGCGAGCCGCCTCGCGGCCGACGCCGGCTACCCCGCCGTCCACGGCGAGCTGCCGGCGGCGTGGCACGACCAGGCGGCGATGTTCGACGGCCCGTTCACCGCCGGGTCCGGCGCCGGCGCCGAGGAGGACTTCTTCCGCGACCGGGTCGAGGACCCGGAGCCCACACGGCTGTCCCTGGTGCTCGTCCACGACGTGGACGAGCACCCGCGGGTGACCAGGCGGCGGGAGATCGCCGCCGAGTTCGCCCGCGACCGCGCGGTGCCCGTCATCGAGCTCACCGCCCCGGGTACTCATCCGCTGGAGCGGCTCGCCGGGCTCATCGCGCACATCGACTACGTCAGCGTCTACCTGGCCCTGGCCCTCGGGATCGACCCGTCGGCCGACCGGGCACTCGAAGAGAGGATCACGTGAGTAACACCGGCCGCGCGACGGACAGGAGCGACCGTGAGTGCTGAAGGCGGTACCAAGGCGATCATTGCGGCACTCGGGGCGAACCTCGGCATCGCGGCTGCGAAGTTCGTGGCGTTCGCGTTCACCGGATCGGCGTCGATGATGGCCGAGGGGGTGCACTCGGTCGCCGACTCGGGCAACCAGGCCCTGCTGCTGCTCGGCAGCAAGCGGTCGAAGCGGGCGAGCGACCGTGAGCACCCGTTCGGCTACGGCTCCGAGCGCTACTTCTACGCGTTCATCGTCGCCGTCGTGCTGTTCACCATCGGTGCCCTGTTCTCGCTGTACGAGGGCTGGCACAAGGTCATTGACCCGCACGACGTCGATGACCCGGCCTGGGCGTTCGGCGTGCTGATCTTCGCGATCCTCCTCGAGGGGTTCTCGTTCCGTACCGCGCTCAAGGAGGCCAACCAGTCCCGAGGGCGCGGGCAGAGCTGGGTGTCCTACATCCGCCGTGCCAAGGCGCCCGAGCTGCCGGTGGTCATCCTGGAAGACTTCGCGGCCCTGCTCGGCCTGGTCATCGCCCTGATCTGCGTGGCGCTCGCGGTCGTCACCGGCGACGGCGTCTGGGACGGCGTCGGCTCGATGGCCATCGGCGTGCTGCTGGCGTTCGTGGCGATCGTGCTGGCCGTCGAGACCAAGAGCATGCTCATCGGCGAGGCGGCGTCCACGGACGTCGAGAAGCAGATCACGGCGGAGCTGGAGTCGGTCGAGGAGGTCGACCGCGTCATCCACCTGCGCACCCTGCACGTCGGCCCGGAGGAGCTGCTCGTCGCCGCGAAGATCGCGGTCACCCATGACGACACGGCCGGGGAGGTGGCCAAGGCCATCGACGCCGCGGAGAAGCGCATCCGCGCCGCCGTCCCCATGGCCCACCACATCTACCTCGAACCCGACCTGGACCGCTCCGGAGTGGCATCGGAGCCCGGCCCGAAGGCCTGAGGCGCGTCGGTCATCGGGCCGGTGAGACCAGGCCCGCTTCGTAGGCGAGGATGACGAGCTGGACGCGGTCACGGGCGTCCAGCTTGGCGAGCAGGCTGGCGACGTGGGCCTTGGCGGTTCCCGGGCTGATGTGGAGATGGGCGGCCAGCTCGGCGTTGGACAGGCCGCGGCCGACCAGGGTGAGGACCTCGCGTTCGCGTGGGGTGATGCGGCCGAGCTCCGGCGGCGGGGCGGGTTCGGGACGGCCGGCGAACTCGGCGATGAGGCGGCGGGTGACGCCCGGGGCGATCAGGGCGTCGCCGGCGGCGACCACGTGGATGGCGGCGAGGATGTCGTCGAGGGCCATGTCCTTGACGAGGAAGCCGCCCGCGCCGGCGCGGAGCGAGGCGTAGACGTTGGCGTCGGTGTCGTACGTGGTGAGGATGATGACGCGGGCGGCCGCGGAGCCGGCGGTGATCATCTCGGTGGCCTCGATGCCGTCCATGCCGGGCATGCGGATGTCCATGACGACCACCTCGGGGTGCAGTTCCCGGACGAGCCGGACGGCCTCGGCTCCGGTCGCCGCCTCGCCGACGACCTCGACGTCCGGGGTGGCATCGATGACCATGCGCAGTCCGGCGCGGACCAGTTCCTGGTCGTCGGCGAGGAGAACGC
The DNA here is from genome assembly GCF_039542055.1 of Actinoallomurus vinaceus. Classification (NCBI taxonomy): domain Bacteria; kingdom Bacillati; phylum Actinomycetota; class Actinomycetes; order Streptosporangiales; family Thermomonosporaceae; genus Actinoallomurus; species Actinoallomurus vinaceus. Next base: position 55,084 of record NZ_BAABHK010000019.1, read on the forward strand.
GGATCGTCATCGCGGCCGCCCGGCGGTCGCGGGGAGGGGCAGTCGTGCGCTGACGCGGAAGCCGCCTTCGGGACGTGGGCCGGCGCTGAGACGACCGCCCAGGAGGGCGGCCCGTTCGCGCATGCCGGAGATGCCGTGCCCGGATCCGGCATCGGCCGTGCCGCCCTGTCCCGCATCGACGATCTCGACGTGCAGTTCGTCCGGCCGCTGATCGATCGACACCCGGCAGTGGCGGGTGCCCGCGTGGCGGATCACGTTGGTCACCGACTCCTGGACGATGCGGAAGGCCGCGTGGTCGACGATGGGCGGCAGCGGGCGTGGTCGCCCCCGCAGGCGCACGTCCACCGTGACGCCGACCGCCGCCGTGGTCACGGTGAGCCGGTCCAGGTCGGCCAGTCCCGCGAGCGGGGCGGCCTCCTCGAGCGTCGTGCCGGGGTCGGTCTGGCGGAGGACGTCGAGCATGCGCCGCAGCCCCTGCAGGGTCTGCCGGCTGGTGGCCTCGACCGCCCGCAGCGCGTCCCGGGCCTGCTGCGGCGAAGTGTCGATGACCCGGCTGCCCGCGCCGGCCTGAATGGCGATCACGCCGATGCCGTGGGCGACCATGTCATGGAGTTCCCGGGCGATGCGCAAACGCTCGGCGGTGACCGCCTGCACCTCCGCCTGCGCGCGGAGCCTCTCGCCGTACTCGCGCCGCTGGCGGAGCAGCGTCCCGGCCAGCCAGGCCGTCAGCACGCTCAGGGCGAGGAGCACGGCCAGGACCAGGAAGCCCGGCACCAGCAGCCGATGCCGGCCCCCGTCCGCGAACAGGCCCGCCTGATAGGCCGACTCCTGCACCGCGAGCGTGGCGACGGCCGCGGCCAGGGGGTGCACGCGAGTGGCGGCCACGAACGCGACCAACAGGTCCAACGCCACGAACAGCGGCCAGATCTGCTCGCCGCGCAGTCCCAGCGGCACCGCCGCGGCGACTTCGGCCAGGACCGCCACCAGCACCGGCCACGGGCGGTGCCTCGCCCACCCGAGCGGCAAGGCCATGACCACGGTCACGGCGACCAGGACGGCGTCCGGTTCGTTCCAACGACTCCCGGGCCGGGCACCGCCCGTGATCGTGGCGAACAGCACCAGGGCGACCCCGGCCACCCCGCACCCGGTGAGCGCGATCCGCGCGATGGGAGGCAGGCGGCGCGGCGGCGAGGGCGAATGAGGGGACTCCACGGCCGGAGCGTACGGGTCCGGGTACCGCCCCGGCGTCGGCCTTGAGGCGTATGCCCGCAGGCGTATGCCCGCAGGCCGACCGCGTGCGGCCGGATTCCCGCCGCCGGGCCGATGCCACGCCGCCACCGGCTCCGGCAGCGTGGATCGGGTGATCGAAGTCAACGGATTGACCAAACGCTACGGGGACGTCCTGGCGGTCGACGACCTGAGCTTCACGGTGCCGCCCGGCCAGGTCACCGGGTTCCTCGGCCCGAACGGCGCCGGTAAGAGCACGACGCTGCGGATGATCCTCGGATTGAACCGGCCCACCGCCGGCACCGCCACGATCGACGGGCGGCCGTTCGCCGAGCGGCGCGCCGGACTGCACCACGCCGGCGCGCTCCTGGATGCCGGCGACGTCCATCCGGGACGCAGCGCCGCCGCGCACCTGTCCGCGCTGGCCCGCGGCAACGGCCTGCCCCGCCGCCGGGTGCACCAGGTCCTGGAGGAGGTGGGGCTGGCGGGTGCGGCGCGCCGCCGTGTCGGTGGGTTCTCCCTGGGCATGCGGCAGCGACTGGGCATCGCGTCGGCGCTGCTGGGGGATCCGCCCGTGCTGCTGTTCGACGAGCCGGTCAACGGCCTGGACCCCGAGGGTGTGCGCTGGGTCCGGGGCCTGTTCCGGCGACTGGCCGCCGAGGGCCGTACCGTGCTGGTCTCCAGCCACCTGATGAGCGAGATGCAGAACACCGCCGACCGGCTGGTGGTCGTCGGTCGCGGGCAGCTGATCGCGGAGGAGACCGTCGCCGAGTTCGCGGCGCGCGGCACCCGCGCCCGTGTCACGGTGCGCACTCCCGAGTCCGCTCGCCTGGCCGCCGTGCTCACCGCCGCCGGTGCCGTCGCGGCCGCGGACGGCCTCGACGCGCTGACGGTGACCGGACTGTCCGCCGCCCGCGTCGGTGAACTGGCCTTCCAGAACCGGATCCTGCTGCACGAGCTCGCGGCGCGCACCGCGTCGCTGGAAGAGGCGTTCATGGAACTCACCGCCGACCGCGTCGAGTACCGCGCGGGAGACCGCCGATGACCGCCCCGGCGTCGCCCCGGGCGGCCGTGCCGCGTCCGGCCGCCGGGCGTCGTCCGGCCGCCGGCCCCGGCGTCCGGTTCCGCGACCTGCTCGCCGCCGAGTGGATCAAACTCTGGTCGCTGCGCTCGACCCGCTGGGTCCTGGGGCTCGGCGTGCTGCTCGTCATCGCAGCCGCCCTGCAGAAGAGCCTGGACGCCTACGACTCCTGGCCGACGTTCCGCCCCGTGGAGAAGGCGCACTTCGACCCGATGACCGCGGCGTTCAGCGGCGTGACCGCGACCCTCGTCATGATCGGTGCGAGCGTGGTGGGCGCGCTGGCGATCGCCGGCGAGTATTCCACCGGCCTGATCCGCACGACCTTGACCGCCGTCCCGGCCCGCGGGCGCGTCGTGGCGGCCAAGGCGACCGTCATGGCGGGTGTCATGCTCGTGCTCGGCGCGGTCCTGTCGCTGGGCACCTTCGCCGTGAGCCAGGCCATCCTGTCCGGGCGCGGTGTCGCCCTGTCGCCCGGCGACTCCGGCGTACCGCACGTGCTGGTCGCCAACGCGCTGCTCGCACCCCTGTCCGCGCTGGTCGGCATGGGCATCGGGGCGCTGCTCCGGCACACCGCCGGCACCGTCGCCGCGTGCTGCGCCGTCCTGGTGATCGTGCCCGGCTTCTTCAAACCCACCGTCCACCAGTGGGCCAACGATCTCTACGCCTGGTTCCCCTTCTACGACTGGGTCCACTGCCTGTCGCTGCGGCACCCCCTGTCGGCCCCCGCGCTGCCGACGACCAGCGGCTCGTGGATCGTCTTCGCCCTGTGGCCCCTGGTCGCCGCCGTCCTCGCCGTGATCGTCGTACGGCGGCGTGACGTATGACCACCCGGCCATTCACACAACCCCTGAGGAACCCGATGACATTCGAACCAGCACAGTCGCAGCCCGCCGGACGCACCCCGACGGGCCGGCACGGCCGGAAGCCCCGGCTGATGACCGCGCTGCCCGCCGTCTTCCTCGCCGCGGCGCTGGCGGCGTGCGCGCCCGCGTCGCCGGCCCGGCAGACGGCGGCGTCCGGTGCCTCCGCGTCCTCCGCCGACGCGTCCTCGCACGCGACCAGCGCCCAAGCGGAACTGCCTCGCCCGACGGGCCGGCACGCGGTCGGCCGAGCGACGCTGCATCTGGTCGACAAGAACCGCCCGGATCCCTGGGTACCGACCGCCGGCCCGCGGCAGCTGATGGTGTCGATGTACTACCCGGCCCGGCCCAGGACCGGCGGACCCGCCCCGTACATGACCACCGAGGAGGCCCGTCTCCTGCTGCAGAGGAAGGCCCCGAACTCCACCATCCCACCCGAGACGATCAGTCGCATCCGCACCTACGCGCACACGGACGCGCGACCGACGCACGGCCGCTTCCCGCTGGTGGTGCTGTCGCCCGGTCTCACACTGCCGCGCGCCGTCCTCTCCGGGCTCGCCGAGGACCTGGCCAGCCGCGGCTACGTGGTCGCGCTGGTGGACCACACCTACGAGGCCGCCGGCATCACCTTCCCCGACGGGAAGACCCTCGCCTGCGTCATCTGCGACCGGCCTCCCGCAGGCGGCCCGCCGGCCATCGCCGAAAGCCGGGCCAGGGACATCACCTTCGTGATCGATCAACTGACCGGCCCGCATCCGGCCTGGCGCTCCGCCCGCATGATCGACACTAGGCACATCGGCGTGGCCGGACACTCCATCAGCGGCGACGCCGCGCCCTTGGCCATGGCCGCCGACGACCGGGTACGGGCCGGAGTGAACCTGGACGGTACCTTCTACGCGCCGGTCCCCGCCACCGGCCTGCACGGCCGCCCCTTCCTGCTCCTCGGTACGCAGTCCATCCACAGCTCGGGCAGTGACAAGGACACGACCTGGGACCGCGACTGGCCGAAACTCGACGGCTGGAAGCGCTGGCCGGCCGTCGCCGGTGCCGACCACTCCAGCTTCACCGACGGGCCGGTCCTGGAGACGATGCTGGGCATGCCGATCGAGCTGTCCGCGCAGCGCTCACTGGCGATCACCCGTGCCTACGTCGGCGCCTTCTTCGACCTGCACTTCAAAGGCAGGCACCGGGTCCTGCTCGACGGGCCGACGGCGGCAAATCCCGAGGTGACCTTCCAGCACCCGTAACCCGCATCCGCGCCGGCCGGTGACCGGCCACGGCTCGGCAGTTCGTCGCACCATGGCCACTCCGTGATCGTTTCCTGACACCATGCGCTTTGCGGCGTTCGTGGGCGCCCGCTGGTTTCGTGGCCGATAGCGAGGTGGCGTGGATGGATCCGTTGCACCCTGGTGACCCCAGGAGCGTCGGTCCTTACCGGTTGGAGGGGCGGCTGGGCGCGGGCGGCATGGGACAGGTGTTTCTCGGCTGGTCCCCAGGGGGTCGCAGGGTCGCGGTCAAGCTCATCCGGCCGGAGCATGTCGGCGACGCGAGGTTCCGGGCTCGGTTCGCGCGGGAGGTCGAGGCGGCCCGGCGCGTGGGCGGGTTCCACACCGCGCAGGTGGTCGACGCCGATCCCGAGGCCGACCCGCCCTGGCTGGTGACGGCGTTCATCGCCGGGTCGTCATTGCGGCAGATGGTGCGCGAGAGCGGTTCCCTCGACCCGAAGGAGGTGTGGGCGCTGGGGGCGGGGCTGGCCGAGGGGCTGACGGCGATCCACGGCTGCGGGCTCGTGCACCGGGACCTCAAGCCCGACAACGTGATCATGGCGAAGGACGGGCCGCGGATCATCGACTTCGGAATCGCGCGCGACGCCAACGCCAGCGGCCTGACCTCGAACGGCGCGGTGGTGGGGACGTTCGCGTTCATGTCCCCTGAGCAGGTGCGCGCGGACCGGGCCGGACCGGCGAGCGACGTGTTCTCGCTGGGGTGCGTTCTGACCTACGCCGCCACGGGTCGTAGCCCGTTCGACGCCGGAACGATCCCCGCGATCGTGCACCGCATCATCAACGACCCGCCTCGCCTCGACGGGATGACGGGCGACCTCGCGGACCTGGTCCGCGCCTGCCTGGCCAAGGCCCCGGGCGACCGGCCTTCTGTCGCCGACGTTCTGGCACGGCTCACCAACCCCGGGATGGTGCGGCCGCCGGTGACGCCAACGGCCCCGCCGCACGAGGCCACGGTCCACGTTCGGCAGCCGACACTGGGGGTGACCAGGCACGAGGCAGGTCCTGCACAGCCGGTGGCGGGCGCCGCACGTCCGATCCGGCGCCGTACTCTCCTGCTCGGCGCGGCGGCGGTCGCCGGCACGGCCGCCGCGGTCGCCGTTCCCGCGGTCGCGTTCTGGCCGGAGTCCGACGGGCCCCGACCTGGCAATGTGGAGCTGATGGCGTTCAGCCGGGACGGCAGGATGCTGGCCGTGGTCGGCGGCGACGGGGCCGACACCATGTGGCTCTGCGATGTGGCCGCGAAGAAGCGCACCGTAACCCATCTGAAGGTGAACGGCGAGGTGTCCGCGCTGGCGTTCAGCCCGGACGGCAGGACCCTCGCCAGGGCCGAGGGCACCACCATCCAGCTCTGGGATGTGGCGACCGGCCACGCCACCGGCACTCTCACCGGCAACGCCACGAGCGTGAGAGTGATGGCGTTCAGCCCCGATGGCAGGACCCTGGCGGGCGCCGAAGACACCACGGTCCGGTTCTGGGACGTCGCCACCGGCCGCGTCACCGTCTCCTATTCCGGTTCCAAGGACACCGTCGAAGCGCTGACGTTCAGCCCGGACGGCGGGACCCTGGCGGCGGGCAACTTCAACGCCAAGAGTGTGCGGCTCGTGGACACAAGGACCACTCAGGAGAAGGGCGTCCTCGACGAAGCCAACATGATCCTCGCGTTGGCGTACTCCCCGGACGGCAAGAGCCTGGCCATCGGCGGCCAGGGGACCCGGCTCTGGGACCTGAACGTCGGCTCCCGCAGCATCACCCTCAGCGACGCGGCCGACCAGGTGACCGCGGTCGCGTTCAGCCCGGACGGCAAGACCCTCGCCAGTGCCGACCTCAAGCCCGCTCAGAACGGCAACTCCGGGGCCCGTACCAGCGATGGCGTCCGGCTCTGGGATGTGGCGAGCCGCCAAGCGATCACCACGCTTTCCCGTGCCACCGGGCCCGTGGCGTTCAGCCCGGACGGCAAGACCCTCGCCACGGGCGGCGGCCGGAACCTCCTGCTGTGGGACACGGCCACTCGCGCCGTCGTGAAGTGGATCTGAGCCGCCGGGCGGATCATTAACAGATAGCACTGTTTTTCTGACAAGATTCCTTCTGCGGCGGTCGTTGAACGGGGCCGTCGGCGTCCGCGTCAACGTGTGGTGGTGCAGATGGAGCCCTTGCAGCCGGGTGATCCCGGGCAGGTCGGTCCCTACCAGCTGACGGGGCGGCTGGGCGAGGGCGGCATGGGACAGGTCTTCGCCGGTGTCTCGCCCGCGGGGCGCAAGGTCGCGGTGAAGACGATCCGGCCGGAGCATGCCGGCGACGCGAGGTTCCGGGCTCGGTTCGCGCGGGAGGTCGAGGCGGCCCGGCGCGTGGGAGGGTTCCACACCGCGCAGGTGGTCGACGCCGATCCCGAGGCCGACCCGCCCTGGCTGGTGACGGCGTTCGTGGAAGGTCCGTCGTTGCTGGAGTTGGTGACCGAGGGCGGTCCCCTCGGCCCGGATGCGGTGCGGGCCGTGGGCGCGGGGCTGTCCGAGGGCTTGGGGGCGATCCACGGCTGCGGCCTGGTGCATCGGGACCTCAAGCCCAGCAACGTGATCATGGCGGAGGACGGGCCGCGGATCATCGACTTCGGAATCGCCCGGCATGCCGACGCCACTTCCCTGACCTCCACCGGCGTGGTGGTGGGGACGTTCGCGTTCATGTCCCCTGAGCAGGTGCGCGCGGACCGGGCCGGTCCGGCGAGCGACGTGTTCTCGCTGGGATGCGTGCTGACCTACGCGGCCACCGGTCATGGCCCCTTCGACGCTGGAACGATCCCCGCGATCGTGCACCGCATCATCAACGACCCGCCTCGCCTCGACGGGATGACGGGTGACCTCCGGCAACTGATCGACGCCTGCCTGGCCAAGAACCCCGCGGACCGGCCCACGGTCTCCGACGTCCTGGCACGGCTCACTGCCGCGTCACCGCCGGTTCCGATTCAGCGCCGTGCGCTCCTGGCGGCCTCGGTCGTCGGGGGCGCGGCCGTAGTGGCCGGCATCCCCGCGATCACGCTCTGGCCGTCGTCCAAGCGGCGGAGCCCGGCCCGCGGCGTCCCCGCCGCGAACGCCTCCAAAAAGACGGGCGACCCCGTCACGCTGCCAGGTCCTGACTCACCCGACGCTCTGGCGTTCAGCCGCGACGGGCGGACTCTTGCCGCCGCCAGTTCGGACGGCTCGATCTGGCTCTGGGACGTGGCAACGGGCCGCAACACCCACGTCACACGCATCAGCGTGCCCCGCTTCGTTCAGCCTGTGCTCTTCAGCCCGGACCTCAAGACGCTGGCCCGGGCCGAGGAGAAGAAGGTCCTGCTCTGGGACGTGGCCACCGGCCGCACCACGGGCACTCTCGAAGGCTATGAGGACGACGTCTCCGCGTTGGCGTTCAGCCCGGACGGCAAGACCCTCTTCACGAACGGCGGCGCGAAGGACATCCGTTTCACGGATCTGGCCACCGGCCATGACCGCGAACTCCCCAGCAAGATCCAGAATGTCCACGCGGCGGCATTCGGTCCGGACGGCAAGATAGCGGCCTACGGCAACAACAACGACAGCGTGCTGCTGCATGTCGCTTCCGGCCGCACTCTCGCCATTCTCAAATGGGTCCGTGCCAACTCGATGGCGTTCAGCCTGGACGGCAAGACCGTGGCCATCGGCGACATCACCGGCAACATCGAAGTGTGTGATGTGGCCGGCCGCCGGATCACCGCCCAACTCGGCCACGAGGTCCAGTTCAGCGGCCCTGGCATGGTCTATTCGGTCGCGTTCAGCCCGGACGGGAAAACTCTGGCCAGCGCCAACCAGGCGCCCGGCACCAGCACGGTCCGACTCTGGGATCTGGCCACCCAACGCACGGTCCGGAATTTCGCCAACGCGAACCATCCGGTCGTGTTCAGTCCCGACGGAAAGACCCTTGCGACCTCCGTCTACGGCGCGCAGGGCGGCGTTCAACTCTGGAAGGCCACCTGATGGCAGGATTCCCACCGGGACAGGCCCCGCAGTACCCGCCGTACATCCCGCCACCGCCCGAACCCAGGCGACGCAAGAAGTGGCCCTGGCTGGTCGCGGCGATGGCCGGGGCAGCGGTGCTGGCCACCGGTGCCGTCGTCGCGGTCGTCGTCGCCTCCGGCGACCATCGGCCCACCGAGATCACCCGCTTGGGCAAGGTGTCCGAAATGCTCAAACCGGCGACGCTTTCGAAATACGCTGCCCCAGCGCACTGCATTGAGGGCACCTCGTTCCAGGTCGATGTGCTCCATCGCCAAGGCCTCTGCACAGGTTATGGCGTGACCCCGACGGGACAGCAGGGTGACTTCATGGTCTCCATCGACGCCTACCTGCCCGCATCCGGCCGCTCGGCCAAGCGAGCCGAATCCGCCGCACACCAATTCCTCCTCGACAACCGGCACAGCTTCCTCAACGAGAAGGAATATGCCAGGGTCACCGGCGCGCACCCGCTCGCGGGACTGGGCGACGAGGCGTTCATGATCAACTTGATCAACGACGACGGCGACAAGGCTCTTGCCAAACTCCTCGTCAGATGGCGGAACGCCTTCATCCTGATCGACTATGGGGCGTCGAACAAGTCATCGACCGATCCCGGCGATCCCAACTTCATGAAGCGGACTCCCGCCTCTCCGCAATACACCGAAGCCGCCGCGACGGCCGCCGCCCACGACGTCCTCGACGCGATCCGCTGACATTGTGCAGCGCCCGTTTTCCGCGTAGCCCTACTCGGCCGAACCGCCCGGGGTGACCAGGCCGGACTCGTAGGCGAGGACGACGGCCTGGGCGCGGTCGCGCAGGCCGAGCTTGGTGAAGACCCGGGCGACGTGCGTCTTGACCGTGTGCTCGCTGACCACGAGGCGGGCGGCGATCTCGGCGTTGGACAGGCCGCCGGCGATCAGCTGGAGGACCTCGGTCTCCCGGGCGGTCAGCGTGGCCAACGCCGGCGCCGGCTTCGGCTGATCCCGCCGCTGGCGCGCGAACTCCCGGATCAGCCGGCCCGTGACCTGCGGGGCCAGCAGCGCGTCGCCCCGGGCCACCACGCGCACCGCGGCCACCAGGTCGTCGGCGGTCGAGTCCTTCAGCAGGAAACCGCTCGCCCCGGCGGACAGCGCCTCGTAGACGTATTCGTCGACGTCGAAGGTGGTCAGCATCAGCACGCGCGTCGATCCGTTGGCGGGGTCGGCGAGGATGCGCTTCGTGGCGTCGATACCGTCCATCTTCGGCATCCGGATGTCCATCAGCACGACGTCGGGCCGGTGGGCCTCGGCGAGGCGCACGGCCTCCCGGCCGTCACCGCACTGCCCGACGACGTCGATGTCCGGTTGGGCGGCGAGAAGCGCGGCGAAACCGGCACGCACGATCGTCTGGTCGTCGACGATCACTACTCGGATCATGAACTCCGATTCTTGCCTACCGGAAGGTCCGCCTGCACGGCGAATCCCCCTTCCGGGCGCGGGCCCGCGGCGAACCGGCCGCCCAGCATCGTCGCCCGCTCCCGCATCCCCACGAGACCGTGGCCCATGACCCTGGTCCGGCCGTCGGCGTTCACCGTCGTCGTGGGCGGGACCGTCGCGCCGTCGTCGCTCACGCGGACGGCCAGCCGGTCGCCCTGGTACTCGAGCTCGACGTCGACCCGCGACCCCGGAGCGTGCCGCCTGGCGTTCGTCAGGGCCTCCTGCACGATCCGGTACGCCGACAGCTCCACCGTCGTCGACAACGGGCGGGCGCTGCCGCGCACCGTCAGGCGGGCCTCGCCGCCCGCGCCACGGTGCGAGTCGATCAGCTCGCCGAGCCGGTCGAGCCGCGGCTGCGGGGTCACCTCCGGCTCCGCGCCGGGCTCGGCGCGCAGCACGGTGAGGAGCCGGCGCATCTCCTCCAGGGCCTCCCGGGCCGCCCCGGCGATCTCCCCGAAGCCCTTCTTCGCCTCGGGCGACAGGCTCCGCATGGTGTACGGGGCGGTCTCCGCCTGCACGGCGATCATCGAGACCGAGTGCGCGACGACGTCGTGCAGCTCACGGGCGATCCGGGCACGCTCGCGCAGGATCGCCTGCTCGCGCTCCGCGACGTTGAGCCGGGTCAGGGTCTCGCTGCTGCGCTCCCGCTCCTCGTCCACGCTGGCCTCGGCGGTCTCCACCGTACGGCGGGCGTCGCCCAGCCCGATCGCGGCGATGACCGCCGTGAACCCGGCGAGCCAGGGGATGTCGTCGAGACTGCTGGAGGCGAGGTACACCACGCCCACGCCGACGACGCTGCACACGCCGAGCACGCCCGTCGACGGACGGGGCAGCTGCTGCGCGAGGAGGAACAGGGTGTACAGCCCGGCGAACGCCGTGGTCATCAGGACCTGCTGCCCGGACAGCAGGCTCGCGGCGAGCGCGCCGAGCACGATCGCCGACGCCGGGCGCAGCGACTCCCGGCGGAACATCAGCGGCAGCGTGGCCGCCAGCGCGAACGCCCCCGGCAGGCTCACCACCTGAAGGTGGTGCAGGGGCAGTTCGATCAGGGCCGCCACGGCGAGGATCGCGCCGGTCACCGGCCCGTACGCCCACGACTCCGCGAACCGGCGCCAGGCGTGCACCCAGCGCAGCACCGGCGGCGTCCGGGGCTGCCGGGCCGCCGGAGGTGGCGGGCCGGCCGGGTTCGGCGGCGGCTGCCGCTGCAGGAGTGTGCCGTCCGGCGTGGCGTACGGCGGTGGTCCACCGTAAGGCGGAGGAGTGGCGGGAGGCGTGCTCCTGCCGTACAGGGAGGCGACGAGGCGGCTCGTGATCGGACGGAGCAGGCGGCCGATTCCGGTGAGGATCCACAGAAGGACCTGACCCACCGCGGTCACGACCTGCGCGGCCACGCGCCACGCCGCCGGTCCGGCCTCGTGGAGAAAGTCAGGCTTGTCGCTGGTCACTCTTTATCATCACCTGTTCTCGGGCGTTCCCGCGTCGCCGCGCAGAGCGATTCCTTGTGGGCCCGGAGGACCCCGATGTCCACCTCTGGGACGATTCCGAGCCCATCCTTGCGGGGGACGACCGGGCGTGATCCGCGGCGTACCTTTGCAGTGTGACGAGGCACCGGCGCTCTCGTACTAGGGGGTCCGAGGTCGCCGGTGTCCGGGTCGGGCCATCCGGATCTCGGGGGTTCGGGTGGCGCGACCGATCGTCCCTCGCCGAGGTGGCCGTGGTGCCGTCCGGGTCTCCCGCGGGTATGTCCCGTGGACGGCCAGGTCGGGGTGACCATGGGCTGGGGAAGACCCCGATCCGGCCTCCTCGGCGAGGGCCACATCTCGTGGCCCTCGCGTGGCCCGCCGGCCATGACGCCGCCCGCCGGTCTCACGGTCGGCCGCGCAGGAGGCGCAACGCCTTCTCCTTCTCGAAGTCCAGCGCCCGCGCCGGAGGCGCCGACAGCCGTCCGACGCGCTCGCCGAGCTCCCGGACGTCCGCCCGTACCTCCGGATCGGCCAGCACGCGCAACCCGAATGCCAGCTCCGCGGGGCTGATGTCGTACCTCTTCTCCAGGGCCAGGGCCAGCGCGACGGCCCGCAGCTCGGCGTCCCCGAACCGGCGATGGCCCTGGCGTTCCCGGGTCGGCGGAAGGAGGCCGAGGGTCTCGCGGTAGCGGAGCATGCGGGGGGACGTGCCGAGCCGCTGGGCGGCCTCCGTGATACGCATGGCCCCATTCTGACAAATCAGTGTCAGATACCGCGCCCGGACCGTGCGATCCTCGAGCGGCCCCGCCTAGACTCGCGGTGACACCGATCCCAGGGAGCACATCAACCATGGACTACAAGGTCGCCGATCTGTCGCTGGCGGCGTTCGGCCGCAAGGAGATCCAGCTCGCCGAGCACGAGATGCCGGGTCTCATGGCGGTCCGTGAGGAGTACGCCGAGTCCCAGCCGCTGCGCGGCGCGAAGATCATGGGCTCGCTGCACATGACGATCCAGACGGCCGTGCTGATCGAGACGCTGGTCGCGCTCGGTGCCGAGGTCCGCTGGGTGAGCTGCAACATCTTCTCGACCCAGGACCACGCGGCCGCCGCGGTCGTCGTCGGCCCGAACGGCACCGCGGAGGACCCGCAGGGTGTCCCGGTGTTCGCCTGGAAGGGCGAGACGCTGGAGGAGTACTGGTGGTGCACCGAGCAGGCGCTCGCCTGGCCCGGCGGTGACGGCCCGAACATGATCCTCGACGACGGCGGCGACGCGACCCTGCTCGTCCACAAGGGCGCCGAGTACGAGAAGGCCGGCGCCGTGCCCTCCGCCGCCGAGGAGGACCCGGAGGAGTGGAAGGTCATCCTCGACCTCCTCCACCGTACGGTCGACGGCTCCGGCCGGTGGACCGCGATCGCCGAGCGCATCAAGGGCGTCACCGAGGAGACCACGACCGGCGTGCACCGTCTCTACGAGATGCACAAGGCCGACACGCTGCTGTTCCCGGCGATCAACGTCAACGACTCCGTCACCAAGTCGAAGTTCGACAACAAGTACGGCTGCCGCCACAGCGTCATCGACGGCCTCAACCGCGCCACCGACGTGCTGATCGGCGGCAAGGTCGCCGTCGTCTGCGGCTACGGCGACGTCGGCAAGGGCTGCGCCGACGCCCTGCGCGGCCAGGGCGCCCGCGTCATCGTCACCGAGATCGACCCGATCTGCGCGCTGCAGGCCGCCATGGACGGCTTCCAGGTCACCACGCTCGAGGACGTCGTCGACATCGCCGACATCTTCGTCACGACGACCGGCAACTTCAACATCATCCGCGCCGACCACATGGAGCGGATGAAGCACCAGGCGATCGTCTCCAACATCGGCCACTTCGACAACGAGATCGACATGGCCGGCCTGGCGAAGATCCAGGGCATCGTGAAGGAAGAGGTCAAGCCGCAGGTCCACACCTGGGCCTTCCCCGACGGCAAGACCATCATCGTGCTCGCCGAGGGCCGGCTGATGAACCTCGGCTGCGCCACCGGCCACCCGAGCTTCGTGATGTCGAACTCCTTCACCAACCAGGTGATCGCGCAGATCGAGCTGTTCACCCGCACCGAGAACTACCCGATCGGCGTGTACACCCTGCCCAAGCACCTCGACGAGAAGGTCGCCCGCCTGCACCTGGACGCGCTCGGCGTCAAGCTGACCGAGCTCACCAAGGAGCAGGCCGCCTACATCGGCGTCGACGTCGAGGGCCCGTACAAGCCTGAGCACTACCGGTACTGAGGCCATTTCGTCGTGACGTACGACATCGCGGACCCCGGGCTCGCCGAGTCCGGGGTCCGGCGCATCGAGTGGGCGGACCGGTCCATGCCCGTGCTGCGGCGCATCCGGGAACGGTTCGCCGCCGAACGCCCCCTGGACGGCCTGCGGATCGCGGCGTGCATGCACGTCACCACCGAGACCGCGAACCTCATCCGCACGCTCCAGACCGGGGGCGCCCAGGTGGCCCTCGCCGCCTCGAACCCCCTGTCCACCCAGGACGACACCGCCGCCGCGCTCGTGCGGGAGTACGGCGCCGCCGTCTTCGCCCGGCAGGGCGTCGACCGCGAGGGCTACTACCGGCACATCCACCAGGCTCTCGAGATCGGCCCCGAGCTCGTCCTGGACGACGGCTGCGACCTGGTCAACATCCTGCACACCGAACGCCTCGACCTGGTCGACGGTGTACGCGGCGGCTGCGAGGAGACCACCACCGGCGTCATCCGGCTGCACCAGATGGCCCGCGAGGACGCGCTGCGCTTCCCCATGGTCGCGGTCAACGACACCGACACCAAGCACATGTTCGACAACCGGTACGGCACCGGCCAGTCGACGCTCGACGGGATCGTCCGCGCCACGAACACCCTGCTGGCCGGCAAGACGATCGTCATCGCCGGCTTCGGGTACTGCGGCCGGGGCCTGTCCGAACGCGCCCGCGGCATGGGCGGACGGGTCGTCGTCACCGAGATCGACCCGGTCAAGGCGCTCGACGCCGCCCTGCAGGGCTTCCGCGTCCAGACGATGGAACAGGCCGCCGAGCACGGCGACGTCTTCATCACCGTCACCGGCAACCGGGACGTCATCCGCGCCGAGCACCTCGCCCGGATGAAGGACGGCGCGATCCTCGCCAACTCCGGCCACTTCGACGTCGAGATCGACGTACGGGCGCTCGCCGACCTCGCCGTGGACATCAAGCGCGGCGTACGCCCCCAGACCGACGAGTACGTCCTCGCCGACGGCCGCAGGCTCGTCCTGCTCGCCGAGGGACGCCTCGTCAACCTCGCGGCGGCGGAGGGGCACCCGGCGGCCGTCATGGACATGTCCTTCGCCGACCAGGCCCTCACCTGCGAGTGGATCGCCGGCCAGGACCTCACCCCCGGCGTGTACGACGTGCCCAAGGCGATCGACACCGAGGTCGCCCGCCTGAAGCTCGCCTCCATGGACGTCGAGATCGACGCGCTCACCCCCACGCAGGAGGAGTACCTGTCCTCCTGGCGGCAGGGCTCCTGACGGGACCGGCAGGCGCTCAGGAGGGTGTGAGCGCCTCCGGCCGGCACGCGATTCCGACGACGTCGCCGGGTAGGGCGACCCCGAATGACCCGGCGGCCGCCTACGGCCAGGGCCCGCCGATATCGTCGGTGCCGCACCGGAGATCAGCAGCCGAGGGAGGGCCTGTGGCCGTGGAAGAGGGCGTCGCGCTCGTCACCGGAGCGTCCCGCGGACTGGGCGCGGTCATCGCGCGGCGCCTGGCCGCCGACGGCCGGCCCGTGGCCGTCGGATTCCGCTCCGGAGCGGACCAGGCCCGGCGAGTGGTCGAGGACATCCGCGCCGCGGGCGGCCGTGCCGAGGCGTTCGCCGCCGACGTCACCGACGAGGCCGCGGTGGCCGATCTGGTCGCGGCGGTGACCGACGGGCTCGGCCCGATCACCGTCCTGGTCGTCAACGCGACCGGCCCACAGCCGGCGGTCGCGGTGGAGGATCTGACCTGGGAGGCGCACCTCGACCAGCTGCGGTTCTTCGTCAAGAGCCCCACATTGCTGCTGCAGGCCGTCCTCCCCGGGATGAAGGCCGGAGGGGGCGGCCGGGTCATCCAGATCGGCTCCGACATCTTCGAACGCGCCCTGCCCGGCATGTCCGCCTACGTCGCGGCCAAGGGCGCCCAGATCGGACTGACCCGCTCCTGGGCGCGGGAGCTGGGCCCGTCCGGCATCACGGTGAACCTCGTCGCCCCGGGCTGGATCCCCGTCGAGCGGCACGCCGGCGCCTCCGCCGACGACGTGAGCGCCTACCGGGCCGATGTCCCTCTCGGCCGGATGGGAACGCCCGACGACGTCGCCGCCACGGTCTCCTTCCTCGCCTCCGACGCGGCCGCCTTCATCACCGGAGAACGCATCACCGTCAACGGCGGCCACACGATCGACTAGGCCGTGTTCCATGGATCATGGAACGTAGGACGCAGGCACACCGACCGGTTGGCGGGTCCCGATGACCGTATCGTCGGCGTTTTTGGTAAAGCGGACGACCAGAAAATGCTCGTGATCGGCCAGCGCGGTCACCGAGAACCGCTGCCCGTCGTTCAGACCTGGCGCTCTGAAGGCCACCTGGGACCCGAAGGCCGACCCGAGCTCCACGCAGCGCCGGCGCCCGTCCTTGTCGAACGGGTCAAGGCCGTGACCGGTGGCCTCCAGTTCGCCGTCGACTTTCCTGTTATCGGGCTGGGTCTCGGTCCCGATGTTCACGGTGTACCACGCGTGGATCGGCACGTCCGAGCAGACTGCGATCGTACTGTTGGCTTGAGGATCCGGATCCCCGTTGTCGCCGTTGTTGAAGACGCGCGCAGTCAACAGGGCGATGGCCCCGAACGCACCGACCCCGACGGCGGCGACGGCTGCGAAGGCAAACCGGCGCGTGCGAACGAGCGGAAACATGAACCCTCCAGGTGCGTAGCTGGTCCTGGCCCGCTTTGACGGACATCCACCATCAGAGGTTCGCTCCCCGGAAGGACGTCCGGCTCGGCGAGCCCGACCGGGCCGTATGGCCGCCTCCGCCGCATCGGCCGACGGCCGCGCAGATGGAACGCCGTCGTCGGCTTGACCCGGTCGCGGCGAAGCAGATCAACGCCGAGAACGAGCAGTTCCGCTGGTAGCCCGTGCCGTCGCCCGCCGACGCCCTGGCACGGCCCCACTCTCCTTCGCCCACTGGCGGTCGGTGGTGTCTCCCTCGCGTAGATTCGGGGCGTGCCGCGCGGAACGTACATCCACGAGCCCGGCGTCGAGGAGCGGTTCTCTTGCGCTCCGGACGGCGGTGGCTGGCGCTACTCCGCCGAGCGGTCCGACGGCGGCACGATCGAGTTGGTCGTCGACAGCCTCTGGCGGCCCGCCAGACTTCAGGTGACCGCCGGCGAGCACGTCCTGCGCGGCGGCGCCGTCGGCGCGGAGCTGCTGTGGGTGACCGCGGGGCGGGAGCACACCGCGCGCGCCACCGGCTTCCTGGGCGAGTCGCCGGGCCTGCTCGTCGCGGTGGCCCGGTCGCTGCGCCTGGCCGAGGGCGAGCGTGTCGACGTGCGGATCCTGCTCGTGACGGCCCCGGCCCTCGCGGTCCGTACGGTGCCGCAGCGCTGGTCCCTCGCCGAGATCGCCTGGCACGACGCGGACGGCGAACGCGTCCCGGTCGAACGCTACGAGATCACCGACCTGGAGACCGGCGAGGTATCAGAGATCCACCTGGCCGGGGACGTGGCCGTGGCGGCCCCGGGTATCGAACTCGTCAATCTTGAGGATCCGCCGAATTTTTTCTAAGAATCTCTGACAACCTTCGGGGCATGTCCGATGTCATAGAGATCATGAAGCATGTGGTGGTCGGCGCCGGGGTCGTGGGTCTCCTGAGCGGCGGGCTGGTCGTGGCGTCGGGGGGCTCCGCGATGGCGAAGTCCAATGTGACCCTCAACACGGCGCACAAAGTGATCCACACTGGTCAGACCCTGCGTTTCGCGGGGGTGGCCGGTGATGACGCCGGGCTGCGGAAGGCGCGGTTCTGCCTGGAGGTCCGGGGCACTGACAAGCACTGGCGGCAGGTGGGCAAGTGTGTCATGCCGTACCACGCCGACGGCTGGACCGCCGACTTCCGATTCGACGCCCGCCTGCTCGACCGTGGCCGGTACGCGTTCCGCGCCGTGGGCGTCGGCCTGCGCCACCAGAAGCACGAGATCTACGGGCCGTCTCCGTCGGTCCGCGTCACCGTGCGCTGAACGCTTGTCCGAGCCTCGGCCCGCGGGCGGGTCGGCGGTAAGCCCGTGAACCTCGCCCCGCGGGCGGCTGGGCGGTAGACCTGTGAACCTCGCCTCGCCGGCGGGAGGCGGCGAGCCGGGGGTGAGCCTCGGCTCGCACGCGAGAGGCGGTAAGCCGGCGTGAACTTCGGCCCGCGGGCGGGTGGGCGGTAAGCCTGCGAACCTCGCCTTGCGGGCGGGAGGCGGCAGGCACGCGTGAACCTCAGCCCCCGGGCGGGAGGAACGTCGGCGGGTTCGTGGTGTTCGGAGCACCGCCGAGCCATTCCGGCATGGGCATGGGGCCGCCACCGTACGACGGCGGCGGTGGCGGCGGTCCGCCCACCGGGATCACCGCCGGCTGTGCGGGGCCGGGCGGGACGCTGACCGCGAGCGGCAGGCCGCGCCGGGCGATCGCGGCCCGCCGGGCGGCGCGCTCGGCCAGCCGGCGTTCCTCGCGGTGGCGGCGCTCGGCGAGCACTGCGGACAGGACGATCTCCGGCCGGTGTCCCGACGGCGGTGGCGGGCTGACATAGCCGAGGGCCTCGTCGGCGAGCCGCCGCCCCATCTCGTCGCGGACGCGCGGGGCGAGCTCCCAGAACCGCGTGAGGTACTGCCGTGCCGCCATGGCGATGCCGTCCGGCAGCCGGGACAGCTCCAGGGAGTTCGCCCAGGGGGCGAGCTGCGGCGGCATGATCGCGACCGGGCCCAGCATGACGTTCACCGGCACTCGGTCCTGGATGACGATCGTGCCCGCGAAGATGTCGCCGAGCCGTTTCCCGCGCGGGCTCACGAGAGACGCGATGAGCGCCGGAGAGCCGAACAACGTCCAGAACTCCAGGAACCCGGCCAGCGCCCGTACCAGGGCCTGACGGAAGCGCTCAGGCCCGCCGTCGTCCGCGACCACCCGCAGCCCCAGGGCGAGCTTGCCGAGCGTACGGCCGCGGGTGAGCGTCTCCGTGATCGTCGGGTAGCCGACCAGCACGCCGACGATCATGAGGAGCGCCAGGCCGATCGTGACCGCGGAGTCCGACACGCGTGCCGACAGCCCCACGAAGATCATGCAGAAGTAGAGCACCATGAGCTGCAGCAGCACGTCGATGAACAGGGCGAGCGCGCGGCTGGCCAGCCGCGCGACCCGGATGTCGAGCGCGACGGCCTCACCGGTGACGAGTTCGGGCACGCTGCCCCTTCCAATCGGGCTGTTCAGTCAAGCCGGGAGAACTCCCGTGAACGGTAGTCTGCCGGGTTGTGGACGTCGACGCCTTCGTAGCCGCGCACAACGCCGAATGGCGGCGCCTCGAGCAGCTCGTCAACCGTGGCACGCGCAAGCTGAGCGGCGCGGAGATCGACGAACTGGTCGAGCTCTATCAGCGGGCGGCCACCCACCTGTCCGTGGTGCGCTCCAGTTCGCCGGAGCCCGCGCTGGTCGGCCGGCTGTCGGGTCTGGTGGCGCGGGGCCGGGCGGCGGTGACGGGCGCGCAGGCGCCGATGTGGCGGGACGCAGCCCGCTTCCTCACCGTGTCGTTCCCCGTGACGGCCTACCGGATGCGCTGGTGGTGGCTGGGATCGGCGGTGCTGTCCAACATCGTGTCGCTGGTGCTCGCCATCTGGGTCGCGCGCAACCCGCAGGTGCAGACGTCGCTGCTGTCCCCGGACCAGATCAAGCAGTTGGTCGACCACGACTTCGCCAACTACTACACCGATCACGCCGCCGGGGCGTTCGCGTTCCAGGTGTGGGTCAACAACGCCTGGGTCTCCGCGCAGGCGCTGATCTTCGGCATCCTGCTCGGCATACCGACCGTCCTCGTGCTGTGGGGCAACCAGCTCAACCTCGGTGTCTCCGCGGGGCTGATGTTCGCCCATGGCAAGGGTGCGATCTTCTTCGGCCTGATCCTGCCGCACGGCCTGCTGGAGCTGACGGCCGTGTACCTCGCGTCGGCCGCGGGCCTGCGGCTCGGCTGGACGATCATCGACCCGGGCCCCCGCCGGCGAGGGCAGGCGCTCGCCGAGGAGGGCCGCGCGGCGATGAGCATCGCGATCGGCCTGATCGGCGTGCTCGCCGTCTCCGGCGCGATCGAGGGCTTCGTCACCGGCCACGTGCACGTCACCTGGCTGCGCATCGCCATCGGCGTCGTAGCCGAGACGGCCTTCCTGGCGTACGTCATCGTCTTCGGCCGCCGCGCCGCCAAGGAGGGCGAGATCGGCGACGCGGAGCTGGTCCCCGACGCCGCCCCGATCGCCGCCTGACCGACGCCGTTCAGCTCAGAGGCGGCCGGCGGCCTTGAGGGAGAGGTAGGCGTCGGCGAGGGCGGGGGCGATCTCGTCCGGGGGAGCGTCGACGACCTCGACGCCGTACTTGCGGAGTTCGGTGGTGACGCGGCGGCGTTCGGCGCGGGCGCGTTCGGCCGCGGCGGCGTCGTAGACGGCCGCGGCATCGCCGCGGGCCGTCGCCATCTCGGTCACGCGCGGATCGCTCACCGCGGCGACCAGGACGAGGTGCTTGGCGGTCAGCTGGGGCAGCAGTGGCAGCAGGCCCTCCTCGATCGCGGTGGCGTTGAGGTCGGTCAGCAGTACCACGAGGCACCGCTGCCGGACCCGGGAGAGCAGCGCCGAGACCATGCCCGCCGCGTCGGCCTCGATCAGCTCCGGCTCCAGCGGCGCCATGGCGCGCACCATCGCGGTCAGCACTTCGGTGCGGGCGGCGCCCTCGACCCGCGCGCGGACCCTCCGGTCGTACGCGAGCAGGTCGACGCGGTCTCCGGCCCGGGAGGCCAGCGCGCCGAGCAGCAGCGCGGCGTCCATCGAGCAGTCGAGGCGGGGGATGTCGCCGACGCGCCCGGCGGCGGTACGGCCGGTGTCGAGCACGAGGTAGATCCGCCGGTCCCGTTCGGGCCGCCAGGTGCGGACGACGACGTCGCTGCGGCGCGCGGTCGCCCGCCAGTCGATCGAGCGGACGTCGTCGCCGTCGACGTACTCCCGGAGCGAGTCGAACTCGGTGCCCTGGCCGCGGATCAGCGCGACGTGCTGGCCGGTGAGCTCCCGCAGCCGCGCCAGTTTGGCGGGCAGGTGGCGGCGGGAGGGGAACGCGGGCAGGACCCGGACCGTCCATGGCGCGCGCCGGTTCAGCTGACGGGCCGCCAGCCCCAGGGGGCCGTACGACCGCACGGTGACGGCGACGGCCGAGCGGTCGCCCCGGCGCGTGGGGACGAGGCGGGTCTCGACGCGGCGGCGTTCGCCCGGCGGGATGGTCACGGCGACCGTACGGGGCGAGGCACCGGCGCTGGGCGGCCAGGCGTCGCGCAGCCGGCCCCGGAGCCGCCGGGGGCCGGGGTTCTCGACGATCAGGGCGACGGTGGTCTCCTCGCCGAGACGTACGTTGGTCTCGCCGGCGCGGTGCAGGCGCAGGCGCCGTACGTTGCCCGCCAGCACCAGATCGGCGACGACGAGCGCGACCAGCGCGCCGTCGACGGCGAGCAGCGTCCACCAGCTCGGAACGAGCACGAGGACGACCGCGCCGAGGACGGCCAGCAGCCCCGTGCGCCCGGTCAGCGCCATGCCTCGCTCCTCACGCGCTCATCGAGGGGCGGGGACGGTGGTGAGGATGCCCTCGAGCACCCCGTCCGTCGTCGCGCCCTCCAGCTCCGCCTCGGGCCGCAGCTGCACGCGGTGCCGGAGGGTGGGCCGGGCGAGCGCCTTCACGTCGTCGGGCCGTACGTAGTCGCGGCCGGACAGCCACGCCCACGCGCGGGACGTCGCCAGCAGTGCCGTGGCGCCACGCGGCGACACGCCCAGCTGCAGGGACGGCGACTGCCGGGTGGCCCGGCACAGGTCGACGATGTAGCCGCTGACCTTCGGGTCGACGTGGACCCGGCGTACGGCGTCGCGTCCGGCGGCCAGGTCGGCCGGGCCGGCGACCGGGGTGACGCCGGCCGCGCCGAGGTCGCGCGGGTCGAAGCCGGACGCGTGGCGCTGCAGCACCGCGATCTCGTCGTCGCGGGAGGGCACCGGGACGTTCAGCTTCACCAGGAACCGGTCGAGCTGGGCCTCTGGCAGCGGGTAGGTGCCCTCGTACTCGACGGGGTTCTGCGTGGCGCAGACGACGAAGGGGTCGGGCAGCGGGCGGGGCTCGCCCTCGACCGACACCTGCCGCTCTTCCATCGACTCGAGCAGCGACGCCTGGGTCTTGGGCGGGGTCCGGTTGATCTCGTCGGCGAGCAGGAGGTTCGTGAAGACCGGGCCCTCCCGGAACTCGAACTCCGACGTGCGGTTGTCATAGACGAGCGAACCCGTGACGTCGCCCGGCATCAGGTCGGGCGTGAACTGCACGCGCTTGAAATCCAGTTTCAGCGCCTGGGCGAGGGTCCGGATCAGCAGGGTCTTGGCGACGCCGGGGACGCCCTCGAGCAGGACGTGCCCCCGGCACAGCAGGGCGATGACCAGGCCGGTCACGACGGAGTCCTGGCCGACGACCGCCTTGGCGACCTCGCCGCGCAGTGCGGTCAGCGCCGTACGGGCGTCCTCGCCCCCGATGTCGTGTGGAATTTCCGTCAAGAGTTGCGAACCAGCCTTTCCAGGTCGTCGAGGACGCCGGCGAGCATCACGAGCCCGGCGTCGTCCACTGGGGGAGGACCGTACAGGGCGGCGCCGACCTCCGCCTGCTCCCGCCCGGTGTGCGCCGCGACCGCCGCGACGATCTCGGCGGCCATGCCGGGATCGGATGCCGCGCTGCGCGGCATGCCGAGCAGGCCCGTGAGGCGTTCGAGGGCGCCGGTGCGCAGCGCCTCCGCGGCCCGGTCGGCGGCCCGTCGCGAGCGGTACAGCCGCGCGCGGCCCTCGACGGCCTCGGCGGAGCGCACGATGACCGGGAGCGGCTCGACCACGATCGGGCCGAGGCGCCGGGCCCGCCACAGCGCGACCAGCACCACGGCGATGACGATCTGCAGCACGGCGAGCTTGACCCCGAACGGGACCAGCTCGCCGAACGACTTCCGCCCGCCGCTGCCCGGCGCCGGCAGGTCCGGGATCAGCCAGACGGCGCTCGACCGGGTCTCGATCAGGTTCATGGCGAGTGCGGCGTTGCCGTTCTCGGCGAGGTGCTCGTTCGTGAGCGGGCGGGTCGCGCCGAGCACGGTGACCGTCGCGCCGTTCACGGGTAGCTGCACGAGGCCCGCCCCCTGGTCGGCGGGGTAGCACTTCGTGGCCTGATCGGGCGCGGTGTAGGTGGTCGCCCCGAGGAAGTCGACGCTGCCCGCGTAGGCCGCGGCCGGCAGGGTGCAGCCGGGCTCGGGCGTGCCCCAGGCCGTGCTCTCCGCCTCGACGCCCGGGGCCAGGGCCTTGAGCGTCTCGCTGGTCGGGGCGACGAGGAGCCGGTCGCCGGGCGCGTCGCGCAGAGTGGCGAGGTCGGCGGCGACCAGGCGGTCGGAGCGGACCACGACGAGGACGGCGTCCGGCTGGGCGCGCAGGCGCTCGGCGGCGGCGGACGCGTTGCGCACGACCGTGACGGGCGTGCCGTGCCGCCGGGTGATCTCCGTGAGGGCCTGGGCGCCCTGCTGCCCGGGCGACTCCGGGTCGAGGAACTCCGAGCCGGTCCGCGGGCGCATGAGGGCGATGAGCACGCCCAGGACGACCAGGAGGAGCACCGCGACGAGGATGCCCCGGGACCGCCGCCAGCGGTGCCGCGCCACCTGCCCGGCGGTGGCCGGCTCGGCGGTCGGCGGAGCCTGCAGGGCCGTCATGAAACGCCTCCGAGCGGCACCGGGCGCGCGTCGCGCAGCCGGGAGTCGAGCTCGACGAGCCGCCGGTAGCCGTCCGCGTCGCCCTCCCGCCCGCCGTACCAGACGTCGTCGAACAGCCGCACGCCCGCGGCGAGGGCGTCGGCGTGATCGGGCAGCGCCGCGCCGGCCTCGGCCGCCAGCTCGTCGGCGGTACGGCCGGGGCGGGGCGGGACGATCGCGCGTTCTTCGAGGTCGCGGGCGATCGCGCGGAGACGCTCGCGAATGGCCTCCGGCCACTCGCCGGCGGCGGCGTGGCGCTCGGCGGTGGCCCGGTGGTCCTCGGCGGTGGCGGTGCCGGGACCGAGCAGGGGCTTCGGCCCGGCGGCGTTGCGGCGCACGCTCCCGATCCGCCACCAGACGGCGGCGACGACCACGACGAGCAGGATGACCAGGACGACGATGCCGAGCCAGCCGCCGCCTCCGCCGCCACCGACGCCGGTCAGGCTGTGGTACAGCTCGTTGAGCCAGTCGCTGATCTTGTTGAAGATGCGCTCGACGAACGAGGGCTCGTCCTGGTGGTAGACCGGCTTTTGGAGCTCGCGGCGGGCCAGCTCGCGCGCCGGGTCACGGGCGATCGGCGGACCGCCTCCGTACGAGAGCAGCGGGCTCATCGGCGCCACCCCGGAGGAGGCGGCGCCGACGGCCCGGGCGGCCCGGGCGGCATCTGGGGCGCGGGCGGCGGATGCGGCGTCCCGAAGGCCTGGCCGGGCGGAGGCGTCCCGTGGTTCTGGCCGGGCGGAGGCGGGGGTGTCCCGAAGCCTTGGCCGGGTCGAGGCGGCGAGGCGCCGAAGGGCGGGCCCGGCGGGGGCGGAGGCGTCACGAGGACCTGGCGCGGCATCTTCGGCTGGGGACCCGACCCGGCCGCGGTGAGCGGACCGGGCAGCCAGGCGGCGAGCGGGTCGGCCGGCGGCTCCATCTGCAGTTCCAGGTCGAAGGCCTCCCGCCGCATGCGCCGGTCGGCGTACATGAGGGCGATCACTCCCGCGTTGAACGGGTTGACGAGCGTGCCGGCGATGACGCGGCCCACCGCGCCGACGGCGATGACGGCCACGAGCATCCAGCCGTGCGGCTCCTTGTCGAAGGCCAGCATGATCTCCTGGGCGACCGCGAACGGCACCGGGAGCACGAGGAACTCGACGAACAGCGTGATGACGAGCGCCAGGGTGAGCGAGCCCATCATCCGCCACCAGCGGCCGCGTACGAGCTCGGTCGACCGGCGGAGGGCGGCGCGGGCGCCCCGGCGCTCAAGGACGGCGGCGGGGGTGGCCAGGGCGAACCAGACATAGCCGGTCACCATCAGCACCAGCGCCAGCGGAACCCCGAAGATCGCCGTGAGGGCCTGGACGGCCGCGGGGGCGTTGACGGCGATCGCCGCGACGAGCGGGGCGAGGGGCAGCGCCACGGCGAGCAGCACCATCGCCAGGACGGCCGCCGCGGTGCCGGTGAGGCGGGCCCGGTGTGACCGCGTGGCCTGCCAGGCCTGGCCGAACGAGGTGGCGCGGCCCAGCAGGGTACGTGCCATGACCGGCGCGAGGAGCCCGCTGAGCAGGAGCACGACGTACGCGGTGAGGAACAGCCCGACGAGGGAGGTGACCGAGGCGAGCCCGAGGGTGCGGGTGAGCTCCATCGGTGTCCGGACGTCGGCCCGGATCCGCCCGCCGAGCGTGATGTACTGCACGGCCGTGACGATCACCTGGACGATCGCCGTGAGGATCGCCGACAGGCCGAGCGTGGCCCGCGGGTTGCGGCGAACGTAGGTGATCGCTCCGTCGAGGAGCTCCGAGACGCCGAGCGGGCGCAGCGGGATCTCCGTCTCGAGCGTGTCGTCGGCGGCGACGGCGGGCTCCGGAGGCGGGGCCTCGGCCCGGGTGCCTTCGGGCAGAGCGGAGCCGGGTGTCGCCCAGGCCCCTGAATCCGCCATGCCAGCTCCCCACCCGCCGATTACCCGGTCAATCCTGCCATGCGAAGAGAGTCCGGGTGATCGATCACGTTCGGCTCACAAGAAGGTAGGCGCTGAGGGCGCGAAAGGCCGCCGGGGGCGTCGGCCGTGTGACCCGATGTCCGCCGGTGGCCAGGCCCGGCAATCATGGCCCCGAGCCCCGATATATGGGGCAGACTGAGGCCGTGGACGTGGTGCGCTGGAGCGATTCCCCGGAGGGGCCCGCGCTGGCGTTGCTCGACCAGACCCGGCTTCCGCGGGAAGAGATCATCCTGGTCTGCCGCGACGTCCCGTCCGTGATCGCGGCGATCAAGACCCTCGCCGTACGGGGTGCGCCCCTGCTCGGCATCGCCGGGGGGTACGGCGTCGCGCTGGCCGCCGCGCTCGGCCAGGACGTCCCGGCGGCCGCGCGGGCCCTCGCCGGCGCCCGGCCCACCGCGGTGAACCTGGCTCGGGGCGCCGAGCGCGTACTCCAGGCCTACGAGGAGGGGCGCTCGGCGCTGGCGGAGGCGCACGCCATCGCGGCCGAGGAGGCGGCGGCCTCCGTCCGGATGGCCGAATATGGCCTTCCGCTCGTGCCGGAGGGCGGCCGGATCCTGACGCACTGCAATGCTGGGGCCCTCGCCGCGGGCGGCGACGGCACGGCTCTGGCGGTCGTGGTCGCGGCGCACCGCGCGGGCCGGCTCACGATGCTGTGGGTCGACGAGACCCGCCCCCTGCTGCAGGGGGCACGGCTCACGGCCTACGAGGCCGCACGCCACGGCCTGCCGTACACCGTGCTGCCGGACGGCGCGGCGGCCTCGCTCTTCGCCGCAGGCGAGGTCGACCTGGTCGTGGTGGGGGCCGACCGCATCGCGCGGGACGGGAGCGTGGCCAACAAGGTAGGGACGTACTCCCTGGCGGTGCTCGCGCATCACCACGGCGTGCCGTTCGTGGTCGTCGCGCCGACGAGTACCGTTGATCTCGACGCGCGGTCCGGAAATGACATTCCGATCGAACAGCGCGATCCGGCGGAAGTCACTACGATCGCCGGACAACCTGCGGCGCCGCTCGGGAGTCCTGTCTACAATCCGGCGTTCGATGTGACTCCGGGTGAGCTGGTGACCGCCATCGTCACCGAGCGCGGGGTCATCGCGCAGGTAAACGAAGGTAGCCTGGCAGCCCTGGGCGACCGCCTCCCCAAACGCGACGATGAGGGGTCCTGAAGGGACGCGTGCTGGTCGTCGACGACGACCTGGCTCTGGCCGAGATGCTCGGCATCGTGCTCCGCGGCGAGGGCTTCGAGCCGTCGTTCGTGCACGACGGTGACAAGGCGCTCGAGGCATTCCGGGAGACCCGGCCCGACCTCGTGCTGCTGGACCTGATGCTCCCCGGCATCGACGGGATCGACGTGTGCCGTCAGATCCGCGCCGAGTCCGGCGTGCCGATCGTGATGCTGACCGCCAAGAGCGACACGGTCGACGTCGTCCTCGGCCTCGAATCCGGTGCCGACGACTACATCGTCAAGCCGTTCAAGCCGAAGGAGCTGGTGGCGCGGGTGCGCGCCCGGCTGCGGCGTACCGACGACCCGACGCCGGAGCTGCTCCAGATCGGTGACATCTCGATCGACGTGGCGGGCCACTCGGTGAAGCGGGGCGACCGGCACATCCCGCTGACGCCGCTGGAGTTCGACCTGCTGGTCGCGCTGGCCCGTAAGCCGCGCCAGGTGTTCACCCGAGAGGTGCTGCTCGAACAGGTGTGGGGTTACCGCCACGCCGCCGACACGCGGCTGGTCAACGTCCACGTCCAGCGGCTTCGCGCCAAGATCGAGAAGGACCCCGAGCATCCGGAGATCGTCGTGACCGTGCGCGGGGTCGGATACAAGGCGGGTCCGGCATAGCGGCTTTTCGATCCCCCCGCGAGTAGTCCATGAAAGCGTGGATCACGCCGACGTCGGCGGCCCGCCGCGGCCTGCGAGTGGTCCGCCGGTCCGTCCGTGCGGCGCTGCGCAAGGCGTACGTCAGCTGGCGCCGGTCGCTGCAGGCCCGGGTCGTGACGACGACGCTCGTCGTGTCCGCCCTGGTGGTGGCGGTGCTCGGTGTGTTCCTCATGCAGCAGATCACCACCGCGCTGCTGGAGGCCAAGGAGCGCGCGGCGCTGCTCCAGCTCGACGAGGGCGTCGGCGTCGCGCAGCGGCAGCTGGCCGTCGGCGGCTCGGACAACTCCGAGACCACCAAGAGCCGGCTCAACGCGATCGTCACCACGCTCGCCCACCGGAGCGGCCCGTCCGGCCTCTACGAAGTGATCATCCTCGACCGCGACGACCCCGGCAGCGTCGGCTTCAGCTCCAACTGGATCCGGCTCAAGAGCGTCCCGGCGGTGCTGATGCGCCAGGTCGAGCAGTCGGACGCGAGCAAGCCCTACCGGACGTACGGCACGCTCACCTATGACGACGGGTCCTCGAAGCCCGGCCTGATCGTCGGCACCAAGCTGAGCCGCTACCAGCTGTACTACCTGTTCCCGCTGACGCAGGAGCGGCAGAGCCTGGAGGTCGTCCAGCAGACCATCCTCGGCGTCGGCGCGGCGCTCGTGCTGCTGCTCGCGGCGATCGCCTCGATCGTCACGCGCCAGGTGGTCGTCCCGGTGCGCATGGCGGCCCAGGCGGCCGAGCGCCTGGCCGCGGGCCGGCTCGAGGAGCGGATGAAGGTCCGCGGCGAGGACGACCTGGCCCGGCTCGCCACCTCCTTCAACGACATGGCGGCCAACCTGCAGGAGAAGATCGTCCAGCTGCAGGAGCTGTCGCAGGTCCAGCGCCAGTTCGTCTCCGACGTCTCCCACGAGCTCCGCACCCCGCTGACCACGGTCCGGATGGCCGCCGAGGTGCTGTACGAGTCGCGCGAGGACTTCGACCCGATGGCCGCCCGCTCCGCCGAGCTGCTGCAGAGCCAGTTGGAACGCTTCGAGGGGCTGCTGGCCGACCTGCTGGAGATCAGCCGGTACGACGCCGGGGCCGCCACGCTCGACATCGAGCCGATGGACGTCCGCGAGCTCGTGCTCCGGGCGGTCGGCTACACCGAGGACCTGGCCGAGCGCAAGGGCAGCAAGATCATTCAGCAGCTGCCCGGCGAGGCGACCATGGCGGAGGTCGACCGCCGCCGCGTCGAACGCATCCTGCGCAACCTCCTGGTCAACGCGATCGAGCACGGCGAGGGCAAGGACATCATCGTCAGTGTCGGCGCCGACCGCGACGCCGTGGCCATCGCCGTCCGCGACCACGGCTGCGGTCTACGGCCCGGCGAGACGAACATGGTGTTCGACCGGTTCTGGCGCGCCGACCCGGCGCGCGCCCGTACCACGGGCGGCACCGGCCTCGGGCTGTCGATCTCGATGGAGGACGCCCAGCTGCACGGCGGCTGGCTGCAAGCGTGGGGCGAGCCGGGCCGGGGGTCGCAGTTCCGGCTGTCGCTGCCCCGGGTGGCCGGGGCGGAGCTGCGCGGGTCGCCGCTCCCGCTCGTCCCGCCGGAGATCGAGCTGCAGCGTGCGCCGTACGCCGAGTTGGAACTGGAGGCGGACGCGTGAGGTTCCGGGTCTTCACGGTCGTTCTCGTGGCGCTCCTGGCGGGCGGCTGCGTCGGCGTCCCGCAGGGTGGCCGGGTGCTGAGCGGCAACGCCGGCGGCACGGAGCAGCCGATCGACGACCCGTACGTCCGGATCATCCCGGTCGGACCCGAACACGACTGGGTTCCCAGCATGATCGTCCAGGGCTTCCGTACGGCCTCGTCCAGCTTCGACGGGCCGAACGGCGAGCACCAGGTCGCCCGTTCGTACCTCGCCTGCGCGTCCTGCTGGAAGCCGGGCGCCGCGTCGATCGTGTACGACCAGCTCGAGGACCCGATCTCCGAGGACAACGGTCCGGGGCAGGCGACGGTCACGCTCCAGGGCACCCAGCTCGGCAAGATCGGCGCCGATGGGCAGTACATCGCGGACAGGCGGGCTTTCAAGCAGGTGTTCCACCTGCGCCAGGACGCCCAGCGGCAGTGGCGCATCACCGAGCCGCTCCCGCCCGAGCTGCTGCTCAGCCGCGACGACGTGACCCGCGCCTTCCGCACCCTCGACCTGTACTTCTTCGCGCCCGACGCACAGGTGCTCGTGCCCAACCCGGTGTCCATCCCGCTCGTCAGCCGGTCATGGCTGGCGACGCAGCTCGTGAAGCAGCTGATCGCCGGTCCGACGACATGGCTCAAGAACGCCTCCGTACGCTCGGCGTTCCCCGCCGGCACCAAGCTGCGCGGCCTGGGCGTCAACGGCGGCGTGGCCACCGTCGACCTGAGCCGGCAGGCCCGCGCCGGCGACCTGCGGAACATGTCGATCCAGCTGATGTGGACGCTGCGGCAGCTCCGTGAGGTCCAGCAGATGCAGCTGAAGATCGACGGCAAGGCGGTCGACGTCCCCGGTGTGAGCGGGACGCTGCAGTCGACGCGGGACTGGGATGCCTTCGACCCGGACGGCAGCGGCGAACCCCAGCCGGCCTACGTCCGCCGCACCGACGGGCGGCTCGCCCACCTGGACGACAACGGGGCGCAGGTCATCCTGACCAAGGTCCAGGTCGCCCACCCCGCGATCTCCTACGACCACCGGCAGGTCGCCGCCCTGAACGCCGCGGCGGACACGGTGACCGTCACCGACCTGCTCGGGGGCGCCACCCGGACGACGCTGCGGGCCACCGCCAAGGGCAGCACCTTCACCACCCCGTCCTGGGACTCCCGGGGCAACGTCTGGGTGGCCGAGTCCACCGCGACCGGTTCCCGTCTCTGGGTGATCGAGGGAGGCACCCGGCCCGCTCCGGTGGACGGCTGGGCGCTCACGCCGTACCCGGTGCGAGCCCTGCGCATCTCCCGCGACGGCACCCGCGCCGCCGTGATCGTCAAGGTCGACGGCCGCTGGCAGGTCCAGCTCGGCCGGGTCGACCGGGCCCCGTCCGGCGGCCTGCAGGCGGAGGGGTTCATCGCGATCAGCTCGGAGCTGCAGAGCGCCATCGACCTCGCCTGGAGCGCCACCGACCATCTCGCCGTCGTCGGCATGACGAACGCGAACCCGTCCCCGTCGCTGTTCGACGTGCCGGTGAGCGGCGCCCCCATCTCGCCGATGATCGGCCCGGGTGGGGAGATGACCACGGTCGCGGCCTCTCCCGGCTCTCCGCTGCTGGTCACCCAGCGCGTCACGGGCTCGGCGTCGCCCAACGCCAAGACCCTCAACGTCTGCCGGCTCAGCGACCGGTTCGACGAGTGGAAGTGCTTCAACGGCACCTCCGACCCCGCCTACGCCGGCTGAGACCACCCACACCGGGTCCCGTTGGCCGCTTACGGGGGTTGAGGCCGCCTACGCCGGGCTGTTGCCGCGCACGCCGGGCCTCCGAACTCTTACCCGCCGGCGGGCGCCTGCGTCGTCCACAGGCGCGCTGAGAGGGCTGGCGGTCGCCGGGCGCGCACCGGCAGGCTCGATCCGTGGGACTCCTCGGCGCCGCCCTCGATCTCGTGCTGCCCCAGCGGTGCGCCGGCTGCGACGGCGCCGACGGGCTGCTGTGCGCCGCCTGCGCCGCCCTGCTCGACGGCCCGGCCGGTGTGTCGCCGCCACGGCCCGTGCCGCCCGGTCTGCCACGTCCCTGGGCCGTCGCGGCGTACACCGGCGCGGTGCGGCGGATGATCGTGGCGCACAAGGAGCGTGGGCGCACCGGCCTGGCCCGGCCGCTCGGGGCCGGTCTCGCGGCGGCTGTCCTGGCGGCCGCCCGCGACGCCGAGGGCCCCGTCCTTCTCGTGCCGGTGCCGTCCTCCCGCGCCTCCGTACGCCGCCGGGGGCACGATCCGACCCTCCGTCTCGCTCGTGCGGCCGCCCGCGAGGCGGCCCGGGCGGGCACGGCCGTGTCCGTCGCCCGGGTGCTGGCGCACCGGCGCCGGGTCGCCGACCAGGCCGGGCTGACGGCGGCGGAGCGCGCCGCCAACCTCGCGGGCGCCCTCACGGCGCAGCACGACCTGCGGGGCGCCACGGTGATCGTGGTGGACGACGTGATCACCACGGGTGCGACGCTCGCGGAGGCGGCCCGCGCCCTGCGAGCGGGTGGCGCGCGGGTGCGCGCGGCGGCGGTCGTGGCCGCGACGCGCCGGTACGGTGAGGGATCCGGGGCCGGGGGATCCCGGTCACTTTGAGTAGCAGATTTCCGGCCGACCTTCTCGGGCGTCCGCTCAGACCGATAAGGGCCGGCAGAGCCGGTCGTCGCGCGCCCCGGCTGCCCGAGCCGGTCCGGATGATCACGTTCGGTGGCACATCTGACGCGAACGGTGGTGCGCCCTGGGCGAACTGCGGCACGTCTTACGCGAAACGCGAAATCCGCCCGTCCAGGGCCGTCCCGCGGCCCGTCGACGATCACCTCTCGCCTGATGGACGCCCGGTCCCGTCTAGGTTCCCGAATGCCGCGTCAGGGGACCGAAACGGCGCCCGTCCATGACTATCCGTGGTTTTCTACGTCACACCCCCCTGACATTCGCCCTGAGAGGGGTTAGCGTTCCTCACATGACACCCGCCCGGGTCCGTGGTTGCGCCGAGCCCCTACCGGCCCGGCAAGCCGATGCCAGCCGCAGGCGAAACGGCCCACGTAAGGCGACTTTTTGTCGACCGATCACGGTGCGGCTTAGAGGTAAGTCCTGCCTCGCCGGAGGATCAGATGTCCTCCGGACCGGGAGAAGGGGAGTAGTGGCGAGAGCGCTGCGAAACCCTCAGCAGGCGGATGTGGGGACGAAGACCAGGTCGGCCGGGCGGGTGTTGTCCCCTAGGGGTCCGGCGACCGAAGACCGGATCCGAAGCACCTACAGAGCCCGGCGTTCCCGTCGCTGACAGGTCAGTGACCGGGGAGGAGGGGGGTCCCCCGTGGAAATCATCGTCAAGGGTCGTCACACGGATGTGAGCGACCGTTTCCGCCGACACGTGGACACCAAGATCTCCAAGGTCGAGAAGCTGGATCCGAAGGTCATGCGGATCGACGTCGAGGTCTCTCAGGAGCGCAATCCCCGGCAGTCGGACCGCCGTGAGCGCGTCGAGCTCACGATCCACTCGCGCGGTCCCGTGATCCGGGCCGAGGCCGCCGCCGACGATCGTTTCGCGGCGCTCGACATGGCCATCGGCAAGCTCGAGGCGCGGCTGCGCCGCCTGAGCGACCGGCGCAAGCCGCACGGCGGCCACGGTGGCGGACGCGCCCGCCTCGCGATGGCGCTGGCCCCCGAGGCCGTCGACACGGCCGTCACCACGGCTCCCGCCGCGGCGACGGAGACCGCCACCGAGGTCGCGGACTCCTGGCGCGAGGAGGTCGCCGAGCGGCCGCTGGCCGAAGAGGGCATCGTGCCCATCCCGATGGAGGGCGACTGCCCCCTGGTGGTGCGCGAGAAGTCCCACAAGGCCCAGCCCATGACGATCGACCAGGCTCTGTTCGAGATGGAGCTGGTCGGCCACGACTTCTTCCTCTTCCGGGACAAGGATTCCGGCGACGCCAGCGTTGTGTATCGGCGGCGCGGCTGGGACTACGGCATCATCCGGCTCGTCGAAGAGTGACCTGTCGAGAAGACTGGCCTGTCGAAGAGTGACCTCGCGCTTGCGCCGCGCCATCGCCTCGACCACTCTGGTCTCGGAAGCGCCCCGCGGTGGGGCGCCCAGGACTCCCCGAGCTTGATCTCAGCCCCGCGACATGCCCAGGATTGATCATGGGCAGGCGCACCGTTTGGAGGATGAGTTGAGCGAGACCCCCGAGACTCGCGGCACGGTCGCCGGTGATCCCATCCGCGTGATGATCGTCGACGACCACGCCCTGTTCCGCCGTGGTCTGGAGATGGTGCTCGAGGATGAGGACGGCGTCGAGGTCGTCGGGCAGTGCGGTGACGGCCAGGAAGCGATCGAGCAGGTGGGCGATCTGCTGCCGGACATCGTGCTCATGGACATCCGCATGCCGCGTCGCGGTGGCATCGAGGCGTGCACCGCCATCAAGGACCAGGTGCCGAGCGCCAAGATCGTCATGCTGACGATCAGCGACGAGGAGGAGGACCTCTTCGAGGCGATCAAGGCGGGAGCCACCGGCTACCTGCTGAAGGACGTCTCGATCGACGAGGTCGCCGACGTGGTGCGGGCCGTGCACGACGGCCAGTCGTTCATCAGCCCCTCGATGGCCTCGAAGCTCATCACCGAGTTCGCGGCGCTGGCCAAGCGCGGCGAGGAGCGGCAGCAGCAGGTCCCCGCGCCCAAGCTCACCGAGCGCGAGATGGAAGTGCTCCGTCTCGTCGCTCGGGGCCTGGGCAACCGGGAGATCGCCAAGGAGCTGTTCATCTCCGAGAACACCGTGAAGAACCACATCCGCAACATCCTCGAGAAGCTTCAGCTGCACTCGCGGATGGAGGCGGTCGTCTACGCGGTGCGCGAGAAGCTCCTCGAGATCAGCTGAGGCCGGATCTTCTTCAAGACGGTGGTCTTCGCGGCGGGCGAGAAGCTCCTCGAGATCAGCTGAGGCCGGTCTCCTTCAAGGCGGTGCTCAGCAGCGCGGCGAGCTCAGGCGGATCGAGGCGCTCCACGCGTACGGCGTCGCACCCGACCCAGGAGGCCGCCTCCCGCAGCGCGTCGGCGAGGTGCGCGGCGGTGCGCGCGGCGCGGGCCGGCGTGCTCACCGCCTCCGGCTCCAGCGACGCCTTGCGGACCACCAGCGTGGTGCCCTCACGCGCCGGGTCGACGCGGCCGATGAGCCGCCCGCCGGCGAGGAGCGGCATGGTGAAGTAGCCGTGCACGCGCTTGTCGCGCGGCACGTAGGCCTCGAGCCGATGGTCGAAGCCGAACACCCGCTGGGTGCGCTTGCGGTCCCAGACGAGCGAGTCGAACGGCGACAGCAGGGTCGTGCGGTGCCGCCCGCGCGTCGGCAGGGCGGCCAGCGCCTCCGGGTGCGCCCAGGCGGCGCCCTTCGGCGTGCCGTTGCCGTTGGCCCAGCCGGCGACCGTCACCGGGATCAGCCCGGTGGCCTCGACCACCGAGTCCACGTCCTCACCACGGACGCGGACGTAGTCGGCCAGATCCGCCCGGGTCGCGACGCCCAGCGCCCGCGCGGCGCGGCGGACGAGCGTCGTCACGCACTCGGCGTCGTCCATGTCCCGCTCCCGCAGCTCGGCCGGGACGGCCCGCTCCGGAAGGTCGTACACGCGCCGCCAGCCCTCCCGCCGGGTGCACACCACCTCACCGGTGGCCAGCAGGAACTCCGCGGCGATCTTCTGGTCCGTACGGTCGAACCACTCGCCGCCCTTCTTGGCCCCGCCCAGGCCGGTCACGGTCAGCGGCCCTTCGGCGCGCAGCCGGGCGAGCACGTCGGCGACGGCCTCCTCCGGCGTACGGTGCCAGTGCCGGCCCCGGCTGCGGTAGTTGCGCCGGCGGAAGGCGTACAGCGGCCAGTCCTCGATCGGCAGGATGCAGGCGGCGTGCGACCAGTACTCGAACGCGGCGGATCCGCCCCAGTAGGCCCGTTCGACGCTCGTACGGCCGACCGGGCCGAGCCGGGCGTAGGCGACGAGCTCGTGGGAACGGGCCAGCACGGAGATCGTGTCGAGCTGCACCGCGCCGAGGTGCCGGAGCGCGCCGAGCGCGCGGCGGGCGTCCGGATCGCCGCGCAGGCCGGAGATCGGTGCGGGCGCGACACGCCCGAGGAGACCCTGCGCGTGCAGCTGGATCCGGCGCGCCTCATCGGCGGTCAGCTCATGGGTCGGCATGGCCCGATCGTAGGGGCCGACACCGACAAAACGCTTATGCGGGTTGACGCGTCAAGGATGCCGACCGGGCCACCCGCGCAGGAGCCCGGCCTCCGGGGCCTGTCGCGCGGTACTCGGGGACAGGCCCTTGTGACGATCAGCCGTGCGGGTGCGTGGTGGCCGGGTCCGTGGCGGTCGCGGGGTGCTTGGCGGCCTCGACGGCCCGCGCGTGCAGCACCGCCGGGTGTGTCTCCTCGGGGATGACGCGCGGGGCGTCGATGATCACGTCGTCGAAGATGCGTACGATCAGGCCGATCACGCCGCCGACCGCGACGATGCCGACTCCGAGCCAGAACAGCCACCACGACGGTCCGGCGACCATCGCGACACCGCCGACGCCGAACCCGATCCACATCACGATGACCGCCACCCACGAGCTCGGGCGGCCTCCGTGAGAACTGCCGGCCATGTGTTTTCCTCCCCGGGAGATACGCGTCCGTCGCTGAACGCGGTTCTACGTTGTACTTTGTGGTGCGGTTCCTCGCCCACGCAACGATAAACCCCGGGCACGCGGCCGCTGTGGCCGAGTCCCGTGATATCGGGGTCGTCCCGCTGTACGGTTGGACTCGCCTACGATGACACCGTACGGGTCGTGTATGCACCGTCGGACATGACCCCCGGCGATTCCACGAATGGTTCGAGGAGCTTCCGAGAGTGCCAGTAGTCATCGACAAGATCCTTCGCGCGGGCGAAGGCAAAGTTCTGCGCAAGCTCAAGCGGATCGCCGACCAGGTCAACTCCATCGAGGAAGACTTCGTCGACATGAGCGATGCGGAGCTGCGCGCGCTCACCGAGACGTACAAGGAGCGCCTGGCCGATGGCGAGACGCTCGACGATCTTCTTCCCGAGGCGTTCGCGACCGCCCGTGAGGCCGCGAAACGCACACTTGGTCAGCGCCACTTCGACGTGCAGGTCATGGGCGGCGCCTCGCTGCACATGGGCAACATCTCCGAGATGCGCACCGGTGAGGGCAAGACGCTGACCTGTGTGCTGCCCGCCTACCTCAACGCGCTGTCCGGCAAGGGCGTCCACGTCGTCACCGTCAACGACTACCTGGCCAAGCGCGACGCCGAGTGGATGGGCCGCGTGCACCAGTTCCTCGGCCTCGAGGTCGGCGTGATCCTGGCCGACATGACGCCGGAGGAACGCCGCAAGGCGTACGAGGCCGACATCACGTACGGCACGAACAACGAGTTCGGCTTCGACTACCTGCGCGACAACATGGCGTGGAGCCTGGACGAGTGCGTCCAGCGCGGGCACAACTTCGCGATCGTCGACGAGGTCGACTCGATCCTCATCGACGAGGCGCGGACCCCGCTGATCATCTCCGGCCCCGCCGAGCAGAACTCCAAGTGGTACGTCGAGTTCTCCAAGATCGTGCCGCGGCTGAAGCGCGCCACGGACGGCCCGGAGGGCGAGGACGGCGATTACCAGGTCGACGAGAAGAAGCGCACGGTCGGCATCCTGGAGACCGGTGTCGAGAAGGTCGAGGACTGGCTCGGCATCGACAACCTGTACGACTCGGTCAACACGCCGCTGGTCAGCTTCCTGAACAACGCGCTGAAGGCCAAGGAGCTGTACAAGAAGGACAAGGACTACATCGTCAACGCGGGCGAGGTCCTGATCGTCGACGAGTTCACCGGCCGCGTCCTGCACGGCCGTCGCTACAACGAGGGCATGCACCAGGCCATCGAGGCCAAAGAAGGCGTCACGATCAAGGACGAGAACCAGACGCTCGCCACGATCACCCTGCAGAACTTCTTCCGGCTGTACGACAAGCTCGGCGGCATGACCGGTACCGCGCAGACCGAGGCGGCCGAGTTCAACAAGATCTACAAGCTGGGCGTCATCCCGATCCCGACGAACAAGCCGATGGTCCGTCGTGACGTCTCCGACGTCGTCTACAAGACGGAGCAGGCCAAGTTCGAGGCCGTCGTCGAGGACATCAAGGAGCGGCACGAGAACGGCCAGCCGGTCCTGGTCGGCACCACCTCGGTCGAGAAGTCCGAGAAGCTGTCGCGGATGCTCAAGCGGCGCGGCGTCCCGCACGAGGTGCT
This sequence comes from Actinoallomurus vinaceus, assembly GCF_039542055.1. Lineage (NCBI taxonomy): Bacteria > Bacillati > Actinomycetota > Actinomycetes > Streptosporangiales > Thermomonosporaceae > Actinoallomurus > Actinoallomurus vinaceus. The sequence continues at coordinate 92,344 of NZ_BAABHK010000019.1, forward strand.
GAACGCCAAGCACCACGAGAGGGAGGCGATGATCGTCGCCGAGGCGGGCCGCAAGGGCGCCGTCACGGTCGCGACGAACATGGCCGGTCGAGGCACCGACATCATGCTCGGCGGCAACCCCGACCACATCGCCGACAAGGAGCTGCACGCCCGCGGCCTGTCCCCGCTCGAGACTCCGGAGGAGTACGAGAAGGCCTGGCCGGAGGCGATCGACAAGGCCAAGAAGGCGGTCAAGGAAGAGCACGACGAGGTCAAGGAGAACGGCGGCCTCTACGTCCTCGCGACCGAGCGGCACGAGTCGCGGCGCATCGACAACCAGCTGCGCGGCCGGTCCGGCCGGCAGGGCGACCCGGGCGAGTCCCGGTTCTACCTGTCGCTCGAGGACGACCTGATGCGGCTGTTCAACTCCGCCCGGGTCGAGGCGATCATGACCCGGCTCAACATCCCGGACGACGTTCCGATCGAGTCCAAGATCGTCTCGAACGCGATCCGGTCGGCGCAGCACCAGGTGGAGCAGCAGAACTTCGAGATCCGCAAGAACGTCCTCAAGTACGACGAGGTCCTCAACCGCCAGCGCCAGGTGATCTACGCCGAGCGCCGCCGGGTCCTCGAGGGCGCCGACCTGCACGAGCAGATCACGCGCATGGTCGACGAGGTCGTGGCGGGCTACGTAACCGCGGCCACCGCCGAGGGCTTCCCGGAGGAGTGGGACCTCGACAAGCTGTGGAAGGCGTTCAAGCAGCTCTACCCGATCTCGATCGCCGCCGACGACCTGGTCGAGGAGGCCGGCGGGCAGGCCGGGCTGACCGCCGAGCTGCTCACCGAGAAGATCACCGAGGACGCCCAGGCCGCGTACGAGAAGCGCGAGGAAGAGCTCGGCGAGGAGGTGCTCCGCGAGCTGGAGCGCCGCGTCATCCTGTCCGTCCTCGACCGTAAGTGGCGCGAGCACCTCTACGAGATGGACTACCTCCAGGAGGGCATCGGCCTGCGGGCGATGGCGCAGCGCGACCCGCTGGTCGAGTACCAGCGCGAGGGCTACGACATGTTCACCGCGATGCTCGAGGGAATCAAGGAGGAGTCGGTCGGCTACCTCTTCAACCTCGAGGTCGAGGTCTCCGACGAGGAGCGCGCTCCGGCGGTGGCCGGGGTCGGCGAGGCGCCGGTCCAGCTGGCCGACACCACCGACGAGGCACCGGGGATCGTCGCCAAGGGCCTGGAGGACTCCGCCCGCCCGCAGACGCTCAGCTACTCGGCGCCGACCGTCGACGGTGAGGGCGGTGTGGAGACCCACACCGAGGAGGCCGAGGACGCGTACGCCGACGTGTCGCGCAACGACCCGTGCCCCTGCGGCTCGGGCAAGAAGTACAAGCGCTGCCACGGCGACCCGAAGAACAACTGACGAACGACCGCCGAGCGGCCCCGGGCGATCTCGCCCGGGGCCGCTCGTTTTCTGTGTGAGGCCTTTTCTGTGTGAGGTCTTTCCACTGCCGAAAAACCGGAACAACGCGGCGCGGGCCCACCAAGTACCGGATGACCGATGCACGGCATCGAAAGGAGACTTCGGGTGGAGCACACGCCGCCTCCGGATACCCGGCAGGCGACCGACAGTGAGGCGATCGCGGCGTCCATCGGCGATCCTGAGAGGTTCTCCCAGGTCTTCGACCGACACTGGGACGAGGTCCACCGGTACGTGATTCGTCGGCTGGGCCCCGAACTCGCGGAGGACGTCAGCGCCGAGACCTTCGTCGTCGCCTTCCGCGCCCGCGCCCGCTACGACCTGAGCCGGCCGGACGCTCGGCCGTGGCTGTACGGCATCGCGACGAACCTCATTCGCGACCACCGCCGGGCCGAGGGCCGCCGGCAGCGCATCCTGGCGAAGGCGAACGCCGAGTGGGTGACCGCGCCGTTCGACGAGAGCAGCGACGCCCGGCTGACGGCCCAGCGGCTCGGCCCGCGGATCGCCTCGATCCTGGGCCGCCTGTCGGCGGCGGAACGCGATCTGCTGCTACTGATCGCCTGGGCCGACCTCACGTACGAGGAGGCGGCACAGGCACTCGACCTGCCCCTGGGCACGGTCCGGTCCCGGCTCCACCGGGTCCGCAGGAAGCTCCGCCGGGCGTTCGGCGGGATCGACCCCTCACGTCTGCAGGAGGAGTTCGCATGATCGACGAGGAGATCGCGCTGGTCGGCCGCGTCCGCCCGGAAGATCATTCGCAGGACACGGGGGCGAAGGCCCGGGCGCGGGCGCGGCTGCAGGCCGAGTTCACCGCGCCGTCGGAGGGGCGGCGCCGGGTCGCGCGCCCGCGCTGGGGCCGACGGTTCCTGGCGGTGGGGGTGGCCACCGCGGCCTGCGCGGCCGCCGGTGCCGTCGTCGCGTCGACGGGCGGGCACAAGCCGTCCTCGCCGGCCGACGTGACGACCCGGACGCTGGAACTGGCGGCCGCGACCGTCGAGTCCGGGGCGGCCGTCACCCGCCCCGGATCGGGTCAGTGGGTCTACACGCGACAGATGGACCGGTACGCCTTCCAGAACGGTGACGTCGTCGGTTCCAAGGCCATGCTGCACGGCAAGGTGAAGGTCGAGGAGTGGTGGCGGTTCGACGGCACGCGCATGGCGTCCTCCGTCCAGAACGGCAAGCTCTACGTCAAGGGCATCGTGCCGTCGATCGAAAGTCGGCCGTCGCGCCACCGCGACCCCCAGATCAACGGCGGCTACATCGGTGGCCCCGGCGTCGTGCGGCGCACGCCGAACCATCTGTACGACTACGTCGCCGGCCTGCCCACCGACCCTAAGGCCCTGCTCGCGCGGATCCGGCACGACAGCGGGGACGTGGGCCACGACGTGAGCACCGTCGGGAGCATCGCCCAGATCTTCCGGGACGACCGGCTCATCCCGCCGAAGGCCAACGCGGCGCTCTACCGGGCGCTCGCGCTGATCCCCGGCGTACGGGTGGCCAAGGACGGCACCGACTACGCCGGTCGCCACGGCATCGCGGTGATCTTCAGCGGCGGGGGAGGAGGCTGGAAGCTCATCCTCGATCGCCGGACCTACCGCTACATGGGCAGCCCGGACCAGGCGATCCTCGGCTCCCGCGTGGTCGACGCCGCGGGACAGCGCGGCTGACGGCGGCGGCCGGCCACGGCTCCGTGACCGGCCATGGGTGGCAGGGTCGGCTACGGGCGGGCGGAGGCGCTCACGGGCGGCAGGATCGGCCACGGGCGGCAAGGCCGGCCACGGGTGGCGTGGCCGGCCTTGCGCCGAAGACGGAGATCGAGACCGCAGACGACCGGCGGCGGGTCTCAGGGGGAAGGCAAAGCCGTCTCGATGGTGGCGCAGCGCCAGCGGCCACGGACGCGCGGCTGAGGGCAGCGGCGGCCACGGACGCGCGGCTGATGCGGCGGCCAGCCACGGACGCGCGCGGCCGGCCGCCTGCATGGCGTCGGGAGGCCGACGGCCGAGGTCGACGGTTCCGGCTGGCCGGGCCCTCAGGGTCAGGCGGGTCTCATGGGGACGGCAGTGCCGTCTCGATGGCGGCGCAGCGCCAGCGGCCGCGGCCGTGCTCCAGGCGTAGCGCCAGGGCGTGGACCCGCGGTCCGAAGGTCGCGATCGCGGTGACCTCCGCGACGCCGGGCGCGGGCGCGCAGACCCGGACCGTGCCGAGCCGCGGGACCGTCCGGGTCGGCATGCGGGCGGCGAACCCGTCCAGGTGCTCGAACAGCTCCGGCGTCGTACGCCCGGCCAGGTGGTGATAGGGGCGCAGGCCGGCCAGCACCTCCAGGACGAGCCGGGCGATGAGCCGCGCGTCGCTCCGTACGTCGGACCGGCCGTCACGTACGACGCCGAGCGGAGGCCTGGCCGCGCCGGTCGGTCGGGCTGCGCCGGGCGGCTGGGCCGCGCCGAGTGGCCGGGCTGAGCCCGTCGGGGCCCCGGCGGGCGGCTGGGCTGCGCCGGTCGGTGGGGTTGCGGCGGGTGGCTGGGCTGTGCCGGGTGGTTGGGCCACGCCCAGCGGCGGTCGGGCCGCGCCGAGCGGTGGGGCCGCGCCGGTCGGTCGGGCCTCGCCGGGTGGCTGGGCCGCGCCGAGTGGCCGGGCTGAGCCCGTCGGTTGGGCTGCGTCGGTCGGTTGGGCCGGGCCGGTCGGCTGGGCTGCGCCGGGTGGTTGGGCCGCGCCCAGCGGCGGCCGGGCCGTGCCGGACGGTAGGGCCTCGTCGGACGGCCGGGGTGCGACGGGCGGTCGGGCTACGCCGAGCGGTGGTCGGGTCCGGCCCGGGGGCGGGTCGGAGTCGAGGGTGACGGCCAGTGAGCCGTACACGGCGATCTCGGCGGACGGGCCGGAGCCGTACGGGATCAGGCGGATCGGGGCGGGGCGGCGTGCGGGTGGGGTTCTGCGCATGATGGGCCTCCCTTGGTGGCTGCCGCGCGGGGAGGGCGGCAGCCACAAAGAGGCCCGAGAAGGCCCGGTGATACGTTCTGGCCGGATCCGGCCAGCAGCGTGCTCTTACCGGCGCGATGCCGGGTGGTTGCGCCGGGGGATCTCCAGGGCGCTGCGCAGCTGGTAGCGGTCGGCGCGGTAGGTCGACACGGCGAGCTCGACGCACGTGCCGTTCATGAACGACCGGCGCTGGAGCAGGAGGACCGCGCTGCCGCGGGGCAGGTCGAGGAGCCGGGCGTCGGCGGCGTCCGCCAGGCCCGCCTCGATCGTCTGCTCGCCCGCGTCGAACACCACCCCGAAGCGCTTCTCCAGCACGTCGTACAGCGAGGCGTCGCCGAGCGGGGTGTCCAGCAGGTCCGGCGCCACGGTGGCCGGGATCTGGGATCGCTCGACCGCCATGGGCTCCCCGTCGGCGGTGCGCAGGCGCTCGATGACGTGGACGCCGGTGCCCACCGGGATGCCGAAGACCCGGGCGAGGTTGGCGTTGGCCTGAACGGTGCGGTGGTCGAGGTCGCGGGCGCCGGGTTCGAGGCCGCGGGCCCGCATGTCCTCGGTGAAGGAGACGAGCCGCAGCGGCATCTCGATCTTCGGTCGCGCCACGAACGTGCCCTTGCCGGGGACCCGGTACAGCCGGCCCTCGGTGACCAGGTGGTCGACCGCCTGGCGGACCGTCATCCGCGACAGCCCGAACCGCTGGCACAGCTCGCGCTCCGACGGGATCGGGGCGTCGACGGGCAGCTCCGCGTCGTCGATCAGCTCGAGGAGGATGCCGCGAAGCTGGAAGTACTTCGGTACGGGGCTGGTGGGGTCGATCTTCCCCATTGGGTACCTCTGGCAGGGATGTCGGGGGTGAAGTAGGGTTCAGACTGGTCTAGTCCGGACTAGACCACATGTCAGATCCCAAAGTCAATGCAGGTCAGGACTACGAAGCCGTAACAACAAGATCACAGGCGGAAAGATGGGAAAGTTCTGGTGAGCACCTCACGCATGCGCGCGGAGATCGGCGAGCAGCCCGCCGCCCTGCGCGCCACCCTCGACGCTCTGCTTCCCCGGATGCCCGAGATCGGCCTGCTGGCGCAGGAGACCCGCCAGGTGCTGTTCATCGCGCGCGGCTCCTCCGACAACGCCGCCGTCTACGGCAGCTACCTGATCCAGACGCACGCCGGACGGCTCGCGACCCTGGCCTCGCCGTCGGTGGCCACGACGTACAAGAAGCGGATCGATCTGTCCGGGGTCCTCGCGGTCGCGATCAGCCAGTCGGGCAAGACCGAGGAGATCGTCGAGTCGCTGGACTGGGCCGCCGACTGCGGCGCCCGTACGATCGCCGTCACCAACGGTGAGGGGTCGCCGCTGGCAGAGGCCGCGCAGGTCGCGCTGGTCACGAAGGCCGGTGACGAGGTCGCGGTGCCCGCGACCAAGACCTACACCACCCAGCTGGCGGCGCTGGCCGTCCTCGGCATCGCGCTCGGGGCGGACGTGGACGTCGCGGACCTGCGCCGCGCGCCCGACGAGGTCGAGCGGCTCATCGCGGCCACCGAGGACTCCGGCAACCTGGCCCCGATCGTCGACGGGCTCTCGGGCGTCCCGGGAGTGGTGGTCTCCGGGCGCGGCATCGCGTACGGCACCGCCCTCGAGCTGGCCCTCAAGCTCAAGGAGGCGTGCTATCTGCACGCTATGGGCCTGTCCTACGCCGACCTCCTGCACGGCCCGATCGCCGTGGTCGACGACGAGACGCCCGCGCTCCTGGTCGCCGCCGACTCCGGCCCGACGCTGGCCGGCACGGTCGCGCTGGCCGAGCGGGTCGTCGCGGCGGGCGCCCGGGCGTACGGCGTCGGAGGCGGCAGCGCCCTGTCCGAAGCGACCTCATGTGCACTACCTGGTCCGGATCTGCCAGAGTGGGTATCGCCCCTTGCCTTGATCGTGCCCGGCCAGCTGCTGACGGAGGCGCTGGCCCGCGGGCTCGGCATCGACCCCGATGTCCCGCGCGGTCTCGACAAGGTGACCCAGACGGATCAATGATCAGGAGGACCAACATGGCCGAGCGCCGTGTTCGGGTCGAGACCAAGGTCGGGCTGCACGCCCGGCCGGCCGCGCTGTTCGTCCAGGCGGCCACGAGGACACCCCTGGAGGTCACAGTCGCCAAGCCGGGCAAGGACCCGGTCAACGCCAAGAGCATCCTGTCCGTTCTCGCCCTCGACGCCCAGCAGGGCGAGGAGATCGTGATCAAGGCGGAGGGCGACGGGGCCGACGTCGTGCTCGACGAGCTGGCGGGATTGGTGACCGAGCAGAGTGCCTGACGCCCTGCGCGGCACCGGGGTCAGCCCCGGCGTCGCGGCCGGGCCGATACGGTCCGTCTCCGGGACCGTGCCCGAACCGCCCGCCGGCGAGCGTCACGCGGGTGACGCCGCCGCCGAACGCGCGCGTGCGCTCGCAGCGCTGGACGCCGTCGGCGCCGACCTGGAGGAGCGTGGCGCGCGTGCGGGCGGCGAGGCGCAGGAGGTCCTGGGCGCCCAGGCCATGATGGCCCGGGACCCGGGGCTCGCCGACCTGGTCACCGGCAAGATCGACGATGGCGTGTCGGCGCCGCGCGCGGTGCATGAGGCGTTCGGCGTCTTCCGCGCGACGCTGGCCGCCGCGGGAGAGTACATGGCGGCCCGGGTCGCCGACCTCGACGACATCCGGGACCGGGCCGTCGCGGTCCTGCTGGGCGTGCCGGCCCCAGGTGTGCCGGACTCCGAGGAGCCGTTCGTCCTGGTCGCCCGGGACCTCGCCCCGGCCGACACCGCCCTGCTCGACCCGGCCAAGGTCCTGGCGTTCGTCACCCGGGACGGCGGGCCGACCAGCCACACCGCGATCCTCGCCCGCGCGATGGGCGTTCCGGCGGTGGTCGCCTGCTCCGGCTGCCTGGATCTGCCCGACGGCACGGTCGTGCTCGTCGACGGGGCCTCCGGAGAGGTGCACCCGGACCCCGCCAGCGAGGAGATCGCGGCCGCCCGGGCGGCGGCCGAGGCGCGGGCGGCCGTGCTCGACACGGCGACCGGGCCCGGCGCCACCGCCGACGGGCACCGGATCCCGCTGCTCGCCAACATCGGCGGGCCGAAGGACATCGAGGCCGCGCTGGCCCGCGGCGCGGAGGGCGTCGGCCTGTTCCGCACCGAGTTCCTCTTCCTGGGCCGTACGACGGCGCCCTCGGAGGAGGAGCAGGAGGCGGCCTACCGGGCCGTCCTGGAGGCGTTCCCGCACGTCGTCGTCCGGACGCTCGACGCCGGGGCCGACAAGCCCCTCGCCTTCCTGCCGCCGCCGGGCGACGAGCCCAACCCGGCGCTCGGCGAACGTGGCCTGCGACTGTTCCAGAACCACCCCGGCGTGCTGGAGGGCCAGCTGCGCGCCCTCGCCCGCGCCGCCGACGGCCTGGACGTCGAGCTCAGCGTGATGGCGCCGATGGTGGCCGACGCCGCCGAGACCCGGACCTTCGTGCGGGCCTGCCGCGCGGCCGGGCTGCCCCGCGCCGGCATCATGATCGAGATTCCGGCCGCGGCGCTGCGGGCCGCCGACCTCGCGGCCGAGGCCGACTTCTTCAGCCTCGGCACCAACGACCTCGCCCAGTACACCTTCGCCGCCGACCGGCAGATCGGCGCGCTGGCCCGGTTCCAGGACCCCTGGCAGCCCGCCCTGCTCGACCTCGTCGTACTGGCCGCCGGTGCCGCCGAGCGGGCGGGCCGGCCGTGCGGCGTCTGCGGCGAGGCCGCCGGCGACCCGGCCCTGGCCTGCGTGCTGGTCGGCCTCGGCGTCACATCGCTGTCGATGAGCAGCCCATCGCTGCCCCACGTACGCGCCGCGCTGGCCGCCCACACCTTGGACCAGTGCCGCCGCGCCGCCTACGCCGCCCGGCAGGCCACGGACGCCACCGGTGCCCACGCGGCCGCACTGGCCGAGCTGCCCAGCCTGTAGCGCCCCGCCCGAGACGGAGCATGTGTCCCATGCGCGATCCGCTCGACGGTCTCGACGGCGTCCGCTGGGACCTGGCCTGGGACTGCGAGCGCGACGTGGATCAGGTCCCGATGTTGTTGCGGCTGCTCTGGCAAGGTGACGAGCAGGCGGTTGATCGACTTCGTGACCGGATCGCCCTGCTCAGCCCGATCGGCGAGCACGTGAGCCCGGCGACCGTTCCGGCGGTACCGTTCCTGCGGCGGCTCGCACTGCACCCGCACACCCGCGATCGGGTCGCCGTCGTCGCCTTGCTCATCGGCATCGCAAAGCACTGTGAATACGCGCCTGCGACGCTGTACGGCGAGGACATGACGCACGTGGGCAAGGAATGCCGGAAGGCCCTGCGCGTCGATCCGGCCGGCTGGTTCGGCACGCTCGAGCATTCGGACCGCTCGTTGCGCCGGCACGTGCTCGTCCTGCTGGCGATGGTGTCGGGCAGCATCGAGACCGATGTGCGGATGTGGAACCTGCTGCTCGACTCCGGCACCCGGGAGCTCATCGCCGAACGGGCCGTGGCTCTCGCGTACAAGGAAGCCATCGTGCAGAGCGATGACCATCTGCGGAGACGCCTGGAGAACTGGCTACTGAGCGGGCCGGGCGTGGTCGAGTGCGACGAGGTACGGGCCGCGTGGGACCACCTCACAACGCCTGACCCGGACTCCTCGTTGTCTCGGATCCCTTACTGGATCGACGACGGCGACCTCACCGCCGCTCGGGCCCTCATGGAAGACCGGGGAACGGACGGTGAGAGCGCGGTCCCCGGCGAATGACCGTTCTTGCCGTCCGGACATGTTGCGTTCGCCCTGGATGGGGAGAACGTCGGCGGAGTCCATTGGCATCGGTGAGCCTCCGCCGGGCGAAGGCCGACCTGCCCAGCCTGCAGACGCCCGGCCCGAGACGGAGCGCTCGCGAGGAGTAGGCCCTTGTCGCCCGTCGCGCGGGCAGCCGGGGCTGTGGCCGGTCCACGCCGGGCGATGCACTCGGCCTCGTCGGCGAGCTCAGGGGCGGACGGTCAGCCCATCCGCCGGTCCGCGCAGCTCGCGGAACGCTTCTCGCAGTTCAGCCACCTCCGGTACATGCGCGGCCTCCACGGCGTTGATGACCTCTGCGGCGCGCCAGTAATTCGACGGCACCAGAACGCCGCTCGTGACGGCCATCAGCGTCTCGTGGGCAGCCTCGTCCGGCTTGTCGGCGGCGACCAACGCCATAGAAAGGTCGAGCCGTGCAGACGCCACTCGGCGGGCTCGTACCCGGCCGTCCGGGGGTGCCTCCATCCTGGAAAGAACCTGCCGGGCGTACGGCTCGGCAGCGGGGTCGCCAAGCCATGCCAGCGTCGTAGCGGTGTAGGCGTCGGCCTTCGCCGGGTCGTACCGGTAGTGATGCTCCGGCCGGTCGGGCGTGGGCAAGTTGGAGGTCAGCGCGGCGACCCGGTCGATCAGTCCGTGTGTCTCCCGTTCCGCTCCCAGCCGGGCCCACGCCCGTCCCTCCTGCCCGGACGCTTGGATGTACGCCGAGCTTCCGTCCGGTGCGACGGTCTGGGCGCCCTGGGCCAGCTTCACGGCCTCCTGATAGTCGCCATCCGTCAGCGCCTGCCATGCCTTGGTCTCCAGGCACCATGCGGCGATCTCGGGGTGGCCGGTGTCCTCTGCGAGGCTGGCGGCGGTACGTAGCCGGGCCTCGGCAGCCGACCGCTGATCAAGGTCGATATGGCATGTGGCGCCGAGCAGGGAGAGCCAGCCGCCGACGATTAGGAGGTCTCGATGCTCGGTGAGGGTCTTGCGTGAGTCAAGCAGCCGGGCGACGTAGGTCAGATGATGCCGTATCTGCTTGAGCAGCTCGGCGGGCGGCGTTCGCGGGTAGGCGACGGCCAGGTCGTCAACGGCTTGCTGGAGACGCCGGAGCGTCTCAGCACCGACGTCGCTCGCCGTCGCCCTGCGTGCAAGCTCCAGCGCCTCGATTTCGTCGTCGAGCGCCATATTGCCGAGCGATTCCAGCTGCCCCGCCCGTGCCGGTTGCGTCCTCTTCCCTGGTTGCCGCCCGCCGAAAAGTTCGTCTTCAGCGAGATCGAACACCGCGGCGTAGAGCATCCGGTAACGCGAGCCGGGCGGATGCTCGCCGGCCTCATGGCCGCGGATCGTCCGGCACAGGTCCTTCAGCTTCGGCATGCTGCGGCGGTCGCATTCGCTGGCGGCGTCACGCAGCGCCTCGGCGAGGGCGGCAACGCTCATGCGGCGTTTGAGGCGTTCGGAACGCAGGCGTGTGCCGATGCGCCTCAGGTCGGCTGACATGTTGTATGCACCTCGGCCGGGAGATTCACGGATACGAGTGCTCGTATCCGCGTACGCCACCCAGTATCACCGTGACGGCATGGATCCGCAGGTCTTCACTATCAGTGACACACCCGTCACGAACGTAGGGGGCCAGGGTGTATGCACAAAACGATCCTTCTCTTCCATCACCCGACACCATCAAGGGCCTGGTGCTTAAGCTCGCGCCGCTTCTGATTCGGGCGGCGCTCAACGTCACGGTCAGCTCAGACGGCATCGTCGAGGTACGGAACCCCCGCGATGCTCGAATGAAGCAGGCACTCGCGCTCCGTGAGTACCAGGACGACCTGTATTGGCACTGGGTCTGGCCGGGGCCTACGCGCGACGCGCCGCCCGAACTGGAGCCGATGGTCCCGGCCGACGACGTTGACGAAGCGGCCCGCCGTGTCGTCACCGTGCTCCGCCTCGCCGAGACCGCCGGAGCCGAGCAGTGATACGGAACAACCGGCGGCCACTGGGCCGCGAGCCGACCGGCCTGGTGTGGTCTCCGGTCAGACATGTGATCGCCCCAGACCCGAGTCCCCAAGATCTCGCCGCACTTCAGGCCACCTGCCGAGGCTGGGCGGTGATGTGGTCGAGGTGGCGGCGCGCCTACACCGCATTCGCTTTATTCACTGCGGAACCGCTGATCGTCGACGAGCCCGACCCCGAGTGCTACCGACGATTACCGGCCGTATCGCGCCAGCCGATAGACGTGGGCGCGCCGACCACGGCGGTCCGACCCGACCACCAAGACCGGCAGGGACGCGTCCACTAACACTCCCGTACGGCCGTCGCAGCCCCTGACGGCGGCCGTACGGGTCAGGCCGCCGCCGGGTCCGTTTGAGGGGACGGGCCCGGCGGCCCACCTTCAGAACCGAGGCCCGGGTATCCGTCGGGACCCCAAGGACCGTGGCATCGCCACACTCGCCATTGCCCGCGCTGGAGAGGAGATCAGATGCATCAACAGCAGATGCGGTTCATGTGGTTAGAGATCACAGGTCAGTGTCAGCTGCAATGCGCGCACTGCTATGCCGGATCAGGTCCGGCCGGCACCTACGGCACGATGACCACATCAGACTGGTATCGCGTAATCGATGAGGCGGCCGGTCTCGGAGTGGAGATGGTGCAGTTCATCGGCGGAGAACCCACCCTGCATCCCGACCTACCGGAACTGGTCGATCATGGTCTGGTGGGTGGCTTGGAGGTCGAGGTGTTCACCAACCTGGTCCACGTCAGCCCGGAGATGTGGGAGACCTTCACTCGACCCGGCCTGCGGCTGGCCACCTCCTGGTATTCCGACGATCCTGGGGAGCACGCTGTAATCACCCGGCGGCCCAGCCACGCGCGCACCCGCGCGAACATCGCCGAGGCCGTGCGCCGCTCGATCCCGCTGCGAGTGGGGATCGTCGGTGTCCGCGACGGCCAGCGCATCGGTCAGGCCGAGGCGACGCTCGCCGGAGGCCGCCTTGTCCTTCACCTCCTGTCTGCGCCTGGTCGCTCTGATGGACCACTTGGCCAAGATCGGAGGGCAGATCATCTGTGCCACCCATTCACCGGTCCTGACTGCCATGCCGGGCGCCGAGATCATCGAGCTCGGCGCCCACGGTCTCCGCCGCACCGCCTGGGACAAGCTCCAAATCGTCGACCACTGGCGGCGGTTCATGGCCAAGCCGGATCTGTACCTGCGGCATGTCACCGTGGACGAGAACACTCGGCGATGACAGAGCTGGCGGATGAGAACCACCGTGCGTGGATGCGAGAAGCCTTGGACCACGCGGCCCGGCAGTTCGGTCTGGAGCTGACCGGTGCGCCGGTCTTCGGCTGGAACGACCGCAGCATCAGCGCCGCCGTCACTCCGCTCGGCGGCGGAGCTCGCCGCTGGCTGCGTGTGGTGGCCGAACACTTGTCCTGGGCGAACGGTGACTGGTGGACCGGCAACCGAGACGCAGCCGCCGTCACCGGTATCGCCAAACCTCGTGTCATCGATGCGCGAGAGTGGACCGACGACGGGCAGGCACTCCGTGCGGAGGTCATGACCTATATCGCCGCCCATCCCTGCTCATCGACACCGGAGCTACGCCGAGGCATCCATTTGCCGTCGCGCTGGTGGCATGCCCTCTGCCAAGGGCTCGATCGCCTCGCCAATGTCTCGACCGACCGGTGGGCCGTCGACCAAGATCGCGTTTCAAATCGGCTGCGGATCTTCTTCGGCGATCAGACCGACACTCGGATCGATCGGTGGACGACCGCACACGCCGACCTGCACTGGGCCAACCTGACCGGCCCCGAGTTCTTCATCCTGGGCTGGGAGATGTGGGGGCGGGCCCCATACGGTTACGACGCCGCCACGTTGTACTGCCACAGCCTGCTGCAGCCCGAGGTCGCCCAGACCGTGCACGACACGTTCGCTGACGTACTCGACACCCCCGACGGCAGACGGACACAGCTATTCGCGATCACCAACATGCTGCTGCGAGCCGACCGCGGCGACTACCTCGACTTGGTCATCCCACTTCACCACCACGCCCGTGCACTGCTCGCTCGGCGCTGATCCACCTGTCCGGCTGGTCGGTCGCCCTGCAGACGACCGATCCAGTCGGGCCTCACGGTCAGGCTCCGGTCAGTACCCTGATCACTCGCTTGCCTCGCGCGTGGCCGGTCGCGGCCAGCTTGTGTGCTTGGTCGATCTCCTCCAGGGGATAGGTGCTCTCCACGGTCGGCCGTAGGGACCCCTGGTCGACGTACTCGGCGAGGGCGGCCAGGTCGGCTCGCCGGGAGCGGGCCATCATCAGCCGTACCCGTGGTCCCGGGGTGATGGTCGACAGCATCGCGTAGCCCAATCCGCTGCTGGCGGTGGTCATCATCCGGCCGCGTCGGCGCAGCAGCCGGCGGTAGCGGCCGAGGTCGGAGCCGTGGCAGTCGAGGACGACATCGAAGGATCCGCCGATGCTCTTCGGGTCGGTGTAGTCGAATGCGCCGGCGGCCCCGAGGTCGCGGCAGAAGGCGTGGTTGGTCGCGCCGGCGACGGCGGTGACCTTGGCGCCCATGGCGACGGCCAGTTGGATCGCCGCGCTGCCCACGCCACCGCTCGCGCCGACCACCAGCAGGTCCTCGCCGGGCGCGAGCCGGAGCACGTTGCGGAGCGCGCGCAGCGCGGTCACCCCGACGCTGGGCAGCGCGGCGGCCTGGACGAGGTCCACCCCGCCCGGCGCGAGGCTGAGGGCGGAGGTCTTGACGGTGATGTACTCGGCGGCCGCGCCGATGCGGCCCTTCACGTCGCCGAGGAAGCCCCACACGCGCTGCCCGACCGCCGCGTCGGTGACTCCCGGCCCGAGCGCGGTCACCTCTCCGGCGAAGTCCAGACCGGTCCGCTTGGGGAACCGGCGACCGGACATCATCGCCATCCCGCCGGAGCGGATCTTGACGTCGATGGGGTTGACGCTGGTGCCGTGGACGCGGACGAGCACCTCTCCCGCCCGCGGCTCCAGCCGGGGAACCGTCCGTACGCGCAGTTCCTCCGGGCCGCCGTACCTGTCGTATTCGACCGCGCGCATCATCGGGCCGCCTCCGCGTCCACGATCAGAGCTTTCATGATCACCCTTTCAGCGAGACACTTTGTCCCGTGACATGCATGCTGTCCGGGGCGGTGCAGAGTGACCAGTCTCAGCCTTGCTGTTCTGTCTCAAGCTGGACAAGGAGCCGAAAGTGTCTCAGGAGAACGTCCGGGTCCGACGCACGCGCACGCTGCTCAGGCAGGCGTTGATCGAGCTCATCGAGGAGCGCGGGTTCGAGCGGGTCACGGTCGGACAGATCACCGAGCGGGCGATGGTGAGCAGGGCGGCCTTCTACCGCAACTACCGCGACAAGTACCAGCTGGTGGAGCAGATCTTCGAAGAGGCCATGGCCGAGCTGGGCACCATGGCGGACGGCCCGGACACTCCCGTGCTCGATCGGTGGACCGGATTCTTCGAACACATCGACCGGTACCACCGGCTCTACGGTGCGCTGCTGGGCAGGAACGGCAGCAGCTGGTTCGCCGACAGGATGCGGGTGACCCTCGTCGGCATGGCCGCCGACCACCTGCCCCAATCCGCGGACGACCTGATCCCTGCCCTCTTGGCGGGGATGCATCTCCAGGCCATCACGTGGTGGCTGGGCACCGGCAGATCCCTGTCGCCAGCGGAGATCGCCGTACGGACGGCCCGGCTCGCCGCCGTCCTCATCGCCGAAGCCAACGCCGACGATGAGGCGACGGCGCTGAACGCTGACCTCCCGACGAGGGCGTCGACATGACCACCCGTGCCGCCACCTCCAGGTCAGGTCGGCAGGGAGCGTTATGGCGACAAAGCCGGTCGTGGCATAGTGCGCTGTCGAGTACCGCGAGCGAGGACTGAGGCAGGGGAGGGGACGTGCGGATCCAGGGGGCGACGGCGCTGGTGACCGGCGCGAACCGTGGGCTGGGGCAGGTGATGACCCGGATGCTCCTGCAGCGCGGCGCGCAGCGGGTCTATGCCGGGGCACGCGACCCGCAGACGGTCGTCGAGCCCGGCGTCATTCCGGTCGGCCTCGACGTCACGGATCCCGCCCAGGTGGCTGCGGCGGCCGAGACGTGCGCCGATGTGACCTTGCTGGTCAACAACGCCGGAGTGCTGACCGACAGCGCCCTGCTGGCGGCACCCGGCCTGGGCGCCGCCAGAACGGAGATGGAGGTCAACTACTTCGGGACGCTCGCCATGTGCCGCGCCTTCGCACCGCTTCTCACCCGCAACGGGTACGGCGCCATCGTCAACGTGCTGTCCATCGCGAGCTGGTTCAACAATCCGGCGATGGGCTCGTACTGCGCTTCCAAAGCCGCCGCCTGGGCCATGACCAACGGAGTCCGCAGCGAACTCCACGACGAGGGAATCCTCGTGGTCGGCGTGCACTGCGGCTACATCGACACGGATATGGCCCGCCATGTCACCGGCGTCAAGAACACCCCGGAATCGATCGCCGCACAGGTGTTCGACGCCGTCGAGGCGGGCCGGACAGAAGTCCTCGCCGACGAACGGACCCGACAGGTCAAGGCAGCCCTGCACCTCGCTCCTAGCGCAACGGCTCTCCCCTCACGCCCGTAGTGCGCTTCTCTCACAGGGGCCATCAGCCGGTGATGCGGCCGCCGGAGACGTCGATGGTGAGACCGGTCAGCCAGGAGGCGGACTCCGAGGCGAGGAACAGAGCGGTCTGGGCGACGTCGTCCATCGTGCCGATGCGGCCCAGCGGGTGCAGGGCCGCGACCCTCTCGCGCACCTCGGCCGGCATGTGGGCCTCGACCTTCTCGGTCGCGATGGTCGACGGCGCGATGCAGTTGACGCGGATCCCGCGCGGCCCGACCTCGGCGGCCAGCTGGCGGGTGAGCATGACCAGCCCGGCGTTGGCGACGCCGTAGGCGAGGTTGGCCTGGCTCGGTTGACGTCCCGCGGCCGAGGACATCACGAGGATCGTGCCTCGGCCGCGTTCGAGCATGCTCGGCAGGAACGTCTTGACGGTCAGGAACACCGAGGTGAGGTCGGAGTCGAGGACCTCGCGCCAGCGCTCTTCGGTCAGGTCCTGGGAGGCGACGGGCATGCCCTGGCCGCCGGCGAAGGCGGCCAGCACGTCCACGGGGCCGAGCCGTGACTCCACCCGGGCGCGTACGGTCTCCAGGGCCGTGGTGTCCGTGACGTCGGCGGCCGCGTCGATCGCGGTGCCGCCGGCCTCGGCGATGCCGGAGACGACCGAGGTGAGGGCGTGCTCGTCGCGTCCGACGACGCAGATCTTGGCCCGCTGGGCGGCGAAGGCGCGGGCGGTCCGCGCGCCGATGCCGCGCGAGCCACCGGTGATGACGACGACCTTGTCGGCGAGGTCGGGGTGGTCGGCGGTCATGGGATGAATCTCCTCACTGGTGACGGGAGGGGCGGGTGCGCGGGAGGAGGGCGGCGACCGCGACCAGCCAGAGCAGGCCGCCGAAGCGGACGATCGGCAGGAGGAAGCCGAAGGACAGGGTCGCCAGGGTGAGCACGGACAACATCCCGGCGGCGGCCAGGACCAGGCCCGTCCAGGTCACGGCGCGCGGCAGCAGCCCGGCGAGCAGGCCCGTCACCGAGATCCCCGCGATGAGCATGGCGAACGTCACCACGTAGGCCGGGCCGCCGGCCAGGAACGACAGGTCGGCGAGGGCGCGGGCCAGCGCGGGGTCGGCCTTGGCCGGCAGGCGGCCGCCGCTCCAGGCGGACATCGCGCTCAACGTCAGCGCGCCGGAGGCCAGGACACCGCCGACGAGGGTGATGGCCGACCCGGGCGCGGTGACGCCGAGCGCCCGGAGCCGCCGGTAGAGCACCGCCGCCGCGAGGGCGAGGGGCACGGCGGAGGCGAACAGCAGGAGGGCCCCGACCTTGATCGCGGTGCCGTGGGCCCGTGCGTAGTCGAGGACCGCGAGCCCGGAGGCGTCCGGATGTGGTGTGGCGCGGTTGGCGACGACGTAGCCGACGGTCAGCGCGGTGAAGGCGAGGACGGGGGCGAGCAGTGGGGGACCGGACTGCGGGCGGCGGCCGGCGGCCCTGGACCCGGGTGCGATGGGGGCGGTGGTCATGGTGTCTCCTCGACGCGGAACCGTGTACACAAGATAATCATTACATCTCGGAACGATTGTCAAGCGTATATAGTGTTCACGTGAGTATGGATCGCAGGCCTGGAGGACCTCAGGCTCAGGGCGGGGCGGCCTTCCTGCTGGCTCAGCTGGGGTCCCACGCGGCCCGGCTGTTCGCCGACCGGATCGCCGGGCTGGACCTCACGCCCCCGCAGGCCGGGCTGTTGCGGATGCTGGCCGCGAGCCCCGGCCGCAGCCAGCGCGAACTCGCCGACGACCTGGGCATGCCGCCGAGCCGCTTCGTTCCGTTCGCCGACGAGCTCGAGGGGCGCGGCCTGATCGAGCGGCGGAAGAACCCGAACGACCGGCGCTCGCACGCCCTCCACCTGACCGAGAAGGGCGCCGGACTGCTGGCCGAGCTCCGCGAGGTGGGCATGGCGCACGAGCGGGACATCTGCGCGGCGCTGTCGTTCGACGAGCACCGGGAGCTGGTCGCGATGCTCCGGCGCGTCGCCGAGCAGCAGGGCCTCACCCCGGGCGTGCACCCCGGCTATCGCTCGGGGTGAGGCCGCTCGACCGGCGCGTTTGCCGGACGCCGATCCCATCGTTAGCGTCGTGCGGGATGTGAAGCGGCTTCCGGGGAGGGCGGGACAGTGAGACGGACCGGTGGTCTGCGGCTCCTGGCCGCCGTCGCCGCGGCCACCGTCACGGCGTCGGTGTCCGCGTGTGGTGGTTCCGAGGCACGCTCCGACGACGGGCCCGCACGGCGTACGGCGGCGGGGAGCCGGACGACGCCGAGCGCCCGTTCCGGTCCCGACCCGGTCGTGGCGCTCGTCCGGCGGATGAGCACGGCGGACAAGGTCGGCCAGCTGTTCATCCCGACAGTCCAGGGCACCACCGCGTCCGCCGGCGCCGCGATGGTCGAGCAGTACCACCCGGGCGGCGTCATCTACTTCCCGAACAACTTCCGGACCGCGCGGCAGACCGCGACGCTGTCCAACGGCCTGCAGCGCGCGGCGATGAAGAGCAGGGTTCCGCTGCTCATCGGCACCGACGAGGAGCAGGGCATCGTCTCCCGTCTGCCGTACATCACCCGGTTCCCGACGAACAAGGCGCTGGCCTCCACGAAGAACCCCGACGACGACGTGCGAACGGCGGCGCGGGTCACGGGGGAGGAGCTGCGCGCGGTCGGCATCAACCAGGACTTCGCGCCGGTCGCCGACGTCAACGTCAACCCGCGCAACCCGGTGATCGGCGTCCGGTCCTTCGGCGCCGACCCGCAGAAGGTCGCCCACCTCGTCGGCGTCGCGGTCGACGCCTACCGGGCGACCGGGGTCGTCGCGACCGCCAAGCACTTCCCCGGGCACGGCGACACCGCGACCGACAGCCACACCGGCCTTCCGGTGATCAAGCACTCGATGGCGACCTGGGAGCGCCTGGACGCGCCGCCGTTCAAGACCGCCATCGCCCATCACGTCGACATGATCATGACGGCGCACATCGTCGTCCCCGGTCTGGACGCCTCGGGCGATCCGGCCACCATGTCCAAGACGGTCCTGACGGGCCTGCTCCGCGAGAAGCTCGGCTACGACGGGGTCGTGGTGACCGACTCCCTCAGCATGGCCGGGGCGACGATCAAGTACGGCGCGCCGGAGGCGGCGGTGCGCGCCGTACGGGCCGGCGCGGACATGCTCCTCATGCCGCCCTCCCTGAGCAGCGCCTACCGCGCCGTGCTGGCCGCGGTGCGGTCGGGGCGGATCCCGCAGAGCCGGCTCGACCAGGCGGTGACCCGCATCCTGCGGATGAAGCAGGAGCGGGGGCTGTTCCGCTCGCCGTACGTCGACGCCTCCCAGGCCCCCCGGATCGTGGGTTCTGCGGAGCACCGTACGGCCGCGCGCAGGGTCGCGGCGCACGTCCGATCAGGTCGTTGACGATCACGTAACACCGGAACCGTTGACGCGCGTCCGTGTGCGGAACTAAGTTCCAGAGGCTGGCTTCACCCAGTCATTTTCTTTCTATTCGTCTTCGGGGGCGGACGGAAGGAGTCTCTCGATGTCCCGTCGCCGACGGCTCGCCGCGATCAGCACGGCGTCGCTCGTGGCCATCGCCGGACTGGGTGCGGGGAGCGCCCAGGCGGCACCCGCGCCCGGCAAGGACCAAAGCGTCCTGCGGGTCCTCCGCAAGATGACCCTTGAGGAGAAGGTCGCCCAGCTGTTCGTCCTGCAGGTGTACGGCACGAGCGCCGACACCAAGGACCCGGCCGCCGTCGCGGCCAACCAGAAACTGTACGGGGTGGACAACGCCGCCCAGCTGATCGACAAGTACCACCCCGGCGGGATCATCTACTACTCCGTCGACCCGCCCAACCTCGCGAGCCCCCAGCAGGTCGCGCACCTGTCCAACGGGATCCAGCAGGCCGCCATGCGGCAGCGGGTGCCGATCCCGATGACCATCGTCACGGACCAGGAGCAGGGCAGCGTGGTGACCCGCGTCCCCGCGCCGTTCACGCAGTTCCCCGGCAGCCAGGCCCTCGGGGCCGGGCGCAAGCCGCGCGACGCGTACACCACCTCCAAGATCACCGGTCAGGAGCTGCGGGCGATCGGCATCAACACCGACTACGCCCCGGACTCCGACGTCAACGTCAACCCGGCGAACCCGGTGATCGGGGTCCGGTCCGTCGGCTCCGACCCGACGCTGGTCTCGAAGTTCGTGGCGGCCGAGGTCGACGGCTACCGAGCCTCAGGCGTCATCCCGACCGCCAAGCACTTCCCGGGCCACGGCGACACCGACACCGACAGCCACACCGGCGTGCCGATCATCAAGCACACGAAGGAGCAGTGGGAGAAGCTCGACCTGCCGCCCTTCAAGGCCGCCATCGCGCACGGCGTCGACTCGATCATGACGGCGCACATCATCGTCCCGGCGCTGGACCCGTCCGGTGACCCGGCGACACTGTCCAAGCCGATCCTCACCGGCATCCTCCGCGACAAGCTGCACTTCAAGGGCGTCATCGCCACCGACGCGCTCGCCATGCAGGGCGTCCGCGACAAGTACGGCGACGACCGCGTCCCGGTGCTGGCCATCAAGGCCGGCGCGGACGAGCTGGAGAAGCCGCCGACGGACGCCAAGGGCAACGGCCTGTACGACCTGCAGTTCCACGCGGTGGTCAACGCCGTGAAGAACGGGGAGCTCACCGAGTCCCGCATCGACCAGTCGGTGTACCGGCTCCTGGAGCTGAAGAAGACGCACGGCCTGTTCGCGAACCCGTACGTCGATGAGAGCAAGGTCGCCTCGCGGGTCGGCACGGCCGCGCACCTCGCCGCCGAGCAGCGCGTCACCGACCGCACCACCACGCTGGTCAAGAACGGCGCCCTGCCGCTGAAGAAGGACGGCCGCAAGGTTCTGGTGACCGGATGGGGCGTCTCGACGACCCAGACGCTCGCCGACGACATCCACAAGCGGGGCCCGGCCACGACGGTGTACCAGACCGGCGCGAGCCCCTCGCAGGCGACGATCGACCAGGCCGTGGCCAAGGCCAAGGACAACGACGCCGTCGTCGTGACCACCAACCGCGCCTGGGACGTCTCCACGGAGTCCGGCCACAACGGACCGGGCCAGGCCAACCTCGTCAAGGCGCTGGTGGCCACCGGCAAGCCGGTCATCGTGGCGGCGGTCCGCGACGCGTACGACATCGCCTACTTCACCGAGGCCAAGACCTACCTCGCCACATACGGCTACACGCCGGCGTCGCTGGAGTCGCTGACCAAGGTGCTGTTCGGCGAGATCAGCCCCCAGGGCAAGCTGCCCGTCACGATCCCCGCCGCGGGTGACCCGAAGACGACCCTCTACCCCTTCGGCACGGGCCTGACCTTCCGCAAGTAGTCCGCCCCGCCTCCCGCCTCATCGATGTCCGGATCGATGAGGCGGGGTCGGCGTCCCTGGACCGGGCGTGGGACGGCGGGACCCCGCCGGTCGCCGTCCCACGCCCCGCTCATCCGGGTGATCGATGAACACCATTCCCGGCTTCGGCGAAGCATGGAAGGACGTCGATCTTCGGGAACCCCATGCCCCTCTCCGGCCAGGTACGGGGGACGTTGATCAACGACGTCCGTTCCCCGGCGCCGCGACGGCGCCCGAAGGCAAGGAGTGGGAATGGTCAAGAGGACGCTGATCGGGCTGGGAGCCCTCGCCCTGGTCGCGGCGGGACCCGTGCCGCACGCCTGGGCGACGGCACCGGCCTCGCCGGTCAAGGTCGAACCGGCGCAAGGCGGGCACGGCACCTTCCAGCGCGGAACGGTGATCAAACGTACGAAGAAGGCGCCGTCGTTCCGGCGGCTGTCGCGGACCAAGGCGGCGGACGAGCACAAGCTGCAGGTCACCGTGCTCGATCGCAAGGGCGCGGTCGCCACGTCGGAGGAGGCGAGCCGGCTCTACATGTGGCCGCTGGACGGCAGCGACCCGTCCGGCGCCGACGTGGAGAACGGGCACGCCGAGGGTTCGCTGCCCCCCGGCGACTACGCGATGCACGCGGAGGTGCGAACCCCGGAGGCCGACGGTACGACGTCGACCACACTGATCTACCTGCCGAAGGTGACGGTGACCGGCGACCTGTCGCTCACGCTGGACGCCCGGAAGGCCGCCCCCGTCCAGGTGGAGGTGGACAGGGCAGGGGCGAAACCGGTGGGCGGAGCCGTCGTGATGATCTCCCAGCGGCTCGGCGGCGTGTTCCGGGACATCACCGAGATGGACGGAGACCACCTCTACGTCACGCCCGCAGCCGCGGAGGGCGGCCTCGAATACGAGGTGCAGTCGCTGCTGAGCCAGGACGGGAAGCAGGAGGGGAGTCCCTACACGTACAACGTCGCGAGCAAGGCGGCGGGCATCCCGGCGGACCTGAAGCTCAGCGTGCGCACCAAGGACCTGGCGGCCGTCAAGGTCGGGTACGCGGGCGAAGGCCGACCTGCCTGCGCCGGCGAACATGCGGGGGTCGACTGGGGCAGCGGCATGATCACCTTGTCCTACTGGCAACCGGGGGCCGTGCCGACGACGCAGACCCAGTACTACACCCCAGGGTTCGACTGGTCGCTGGATCAGGCCGTCACCACCCCGGACTGCGCCTTCAACGACCTGGACGTCCGGTTCCGTACCGACCGGTTCCCGAAGGCGGGGACGTACACACGGAGCTGGAACAAGGGCCCGCTCGGCCCGGCGGACGGTGAACTCGTCCTCGACACGGGTGACGGGACGGGGTACGACGCGGCGATGCTGTCCGGGACCGACGGGGTGAGCAACGTCGGGGGCTACTCCTTCATGAAGGGCGACTCGGCGTTCGTGAGCTCGACCGGCGAGTCCATCGGCCAGAGCATCGTCCCCGGATTCGGCCGGATCTGGGCGCGCCCGGCGCCGGGCAAGTACACCCTCACTACGAACGCCACCCGGTCGGCGCCCTGGTCGGACCTGGCGACGAGTCAGCACGTCGTCTGGGACGTCACCGTGGGCACGGACAACGTCATCAAGCTGCCGACCGTGCAGTACCGGACGGCGCTCGACGATACGAATCAGGCCCACGCGAACACGACGCAGACCCTGAACGTGGTCCCGCAGCAGGCGAAGGCGGGCGCGAAGGTATCGCTGTGGACGTCCTTCGACGACGGTGACTCCTGGACGCCGGTGCCCCTCCGCGCCGACGGTGACCAGTGGGTGGCGTCCTTCCGTAACCCGGCCAAGGGCTTCGTCTCCCTGCGGACGAAGATCGAGGGTGCGGTCGACCAGACGGTGATCCGCGCCTACGGCATCCGCTGACGCCGAACCGCATGACGTGACGGCCCTCCGAGGCGAGGGCCGTCACCTCACATGACTCACTCGCGGATGGTCACGCCGGCGCGGCGGAGGGCCAGGCGGGTGGCGCCCAGCGTGCCGTCGTGGGCCACGGACGCCTCGACGCCGAACCGCTCGCGGAGCCCGGCGCGTACGGCGTCGGCGACCGGTCCGTTCTCCAGCAGGGAGCCGGCCACCACGACGCCCGGACGGCCCCGCGACCGCGTGGTCTCCTCCAGCGCGGGTCGTACGGCGTCGACGTCGGCGAGCAGCCAGTCCGCGGCCTCGGCGACGATCCGCCGGGCCACGTCGTCGCCCGCCGTCGCGGCGGCGGTGACCAGTGGGGCGAGACGGCCGAGCCCGGCGGGCGGCCCGTCGTACACCTCCTTGAGGATCGCCTGCGGGAGCGCGGCCCCTGAGGACATCGCCGCTCCGGTCGTGTCGCCGGTGCCGATGGTCAGCGTCTTGAGGTCGACTTCCGCGAGGAGGGGCGCGGCGGCCTCCCCGAGCAGCAGCCTCGGCACGCTCTCGGCCAAGGTGGTGGGGGCGCCGCGCCCGTCGTACGCGCGCAGCGCCGCGCGAACCGCCTCGGTGCCGATCCACACCGCGGATCCCTCGTCCCCGACGAGCCATCCGTAGCCGTCGGCACGGCGGACGAGCGCGCCGTCGTCGACCACGGCGGCGCCCGCGCCCGTGCCCGCGAAGATCACCAGGCCGGCCGGCTCGGGGCTGGCCGCGGCGAACGCGATCGCGATGTCGGTGACCACTTCCGGCTCTCCGTGGATGCCCAGCGCCCGCCACGCGGCGTTCGCGGCGGCGACCGCCTTCGGCCGCCCCGCCGACCCGGCACCCGCGATGCCGAAAACGCCGCCTACTACCTGTAGCGGGTCCAGATCGCCCAGCGCGGCCCGTACCGCCGTGGTCAGCGCACCGGCCGGGTCGGCACTGGAGTTAGGATTGGCACCTGGGCCACGGCCACGACCAGCGACAACGCCGTCGACAGTGACGATCGTGGCACGAGTGTTGGTGCCTCCCGCGTCCACACCCACGACGTACGGACCCCTCACGTTAGAGCACACACTGTGACCGTAGAACATGGCATATTGACAGTGAATCATTTTCGTAAGAAAATTTCCTGCATGAGCAAGGTCGGGCCCGACCCCGGGCCGGCGGCCGACGGTGCGAGCGCGTCGCTCAGCACGGTCGTTCGCGTCCGTTCCCTGTTGCCCTCGCTGCCTCCCGCTGAAGCGCGTGTCGCCCAGCGCGTCATCGACGATCCGGAGGCGGTGGCCAACTCCACCATCACCGAGCTGGCGCAGGCCTGCGGCACCTCGGAGACGACGGTCATCCGGTTCTGCCGGGCGATCGGCTTCGCCGGCTACCCGGAGCTGCGGCTGACCCTGGCCACCGAGGCCGGGCGCGCCCAGGGGGTCACCGGCGGGCGCGTCGTCGGCAGCGACATCAGCACCGACGACACGCTCCAGCAGGTCGTGGAGAAGATCTCCTTCGCCGACGCGCGGGCCGTCGAGGAGACCGCCAACCAGCTCGACATCGAGGCGCTCGAGCGGGTCGTCGCGGCGATCGTCGACGCGCGCCGGGTCGACATCTACGGCGTGGGCGCCAGCGCGTTCGTCGCCCTGGACTTCCAGCAGAAGCTGCACCGCATCGGGCGCACCTCCTACGGCTGGTCGGACGCGCACATCATGCTCACCAGCGCGGCCGTCCTGGAGCCCGGCGACGTCGCGGTCGGCATCTCGCACACCGGCACCACGGTGGACACGATCGACGCGCTCAACGTCGCGAAACGGCGCGGCGCGACCACGGTCGCGCTGACCAACTTCCCGCGCTCGCCGATCGCCGAGGTCGCCGACTACGTCCTGACCACGGCGGCCCGGGAGACCACCTTCCGGTCGGGCGCGACGGCGAGCCGGCTCGCCCAGCTGACCGTCGTGGACTGCGTCTTCGTCGGCGTCGCACAGCGCACGTACGAGCCGACCCGTGAGCATTTGGAGGCGACCCGCGAAGCGGTCCGGGTCCGCCGCGTCGGACCGGATCGGAGGCGCCGGTGACCGATCGCCTCTCCGTCGGGGTTTTGCAGGGGGTCCCCACCGAGGGTCGCAATCCGCGCACCGTCGACATCGATCTGCTGCCCACCCTGGACGTGCTCCGTCTCATCAACGCCGAGGACGAGCAGGTGCCCGGGGCGGTGGCGAAGGTGCTGCCGCAGGTCGCCAAGGCCGTCGACCTCGCCGTCGACGCGCTGCGCGGCGGCGGGCGCGTGCACTACTTCGGTGCCGGCACCTCGGGGCGGCTGGCGGTGCTGGACTCCGCCGAGCTCCCGCCGACGTTCGGCATCGAGCCGGGCCTCATCGTCGCCCACCACGCGGGCGGGCTCGGCGCGCTGTCCCAAGCGATCGAGGACGTCGAGGACGACGAGGACCTCGGGGCCCGTGACGCCGAGGACGTGCGCCTCGGCGAGTTCGCCGTGGGGATCACCGCGAGCGGCCGCACGCCGTACGTCGTGGGCGCGCTGCGCGCCGCGGCGGCGCAGGGCGCGCGCACCGCATTGATCAGCTCCAATCCGGGCGCGGCCTTCGGTACGGAGGTCGACGTCAACATCGCCGTGGAGACCGGGCCCGAGGCCGTGACCGGCTCGACCCGGATGAAGGCGGGCACCGCCACCAAACTGGTGCTCAACGCCATGTCCACGGCCGCGATGGTGCGGCTCGGCCGCACCTACTCCAACCTCATGGTCAGCGTGAACGCGCTCAATTCCAAGCTGCGCGGCCGCGTGATCAAGATTCTGGTCGAGGCGACCGGTCTGGACGCCGAGACGTGCGCGGCGGCGCTGGCGGATGCCGGCGGTGACACGCGCACCGCATTGCTGTCCCTGTTGTGCGACGTACCCCCCGACCACGCGGCCGAGGCGCTGGCGGCGGCGGGGGGCTCCGTACGGGACGCCATGCGCGGGATCCGGCCTGAGGTCTAGTCAGACGTCGGGGGCAGCTGAGAAAGGGGTCATCCTCCTGATGCGGAAGTTCTGCACGCTTGTCGCGGCGCTCGGCGTCGCCTTCGCCCTCCCGGCGTGTGCACCGAGCACGAGCAGTGGCGGTGGCAAGGTCCACCTCACGGTCCTGTCGTGGCGTCCTGAGGACACCGCGGGATACAAGAAGATCTTCGCCGCGTACGAGAAGAAGCACTCGAAGGTGACGATCGACTTCAAGCCGATCAAGTCCACCGACTACCTGACGGTGCTGCCGAACGAACTGAAGAAGTCGATGGGCGGGCCGGACGTCGTCCAGCTGAAGCCGTACGGGCCGCTGCAGTCGTACGTCAAGGCGGGCAACCTCGTGCCGCTCGACGGCCAGGTGAACACCACCGGCTGGCCGGACAAGGTCCTGCAGGCCGCCAAGGGCAAGGACGACGGCAAGCTGTACGGCGTCCCGTACGCCCTGCAGACCCTGCAGATCATCTACAACAAGAAGATCTTCGCGGACCAGAAGATCGACCCGCCGAAGACGTGGGCCGACTTCACCGCCGCCTGCGACAAGCTCAAGAAGGCCGGCATCACCCCGCTGGCCACGAGCGGCCTGCAGCCGTGGGTCCTCGCCATCGACCACCAGATCTTCGGCGCGACCCGCTACGGCGGCAACGACTTCGAGCAGGCCGTCCTCACCGGGAAGAAGAACTTCACCGACCCGGACTACACGGCCTCGCTGGAGACCGTCACGAGCCTGAAGTCGTACTTCCCGGACAAGGTCGCCGCCGTCGACTACCCGGACGCGCAGACGCTGTTCACCAGCGGCAAGGCCGCGATGTACCCGGGCGGGTCGTACGAGGTCGGGCCGTTCACCAAGACGGCTCCGGACCTGCAGCTCGGGTTCTTCGACGCCCCGCCCGCGCCGGGCGCCAAGGTGAACCAGCCGCTCACCTCCGGCTACGTCGACGGGTCGTACGGCGTCAACGCCCACTCCGAGCACAAGGCCGAGGCCACCGAGCTGGTGAAATGGATGGCGACGCCGGAGTTCGGGCAGCTGTACGCGAGCACGCTCAAGCAGATCTCGCTCGTGCCCGGCACGACGCCCGGCGACCCGCTGCTCGCCCAGGCGTACCAGAACTATCAGTCTCACGGAGCGACCTACATGATGGTCGTCGACTTCGGCTACGGGAACCCGCTCGGCCGTGACCAGGAGGGGCTGGCCCTGCAGAAGATGCTGGGCGGCACCTCGGCCGCGGACGCGGGCAAACTCGTCCAGAAGGGCATTTCAGCGTGGTTCAAGCCCAGCGGAGGCTGAGGCGTCCGGTCGGCACCGGCGGCGGGCGACCCCGCCGCCGGGTCCTGCTGACCTTCCTGCTGCCCGCTCTGGCGCTGTACACGGTGTTCATCGTCTATCCGCTGATCTCCGCCGCGCAGTACAGCGTGTACTCGTGGTCGGGGAACAAGCAGAGCGGCTTCGCCGGCCTCTCGAACTTTCGTGACCTGTTCACCAAGTACCCGCTGAGCGAGCAGGTGTGGCGCGCACTCGGCCACAACGTCCTGTTCTTCATCGGCACGATGCTGATCCAGACCACCCTCGGACTGACGTTCGCGGTGCTGCTGCACAAGTCGCGGCGCGGCAAGCGGTTCCTGCAGACCGCCTACACGCTGCCGCACCTGGTCAGCCCGATCGTCGTCGGCTACCTGTGGTCGATCATGCTCAACCCGCAGTTCGGCGCGATCAACGCCGCCCTGCGCGAGGTCGGCCTCGGGTCGCTCGCCCAGCCGTGGCGCGGCGACCCGCACCTGGCGCTGCCCGTGGCGATCGTCGTGAACGCCTGGCAGTGGGTCGGCTTCCCGATGCTGCTGTTCGGCGCCGCCCTCGCCGGGATCCCCGACGAGTACGAGCAGGCCGCCCGCGTCGACGGCGCGTCGTCGTGGAAGGTGTTCCGGCGGATCACGCTGCCGCTCCTCACGCCCGTGATGGGCATCGTGACCGTGCTGACCTTCATCGGCACCTTCAACGTGCTCGACCTGATCTACGCGCTGCAGGGGTCCCAGGGCAACCCGCAGTACGCCACCGACGTCCTCGGCCTGGTGTTCTACCGGACGGCGTTCGAGAACCCCGACCCGAACGCCATCGGCCAGTCCTGCGCGCTCGCCGTCTGCATGTTCGTCCTGATCTTCGGGGTCTCTTTGGCGGCCAACCACGTCTTCCGCCGGATGGAGGAACGCGTGCGATGAGCAGCACACTCACGGTCCGTAAACCGACCGCCGTGGCCGCGGCCACGCGGACCTTCCGCAAGCGCCCGCGGGTCGGCGGGGTGGCCTCGGTCCTCCTGCTGTGGGTGTACGCCCTGGCGGCCCTCGCGCCGCTGATCATCATGGCGTTCAACTCGCTGCGCACCGAGCAGGACCTGGCGAACCAGCCGCTCGGGCTGCCCCTCCACCCGGCGTTCGAGAACTACGCCCACGCCTGGTCCGAGGGCAACTTCAGCACCTACTTCGTGAACTCCGTGGTGATCACGGTGAGCTCCGTGGTGCTCGGCACGGGGGTCTCGGTGCTCGCCGCCTACCCGCTGGGGCGCTACCGCTTCCGCGGCCGCGGGGTGCTGTCGTCGTACTTCCTCGCCGGCCTCATGCTGCCGATCCGGCTCGGCGCGGTCCCGGTGTTCTATCTGGTCAACTCGCTCACGACGGCGATGCCGGGCGTCGACTCCCGGTTCTGGCTGATCTGCGTGTACGCGGGCAGCGGCGTGCCGTTCTCGGTCTTCGTGCTGACGGCGTTCTTCCGGCAGCTGCCGATGGAGCTGGAGGAGGCGGCCCGCATCGATGGCGCGGGCGAGCTGCGGCTCTTCGCCCGGATCATGGTGCCCATGGTCCGGCCCGCGCTCACGACCGTGGCGCTGTTCCAGTTCATTCCACTCTGGAACGACTTCTTCTTCCCGCTGGTGTTGCTGAAGGACGATCAGTACACGCTGCCGACCGGCCTGACCCGGTTCTTCGCCGAGTTCGAGGCCGCGCACGCGCAGCTGTCCGCCGGACTCGTCATCACGACGATCCCACTCGTGCTGCTCTTCCTGGTGGCCACCAAACAGATCGTCGCCGGCCTTACGGCCGGAATGTCCAAATAGTTCTGGCGTGTTGATCGCGCGTCCGGCTGGCGTGAATCAGGTCCGTTCAGGTCGGCTGTAGCATGCCATCGTTAAACAGACGATAGTGTTTGCTCAGTGAGGAGTGCGATGGACGAGAGCCCACCGCAACCGCCGTCCTCCAGGGATCTGTGCCGTGGCTGAGGATCTTGGGCGTGTGCTGCTGGGAAGGTACCGGCTGATCGAGCCGCTGGGGCGGGGCGGAATGGGCACGGTCTGGCGTGCGCACGATGAGCGGCTCGGCCGGCAGGTAGCCATCAAGGAACTGCGGTTGCCCGACGACCTGGACAGCGAGCAGCGGGCCACCTGGACGGCGCGCCTCGACCGGGAGGCACGCGCGGCCGCCCGGCTGCGCCACCCCGGCATCGTCGGCGTCCACGACCTGGTCATCGGCGACGATGGGCAGCCGTGGATCGTCATGGAGCTGGTGCAAGGCCCCTCTCTGGCCACGCTGCTCGCCGAGCAGGGGCCGATCTCACCGGCCCGCGCCGCCGCCCTCGGCCTGCAGATCCTGGAGGCGCTGGCTGCCGCGCATCAAGCAGGAATCATTCATCGCGACCTCAAACCGGCCAACGTGCTCTTGGAAGGCGACCGGGTCCTGCTGACAGACTTCGGCATCGCCGTGGTCGATGGCGATGCCACCCTCACCCGGTCGGGCGCGCTGCTGGGCACGCCCGCGTTCATGGCCCCCGAACAGATCCGCGGCCAGGCCGTCACCGCCGCCTGTGACCTGTGGGCGCTGGGGGCGACCTTGTACACGGTCGTCGAGGGGCATCCTCCGTTCGAGGGCGCGACCACCGGGGCCGTCCTGGTCGCCGTCGCCACCGACGATCCGGCCCCGATGACCGCCGCGGGCCCGCTCGCGCCCGTCATCGGCGCCCTCCTCCACAAAGACCCGGCGCAGCGTCCGACCTCCGACGACCTTCGGGCGATGCTGACCCACGTCACCTCCGCCCCGTCGAACCCCGCCCCGTCCACACCTGCCGCGGTGACGGCAAGCGAGCCGCCGCCACCGCGCGCTTACGCACCACCGGTCCCCGGCCCGACCCCTCGATATCCGCATCCCGCACCGCTCCCGCCAAAACGCAGACCGGCTGTACTGATCGGGGCGGCCGCCGCGGCCATACTCATTCTCATAGGGGCCGGTGCGGCGCTCGTCTATGCCCTCAAGAACCCCGCCTACGATGCCAACAAGCGCGCCGCCGCGGCCCTGGGAGCGCCCTCCGGATTCACCCTGAAAAGCGAGCACAAGATCGAGGGCGACCGGGTGCGCCGGACGTTCTCGGGGTGCCGAATGTTCTGCGGCCAGGGCGCGAGGTTGCAGGCCACACAGATCAACTACGTCCGCAACTGGCTGCGGACGCTCCATTCGGTGGCCGCAGTGTCCCCGCCCCAGATCATGCCGGACGGCACGAGCTGCGTCGTCCCCGTCCGGACCGCCACCGGACCCGAGATCTCCAACGTGCGGATCACGATTTCACAAAAGCCGAAGGAGGACTTCCTCCTCCAACTGGACGTCGGCTGACGCGCGGCGGCCACACCGGCCCGGGGAACTTGCTGTGGGTCACCGGGTGGGGACACGAGACGCTCAGCCTCCGCGGGGAGTGTCAACGAGTTCCTCGACGAGCACGGTGAGCAGGTTTCGCGGGAGGTGGCCGACTTCCTGCAGAACAGTCGGCAGGTGCTGAGCATCGGTCTCAGACCGGACCTTCTGAACGACGACGCGTGGGAACTGCTCGACCAGACCCAGGCGTTCATCGCCGGACGACTGGACGGGATACTCGCCATCACCGGTGACGGTGTCTACGACCGGGATCTTCAACTCCGAGTCCATCTCGGCGAATCCCCGACCTGACCAGGCCGGCCTCACCGGCGACCGCCTCGTTTGAAACAGGTTTTTAGGGGCTCCCGAGTCGTCGCTCAATATTTTCGAGTCCAGTTTTTCGTCTGTCGTTTTTGTGGAGATATGAGACGTCGTTTAGTAATGATCTTGCGATAGTATGTTCGATGATTTGACGCGTTGAGAGCATGTCCAAAGGGGGTGCGGCATGACTCAGATAGCGTGTGCCGTTCCCTCATACGGATATGCGACGGGGCGGGACGGGGATTCGCCCTACGTATGGCCGGGTGAATTCATCGAAGAGTCGGCACCGGCGCTGTGGTTCGACGACGGCCTGGACGTTGACGTGTCCCACCTGGAGGTTTCACCGGGCCCAAGGTCGGCGGCGGCGCTGGCCGCCACAAGTCCGGCATCGCTGGACGATGATGGTCTGCTGACTGCGATCGGCGCGTGGCGACGGCTGGGATCGTGGGCGAAGGCCGGGGAACTGGCCGCCGTGGCCGCGTTGCTCGAAAAGCGCACCCGGTGTGGGGGCGGCGTGCAGGCGTTCGAGTCCGCCGTGAGTGAGATCCAGTTGGAGCTCACCTTGACCGGATGGGGCGCCGCGCGGTTGCTGGAGCTGGCCTGCCCGCTGGCCGACAAGCTGCCGGGCACCCTGGACGCTCTTCGCCAGGGGCTGATCGATGAGGCCAAGGCGCGGGTCATTGCCCAGGCCGTCGACGGTGTTGTAGACGCGACTGCCGCGCGGCTGATGGAGCGTCGTGTGCTGCCCGAGGCGCCACGGCAGACGACAGGGCAGTTGCGGAGCGCGGCCCAGCGGGCGCTGATCGAGGTCGACCCCGGCGCGGCCGAGCGCCGGCGCGTGAATGCCGAAGCCGGTCGCCGCGTCGAGTTGCGGGCTACGGACGGCCACACCGCCGATCTGTGCGGGCGCGACCTTCCCGCCGACCGGGCATTGGCCGCCGACAATCGCATCACCGCATTGGCACGGGCGCTCAAGACCGACGGATCCTCGCATTCCCTGACCTTCCTACGTGCCCAGGTCTTCCTCGATCTCCTGCTGGGCACCGGCCCCACGCCCAGCCGGCCGCCGGCGAGCGATCTGCCCGACACCGGTCGAATCGATGAGGCAGGCGACATCGATCCGGCCGACCAGTGGGTGGGCACGCACCGAGCGAACCAGCCGGCCGCCCCGTACGCGGCCGACCGACCCGCAGGCGCCGGCGTCGCCGGCACGGTCCATCTGATCGTGCAGCTTCACACGCTGCTCGGCATGGCGGAGTGGCCCGGCGAAGTTCCCGGCTACGGCGCGGTCCCGGCCTCGGTGGCGCGCGCGATCGCGGCCACGGCCACCGGACGGCGCTGGTGCTACACCGTGATCGACCAGTCCAGGTGTGCCGTCGGTCACGGGCACATTCCGCCACCTCATGACGGCGGCGAGACGATGAGCCGAGAAGCCTTGGCCGACCTCATCACCGCACATCTCGGCGGTCTCGAGACGCGCCCTGGCTGTGGGCATGGGCCCGACTCAGTCGATGATCCGGACGACCGGCACACCCAGGGCTCCTACCGGCCACCGGGGGCCCTGCGTCACAGGGTCGAGACCCGCGACCGTACGTGCAGATTCCCGACGTGTCGAAGACCGGCGGAAGCCTGCGACCTCGACCACACCGTTCCGTATGACGAGGGCGGAACGACCTGCGATTGCAACCTCGCGCCGCTGTGCCGGAAACACCATCGGCTGAAGCAGTCCGCGGAATGGACATTGCTTCACCCGGAGCCAGGGCGGCTGGTCTGGGTGACACCCGCCGGGCGGAAATACTTCGTCAGCCCAGACCCGTACGTATAGCGGGCTTTGGTACCTATGGGCGGCATGGACGCTGATCATGCTGACCCTGCTGATCTGGAAGCCCTTCGGGCTGCCTTCGATGTGGACTCGTGCGAACCGCCTCTGGGCTGGGAAGCGGTGCGTGCTTATGAAGCGGAACGCGGGATCGTGCTGCCCGAGCCGTATCGGACGTTCGTCGCGGAGGTCTGCGACGGCTCTGCCTCGGGGCCGCCGGACTACGGACTCCTCCCGCTGGTGGAGATGCCTGAGGACTGGGGAGATGACCGCCCTCAGCGGGTGCTGGCCAAACCGTTCCCGTTGACCGTGCCTTGGCTGTGGGAGGGAGACGAGGGCGACCCGCGGCAGCCAGAAGAGATCGACGAAGCCAAGTCCCAGGTCTTCGATCACGGTTCGATCGTTCTGGGCACTGACGGCTGCGGCATGTATTGGCATCTCATCGTCACGGGGCCTCACCGCGGACATATCTGGAATATCAGCGGCGAAGGCGCCGCTCCTTTCGGTGCCGAGTTCGGGTTCACTACCGGATCCCCCGGCTTCGCCGGATGGGTGAAGCATTGGGCTGCCCACGAGCCCTGGTTCGATGCCGTATGAGGCAGGAGTCATGACCTGACCTGACCTGACCTGATCCAGCACACATTGTCACCAGCGCAACTGGGCGTAACTGCGTACGCTGTCCGTCCGGTCAGTCGCGCAGGTAGGCGTCGAGTTCCTCGGCGGTCATCTCATCGAACCGTCTCAGGGCGACTCCGAGGAATCGGAGCTGGTCGGTGTCACCGGTGGCCGCACAGACCTGGCCGCCGGCCCACCGCCATAGTGGCAGCCCGCCGGTGTCCAGGGCCGACGACCATCCCTGTGGCGGTATCGGCAGGTCGGTATGAGCCCGCTGCCGACGCTGCAGGCTCATCCGGGCGGCGGCCGGGTACTTGCGGACGAGGAAGTCGAGTTGTAGCAGGTCCCTCGCCTCGGACGGTGGTCGTGCCGCCAGCGAGTCGACCAGGGCGCGTAGCGCCGGAAGTGAGCGCATGAGCCGTTCTTCGGGCGTCATCGTCACATGCCCCGCCGCACGGGCACGCAGACGACCTTGCTGATCGAGCTGATCAGCTCTTCGATGTCGTCGACGGCGAGGAGCCGGGACGAGTCGTTCAGGCGGCCGATCGGGACTCCCCACGACCAGTGCCATCGGAGGCGATCTTGTGCATCCGGTTTGCAGATGATCCTCTCGCTGAGGTGATTGCTTGCTCCGTGTATAAAGATCTCCGCGCCGTACTGCTCGGCGTTCAGCCCCGCCGCCTGGCATTCCTGGGTCAGCCACTTTGCGTACGCGTGAATGTCTTCTGGTCTGTACGGTCTCACGACTTATTCCCTTTTATTCGCCTGCCGATTTTCGGTGACCAGACTCACACGCTGAGTTACTTTGGGGCTACATACAGCCAACAACCCAAGGACACCCTCGCCCCCCGAAGGACTCACCATGGCGAATGGCGCTCTCACCCGAGACCCCCTGATCCGAGCGTTCAGCGCGGTGTTGCGCGGCCACCGCGAGGCGGCCGGTCTCTCCCGTCCAGCGCTGGCCAAGGCGCTGGGCTGCACACCCCAGTGGATCGAGAAGCTGGAGACCGGCCAGCGCGCACCATCGGAGGCGGCTGCGGAAGACCTCGACACCTACTTCAAGACCCCGGAGACCTTCCACCGGATGTGGATCGAGATCCGGCGCGCCGGCAAGCACGCGGAGCTACCCCCGGGTTTCTCTGGATTCGTCGGTCTAGAGGCCAAAGCGAGCATGATGTGCATCTTCGAGAACATGGTCGTCACGGGTCTGTTCCAGGCGCCTCGGTACGCCCATGAGGTGCTCAGGACCGGGCGGAAGCCAGAGGTGGTCGAGCATCTGGTCGCCACGCGTATGGAACGCCAGGAAATCCTCGCCCGAGAGGCGCCACCCGAGATCGTGCTCGTCCTCGACGAAGGCGTCCTCCACCGGCCGATCGGCGACGAGGAAACCCGTAAAGAGCAAATCGGTCACTTGATCAAGCTCGCCGAAGAACCGAATATCACGATGCAGATCGTTCCGAGTCGAACTGGCGCCTATCCCGGCGTCATGGGCGCATTCACCTTGATGAGCTTCGACGATGGACCAGATCTGGTTTACGTCGAGGGCCACACGGAAGGGCAGGTAATCGATCACCCCGACAAGGTTCGAACCCATACAGTACGCTTCAGCTTGATCAGGGGTGCGGCCATGTCCGTAGATGATTCCCTGAAGCTGCTTCGCACGGTGTGGGAGAGCTTATGAAGACGCTGGACTGGTCGGACACAGCGTGGCGCAAGAGCAGCCGTAGCGGTGACACGGGCGGCCAGTGTGTCGAGGTCGCCGCCGTATCTCCGATGGTCACCGCTCGCGACGCCGCCCCGACGACGGACGCGTAGCCGACGCGATCGAGGCCGGCGACGTTCTCCGCCGCCGGGTCGAACGGCCGGTGGTGGCGAGGGCGGTCAGTAGCCGGGGTCCGTGCCGCCGCTCGCCTCGATCAGCCAGTACAGCGTTCCGGTGCCGAAAGGCAGTCCGGTCGTGGCGACGTCGATCCAGCCCGTGCCCGGTGCGTCGGTTCCGGCATGCCACCACCACCAGCTCCGGTCGTCGCCACCCTCCTCTTCGTTCGGGTCGAAATAGAAGAGCCAGTTCGAAAGGCTCCACGGCGCCTTGTCAGCGGTGGTCTCCTCTGCAGCGGTGGTCTCCTCTGTCGGAGTCGTAGCCTGCCAGCGCTCCAGCCAGGCGGCGGCCCGGTCGGCAGGATCGAAGACCGGTCCCGGCGGCTTGACCTCCGGTGCGGACCGCTCGACGAACCAGGAGGGGAGGATCTTCGGCCACTCTTCCTCAGCGGGCCATGAGTCCATCCGCTCGACGACGCATCCGAGCACCTCGCGCGCACGGGTGATCACGGCCGCCGGATCGGTCGCCGTGAAGAACACTCGTACGAGCAGCAGGCCTTCGTCGTCATCTTCGGCGGGGCCGGACCGGATGCGCCGCAGCTCGCTATCGGAGATCCTCATATCCCGAATTTTGCAGGATCTTGGTGAATGCTCGGGCTTTGGGATGCATCCTCCGCCTCCGCTCGACAAGAAATCACCCGGCGGCGGCGATGATGCTCTGGACCCGAGCCGTGGTGGTGACCGCGCGGACGGCCTCCGGCGGGTACAGCGCGCCGCCCATGTAGATGTCCGGCCGGGCGAAGCGGGACGGCGACGGCAGCGCCTCGGAGGCGGTGAAGTGCATCTCCTCGGTGCCGGTCTGCTCGGCGACGCGGGCGGCGGTGCGTTCGTTGATCCCGCCGGCCGCGAGGATGACGATCCGGCCGGCGGCCTTCTGGACGAGCCGCGCGATCAGGTCCGCGCCCTCCAGGGCCGACGGGGCCGCGCCGGAGGTGAGCAGCCGGTCCACGCCGAGGGCGACGACGTCCTCGAACGCCGCCTCGGGGTCGCGGGTGACGTCGTACGCCCGGTGGAAGGTGACGCTGAGCGGGCGGGCGGCCTCGACGAGCCGTGCGCACAGTTCGGTGTCGATGTCCGCGTCGGGGGTCAGGGCGCCGATGACGACGCCGTCCGCGCCGCCGGCCTTGACCGCAGCGATGTCGCGCAGCATCACCTCCGCCTCGGCGGGGGTGTACACGAAGTCCCCGCCACGCGGGCGGATGATCACGTGGACCTTGATCCGGCCGGCCGCGGCGGCGACCGCCTGCTCGATCATCCCGATGCTGGGCGTGATCCCGCCCTCGAACAGGGCGGCGCAGAGCTCCACCCGGTCGGCACCGGCCTCCGCCGCGGCCGCGACGCCGTCGGCCGAATCCAGGCAGATCTCGTAGCGCACGTTTCGGTTCCTTTCGGAGAGGGGCAGAGCAGCTCTGAGGTCAGAGCAGTTCCGGGGTCAGGTCCGGGTCGGGCATGTCGGAGTCGAATGGGAACAGCGGCCGCCGTACGCGGTGGTGGCCGAGCCGGAGCAGGTCCTGGTCGACGCCGCCCGGCGTGAGGGCGAGCAGCCAGTCGGCCGCGAGGTCGTAAAGCTCCGGCTCCAGGTAGCCGATCTTGACGATGACCAGGTCGGTCGCGGCGGGGTCCAGGCCGAGGAAGGTGAAGTCGCGGATCTCGTGGTACGGCTTGCGGCGGGCCGTCACGATCACCTGGAGCCCGCCGGTCCGGATCACGGCGATGTCGCCGCCGACCGGGTCGTCGCGGCGGAGCGCCTGGACCGTGCCCGCGAGGGCGGCCGGGCCGGCCGGGCCCGAGTCGATCTTGCCGCCGACCCGCAGCATCACCTCGGCGCCCTCGCCGGCGGCGAACGCGGCGTCCACCGCCTCGGGATCCACGATGC
The DNA here is from genome assembly GCF_039542055.1 of Actinoallomurus vinaceus. Classification (NCBI taxonomy): domain Bacteria; kingdom Bacillati; phylum Actinomycetota; class Actinomycetes; order Streptosporangiales; family Thermomonosporaceae; genus Actinoallomurus; species Actinoallomurus vinaceus. Next base: position 129,677 of record NZ_BAABHK010000019.1, read on the forward strand.
TCGCGTAGATCGCGCTGACCTTGCCGAGCCGCAGTTCCTCGACGCCGAGCAGGTACTCCAGCGTGGCGGAGACGTCGCCGGCACCACCGGCGGTGGGGTTGTCCCCGGAGTCGCTGATCAGGAACGGCCGGGCGTCGCTGTCGATCGCGGACCGGACGCAGTTCTCAAGGTCGCCGGTGGGGGCGACGAAGGCGAAGTCCGCGCGGGCGTCCCAGTACGCCTCGGCCAGGCCGCGCGCCTGCGCGGTGACGGTCGCCTCGTCGTCGCCGGTGACGACCACGGCGGCCCGGCAGCGGGGCTCGTCGGCCCAGGCGTACCCGACCCAGATCGCGGCGTCGAGCACGCCCGGCGTCGCCTCGACCTCGGGCACGCGGGCGTACAGGCTCTTGGCGGGCTCGATGCGGGTGCTCGTCTTCTCGCCGGGCAGCAGCACCGGCACCTGCACCCAGGCCTTGAGCGGGCGCCCGCCCTCGCGCAGGCGGGCCACGAGGTTGCGCGCCGCGCGCTCCCGGGACTCCCAGGCGTCCTCGTGCGGCGCCATCCGGTAACAGGTGATCAGGTCGACCGTGGAGGCCAGCTCGCGAGAGACGTTCCCGTGGAGGTCCATGGACGCGGAGATCAGCGTCTCCGGGCCGACGGCCGCTCGTACGGCGGCGGCCAGGCCGGCCTCCGCGTCGGTCCGTCCGGTGACGCTCATGGCGCCGTGGATGTCGAAGAACAGGCCGTCCAGCGGTCCGGCGGCCGTGGCACGTTCCACGATCTCGGCCTCGAGGGCGTCGTACACGTCCGGGTCGACGGCGCCGCCCGGCAGGGAGACCGCGTGCAGCAGCGGCACCCACTCGACCGCCGCGCACCACGGCCGCGGCTCCCGGATCCAGGGATACCGCGCCAGCAGGGCGTCGTCCCGGGTGACCGTGAAGTCGGCCAGGCGGGTCAGGTGCGGGGAGAACGTGCTCGACTCGATCGCGATGCCGGCGATGCCGATGCGCAGTGGTCTCACGGGGCTCCTTGGCTAGGAGGGGCGGGTCACGCCCTGGTCGAGGATGAGCCGGCGGATTCTCACGAGGGCTCCTTGGCTAGGAGGGCAGGGCCACGCCTTGGTCCAGGATGAGCCGACGGGTTCTCACGAGGGCTCCTTGGCCGGCAGGGCCACGCCCTGGTCGAGGACGAGCCGGCCGATGCCGAGCAGGCCGGCGTCGGGCCCGGCGACGCTCTCCCCGATCTCCAGGTCCTGGGTGGTGGGGGGCAGGCATCGCTCGTACAGGACGCCGCGCGCCGCCGCGACGAAGAGGTCGCAGGCGGCCAGCGCGCCGCTGAGGATGACCGCCTGGGGGTTGAGGAAGTTCACGATCGTGGTGAGGACCTCGCCGAGCTGCCGGCCGGCGAACCGGACGTTCGTCGTGACCGTCGGATGCCCGTCACGGGCGAGGCGCACGAGGTCGGCGGTGTTCTTGACGTCGACGCCGTCGGCGTTCACGGCGGCGACCAGCGCCGCGCCGCTGGCGATGGTCTCCAGGCAGCCGAAGTTGCCGCAGCTGCACGGCCGCTCGCCGCCCGCCGGGACGCGGTTGTGGGTGATGTCGCCGGCGAAGCCGCGGGCGCCCCGGTGCAGCCGGCCGTCGCTCACGACCGCCGCGCCGACGCCGGTGCCGGCCTTGACGAAGACGAAGTCGCGCAGGGCCGGGCCGCGCGCGACGGTCTCGCCCATCGCCATGAGGTTCGCGTCGTTCTCGACGACGAGCGGTGCCGTGAACCGCCGGCCGAGGCGCTCACGTACGGAGTAGCCGTTCCAGCCGGGCATGCGGGCGGGCCCGATCATGACGCCGTCGAGGTCGACCGGACCGGGCAGTCCGATCCCGGCGCCGAGCACCGGGCGTCCCGCGCCGAGGTCCTCGAGGGCGTCCATGACCTGATCCAGGATGGGCTCCGGCCCGGAGCCGATGTCGATCTCCAGATTGCGGACCGTCTCGGGCCGGCCCGTACCGTCCAGCGCCGCCAGGCGTGCGTGGTGGCCGCCCAGGTCGGCGGCCAGCATCACGCCCTCGCCGGCGGGCACGCTGAGCAGGCGCGGACGTCGGCCGCCGCGTGAGCGGCCCTCGCCGGACTCCAGGAGCAGACCGGAGTCGAGCAACTCCTGCACGTGGGCGGAGACCGTCGACGGGGCCCAGCCGAGCAACCGGGCCAGCTCGGCCCGCGACGTGGCCTGGCCCGACGCGACGAGCCCGATGATCTGCGCGGCCGACACGGCGGCTCCTTCGTCGAACGACTGGGAACTTAATTCGATTCCGAACATTCATAGACCGGATCGAGCGGAACAATAGCAAGCGGATGCCCGAGAGTCCATCGAGTGGTCGCGTAACACGACGGTAATCGGGGGATTCGTGAGGGTCGAGGGTGTTACTTGATTCGAATCAGTCTTGTCTTGATTCGATGAGGCGATGTATCGTCGCCGCCACATCGCCACTGATCCCCACCGGACCGGCCCCCTCGTACGAAGCCGCCGGCCCGGTCGGCCGAACCGACTCGCTGAACCGCGGACGACGTCCGTCCCTCCCGGCAGGAGCACCGATGAAGAGACCTTCGTTCCCGGCGGCCGCTCGCACCCCGCTGGCGGTGCTCGGCGTGGCCGCCACCCTGCTGGCGGCCGGATGTTCCTCCGGTACGCAGGGGTCGACGGCGACCGGCGGCACACCGCAGAAGGGCGGGGCGGTGACCTTCGCGCTGCCGCCCAACGCCACCCCCAACTGGATCTTCCCGCTCGGCACCCCCGGCCACCTGGCCTCGTACAACAGCTCGATCCGGCAGAACGTCTTCCTGCCGCTGTACGCCTACAACGGGTCGAGCGGCACCGTGGCCCTGGACGAGAAGGCCGGTGCGGCGAAACCGCCGGTCTACTCCAGCGACGGCAAGACCGTCACCATCACGCTGAAGGACCTGACCTGGGCGAACGGTCAGAAGATGACCAGCCGCGACGTGGAGTTCTGGTTCAACCTGGCCAAGGCCAACAAGGACCAGTGGGGCAACTACAACAAGGGTGACCTGCCGGACAACGTCGCGAAGTTCACGACCGTCAACGACACGACGTTCAAGCTCGACCTGACTCAGGCGTACAACCCGGACTGGTTCACCGCCAACCAGCTCACCTACGTCACGCCGATCCCGCAGGCCGCCTGGGATGTCGAGGCCGCCGGCGGCAAGGTCGGCGACTACGACCGTACGACGGACGGCGCCAAGAAGGTCTTCAAGTACCTCACCGGCGAGGCCGGCAAGCTCGCGGAGTACGCCACCAACCCGCTTTGGAAGGTCGCCAACGGGCCGTTCACGGTGAAGGAGTTCACCACCACCGGCCAGGTGACGCTCGCCAAGAACCCGAAGTACACCGGCGACGACGCCGCCCACCTGGACACCGTCACTTTCAAGCCGTTCACCTCCGCCCAGGCGGAGCTCAACGTCCTGCGCTCCGGCGGCGTCGACTACGGCTACCTGCCGGCGCTCGCGCTCTCGCAGCAGAAGACGCTCGAGAACAGCGGGTACCAGGTCAAGCCATGGAACGGCTGGGCGATCACCTACATCCCGTACAACTTCAACAACCCGGACATGGGCGCGGTGTTCAAGCAGCTCTACATCCGGCAGGCCGTGCAGACGTCGATCGACCAGGCGACCATCTCGCGCGTCATCTGGCACGACCAGGCCGCCCCCGGGTACGGGCCGGTGCCCCAGCAGCCCGTGTCGAAGTACCTGTCGGCCGACCAGAAGAACAACCCGTACCCCTACGACGTGAACAAGGCCAAGGCGCTGATCACGTCGCACGGCTGGACGATCACGAACAACGTGGCGTCCTGCACGAAGCCGGGCACCGGGGCCGACCAGTGCGGGGCCGGGATCAAGGCGGGCACGCAGCTGAAGTTCTCCCTGCTGACCGAGAGCGGCAGCACCGAGACCGACAACACGATGCAGGAGCTGCAGTCCTCCCTGTCGAAGATCGGCATCGCGCTGTCGATCAAGTCGGAGCCGCTCAACTCCGTCCTCGACCACACCCCGGAGTGCAAGCCGAGCCAGTCGACGTGCTCCTGGCAGCTGTCCTTCTTCGGGACGCAGGGCAGCTGGTACTTCCCGGCGTACCCGAGCGGCGAGCAGATCTTCTCCACCGACGCCGGCACCAACCTCGGCAGCTACAGCGACCCGGCCGTCGACAAGCTGGTCAAGGAGTCGACGAGCTCGTCGTCGCCCGCGGCGATGCAGGAGTACAGCTCCTACCTCGCCAAGAACCTGCCGGTGATCTGGATGCCGAACCCCGCCTACCAGGTGTCGGCGATCCGCAACAACCTGCGCGGCGTCGTCCAGGACCCGCTGGCGTCCATGCAGCCGCAGCGCTGGTACCTCGCGAAGTGACCGACGCGCCCGGGACGGCCGGCCGCCGTCCCGGGCCCCACTCTGGCCGGAGGAACCCCCGTTGATCCGCTTCCTGGCAAAGCGCCTCGGGCAGGCGATCGTCGTCATCCTGCTGGTGACCGTGATCGTCTTCCTGCTGCTGCACTCGGTCCCCGGCGGGCCCGCCCGGGGCATCCTCGGTCCGCAGGCCAGCCCGCAGGCGATCGCGGCGTTCAACCACGAGCACGGCTTCGACAAGTCGCTCGTCCAGCAGTACTGGGCGTTCCTCAGCCGCCTGCTGCGGGGCGACCTCGGCGACTCGTACACGCTGAACCAGTCGGTCGGCTCGCTCATCGCCCAGCGCCTGCCCAAGACGCTGGTCCTGACCGGCATGTCGACGCTGCTGGCGCTCGTCATCGCCGTCCCGCTGGGGGTGTGGCAGGGGCGGCGGCGCCGGGGCCTGACCGACTACGCGGTCACGGCCGTGGTGTTCATCGGGTACGCGACGCCGGTCTTCTTCCTCGCGCTCATCCTCGTGATCGTCTTCACCGAGAAGATCCCGATCCTGCCCCCGCAGGCGCCGCAGACCCAGTCGCTCGCCGGGCTGTTCGCCGACTCACGCGGGCTGATCCTCCCGGTCCTCGCCGGGGCGATCGCCACGGTCGCGGCGTTCAGCCGGTACATGCGGTCGGCCGTGCTCGACAACCTCGCCGAGGACTACGTACGGACCGCCCGCGCCAAGGGCGCCTCGGAACGCCGGGTGGTGTGGCTGCACATCATGCGCAACTCGCTGACCCCGATCATCGCGATGCTCGGCTACTACCTGCCGGTGCTGTTCTCCGGCGCGCTGGTCATCGAGTCGGTGTTCAACTACCCCGGGATGGGGCTGCTGTTCTGGAACGCCGCGCAGACCTCCGACTACCCGATCCTGCTCGGCACGGTCCTGGTGATCGCGCTGGCCACCGTCATCGGCTCGCTGCTCGCCGACATCGTCCAGGCGCTCGTCGACCCCCGCGTCCGGGGAGCGATCCGTTGACGGGCACCGCCAGGGTTCCGACGAAGGAGGATCCGTGACCGAGCGAAGCGAGGGAGCCAATCAGCAGAGCACCTCGGTCATGAGGCCGACGAAGGAGGACACATGACCGTCTCCGCCCCGCTCCTTACCGAGCAGGCGCCCGCGACCACCGCGGCCGGGCCGTACCGCCGGATGGTGAAGCTGTTCTTCGCCAACCGGCTGGCCGTCACGGGCCTGGTGATCCTGGGAACGCTGCTGATCTTCTGCTTCCTCGGCCCGCTGATCCACCACACGGACCAGACGCACACGCGGTTGTCCGACGCCAACCTCTCGCCGGGAACGCGCGGGCACCTCCTCGGCACCGACGACGTCGGCCGCGACGTGCTGGGACGCCTGATGGTCGGCGGCCAGACCTCCCTGGAGATCGGCATCGCCGCCGGCCTGCTCGCGACGCTGATCGGCACGGTCTGGGGCGCGATCTCCGGGTACGCCGGCGGCTGGGTCGACGCGGTGATGATGCGGGTCGTCGACGCGGGCATCGCGATCCCCGCCCTGTTCCTGCTCCTCGTGACCGCGACGATCCTCCGCCCCACGGTGCCGGTGCAGATCCTGATCATCGGCTGCGTGTCGTGGCTCGTGCCGGCCCGGCTCGTACGCGCGGAGGCGCTGTCGCTGCGCAGCCGCGACTACGTGCAGGCCATGAAGGCGATGGGCGGCGGTCACGGCCGGGCGGTCTTCCGCCACGTCATCCCCAACGCCATCGGGACGGTGGTCGTCAACGCCACCTTCCAGGTGGCCGACGCGATCCTGCTGATCGCCTATGTCAGCTTCCTCGGTCTCGGCGTGGCCCCGCCGAAGACCGACTGGGGCGGCATGCTCAGCAAGGGCATCTCCTACACCTACGACGGCTACTGGTGGCTGATCTTCCCGGCGGGCCTGGCGATCGTGCTGGTCGTGTGCGCGTTCAACTGCATCGGCGACGGCCTCCGCGACGCCTTCGAGGTACGGCTGCAGGGGCGCTGATGCGGAACACGACGGAAGGTGAGACGGTGAGCGACTCTCCGGCGCTGGCCATCGAGGACCTGAGCGTCTCCTTCTCGGGCGGCCCCGAGACGGTGCGCGCGGTCGACGGCGTCAGCATCCGCGTCCGCCCGGGCGAGATCGTCGCGGTCGTCGGCGAGTCCGGGTCCGGCAAGAGCGTCACGTCGATGTCGACCCTGGGCCTGCTGCCGCCGACCGCCACCGTGAGCGGCACGATCCGGGTCGGCGACGTCGACGTCACGACACTGGACGGCGCGGCACTGCGGGCCGTACGCGGATCCGAGATCGCCATGGTGTTCCAGGAGCCGATGACCGCGCTGAATCCCGCGTTCACCGTCGGCTGGCAGGTGGCCGAGGCGCTGCGGCTGCACATCGACGGCCTGTCGCGGAAACAGGCCCTCGACCGCGCCGCCGAGCTCCTGGAGACGGTCGGCATCCGGGACGCGAGGCGCAGGCTCGGGCAGTACCCGCACGAGCTGTCCGGCGGCCTCCGCCAGCGCGTCATGATCGCCATGGCGATCGCCTGCGAGCCGAAGGTGCTGATCGCCGACGAGGCGACCACCGCCCTCGACGTCACCGTGCAGGCGGAGATCCTCGACCTGCTGCGCGGCCTGCGGGACCGGTTCGGCACGGCGATGCTCGTCATCACCCACAACATGGGCGTCGTCGCCGACATCGCCGACCGCGTCGTCGTCATGTACCAGGGCAAGGTCGTCGAGGAGGCACCGGTCGAGGAGCTGTTCGCCCGGCCGCGCGCCGACTACACCAAGCGGCTGCTGAGCGCCGTCCCGCGCCTGGCCCCTCGAGGCGACGCACCGCGGACCGCGCCGGTACGGGATGAGGAGACCGCACCGGCGGACGTCCCCGGGCACGAGGAGGACGCCGCCTCGGCGACGTCCCGGGACGGCGGATCGCCCGGCGTCTCCCCGGACCGCGCACGACCGGACACGCCCGACGGCGAGTCGGCGCTCGCCATCGAGAACCTCGTCGTGCAGTTCCGCGGCAAGGGCGGCGTCAAGGTCCGCGCGGTCGACGACGTGTCCCTCACCATCGCCCGGGGCGAGGTCCTCGGGCTGGTCGGCGAGTCGGGTTCCGGCAAGTCGACCGTGGGCCGCGCGGCGATCGGGCTGATCACGCCGGCCTCGGGCACCGTACGGCTGCTCGGCGACTCGCTGACCGGGGCGCGGGGGAGCGCGCTGCGGAAGCTGCGGCGACGGTGCGGAATCGTCTTCCAGGACCCCGCGTCGTCCCTGGACCCCCGGATGACCGTCGGCGACTGCGTCGCCGAGCCGCTGGTGATCAACAAGGTCGGTGGCCGGGACGAGCGGGTCGTCGCCCTGCTGGAGAGCGTCCGCCTCGACCCGGCGGTACGGCTCCGCTACCCGCACGAGCTGTCCGGTGGCCAGCGGCAGCGGGTCGGCATCGCGCGGGCGCTCGCCCTCGACCCCGACCTCGTGATCGCCGACGAACCGACCAGCGCACTGGACGTCTCGGTGCAGGCCGCCGTGCTCGACGTGTTCCTGGACCTGCAGGCCCGCCTCGGCTTCGCCTGCCTGTTCATCACGCACGACCTCGCCGTCGTCGGGTTGGTCTCCGACCGGGTCGCGGTGCTGAACGAGGGGCGGCTCGTGGAGGAGGGCCCGCGCGAGCAGGTGCTGTTCGACCCGCGTGAGGACTACACGCGCCGCCTGGTCACCTCCGCGCCCGTTCCCGACCCGGTGGAGCAGCGCGAACGCCGGGCCCGTGCGGCGGAGCTGAGAGCGGCCCGCGGCTGACCGCGGCCGCCGCCGTCGGCCCGGTGCCCCAGGGCCCCGGGCGAGGGCGGCCGCCGGCCACTGTCCCGTAGAACCGCGTTCGGTTGTCGGAGGATCGGTGGCTTACGATCGGCGCGTGACGGTTCGCGGACTCATCACCGACTGGGGCGGCGTGCTCACCACGCCGCTGAAGGAAACGATCACGGCGTGGATCGAGGCGGACGACATCGACCCCGACACCTACAAACTGGTGATGCGGGAGTGGGTGAGCCAGGCGTACGCCGGTGACGGCGTCGTCAACCCGATCCACGGGCTGGAGGACGGGTCGCTGAGCCCCGCGGAGTTCGAACGCCGCCTGGCCGAGCGGCTGCGCACCCGGACCGGCGCGGCGGTGCCCGCCGACGGCCTGCTGACCAGGATGTTCCTCGCCTTCGAGCCGGTCGAGCCCATGTACGACGCGCTGCGCCGTGCGCGGGCCGCCGGCGTCCGTACGTGCCTGCTGTCGAACTCCTGGGGCAACACCTACCCGCGGGAGCTGTTCGCCGAGCTGTTCGACGCGGTCGTGATCTCCTCGGAGGTCAGGCTCCGCAAGCCGGACCCGGCGATCTTCAACCACGCCCTGGAGCTGATCGGGCTGCCGCCCGAGGAGTGCGCGTTCGTCGACGACATCGAGCACAACGTCAGCGCCGCCGAGGAGCTCGGCATCACCGGCGTGCACTACGTGGACACCGGCAGCACGGTCGCCCGGCTGGAGCACCTGCTGGGAATCTCGCTGAGCTGAGTCCGTCGGCGGAGCGCGCATTAGCGGCCCCGTACTGGCACACTCTCCAGGGTCATGCGTGTCTATTTGCCGTCCACCCTCAACGGCCTGGCCCGGATCCTCCGTGATCGGGAGCTCGGGCCGGTGCCGCTGACCGCCTACGCCGTGACCCCGGCGTTGCGTGAGTGGTATGCCTCCGCGGACCTCGAAGAGCTCGAGTACGCCGCGATGTCGGACGCCGCGAAGGCGTCCCTCCGGCTGCTGGCCGATGACCCGGAGGCGCCGTCCCGTCGCGTCGTCATCGTCGCCGAGGCGCCCGACAAAGCCGTCACCTACGCCGCCGGCGACCTCGTCGACGCCGAGGACCGCGCGGTCGTACGGGTGTCGGAGCCGATCCCGTTCAGCCGGATCGTCTCCGGGCACATCGACGACGCCGAGGCCGAGCCGGACATCCGTGCCGCGCGCGCCGCCATCGGGGCCGCCGACGCGGGCGACGAGGACGCCCGGTTCACCGTCGACGGGGCCGCCGGGCATGACCTCATGTGGTACGCCACCCAGGAACTCCCGCATTTGCTGCCCTGACGACTGCGGCCACGGCCCTCGGGGGCTTTCTTCCAAGGACCGCGGCCGCGCTGCTTGGTCGAGTCCTACTGGCCGGCCTGCTGGACGAAGGCGTTCGTGTAGGTCTTGCTCAGGTCGACCTGGTGGCCCTTGACGTCGGGGGAGAAGCTGCTCAGGACGTTCAGGACCGTCTTGGGGCCGTCGGCCGGCATGAGGCCGTCCGGGCTGTACATGCCCTTCTCGTTCTGTAGTGCCTTGACGTAGGCGTCCAGGCCGACGCCGGAGTAGTAGGCGGTCGGCATTTTGCCGGCGATCTCGGCCGCGCTGTGGGTGTTGATCCACTTCAGCGTCTTGACGAACGCGGTTACGAGCTTCTGCACGGTGTCCTTGTGGGCGCTCACCCAATCCGTGCGGAGGTACAGGCACGACGACGGGTAGGTGCCGCCGAGCGCCTGGCGGGCACCCTGGGCCGTCCGCATATCGATGAGCGGCTGCGCCAGGTGCTTCTGGATCAGCGCGGTGATCGTCGGCTCGGTGGTCATTCCGGCGTCGATCTGGTGATGCTGCATCGCCGCGATGAACGTCGGACCGGCTTCCACCGGGATCGAGGTGATCTGGTTCACCGGCACTCCGGCGTGCACGGCGAGGGCCTTGGTGAGGAAGTTGGTGGAGGAGCCGAGGCCGGTCACGCCGAGGTGCCTGCCCTTGAAGTCCGCCGCGGACTTGATCTGGCCGGCCTCGTCGGTGCGGACCATCTCCACCTCGCCGGGCGCCTGTAGCAGCTGGACCACGGACTCGGTCTGCTTGCCCTTGGCCTGCAGATCGATGTTGTGGTCGTAGAAGCCGACGACGCCGTCGACGTTGCCGGCGAGCATCTGGTTCTCGGCGTCCACGCCGGCCGGTTCGTCGGACAGCTGCACGTTCAGACCCGCGGCCTGGAAGTAGCCGAGCCGCTGAGTGAGCATGGCCGGTAGGTAGATCTGTTTGTCGAGCCCGCCGACCATGAGTTTCACGGTGGTGGACCCGCCGCCGCCCGACGTGCCGCTGCCGGCGGACGCCTTCGAACCGCTCGAACCGCAGGCGGTCGCGGACAGGGCGAGTGTGGCCGCGGCCATGCCGATCAGGACTCTTCGTGGCAGGGACATGACGAATCTCCTTTGGAGTGATGCGGCCGGGACACGTGCCCGCGGACGGGGGCCGGGCCGCCGGGGGTTCTCTACAGACCGCTCTCGGGGTCGCGGTCGTTGGACGGGCGCCAGGCCAGCAGCCGGCGTTCGAGCACCGTGAGCAGGAATTCGGCGGCCAGCGCCATCACCGCGACCAGCACGGTGCCGGCGTACACGCCGTTGGGGTTGAAGTTGCCCTTCGCCTGGTTGATCAGCAGGCCCAGGCCGTGCTGGGCACCGATGATCTCGCCGACGACCGCGCCGATGAGGGCGAAGCCGAAGGCGACGTGGAGGCTGGCGATGATCCACGTGAACGCCGACGGGATGACCACCTGTGTGGTGACCTTCCACGGCGAGGCGCCGAGGATCCGCGCGTTGGCGATCAGGTTCCGGTCGACCTCGCGGGTGCCCTGGAAGGCGTTGAAGAACACCACGAAGAACACCAGGACGACGGCGGTCGCCACCTTGCCGGGAATCGCGAGGCCGAACCACAGCGCGAAGATCGCTGCGAGCACGATCCGGGGGATGGAGTTGAAGAGCTTGATGAACGGGCCGAAGACCGCGGCGAGGATCCGCACCCTGCCGAGCGCGACACCGAGCACGATGCCCGCGACCGAGCCGATCAGGAAGCCGAGGAGGGCCTCTTCCAGCGTCACCTCGAACTGCTGCCAGATGGACCCGACCTCGGTGCCGTGCTCGAACCAGTCGACCAGCTGCTTCCAGACGCCGGACGGCTGCCCGTAGAGGAAGGTGTCGATCCATTTCTGACGCGCGGCCAGCTCCCAGCTCCCCAGCACGGCGACGACCAACACCGCCTGGATGGACAGGATCGTCGCCCGGCCGCGCAGTCGGCGCCTCCTCGCCGCCGCTGCCGTCTGTGTGTCACGAGGCGTCGCCTCTCGCGGGTCGGACACCGCCGTCTGCTCGCTCATGCCGCCTCACCTGCCGTACGCGTGTAGGCCGCCTGCACCTCGTCGCGCAGCGAGTTCCAGATCCGCTCGTACAGGGCGACGAAGCGCGGCTCGAACTTGATCTCCTGGACGCGGCGCGGGCGGGGAAGGTCGATCGGGAAGACGTCCTTGACGCGGCCGGGGCCGACGGTGAGGACGACGACCTTGTCGGCCAGGGCGATGGCCTCTTCGAGGTCGTGCGTGACGAAGACGACCGAGGGCCGGGTCAGTTCCCACAGGTCGAGCAGCTCGTCCGACATGATCTGCCGGGTCTGCACGTCCAGGGCGGAGAACGGTTCGTCCATCAGCAGGATCCGCGGCTCGTTGATCAGCGTCTGGGCGAGCGCCACGCGCTTGCGCATGCCACCGGACAGCTGATGCGGATAGTGGCCCTCGAACCCAGACAGTCCGACCCGTCGCAGCCAGTCCCGCGACCGGTCGATCGCCTCGCGTCTGGCGGCGCCCCGGAACAGCGGCCCGGCCGCGACGTTGGTGAGCACCGACTTCCACGGGAAGACGGCGTCCTGCTGGAACATGAAGCCCACCCGCCGGTCGATCCCGCCGACCGGCCTGCCGTCGATCGTCACCGTTCCCGTGCTCGCCTCCTCGAGGCCGGAGATGAGCGAGAGGGTGGTGGACTTACCGCAGCCGGTGGGGCCGACCACGGCGCAGAACTCGCCGGGCGCGACCGTGAGATCGATGTCGCGCAGTGCGGTGTAGGTGGAGCCATCCGGCGTCCGGAATCTCTTGGTGACGCCGCGCAGCTCGATCGGCGGTGTGGCCTCGGACTGGGTCATGGGACTCTCCCCGCGTTCGTGTTGCGGAGACGTTAAGGAGCCCTCACGCCGCAGGGCGATCCTTCTGTTCGTTGTGGCGGATCTTCGGCTTTCTCGCTGTTTTGAGCGTTTTGTTTATCGTTCCGAAACGGACAAAACGGGTGTTACGGCTGTGTTGCTTGGCATACTCATCCCATGTGGCCCGCCCGTGGCCGGAAGCTGTCCACCCGCATTTTGACCAGCCAGCTCAGCATTCTGGTGGCGAGCATGCTGGTCGGCTTCGCGCTGTTCGCCCACGAGGAAAGGGCGAAGCTGGACGAGCAGTACCGCCGCCGGGCCCTGGCGATCGCCCAGACGACGGCGGGCACGCCGGAGATCCAGGCGGCGATGGAGTACGGTGGCGCCGGCGATCTGGTGCAGAGCACCGCGGAGCGGATGCGCAAGGCCTCCGGCGCCGGCTACATCGTGGTGCTCGACCTTAAAGCGGTCCGGCACTCCCACCCCAACCCCGCCCTGATCGGAAAGCCGGTCGCGGAACCACTCGTCGCGGCCGACGGGCGCGGCCATACCGGCATCGACCACGGCAGTCTCTGCCGGTCCGCGAACGGCAAGGCCCCGCTGTACGGGCCGTCCGGCGCTCTCGTCGGGGAGGTCTCCGCCGGGATCTGCGAGCGCGCCGTCTCCAGCACGCTTTGGAGTGAACTACCCGCGTTCGGCCTGTGGCTGGGCATCGCGCTGGCCTTCGGCGCGGGCGCGTCGTACGTGCTCGCGTCGCGGCTGAAGCGCCGCACGTTCGGGCTGGAGCTGGAGGAGATCGCCAAGCTCCTGCAGGAACGCGAGGCCATGCTGCACGGGATCAAGGAGGGCGTGATCGGCTTCGACCGCGCCGAGCGGATCACCATCGTGAACGACGAGGCCCGGCGGCTGCTCGGGCTCGGCGCGTCGGCGGTCGGGCGCCGGCTGGAGGAGGTCGTGCGGCCCGGGCGGCTGCGCGACGTCCTGGCCGGCGCGGACGGCGGCGCCGACGCGTCCGTGCTCACCGACGAGCACTATCTGACGGTCAACCGCCGGCCGGTACGCCTGCGCGGCCGGGAACTGGGCGCCGTCGTGACGCTGCGGGACCGCACCGAGCTGTCGGGGTTGCTGCGCGAGCTGGACGGCGTGCGCGCCCTGACGGATGCGCTCCGGGCCCAGCAGCACGAATTCTCCAACCGCATGCACACCGTCGCGGGGCTGCTGGAGCTCGGCGACCATGACGAGGCGATCGCCTACCTCACCACCGCGCAGGGCGCCGAGGCGGCGCTGTCGGAGTCGGTGCGGGAGCGCATCGCGAACCCCCTGGTCGTCGGCCTGATCCTGGCGAAGTCCGTGGTCGCCGCCGAGCGCGGCGTCACCCTGACGCTCACCGAGGACTCATGGTTGGGAGAGTCTCCCTCGCACGTCCAGGCGGTGCTCACGATCCTCGGCAACCTCGTGGACAACGCCATCGACGCCGCCGGGAGGCCGCGGCCGGGAGCGCCGGCGGCGCGGCCCACCGAGGTGACCGTTCGGCTCACCGACGGTGACGGGATCACGATGGTCGTCTCTGACACCGGTCCCGGTATCCCGCCCGGCTGCGCCGATCTGATCTTCACGGACGGGTACAGCACCAAGCACACCGATCGCGGCGGCACGGATGACGCGAGGCGAGCGTTCGAGGTGCGCCGTCGCGGGCTCGGCCTGGCCATCGTCCACCGGCTCGTCCGCCGGATCGGCGGCAGCATCCACGTCGGCGAGGGCCCGGGGGCCACCTTCACGGTGCGACTGCCCGACTCCACCCGGCTCCACGAGGCCGGTGAGCATCGCGAGCCCGGTCCGCAGCCACACGCGAAGGAGACGATCGGATGATCGGTGTGCTGGTCGCCGATGACGACTTCCACGTCGCCAAGATCCACACGAAGTACGTCGAGCGCGTCCCGGGGTTCTCGGTCCTCGGGCAGGCGCACAGCGCCGCCGACGCGCTCACCGCCGTCGCCGAACTGCACCCCGATCTGGTGCTGCTCGACATCTACCTGCCCGACGACAACGGCCTGAACGTCATCCGGCGGGTGCTCGACCAGGCGGCCAGTGACGACGGTTCCGCGCCTCCGGACTTCATCGTGATCAGCTCGGCCCGCGACGTGGCGAGCGTGCGACGGGCCATGCAACTCGGAACCGTGCACTACCTCGTCAAGCCCTTCGGCTTCGCGGCACTGCGGGAGCGGCTGACCGCGTACGAGGAACTCCACGCCCGGCTCACCACGCTGGATGACCAGACCGCCGATCAGGCCGACGTCGACGCGCTGTACGGCCTGCTCCGCGGGCCCGCGGCCCTGCCGTCGACCCTGCCGAAGGGGCACTCGGCGCCGACGCTGCAACGCGTCCGGGACGCCGTACGGTCGGCGTCCGACGACATGTCGGCCGCCGAGGTCGCCGCACTCGTGGGCATCAGCCGCCCGACCGCCCAGCGGTACCTCGCCTACCTGGCCCGGCACGGCGTCGTCGAGCTTCGGCTCCGCTACGGCGTCACCGGCCGGCCGGAGCATCGCTACAGCGCCGCCACCTCCTGACCTTCACCGTCATCGCGGTGCGGGGCCGGCCTGAGCCGGCTGCTGGGGCCACCGCCCCTGACGGGACGCGGCGCCCGGTGGACCTTTGATCTACGGTCCGTGGATTATCCTCTGGACGTTATGGCGCACATCGTGTGGGACTGGAACGGCACGCTCTTCAACGATCTCGACGCGGTCGTGGACGCCACCAACGAGATCTTCATCTCGTACGGCCTGGCGCCGGTGGACCTGGACTCGTTCCGGGCGATCTACACCCGTCCGATCTGGGCCTGCTACGAGCGCATGCTGGGCCGCCCGCTGGAGGACGGGGAGTGGGAGCGGCTCGACGCCGCCTTCCACGACTCCTACCACCGGCTGATGGAGCGCTGCCGGCTCGCGGCGGACGCCCAGCACGCGATCGACACCCTCGCCGGCGCCGGGCACAGCCAGTCCCTGCTGTCGATGTGGCACCACGACCGGCTGACCGTCGCGGTTCACGAGCACGGCATCGGGAAGGTCTTCCGCCGGGTCGACGGCCTGCGGCCGGAGGAGGCCGGCGGGTCGAAGTCGGAGTTCATGGTCCGGCACCTGTCCCGGCTCGGGGTCGACCCGGCCGAGGTGATCGCGATCGGGGACAGCATCGACGACGCGGTGGCCGCCCGGCACGCGGGGGCGCGCGCGGTCCTGTACGCCGGGGGCATGCAGGCGAGGGCCGAACTGGACCGGTTCGGGGTCCCCGTGGTGGACCGGCTCACCGAGATCTCCGCATACATTTGACCTGCATGAAGCGTGTTTTGTCCGCTTGACGAGGGCATGCGAGGATGCACAGAGCGATCCTCACGAGGGATCGCGACCATGATCCCGACCCCGGGATCGACTGACGACGCTGTCACGAACTGCGGGGAGCTTTCTCATGGACGCTGTGACGAACGTGCCGGTCCCCGTGAACGAGCCGGTCAAGGCGTACGCCCCCGGCAGCCAGGACCGGACCGCCGTCGAGGCGAAGCTCAAGGAGCTCGCCGGCGAGCAGATCGACCTCACGATGACCATCGGGGGCGAGCAGCGGCTCGGCGGCGGGCGGCCCGTCGACACGGTGCAGCCGCACAAGCACCGGCACGTCCTCGGGCAGGCCCGGGAGGCCACCGACGACGACGTGCGCGCGGCCGTCGACGCCGCGCGGGAGGCCGCTCCGGCGTGGCGGGCCCTGTCGTTCGACGACCGGGCCGCGATCTTCCTCAAGGCGGCCGACCTGTTGTCCGGACCGTGGCGGTCCACGCTGAACGCCGCGACCATCCTCGGCCAGTCGAAGTCGGTGCAGCAGGCCGAGATCGACGCGGCGTGCGAGCTGATCGACTTCCTGCGCTTCAACGTCGCCTTCGCGCGCGAGCTGCTCACCCAGCAGCCGATCTCCTCGCCGGGCGTGTGGAACCGCCTGGAGTACCGGCCGCTCGAGGGCTTCGTCACCGCGATCACGCCGTTCAACTTCACGGCGATCGCCGGCAACCTGCCCACCTCGCCCGCGCTGATGGGCAACGTCGTCGTGTGGAAGCCCTCCCCGACGCAGCAGTTCGCCGCACACTTCACGATGCGGCTGCTGGAGGAGGCCGGCCTGCCGCCCGGCGTGATCAACCTGGTGACCGGCAACGGTGAGGCGGTCTCCAACGTCGCGCTGCGCCACCCGGACCTGGCGGGTATCCACTTCACCGGCTCCACCGCGACCTTCCAGCACCTGTGGCGCACCGTCGGGGAGAACATCTCCGGCTACCGCTCCTACCCCCGGCTGGTCGGCGAGACCGGCGGCAAGGACTTCGTCGTCGCCCACCCGTCGGCCGACCCTCGGGTGCTCGCCACCGCGCTGATCCGCGGCGCGTTCGAGTACCAGGGCCAGAAGTGCTCGGCCGCCTCGCGCGCGTACGTCCCGCGCTCGGTGTGGAACACCATGCGCGACGACTTCCTCGCCACCGTCGAGTCCCTGACCGTGGGGAACGTCGCCGAGGACCTGTCGGCCTTCATGGGCGCGGTGATCGACGACCGGGCGTTCGCCAAGCACCGGGCGGCCATCGAGCGCGCCCGCTCCCACGACGGCATCGACATCCTCACCGGCGGCGGCCTCGACGACTCCGAGGGCTACTTCGTCCAGCCCACGGTCCTGCTGAGCGGCGACCCGGAGGACGAGATCTTCACCAAGGAGTACTTCGGCCCGATCCTCGGCGTGCACGTCTACGACGACGCCGACTACGACACCGTGCTCACCCAGATGGAGAGCGCCGCGCCGTACGGGCTGACCGGGGCGGTCATCGCCCAGGACCGTCAGGCCATCGCGGAGGCGTCGGAGAAGCTGCGGTTCGCCGCCGGCAACTTCTACGTCAACGACAAGCCGACCGGCGCGGTCGTCGGCCAGCAGCCGTTCGGCGGCGCGCGGGCGAGCGGCACCAACGACAAGGCCGGCTCGATCTTCAATCTGATCCGGTGGGTGAACACCCGCTCGATCAAGGAGACGTTCGTGCCGCCGACCGACCACCGATACCCCCACATGGGGTGATCGCCTCGGCTCCCCCCGGCCGGTAACGTTCGTCTTGGAAGTGCCATGACATAGCCTGTGAGCAGGCAGGATGCGTGGCACGCCTGAAGCAGACCGGGGGGCTGTGTGGGGCGCTTGATGTCGGTTGGCGCCGTCGTCGCCTGTGCGGCGGCGGCGGGGTTCGCGGTCAAGGCCCTGACCGTGCCCGAGTCGCGTCCCGCACGCGTGGTCGACGCGGAGGGCGACGCCGACCTGGGCCGCCTCACGCTGCGCGCCGATCCCCGGCTGGCCCCCGCGGCGGGGGACCGGCTGGCGCCCGGAGAGCGGGCCGGCTACAGCTTCAGCGTCACCAACGCCGGCTCGGACACCATCCGGCATGTCGTGGTCCGCAGCGTCAAGGTCGCCGCACCGGGGACCGACGAGCGGCTGGCCGTCGTGTCCGTGAGCGACCCGTCATGCTGGGGAATCGGCCGGGTCGAGTGCATCTTCCAGGAGCTCGCCCCGGGACGGACCAGGACCGTCCACGTGGTCGTGGACACCCCGGCGAACCGGCCGCCGCGCGGCCGCATGGTGATCCAGACGTTCATGGGCCGCTTCACCGAGCCCGTCGGCGGGGCGATCCCGCTGGAGGTGATCGGCGAGATCAAGGTGACGACGGGCCGCTTTCCCTGACGTGCCGGGCTGACGCAGCGCGCTGACGGAGCGGGCTGCCCCCGACGGAGTGGGCTGCCCTCCCTGGCGGGGCGGGCACTTTCCCCGGCGGGACGTGGCTCCTTTCCCTGACGGTTTGCGTCGGCGGGCCGCAGCCTCCACGATTGACCAGCGAGTCGACCGGCTCGACGGCCGAGATCCACGGCTCCCGGACGCACAAACGTCCGGCGGTGCCCTTCGGCCGTACTCGCGGGGAGTACGTCCAGGAGACCGCCATGCCTCGTCTGGTGCTGTGGAACGTCGATCACACGCTGGTCGACGTCGGCAAGGTGACCCGGGAGGCGTACGCCGAGGCCTTCGAACGCGTCACCGGGCGGCCGCTCGTCCGTCTCGCCCCGACCCACGGGCGTACCGAGTCGGAGATCATCTTCGAGACGCTGGCGTTCAACGACGTCGAGACCACCGAGGAGCACCTGCCGGCGTTCATGAGCGCGCTGGCGGACGCGTTCTCGGCGCGCAAGGGGGCCGTCCGCAAGGAGGGGCGGGTGCTGCCCGGCGCCCGCGAGGCCCTCGCGGCGGTGGCCCGGCGGCGTGACGTGGTGCAGTCGGTCCTGACGGGCTCCATCCAGCCGAACGCGATCACCAAGCTCAAGGCGCTCGGCCTCGACAAGTACCTCGATTTCAAGGTCGGCGGGTACGGCTCGGAGACCTACCCCAAGGCCGCGCTGGTCGAGCTGGCCCGCACCCGGGCGGGGGAGAAGTACGGCGCGGTGATCGCGGAGTCCGCGACCGTGCTCGTGGCCGACTCGCCGCGCGACGTGCAGGCGGCCCGGATCAGCCACGCGAGGACGATCGCGGTGGCGACCGGCACGGCCACCCAGGCGGAGTTGCGTTCCGCGGGCGCGGACGTCGTGCTGCCGAGCCTCGCCGAGACCGATCAGGTCGTCGCCGCGATCGAGGACCTGACGTCCGGCTCCTGACGGACAGATCCGCCCGGGGCGCGTATTCCGGCACGCGATAACGTCCGATCAGCGGCCGTTTGCGGCCCGGTGGCCGTCGGCTCGATGCTGGAGCCACGAGACTGCGAGGAGGCGTGCCGTGTCCGTTGCCGAGGGTGACCTGCTGTGGGATCCGTCCGAGGAGGTCCGCCGGACCGCCCGTGTCGCCCGTTTCATGCGTGAGCGCGGGTTCGGTTCGTACGAGGAGCTGTGGCGGTGGTCCGTCACCGACCTGGACGGCTTCTGGGACGCGATCTGGGCGTACTTCGGCGTGCTGGGCGAGCGTGGCGACGGGCCGGTGCTGGAGCGGGCGGAGATGCCGGGCGGCCGCTGGTTCCCCGGGGCGACGATCAACCACGCGCGGAACATGCTGCGCCGGGCCGAGGAGGATCCGGACGCGACGGCGGTGGTGTTCCGTACGGAGGCCGACGACGACGGCGGGCCGCGCCGCTCGCGGACGCTGACGTATCGGGAGCTCGCCGCCGAGGTCGCCGAGGTGCGCGCGGGGCTGCGGGCCCTCGGCGTCGGCCGGGGCGACCGCGTCGCGGCGTACGTGCCGAACATCCCCGAGGCGCTGGTCGCCTTCCTCGCGACCGCGTCCCTCGGCGCGATCTGGTCATCGTGCTCACCGGACTTCGGCGCGCCGAGCGTGATCGACCGGTTCACCCAGATCGAGCCGAAGGTGCTGATCGCGGTGGACGGCTACGCCTACAACGGCAGGCGGTTCGACCGGTCCGCGGTGGTCCGCGACATCCAGGCGTCGCTGCCCACGCTGGAGGCCACGGTCACGATCCCGTACCTCGACTCCGGCGCCGCCGCGATCGGCGAGGGCCGCGCGCTCCGGTACGCCGACCTGCGGCGCTCCGGAGAGCCGCTCGCCTTCGAGCCGGTGCCGTTCGACCATCCCCTGTGGATCCTGTACTCCTCGGGCACCACCGGGCTCCCCAAGCCCATCGTCCACGGGCACGGCGGCATCGTCCTGGAGCACCTCAAGGCCCTCACGTTCCACCAGGACCTCGGCCCCGGCGACGTCTTCTTCTGGTACACCACGACCGGCTGGATGATGTGGAACTACCTCATCGGCGGCCTGCTCGTCGGCGCCACGGTCGTGCTGTACGACGGCGCGCCCGGCGGCGACGTCCTGTGGCGGCTGGCCGCCGAGACCGGGGTCACCTATTTCGGCGTCGGCGCGCCGTACGTCCTGGCGTCGATGAAGGCGGAATCAGACCCCGCCCGGGAGCACGACCTGTCCCGGATCCGCGGGATCGGCTCGACCGGCTCCCCGCTGCCGCCCGAGGGCTTCCGCTGGCTGTACGACCACGTCGGACGCGACCTGCTCGTCGGGTCCTTCTCCGGGGGCACCGACGTGGCGACCGGATTCGTCGGGCCGTGCCCGCTGCTGCCGCTGCGCGCCGGCGTGATCCAGTGCCGGGGGCTCGGCGCGAAGGTCGAGTCGTACGACGAGAAGGGCGAGCCGGTCGTCGGCGAGGTCGGCGAGCTGGTGGTCACCGAGCCGATGCCGTCCATGCCGATCTACTTCTGGAACGACCCGGACGGCGAGCGCTACCGCGACTCCTACTTCGGGGTGTTCCCCGGCGTCTGGCGCCACGGCGACTGGATCAAAATCCTGCCCGACGGCGGATGCGTGATCTACGGGCGGTCCGACTCCACCCTCAACCGCGGGGGCGTCCGCATGGGCACCGCCGACTTCTACCGCGTCGTCGAGGGGTTCGAGGAGATCGCCGACTCCCTGGTCGTCGACACCGGACAGCTGGGCCAGGAGGGGCGGCTGCTGCTGTACGTTCAGCTCGCCGAGGGCATCGCCCTGTCCGACGACCTGGTCGGCCGGATCCGTGTCGCGCTGCGGTCGACGCTGTCGCCCCGGCACGTTCCCGACGAGATCCGGGTGGTGCCCGGAGTCCCGCGGACCCTGTCCGGTAAGAAACTCGAGGTTCCAGTCCGTAAGATCTTGCTCGGCACGCCCATCGACAAGGCGGCGAATCCGGACGCGATGGCCAACCCCGAGGTGCTTCGGCACTTCACTCCGGATTCGTGACCCTGGGGCATGTCCGGTGGATCTTGTTCGCGCAGCCGAACGGAGATCCACCGGACACACCCCGGAGCTGGGCGCGTCTCTTGTACGGGACATGTCCGTCACCTGGTGCGGCCTGCTCTGGGCTCGCGGAGTCGGTGGCGGATATGTTCGGCAGATGCGGTTCGTCGTCCATGACCGGATCGGCGGGTTGACCGGGGGCTGACAATCCCGGTCGATTGAACCGGCCGGACGTAAGCCGCATCTCAACCGATATGCCCGACCGTGGGGACGGTCGGCGGGGAGCTCACGGAAGGGATGCGGTCGGCCATGGATCGGTCTGCGGAGGGCCATAACGCGATTCCCCTGCAGCCAAGGGATCCGCGGCGGCTGGGGGCGTACGAAGTCATCGGCCGGTTGGGGAGAGGCGGCCAGGGCGCCGTCTTCCTGGGCACCTCCCCGGAGGGCACCCAGGTCGCGATCAAGCTGCTCCACCCCGAACTGGCCCAGGACGCCAAGGCGCGCGCCCGCTTCGTCCGCGAGGTGGCCGCCGCCAAGCGGGTCGCGCGGTTCTGCACCGCGCAGGTGCTCGACGCCGACGTCGAGGGCGACCGTCCCTACATCGTCAGCGAGTACGTCCCGGGCCGGTCGCTGTACGACCTGATCAAGGAGAGCGGGCCGCTCAGCGGCGCGCCCCTGGAGCGTCTGGCGATCGGCACGGCCACCGCGCTCGTCGCCATCCACCAAGCGGGCGTCGTGCACCGGGACCTCAAGCCGCACAACGTGCTGATCGGGCCCGACGGCCCGCGGGTCATCGACTTCGGCATCGCGAAGGCGCTGGACACCACCGCGACGGTGTCGAGCCGGATCGTGGGCACGCCCGCCTACATGGCCCCGGAGCAGATCCGCGGCGAGACGGTCGGACCGGCCACCGATGTCTTCGCGTGGGCCGCCACGATCGTCTTCGCGGCCTCCGGCGCGCCGCCGTTCGGCAGCGACGCGATCTCCGTGGTGGTGAGCCGGATCCTGCTCGAGGAGCCCCGGCTCGGCGACCTGCCCGCCCCGATCCGCGCGCTCGTCGCCGGGTGCCTGCAGAAGGACCCCGCCGATCGGCTCACCGCCAGCGCCCTCCTGCTGCACCTGCTCGGCGGGGGCGGTCAGGAGGCCCGTCCCCAGGAGCCGCGCACCGAGGTGCTGCCGCCGGTCGAGACCATGGCCGACGCGGGCCCCGCGACGGTCCCCGCCGACCTGCTCGAACACGCCGCCACGGTCGCGGCCTACCGGACGCCGCCGCACGGCACGGCCCTGGCCGGGAACCCCCAGCCCGGCACCACGGCGTTCCCCAAGACACCCGTCGGGGCCCCGAAGACCCCGGTCGGAACCCACAAGCCGCCGGTCGGGGCTCCGAAGACCCCTGTCGGGAGCCACAATCCGCCCGTCGAGCTCCGTGCGACGGCCGCCGAGGCGCCCACGGCGCCCGTCACGGCCCAGGGAACGCCCGACTCGGGCGGGCGGACCCCCTATATCGGCGCGGCCGGACAAGCAGCGGGCGCGGGGGCTCCGTACTTCGGCGCGGCCGCGGAGACGCCAGGCGCGGGGCTTCCGTATCTGGGCGCGGGGGAGCCGACGTCGCCCGCCCTGTCGGGCATTTCGGGCACGGCGCGTGGCCGGTGGTCGGGGCTGTCGCGCGGCCGCCGGGCGCTGGCCGCCGCCAGTGCGGCGTTCGTCGCGGCCGCGGCGGTCGTCAGCGCGATCGCCCTGACTTCCAACGCGGACGACCGCCACGGACAGCAGACCGGTTATCAGCCCCAGGGCACCCAGAGCAGCGTCTCTCCGTCGAAGTCCCGGCGGACGTACGGAGGCGTGCCGGTGCACCCGGCGACCAGCCACACGACGGACCGGTCACCCACGCCGACGGACTCCGAACCCTCGAACTCCTCGGAGCCCTCCACCCCGACGAGCCCGGACCCGAGTTCGAGCGGTGGCACGACCCACACTCCGGGTGGCGGGACCCACACTCCCGGTGGTGGCTCGACTCATACTCCGGGTGGCGGGACCCACACTCCCGGTGGTGGCACGACCCACACTCCGGGCGGCGGCTCGAGTCCCGGGAGCGGTGCCACGCACGGATCCGGGAGCGGCGGCGGCTCGGGCGGCGGCAAGACCTCGGGCTCCGGCGTGACCGGCGGCGGCGCGGGATCCCACGCCTCGCCCGCGGCCCATTCCGGCGCCACTACCAGCGCCGGGGGCCGGTGAACCCGCTCCGCCGAGTCGGCTGATTTCGGATTTCGCGTTAACCTGGCCGCCGTGAGCACAACACCACAACGGCGTGGTGCGGCCGCGTCCGATTCCGGCGTGTCCGGATTCGGGTCCGGCGTGCCCGGGCGTAGCTTCGTAATCCTTCCGCGAAAACACGGTCCGCCCACCAGGGACGCCCACAGCGGGCGTTCCCCGGAGCCGGCACCCGACCGTGACCGTCATGACGACCTCAGGCGACTCGCCGAAGATCTTCTCGAATCCGACGAGATGGCGGCGCCGCACCGCGCACCGCACGGCCGGCCGACCGAGCGGCGGCCCGTTCCCCGACCGGGGACGGGCGGCTCCACCGGCACGCCGCACCCGTACGGCCGATCGATCCACGCGATCACCGTCGCCGTGGCGAACGGCCGCCCCGGCTCGCCTTCCCCGCCTGTCCTGACGGGAACGACGGTCGCCGGAGACCGCGAGCGTGTGAAGTGAAGCAATGGATTTGCGAAGGTACTGAGGGAGACTTGAGATGAGGGGCGAACCGACGACGGGTCGGAGCCGACGAGCCTGCGAAGGTCCGGTCCGGCCGTCCGGGGGGCACGAATGAACACGAGTGCCAAGGTCAACGGCACCGGTGGTCTTGACGACGCGAAGGACGAGCTGCTGGGACGCGCCGCACAGGCGTGCAGCCAGACGCCGGGGGCGCGGCACGATCCGGAGGACGCCCTGGCCTACCTGCGGCTGTACTACCGTCACGTCGCGCCGGAGGATCTCCTCGACCGTGACCCGGTGGACGTGTGCGGTCCGGCGATGGTCCACCGGCACCTGGGCGAGGAGCGCCCGCAGGGGCGGGCGAAGGTGCGGGCGTTCACGCCGACGCTGGAGGAGTACGGCTGGGACCCCGGGCACAGCGTCGTGCAGGTGGTCACCGACGACATGCCGTACCTCGTCGACTCGGTCGTCATGGAGCTCAACCGGCACCGCCTGTCGACGCACCTGATCGTCCACCCGCAGCTCAGGGCCGCCCGCGATGTCGCCGGGCACCTGCAGGGGATCGGCGACGGGGACGGCCTCGTCCTGGAGGAGTCCTGGATCCACATCGAGATCGACCGGCAGAGCGATCGCGTGCTGCTGGACGAGCTCGAGGCCGACCTGCAGCGGGTGCTGAGCGACGTGCGCGCCGCCGTCGAGGACGAGCAGAAGATGCGCGCGCTGGCGGGCACCCTCGCGGTGGAGCTCGCCGAGAAGCGGCCGCCGCTGCCGGACCAGGAGATCACCGACGGCGTCGAGCTGCTGGACTGGCTGGCCGACGACCACTTCACCTTCCTGGGCTACCGGGAGTACAAGCTGGAGGACGGCCCGGACGGCGAGCAGCTCCGGGCGGTGCCGGGCACCGGCCTGGGCATCCTGCGCTCCGACCAGGCCAAGTCCACGAGCTTCGCGTCCCTGCCGCCACAGGTGCGTTCCAAGGCCCGCGAGCCGCACCTTCTCGTGCTCACGAAGGCCAACTCCCGGGCGACCGTGCACCGGTCCGCCTACCTCGACTACGTCGGGGTCAAGAAGTTCGGCGACGGCGGCGAGGTCATCGGCGAGCGCCGCTTCCTGGGGTTGCTCACCCACACCGCCTACAGCGAGAGCATCGAGCACATCCCCGTGCTGCGGCACAAGCTGGTGGAGGTGCTGGAGCACGCCGGGCTGGCCGCCGACAGCTACGACGGCAAGGACCTCATCGAGATCCTCGAGACCTACCCGCGGGACGACCTCTTCCAGATCTCCGTCGACGAGCTGCTGCCGATCGCGCTGGGCGTGCTGCGGCTGCGCGAGCGCAAGCAGCTGAAGCTGTTCGTCCGCAAGGACGACTACGGCCGCTACATGTCGTGCCTGGTCTTCCTGCCGCGCGACCGGTACACCACGCAGATCCGGCTGCGGATCCAGGACATCCTGCTCAAGGCGTTCGACGGCCTCTCCGTCGACTACAGCGCGATGGTCGGTGACTCGATCTTCGCGCGCCTGCACGTCGTCGTCCGCGGTGAGCGGGGCCGCCCGCTGCCCGACGTCGACCCGGCCGACCTGGAGCGGCGTCTGATCGCCGCCACCCGGTCGTGGACCGACGACCTCGCCGAGGCGATCGTCCAGCAGTGCGGCGAGGAGCAGGCCAGCGCGCTCATCCGGCGCTACACCGACGCGTTCCCCGAGGGCTACAAGGCCGACTTCCCGGCCCGTACGGCGTGCGCCGACCTCAAGCGGCTGGAGGACCTGGCCGAGCCCGGCGAGATCTCGATCAACCTGTACGAGCCGTACGACGCGGGGCCCGGCGAGCGCCGTCTCAAGATCTACCGGCTCGGCTCGCCGATCTCGCTCTCGCACGTCCTGCCGCTGCTGCAGGAGATGGGCGTCGAGGTCGTCGACGAGCGGCCGTACGAGATCGCCCGCGCGGACGGGCGGCAGGCGTGGATCTACGACTTCGGCCTGCGGTACGAACCGTCGCCCGACGTGGACGACGACGAGGTCAAGGGGCTCTTCCAGGAGGCCTTCGAGGCCCTGTGGCGCGGCGACGTGGAGAGCGACCGGTTCAACGCGCTGGTGCTGCGCGCGGGCCTGGACTGGCGGTCGACCATGGTGCTGCGCGCCTACGCCCGCTACCTGCGGCAGACCCAGAGCACCTTCGGCGAGCGGTACATCGAGCAGGTGCTCGTCGCCAACCCGCGGGTCGCGCGGCTCCTGGTCCGGCTGTTCGAGGCACGGCTCGACCCGCGCCTGAACCACGCCGGCGACGACCGGTCGGCGGCCGCCCACGAGGAGCTCGAGGCGGCCATCTCCGAGGAGATCGAGGGCGCCCTCGACGCGGTCAGCAGCCTGGACGAGGACCGCATCCTCCGCAGCTACCTGGCGATGATCCGCGCCACGCTGCGCACCAACCACTACCAGCGGACCGCCGACGGCCGGCCGAAGCCGTACCTGTCGCTGAAGTTCGACCCGGAGGCGATCCCGGACCTTCCGCAGCCGCGGCCGAAGTTCGAGATCTTCGTCTACTCGCCGCGCCTGGAGGGCGTGCACCTGCGGTTCGGGCCGGTGGCCCGCGGCGGCCTGCGGTGGTCCGACCGCAAGGAGGACTTCCGCACCGAGATCCTCGGCCTGGTCAAGGCCCAGGCGGTGAAGAACACCGTCATCGTGCCGGCCGGGGCGAAGGGCGGGTTCGTCTGCAAGAAGCTGCCCGACCCGAGCGACCGCGAGGCGTTCCTCTCCGAGGGCATCGCCTCGTACAAGCAGTTCATCAGCGGCCTCCTGGACATCACCGACAACCTCGTCGGCGGAGAGGTCGTTCCGGCGCCGGACGTCGTGCGTCACGACGGCGACGACACCTACCTGGTGGTGGCGGCCGACAAGGGCACCGCGACGTTCTCCGACATCGCCAACGAGGTCGCCATCTCGTACGACTTCTGGCTGGGCGACGCGTTCGCCTCCGGCGGCTCGGTCGGCTACGACCACAAGGCGATGGGCATCACCGCGCGCGGCGCCTGGGAGTCGGTGAAGTACCACTTCCGCTCGCTGGGCGTCGACGTGCAGAAGGAGGACTTCACCGTCGTCGGCATCGGCGACATGTCCGGTGACGTCTTCGGCAACGGGATGCTGCTGTCGGAGCACATCAAGCTGGTCGCGGCGTTCGACCACCGGCACATCTTCCTCGACCCGAACCCCGACCCGGCGACGTCGTTCCAGGAGCGCAAGCGCATGTTCGCGCTGCCGCGCAGCTCCTGGGCCGACTACGACGCCTCGCTGATCTCCAAGGGCGGCGGCGTGCACCCGCGCACCGCCAAGAAGATTCCGATCACTCCGCAGGTGCGCGAGGCGCTCGGCATCGACGAGGGCGTCTCCGCGATGACCCCGCACGAGCTGCTCCACGCGATCCTGTGCGCCCCGGTCGACCTGCTCTGGAACGGCGGGATCGGCACGTACGTCAAGGCGTCGGGCGAGAACAACGCCGACGTCGGCGACCGGGCCAACGACGGCCTGCGGGCCGACGCGACCGAGCTGCGCTGCAAGGTCATCGGTGAGGGCGGCAACCTCGGCCTCACCCAGCGCGGGCGGATCGAGTTCTCCCGAGGCGGGGGGCTGGTCAACACCGACTTCATCGACAACTCGGCCGGTGTGGACACCTCCGACCACGAGGTCAACATCAAGATCCTGCTCGACCAGGTGGTCCGCGACGGCGAGATGACCCGCAAGCAGCGGGACGCGCTGTTCCTCGAGATGACCGACGAGGTCGCCGACCTGGTGCTGCGCGACAACTACGCGCAGAACGTCGTGCTCGCCGCCTCGCGCAAGCAGGCCCCGTCGATGCTGCACGTCCACGCGCGTTACCTGCGCAAGCTGGAGCGGGACGGCAAGCTGAAGCGGCGGCTGGAGGACCTGCCCGACGACAAGGCCCTGGCCGAGCGCCGCCAGGCGGGGCTCGGCCTGACCGGGCCGGAGTTCGCCACGCTGCTCGCGTACACCAAGCTGACGCTGGAGGAGGAGATCCGGGCGTCCGACCTGCCGGACGACCCCGAACTCGCCACCCGGCTCGTGGAGTACTTCCCCACGCCGCTGCGGGACCGCTTCCGGGACTACATGGACCGGCACCCGCTGCGCCGGGAGATCATCTCCACGTCCGTCGTGAACAGCATGGTCAACAACAGCGGCACGACCTTCGCGTTCCGGATGAACGAGGAGACCGGCGCCTCGGCCCCCGACATCGCCCGCGCCTACCTGGTGGCGCGCGCGGTGTTCGACATGCCGAGGTTCTGGCGCTCGGTCGACGCCCTGGACTACCAGGTCGACACCGCGACCCAGATCCGGATGCGGCTCGAGGCGCGGAAGCTGACCGAACGCGGGGCCCGCTGGCTGCTGCACAACCGGCGGATGCCGTTCGACCTGCGCGAGACGGTCGACTTCTTCGCCGAGGGCGCGGCCACCCTCGCGCCGCAGCTGCCGAAGCTGCTGACCGGCAGCGACCTGCAGGGGTTCGAGGATCGGCGCGACCGGTTCGCCGAGGCGGGCGTGCCGGACGAGCTGGCCGAACAGGTCTCGATCATGGTTCCCGCCTACTCCACCTTCGACCTGGTGGAGATCGCGCACAGCACGGGACGGTCGGTGGGCGAGGTCGCCGAGGTGTACTTCGACCTCGCCGAGCGGCTGCAGATCGCGCGGCTGCGCGAACGCGTCATCGCGCTGCCCCGCGACGACCGCTGGCAGTCGATGGCCCGCTCCGCGCTGCGCGACGACCTGTACGCCGCGCACGCGGCGCTCGCCCGTGACGTGCTGGTGACCAGCGAGCCGGGAGCGACTCCCGAACAGCGCCTGGCCACCTGGGCGGAGAAGAACAGCGCCGCGAGGGCACGCGCCGGGCAGACCCTCGGCGAGATCTGGGAGAGCGACAGCTTCGGCATCGCGACCCTGTCGGTGGCGCTGCGCGCGATCCGCACGCTCGTCACCGCCAGCACGCTCCCCGGCTGACGTGTCAGAGAGGAGAAGCCCCGATGACCGCCGGGGCTTCTCCCCGCTGGGTGATTTTCGGATTCGCAGAGTAATCGAATGATCACTGTGCGAATCTGGTCCGCATGTTCCGACACCTCAGCGCCTTGACGGCCGTCCTGCTGCCGCTGGCCGCGTGCGGCGGATCTCCGGCGACGGCCGAGCCCGCCGTGACCAAGGACCGGGCCGCCCAGCTGCTCGCCCACTACCAGTCCATCAACAACCGGGCCAACAGCACGCTCGACGAGAAGCTGCTGGCCACCGTGGAGACCGGCGCCCAGCTCGACATGGACCGCGCCGAGTACCGGCTGCGCGCGGCGGCGAAGGCGAAGTACACCCCCTTCGCCTACACCGCTCCGGCGTACTACATCCCCCGGGAGTCGGGGTTCCCCAAGTGGTTCGCGGTCACCGCGACCTCCGGGAAGACCCGGCACGCCCTGCTCTTCACTCAGGAACGCCCCGGCGGCCGGTGGCTGCTCACCGCCGATCCGTTCCCCACCGCGACGATCACCGGGGTGGCCCTCGACAAGGACGGCTACGCCACCGCGGTCGACCCGGACGACGCCAAGCAGGCGCCGGGGAAGGTCGCCGCGATGCACGCCGCCGCCCTGTCGCACGGCACGTCCGGCATGGCGCCGGGGCCGTACACCACGCAGGCGCACGCCGAGCTGGTCAAGGCCGAGTCCGCGCTCAAGCACCGGGGAGTGACGCTCACCTCCGACTTCCAGCCCGACCAGCAGCGGGCGTTCGCGTTGCGCACCACCGACGGCGGCGCGCTCGTCTGGTACGTCGTGCGGCAGAGCGAGACCTACGACGTGACCAAGGCGGGGGTCATCGGCAGCGGCGGCGACCTCACCGGCCTGATCAGCGGCAAGATCCGCCACCACCTGGCCACCACCGCGCTGACCCAGTACCTCGCCGCGGTGCCCGCTCAGGGGGGCGCCCGGGTCGTCGGAAGCTACCGCAAGGCGATCCAGGCCACCGCGTCATAGGCGGCGCCGCCTCGTCCGGCTCCGGCGCGAGTTCCGCATCGGACCGGCGAGGCCGGCCGCGGCGATCAGGCGATGTGAGCCACCCGGTGGCCGACCGGCGAGCTGACGGTCCCACGACCGTGCCCCGAAGATAACGGCGGCATTCCGGTTCTCCCGATCCTCACCCGGTATCGCCATCGAGTAGATCATTATCTATCTGTGGACGAATGGTCACTTCCCGGATACAACACCCTCCGAGAGCTGGGACGGGGCAGCTTCGGTCGCGTCGTTCTCGCCCGGCACGAGGCCTCGGGCACGCATGTCGCCGTCAAGTACCTCACCGTTCCGGATGAGCGCTTCCGCACGGAGTTCCGGGAAGAGGCACGGATCCTGCGCGGGCTCGACGACCAGAACGTGGTGCGCCTCTTCGAGTACGTCGAGCAGCCGCAGGGCGCGGCCATCGTCATGGAGGCGATCGACGGGGTGTCGCTCCGGACGCTGCTCGACGAGCGCGGCCCGCTGGAGCCAGAGGCCGCGCTGGCGGTGCTGAAGGGATCGCTGCTCGGCCTCTGGGCCGCGCACGACGTGGGTATCGTCCACCGCGACTACAAGCCCGCCAACGTCATGGTCGAGGCCGACGGCCAGAGCAAGCTGATCGACTTCGGCATCGCGGTGCGCTCGGGCGTGGCAGGCCAGATCATCGGCACCCCGGCGTACATGGCGCCGGAGCAGTGGGCCGGGGCGCCCGCCTCGCCCTCCACCGACGTGTACGCCGCCACGTGCGTGTTCTTCGAATGCGTGACGGGCCGCAAGCCGTACCCGGGCGACACGACCGAGGCCTACCGCGCCCAGCACACGAGCGGCGAGATCCCCGCTGACCAGGCACCGCCGCCGATCCAGGCGCTGATCTACCGGGGCCTGGCCAAAGACCCGGCCGACCGGCCGCCGAGCGCGCTGAAGTTCGCCGAAGAGCTGGCGATGGCGGCGGCCGCCGAGTACGGGCCCCAATGGGAGTCCAACGGCTGGAGGCGGCTGGCCGAGGCCGCGGCCGGCCTCGCCGCGCTGTTCCCGTTCGCGGCTCTGGTGGCGGGTTCGGCCCCTGGTGCGGGCGGGGCAGCGGGTGGTGCAGCGGCCGGCCACGCGGGTGGCGCAGCGGGGGGCCACGCGGGCGGGGCAGCGGCGGGCAAGGCCGCAGCGGGAAAGGCCGCAGCGGGAAAGGCGGGCGCGGCTACGAAGATCTTCGGTGCCAACGCCGGGATGAAAGCGGCCGCCATCGGCACCGCCGTCGTCGTGGCGGGCTCGGCGACGACCGCCGCCATCGTCCTGAGCCAGCACAAGCCGAAGAAACCGAAACCGGCCGCCGCAGCGCCCATACGGGTCGAACTGGCCTCCTACACCCGATCCGTCGCCGGCCTCGACCTGCGAAACGCGAGCTACGTCCACGTGAGCGGCGTCCGGAACGCCGCCGTGCAGCGCAAGATCGATCAGGCGCTCGTCGCCCCGCTCGACTGGGGCATCGACGCATTGCAGAAAATGAACGCGGAGGCCAGTCCGCCCTGCACGAAGCCGACTATCCTGCGCGCACAACCCCAAATCGGGATGAACGGGCCGCGTCTGGCATCGGTCCAGTACGCGCTGCCGATGACGCTCTGTTTCCCTCTCGACTTCGAACTACCCCGGATCAACGTCACCGTCGACCTGCGCACCGGGAAGGCGCTGACCGCCGACGACGTGTTCCGGCCCGAGACGCTCCTCCAGAGCGGGCTCGCGACGCTGGAGAAACGGGTGTCCGCACATGTGACCAAGCCCGACCTGCATCTCGTATGCGTCCGCCCGCCTCTGCAGCGCAAGGACTTCTACCCGACGTCGGACGTCCGGGAGCCGATCATCTCGCCATTCTTCACGGCCAATGGGATGGTCATGACCTGGTCGCGCGGGGGCACCGAATGCCCCTCCTACACGGTCACCGTGCCGTACTCCGAGGTACGGGACCTGCTCAACCCGCAGATCGCCGCGGAGCTGCCCCGGTAGCCGGGCGACGTCACCTTGATCTCCGGGCCGGCGTGGATCCCGCGATCCACGTCGGGGGGACCCCAGGGCACCGCGTCGCCGGGCGCGTGCGGCCACAGCGTCGTAACGCCGGTCGGAGCGGTCCTCGCCACACCGGCCGGCCGGTGCCGGGGCGCGTGCGGCCTCGGCGGCCGCGATGCCAGAATGCGGCAATGCGCCCCCGCCGTGTCGTCTCGGCCGTGCCGGCGGTCCTGCTGGTCGCCGGTTGCCAGGGCGGCCACGGGGACGGTGCCCCGGCGGGCGGGACCACCGCCGCCCCCGCCGTCTCCGCGGAGGCGTCGGCGCAGGTCCTCGACGCCTACGTGCGCCGCTACAACAAGGCCGTCACGGCGGGTGACACCACCGCGTGGCGCGCGCTGGGCGCCGACGCGATCGACGCGACCGCGGAGGCCGCCCTGCGCCGCGGCGGCGGACGGCCGCCCCGTCTCGGGGCGATCTCGCTGCGCAACCCCGTCATGTACGTGCCACGGCTGCGGGGTCTTCCCCGATGGTTCGCGGTGTCGGCGCTGGAGCGGCGCGGCCGTGCCGAACGCCCGATCTTCGCGGTGTTCGCCGAGGAGACCGCGCGGTCGGGATGGCGGCTGGCGAGCCAGGTGTACTTCACGGGCCGGCCACCCCGGATCGCCACGGACGCGCAGGGGTACGCCGAGGCGGTCGATCCGGGCTCCGCTGCGTCGGCGACCGCGCCGGCCGCCCTGCCCGCGGCCCACGCCGCGTACCTCGATCGCGGGGACGAACACGCGCTCCACGCCGGCGCCGCCGACCGGGAGTGGCGCCAGGCCGAGGCACGGCAGGAGAAGCAACTGCGCGCCCACGGAGTGATCGTCTCGGGCCGCTCGGCACCGACGGGCTATCCGATCTACGCGCTGCGCACCACCGACGGCGGGGCGATCGTGACCTACTCGCTGCGGCGGACGACGACGTACACCGCTGCCGGAAGCGGCGACGTCACGGCGGTGCCGGCGGACGTCCGCGCCTACCTCCACGGCAGGACCGGGCATCGGGTGACCGCGACCTGGGTCTGGCGGGCCGTCGCCTATCTCCCCGTACGCGGCGCCGCCAGCGTGCTCATCGAGGACCTCGACCTCGCCTCGGCCCGGGTCTCCTGACGGCCTCCCGCCAGGCGGGCCCAGGGGCGTCCGGTGGGAGGAGATCCACCGGGCACCCGTCGGCTCACTTGTTGGGAACGGTCGCCTTGACGGTGCCGCCGTCGGCACCGATGATCTCCGCCTTGACGCTGCCGTCGTCCTTCTTCGGCTTGGCCGGGACCACGGCGACGTACTGCATGGTCTGGTTGACGTCGATCTCGTTGCGCACGAGCTTCGAGGTGAGGAACGGCGCGACGTCGTCGGGCACCGGCACTTGGCCGGGCTTCTTCTTGCTCTTGCTGATCACGGTGTCGCGGCTCAGCGCGTACAGCACCATGCCGCCGCCGTCCTCGGTCGCCAGCGGGAAGATCGGGAAGGAGGTCGCGGCGTAGAGCGCGCTGCTGCGCAGGCCGATCTTCTTCTCCTTCTTGCTCTTCTTCATGGCCTTCTGATCCGTCGTGTAGTAGCCGGTGGTGTACTTCCCGGTGTCCATGACGTGCGCCGCGACGTTCTGCGGGCCCTCCTCCGCGAGCGTCGCCTGGATCGACGGGACCAGCCGGGGCGGGATCAGCAGGTGGCTGTCGAACGTGGGTAGGGCCTTGGCGTAGCCGTCGGCGCCCACCGCGATCTTCGGCGGCTTCTGCTTGTCGTCCAGCACGGCGGCCAGGCTCAGCCGCCAGCGCTTGACCGACTTGGACGCGAGGAACCCCATGAACACGGTGTGGGGGTCCTTGCCGTCCGCGGTGGTCCGGCGCGCGCTGACCACGAACCACTGGGGGCCGTTCACGAGCAGGTGCGGGACGTAGAAGACCGGTGAGTCGTAGCGGTAGCGGGGGACCGGATCGCCCGCCGCGACCGCCCGGCGGAACGCCGCCGCGGTGAGCTGGGACTGCCCCTCACTCGTCCACCACAGCGCGAGCCGCTCGTCTCCGCTGGCCCGCGCGACGTCGTCGTTGTTGACGAACGAATGGAACGCCTTGGCCGCCGTCTCGGGGTTCACCGCCTCGGGGGGCGGGCTGCTCTCGGCGGCGACCGGGGTCGTGTGGACGGTACGGTGCGGTTTGCCCGAGCAGCCTGCGGCGCCGGTGAGGGTGAGCACCGCCACCAGCGTGGACGCAACCGCCTTGTTCATGTTCCCCGGCCGATCATCGTTACAGCTGTCGGGCAGAGTATGCCAGGGATCTCCCAGTGCGCCGGTGTGAGGGCCGGATGAGCCCGCTCGGCAAAGACGTATGCCGGGGATCCCCACGTGATCGGATATGAGGGCCGACAGAGCCTGGTCGGCAAAGACGCTCGGAGCGCGTACGCGGAGAGTACGGGCACGGGTAGGCTTTCGAACGTGGCAGCCATGGACCCCTCTGAAGAGATTAAGGAACTCGGCTCGATGCTGACGGGCATCGAGGCCGTCCTGGACCTCGACGCGATGCGTCGTGACATCGGAGAGCTTCGCGAGCAGGCTGCCGATCCCGACCTGTGGAACGATCAGGACCGGGCCCAGCAGGTGACCCGGAAGCTGTCCTATCTCGAGGGCGAGCTGGGCAAGGTCGAGGGCCTGCGCAACCGGCTCGACGACGCCACGGTGCTGCTGGAGCTGGCCTCCGAGGAGGCCGACGACGACGCCCGCGGCGAGGCCGAGCGGGAGCTCGGGGCGCTCCGCAAGGAGATCGAGCAGCTCGAGGTCCGCACCCTGATGTCGGGCGAGTACGACGCGCGTGAGGCGCTCATCACGATCAACGCGCAGGCGGGCGGCGTGGACGCGGCCGACTTCGCGCAGCAGGTGCAGCGGATGTACCTCCGCTGGGCCGAGCGGCACGGCTACCCCACGGAGGTGTACGACACGTCGTACGCCGAAGAGGCCGGCCTCAAGTCGACTACCTTCACCGTCAAGGCGCCGTACGCCTACGGCACGCTCCGCGGCGAGCACGGCACCCACCGCATGGTCCGGATCTCCCCGTACGACAACCAGGGCCGCCGGCAGACCTCGTTCGCCGGCGTCGACGTCGTGCCGGTCGTCGAGCAGACCGACCACGTCGAGATCCCTGAGGACGAGCTGCGCATCGACGTCTACCGCTCCAGCGGTCCCGGTGGGCAGGGCGTCAACACCACCGACTCGGCGGTGCGGATCACGCACCTGCCGACCGGCATCGTCGTCTCCTGCCAGAACGAGCGCAGCCAGCTGCAGAACCGCGCGACCGCGATGACGGTGCTGCAGGCCAAGCTCCTGGAGCGCAAGCGTCAGGAGGAGGCCGAGCGGATGAACGAGCTGCGCGGCGAGTCGACGAGCTCCTGGGGCACCCAGATCCGCAACTACGTCATGCACCCGTACCAGATCGTCAAGGACCTGCGCACGGGCGTCGAGGCGGGCAACCCGACCGCTGTTCTCGACGGCGACATCGACGAGTTCATCGAGGCGGAGATCCGGTGGATGCGCCGCCGGGAGGCCGGGGAAGAGCAGGACTGACCGCCGCTCCGGTCAGGTCACGACGATCGCATAGAGCAGGACCGACCGCCGCTCCGGTCATGATGATCGGATGCTGACGGGGTCGCTCCCGATGGCCTAGTGCAGGCCCAGCTTCAGCGCGATCAGCAGCGTCAGCGCCAGGATCAGGGCGCCGAGCAGGATGGGGGAGATCCCGAACGGCCCGGGACGGTGCACCTCCGCCCGTGCCGCGCGGCACGCGGGGCAGCGCCCCTCGACGACGGGTCCCGAGCATCGTGCGCAGATCAGATGTTCGCAGCTCATCCGGCTCCTTCCCGAACGCTGGGCGTCGAATCCGCCCAGCCTATGCGTTCCTGGCCGGTGGCCCGCCGTCCTGGGGCGGCAGGTGTCCGTGATGCCCGGTTGGTTTTCCCTGGGTGTACCCAAGTTGGACGATCCATGCCAGTCTCCCCCCTAGACTGCTGCTTGGCCAATCGGCCCGCCAAGCCGGGAAGCCGCGGCAGGACGCCTGTCGACGAAAAGACAGTCGTCGCCGTCCCCCAGCCCCTAGACTGGCACGTCGTGATGCAGCCGTGATCCACTTTGATAACGTCACCAAGGTCTATTCCAATCAGGGTCGACCCGCCCTCCAGGGTGTCAACGTGGCCGTGGAGAAGGGCGAGTTCGTCTTTCTCGTCGGTCCGTCCGGGTCCGGCAAGTCGACCTTCCTGCGCCTGATCCTCAAAGAGGAGCGGCCGACGCAGGGAGGTATCCACGTTGCCGGCAAGGACCTGAGTCGACTGACCAACTGGAAGATCCCGCACCTGCGCCGCCGTATCGGCTGCGTGTTCCAGGACTTCCGCCTGCTCCCCAACAAGAACGTCTACGAGAACGTCGCGTTCGCCCTTGAGGTCATCGGCAAGCCGCGGCGCTTCATCCGCAAGGTGGTCCCCGAGGTCATCGACCTCGTCGGCCTCGAGGGCAAGGCCCATCGGATGCCCGATGAGCTGTCCGGTGGCGAGCAGCAGCGCGTCGCGATCGCGCGGGCGTTCGTCAACCGGCCGATGATCCTCCTGGCCGACGAGCCGACGGGGAACATCGACCCGGCGACGAGCATCGGCATCATGAAGGTGCTCGACCGGATCAACCGGACCGGCACGACGGTCGTGATGGCGACGCACGACGCCGCCATCGTCGATGCCTTCCGCAAGCGAGTGGTCGAGCTGGAGGACGGTCGCGTCGTGCGCGACCAGTCGCGCGGCGTCTACGGCCAGGCGTACGG
This sequence comes from Actinoallomurus vinaceus, assembly GCF_039542055.1. Classification (NCBI taxonomy): domain Bacteria; kingdom Bacillati; phylum Actinomycetota; class Actinomycetes; order Streptosporangiales; family Thermomonosporaceae; genus Actinoallomurus; species Actinoallomurus vinaceus. The sequence continues at coordinate 166,431 of NZ_BAABHK010000019.1, forward strand.
CGGCGTCTGAGCACGCCGCACCGCCGCGACACGACCCACACCGGACGACCAAGGACAGCGAGGCATGCGCGTACAGTTCGTTTTTCAGGAGATCTGGATCGGTCTCCGCAGGAACCTCACCATGACCATCGCGCTCGTCGTCACCGTCGCGATCGCGATGGCGCTGTTCGGCACCGGTGTGCTGCTGAAGATGCAGGTCGACAAGTCGAACAACTACTGGTCGAACAAGGTCGAGGTCTCGATCTACCTGTGCAACAAGCTGAGCGCCAACCCGACCTGTAAGAAGACCGCGCCGACGGCGGATCAGAAGTCTGAGATCCAGAAGCAGCTCGAGAGCATGCCGCAGGTGCAGAAGGTCACCCCGGAGACGGCGGAGCAGGCGTACCAGCGGGCCAAGGAGCAGTTCAAGGACAGCCCGGGCATCGCCGGCTCCATCCAGCCGGGTGACATCCCCGACTCCTTCCGGGTGAAGCTCAAGGATCCGAAGAACTTCGCGGCGGTCGTCGCGCAGATGCAGGGTCGCGCGGGCGTCGACCAGGTCGTCAACGAGCGCGCCATCCTGGAGAAGTTCTTCAAGATCCTCGGCGGTCTGCAGTGGGCCGCGCTGACCATCGCGGCGATCCAGCTCATCGCTGCCGTGCTGCTGGTGGCCAACACCATCCGACTATCGGCGTTCAACCGGCGGCGGGAGACCGGCATCATGCGGCTGGTCGGCGCCTCGAACATCTACATCCAGTTGCCGTTCGTCCTCGAGGGCGCGATCGCCGGCCTCGTGGGCGGTATCTTCGCCGCGATCCTGCTGAGCTTCTCAAAGGTCTTCCTGCTCGGCAGGCTCCAGAAGAACCTGCAGTTCGCGACGCCGTTGGGCTGGGTGGACGTGACGACCGTCATCGTCGCCTCGATGTGCTTCGGCGTCCTGCTCTGCGCCCTGGCGTCCTTCCTGACCCTGCGTCGCTACCTGAAGATCTGACGCTGCGGCCGGCGATGTGCCGGTCCGGTGATCGGGTCGCTCGTAGAATCCTGGCATGCCCCGGCTGACCGGTCGTGTGCTCCGCGGGGCGGCCGTCGTGGCCGCTCTGGCGTTCGCGTACGCCATGGGAGCCGGGGCGGGTGGGCCGGGTACGCGTGCGCCGGAACACCCCTGGCAGCCTGCGGTCGGGCAGGCGGCGGCCGAGGTGGCCCGTGCCGCGCCGGACCCCGAGCGCGAGCGCGTCGCGGTCGAGAAGGCCCTACGCCGCATGGGCGACCGCTGGGCGCGGTTCTACACCGCCGCGGAGTTCAGCGGCCTCGAGGACACGCTGAACGGCTGGTACAGCGGTGTCGGCCTGTGGCTGGAGAAGGCCGGCGAGGACGTCGAGATCGTCGGCGTGCAGCCCGGGTCGCCCGCCGAGCGCGCGGGCGTCCGCTCGGGCGACGTCATCGTGACGGTCGACGGCACCTCGACGCGGGACCTGACGGTCGCCACGGTGGCCGCCGCCCTGCGCGGGCAGCCCACCACGAGCGTCGGCCTCGACGTACGGCGTGACGGCGTCCCCCTGCGCTTCGCGCTGGTACGCGCGGCGATGGCGTCGCACGACGTGAGCGCCTCCCTGACCCCCGACGGCGTGGTGGTCATCCGGATCGCGGCGTTCACGCGGGGGGTCGGCCAGGAGGTGCGCGCGGCGGTGGCGGGCCGCCCCGGGCACCGCGGCGGCGTCCTGCTGGACCTGCGGGGCGACCCCGGCGGCCTGCTGGACGAGGCGGTCGACACCGCGTCCGTCTTCCTCTCAGGCGGCCCGGTGGTGATGTTCGAACGCGCCGGGGCCCCGCCGGAGCGGCTCCTCGCCCGTACGGGCGGTGACACGAGGGTCCCGCTCGTCGTCCTCGTCGACGGGGGCACGGCCAGCGCCGCCGAGATCGTCGCGGGCTCATTGCGGGATCGAGATCGCGCAGTGATCGTCGGATCGCGTACCTTCGGAAAGGGGTCGGTGCAGGAGCCGTTGCGGCTGGCCGACGGATCCGCGATCGAGATGACCGTCGGTCGATACCGGACTCCGAGTGGCCGTAACCTCGATGGGTCCGGGATCGATCCAGACGTCGCGGTCAACGCGAACCGCCCACCCCGGGAGGCCGAGCGGCGCGCGCTCACCGTCGTGCGCGAACTGCTGGCCACCCTGCCGACGAAGGACCGAGGCTGAGTCATTGCCACGCGAAGAGGGACGCAAACTGATCGCGCAGAACAAGCGAGCGCGTCACGATTACCACATAGAGGACACTTACGAGGCGGGCCTCGTGCTCACCGGCACCGAGGTGAAGTCGCTGCGCGCCGGGCGGGCCAACCTCACGGACGGGTACGCTCTGATCCGCGACGGAGAGGCCTGGCTCGAGGGAGTGCACATTCCCGAATACACGATGGGGACGTGGACCAACCACGCGGCGAGGCGTCCCCGCAAGCTTCTGCTGCACCGGCGAGAGATCGGCAAGCTGATCGCTAAGACGAACGAGCCCGGCCACACGCTGGTCCCGCTGTCCCTGTACTTCAAGGACGGCAAGGCGAAGGTCGAGATCGCGGTCGCGCGCGGCAAGCGCGAATACGACAAGCGACAGGCCATCGCCAAGCGGGACGCCGCTCGGGAGATGGAGCGCGCCCGCGCCGCACGGCTGCGGAGGCGCTGAGGGTGGGCATCCGACGGCTCCGGTCGACGGCCGCGCTGGCCGCGACCCTGCTGGTCACGACGACGAGCGCCGGCTGCTTCGCCGAGCCCTCACCGCTGCCGACCATCCGGAACTTCCTCGTCGCGTGGCAGAGCGGTAAATACGGCAAAGCCGCGAAACAGACCAACGGGGACCGCGCTGCGGTGGCGGCGGCGCTCGGCGCGGTACCGTCCCAGCTGGACCTCGCGTCGCTGCACCTGGCGCTCGGCCGGGTACGGCAGATCGGCGAGGACGCGACGGCGCAGTTCTCGGTGAGCATCGACCTGGGCGACGGCGGTTCGCCGTGGAGCTACGGCAGCTCGATGCGCCTGCACCGGACGAACGGCAAGTGGAAGGTCGCCTGGAGTCCGTCGATCATCCATCCGGCACTCGGCCAGGGCCAGCGGCTCGCCATCGTCACGACCACGCCGAAGCGCCAGGGCATCCTCGACGACCGGGGCCACACGCTCCTCAAACCGGTGAAGGTCGAGATCTTCGGCGTGACGCCCGGCAGGCTCGCCAACGCCGATCAGACCCTCGGCCGGCTCGCCAAGATCACCCACCTGGACAAGGACCGGGTGATCGCCCACGTACGGTCCGCTCCGCCGCAGAAGTTCCTGCCGCTGGTCACCCTCCAGCCCGACCAGGTCGCGGACGCCGCCCAGCTCCGGCAGGTCGCCGGTGTCGAGCGGAGCTCCCGCCCCATGTACGTCGCCCCGGCGGTCGCCGACGAGATCGTGGGCAAGCTCGGTCCGGCCACGGCCGAACGCCTCCAGCAGGTCGGCGCTCCCTACCAGCCCGGTGACACGATCGGCGTCTCCGGGCTGCAGGTGCTGGAGCAGCGCAAGCTGGCCGGCACCCCGACCGTCGAGGTCGTCGCGCAGGACTCTTCCGGGTCCAACACCAAGAGCCTCTTCCAGGTCCTCGGCACCGAGAGCCAGCCGGTGACCACCACGATCGACCGCAAGACGCAGAACGCCGCCGAGAACGCCCTGAAGGCGTTGCACTCCCCGGCGTCGCTCGCGGCGATCGACCCGGCCACGGGCAACATCCTCGCCGCCGCGAACAACGCCGCCTCGCAGCGGAAGTACGGCGCCGGACAGAACGACGACACCCCACAGCAGAACAGCGCGGCGTTGAACGGCCACTACCCGCCGGGGATGACGTTCAGCATCGTGACCACCCGCGCGCTCCTGCAGTACCCCAACCAGGAGGTCACCTCGTCGCTGACCTGCCTGAGGGGCACGCGGAACATCGGCGGGCAGACGGTCACCTACTCAGGCCCTGTGGAGAGGACCTTCCAGGCCAACTTCGCGGTGGGCTGCACAACGGCGTTCGCCTCGCAGTACCGCGCCATCGCGCCCCAGGACCTGCCTGCGAGCGCGGCCCGCTTCGGTATCGGCGCCCCCTGGAGCCTGCCGCTGCCCTCGTTCTCCGGTTCGGTGCCGGCCCCGGCCAACGAGGCCGAGCGCGCCGCGGAGATGATCGGGCGGGGCAGGATCGAGGTCAGCCCGCTGTCCATGGCGCTGCTCGCCGGGGCGGTCAGCAGCGGCACCTGGCGGCCACCACAGTTCCTCAAGGACGCATCACCGTCGGTGCCGGTCCGGAACACGGATTCCTCAGACAGGATCCCGACCCTGCAGAACCTCATGCTGCGCGCAGCGACGTACGGCACCGCGAAGGGCACCAGGGTCTCGGGCGGCGTCAGCGACACGGTGCCGTACGGCAACGGACAGTACGTCTCCTGGTTCGTCGGCTATCGCCAGGGCGTGGCCTTCGCGATCGCCGTAGAGGGCAAGGCCAAGGCGGACGACCTGGCCGCGAAGTTCGTGAGAGCCCAGAGCTGACACGGGGCCGCGGACGCGGCGGTGACCGCTGTGACGGCTTTGTCATTTCTTGACTCAAGGGCCGCAACCATCCGAGTGCGACCGGACGTCTTAACAAGTGACTGAGACACCGCTTGGGGGGTTGCGGACTCAGTCGCCGTGATGAGACCAGAGCCTCGTCTCGGGGGAGGCTCTGCCGTCCGGACCGGCCCGACCCTGCCGGTCACCCCCGTGGGTGTGCCTAGTTCACACCCACGGGGGTTCTCGTCTTCCACGGAACTTCCGCCGCGTACGGCGTCCCACCGGGAATCTCTTTGGCATCCGGAGCGTTGACCATGTACGGTCGACGCGACGGGTGCTTCGGTGCCCGGTTGACAACTCAAGAGGGGGTGACCGGTTTCGACTTCGGTATGTCGAGACATGGGGAAGCGGGCCGAGGGCTGCGGTTGTGACCTCGTAAATCCTGTGACCGCAAACGAACAAGTGCCAACTCTAAGCGCACTCAGTTCGCCCTTGCCGCCTGAGGTTAGGTAGCGAACTTGTCAGCCCGGGAGTGTCTCCGGCCCGGGACCTGGCATCGCTAGGAGACTCAACCTGCCACTCCGGCCACGGGAGTGACGGGGAAACCTAACAGTGGCTGAGCCTGTCGGCGACACGCCTGCGTGAGCGCCGGGGCTGAGAAAACGACTAGCAGGCTGCGCCCGGAGAAGCCCTGTCTTGGTACTGAAGGACGCGGGTTCGATTCCCGCCACCTCCACGAGGCGGGCCACTGTGCTCGATGGCCTTGCGGCCGTCTTCGCCGTGGCCCGCTATGTTTTTCGGGGGGAGACCCCCCGAGCCCCCCGGTGTGCGGCTTCGCCGCACCTCCCGGGGGTTTCTGTTTTCCTGCGGGCCTGTGTGCTCGATGGCCTTGCGGCCATCCTCGCCAGGGCTCGCTGACCCCTCGGTGTGCGGCTGCGCCGCACCTCCCGGGGGTTGCTGTGTTCTTGCGGGCCTTTGCTCATCGACCCTTCGGGTCGATGTCGCGGGGCCCGTTTGCTTTTGGCGGGACGACCCCCGCGCGGTTCAAGAGCCGTTGACCTGAGGCCCAGGGCAACGGCTCTTTGTGTGTTGGGGTTAGTCGGCCAGGTTGGCGGCGGTTATGGAGAGGGTGGGGTGCTCGGTGGGGGCGATGCCCATGGCGGTGGCCAGCTTGCGGTAGCGCTGGGCCTCGGCGGGGCGGCTGCGGCGCTCGAGAGTACGGGCCAGGGCTTCGTAGGCCCAGCCGTTCGTCGGGTCCAGGTCGACCAGGCGGCGGAACGTCTCCTCGGCGCGGCCGAGTTGGGCGCTGTGGAAATAGGCTCGGCCGAGCAACTCCACCGCCGCCCGGTTGGCCGGGTCGCGCTCGACGATCGGGGCGAGGATGCGGCCGGCTTCGGCGTAGTCCTTCGCGTCGAAGAACAGGCATCCGCGCTGGTAGTCCTCGTAGGTCATGGTTCCTCCGTCCCCTTGACTTGGTGCCTGACGTGGCAACACTGGGACGAGTCGGTCTGTTCCCGGGGGGAGGGTCACCGGGACTTCTGGATCAGACCAGCGCTTCATTGAAGTTCGGGGCGTGATCCGCAAGACTCGATGATCATTTTCGCTGGCTCGAAGTGAGGGCTTGTGTCGGGACTGATGTCTGAGCCACCGCCCGATGCGGCGGGCACCGTGGCCGAGTTCGTCGCCGGGCTCCGGCGCCTGAAGGCATGGTCCGGCTTGTCGTACCGAGAGCTCGAGAAGCGGGCGGCGCTTGCGGGAGACGCCCTGCCGCACAGCACCGTCGCGTCATCGCTGAGCCGGGACCGGCTGCCGCGCGAAGAGGTGGTGAAGGCGTTCACCCGGGCCTGTGGCTGCGCACCGCGGACCGTCGACGCGTGGGTCGCCCGACGCAGGCACCTCGTGCTGCTCGACGAGTCGGGGACCGTCTCGCCCGACGCGCGGAGGGCGTCCGTACGGGGCTCGCGGATCACCAGGCGGCATCTCGTCACGGCCGGGGGTGTCGTCGCCGCGGCGGCCGTCGGGGCGGCGCTCACGCTCACCGCGATGGGGCGGTGGCGTCCGTAAGGTTCGTCCTGGCCCGGCCGTCCGGCTCGCGTGCCGGACGGCCGGGTCGTCGTCACTTGCGGACGGCGACGTGCACGTGGTCCCGGTGGCACACGGTGACGCCGGAGCCCTTCTTGCAGGTCTTGTCCTTGTGGCCCTTCCAGTTGCCGTTGGGCGAGTAGATGATGCCCTGCCAGATGATGTGGTCGATGGAGTACGCGCCGTGGTGGTTGACCAGCCACTTCACCATCTTGTAGCCGTCGGCCCGGTTGTCGCCCGTGGCCGTCTTGCCGATCTTTCCGTAGACGAGGTCGCAGGCGCGGCCCTCTGGGTGGTAGGGGAGCCGGTCCTTGTGTTTACATCCCTGCGAGTCCCAGTGGTAGTGGCCCTTGATGGAGGCGCTGCTCGCGGCCTTGTATAGCTTGCACATCTTCGCGGTGACCTTCCCCGCGGAGCCGCATCCGACCAGCTGGGCGCTTGCCGCCTGGGCCGTGCCGGCCGTCGCGGCGAAGAGGGTCACGGTGACGCCCGCGGAGGCGAGCAGGGCGGGGATTCTGGTTCTCATGGATCTTCCTGGCGGTGTCTGGGGGCACGTCGCGGCCAGAAGCTACGGATGTGACCGCCGGGGCGGAAGATCATTTACTGTCCCGGACAGTCCAGGACGCCCGGTCGAGGAGCGTTGGGCGGGCTGCGGGGTGGGCATGCCGACAGTGATGTCCGTCGCGATCTGCCTGTTCACCGCCGACCTCCGGGTGCGGGACAACCCGGTGCTGCGCGCCGCGCTGAAGGCGGCGGACGAGGTGGTGCCGCTCTTCGTCGTGGACGACCGTGTGTGCGCGTCGGGGTTCGTGACGCCGAACCGGGCGGCGTTCCTCGCCGACTGTCTCGCGGACCTCGACAGCGCTCTTCGGGGGCGGGGCGGCCGCCTGGTCGTACGGCACGGGGACGTCGTCCGCGAGGTCGTCGCGGTGGCGGATGAGACCGGGGCCGGCACGGTGCACCTGGCCAGGGACGTCAGCGCGTTCGCGCAGCGACGCGAGGCCCGGCTGCGTCGGGTGATGGGCGGGCGGGTACGCGTCCATGACTCGGTCCAGGTGGTTCCGCCGGGCGCCGTCACTCCGGCGGGAAGGGGGCACTTCGCGGTGTTCAGCCCCTACTTCCGGCGGTGGGGCCGGGTCCGGGTCCGGGAGCCGCTCGCCGGCCCGGAGAGGGTGCCCGTCCCGGCCGTACGGTCCGAGCGCCTGCCGGGGCGGGCGGATCTCACCGGTGGCGAGCCGTCGCCCTTCCTGCCTCGGGGTGGGGAGGAGACGGCCTGGCGGCGTGCGGAGGACTGGCTCGACGGTCCGATCGACCGGTACGCCGACCTGCGCGACGATCTCGCCGCCGACGCGACGTCGCGACTGTCGCCGTACCTTCACTTCGGCTGCCTGTCCGCGGTCGAGCTGACGCACCGGGCCAGGGCGGTGGGCGGCCCCGGCGCCGAGGCGTTCGTACGGCAGCTGGCCTGGCGGGACTTCCATCGGCAGCTGCTCGCGGACCGGCCGGTCGCCGCGCACGAGGACTACCGGCCCCGCGGCGACCGTTGGTGCTCCGACGACGCGTCTGTGGTGGCCTGGCGACGGGGGCGCACCGGGTATCCGCTGGTCGACGCGGCGATGCGGCAGCTGGCGGCGGAGGGCTGGATGCACAACCGAGGGCGGCTGATCACCGCGAGCTTCCTGGCCAAGACGCTGTACGTCGACTGGCGGGTCGGCGCGCGGCACTTCCTCGACCTGCTGGTCGACGGGGACGTCGCCAACAATCAGCTCAACTGGCAGTGGGTGGCCGGGACGGGTGCCAACACCCGGCCGAACCAGGTGCTCGATCCGCTCGCGCAGGCTCGGCGGTTCGATCCGCGCGGCGACTACGTACGCCGGTGGGTGCCGGAGCTCGCGGAGATCGAGGGAGCCGCCGTCCATCGGCCGTGGCTCCTGCCGGAGGCGATTCGCGGGCGGCTGGACTACCCGGCGCCCATCGTGGATCTGTCGGCGAACGCGGCGCGCTTCCGCCGCGCCCGGTCCGGGATGTGACGGTGGTGGAAGAAGGACGGTTGTGCCTCGTCACCGGGGCGACAGGGTACATCGGCGGGCGGCTGGTGCCGGAACTGCTCGACGCGGGGTACCGCGTGCGTTGCCTGGCCCGGTCTCCCGAGCGGCTGCGCGACCATCCGTGGGCCGGGCGGGTGGAGATCGCCCGTGCCGACGTGACCGACCCGGCGGCCGTCCGGCACGCGCTCGAGGACGTGGACGTCGCCTATTACCTGGTGCACGCGCTTGGCGGCGGCCGTGACTTCGCCGATCAGGACCGGCGCGCGGCCCGGATCTTCGCGGCGGCCGCCCGCGACGCCGAAGTCGGGCGGATCGTCTATCTCGGCGGGCTGGGACCGCCCGCGACCGCCGGAGTGTCGGAGCACCTGCGCTCGCGCGCGGAGGTCGGGTCCATCCTGCTGGCCGCCGGGGTGCCCACGGCCGTGCTCCGCGCCGCCGTGGTCGTCGGCTCCGGTTCGGCGTCCTTCGAGATGATGCGGTACCTCACCGAACGGCTCCCGGTGATGATCACTCCGCGGTGGGTGCGCACCCGGACCCAGCCGATCGCCGTGCGCGACGTGCTGCGGTACCTCGTCGGCTGCGCGGACCTGCCCGCCTCGGTGCACCGCGCCTTCGACATCGGCGGTCCCGACGTTCTGACGTACGAGGAGATGATGCGCCGGTACGCCGTCGTGGCGGGGCTGCCGCGACGCGTCGTCCTGCCGGTCCCCGTGCTGTCGGCCGGCCTGTCGAGCCTGTGGGTCGGCCTGGTCACGCCGGTTCCGGGCGGGCTGGCGCGGCCGCTGGTCGAGTCGCAGCGCCACGAGGCGGTGTGCCGGGAACACGACATCGCGCAGTATGTCACCGACCCGCCGGACGGCCTGATCGGTTTTGACGAGGCGGTGCGCCTGGCCCTCCAGCGCGTCCGCGACGCCGACGTCACGACCCGATGGTCGTCCGCGTCCGTGCCGGGTGCCCCCAGTGACCCGTTGCCGACGGACCCGGACTGGGCGGGTGGGACGGTGTACTCCGACATCCGGGAGTCGCCGGTCAACGCGTCGCCCGGCGAGCTGTGGCGGGTCATCGAGGGCATCGGCGGCGCCAACGGCTGGTACTCGTGGCCCGCTGCCTGGGCGGTCAGGGGCGGCATCGACCGGCTTCTGGGCGGCGTCGGGACGCGCCGGGGGCGGCGTGACCCGCACCGGCTGCGCGTCGGTGACGCGCTGGACTTCTGGCGCGTGGAGGAAGTGATCCCCGGCGCACTGCTGCGGCTTCGCGCGGAGATGAGACTCCCGGGTCTCGCCTGGCTGGAGCTGGCCGTGGAGGAGCGGGGCGGCCGGACCTGGTTCCGGCAGCGCGCGCTGTTCCACCCGCGCGGCTTCTTCGGTCATCTGTACTGGTGGGCGATCCGGCCGTTCCACGGCGTCGTCTTCGGCGGGATGCGGCGGGGGGTACGGCGCGCGGCCGAGCGCGCGGTCACGCGAGCGCCGGCGCGCGGGCCGTACGCGCGGTGAGTGGAGGGTGAGTTCCGCGACGTCGCACCATGATCGGCCTCTAATGTGGGCGCGTGCGAGATTTGGTGGACGGAGTCCGGTATTTCCTGCGGGGGATGGGGTGGGTCGCGCGGCGGCCCGGGCAGTGGCTTTTCGGTCTGATCCCGGCCCTCATCGTCCTTGTCGGCTACGTCGTCGCCCTGGTGGTCCTGGCGCGCTACGACTGGGACGTGGCGAAGGCCATGAGCCCGTTCGCGGACCACTGGTCGAAGGGCCTCCGGGACGCCACCCGCGGGCTGATCGCCGTTCTCGTCTTCGGGGCGGCGGTCATGATCGCGGTCGTCACGTTCACGGCCGTCACCCTGATCGTCGGCGATCCCTTCTACGAGAGCCTCTCCGGGCGCGTGGAGGAGAGCGCGGGCGGGCTTCCTCTCGAGGCGCGGGTCCCGCTGCTGCGGCAACTCGCGCGCGCCATCGCCGACGCGATCATCGTCGGGACGGTGACCGCGCTGTTCGCGGTGCTGTTCTTCGCTCTGGGCTTCGTGCCGGCGATCGGGCAGACCGTCGTCCCCGTCGTCGCGGCGTTCGTGTCGGGCTATTTCCTCACGTTCGAGTTGACGTCCATCGCGCTGGAGCGGCGCGGCATACGGCGGCGGCAGCGTTTCGCGCTCCTGCGCCGCGACAAGTGGCTGGTCGTGGGGTTCGGCGTCACGGTCTTTGTGGTGTTCCTCATCCCGCTCGGCGCCGTGTTGACCATGCCCGGAGCGGTGGCGGGCGGTACCCTGCTCGCGCGCGAAAGACTGGCCCGACCGGCGGTTCCGCCGGATCGGGGGGCTTTGACCGAGAATGCCGCGTGAGGGAGATGTCACGTTCCCGCCATGCCATGGCTAACAAGCTGTGGCCGTAGCGTAATTACCGGTCGAAGCGAGAATTGTTGATCTTCACGTAACCTGTGCGGCATGTCTGATCAGGGGAGCGCCGGGCAGTGGCGCCCGGCGAGCAGCCACAACGGCCCGTACTCCGAACCGGATGAGCCGACAGGCCCGCTTCCCGCGGTCAGCGGACAAGACGCCGCGCCCACGGGTTTTCCTTCCGTGAGCGGTCAGCCCGGTTCCTGGCCTGCGGATGAGGACGCGCCGACCGGCGGGTTCCCCAGTGTCTCGACGCCGCCGGAGCCCCGGGAGACGGGGCACCGTGAGCGCGCGCCGTTCGAGCCCGCCGACCCGCCGCGCGAGCCGGCCACCGGCCCGTCGACGTCCGCCGAACCGGGTGAGCCGAACGGGTTCGGTCCGGCTGCGGAGTCCGGCGGGTTCGGCCAGTCCCTGGAGCCGGGCGGGTTCGGTTCGGCCTCTGAGCCGGGTGCGTTCGGTTCGGCCGGGGAGTCCGCGAGGTTCGGTTCGTCCGCCGGATACGGCGCGGGCGCGTCCGAGCCGGGTCCGTCGTTCCCTTCCGCCGGCTCGTTCGGGGCCGAGGCGTCCGCCGACCCTGAGCCGTACGTCGAGCCGACCATGGCGTTCGAGTCGGTGACGCCGCCGGAGGAGACGCCGTCGAGTTCGTTCGGCCGCCCCTCGACGACGGAGTTCTCCTCCGACGTCGCGGGGTCCGCTCGGAACGGGTCCGAGCCCTCCGGCTCGACGCCGCCGTTCGGCTCGGAGGCCCCGCTCGTCGATCCGTACGACGCGCGCGACGCCGCGTACGGGTACGAGGTGTCGGACCCGTCGTTCGGCACCGGGCCGTCCCACCCGGGGCGGGACATGGTCGCCGGATCTCCGGAGATTGCGAGTCCCGGCACGGACGCCGGGCCTCAGGGGTTCGGCTTCGAGTCGCTGCTCGCGCCGGGGGAGGGCACCTCCGGCGGGGCCGCGCCGAACGGCCCGGAGGCGTACGACGATGCGCCCGTGCCGCAGCCGTCCCGCGCTCCGGGCGGGACGTTCGCCGGTGAGCCGGCGGCCCCGCCGCCTCCGGCGGACCGTCGCGTGTCGGCCGAGGACCAGGCCGCGGAGAACGACTTCTTCGCGCAGGACGACCACCCGCAGATGTGGGACAAGATGGTGGCGCCCTCCGGGCCGCCGCCGCAGCCCGGCAAACCGAGCAGCGGCAACCTGCGGCTGCCGGACTGGATGCGCGAGGAGGGGAACGCCGCCACCGGCGGTGGCGGGGGTCTGACCGCTCCGCCGAGCGACGACTTCGAGGAGGAGGGCCGGACGAAGGGGCGGCTGTTCGCCGGGCTGGGCGTCCTCGTCGTCGGCGTGGTCGCGGCGGCGGGCGCGTACTTCATCAAGGCGCACGGGGGTTCGGACTCCACCGCTCACTCCGCCGTCCCGAGCCGTCCGGCGAAGACGTCGCCGAAGGGCGGGCAGTCGGCGAACCCGGAGCCGGAGAAGGCGCTCGCGCAGTTCAAGGGCGACCACACCAAGCCGGTGGGGCACATCACCGACCCGCGCTCCGGGCTTTCGTACCCGAAGCTCGGCAAGCCCTGGCAGATGCAGACGCAGAAGAGCGCCATGGCCGAGCTCGGGTTCAGCGCCGGTCAGTTCGCGGTGACCGAGAAGGCCGGAAACCAGCCGAAGCGCTGGGGCCGGCTGCTGAGCGCGCAGCTGGGCGGCGCCGACAAGAACGCCTATGACGGACCGGGGACGGAGCAAAGCGCCGCGACGCGGGTGGCCGCCACCTACGAGGCGCGGATGTACGGCTACAAGCACAAGAAGAAGGTGCTGGCCTCCCAGCCGCTCGAGGCCGACGGCCACAAGGGATGGCTGGTCGGCTACTACCTGACGTTCCACCGGCCGGGCGTGAAGGCCACGGGGGAGATCTTCACGGTCGCCCTCGTGGACACGGGCAAGAAGGTGCCCGGGGTGGTGCTCATGACGGTGCCGAACACCGACAAGAAGCTGTGGCCGGACGTGAACTTCGTGATGCGCTCGATCAAGGTGACGTGATCCGGGCCTCGGTTCTCGAGGCTCGGATCATATACCGAATCCCATTCCACTCGGCGTCTGTGGCGATCTAAGGTAGGCCGCAACAGGACGTTGCGAATGAGGTGGGGACATGGCCATCGGGCTGACCGAGGAGCACGAGGCGCTCGCCGACGCGGTGCGTGGTTGGGCGGAGCGCAACGCGCCCGTGGACGTCGTACGCGCGACGCTCGACGCGAAGGAGGAGGCCCGCCCCGCCTTCTGGTCCGGCCTGGCAGACCAGGGCCTCCTCGGCCTCCACGTGCCCGAGGAGTACGGCGGGCAGGGCGCGGGCCTGCTGGAGCTCGCCGTCGCGCTGGAGGAGCTCGGCCGGGCCGTCGTCCCCGGCCCCTTCCTGCCGACGGTGCTGGCCAGTGCCGCGCTGCTGCGCGCCGAGCAGGCGGCCAAGGCCCACGCCGAACTGCTCCCGGGCCTGGCCGACGGCTCGCTGATCGGCGCCCTGTCCCTGGCGGGCGGTCTCACCGGCCACCACGCGGACGGCGGCTTGACGATCAGCGGTACGGCCGAGCCGGTGCTGGGCGCGGGGCTCGCCGACGTCATCGTGCTCCCGGTCGCCACTGACGACGGCGAGGAGTGGGTGGCCGTCGACGCCGCCCGGCTCACCGTCACGCCGGTCAAGAGCCTGGACCGTACCCGCCGCGTCGCCCGCGTGTCCGCCGACGGCGTCACCGTCCCGGCCGACCGGATCCTGACCGGCCTCACCGGCCCGGAGGTCCTCGACCTGGCCGCGCTGCTCCTCGGCGCCGAGGCCGCAGGTCTCGCCGACTGGTGCGTGACCACAGCCGCGGAGTACGCCAAGGTGCGCGTGCAGTTCGGCCGTCCGATCGGGCAGTTCCAGGGCGTCAAGCACAAGTGCGCCCGGATGCTGATCGAGCTGGAGAAGGCCCGCGCCGCCGTCTGGGACGCCGCCCGCGCCTCCGACGACGCCGCGGACGAGTCCGCCTTCGCGGCCGGCGTCGCCGCCGCCGTCGCGCCCGACGCCGCCCTGCGCTGTGCCCGCGACTGCATCCAGGTGCTCGGCGGCATCGGCTTCACGTGGGAGCACGAGGCCCACCTCTACCTGCGCCGTGCCTCGACGCTGCGGGCGCTGCTCGGCCCGGGCAAGGAATGGGCCGGTTCGGTCGCGCGGCTGGCGCTCGACGGCGTGCGCCGCGCGGTCGAGGTCGAGCTGGACGAGGACACCGAGCCGCTGCGCAACCGCATCCGTACGGAGGTCGGGCAGCTCGCCGCGATCACCGACGACCGGGAGCGGCACGCGACGATGGGCGACGAGGGCTGGGTGTTCCCGCACCTGCCCCGCCCGTGGGGCAAGGCCGCGTCCCCGATGGAGCAGGTGCTCATCCTGCAGGAGCTGCGCGCCGCGAAGGTCAAGGGCCCGCAGCTCGGCATCGGTGCGTGGGTGGTGCCGTCCCTGGTGACGTACGGCACACCGGAGCAGCAGGAGCGGTGGCTCGCGCCGACGCTGCGCGGTGAGCTGGTGTGGTGCCAGCTGTTCAGCGAGCCCGGCGCGGGCTCCGACCTCGCCTCGCTGCAGATGCGGGCCGAGCGCGTTGAGGGCGGGTGGCGGCTCACCGGGCAGAAGATCTGGACGTCCATCGCCCAGCGCGCCGAGTGGGCGATCTGCGTCGCCCGTACCTCGGTCGAGCCGAAGAAGCACGACGGCATCACGTACTTCGTCGTCGACATGAAGGCCGAGGGCGTCGACGTACGGCCGCTGCGGGAGCTGACCGGCGACGCGATGTTCAACGAGGTGTTCCTCGACGGGGTGTTCGTGCCCGACGACCAGGTCGTCGGCGTGGTCGGGCAGGGCTGGAAGGTCGCCCGCAACACCCTCAGCAACGAGCGGGTCCAGCTGTCCAGCGGGCAGGGCCTCGGTGCGGGGACCAAGGAGCTGCTGGGCTTCTTCCAGGGCAAGGACCTCGACCCGGTCGCCCTCGCCGACCTCGGCGGGCTGCTGTGCCAGGGCCAGGCCATCGACCTGCTCGGCCTGCGCCTCACGCTGAAGCAGATCTCCGGGGCCGAGCCGGGCGCCGAGGCGAGCGTCCGCAAGCTGCTCGGCGTGCAGTACAACCAGGAGGTCGCCGACTTCATCTGGGAGGCGCAGGGCGCGGTCGCCGCGGAGGAGGAACCGGGCCAGGCCACCAACATCTGGGCCCGCTACATGCTGTTCAGCCGGTCGATGACCATCTACGGTGGCACCACCGAGGTCCAGCTGAACGTCATCGCCGAACGCCTGCTCGGCCTGCCCCGCGACCCGGAGCCCGGCAAGTAGGTACGGGACGACGGGGGAGCGGCGCATGGGGATCGGACTGACCGAGGAACACGAGGAGCTGGCCGCCACCGTACGCCGCTTCACCACGCGGCACGTGCCCCGTACGGTCGTGCGGGCCGCCGTGGCGGACGAGGGGGCGGTGGGGCGAAGCCACGGGGGTGAAAAGCAGGGGGCGGTGGGGCGAAGCCACGGGCGTGAAAAGCAGGGGGCGGTAGGGCGAAGCCGCGGGGATGGAGAACCGGGGGCGGTGGGGCGAAGCCACGGGGGTGGCAAACAGGCCGTACGCGCGTCGCGGCCCGGCTTCTGGCCGGAGCTGGCCGCGCAGGGGCTGCTCGGCCTGCACCTGCCGGAGGAGTACGGCGGGCAGGGCTTCTCGCTGCTGGAGCTCGCGGTGGCCGTCGAGGAGATGGGACGGGCGCTGGCACCGGGGCCGTACGTTCCGACGGTCCTGACGAGCGCGGTCATCGCCGCGGCCGACGCGCCCGAGGCACACGAGGAACTGCTGCGCGACCTCGCCGAAGGCACGACGACCGGCGCGGTGTGCCTGGCGGCCGGGTTGACGGGCCGACGTGCCGGCGATGCCCTGGTGGTGGACGGCGACGCCGGTCCGGTCGCCGGCGGGCTCGCCGTGGACCTCATCGTCGCCCCGGTCGCCGTCGGTGGCACTGAGGAATGGGTGGTGCTGGACCGGCGGGGGCTAGGCGGCATCGAGGAGCTGAGCGCCGTCGACGTGGTCTGCGGGATGGCGCGCGTCACCGCCGGCGGCGTGACGGTGCCGGCGAACCGGAGGCTGACGGGCCTGACCCGGCCGGGCGTCCTGGCCCTCGCCGCGGTGGTGCTCGGCGCCGAGGCGTGCGGGGTGGCCGGGTGGGCGGTCGAGGCGGCGGCGTCGTACGCCCGGTCGCGTGAGCAGTTCGGCCGCCCGATCGGGCAGTTCCAGGGCGTGAAGCACAAGTGCGCCCGGATGCTGATCGAGCTGGAGAAGGCCCGCGCCGCCGTGTGGGACGCCGCGCAGGGGGCGGCGGGGCGAAGCCATGGGGGTGAGAAGCAGGGGGTGGCGGGGCGAAGCCATGGGGGAGAGAAACAGGCCGTCGCCGCCGGAGAGCAGGTCCCGTACGCGACCGAGGTCGCCGCCCTCGTCGCCCCGGACGCGGCCGTCGCCTGCGCCGAGGACTGCATCCAGGTGCACGGCGGCATCGGGTACACCTTCGAGCACGACGCCCACCTGTACTACCGGCGCGCGCTGGCGCTGCGGGCCGTCCTGGGCCGCGCGGCGCGGTGGCGGGCGTCGATCGCCGGGCTCGCCGTCGCGGGGAAGACCCGGGAGCGCGAGCTCGACCTGCCGCCCGAGGCCGAGCCGCTCCGGCGGGAGATCCGGGCGCACGTGGCCGAACTGGCCGCCCTCGGCGAACGGGAGCGCGTCGCGAAACTGGCCGCCGGCGGCTGGGTACAGCCGCACCTGCCACGCCCATGGGGCCGGGCCGCCTCCCCGCTCGAACAGGTCGTCATCCACCAGGAGCTGCGGGCCGCCTCGATCCAGGGGCCGCAGCTGGGCATCGGCGCGTGGGTCGTGCCATCGCTGGCCGCGTACGGCACGCCCGAGCAGCAGGAGCGTTTCCTGCCCGCGACACTGCGGGGCGAGATCGTGTGGTGCCAGCTGTTCAGCGAGCCGGGAGCGGGCTCGGACCTGGCCGGCCTGCGCACCCGCGCCGAGCGAGTTGACGGCGGCTGGCGGCTGTCGGGGCAGAAGATCTGGACCTCCCTCGCCCAGTACGCCCAGTGGGGGATCTGCGTCGCCCGCACCGACCCGGGGGCGCCCAAGCGGGAGGGCATCACCTACTTCCTGGTCGACATGGCGTCTCCGGGCGTCGAGGTGCGGCCGCTGAAGGACCTCACCGGCGCGGAGGTCTTCAACGAGGTGTTCCTGGACGAGGTGTTCGTGCCCGACTCCCTCGTCGTCGGTACGGTCAACGCCGGCTGGCAGGTCGCGCGGGTGACGCTCACCGCCGAACGCGTCAACCTGTCGACCGGCTGGCAGCTCGGCGCGGACCTGCCCCGGCTGCTGGACCTGATCGGCGACCTCGGCCTCACCGACGACCCGGTCGTCCGCGACGGCCTCGGCGAGCTGGTCGCCGACGCGCACGTGTTCGCGCTGCTGGGCCTGCGCGCCACTCTCAAGCGGCTGTCCGGCGTCGACGTCGGCGCGACCGCGAACGTCAGCAAACTCGTCGGCATGGAGCACGGCCAGCGGGTCACCGAGTACGGCTTCGGGCTGCTGGACGACGACGGCGCGCTGACCGGGCCGACCGGTGCGGGGCCGCGCGCGGAGTGGACCAGGCTGCTGCTGGCCTCCCGGGCCATGACCATCGGCGGAGGCACCACCGAGGTCAACCTCAACGTCATCGCCGAACGCCTCCTCGGGCTGCCCCGGGACCCCGAACCGGGACATTAGGGCGTTGTCCCGGTCGGGGATCCTGCGGTCGGTGAGATCTACTGTCGGAGGGTTTACCCGCGACCAGGCGCGGAGTGAGGATTGACGTATCGCCAGAACCGCTTCGAAGGAGTGCTTCTGGAGGTCAGGTATGGCGGGGCACGAGCCACCGGCGCCGGATGGCGGCTGGGGCAGCGGGGGTTGCCCGGCGGATCTCGGCCGACGGTCCTTCCTCCAGGGGATGGCCGCCACGGGCATTGCCGCCACCACGGCCGGGAGCGGTCCCAGCCCGCCTCCCGGCGGGAAGCAGGAGAGCGCACCGGCGTATGCCGGGGAGCCGGGCAATGACGGCGCCGTCCCGTTCTATGGTGAGCATCAGGCGGGCATCACCGTCCCGCCGCCCGACACCCGGCAGGCGGCCGGCAACTTCGTCGCCTTCGACGTCACCGCTGCCGACCGCAGCGAGCTCACCGACCTGTTCCGCACGCTGACCGCGCAGGCGGCTTTCCTCACCGCGGGCGGCAAGGCGCCGACCGCGCCACCGGGCTCACCGCAGCCGGACGACGGCGTCATGGGCCCGCGGATTCCCGCCGGCGCCTTGACGATCACCGTCGGTGTCGGCGCCGGCCTCTTCGACGGCCGATACGGGCTGGCCGCGCGCAAGCCCGTCGAACTGGTCACGATGGCGCCTTTTCGCCACGACGACCTCGACCCCGCGCTGTCCAACGGCGACCTGCTGCTCCAGTTGTGCGCCGGGAGCCGCGACACGGCGATCCATGCGCTGCTGCAGATCATCTTCCACACCAAGGGCGTGATGCGGCCGCGCTGGAGCATCAACGGTATGCACAGCCCGCCGCGCCCGGTCGGTGTCTCGCGGGACTTCTTCGGTTTCAAGGACGGCATCGCCAACCCCGATCCCACGAGCGCCGATGAAATGAACCAGTGGGTGTGGGTGCAGCCGCACTCCGAGGAACCCGCGTGGGCGGCGGGCGGCACCTACCAGGCGGTGCGCATCGTCCGTTTCGATGTTGAAAAGTGGCAAGCGGTCCCGCTCGCCCAGCAGGAGCGGATCTTCGGCCGCCGCAAGGTCAGCGGAGCGCCGATGTACGCCCTGGACCCCAACGCCCCCGACACCCTCGACCCCATTTACACCAACGACCCGAAGGGGCTGATCACACCGCTGAACTCCCACATCCGGCTCGCCAACCCCCAAACGCCCCAGACCGCCTCGACCAGCACAATCCTGCGCCGCAGCTACGAATACCAGCACAGCCCCGAGGTCGGCGGGGGCCCCGACGTCGGACACGCGTTCTGCTGTTTCCAGCGCCATCTCAACACCTACATCGCCATGCAGACCCGGCTGGAAGACGAACTGCTGGTGCCCTACATCACCCCCCGAGGCGGCGGCTACTTCTTCGTCCTGCCCGGCGTACGCGATCGCCGGGACTATTACGCCCGTGGGCTGCTGACCTGACCGTCACCGCGCACAGGAGTCACGATGCATCCTCGCCGCAGGAAACGGCCGGCACTGGGCGCCGGCGCCGGAGCGCTGCTGGCGACCGGCCTGCTCACCGTGTGCGGCACCGGCCAGTCCGTACGCCCCGTGTCCGACATCCGCGCGCCGGCGGGCCCGGCACCCGCCATGGCCGCGCCGGCGCCGGCGGCCGGGCGCGTCTATGTCACCAACCAGGCCGACGACACGCTGTCGGTGATCGATGCCCGGACGAACAAGGTCACCGCCACGGTGCCGGCCGGGGCCGGACCCGAAGGCGTCGTGGCCGGCCCGGACCACGCCCACGTCTACATCGCCGACAGCGGATCAGGTCGGGTATCGGTGCTCAGCACCGCGAACAACAACATCACCGGTAGCGTTCCCGTCGGCAAGGACCCGACGGGCCTCGCGCTGAGCCCGGACGGCGGGCGGCTCTATGTGGCCAACGGCGGCTCGGACAGCGTGTCGGTCGTCGACACTCGGGCCGCGCGGGTCACCGCGACCATCCCGGTCGGCGTCTCTCCGGTCGACCTGGCCGTCACGGGCGACGGCACCGCCGTTTACGTCGCCAACCAAGGGTCGGCGAATCTTTCGGTCATCGACCCCCGCACCGATCGGGTCATCCGCACCCTTTCCGCGGGCCGCTACCCGGTGGCCGTCGCCGTCGCCCCGGACAAGGACTCGGTCTATGTCGCCAACGAGGTGAACGCGAGCGTCTCGGTCGTGTCCTCCCGTACCGGCAAGATCACCACGACCGTCCCGACCGGAGCCGGCCCGTTCGACGTGGCACTCGCACCGGACGGCCGGGCCGCGTACGCCGCCGTTCTCGGCCCGGGCAATGTGGTCGAGATCAACACCCGGACCCACCACATCTCACGAACGGTCAACCTGGGGCCCGCGGGAACCGACCCGTTCCGCATCGCGGCCACCCGCAGCGCGATCTACGTCGCCGACCAGGGAGCCGGCACCCTCACCGTCATCAGCCCGAGCACTCTGAAGATCACCGCTACCGTCACCGTCGGCAACAGCCCCTACGGCATCGCGACGACATGACGCGTTCCCGGCACCGCAAAGATCACATTCGGCGACCTGGTTCGGAGAACCGCCCCGGACCGGGACACTTGGGGGGTGTCCCGCCGCCAGACGGTCGTGGCCGCCGCGACCGGACTCGTCCTGGGAGCGGCGGCGCTCGGTCCCGCGCTCGCGCCGGGGTTCGTCCTGGCGTACGACATGGTGTTCGTGCCGCGTCCGGTGTTCGACCGGGAGACGTTCGGGCTGACCGGGATGCTGCCGCGGCACGTGCCCAGCGACGCCGTTGTGACGGCCCTGGCCCACTTCGCGCCCGCCGACCTCGTCCAGAAGGCGATCCTGCTGGCGATCTTCGTCATCGCCTGTGTGTCCGCGGCGGCCCTGGTCCCGTCCGAGCGGCTCACGGCCCGGCTGGCGGGGGGCGTCGTCTACGCCTGGAACCCGTTCGTCGCCGAACGCCTGCTGCTCGGCCAGTGGGCGCTGCTCCTGGGGTACGCGGCGCTGCCCTGGGTCGTCCGGGCCGCCGCGCGCGGCGATCCCCGGCGGCTGGTCCTCGCCCTGGTACCGGCGGCGATCGGCGGCTTCGCCGCGATGGCCGTCTCCGGCCTGGTCGTTCTGGTGGTGTCGCTCCGCCGGAGATCGATCCTCTGGCCGCTCGCCGTGCTGGTCGTGATGAGCCTGCCGTGGCTCGTACCGTCCCTGCTGCGGTTCTCCGGTGTCCCGGCGGACCCGGCCGGGGTCGCGGCGTTCGCGGCCCGCGCGGACACGCCGTTCGGCGCGCTCGGCAGCCTGCTCCTCCTCGGCGGCACGTGGAACGCCGAGACCGTGCCGCCCGGGTACGGCGCCGCCGTCACGGCCGTCCTCTGGCTGTGCCTCGTCGTGCTCGCCCTGGTCGTGTACGCGCGCGCTGGCCAAGCGGCGGGGGTGCGTGGGCTGGGGGCGGCCGCGTGCGACGGCGGGGCGGCGGGGGTGCGCGGGTTGGGGGCGGCCGCGTGCGACGGACGGGCGGCCGCGTGCGACGGCGGGGCGGCGGGGGTGCGCGGGTTGGGGGCGGCCGCGTGCGACGGACGGGCGGCAGGGGTGCGTGGGCTGGGGACGGCCGCGCTCGCCGGCCTGGTCGTCGCCGCCCTCGGGGCCGTCGCGCCCGGCGTGCTGCGCGGCGCGATCGGCCTGTGGTCCGGGTTCGCGGTGCTGCGGGACGGCCAGCAGTTCATCGCGCCGCTGGCCCTCGTCGTCGCCGTCGGGATGGGGACTGCCGTCGACGCTCTCAGCCGTGGCCGCGGAATCGGCACCCCTGACGCGGATGCCCGCCAGACGGGGTCGGTGATCGCCGAGGGTTGTCGGAGCCATGACCCCGACAACCCTCGGCAGGTCACCGAACACGACCGAACGGCAGCTCGGCCGGGGGCTTCGGCCTGGTGGCGTTTCCCCCGGAGCGGCGATGCCGGTCGTCCCGAGCTCGCGGTCCTGGCCCTGCTGGCACCCGTCGTGTTGCTGCCGGGACTTGCCTGGGGTGCGGGCGGGCGGCTGCACGCGGTGCGCTATCCCGCCGACTGGGTGCGGGCGCGGGCCGCCGTACGGGCCGCTCCCGGCGACGTGCTCGTCCTGCCCTGGGAGGCGTACCGGAGCTACGCCTGGAACGGCGGGCGGCGGGTGCTCGACCCGTTGCCGCGCTTCCTGCCCGGCCGGGTCATCGTCAACGACGCCGTACGGGTGGGGACGGGCGGGCGCGACCTGCGCATGGCGGTGGAGGACCGGCGCGCGCGGGCGCTGGACCCGCTGATCCGGTCGGGCGCACCGCTCACCGCCGCGCTGCGTTCCCGGGGCGTCCGGTACGTCGCCGTCGACGCGCCGGACGCGACCGACGCCCCGACGTCACCCGACGCATCGACCGACGCGCCGGACGCGCCCGACGGCATCCGGGCGGACCGCCTGCCTGGTGCCGAGCGTGTCGTCGCAGGGCCTGACCTGGTGCTCTACCGCATCCCGGGCGCGACCACGAGCCGGGAGTCTCGCGGGCCGCAGTGGCCTGTGGAAATTGCGTGGTTCATTACTTTTGCGGGTGTTCTCTGGTCAATGCGGCTACCGGTCGGTAGCCTCGTCGCACGATCATTGCCGAAGGAGCCATGATGCGGATCGCCGTCGCCACCCTGGCCGGAATCGTGCTGGCCCTCCTGACCTCGTTCGGCATCGTGCGCGTCGTCACGACCGCCCAGCAGGACCCGGTCGTCAAGCCGCTCTACAACTACGGCACCCGGTGACCGGTGCGCCCGGAGGGCTCGCGCGCTGAGGCGCTGGACGTCGTCATCCCCGCGCGCGACGAGGCCGGTCGGCTCCCGCACGGCCTCACGGTGCTGTCGGCCAAGCTCGCCGGACTGCCGCTGAGCGGCTCGATCATCGTCGTCGACAGCGCCAGCACCGACGCCACCGCGGACATCGCCGAACGCTGGTCCGGGCCGGTGCCGGTACGCCTCGTACGGTGCCCCACACCCGGCAAGGGCGCGGCGGTCCGCGCCGGTCTCCTGGCCACCGCCGCCCCGTACGTCGGCTTCTGCGACGCCGACATGGCCACCGGCCTGGACGCCCTCGACGAGGCCGTCGCCCTCCTCCGG
The DNA here is from genome assembly GCF_039542055.1 of Actinoallomurus vinaceus. Classification (NCBI taxonomy): domain Bacteria; kingdom Bacillati; phylum Actinomycetota; class Actinomycetes; order Streptosporangiales; family Thermomonosporaceae; genus Actinoallomurus; species Actinoallomurus vinaceus. The sequence continues at coordinate 189,364 of NZ_BAABHK010000019.1, forward strand.
GCCGGGCACCGGGTCGTCATCGGCGCACGCCGCCACCCCGCCTCGGTCGTCGAGGCGTACGGGCGTCCGCTCCGCCGTCTGGGCGCCCTCACGTTCAACCGGCTCGTTCGCGACCTCGCCGGAGGTGTGACCGACACGCAGTGCGGGTTCAAGTTCTTCACCGGACCGCTGGCTCGAGCCGCCGCCGCCGACCTGCGCACACCCGGATTCGCCTTCGACGTCGAACTGCTGCTGCACTGCCGCCGCCGGGGTGCCGAGGTCGTCGAGATCCCCGTCCGGTGGCACGACGTGCCCGGCTCGACCTTCTCCGTCCGGCGGCACGCGGCCGTCTGCCTGCGCGACCTGATCCGCATCCGCACCGAGGCCCGGCGTTCGGTGACACCGCAGCGGGCCCGCGCCGTCGCCGACGAACTGCGGGCCGGATGAGCGCAGGGAGGGAACTGCGAGCGCTCGCGATCGTCAACTGGCGCGACCCCTGGCACCCGGAGGCCGGCGGGGCCGAACGGTACGCCTGGGAGATGGCCCGGTGGCTCGCCGCGCGGGGGACCCGGGTGCGGTTCGTCACCGGGCGCGCGCCCGGCCAGGCCCGGCGGGAGCGGATCGAGGACGTCGAGGTCGTACGCCTGGGCGGCCGGTTCACCGTCTATCCGCTGGTCCTGGCGTGGATGCTGCTCCACCGACGGGCGTTCGACGCCGTGCTCGACTGCCAGAACGGCATCCCGTTCTTCACCCCCTTGGCGCTGCCGCGCCGCGTACCGGTCCTGTGCGTCGTGCACCACGTCCACGCCGACCAGTTCCACCTCTACTTCCCGGCGTGGCTGGCACGCATCGGCCGGTTCCTCGAAGGCCCGGTGGCCCGCCGCGCGTACCGGCGGCACGCCTGCGTCGCGGTCTCCCCGTCGACGGTGACCGCCATGCGGGAGCGCCTGTCCTGGACCGGACCGGTATACCTCGTCCCGAACGGCGTCACGCTCGCGGACGCGGCTCCTGGCCTTGGGGAGACGGACGGCGAGCCGGAGCTCGCGTGCGTGAGCAGGCTCGTCCCGCACAAGCGCGTCGGCCGGCTGCTCGACGTCGCCGAACGGCTCCGCGTCCGGGTGCACGTCATCGGGCGTGGGCCGCAGGAGGCCGCGCTGCGGGCCCGGGTCGCGGCGCGCGGCCTGGAGGACCTGGTGGTCCTGCACGGCTACCTGCCAGAGGAGGAGAAGGACACGCTCGTCGCACGGGCCAGGCTCCACCTCAGCGCCTCGCAGGGAGAGGGCTGGGGACTCAGCGTCGCCGAGGCGGCGGCCTTCGGCGTGCCGACCGTCGCGTACGACGTCGACGGGCTGCGCGATGCCGTCGTCGACGGTGTGACCGGCTGGCTCGTGCCCGAGGGCGAGGAACTGGCGGACGTCGTCGAGCGAGCGCTGAAGGAGCTGAGCGTCCCGGAGCGGCGCCGCGAGACGGCCGCCGCGTGCCGGTCCTGGGCCGCGGAGTTCGCCTGGGCCCGCAGCGCCGAACGGATGGCGGCGCTGCTCGACGCCGCCGTCCGGCGCGGGACGGCGCACGGCCTGCAGGACCGGTCGTTCCCATGGCCGCGTTGACCCGGATCGAGGCGTTCCCGTGGCCCCATTGATCCGGACGGAGGCGTTCCCATGGCGGCGTTGACCCGGACGGAGGCGTTTCCGTGGCCGCGTTGACCGAGACGGAGGCGCTGCCCGGCGCGGCCGACCGGCCGGACGGCGTCGATGAGCGGCTCCGCGAGCGTCTGCGGACCTTTCTGTGCTGCGCGCTCCTGACGCTGCTCGCGACGGCGACGCGGCCGGGCCTGATCGTCCCCGACACCAAGATCGACATGGCGCTGAATCCGCTCGGTTTCCTCGGGCGGGCGCTGCACCTGTGGGACATCGAGCAGTTCGGGCAGTTGCAGAACCAGGTGTCGGGCTATCTGTTCCCGATGGGCCCGTTCTACGTGCTGGGCCACCTTGCCGGGATGCCGCCCTGGATCACCCAGCGCCTGTGGCTGGCGACGCTCCTGTGCACGGCCTTCCTCGGCGCCCGCCGGCTCGCCGAACGCCTGGGCGTCGGCACGCCGGCCACGCGGCTGGTCGGCGCGCTCGCGTACGCGCTCGGCCCGCACGGCCTGGCCTCTCTCGGCATCAACTCCTCCGAGTACCTGCCCCTCGCCATGCTGCCGTGGATGGTGGTGCCCCTGGTCGGCGCCGCCCGCGGTGGCGGGCGGGTGCGCGCGGCGGCGCGGTCCGGCCTGGCCGTCGCCTGCTGCGGCGGCATCAACGGCGCCGCCACGCTCGCGGTGCTCGTCGTCCCGGCCCTGTACGTGCTCACCCGAAGAATCGGAGCCCCTCGGCTGCGCATCCTCGCCTGGTGGGCGGTCGCGGTCGGCTGCGCGACCGCCTGGTGGTCCGTGCCGCTCCTCCTCCTCGGCCGGTACGCCTACTCCTGGCTGCTCTACACCGAGAAGGCCGCGACGACGACCGCGACGACCGGCCCGGCCGACGTCCTGCGCGGCGCGGAACGCTGGGTGAACTTCCTCGTGGTCGACGGACGCGCCTGGTGGCCGCTCGGGCACGCCTTCGCGACGCAGACGGCCCCCGTCCTGTGCACGGGCCTCGTCGCAGCCCTCGGGCTCGCCGGTCTCGTCCGCGCCCGGCTTCCCGAGCGGACCTTCCTCATCCTCACCCTGCTGACCGGCGTGACCGTCATGGTCGCCGGGCACGCGGGTCCGCTCGCCCCCGCCGTACGGGACCTGATCGACGGGCCGCTCGCCCCGTTCCGCAACCTCTACAAGTTCGACGGCCTGGTACGGCTCCCGCTCGCCCTGGGCATCGCGCACCTGCTGTCCGCTCCGCGCCCGTCCCGGCGGCCCTGGGCGGCCGTCGCGACGGCGGCCGGCCTGGCCGGGGTGATGCTGTCCGCGCTGAGCACCGGCCTGACCGCCGACGGCGCCTTCCCGAAGGTCCCGCAGTACTGGCGCGACGCCGCCGACTGGCTGAACGGCCGCGCCGGCGACCAGGGCGTCATGGCCGTCCCCGGCGCGCGCTTCGGCGAGTACCTGTGGGGACGCCCCATGGACGAGATCACCCAGCCGCTGCTGAACGTCCGCTGGGGAGAGCGGCAGCTCGTTCCCGCCGGGTCCTCGGGCTTCACCCGGATGATGGACGCGATCGATCAGCGGATCACCAGTGGCCAGGGCTCCGCGGGACTGACCGAGGTCCTGGCCCGGATGGGCGTCCGGTACCTCCTCGTCCGCAACGATCTGCGCCGCGACGACCTGCGCGGCGCGTGGCCCGCCCGCGTCCACCAGGCCCTGGACGCCTCGCCCGGCATCCGGCGCGTGGCCTGGTTCGGCGGCGTGCCTGCCGGCTCGACCCTGCCCGACGACGCGGTGGGCTCCCCGGACCAGCCCTACGCGCCCGTCGAGATCTACGAGGTGGAGGGCGCGGACGACGCCGTCGGCCTGCTCGACGCCGACCGGGCGCTGCGGCTGTACGGCTCGCCGGAGGCCCTGCTCACGATGGCCGACGACGGCCTCCTGAAAGACCAGCCCGTCCTGTTCGGCGACGACGACCCGGCGGCCACCGGCAGACCCGTCGTCGCCGACTCCCTGCGCCGGGTCGAACGCGACTTCGGGGAGTTGCGCGGCCACACCTCGCCGACCCTGACCACCGCCGAGCGGGCGAACGTGCCCGCCACCCGGCGGGACATCCTCGAACCCGGCTGGGACCGCTACTCGACGGTCGCCGCCTACACCGGCGTCAAGGACGTCACGGCCTCCGCCTCCGCGTCCGACGTCACCTCACCGGCCGAACTCGACCAGCCCGGCGCCCTCCCGTACGCCGCCCTGGACGGCGACCCGCGGACGCGGTGGGAGAGCGGCGGCTGGACCGGCCCCGTCGGCCAGTGGCTGCGCGTCGACTTCGACCACCCGCTGACGCCCCGGAACGTCACGGCGACGTTCGCCCAGGACGACCGGCTCGGCCCGCCGCCGGACGAGATCGCCGTGGAGACCGAGACCGGCCGGACCGTCCAGCACCTCGCCCGTACCTCCGCCGCCCAGCCCCTCACCGTGCCCGCCGGGACCACCCGCTGGCTGCGGATCCGCGTCCTCTCGCTCACCGCGCGGCCCGCCGTACCCGCAGCCGCCCGCGTCGGGGTCTCCGAACTGCACGTCGACGGCGTCCACGCGGCCCGCGAGTACCGCCTGCCCGCCGTCCCGGCGGGCGCCACCGTGGTGATGTCCCGGGCGCCGGGCGGATTGCCCGCCTGCATGCAGGGCTCGATCCGCTGGGTCTGCTCCCCCTTCTTCGAACGCCGGGACGAGGAGCCAGGCTTCGACCGCGTCCTCACCGCCGCCCGTACGGGCACCGCCAGGCTGACCGGAACGGCGGCCCTCACCGACCCGGGCCTGATCCAGCGCTACACCACCACCGATCCCCGCCTGAAGGTCACGGCGAGTTCGACGCTGACCCAGGAGCCCGCGACGCTGCCGCGCGCCGCGTTCGACGCCGACCCGGCGACCACGTGGGTATCCGCGACCGGGGACCGCGCCCCCTGGCTGTCGCTGTCGTGGGGCCGCAAGATCCAGGTCGGGCAGATCACCGTACGGCGTCCGGCGGGCGCGGCCTTCCTCACCCAGGTCCGCCTGGAAGGGGACGACGGCCAGTGGCGCGAGGTCCCGCTCGACGACACCGGCCGCCTCTCGTTCAAGCCCATGCGCACGAGCCGCCTGACGCTGCGCTTCTCCGGCCTGCCGCAGGTGACGGACGTGACCGTGCCCGGAGTGAAGCCGTTCCAGACGTTCCCCGGCGCCCGCGTCTCCATACCGTGCGGCTTCGGCCCGAGGCTGCGGTTGAACGGCGCCGACGTTCCGACGCGCGCGACGGCGACGTACGCGGACCTCCTGCAGGGCCGTTCCATCCGGTTCCAGGCCTGCCGTACGGTCACGCTCAAGGCCGGGGACGACCGGCTGGCCCAGGTTCCGTTCGACGCCTTCCGCGTCGACTCCGCGGCGCTGAACCCGGCCGACGACGGTACCGCCCCGGCCCGCGAATCCTCGGACGTGACCGTGACGCGGTGGACGTCCGAGCACCGGCAGGTCGAGGTCTCGGCGCAGCGCGCCTCGTACCTCGTCGTCAACGAGAACTTCAACGCCGGTTGGCGGGCGACGATCGGCGGCCGGACGCTGCGCCCGGTGCGCGTCGACGGCTGGCGGCAGGCGTGGGCGCTCCCGGCGGGCACGGCCGGCGCCGTCCGCCTGTCGTACGCGCCCGACCGCCCCTATCAGGCCGCCGTCCTGCTCGGCCTGAACTTCCTGGTGATCCTGGTGATCGCCGCGCTGTGGCCGGCCCGCTCCCGACAGGAGGTCGAGCCGGTCGTGCGCGAACGACGCCCGAGGAGAGCCTTGGCCGTGGTCCTGACGATCGGAGCGGCCGCCGGCCTCGGATACTGGATCGGAGGCGTCGCCGCACTGGCCCTGGCGGCGGTCGCCGCGATGGTGTTCGCCGTGGCGCCCGGCAGGTGGCGCGCACGCGCGGCCGTTCCATGGCTCCCGGCGGCGGCCATGCTCACCGCGACGGTGTCCCTGATCGTCGGTTTCCGACTCCAGGCGGCGCAGAACACCGGGGCACACTTCTTCGCCGAGACTCTGCCTCAGCTGCTCTGCCTGCTCATAGTCGCCCGCCTCGTCGCGGCGCTTGCCGACCGCCTGGCCGCCCCTGGTTCAGGTCGGGGGTAGATCGGCCGACAGGGGCTTGGGGCCCAATTTCGGGGCAGTCGGATTGGGCCCTGAGTCCTATTTATACGGTCAGCGATAGGTTCGTTACTGATGTGCTGTATTGTTCCTCGAGAAATGATCAAACCGATAAAAGGAGGCTCATGAAGAAGACGGTCACCGGCGCGCTGGTCGCAGGGCTCGTCGGTCTATGCCTGTCGAGCGCCCCTGCCGCCCATGCCGACGCATCGAATGCCGCTGGCGCCGTTCACGCGGCGGCCACCTACTTCTGCATCTACGAGAACGGCGACTTCGGGGGCGGGCAGTTCTGTGCCACGCCGCCGACCAGCGGCTTCAAGACCATCGGTCTTCCCGGGAAGCGCTGGAAGAACACGAAGCGCTCGGCCAACAACGCGGCAAGCTCCATGAGGAATGGCACGCGGTGTAACGTCTGGCTTGATGACACTCCCTATTATGGGACTAAAAAATATATCGCAAAAGCCCACTCCGTTGACAAGACCTTTAAAAACAACGGGTTCAACGATAAGGCTTCTCAGATCGTTTTCGATTGCCCTCGATAGGAGTGGTAGCCGTCAGGCGGCGGCGAAGAACGCCCGGACGGTGAAGCCGATCCACTCGGGGTCGGCCCAGGTGCTCCAGCGGACGCGGGCCTCCTGATCGAGCCGGTCCACGGCCTCCTCGACGGACGTGCCCGCCGTCCTGCTCGGCCTGAACTTCCTGGTGATCCTCTCTGCCTGGTGATCGCCGCACGTCTCCTCGTGGCTCTGGCCGGCCGGCCGCGGACGGGCACCGGTTCAGGGCGCGTCGGCGCGTAGTTCCCGGGTGGCCGATCGGTACGCCTCGCCGACGCGGGCGAACATGTCCAGCAGCAATGGGACCTGTTCCAGCCCGAAGTGCGCGCCTGGTACGGCTTCCAGACCAGGACGATCCCCCGCCGCGCCCTCATGGAACGCCTGGCCGACGGCCTCCCCGACGACCTCATCCGCCACGGAAAGGGCTGCCAGAGCGTCACCCAGGACGACGACCGGGCCACGGTGACCTTCACCGACGGATCCACCGACATCGGAGATCTCCTCATCGGAGCCGACGGCCACCACTCCGCGGTACGACGCTGCCTGTGGGGCGACGACGCCGTCCAGCCGGCGGCCTTCGGCACATGGCAGGGCCTCAGCCCCATCGACATCGACATCACCCACTCGAACCGCAGTCTCATGATCACGGGACGAGAGGGCGCGTGCGGTCTCATGCCCGCCGGGGACGGCTCCCAGGCCGCCATGCTCGCCCGCTACAGCAACCGCCTTTCCACGCCCGCCGAGTAACCTCCGTGGCCCTACATCGAGCGCATCGCCGACACACCCAACGGCCAGGTCGGATAGTCGACGTAGCCGCGTGCCCCGCCGGAGTAGTGGGTGTCCGGATCGCTGCCGGCCGTCTCGTGGCCCAGGGCGAACCGGCCGACCAGGTCGGGGTTGGCGATGAAGAGCCGGGCGAAGGACACCGCGTCGGCGATCCCCGCCTCGACGATCGCGTCACCCGTCTCCCCGTCGAAGCCGTGGTTGGCGATCAGCGGCCCGTCGAACAGCTTGCGGTACCGGGCGAACGCGTCGACGTCGGGGACGGGACCGCGGGGAGCCGGACCGCGAAGGTGCAGGTACGCGAGCGGGCGTTCGTTCAACTCGGCCACGAGGGCGTCGTAGTCCGCGAGCGTCCGTTCGTCGGCGTTCCACGGGTAGTCGCCGCCCCGCCGGTCGGCGGAGGGCTCGTCGTCGATCGTCCAGTACGGCGACAGCCGTACGCCGAGGCGCCGTCCCTCCCAGGCGGCGGCCGCCGCCTCGACGATCTCGAAGAGCAGGCGGTCGCGACGGGTGCCGTGTCCGTCAGCCCGCCGGTTCAGCCGCGGGTTGAGGAACCGTGCGATCAGGTGTGTGCCGTTGGCGGCGATCTCGACGCCGTCGAACCCGGCCCGGCGCGCGTTCTCGGACGCGGCGCCGAAATCCGCGATCGTTCGCTCGATGTCCGCGACGGTCATCTCCCGGTCGGACCGCGGGTCGCCGGCATGCCAGAGCTGAAGGACGATGCGACCGCCCAGGGCGTGCACGACGTGCGTGACGCGGCTCCACGCGGCGACCTGCCGCTCGCTGTAGACGCCGGGGACGTTCGGATAGAAGCCGATCGTGCGCTCGCTCGTCCAGGTGCCCTCGGCGATGATCAGACCGGCACCGGCCCGCTGTCCGTAGTACGCGGCGTGCAGGTCCGTCGGCGCCAGGTCATCGTTGGTCGCGCGGCACCGTGTCACCGGCGCCATGACCACCCGGTTCGGCAGCCGGAGGTCTCCGAGGGTCACCGGCCGCAGCAACGCCCGGTCCCCGTCCCACTCGCTACGCTGCTCCTGTCGGATCATTGACCTTTCTCCCTCATCGTTCGCTGATCGGTGGCACGAGACAGACGGAGCGCGAGGGTGAAAGGTGACCGATGGACGAGCATGACGGGCCGGCCGAGCGGTTCGAGGCACATCGCGAGCAGCTGCGCGCGGTGGCCTACCGGATGCTGGGCTCCCTGAGCGAGGCGGACGACGCGGTCCAGGAGGCGTGGCTCCGGCTCAGCCGCACCGACCTCGACGGCATCGACAACCTGGAGGCCTGGCTCCGTACGGTGGTGTCCCGGCTCTGCCTCGACATGCTGCGCACGCGCACGTCACGCCGGGAGGACCCGCTCGGGTGGCAGGCCTCCGCCCTGGCGGGGGAGGACGACCCGGAGCACGAGGCGGTCCTCATCGACTCGGTCGGCCGCGCGATGCTCGTCGTACTGGACCGGCTCCCGCCCGCCGAACGCGTCGCCTTCGTGCTGCACGACCTGTTCGCCATACCGTTCGACCAGATCGCCCCCATCGTCGAGCGCACCCCGGTCGCGGCCAAGAAACTCGCCAGCCGGGCCCGGCAGCGGGTACGCGGCGCCGACACGGTCCCGGACGCGGAACTCGGCCGGCAGCGGCGCGTCGTCGAGGCCTTCCTCGCCGCCGCCCGAAGCGGCGACCTGCACGCCCTGCTCGCCGTCCTGGCCCCGGACGTCGTACGGCGAGCCGACCCCATGGTGCTGACACCGGGCCGGGAGACGGTCGCCCGGGGCGCGGACACGGTGGCGCGCGAGACGCTCGTCTTCGGCCGCCGCGCGAAGTACGCGGAGCCGGCCCTGGTCGACGGGCGGGTCGGCGTCGTGATCGCCCCGCACGGCCGGCTCCTCCTCGCCCTCGCCGTCACGACGGCGGGGGACCGCGTCATGGAGTACGACATCATCGCCGACCCGGCACGCCTGAAGCGCCTCGACCTCGCGCTCCTCTCAGGTGGGTAGGGAGGAGAGCCAGTTGGTCAGGATCTCGTTGACCTCCGTGGGGCGCTCCTGCTGGATCCAGTGGCCGCAGCCGTCGAGGATGTGCGAGGAGACCAGGCCCGGCAGGGTGGTGGGGTATGCCGCGATGGCGTCGGCCATCCAGGTGGTGGAGGCGTCCAGCGCGCCGCCGACGAACAGGGACGGCTGGGTGATGGGGGCGCCGTCGAGGTCGGCGAGGTCCTTCCAGTCCCGGTCCATGTTCCGGTAGCGGTTCAGCGCCCCGCTCAGACCCGTCCGCTCGAATTCCGCGGCGTAGACATCGAGGTCGTCCTCGCTGAGCCAGGCGGGCAGCCGACCGGCGGGGAACCGGTCGCGCAGCGTCCCGCCCGTGGAGACGAAGTGCGGGTCCGGGGCGTCGGTGGGCGGCATGGTGTCGGCGGACAGGGCCGCGTAGAAGCCGGAGAGCCAGCCGCGGACGTCGGGTTCGATCTCGGCCTCGGCCCGGCCGGGCGTCTGAAAGTAGCTGACGTAGAACTCCTGCTCTCCGCCCATCCGCGCGAACACCTCACTGGGCAGCGGCCCGCCGCGCGGGGCGTACGGCACGCTCAGCAGCCCCACCGCGCGGAAGACGTCGGGCCTGATGAGAGCGGAGTTCGCGGCGATGGTCGCACCCCAGTCGTGGCCCACGATCACCGCTGTCCGCTCGCCCAGGGCGTGCACCACGGCGGCGCTGTCCTCGACCAGTTCCAGCATCCGGTACGCGGCCACGTCCGCGGGCTTGGAGGAGCGGCCGTAGCCACGAACATCGACGGCGACGGCCCGGTAGCCGGCCGCGGCCAGCACCGGCAGCTGGTGGCGCCAGGAGTACCACGACTCAGGGAACCCGTGGACCAGCAGCACCAGCGGCCCGGAGCCCTGCTCCACCAGGTGGATACGGCCGGCAGGAGACGAGACCAGACGATGCGTGGCCGTTGCGGCAGGAGCGGACTGCGACATCAATCCCCCAAGATCTTGAATCGGTGCGCCGAGTGCGAACCACGGTCGGCGCCTCTCGCATCGATCGTCCGCTGTACGGTGCGGCCGCCGCGAATCCTGTTGCCATTTCGGCAAACCGCCCACGTCGGGGCCCGGGCGCAGGTCAGCCGTAGTAGCGGTACAGGGCGAGCCAGAGAATCGCCACGTGCTCGTCGGAGGCGAACGCGATCACCTCGTCGCGGGACAGGTAGTCCTCGGACCAAAGATCCCAACCGGCGTGTGCGCCGACGAAGTACCGGCTTCGTTCGGGCGGGAACGCGGTGAGGAGCCGGTCGGCCAGCGCCACCCGGTCGGCCTGTGTGGCGGAAAGCCGGGTTCGCTCGTGCTCGGTCTGCGGAGACTCGCTGTAGTCGCCATCGTTCATCGTCCAGCGCATCCGACCGATCAGCCAGGTCCGCAGGAGGTCAGAGGCACCGGTCACCTCCTGCCAGGGCTCTCGACGATGCGGCGCGTCGTCGTCCGGGTCGTCGTCCTCGTGCCCGAACGCCGCGCGGGGAAGGTCGAGATTCCCGTCAGAGATCAGAGTGATCCGCTCGCCGGCGGATCCCAGGGCCCGCACGCCCGACCCGTACGGTCCGGGCCCGGCCGGAAGGGGCCCGGCTTCTTCATCGTCGTCTTCCCAATGTTCGCGCTCTTCGAGCGGTGTGAACGCTTCCGGCAGCCGCTTTTCAAGAAGCGTGTCGAGTAGCCGGAATATCTCCTCTGTCGCCGTGATGAGGTCGCCGTGGATGGACCGGTAGGCCGCCGATGCCGCGCCGTCCGCTACGGCCTCCAGAGCCTCCGCCCGTAGGTCGTCCACACTGCGAACCTTGATGACGCACCTTTCCTGATGCAGGTACGCGATTTCAGAGTCGGCCAGATCCGCCATTTTTCTCGCTGATCTTCTAAAGGTGAGAGGCGCGCTATATCGCCAGAGATCGGATCCTACTGGGGTGCAGGCGAGCGGGCGTGGGACGACGGCGAAAACCCGAGTTGATGGCTCGACGCGGCGGCCCTCTGGCGCCGTGGCCCTCGCGGGCGATCTATGGTGAACGCGTGTCGGAGTCATCACAGCGTCGGTTGCCCCGGGGGCGTTACGCGCTCTCGCGGGAGGAGGTAGAGCGCATCCAGCGATCGCGGCTGTGCGCGGCGATGGCGGAGGTGATGGCCGAGAAGGGGTACGTGGCCACCTCCGTCGCCGACGTACTCCAGCGTTCGGGGGTTTCGCGGCAGAGCTTCTACCAGGTGTTCGAGTCGAAGCTGGACTGTTTCATGGCCGCCTTCGACACGGCGGGCGACCTGCTGATACAGCGGTTGCTGGAGATGGTCGGCGCCGACGAGCACGGCGTGCCCGGTCCGGCGATGGCCGGCGATCCGCTGCAGAGGTTCGAGATGGCGTTCACCGCCTACCTCGAAGCGCTCGCCATCGAGCCGGCCTACACGCGGCTGTTCCTGATCGAGGTGTACGCCGCCGGGTCTGAGGCCATGGGGCGTCGGAGCGAGTTGCAGGCCGCCATCACCGCCTCGTTCGCCGACCTGATGGGGGTCACCGATGAGGCGGGCCGGTTCGCCTGCCAGATGGTCGTCGCGGCGACCAGCACCCTGGTGACGAAGGCGGTCGCCGACAACGACCTCGAGGGCCTGCGCGCCATCGGGCCCCCGGTGATCGACCACGTCCGTACCCTCTGGCGGGCCGGTGCCTTCGGACCACAGGACGGTCGACCGGGATCATCATGATCCGGCGAGCCGCCGGTGACTTCTAGCTGATCGTCCACATCGTCAGGTTCCTGCCCCCGGCGGCGACGGTCCTGCCGTCCGGGCTGAAGGCGACGCAGTTGATTTTGGCGTCGGTGCCGGTGTTGAGAACGGTGATGCTCTTACGGCCGGTGACGTCCCACAGCGTGACGGTGCCGTCGCTGAAACCGCCCGCCAGGATGCCGCCCGGGCCGGACGCGATGCAGGTCACGCCGGATCCCGGCCCGGTGAGGTCGAATGTGCTCGTACGGGCCGTGACGTTCCACAGCGTGATCTTCCCGTCGTTGCGGACGTTCGCCAGCGTCTTCCCGTCGTGGCTGAACGCCAGGGAGTGCAGGTCGGAGTTGGTATGGGCCAGGGTGGCATGGTTCTGCCGTCCGGGCTGAACGTCACCGATCGCATGTTGCCGGCGTCGAGGAGCGTCACGGGGGTTCCCGGGCGGAGGGAGCGACCGGTCGCGTCCGGCGTGGGAGTCGGGTGCCCGCCCGCGCCCGCGGAGCGCAGCAGCGACGTCGCCGGAACGGCCGCGACCGCGGCGACGGCGGCGGCGCCCAGCCCGGCCACCATGAAGTCGCGGCGGCTCGGGCGCCGCTGCCGAACGTCGGACTTCGTGGTCAGCGCCCCGGTGTCCTGTCCCCGGGCCTCGTACGAGAGTTCCCGCTCGCGCTCACTGATCATCGAGGTGACGCCGGGTGGGAGCCATGTGCCGGTCGGCCCGGTGGGAACCGCGAGCCGGTCCAGGATCTCGGTGAGGCAGGGTCGTTCCTCCGGGTCCTTGGCCAGGCAGGCGCTGATCAATCCGGTCAGGTGGGCGGGGAGGCCGGTCAGGTCGGGGTCGTGGTGGACGACCCGGTACACGACCGCTTCGGCCGAACCCGTACCGAACGGGCCGTGCCCCGTCGCGGCGAACGTGAGCACCGATCCCAGCGCGAACACGTCACTGGGCGGCCCCGCCTGGCGTCCACTCGCCTGCTCGGGGGACATGAACCCGGGAGTTCCGAGCACGGTGGTCGAGGCGTGGGTGGCGTCCAGCGCGCGGGCGATGCCGAAGTCGATGACGCGGGGGCCGTCGGCGGCGAGGATGATGTTGCCGGGCTTGAGATCTCGATGCACCAGGCCCACGCCGTGGATCGCGGTCAGTCCCTCCGCCAGCCCCGCCCCCAGGACACCGACCGCCTGAGCCGGTAGCGGCCCGTGTACGTCGACGGCTTCTTGGAGCGATGGGCCGGAGATGAAGGCGGTGACCAGCCACGGCGGATCGGCGTCGGGATCGGCATCGACCACCGGGGCGGTGTAGAAGCCGCCGACCCTGCGGGCCGCGGCGCCCTCCTGGGCGAACCTGCGGCGGAAATGCGCATCGCTCGCCAGTTCAGGGCGTACGAGCTTCACCGCGACCAGGCGGCCTCCGCGAGAGCGGCCCAGGTAAACCTGCCCCATCCCGCCACCGCCCAGCCGCCCCAGCAGCCGATACGCCCCTACCTGCCGCGGATCGCCAACCTGCAGAGGATCCATGGGAAAGCGCCCAATCTGAAAAGAACATCAATGTCTGTCAGACTGGCCTGGATTCTGCCAGGAAACAACCTGGGAGATGAATGCCCATCGGGGCACCTACGAGCCACGCTGGAGGGGTTCTGACCATGACCATGCGGCGCAACGACAACAATGGCTGGACCGTCGAGGAGTCGTCCGATGGCAGCACCCTCATTCGCTGGAGGGTCCACCCGGAGCGGGTCGACTATCTCGAGGACCACCAGCGAGCCATCCTCACCGAGGACGCTCGTGGCCGGGGGATGACGCTGCTCGAGTACGTCGGCTGGGTGGGCAGGATGCCCGACTCGGAACTGCACGTGTACCGCGACCAAATCATGGCGGGCAACGGCGGGCCGCGCCTGGCGGCTGTGTATGACGCCTGGTTGGACGCACGGAGCATCGTGCGGGAGTTCCAGATGCTGTTCCCCGGCTTGCGGCCGGGTGAGCCGGACACGTGGGCATAGCAGGGCCGACGTCGTCGACCGGCTCGCGGCCTCCGGACCGCCGTCGCGGCAACCGTGATGGAGCCCGATCACTTTCCGCAAGGGTCGTTTCCTGGGATGATCCACCTCAGATGTACGTGGATGTTCTTCTGAGGGGGAGTAGATCCCGGATGGAGCCGCTACGGGAGGACGACCCGCGCCAGGTGGGGCCGTACCGACTGGAAGGGCGGCTGGGCGGCGGCGGGATGGGGCAGGTGTACCTGGGGCGCTCCCGGGGTGGGCGTACGGTCGCGGTCAAGGTGGTGCGTCCCGAACTGGCCGACGACCCGGGGTTCCGCCGCCGGTTCGCCAGTGAGATCACCGCCGCGCGCAGGGTCGGCGGGTTCTACACCGCGCAGGTGGTGCAGGCCGACACCGACGCCGATCCGCCATGGATGGCCAGCGCCTACATCACCGGCCCCTCCCTGTATCAGGCCGTGGAGACGTACGGACCGCTGCCGCCCGCGGTGATCGGCATTCTGGGGGCGGGCCTGACCGAAGGGCTCACCGCCATCCACGCCTGCGACCTGGTGCACCGCGATCTCAAGCCCTCCAACGTGATCCTGGCCGAGGACGGCCCCCGGGTCATCGACTTCGGCATCGCCCGCGCGCTGGACGCCACCTCGCACACCCAGTCCCGGGTCGTGGTCGGAACCCCGGCGTTCATGTCTCCCGAGCAGGCACGAGGCCGCCAGGTCGGCCCGCCCGGTGACGTGTTCTCTCTGGGAGCGGTGCTGGTGTTCACCCTCACCGGCCGCAGCCCGTTCGGCACCGGCCAGCCCGACGCGGTCATCTACCGCGTCGTCCACGATGAACCCGATGTGACCGGCCTGCCCGCCCACCTCACCGACCTGGTCACCGCCTGCCTGGCCAAGAACCCGGCCGACCGGCCGAGCCTCGCCCAGATCCTCGACCGGTTCGCCGCCCTGACCGAGACCACCGCGCACTGGCTCCCGTCGGACGTCACCGCGATGATCACTGAACGTCACACGGCCACTCAGGTGCCGACCGTCGAATCGGAACCCGTCGCCATCCCCACCGTCCCCCTGGCACCGGCGCCTCAGCGCCCGGCGGCCGGTACGCGCCTGGCTCCTGTCAAGGCACGTGCGCGGAAGACCATCGGTGGGATCACGCCCGTGACCCTGCCGTGGCTGCCGGGTGAGACCGCCGGCGCGCGGAAGGCGACGGTGATCCGCTGGCACAAGCAGGTGGGCGACAAGGTCAGCGTGGACGATCCACTGCTCGAGGTCCGCTCGGTCCGAGGCGACACCGTGATCACCTCACCGGACAAGGGCGTCCTGTACGCCATCCGCCGTCGCGTGGGCCAGTCCGCCCGCACCGGTTCCGTGATCGCGATCGTCGGCGCGCCCGGGGCGACTCCGCCGTCGGAGCCCCTTCCCCGTCCGGTACGGATCGGTCTGGTGTCCCTCGTATTCCTCCTTCTCGGGTCCCTCATCATGGGGCTGGTGAGCGTGGCGAGTCCTCTCTTCACGGATGACATAAACAAAGCCCAGGTCGGCGACTGCGTCGCCCGCGAGTATCCCGTGCACGACAAGCGGATCGACGTTGAGCACGTGAAGTGGTTCACGATGCCGTGCGCTCTCATGAAGGTACGTGCGTCTTTCAGGTCCAAGAACGACGTCAACGGTTACTACAAGGTGCTCTACCGCGATCCGCCCGGTGAGTGCTCCCGATACGTCAACGGCTGGTCAGAGCGTGACGATCACAAGTGGGCCTTGGACTCCATGGTCTTGTGCGTGAGGGATCTGTGAAAGACGGGGAACCCGTGGGGTGGTGCAGACTCTGGGCATGGAGTTCTTCTGCTACCACCGCGATCGGCCGGGCTCCGGGGCGCTGCGCTACGAGCTGCTGGAAGAGCACTGGTCCTACATGGACCGGTACGAGAAGGAGCTGATCGCTCGCGGCCCGACCTTTTCCCGTGACGACGAGATGCCCACCGGCAGCGTGCACATCGTCGACCTGCCGGATCCCACCGCCGCCCGCGCGTTCGCCTTCGACGAGCCCAACTACCAGGCCGGCGTGTACCGGGACGTGCTGCTGCGCCGGTGGCGCAACCTGCTGGGGCGCACGATGTGGGACTTCCCCGGTGGCCGGACCGGAGACGACCGGTACCTGGTGCTCGGCCTCGGCTCGGGCGAGGCCGCCGACCTCACCGTGCCGTCCGACCAGGACGAGCTGGTCGCGTACGGGCCGCTGCTGTCGGACGACGGTTCCACCTGGGTGGGTACGGCGGCGCTGGTCCGAGCGCCAAACCCGGACACGGCACGCGCCGTCCTGACCGCCGACCGGTACGCCGACATCGAGGTCCACGCCTGGGAGTTCGGCGGCCGGCGGTAGTGACGGCTTCGACGAAGTCCGCGTGACCACTGCGGGCGGTTCGCGGCCCGCAGTGCCGGGGGCCCTGTGGCAGCGGCATCCCGACGGCTCCTGGCGGCTGGCGAGACCGGGTCGTCCATTGTGCGTCGTGCGAGATCGAAAGTGGGCACACCCCAGCCATGGGTAAGCCGCGCCGAGCCTCCCGACATGGGGTCGACCTCGACGCCGTACATGGGCTACCCGAAGGGCGAGAGTGTTTATCTGAGGGTGTCCGCTGAGACGATAAAATTCTCTGCTGAGTAGACGGGCTGGAAAGTGACGGGGCCTGGCGGGAGCAAGAAATGTCTGTTCCGTTCGGGTAAATGTCTATGAGCGCTGGCGTGGATAGCTGCTTTCCATCAGGGCGATCCGGCGATACAGCTCTGTGGAATTCCCAGCGGTGATCCATACGCCCGGCCGGCCGAGCATGTAGCCGTGCGCCACATAGCGGCGCGTGTAGGCGCCGAAGAGGATCAGCCAGTCCGGATGTGCGCGCCGGAGGCCATGCAGCGCCGCCTCGATGTCCTCGGCCTTCATGAGGCGACCCGGGCCCAGACGACTTTCTGCCTGTTCTCTCGGCGGACGCCCCAGCCGGCTGCGAGCGCGTCGACGATCAGCAGGCCGCGTCCGCCCTCCGCGTCGGAGTCCCCGAACGCGTCCTTGATCTGGGGTTCGTTCGGCGATGAGTCCACGACTTCGATCAGCAGGGCACCGTCTTCGGGGATCAGCCGGACGGCGAAGTCCTGACCGAGCCGGGCGGCGTTGGCGACCAGTTCGCCCGTGACGGTGCTCGCGTCGTCCAGCAGTTCCGTCAGGCCCCATTCCTTCAGCCGGTCCTTGAGCACGAGGCGGGCGCAGGGGGCCGCCGCCGCGTTCGGGCTCAGCGAAATTTCATACGGAAGACGCGATTCGATCACGAGACCTCCTCCGAGGTCGACTATTTCTCCTATCCCTCGCAGGTCGCTGAAGGGATCGGTTTCTCAGCGTGTCTTGTTGCGGTTACCGTCGATACGGTTTCATCCCTACAGATCCCAACGCTCGAACGTGGAGGTCAAGCCGATGGGGCGCGAACGGGAGATCGATCCGCGGGTATCGGCGATCGCGCAGTACGGATATCGTCTCCGGCATTACCGGAAAAAGGCCAATCTGTCCCAAGATGCATTAGGAGCGCGATTCGGCGTGACCGGCCAGATGATCGGTCACATCGAGACCGCCAAGCGCCCGACCACCCCGGAGATGTCCAAGGGCTTCGACGATCTCTTCGGCCTCGACGCGTACTTCGAGGAGCTCTGGTGGCACGTCCGCCGCGAACAGACCCCCAGCTGGTTCCGCGACTACGTCGCCGCCGAGGCCCGCGCCGCATCCATCCGCCTCTTCGATCCGCTGCTGATCCCCGGTCTGCTCCAGACCGAGGCCTACGCAAGGGAGGTGCTGCGCGCGGGCCAGCCGGACGACAAGCTGGAACAACTCGTCGCGGCGCGATTGGCCCGGCAGGAAATCCTCGAAAGGGAAGAGCCGCCGTGGCTGGTCTTCGTCATCTCCGAGTTCGCGCTGCGACGCGTCGTGGGTGACCCCGACGTCATGCGCGAGCAGTACGCCCGGCTGCTTGAGCTGGCGGAGCGGCCGAACATAACCATCCACGTCCTACCGGACACCGCACCCGTCTACCCGTCTGGAGCGCTCACCCTCTTCAGCTTCAACGAGGTTCCCGACCTGGGGTACGCCGAGGCCGTTAGAGGCCACGGCGTGCTGATAGAGCACCGCAAATCGATCGAGGGACTTAAAGTGGAGTTCGACCTGATCAGATCCGCCGCCCTGTCTGCGGCGGCGTCGGCTGATCTGATCCGATCCCTGATGGAAGGGACGTGACGTCCATGGACTCCCTCTCCCTGGACTGGCGGAAGAGTACTCGGAGCGGTCACGACGGTGGGCAGTGTGTCGAGGTCGCGGTCCTCGGCCACGACAACCGGTCCGATGCATAACCAGGAGTCTCCGATGAGCTCGGTCCTGGTGGATTGGCGTCGAAGCAGCCGCAGCGGTCAGGAGGGCGGGGAATGCGTCGAGGTCGCCCTGCTTGGTCGTGATGACCGGCTCGGTGTCTGACCGAGCCGGTCGCCATGAGACCGGTCGGCGCGGTCAGTCACGGATCACGGCCTTGGTGCGCATCAGGAACTCACCCAGGTAGGCGTCGTGCGGCACGCCCGGTGCCATCCAGTACGTCGGGTGGTCACCGATGTACAGGTTCTTGATCGTGGGGTCGGCGAGCAGGTCGTCCAGCAGGCGCTCGTCCTTGGTCACGGCGGTGAGGACGAGGGTGTCCTTGAACACCGCGGTCCCGGCCTCCCGCGTCCACGGCGCCACCCACACGCACGGGAACGCCAACTCGACGCCGGCCTGCTCGGCGAACGGGTCGTCGAGCTGGTGCACGGCCGGCCGGAGCACGGCGCTGCCGTCGGCGAGTTCGTCGACCACGCCGTCGCCGCCGAGGTGAGCCGTGGTGCCCGCGGCCTTGGCCAGGAGGTAGCCCTCGATCTTCTTGGCGGCCTCCAGCGAGTAGGCGGTGAGGACGGCCTTGTCGTCTTCCGGCGGCAGGCTTGGGATCGCCGAGAGCCGCTCGGCGATCGCCTCGGCGACCGGGGTCGGGTCGCCCTCGACGAAGACGGCCGTGGTGTTCACGCAGGCCGTACCGCCCTGGTGGCTGATCGAGTCGACGATCATGTCGATGTGGTCACGCCAATCGGAGTCGGCGGTGACCAGGATCTTCGACCGGCCGGGACCGTTCGGCAGGACCGTCGGGTCCGCGGCGTACTTGTCGATCACTTCCTGCCCGCCGTACACCATGCTCAGGTCGGCCTGGCGCAGGATCTCGTCCGCGGCGGCGTAGTCGGTCGGCAACAGCACGATCTGGTCGTCGCCGAACCCGGACGCGCGCAGCGCGGAGATCAACCGGTACGGGGTGAGGGGCTCGCGCCGGGAGGGCCGCACGGCCACCCGGTAGCCGAGCGCGATGGCCTCCAGCCAGAGGCTGTGCACGCCGGGGTGGTTGCCCGCCGCATGGACCGCGAAGACGTCTCCGCGCCGGATCCAGGTCGCGGTGCCCCGCCGGGCGTTCGGATCACGCCAGTCGTTCACCGCGCCGACCGGCCGTGCCTGCTGGGCGCTCCGGTACGCGTCGGCGGCGCTACGGGCGATGGCCTGCACCGCCTCCCGGACGATCGGCAGCGGCGTGCCGGACATCCGGCTGACCGTGTACTGGTAGTCGGCGGCGGACATGCCGTCGACCACGCCGGTGGCGAACAGCTCGCCCGCCTTGGCGAGCGCGGCCAGGCGCTCCTCCAGGGGAAGAGTGTCGGCCTTGCGCAGCGCGGACATCGCACGGCTGACGAACAGCTTGGGGACGAGGCTGAGCTCGACCAGCGGATCGCCGGCCACGTCGGAGACGGTCAGCCTGTTGCGCGCCCGATACGGCCCGTTGGGTCCCAGCGCGTCGATGTAGATGGGATTGGTCATCAGTACACCCCCTCGATGACGGCCTCGTCGTCGAAGCGGGCGACGGGGGACACGTCGGCCACCGAGTCGCCGGCCTGGTCGGCCTGCGGTTCGACCCGGGTGGCAAGGTCTCGTTCCAGGTTGTTGGGCAGCAGCATGTTCTTGCTGACGTGGTTCATCACGACCTGGCCGCGCTCGCCGTACTTGACCGTACGGCCGGTGTCGGGGTCGACGACGCGGAACGTGATGAAAGGCGCGGGCGGGTCGAAGATGCACGGATCGTCGTCCGTGAGGTCGACGCGCTCATTCGTGCCGCCGAGGATCATCGTGCTTCCGTAGCCGCCGCGGAGCCTGACTCCGGGGAAGACCTCGGTGCGGTACAGGTAGCGGGTGTCGGCGTCCATGTGCGCCCCGCCCCAGAGGATGCCCCCGACCTTCGCGTTGATCAGGTCGACGAGGTCGTCGTGGCGGGCGATCCGCTCCAGCAGCGGCGGCGTCGTCATGATGACGCCGACGTCCTGGGTCCGCAGCACGAACGCGGCCTGCTCGACGAGGTGCTCGGCGTAGGCGTCGGCCTCCTCCGCCTTGCCGGCGGCGATGAGCTTCTTCACCCAGCGCGGATCCATGTCCACCGAGTACCTGATGCCGCCGCGGTCGGCCGCCTGCTTGGTCGCCAGTTCCCCGGCGATGTGCGGCCCGCTCGGCATGACGGCGAGCCAGTTGGCGTTCGTCGGGAACCCGGCGGCGTCCAGGCCGGCGTTCATCCACGCCATGATCCGGTCCCACCAGTCCCGCAGGACGACCACGCGCTTCGGGGCGCCGGTGGTGCCGCCGCTCTCGTACACGCCGACGACGTCGGGGTTCGGGCCGTAGCCCCGTGGGATGAGGTCCTCCACGCGGACATCGCGCAGCTCGTTGATGATGTTGGGGAAGAGCGCCAGGTCCTCGATGCTCTTGACGTCCGCGCGCGGGTCGAAGTCCAGCGTCTTCGCCCTCTGCAGCCAGTACGCCGAACCCGTCTCGGGGCTGAAATGCCACTCCATCGCGGCGCGGACGAACTCGTCAGAGTCCGGTCGCGCGCCGATTGGAAGATCCAGGATGTTGTCGATCATGTTGCTCCACCTCCCAGGCCGACACGGTCGGCCAAGCGGTCTCGTGGGCGTTCCTTCATCAACTTGTATTACAATACTGTCACGTAAATTATTCCCGATCATCGCAGGTCAGGCAGGTTTCCAGTGGGAGCAGAGGCTTCGAAGAAGCAGCGGGGGCGGCCGCGGGACCCGCTGGTCGAACAGACGATCCTGAGCGCGGCCCGCCGTCGGCTCGCGGTCGACGGCTACTCCCGAATGACCATCGGCACCGTCGCCGCCGATGCCGGCGTCAGCCGGCCCACCGTCTACCGGCGCTGGCAGAGCAAGCACGACCTCGTCGTCGACGCCCTCGACCAGTCGTTCCGCGCAGAACAGGAGGCGGTCCCGCCCGTCGACCTCGACGTACTGACGGCGCGAGAGGCGGTGACCGCGGCGGTACGCCGCCTCGACCTCCGCGCGCCGGACGAGACGAAAATCATGCTCCTCGGCCACGCGCTGGCAGAGATCAAACACAATCCGGAACTGCTGGAGATCGTGCGCGAGCATGCGGTGCGGCCCCGGCGCCGCCTGCTGCTCGACACGCTCCGTGCCCTCCAACAGCGCGGCGAACTCCGCCTTGACCTTGATCTGGAGGCCATCGCCGACATGTGCGTCGGCAGCTACTACTCCGCGTTCATCCGTGGCGCGCAGGACTACGACCTCGCGACCCGCGTCGTCGACACCCTGTGGCCCGCCATCACGGCCCGGTGATCCCATCGCCGCGGCTGAGCATCGCAGGGCCTGACGATCACTCGGTCGTGAGGGCTACGGTCGGCGGAAGCCGGGCGGCTCGGACGGCGGGGTAGAGGCCCGCGAGCATGCCGACGGCCAGGGTCGCGGCGAAGGCGCCGCCTGGGGCCCAAACCGGCACGGTCGGCGGCCAGCCCTGCCAGGTCGCGTAGCCGATCGTGACGGCCGTGCCGATGACGAGGCCGGCCGTGCCGCCGAGGGCCGACAGGATCAGCGACTCGGCGAGGAACTGCGTGCGGATCTGGGCACGGGTCGCGCCCAGGGAACGCCGCAGGCCGATCTCGCCCCGGCGCTCCAGGACCGAGATGACCATCGTGTTGGCGACGCCCACGCCGCCGACCAGCAACGCCACCGCGCCCAGGCCGAGCAGCAGCGTCGTGAACGTCCCGGCCGCGGCCGCGCGGGCGGCGAGCGCGTCCGAGGGGCGCGACACTGCGACCTCCTCCGGATTCTCCGGGTTCACCGTGCGCGGGAGCACGTCCCGTACGGCGTCGACCGAGCTGTCGGGGGAGCGTTCGTAGATCGTGGTCGGGTTGCCGTCGAAGCCCAGGTACGTACGGCCCGCCGCGAAGCCGACCAGCGCGGCGCGGTCGATCTCGGGAGCCAGGGGGAGCGGCTCGAGGATGCCGATGACGGTGAACCAGCGGTTCTCGATCCAGACGGGCATGCCGACGCGGTCGACGCCGAGCCGTTCGGCGGACACCGCGCCGAGGACGACGGCCGGGTAGCGGGCGGTCGCGTCGTTGAGCCACGTTCCGGTGCGGACGCGTCCGCCGAGCGTACGGAGCAGGTCCAGGGTGGTCGCCTCGACCGTGATGCCGCCGGTCTGTTCGCGGGGGATGCGGTCGGTGCGGCGGACGGACGCGGACAGGTCGCCGGTCGAGCTGACCGTCGTGACAGGGCCGATCCGGCCGACCATCGCCGCGGCGCCGGCGGGGAGCGTCGCCGTGCCGCCGCCGATCGTCTCACCGGCCTTGACGCGCAGCAGGTTGGTGCCGAGCCGGTCGAGCTGCCGCAGCAACCGCTCCTGACCGGACGCGGAGATGCCGATCACCGCGACCATGGTGGCGATGCCGATCGCGATGCCGAGGGCCGACAGCGCCACGCGGGCGGGCCGGGAGCGCAGCCCTGACGCGCCGGTGCGCGCGACGTCGCGGGGGCCGAGCCGGGCGGGGGCGAGAGGTGCCGTCAACGTGGTTCGTCCTTCGTTAGCGTGGCGACGCTGTGGTGCTCCGCGCCGGACGGGGTGAGCGGTGTCGTCAACGTGGTTCGTCCTTCGTCAGCGCGGCGACGCGGCGATGCCCGGCGCCGGTCCCGTCGTCGGCGGTGACGCGGCCGTCGCGCATCCGTACGCGGCGCGGGCACCACTCGGCGATCTCGGAGTCGTGGGTGATGAGGACGACCGTCGTCCCCCGTACGTGCAGGTCGCGGAGCACGGCCAGGACCTCCGACCCCGAGGCCGAGTCGAGGCTGCCGGTGGGCTCGTCGGCCAGCAGCAGCGGAGGGTCGCCCGCCACCGCACGGGCGATCGCGACCCGCTGCTGTTCACCGCCGGACAGCTGGTGCGGGCGGTGGTCCAGGCGGTGGCCGAGGCCGACGCGTTCCAGGGCGGTGCGGGCGCGTTCGCGGCGGGCTCGTGGGGCCATGCCCGTGTACAGCAGACCGTCGGCGACGTTGTCGAGGGCGGACGTACCGGCGGCGAGGTGGAACCGCTGGAAGACGAAGCCGAGGTACGCGGCGCGCAGCGCCGACAGCCGCCGGTCGGCCCGGCGCCCCGATCCGGACGCCGACACGTCGTGTCCGGCGACGCGTACGGTGCCCGACGACGGCCGGTCGAGCGTGCCGATCAGGTGGAGCAGCGTCGACTTGCCCGAGCCGGACGGGCCGACGATGGCGAGCAGTTCGCCGGGCTCGACGGCCAGGTCGACCCCGCGCAGGGCCTCCACCTGGCCGTGGCGTTTGATCACGCCCTCCACCTCGACGACCAGGTCGACCCCGCGAAGGGCTTCGACCCGACCGTGGCGTTCGGTCACGCCCTCGACCTCGATGATGCGCGGGTGAGGCGACGTCACTGGGCGGGCACCCCGACCTTCATGCCGGGCGTCAGGCCCGTCCCGGAGATCTCCACCCGGCCGCCGCCGTACATGCCGGTCGTCACGGCGACGATCCGCCGCGCCCCGCCCGGGTCGAGGACCTCGACGCCGAACCCGCCCTCGCGCAGCGCCAGCAGGGCCTCGACCGGCACGCTGAGCACGTCGCGGCGGCGCCGGCTCTCCATCGTCACCGTCACCGGCGCCTGGTCCAGGGTGCCCGACCGCTTCCCGCCGCTCAGTGTGATCTCGACGTCGATGGTCGCCGCCGGGCTCTGACCCGACGAGGGGGTGTCGCCCTGGGTGTTCTTCTTGTGGGCGACGGTCCCCACCGAGGTGATGCGTCCGGTCGCGGTCGCGCCGCCGGGGAGCCGCACGGAGACGGTACGGCCCTTCTGTGCCGTCTGCTGCTCGTCGGCGTCCAGGTCGACGTGGACGACGTGGTGAGTGCCGGTGACGGACAGGACCTGCCGCCCGGGGCCGATCCGGTCGCCGACCGCCGCCTTCGCCTCGACGACCCGGACGTCGGACGGCAGGAACACGACCTGCGCGGCGTCGACCGACCCGGTCTGCTTCAGGCCGTGGTCCTTCTGCCAGCGGCGTACGGCATGTGCGGTCGCGGCGGAGAACGTCCGGTCCACGGTGAGCCCGTCGCCGTACCCGAGGTCCTGGAGGGCGTTCTCCAACTGCCGTACGTCGGGGCCGGACGTGACGCCCGGCCCGAGTGCCCGGTAGAGGGGCACGGTGCCGTGCATCAGCACCACGGGCCGGCGGTCGACCGCGTAGAGGGCGCCGCCCTGCCCGACCACTCGGCCGGGGGAGGGGAGCGACGTGACCGTGCCGGTGGTCTGCGCGGCGATCCGGCGCTCGGCCGCGTACGTCAGCGTGCCGTCCACGGTGATCGTGTCGATCAGGTCGCCGCGCCTGACGTCGGAGGCCGACAGGGCCGTCCGGCCAGGGGCCGGACGGCCTTTCTCTCCGGAGCCGAAGAGGAGGGCGCCGCCGGCCACCCCTGTCACCACGAGCGCCACGGCGCCGATGACGAGCGGGGCGCGTCTCATCCGCCCGTGCCCTTCGTCATGGCCTTTCCGCATTCCTTCATCGCCGCCTCCATCCGGGCCTTGTTCTTCACGCCGCTCAGATCCGGCGGCGGTCCGCCGAGCGAGCCGGGTGCGGGATCGGGCCAGTCGAAGCCGCGGGCGCGCATGCACCGGGCGAGCTTCAGGAACCGGTCCCGGGTCTGTGGGTCGTTCGGGTCGACGATGTAGCTGCGCATCGCCTTCTGCCACTGGGCGCAGGCGTCCATCGCGTGCTGCGGGATCGCGATGCCGCCGGAGGGGATCTTCTTCGGGTCGTCGGGGTAGTCGGGGACGCCGTTCTGCCGCAGGCAGCGCGCGTACATCAGACGGGCCTGCTCGGGCGAGAGGGACGCCGACGCCCGCGCGCGGGCGGAGGCCTTCCCGCCTCCCGCGCTGGCGACGCCGTCGCCGGACCGGCCGCCGCCACACGCCGCGACCAGCACGAGCGGCAGGACGAGCAGGGACGATGTGCGTTTCATGGACACTCCTTAAGAGGGCATGCGGAAGTACCCGCCGGGACCGGCGAGAGGTCGAGGTCTCAGGGGTGGGCGATCGGGCCCGATGGAACGGGCGCGATCGACAGGTGTTCGCGGGTCAGTGCCGCGCCGGGCAGTCCTTGGAGAACGGCCACGGGTGGGGGTTACGGCCGGGAGCGGCGACCAGGAGCGCCTTCCCTGGTTCGGTCAGCCAGCCTTCGTGGACGTGCCAGGAGGCGGGCACATCGGAGCGGGGGCCCTTCAGCGGCACCGCGAAGACCCCGATCACGACGCCTCGCCGGCTCAGCATCGACCGCACCTCGCCGACGGTCCGGTTGACGAAGGCCTCGCACTGCAGCGGCTCGCCGAGGTTGTTGAGCTGGCCGAACGCCAGGAACCGTTCGCGGGGCCGCCCCTTCCGGCCGAGCATGACACTCGCCTTGCCGCGATACCCCACCGGGATCTTCAACCCGATCGCGCAGCTCCAGGAGTCCTCGCAGCCTCCCGGGCGGGTGATGGGCGAGATCAGGTCCTTCCGGCGCGCGATCTCCTCATTGGTCAGGCCGTTGTACCTCTGGTCGAAGGGCGGCATGACGGATCCGACGAGACCCGGCGACACCGGTTTCACGGTGAGGGAGACGTTGAGGCCGCGGTCACGGAGCTCCTTGGCGTACCGGGCCGGATCGGCGAAGAGCTGTTTGACGGTGATGACGTAGTAACCGTCTTCTCGTCTGATGTCGAGGGCGTTCGCGGCATGGGGACCGAGCACCCCGGGCAGCAGCCAGCTGACCGCCACGGCACAGGCCGCGAACGCGGCGATGAGCGGCACGGCGAACCGGCGCCGCAGCAGGCGAGAACGCGTACGAACGACGGAGCCGGCCGTGTACGGGGCATCGGTTGTGATCTCCCGCAGCAGTTCGCGTGCTCCAGTGGTCATTCCGGGGCCGGGGTCGGGGGCGATCCGGGCGACCAGGTGGTCGATGTCGCGCTTCATCGGCGCTCCTCCACGAGTGCGGTGGCCCGCGAGCCGTACCGGGTGACGTCGAGCCCGGCTGAGTCGAGTTCCTTGGCGAGGCGCTTGCGAGCGCGGTGCAGCTGGACGCGTACGGCACCGCGCGACCGGCCCAGGACCCTGGCGGCCTCGGCCGGGGTGAGGCCCTCCCAGCCGACCAGCGAGAGCAGCTCCCGGTCGTCGTCGCCGAGCCGCCGGAACGCCTCACGGACCGCGCCGACGTCCCGACCGGCGGCCGGGGCCTCCTCGGCCCACGCGCTCAGCTCCGCCCGCAGCCTCGTGGCGAGGGCGGTCCGCCGGGACTCCCCGCGACGGTGGTTGGCGAGCACCCGCCGCGCCACGCCGTACAGCCACAGCCGTGCCCCGTCGCCGTCCGGAATGTCGGCCACCCGGCGCCACGCGGTCGCGAACGTCTCGGCGATCGCGTCCGCCGCGTCGTCCGGGGAGTCGGTACGCCGGCGGACGTAGCTGAGCACGGCCGCGTAGTGCGCCATGTACACCGCCTCGAAGCGTTGCTCGGGGTCGGGTGGACCCATGCCGCCGTCCTTCCGCTGGGGGCTCGTCGACTCGGCAGATGTCCGGATATGGGGGACTGTTACACGGCCCGCCGACGTCTCCTACCCGGCGAGGAGAGGCAGGCCCGCCTCAGGACGTCTCACCTCGGTGTGAGTTTCCCGCTCCGCCGGCCGGGTCTTGTCGACCCGGCCGGCGGCGCCTACCGCTCGTGGCCCGCCCGCAGCCAGCCGGCGTAGTCGCGGACCGCGCGTTCGACGCCGTAGGCGGGCCGGAAGCCGGTGTCGTCCCGCAGCCGGGTGACGTCGAGGTACGGGTCGGCGGCGGGGGCCTCCTGGCCACGGCCCGCGGGCAGACCGGTCGGCGCGTCGGGGAGGACGGCCCGGATCGCGGCGACCACCTCGCCGTTGGTCGTCACCCGCCCTGACCCGACGTTGTACGTGCGGTGGTTCAGCCGCTCGGCGGTCTGCAGCAGGGCGATGGCCCGGCCACAGTCCTTCACGTACAGGTGGTCGCCTCCGTCACCGGCGTACGCGGGGCGCCGCGGCGGCGAGAAGTCCGGTGCCTCGCCCCGCACCGCGGCATGGACGAGGCGGGGAGCCGCGAGGAAGACCGACTCCGGTCGGCCGAGCGGGCCCCAGATCGCCGCGATGCGGAGACTGATCAGGTCCAGGCCGGACCGCTCGGCGACCGAGGCCGCCAGAAGCTCGGCGCTCTTCTTGAACGCGGGGATCGGGTGAGACGCCGTCATGGGAAGAGGCGCGTCCTCGCGGAACGGGATGTCGTCGACACCGACGTAGACGCCGATCGTGCTGGCGACGCAGACGCGCCGTACCCCCCAGGCCGAGGCGGCCCGCAGCGTGTTGAGCAGGCCTCGCAGGTTGACCTCGAACTCGTCGACCGGGTCGAGGGCCCCGATGGGAGCGCCGGCCAGATGCACGATCCCGGTGATCTCGTGACGCTTGCCGAGATCGAGGAACGCCTCCCGGTCGGTGACGTCGAGGTCCTCGACGACGACGCGTCCGCCGATCTCGTCGCTCAGGAACGCCGGGATCCGGGCCGTACGGCGCCGGGTGAGCACACAGGACTCGCCGAGGTCGAGCAGTGCGCGGGCGGTGTGGGAGCCGATGAAGCCGAGCCCGCCGGTGATGAGGATCATGGCCGTCCTTCACAGAAGTCATTAGCGTGCTAATGAGACCGTAGCGGGAAGGTCATTAGCATGCAATCGACCTCTAGGATCGTGTCGTGGACGAGTTCCTGACGCTGATCACACAGGCCCAGAAGCTGCTGCACGCCGCCTCCGACGAGGCGATGAGCCGCCACGGGGTCCGGATCGGCCAGAACCTCATCCTGGAGGTGCTCTGGGAGACCGACGGTCTGACCCCCGGCGAGATCGCCGCCCGCGCCCGCCTCCCGATCACGACGCCGACGATCGTCAACACCGCCACCCGCATGGAGGCCGCCGGCCTTCTCACCCGCCGCCGCGACCCGAACGACGGCCGCCTGGTCCGCCTCCACCTCACCGACCGCGCCCGCGCCGCCCAGCGCCCGATCCAGGAAGCGCGCCGCGACCTGGCGGAGCACGCCACCGCCACCCTCACCGACGAGGAGCGCCACCACCTCCGCACCGCCCTCACCAAAATCATCCAGCAACTCACCGCAGAACCGGCTGAATCGGACGGAGAAAGCGAGTGACAGCGTTCCATCCAGCGGCGGGTCGTGGCGCGGTGCCGGTCGGTGGGCCGACTTCACGACGTGGCGGCGTTCCGGCGGCTTGTCCGGCGGTCGAGAACATGCGCGATGGCACCCGCGGTGACGAACAGGGGGCACAAGGCGAGCACTACGCCCAGCACCATCTTTCCTGCCGCCCAGAAGTGGCGTGTCGTCAGCGACTCCGTGACGGCCACGTCGGGATCGGCGGGGTCGTACAGGATGTGGATCCGGGCGCCCACGCGGTGGTCGCCGTTGACGCCCACCACATGCTCGGTGCCGTCGGCGGCGGTGAACCTGACCTTCATCGGTTTGATGTCGGTGGCGATCGGCGCGTCCCCGCGTACCCGCTTGGAGACCACCGTGGCGACGGCGGTCCGCCCGTGTCGGTTCAAGGCCGAGGCGTCACCGTACGCCCGCGCCCCACGGTGTACGACACCGATGCCCTCCACGACAAGGACGACGGCGAACGCCACACCCAGCAGTCCCGCGGCGACCGTCGCCAGGCGCAGCGCCCACTTCGTCGACCGCCGCATTCCCGACTCCGCACGCAGGGGAGCGTGGTGTCCCGCACCATCGCTCAGGATGAGGGCCTGCCGCCGAGCCTAAGCCGTGCCCGTCAGGTGCTCAATGGCGTCGACGACCCATCGTCGTGAGGCGGAGGGCGGGGCGTTCGAGGCCGTAGAAGCTCAGGGTCGCGACGGCGAGCGTCAGGGCGGTGATGACCGGGAACTCGGTGAGGAAGTCGCCGGTGAAGGCGACGTGGCCGGTGGCCTTGTACCAGGTGACGGAGACCGCGACCTGCCAGAGGAAGACGCCGTAGGAGATGCGGCCCAGGAAGCGCATGACGCGGTTGCCGAGGATCCGGTCGATCGGGGTGTCGCCGTGTCCGGCGAGGGCGATGGGGGCGACGAAGAAGGCGGCGACCAGGCCGTACAGCAGGACGCGCAGCTCCGAGGTCCAGGTCGTGTCGAGGGTGGCCAGGTCGGAGGGGCCGGTGAGCGGGGAGGCGGCGACGCAGTAGAGCACGCCGGCGGTGGCCCAGCAGGTGCCCCATGACCGTGCGACCGTGCGGCAGAACCGGGCCGGTGCCGCCGAGCCCGTACGGGCCCAGACGGTCACCACGGACAGCGCCATGCCTATCGCGAACCAGGCGAAGTAGCGCGGCACCAGCACGCCCAGCTGGATCGACAGGTGCGGCGTGAACATGAAGATCGTGAAGACGAACGACACCGCCGCGTACGCCGCGATGCCGCGCAGCAGGCGCCGGGCCCGCCGGTCGGTCTCCGTCTCCTCGTCGCCGGGCGTTCCGCGGCGTGCGTACCGCCCGAGAAGGGCCGCGGTGACGGGGAGGAGGGCGTACCAGGTGGCCTCGACCGTGAGGCTCCACATCTGGCCGAGCCCCGACGGGCCGAGGTACGTGCCCCACCACGGGTGCGGGTCGTAGGTGTACGTGAGGGTCAGCAGCTTCAGCCAGGTCCACGGGTCGCGGACGTGGTCGGTCAGGATCGTGGCCATGACGAAGCCGACGACGAGCCAGTACGCGGGCAGGATCCGCACGGCGCGCCGCCACAGGTAGCGGCGCGTACGCGGCCGGCGATGTCCGTCGAGGAGCAGTTCCGCCGCCCACGGGCGGTACAGCAGCAGGCCGGACAGGGTGAAGAAGACCGGCACGCCGATCGCGCCGCCGGACAGCAGGTAGGCCGTCGCGTCGTGCTTGAACGTGTGGCCGGTGTCGGCGGCGACGTGGAAGACCAGCACGGCGAGCGCCGCGACGGCCCGGACGCCATAGAGGGCGTCCTGATGACCCGAGATCGCCGGGAGGCCGACTGTCCGCTCGGCGGCTCGCGTCGTGGTCATGGCGCCTTGCGGAGGACGAGCACCAGGTTCCAGGTGAGGACCTCGCGGACGCCGGGCATCCGGACGACCGGGGCGGCCCAGCCGGGGAGGTAGCGCGGCGTCGCCGCCTCGACGGTGACGCCGTCGCGGGCGTGCGCCCAGCGGAGGGCGGCGGCGACCGAGACGGGGTGGAGGCTGTGGCCGTACCGGTTCTTGGGCGGCCGGCCGTGCCGCCGCTCGTAGCGGCGGGCGGCCCGGTCCCCGCCGAGGTAGTGCCAGGGCGAGGTCTCGTGGCCGCCCCAGGGGGACAGCCAGTTGGTGAAGGCGAGGAAGACGACGCCGCCGGGGCGGACGACGCGGACCATCTCGTCGCCCATCCGCCACGGGTCTGGAACGTGTTCCAGGACGTTCGAGGAGAAGCACACGTCGACGGCGCCGGAGGCGAGCGGCAGGCTCAGCGCGGTGCCGAGGACGGAGCCGGGCGGTGGCGGGCCGTGCCGGGTCAGCTCACCGGCGTCGCACTCGATGCCGACGCACCGGGCGCCCGCGTCGCGCAGCGCGGCGGTGAAGAAGCCGGGGCCGCTGCCGATGTCCGCGACGACCCTGCCGTCGAGGGGCGTGTACCGGCTGAGCTGGGCGATCGTGTCGGCGGCGAGCAGCCGGTAGAACCCCTCCGGGTCGGACTGCTCCTCGCGGAACGCGCGCATGAGGCGTACCGAGCGGGCCAGCGTCGCACGGTGCGGAGCGGTCGGCGCGGTCGGCAAAGGGGACCTCCGGGAGGCAGAGGCCGCAATCCTACGCCCGGGTAACGTACTCATCACGGCAGAGCGGCATAACCACCCATCAATTGCGCGATCTTCTAGAATCCGGTCTCATTCGTGGCGGGAGGTCAAGGTGCGGCGGAACGTCGGATTGGTCCTGACCGGTGCCGGGGCGTTCTTCCTCGCCTTCGCCGCACTCCTGCGCTTCTACGTCGCGGACCAGGTCATCGCCGCCCCGGCGAACTTCTTCCAGCAGTCCACACTGGAGGCGACGAACGCGTCGTACCTGGACACCGCCACCCTGAAGGTCCGCAAGGGCGTGCACCTGCGGGCCGTCAACACGATCCGCGGTGACGTACGGGCGGCGAGCGGGAAGATCGCCGTCTGGGACTCCTTCACCTCGATCGAGGACCCGGCCACGAAGAAGAGCGTGGAGATCCAGCAGCAGCGCGCGGCGTTCGACCGCCGCACCGGCACGCTGTACAACGTCCGGGGCGCGTCGGTGGGCGGTGACACGAGCGTCCGGCAGTCGGGGGTCGGGCTGTTCTGGCCGATCGGCGTGAAGAAGCAGACCTACCAGTACTTCGACCTGTCGACGAAGCGCCCGTGGCCGGCGACGTTCGAGGGGGAGGAGCGGATCCACGGCGTCCGGGCGTACCGCTTCGTTCAGCGGATTCCCCCGACCGTGACCGAGTCCGTCAAGGGCGGGGTCCCCGCCGCCCTGCTCAAGGTGAAGAAACCGAAGCGGCTGCCGGGCTATGACAAGAAGACCGGGAACGTCGCCGCGGACCGCGTCTACGACGCGACCGTCACGCTCTGGGTGGATCCGCGCACCGGCGGCCAGGTGAGCCAGGAGCAGAGGATCCGGACGGTGCTGCGCACCAGGGACGGGGTGGACCGGCTCGTCGCCGGCGACCTCGACCTGAAGATGACCGACGCGAGCCAGAAGTCCCTCGTGCACGTCAACAAGAGCCAGGCGCTGAAGATCACGCTGCTGCGGATGGTCCTGCCCCTCGGCGGTGCTGCCCTCGGGCTGGTCCTGCTCGTCGTCGGGCTGGTGCTGGCGATCCCCGGTCGCCAGACGATCATCCCGCTGCCCGACGCGGCCGAGGACGACAAGACGAAGGCGGACGGCCTGAGTTCGGCCGCCCGCCCTCGTTCCGGCGGCTGATCAGCCGTCGATGCGGTGCTGCGTCCAGAAGGACGTCAGGTCGGTCGAGGTCGCGGCTTGGGCGGCCGCCTTGAACTCGGCCGTCGTCGACACGCCGTACCAGTGGGACTGCGCGTAGGAGCGCAGCAGGTTGGTCATCGCCGTCGTGCCGATCAGGCGGCGCAGGTCGTGGAGCGCGCACTTGCCGTACGTGTAGACGACCGTGCCGTAGCGGCTCGAGTGGGCGTCCCAGTACGCCATCGAGTTGCTGATCTTCTCGGCGGACGACGCCCAGGAGACGTTGTTCCAGCAGCCCGTGCCGCTGATGCCCTGGTAGACGTCGGTGGCGTAGTCGGCGAACGCCTCGTCCAGCCACGGGTTGTTGTACTCGTCGTCGCCGACGATGCCGTACCACCACTGGTGCGCCAGCTCGTGCGCGAGCGCCGTGGAGCTGACCAGGTCGAGGATGAAGCCCGGGTACTCCATGCCGCCGAACCAGAAGTTGTTGTCCAGGACGACGTCGACCTCACCGTACGGGTAGGCGCCGTACCGTGAACTGTGCGAGTCGATCGCCGACTCCGCCGTGCTCAGCATCGACTGCGCGGAGCTCGACCCGATGGAGCTGACCCGGTACACGTTGACCTTCACGCCACCCGGCGAGGTGCCGGAGATGACGCTGTACGGCCCGGCCCCCCAGGCGAAGTCGCGGACCTTCGTCGCGGTCGCCGTCGTGATCGTGCGGCCGGACGATCCGGGCGTGTCCACCGACGTGCCGGTCGCCGGGACGCTGATGGAGCTGGGGTGGTCGAGTGTGACCTTGAAGTCACTGGCGAGGCTGTAGAACGACTCGCCGTTGTTGGTGTAAGGGTCGAGGTGCCAGCCCGCGCCGTCCCGGATCGCCAGCACCGGCAGGGCGTTGCCGATGAAGTTGAACGACCCGTCGTGCCCGAACCGGTCCGCGCCGCTCGGGACGGCGATGCTCAGGTCGAACCCGACCGACCCGCTCTGCCCCTGGCTCAGTGGGCTCGGCAGCGTGACCTTCAGGGCCGTGCAGTTCACCTCGAGCGAGCCGGCGGTGCCGCCGGTGACGTTCGACACCGTGATCGGCGTCGTCGGGCAGCTGCCGTGGTAGTTGTCCCACAGCCGCAGGTACACCTCGGTGAGCGCGGTGGCCGAGGCGTTCGTGAAGCTCACGCTCTCGTGCCCGGTCCAGGTCGAACCGCTGCTGTTGCTGGTCAGGTTGACCGTGTACGACGGCGTCGCCGGCGTCCGTACGGTGTCCGCGGCCGCCCGTACCGTGGCGTGCGGGGTGGAGGCGTGAGCCGCCACCGCCGGGGTGAGCGCGGTCGCCGCCGAGGCGAGCACCGCGATCAAAGTCTTCTTCACTTGGGACTCCTGGTGATGAGAGGGGCCCCGCGCGTGAGAACGCGCGGGGCCCCGATGGATCACGGTCAGGATGCGTTGATGGCGACGTCGTCGAGCACGAAGCTGGTCTGCAGTGCCGAGTCCTCGGTGCCGCTG
>NZ_BAABHK010000020.1:0-184239 GCF_039542055.1 Actinoallomurus vinaceus
GGCGCGCGGGATGCGGCGCTCGGGTGCGACGCCGGGACGGTCGCCTACCCCGCCGGGGCCGACGTCGGCGCGGTAGGAGCGGACGCCGGCGCGGCGGATGCGGCGCTCGGGTGCGGCGCCGGGGCAGACCCCGACCCCACAGGCGCGGACCCCGACCCGACAGGCGCGGACCCCGACCCGACAGGCGCGGACCCCGACCCCGCCGGGGCGGACGTCGGCGCGGTAGGAGCGGACGTCGGTGCGGCGGATGCGGTGCTCGGGTGCGGCGCCGGGGAAGACGCCGATGTCGCAGGCCCAGACGCCGTCTCCGCAGGGATGGACGCCGAGCCCGCGGTGGCGGACGTCGGCTCCGGAACCCCCTGGGCGGGACGGCGTGGAACGGACACCGAGCCGGGCGCGGACGCGGGCCGGGTCGGAACGGACACCGACCCGCTGGTCCGTCTCCGTGGCCGGTGGGCGAGCGACCGGACCCAGCGAGGCCAGACCCGATAGGCGGGAGCGCCCGGCCGGGCGGCGCCGGCGAACGCCCGGCGTCGCCAGCCCCTCAGTGAGCCGCGCTGGATCACGGTCCCGGTGTGCGGGGCGTGGACGAAGCGGCCGTGGCCGACGTAGATGCCGACGTGGCGGGCGCCGGAGAAGAAGATCAGGTCGCCCGGGCGCAGACGGTTGATGGGCACCTTGCGCCTGATCGTGTGGTATTGGATGTCGGCCCGGTGCGGCAGGGCCACCCCGCCTCTCCGCCATGCGGCCATGGAAAGGCCCGAGCAGTCGTACGATCGCGGCCCAGCCCCGCCCCATCGGTAGGGCTTGCCCATCTGCCGGTAGGCGAAGTGCACGGCCCTTCGGGCGGCGGCCCGCTGAGCGGCGATCCGCGCCAGGTAGCGCTCATAGGCGTGCACGATCCGCAGTTGCCGGTGCGACGGCCGAGCGGCGGCCATCACCACGGATCCGCGCTCCGTACGGGCCGACGCCTCGCCGGGCGCACAAAAGGCGAGCAGCACGCTCACCCCGATGACCGGATATCGCAGTAACGCGGGACGCGCCGATCCGGCGCGCTGCTTTACGACCGAAGCATATTCGTGACCAGGTGACCTCATCCACCATCCTCCAAATGGAGAGCGAGCTACTCAGCAGCAGCACATACCCCAAAAGAAGGGAGGCGTACCATTACCCTTTTCGGCGCATTGCTCGCCATCCGGATATCGACCGGCCCACTGAAAGGGAAGGTCAGTCCCGGTATTCGAATGTGCCAGATCCGAGTAAACACAGGCACCCGATCCGCCCGGCGATTCGAGCGATCGAGGGCCGAATACCCGTCCGGAGAAATGAAAACCGCCCGGCCGGAGGACCGGCCGGGCGGGGATGCTTCAGGTCAGGAGGCGTTCCTCGCGAAGGACGCGTCCCCCTCGCAGGACGAGGCCGCGATGCCGCGGATGGCCCCCGAGTTGCCGCAGATCATGATGGGCGCGGTGACCGGAATTATGGCCTGGTTGTTGCTGAGGAGCTGGTTGCGGGCCATGTCGGTGCTCTGCGCCGAGTGCTGGGCGCAGGTCTCCTGGCAGGCGACCGGCGCGCCGACCTGCTGGCACGTCTGCGAGCAGACGGGCGCCGCCGGCTTCGCGGGGGCCGGGATCGCCGGCGCGCAGGCCTGCGAGCAGACCGGCGCGGGCGGCTCGGCCGGGGCTGCGGGCGCGCACGCGGCGTTGCAGCTGCTGGACGTCTGCCCGCACGTGGCGTTGCAGGCGGTGGACGTCTGCCCGCACGTGGCGTTGCAGGCGCTGGACGCCTGCGCGGACGAGGTGCCGCTCGTGATGGACGAGTGGCCCTTGCAGGTCGCGGTGCCGAGACCCTCGGCGGAGATCGCGTTGCCGCAGATGATGATCGGCGCGGTCACCGGCGCGATGACCTGGTTGTCGCTGCCGAGGGACGACCCGCCGAGCGACGTGGCCTGGATGGTGTTGCTGCGGTGGTGGTAGCTGTAGCGCAGGCGCTGCGTGCTCCCCGTCGAGGCGCTCGAGTGCGGGCTGAGCACGTTGACCGCGTTGCCCGCCAGCAGGTTGGGAACGGTCACCGGGATCTGGTTTCCGCCGAGGAGGCTGTGGTCGCCGCTCGTGGTGTCGGCGTTGGCGATGCCGCTGCCGACGGCCGCGAACGCGGCTCCGACGAGGACGGCGCGGGCGGCGCGAACAGTCCATTTACGCATGGTTCCCCCAAGGGTGTTTGTTTTCTTCGGTGAAGTTGCGGGGTGATTTCTCCGTCATCCTGCTGCGAATGACTTTTCGCCGAGCAGCGGGCGCGGCGGGATCGCACGATCACGTCGGATCGGGATGTTGTCGAGATTCACCCGTCGTGACCTCGGAAGCGAAGAGGGGATGCTTGGGCGGCATTCCGAAGTCGCGACGCGGGACATCGTCCACACGTACGAGCCGTGCCGCTTCACGCACCCTCCAGGTGGCCGGTGATCTCGGAAAGTGGACCTTTTCTGACCGGTCGAAAGGCTAACACCGCCTTTCCCTGCCGCCAGTGCGCGGCGGATGGGCACGTAAAAGGGTCACCCGCTCGGCCAAGCGCTTTTCCATGACGAGACCGGCGCAGGCTCAGCCGCAGGCCGGGAACGTCAACGGGCAGCAATGACCAAGACCCCAGCGCGCACGAATCCTTGGTGTTGTCATGACCCATGGCCACGAGTGCCCGCCCTTTCGCACCGCGCCGATCGCGGTCGAATGCCCCGATATCGAGGTGACGTGCCGGGTGACCTGTCCCTAGGATCACGGCGTGCGCGACCTGACCCACCTGCCGAAGGCCCACCTCCATGTCCACCTGGAGAGCACCGTCCGATGGGCGACGCTCCAGGAGATCGGGGAGGCCAACGGCGTCCCCGCCCCGGTCCCGGCGCGGCACGGCGGCGGCCCGGTCGCGTTCGGCGACTTCCGGGAGTTCGCCGACCTCGGCACGACGGTCCGCGACTGCCTGCGCCGACCGGAGGACTTCCGGCGGATCGCGGTGGAGTTCTGCGCGGACGAGGCGGTACAGGGGACCCGCTATGCCGAGGTCACCTTCACGGCGGCCGCGCACGGTGAGCGGCTGGGCCGGCCTGAGATGCCGCTGGAGGCCGTCCTCGACGGGCTCGCCGAGGGACAGGCCGCGTACGGCATCGAGTGCCGGGTGATTCTGGACCACTCACGGCGGCGTTCGGTGGACCGCGCCCGGCGCACCGTCGAGCTGGCGGCCCGCCACGCCGCGGACGGGGTCGTCGGCGTCGGCATGGCCGGTGACGAGTCCCATTCCCTCGCCCCCTTCGCCGAGGTCGTCGCGGCGGCCCGGGACGCCGGACTGCGCCTCGTGCACCACGCCGGCGAGATGGGCGGACCGGCGAGCATCCGCGAGGCGATGACCGTCGGCCAGGCCGATCGGCTCGGTCACGGCATCCGCGTCCTGGACGACCCCGACCTCGTCGCCGAGGTACGCGACCGGGGACTGGCGCTCGAGGTCTGCCCGTCCTCGAACGTCGCCCTCGGCCTGGTTCCCTCGTTCGCCGCCCACCCGCTGCCCCGGCTACGCGATGCCGGACTGACGGTGACCGTCAACACCGACATCCCGGTCATCGTCGGCACGACTCTCACGGACGAGTACGCCCGCATCCGGGACGCCTTCGGGTACGACGACGCCGCACTGGCCGCGTTGTCGCGTGCGGGAGTCGACGCCTCGTTCGCGCCGGAGGCGACCAAGTCCCGGCTGCGCCGCGAGATCGACG
The DNA here is from genome assembly GCF_039542055.1 of Actinoallomurus vinaceus. NCBI lineage: Bacteria > Bacillati > Actinomycetota > Actinomycetes > Streptosporangiales > Thermomonosporaceae > Actinoallomurus > Actinoallomurus vinaceus. The sequence continues at coordinate 3,755 of NZ_BAABHK010000020.1, forward strand.
CGTGGCTGTCCTCACCCACTCCCTGAGCGACGCGAGCACCGGACGATCCCCCCGCCCGCGACGCCGTACGACGGCGGGCCGGGAGATCGACACGCGGCTGTCCTCACCCACTCCCTGAGCGACGCGAGCACCGGACGATCCCCCCGCCCGCGACGCCGTAGGACGGCCGTGCCGCGCTGAACTCATCGGATCGACATCCGATGTATGCCCGCCGTGATCAGCGGAGCTCTCGGCTTCGCGCGTGACCGGATCCGGCCCACATCCGCGCCTTCGGTCCGCGCCAGGGTTGACGTCGGATGACCGTCGCTCTTACCGTCACGAGGCACAAAGATCCGATCTTTCCGTGACCCGGAGGAGTGGGCGATGGCGGACGAGCTCGGCAGGCGACGATTCCTCGCGATCGCGACACTGGCCGCCGGATCCCCGGTGTTCTTCGGCGGCACCGCCTCCGCAGCGCCCGGCGGAGCCGGGGCGCGCCCGGGCGGACCCCTCCCGCGCCGCCTTCCCTGGCCGGAGGCGAACCGCATCGTCGCGCGTACGCGACTGCCCGCCTTCCCGCCCCGGCGGTTCCCCGTCACCGACCACGGGGCCGTGGGCGACGGCACGACGGACAATACGGCCGCGTTCGCGGCGGCGATCGCCGCCTGCCACGCGGCCGGCGGCGGCCACGTGATCGTCCCGCCCGGCACCTGGCTGACCGGTGCGATCCATCTGAAGAGCAACGTCGACCTCCATCTGGAAGACGGCTCGACGCTGCGGTTCAGCGGAGACGTGACGAAGTACCCGATCGTCCTCACGCGCTACGAGGGCATCGAGTGCATGAACCACTCACCGATGATCTACGCCCACCGCCAGCGGAACATCGCGCTCACCGGCAGCGGGACCCTGGACGCCGACGCGACCGGTGCCTGGAACACCGGATCCGACCGCGCCTACCTGGAGACGCTCGTGGCGCAGGGCGTGCCCGCCCGCGAGCGCGTCGTGCCCGGCTCGGGGCACTTCATGCGATCGACGTTCGTCGAGCCGTACGAGTGCGACACCGTGCTGATCCAAGGCGTACGGCTGCGCAACTCGAGGTTCTGGCAGCTGCATCCGACGCTGTGCCGGAACGTCACCGTCGACGGTGTGGACACCGCCGCCACCAAGTCGCAGACCGACGGCTGCGACCCGGAGTCCTGCGACCACGTTGTCATCCGGAACAGCACCCTCGGCGCGTACGACGACAACATCGCGATCAAGTCGGGCCGCGACGACGACGGCCGCCGCGTCAACGTGCCGTCGCAGAACATCGTCGTCTACGACTGCCACTTCTCCGGCCCATGGGGAGCGATCACCTGCGGCAGCGAGCAGACCGGCGGGATCCGCAACGTCTACGCCCACAACTGCACCCTCGAGACCCGCTACGCCCTGTACGTGAAGTCGAACACCCTCCGGGGCGGCTTCACCCACAACGTCAACCTCGACCGGTTCACGGCGACGAACCTGAAGAAGTCGTTCGTGTTCGCCACCACGACGTACAACAACCAGACCGGGTCGTACACGCCCCGGTTCGGCGGCTTCACCATCACGAACTCCACCTGCGACAAGGCGCCCGTCGTCTTCGACATGACCGGGCTGAGCGAGGCCCCGATCGTCGGGCTGACCGTGCGGAACAGCGCCTTCACCGGCATCGACGACCCCGTCGACAAACTGACGAACGTCACCCGCATCCGCTTCCGGCACGTGACCGTCAACGGCGTCCCGGCCACCCGCTGAGCCGTCTCTTCCGCTCATGGCCGCCGTCCAGCGGCCCGAGCCGGTGGATGGTGGGTCGCCGGTCAGCCGCTCCGCAGCAGAACGCCGCGGACGAAGGCCGCCTGCCCGGCGTGTTGCAGACCGTCGGCGATGACGCTGACCAGCCGTACGCCCAGGGTGACCGGCGGGTCCCAGGAGCGGTCGACGATCCGGGGGAGATCATCGTCGGTCAGGGAGCCGACGTACGCGACCGTCCGCTGATACACGGCGTCGTGGTAGCCCGTCAGCAGCTCCGCCGACTCGACGCGGACCGCCGCCACCTCGGCGGACGTGTGGCCGTATCCCGTGTCCGACACGTCGAAGGGCAGGCCGAAGCGTTCGGCCCAGCCCTCGAACGTCCACAGCTGCGGCGTGCCAGCGGCGTCCGCGAGGTGGTCGTCCTGGATGCGGGTAAGGTGCCACGTCAGCCAGGCGATGGAGTTCGCGCCGGGGTCGACGCGGAAGGCCAGTTCCTCGGAGCCGAGACCGTCGACGGCTCGGTGCACGGCGTCCCGGACCCGGCCGAACGCGTCGGTGAGCAGATTCGCACTCGTCACCAGGACGACCCTACCCGGGATGATCCGGGACTCACCGGACCTCCGGCCCGGGACTCGGGCCGTCCGGGCGGCGGCCCCAGGCGGAGATCATCGGCGCGGTGGCGAGGTCGACGTGACCGGCGGTGATGGCGGCGAGATGGGCGTCGATCTCCTCCGCGGTGGCGTGGCCGTGGGCGATGAGCGGGTCGCGGAGCTGTCTGACGGTGGCGGCCTCGAGCACTCCGCACGCGGGCGAGGTCATCGGGAAGAACGCGTCGGCCCGTACGTCCTCCAGGCCTGCCGTTCGGAGCAGCCGGGGCAGCGTGCGCCCGTAGCCCAGGTCGGCGCCGCGCGCGGCCAGCAGGGCGCGGAAGCCCGTACGGATCCGGTTGGCCAGTCGCTGAGGGGCGTCGTGCTCGTCGGGGCAGGCGAGTGGTTGCAGCGCCGGGTCGGCGTCCTCGATGAGGAGCACGCCGCCGGGGCGCAGGCTGCGGACCAGCGAGCGCAGCACCCGGTCGCGGTCGGGGAGGTGGACGAGGACCAGGCGGGCGTGGACCAGGTCGAAGGTCTCCGCGGGCGGCTCGTCGCGGGCGACGTCGTGCGAACGCACCTCCACGGCAGAGTCGTTCCTTTCCCGACCAACCCACCCCGGCCGACCTCCCGGCCTTTCCCGACCAACCCACCCCGGCCGACCTCCCGGCCTTTCCCGACCAACCCACCCCGGCCGACCTCCCGGCGCTTCCCGCAGCCACGAGACGTCGATGTCGGTCGCCAGAACCCGGCCACGGTCGCCGACCCGGCGAGCCAGCCACCGGGGCACCGACGGCCCGCCCGCCCCGACCTCCCAGCAGCTCCAGCCCGGGGCCACGCCGATGTCTTCGAAGTGGCGGAACGTCCACGGGTCGAACAGCTCCGCCAGCGCGTCGAACCGGACCCCGGCCTCGGCCCGCCGGTTGTCCAACAGGTATCCGTCCTCCTGTTCCATGGGTCGATGATGCCGGTCGACCTCCGCTTTCGACACCCGGGCGCGGCACGCCACCACGTCCGGTGGCGAAGCGCTCGTTTAGGCTCACGAGCATGTCCGATATGGCTTTCCGCCCGCTGGGCGACTCCGGTCTCATGGTCTCCGTCGTCGGTCTCGGCTGTAACAACCTCGGCCGGCCCAAAACCCGTACGCAGACCGTCGAAGGCAGCCAGGAGGTCATCGACGCCGCGCTCGACGCCGGGATCACCCTGTTCGACGTGGCGGACATCTACGGCGGTGAACCCGGCCTGTCCGAGGAGATCCTCGGCCGCTGCCTCGCGGGCCGCCGCGACGACGTGATCGTCGCGACGAAGTTCGGCATGGACATGCGCGGCGCCAACGGCCCCGACTTCGGCGCGCGCGGCTCCCGCCGCTACATCCGTAAGGCGGTCGAGGCGTCGCTGCGGCGGCTCAGCACCGACCACATCGACCTGTACCAGTACCACGCGCCGGACGGCGTGACCCCGATCGAGGAGACGCTCGCCGCCCTCGACGAGCTCGTCCGTGAGGGCAAGGTCCGCTACATCGGCTCCTCGAACTTCGCCGGCTGGCAGGTCGTGGAGGCCGAGTACACCGCCCGCGCCGGGGGCGGAGCGCGGTTCATCAGCGCGCAGAACTACTACAACCTGCTGCACCGCGACCCCGAGGCCGAGCTGCTCCCGGCCTGCCAGGCGTACGGCGTCGGCATCCTGCCCTTCTTCCCACTCGAGCACGGCCTGCTCACCGGGAAGTACCGGCGGGACGAGCAGCCCCCGGCCGGTACGCGGATCAACGCCAGGCCTTCGATCCACGCCGACGCGGACTGGGACACCATCGAGGCGATCCGCGACTTCGCCGACCAGCGCGGCCTGTCGATGCTCCAGGTCGCCATCGGCGGTCTCGCCGCCCAGCCCGCCGTGGCCTCGGTGATCGCCGGCGCCACGTCTCCCGACCAGGTCCGGGCCAACGTCGAGGCCGGAAACTGGACGCCGGAGCAGGGCGATCTCGAGACCCTCGACGAGATCACCGGCCGCTGATCCTCTCCCCGTAGGTTCGAGCCGAATCGGTTGAACCCTGCCGGGGCCCGCGCGCGTACCTCCTGCCGACAGCGGACCCGGAAGGCAGGAATTCGCCATGACTCGACGGCCCATGGCCGTACAGGCAGGAGTGATACGGCCATGGGCCGGTCGGGCAGGGGCCGAACCGTCGGGGGCGGGGCGGCCGGGGTCGTCCCGGCCGCCCCTGGTCCGGGAGCCGGGGCAACTGTGCGGGCCGTGCGCCGCCGGGCCGTACGGTCCGTGACGGGGAGATTCGACGATGCGCCAGCAGACTCCGCCCTCCCCGCGCCCGATCCCCGATGACCCGGCGCCGACGCTCCGCGCGACCGGAGAGACCACCCGCCCACGTGGGCTGCGGGCCTGGACCCGGCGGGCCAGGCCGGTCACGGACCCGGACGACGACCTCGTCATCGCCGAGCTCTACCGCGCGTACCACCGCCCGCTGCTGTCCTTCGTGCTCCGGCTGGTCGGCGGCGATCGCTCGTGGGCCGAGGACGTGGTCCAGGAGACGATGATCCGCGCCTGGAACTCGATCGACCGGCTCGACGTGGACGGCGACTCGCTGATGCCGTGGCTGGCGACGGTCGCGCGCCGGGTCGTCATCGACGACAGGCGTCGCAAGGCGGCGCGGCCGAGTGAGGCGGGGGAGGGACCGCTGGAGACGCTGCAGGTCGGTGACGGGATGGAGGAGCTGCTGCGATCGGTGGTCGTGAGCGAGGCGCTCAAGGCCCTGTCACCGGCCCACCGGGAGATCCTGACCGAGACCATCCTGCGGGACCGCAGCGTGAACGAGGCTGCCGAGGTTCTCGGCATCCCGGTCGGGACGGTCAAGTCACGTACGTACTACGCCTTGCGGGCGCTCAAGCTGGCGTTGGAGGAGAGGGGGCTGCAGGCATGACCGCCGACATCCGGCACACCGACGTCGCCGCCTACGCCCTCGGCCTGCTCGAGGAGGACGACCGGCGCGCCTTCGACGCTCATCTGGCGCACTGCGCCCTGTGCTCGGAGGAGCTGCGCGACCTCGGCGGCCTGGCCACGCTGCTGCGCGAGGCCGATCCGGCCGACGATGACCGTGAGGAAGGCGGTGGTGAAGCTGACGGCCGCCTGGTCGAGATGATGCGTCATCGCCGGACTGCCCAGCGGCGCCGCCATCGGCGGACGGCCGCACTCGGTGCCGCTGCCGCGATCGCGCTGGTCGCGGGTGGCGCCACCGTCGGCGCAGTCACCACCGGCCAGGGCCGGACCGCCGAGCACGTTCACCAGCAGATGGCCCACGACCACCAGAACCTGGCGGCCGACCTGCTCGCGTCGGGCGAGACCCACTCGGCCGTCGACGCCAGGACCGGAGTGAAGGGGACGGTCGCGACGGAGAACAAGAAGTGGGGCACCAACGTCGCACTCGACCTGGCCGGCGTCCGCGGCCCGCTGACCTGCCGGCTCGTGGCCGTGACGCGCACCGGGAACCGTCATGCGGTGACGGAGTGGGCCGTTCCGCCGCGAGGCTACGGCGTCCCCGGCGCCCCAGAACACCTGCGGGTCCACGGGGGCACCGCCGTCGCCCGCGCCGACCTCGCCCGCTTCGACGTGGTCGCGGACGACGGTCGGACGCTGCTCACCCTTCGCCTGTGACCGACCCCCGGGAGCCCTCCGCCTGTGACCGAGACGGGGAGCCCTCCGCCGGAGACCGAGACGGGGAGCCCTCCGCCGGAGACCGAGACGGGGAGCCCTCCGCCGGAGACCGAGACGGGGTGCCCTTCGCCGGTGATGGGCGCTGGGTGCCCGGCCGATCCACGGATACGGTGAGGGGCAGGGTCGATGATGTGCTCCGGGCGTCGAGGCGGCGCCGTGCCGCGCGGACGGGGGTGGCCAGATGAGCGTCGAGCACACCGACGTCGGCGCGTACGTGCTCGGCCTCCTCGAGGAGAACGATCGCCGCGCGTTCGAGGAGCATCTCGCCGGGTGCGCGTCCTGTGCCTCGGAGGTCGAGAGCTTCGCCGGCATGCGGACCCTGCTCACGGAGGTCGCCCCGATCGACCGCGCGCCCGGTGCGTCACCGGAGGGCGTCGTCGACCTGCTGAGCCGTCGGCGCCAGGCCGCGCGCCGCCGTCGGCGCGGAACTCTGCTCATCGGGGTGGCCGCGGGAGCGGCCATCGTCGCGGGCGGTGTCACCATCGGCGCGGCCCTCAGGAATCCGGCGGCGCCGACGCACGATCACGGCAGTCCGGCGGCGGATCTACTGGCCAGTGGCGAACGCCACTCCGCGACCGATCCGGTCACCCACGCGAGCGGGACGGTCGCGACCGACGGCCGGCCGTGGGGTACGCGGGTGGCGCTGGACCTGGCCGGCGTCCGGGGGCCGCTGACCTGCCGGCTGGTGGCCGTGACGCGCTCCGGGCAGCGAAGTGTGGTGACCGAATGGGCGGTCCCGCCGAAGGGATATGGCGTTCCGGGCGCCCCGGCGCATCTTCAGGTGCACGGCGGAACCGCCGCACAGCGTTCGCAGATCATCCGTTTCGACGTGCTGATCGAAAATGGCGGGACGCTCTTGCGCATACCGGTCTGACCGAACGACGCCTATCGCAGGGAACGCGAAAAAGCCGGGCGATGTACCCGGCTTTTCGCAGCGATCGAGTGATGTGTATCCACGCCCGGATCAGGCCTGTCCGCTATTGCGCGGTCTTGACCAGCTTTCCGTTGGCGCCGACGGCGAACCAGACACCGTCCACGCCCTGCCCGTCGACGTCTCCGGCGTTCATGTCCCCGGCGTAGTAATAGAGCGGCCAGTCGCCGTACGTGGCCTGCGTCGTGCCCTCCGCGCGGCGGGTCTGGCCGAGGAGCGTGCTGTTCGCGCCGCTCACGGCGGTCACCGTGCTCCGGCTCGTCAGCGCCGGCCAGGTGGCGATGCAGTCCGCGCTGCAGCTGCTGCCGCCGTTCTTGTCCCTGGCGAACGCGTACAAGGTCCGCCCTTCCCGGTCGGTAAGAATCGGTCCGAGACTGGACTGGCTTATCTTGACGCTCGCCGCCGAATCGCCCGAGGCGGCGGCGGCGTGGTGCTTGCTTTCGGTTCCACCGCCGCCGCACGCGGCGAGGCCGAGGACGAGTGCGGTACCGAGGACGACGAATCGTGCGCGCATGAGAACTGCTCCCTGACGTAGCCGAGATCTGCGTGTCGGCATGCGGTACGCACGTGGCGGCGTGGGGGTTCAACGCGAAAAAAATTATTCTTCGTTGAACCGGACGATCGATGGCCGCCGTACTCCCGGGCGAATCAGCGAACGGAGAGTGGAAAAAATGCGTATTCGTACCGTCACCGTCCCGGCCATGGCCCTCGCCCTCGGCGCGCTCGGCACCACCGCCGCCCGGGCCGACACCACAAGCCCCGCCCCGTACGGCTCCCCGTCCGCCCAGACGCCCGGGCACTCCATGCCGGGGATGCCAGGCATGAACATGCCGAGCGCGGCGCCGAGCAGCGCCCCGGACGATCAACCGGATCTGAACGCCGCGATCGCGCGGGCCCGTCAGAAGCCGGTGTTCCTGGCCGCCCGGCTGTCGGGGCGCAACGAGGTCCCGGTGGCCGGAAAGCCGGCCGTCGGCGACCCGGACGGCAGCGCGACCGGCGTCGTACGGGTCCAGGGCGACCGGATCACCTTCGCCTTCAGCTGGAAGAACATCGGCGCGCCGACGCTCGGCCACATCCATCAGGGCGTCGCCGGGGTGAACGGTGACGTCAAGGTCCCCCTGTTCACGAGCCCGATGCCGGACACCGCTGACGCCGCGGCCGGCGCCGTCACCGTCACCGACCCGGCCGTCGCGGACGGTCTCCGCACCAACCCGTCGGGCTTCTACCTGAACCTGCACAGCAAGGAGTTCCCGGGCGGCGCCGTACGCGGGCAGCTCACGCCCCTGAACCGCTCCGCCGACCTGCTGTCGCTGCTCCAGGGCGGCGGAGCACGCGCCTTCCTCGCGGGCGACCAGGAGGTGCCGGTCGCGGGCGGCCCGAAGGTCGGCGACCCCGACGGGCGCGCCGTCGCGTTCATCCGGCCGCAGGGCAACCGGGTCGGTTACTCCTTCGCCTGGCTCGGGGTCAACCCGACCCTCGGCCACATCCACAAGGGCGCGTTCGGCGCCAACGGCCCGGTCGTCGTCCCGCTGTTCACCACGCCGGTTCCCAGCACCGTGTTCGCGATCTCCGGCACCGCCACCGGGATCGACCCGGCCGTGGTCGGCGAGATCCGCTCCAACCCGTCCGGGTTCTACGCCAACCTGCACAGCACCGAGTTCCCCGGCGGCGCCGTGCGCGGCCAGCTCTTCTCCTGACGAACCTCTGATCCGCCCAGCGCCCGGAGGAAGACCCTCCGGGCGCTCTCGCGCGTGATCTTGCAGCTGGCCCTGCCGGCCCCTAGCCTGCCGAAGATCATCAGAACTACGACGGAACGGAAGCCGATGTCGAGACGAAGGGCGACGGTCGTGGGCGGCCTGCTGCTGACCGCCGCACTGAGCACCGCAACGCTCTCCCCCGCGAACGCCGCAGTCGCAAAGGAGACCGTTTCCACCCAGACGACCAAGTGTCGACAGTGGACCGTCGAGGGCAAAAAGTGGCTCTCCGCGGTCAGGAAGCCCACCAAGTCGGACAGCTGGCGGATAGTGCGGCGACGCATCGTCGCCGAACGGGTGCACTGGCAGGGGCCGGCGCGGGTGCGGGCAGACCGCATCGTGCATGCGCTGGACCACTACTGCCACTGATCACATCGAGGCACCGCCGAGCGCCCGGGGGGAGGCCCTCTGGGCGCTCGCGCATGTTCGCAGGGCCGGCCGCGTTCGCCGAATGTTCATCCGGAGCGCTCTCCATCAAGATCGTCTGCGCGGGTTACGTTGACCGCGGCGAGAAGATCGACTTCCCCGCGAGGCAAGGGAGACGGGATCCGATGCGCATCAGGATTTCCTCGACGGCCGGCGCTTTCGTGCTCTTGTCCTCGGTGGGGGTCGTCACCGCCACGGCGACCGGTGCTTCGGCACAGACGGTCGGCCCGCACCGGATCGTCCAGGACGCCACGGGCCGCTGCCTCGACGGCAACAAGGCGGGCAAGGTCTACTCCCGACCCTGCAACGGTGGGAACTACCAGAAGTGGAAGTTGACGTCCCACAAGATGGACCGCATCCGGACCGCCTGGTACGTCAAGAACGTCGCGACTGGCCGCTGCCTCGACAGCAACAAGGCAGGCAACGTCTACACCCTTCCGTGCAATGGCGGGAACTACCAGTACTGGCTCCCTACCCTCCCCGCCAACTGGCTCGACTGGGCGACCAACCTCTACCTGGACGGCAACGCCAAGGGCGCGGTGTACACCCACACGAAGAACCAGGGCAGGTACCAGATCTGGTACCTCAAGTGACGCCTCGGTGATCCGCGTCGGCGTCACGGCGAGCGGACGCCGCCCTGGCGGTGAGCCCGGCAGATTCCATCTCAGCCGACGCCATCGCGGGAATCGTGCGTGTTCCGGCCCGGGCGGAATACCAACGCCTGGGCGGCGATCACCCGCTGCCCGTCGAAGGTCACAGCAGGCGAACCGTCGTCACCGCCACGGCCGTGAAAATGCCCGAGACGGGCGGCTTGAAATTACCCCGCTATCCACATGTGATACATATCACACATTGTTCGCCTTAGGTCGCGAAACAAAATATGGCATCTAGTATGCCTATACTCCGACTATGGTAAAGAAATCGCTGTTCGTCGCTTCGGCTGTTGCCGCCCTCGCCCTTGCTGGAGCGGGGACCGCGACCTCTGCTTTCGCGAAACAGCCCACCACCACGACTCGCCAGGTTGCGCAGACGACCCAAGCCTCGAAGTGCAGTTCCGTTACGGCGAAACAAAACATCAACCTCCGCAAGTCACCCCGTTCCAACTCCACGGCCCTGCGTGTCGTCTACAAGAACACGAAGGCCTGCTGGATCGGGTTCACCCCGAAGGGCGGCAAGTACACGGCGTGCGGAGGCACCTCCCACGACTGGGATCACGTCACGTACCGCGGGCGCACGGGCTGGATTCCCACCAACTGCATCAAGTTTAAGTAGTAATCAATCGATAGATATCGTGAGCTCTGGTCTCGGTGACGAGGCCAGAGCGGCCGTGAGCCGCAGTGGCGATCCGGTCACGATCGCAACTCTCTGTCGCGGCGCTGGGCCACCGGAACGGAGTAGTCGGAAGACAGTCAAGGTTTCGGCCCGCTCGTGGGCTGCCCCGCGAGAGCACGAAGTTCTCGCGCGGCGGGCACTGTACGAGCGTCATCCGGGATGGCGGCGACAACGCGGCCGGCGGTACGGAGCACGCCGGTGGTCCGATGCGCGGTAGGAAGCTCACCAAGGGTTCGTACGGCGTGGGTGAGACCTTCGTCGATCTCTCCCGCGTTGATGAGGGACCAGCTGATCTTCAGTTCGACGCCGGCCCGGCCTTGGAGCAGATGAGGCTCCGTGCGATCACGAAGGGCGGTGAGCTCGGCGCGGAGGAGTCGCCCAGGGCCAGGAGTACGGCGGTGCGATTCTGCATGAGTTGGCGTTCGGGCCATCCCCAGATGGCGGTGTGCTCCTGCGAAACCGCCTCGGGCAGCCGCGCGAAGGTCTCCATCAGTTCGTCGAGTGTTCGGCGGGCCCCTGTGGCATCGCGGCCGGCCAGCACTTTCGCGCTAGTCGCCTGCGCTTCGGCGGCACCGGCGTTCGGATGGCCGGCCGCAAGGTGGCGGGCCTCGTCGGCGAGTTTGAGCGCCTTGTCCGTCAGGCCGATCGATTGGGCGAGCATCATCGCCTGACGACCGCAGATCCATGCCCCGACCTCGCGGTCACCGCTCACGTCGGCCACCCGGCGTGCGGTGCGCCACCATCGAGACGCGGCGAGGAAGTCTCCGGTCTCATGCAGCGCCATTGCCATGACGGCGGCGAGCCGCGCACTTATGCGATGCAGACCGAGCCTCGTCGTGTCGTCCGACGCTCGCTGTATCGCCTCACGCAGGTCGGCGAGGTCGGCACCGAGATTTCCGATGATCTCGGCAGGCGGGAGCGGCCACAGGAAGGACGCGTACTCGTACGCCGTCTGCTCCCACGCATCGATGGAGTGTCGTTCGGATTCGGGAACCGGAGATCCGAGGCCCGCCCTCAGGGTCTCGACGAGGTCAGGCGGAAGGGTCGCCCCGGCCGCCAACGCGGCCAGGATCTGGATCGCGGCGCGCCGCTCCACTTCGGAATCCTCATGGTCTCGGGTGGGGGCTTCACTCCCGAGGTTACCTCCACGCAATTCCGCCAACAGCGGCCAGACCGCGCGTATTGCGCCTTTAGCGCTTCATGCATCGTCGAGCAGGCCGGCGATGACCTCACTGGGAAAGATGCCACCGTTCTCGATCTTGGAAAGCGTCGAGTAGTCGAACGGACGGCCTTTTGGGGAGCGAGGCAAACGAGGTCAATCGCGATCAGAACCTGAGTGCGCTGATCGAGCTGTGCCACGAACTCATCAAGCTCGGAGTCAAGGTGGGCATGAGTGATGCGCGCCCGGCCGTCGGTCCGAGGCGCGCTCATCGCGCGGAAGCTGTGGATCGAGGTCGATCCATCAGGCACCTCATACGTGTGGCGGCGTGACGACCATGCCCGTCACGCGGTCGATGATCCGGCGGGAGCGGCGTCTCAGATCGCCCAGTACCTGAAGCTCCGCGACGGGGGCACCGGCGACCGGCCATGACTCCCGATCCGGTCGAGGTTCTACGCCGGCGGTTTCCGGGACTGGTGTTCTGGCTCGGCGGCCGAACAGGCGTGTGGTGGGCGCTGATCCCTCCTCCAGGCGGGTGGCGGCTGGTCGAGGCCGCAGACCCGGATGAGCTGACCCAGGCTGTGCTCAAAGCGCAGTGGTGGCCGTGGCCGTCGCCGCGTCAGGGCGCACGCTGGACCCTCGGCGCTGGGCATGCCGGCGAGCGGACGCAGGGTTCCGCGGGCAAGTGCTGCAACGGAACTGCCACGGGGATCGTTCGGGCCCCAGAGACGATCAAGGGCCTTCCTTCGTCATCGACGGAGGAAGGCCCTGATCATTGGGCGGAGGCTCGGGGATTTGAACCCCGGATGGGCGGTAAACCCAAACCGCATTAGCAGTTAGTCCAACGATCTTTCGCCGTTCATCGCCAAGGTCCGTCGACGTCTGCATCTGCACAGGTGAGCAGGCGTATCTCGAAACGTCGGCGGACCTTGGCGTACATCAACGACTGTTATTTGATCTCGGCCACAAATGAGACCAGTTCTGGGACCACCTACGTGTCTCGCAGAGACCGTCTGGGCCTACTCATTCCCTTCCAGATGGCCGCGGACCCGGACGTGGTCGACCTGCGTGTTCGACGAGTGCGTCACACGCACAGCGTCGACCCGCGGATCCGTCCGGGAGTCTGCAGCACCGCTGCTCATTGCTCGCGCCCCTTGTGGGTCTTCGTGGCTTTGCCGGACGGGGTCGTGCAGGGCGCCTCGCCGGTCGCGCCGCAGCGCGGGCACGCGGCGGGCTCCGTGGCCGACTCGGTAGCCGACTCCGTGGCCGGCTCGGTGGCCGGCTCGGTGGCCGACTCCGTGATCGGCTCGGTGGCCGACTCGGTGGCCGGCTCGGTCGCCGGCTCCGTGGCCGGCTCCGTGGCCGGCTCCGTGGCCGGCTCCGTGGCCGACTCCGTGATCGGCTCGGTGGCCGACTCCGTGATCGGCTCGGTCGCCAGCTCCGTGGCCGGCTCCGTGGCCGGCTCGGTCGCCAGCTCCGTGGCCGGCTCCGTGGCCGGCTCGGTCGCCAGCTCCGTGGCCGGCTCCGTGGCCGGCTCGGTCGCCGACTCCGTGATCGGCTCGGTCGCCGACTCCGTGGCCGGCTCCGTGGCCGACTCGGTCGCCGGCTCCGGCGCCTCGTGGGTCGTGGACACCGCGAGCCTCTTGTCATCGCGGTTCTGCTTGTTCTGTTGGATGTACGCCTTGACGCGGTCGATGATCTTCACGGTTGGGGGGCTCCTTAGCGTCGGGTACCGGGCCGCGCGGGCAGGATGGACACGGTCTCTCGGATCGCGTCGGTGCGCTCGGCGTCGACCTGGTCGCGCTCCTCGAAGGTCATCAGATCGTAGGGCAGGCTGCGGCTGTACTCACCCATGAGGAACTCCTCGTCGGTGTCGTCGTACTGACAGGGAGGAGCCCGACCCGGTCACCGGGCCCGCTCACGGCAAAGGCCCCACCGGCGATGGCCGCTGGCATGGCCGCGTCACCAGTGCATCAAGAACGACGGGAGCCCGGACCGACGCCATGTCAGCGCGAAGACACAGGCCGACGTCACCGCCAAGGGCCGCAAGCACAGGACGGCACAGCGCCGCGCGACGCCGGCAAGCCGAGCACGCCGGGTCGTTCGCCGACCGTCGAGAAGTGGATGCCCACCTACGTCGACGGCATCCTCCGCTGGGAGCACGCGGGCACGAAGTCGAGGAAGATCTGCCCCTGAGTGACCCACCGGATCTGACGACCGTACGAGGTCGGCTCTCCGCCTGACCCGGTCACACCCGCCGAGGGCCCGGAGCATCGCCGCTCCGGGCCCTCAGTGCTGGGGCTCGGCCGCGCGATCCGGCTCGCAACGGCAACTGGGGCCGTTCAAGCCCCAGAAACGATCAAGGGCCTTCCCCAGCATCGACTGGGGAAGGCCCTTGATCATGGGGCGGAGGCTCGGGGATTTGAACCCCGGATGGGCGGTAAACCCAAACCGCATTAGCAGTGCGGCGCCATAGACCTGACTAGGCGAAGCCTCCTCGGTGGCCAACAGGCCGCACACAGAGTACCGGGCATCAGCCCCTACCGGCAAAGCGATTGGCCGCGCCCCGCCGTACGGGCCTCCCGCCGAGGGTTTCCGGGGCTCTGACACCAGAAGGTCTCGGCGATCATGGCCTGGCACCTACTCGGCTTCGACCACCTCCAGGGCGCCGTCGGCGTACATCTGGCGGAGGGTGCGCTTGGAGAACTTGCCGACCGAGGTCTTCGGGACGGAGGCGATGAAGGACCAGCGCTCGGGGACCTGCCACTTCGGCACGCGGTCGGCGAGGAACGTGCGGAGGTCGCCGACGGAGGCGGTGGCGCCCTCGCGGAGGACGACCGAGGCGAGCGGGCGTTCCTGCCACTTGGGGTCGGGGACGCCGATGACGGCGGCCTCGATCACGTCGGGGTGACCCATGAGGTGGTTCTCCAGCTCCACCGAGGAGATCCACTCGCCGCCGGACTTGATGACGTCCTTGGCGCGGTCGGTGAGGACGAGGTAGCCGTCGGGGGAGACGGTGCCGACGTCGCCGGTGCGCAGCCAGCCGTCGTGGAACTTCGTGGGGTCCTCGTCCTTGTAGTACGACCCGGTGATCCAGGGCCCGCGGATCTCGATCTCGCCGACGGAGGTGCCGTCGGAGGGCAGGACCGTGTCGCCGTCGCCGACGACGCGGACCTCGAGGCCGCTGATGATGCGGCCCTGGGTGGCGCGGTAGCGCCAGGGGTCGGGGCAGGCGGGCGGCGGGTGCGCCACCGAGGCGAGGGGCGAGGTCTCGGTCATCCCCCACGCCTGCACGATCCGGACGCCGAGGTCGTCGAACGCGCGCATCAGCGACTCGGGGACGGCCGATCCGCCGCACGGTACGAGGCGGAGGGAGCTGAGGTCGGCGTCGGTCTCCTGGGCGTGGCGGAGGACCTCGTTCCAGATCGTCGGCACCGCTCCGGAGACCGTCGGGCGCTCGTCCTCGATGAGGCGGACGAGGGGCTCGGCCTGCAGGAACCGGTCGGGCATGACGAGGGACGCGCCGGCCATGAGGGCGGCGTACGGGAGGCCCCAGGCGTTGGCATGGAACATCGGCACGACGGGGAGGACCCGGTCCGCGCTGGACAGCGCGAAGGCGTTGCCGGTGCACGCGGCCATCGAGTGGAGGTAGGCGGTTCGGTGGGAGTAGACGACGCCCTTGGGGTTGCCGGTGGTGCCGCTGGTGTAGCACATGGCGGCGGCCTGGCGTTCGTCGATCTCCGGCCAGTCGAACGTGTCGGGTTCGGCGGCGAGCAGCGCCTCGTACGAGTGGAGTTCCTTGCCGGCGGCCTCCAGCGGGGCCAGGTCGGCGTCGCCGACGACGATCACGTGCCGCACGGTGTTCATCCGCGACAGCATCTTGGCCAGGAGGGGGACGAGCGTGCCGTCCACGATGACGACGTCGTCCTCGGCGTGGTCGGCGATGTAGACGACCTGGTCGGCGGCGAGCCGGATGTTGAGCGTGTGCAGGACCGCGCCCATCGACGGGACGGCGAGGTACGCCTCGAGGTGCTCGGTGTTGTTCCACTGGAAGGTGGCGACCCGCTGGTCGGCGTCGACGCCGAGGCGGCGCAGGGCGTTCGCGAGGCGGGCGGCGCGGCGCCCGAGTTCGGCGTACGAGGTGCGCCGCATGCCGTCACCGATGAAGGTGCCGACCTCCGCGTCGCCGAACACCTGGGTGCCGTATCGCATGATCGAGGAGATGGTCAGCGGATGGTCCTGCATCGTGCTCCACACGGCGGCCTCCACGCTCGGGGGTGTGACCCGGATTCTGGCCCCCTACGTCGGCCGTTGTCAGCACCCCGGGCCCGTCGAGTACGCCGAATCTCACCTCAGTCGAGGGCGGCGAACTCCTCGTCGGCGTCCTCGCGGAGCTTGGCCATCGCCCGTGAGACGGTGCTCTTGACGGTCCCGACGCTGACGCCGAGCGCGTGGGCGATCTCGGCCTCGGTGAGGTCGTCGTAGTAGCGCAGCCTGATGTACGCGCGCTGGCGGGCGGGCAGGCGGTCCAGCAGGCGTTCGAGCACGTCGCGCAGTTCGCTGCGGTCAGTGTGGTCGGCGACGGGCGTGTCGGGCATCTCGTCCGTCGGGTACTCCTCCAGCCGGCGCCGTCGCCACCAGGAGATGTTGATGTTCACCATCGCCCGGCGGACGTAGCCGTCGAGGGCGGTACGGTCCTTAATCCGGTCCCAGGCGAGGTAGGTCTTGGCCAGGGCGGCCTGCAGGAGGTCCTCTGCCTCGGTACGGTCGGCGGTGAGGAGGAGGGCGGCGCGCAGGAGCGTGGGGCGTCGCGCCGCGACGAAGTCGCGGAACTCATCGTGCGATGTTGCGCCCACTTCACCGCCCGGCAGATCGGTGCGTTCTTATCGACACCATGCCGACGATCGCACGAAGATCGTAATTACGGATCAACTCGTACCTCATGTTTCGGCCAACCACGCGCGCAGTAATCGTGAAAAAACATCACGTATACCTCTCGGCATCTTTTGGCCGGTTTGGACAAAGGAGTCGACAGAAGGAACGCGCCGGGTAAGGCTTGACGTGCGACTTCCCGTCGCACGGCCATGAGCGTTTCATCGATGTTCGGAGCTTCCCCCATGCTGCCATCACGCGATTTAATGCACCGCCGACGCCGGCTCCGGCAGGTGGTGTTCAGCGATCCGCCGCACCGTCTCGACGACGATTCCTGGCCCCGGCGTGCCATCGAGGGTGTGATCGTGGACGCCAGCCCGCACGTCATCGTGCTGGCCAGGGCCGACGGCTCCGAAGTGCGGCTGCCGATGTCGGCCACGACCTCGATCTGGTACGACGGCAAGGCCGAGCTCGCGGAGTTGCGCCCTGGGCGTCGCGCGGTGGTGCGTCCGACGGATGCGGGCGGCCTGGCCGCGGAGCGCATCTGGGTCGACGTCGCACGGGTCACGGGTGTCATCACCGGACGCGTCGGGAATCGCTTCGACGTGGACGCCGGACCGCACCGCGGGCAGCTGACCGTCACGGTTCCGGACGACGCCCTGCGCCGGGTGCAGGTGCGCCATCCGCGGCTCGAGCCGGGGGCGCTCTTCGACGTGATCGGCATCCGGCGGGGCCGGGAGATCCTCGGGCTCCGGCCCCTGCGCTCGTCTCCCCAGCCGGCCCCGCACGCCGTCGCCCCGCCGCCGCGCCGGACGACCCCGTGGGTCCTGCGCGGCACGGCGACCTGGTTCGAGGACCCCGACGGCGGGCGCGGCGCGGCGTACCCGGCCCTCGACCCGCACGGCCACGGCGGCGGTTGCGGCGCCGGTCCGGGCGTGCGGCTGCCGTACCTCTCGCTGGGCAGCGAGCTGTGGGTCCGCAACGAGTGCACCGGCCAGGAGGCACGCGTGCCGATCATCGAGTGCGGCTGCATGGCCGCGCGCTTCTGCGACCGCTGTGTGCGGTGCGGGACCTCCCCGCGCGGCCGGGTCGTCGAACTGTCCAGGAGCGCGTTCGTCGATCTGGGCGGTGACCTGGACGCCGGATGCTTCAACGTCACGGTACGAGTGGACCGCCCATGACCGAGCTCTTCCGCGAGGTGCAGATCCCGTTCCTGGCCGTCGTCCTCCTGGTCGCGGGCGCCATGAAGGCGCTCCCTCGCGGGGACGGCCGCGTCCCGGTCATGGGGCGGTACCGGGGAGAGGCCTTCACGCTGACCGTGGCGGCCGCCGAGGTGGTGCTCGGGACACTGCTGCTGACGACTCCGCTGCTCGTGGTCCGGTTGGCGGGTGTCGTGTTCTTCGCGACCGCGACGGCGGTGGTGGCCGATCTGGTCCGGCGTGGATCCGAGGAGGCGTGCGGCTGTTTCGGCCGTCTCGGTACGACGCCTGTGGGGCGCCTCGGTGTGATCCGGGCGGCGGTGCTGACGGCGATGGCGGTCGTGTCGGCCGGCGTCCCGGGGACCGGCGCGGCGATCCTCGGCACGGCCGGGGACCGATCCCTGGCCCTGTTCGCCGTCGACTGCATGGTGTTCCTGGCCCTGTCCCCCGAGGTGGTGGCCGCCGTCGCGCGAATCCGCCATCCGGTCCCCTGCGAGCTCCGCGACGTCCCCCTCGAGGCGACGTACGCCGCGTTGCGGCCCAGCACCGCCTGGCGGGCGCACGCGGCGTCCCTGACCTCGACGGAACCCAGCGACGTGTGGCGCGAGCTGTGCCACCGCTACCTCGTCTACCCGGCCGAGGTGGACGGGCGGTCCGTGGAGGTCGTGTTCGCCGTCCCGGTCGACGGCCGGCCGTCGGCCGTACGCGCGGGGGTCGCGTGGGATCCGGGCTGGGAGCGGCAGGACGACGACTCCGGTCCGCAGCGGGTGCACAGCTCCGTCTGAGGCTGAGACCCCGCTGAGCGATCGCTGACGCGGCGCGCCGGCCACCGTTGGCGCGCTGTCAGCCGATGGTGCGCGGCGTGGGGGACATTCGGATCGGCGCGGGGGACACCGCGCCGATCCGAATCGGCCCACAGGGGGTTATCTCATGCGGAACACGAGCGTTCTCATCTCCGGTGCCGGCATCGCCGGCCTGGCGCAGGCGTACTGGCTGGACCGCGTCGGCTTCGACGTGACCGTGGTCGAACGGTCGCCTGAGCCCCGGCCCGGCGGGCAGGCGATCGACGTGCGCGGCCCGGCGCTCACCACCGCCGAGCGGATGGGGATCCTGCCCGGCCTGCGTCGGCGGGGGACCGACATGCGCGGCGCGTCGGCCGTCGACGCGGCGGGGAACGAGATCTACTCCAGCACCGAGCGGACCTTCAGCGGCGGAGACCTCGACAGCCCGGACGTCGAGGTCATGCGCGACGACCTGATCACGCTGCTGCGCGAGGCGGTGGGGGACCGGGTGGAGTACCTGTTCGACGACTCGATCGCCGCGGTCGCCCAGGACGAGGACGCGGTGCACGTCACGTTCGAGAGCGGTCTCACACGCTCGTACGACCTGGTCGTCGGCGCCGACGGGTTGCACTCCAACGTCCGCCGGCTGGTGTTCGGCCCGGAGTCGGAGTTCCTCCGCTACCTCGGGACGTACCTCGCGGTGTACACCGCGCCGAACTTCCTGAACCTCGACCGCTGGCAGACGTTCTGCATGGCGGAGAGCGTCGGCGGCGGCATCATGAGCGCGCGGGGCAACGCGGAGGTCCGGGTCTACGTCGGCTTCGAGACGGACGAGCCGATCGACTACGACTTCCGGGACGTCGAGGCGCAGAAGCGGCTCCTGGCCGAGCGTGTCGGTGACGTCTGGGTGTTCCCGACGGCGCTGAAGTACATGTGGGACGCGCCCGACTTCCATTTCGACTCCATGTCCCAGGTCCGCATGGACCACTGGTCGCGCGGGCGCGTCGTGCTGCTCGGCGACGCGGGCTACTGCGGGTCGCCGCTGACCGGGCAGGGCACGAGCATGGCCCTCATCGGCGCGTACGTCCTGGCGGGCGAGCTCGCGGCGGTCGACGGCGACCACCGGGCCGCGTTCGCGGCGTACGAGGGGGAGCTCCGCGACTTCGTCGAGAAGAACCAGGCCCTCGCGCTGGTCAACCGGAAGCAGATGGAGGAGCAGGCCGCGGGTGACCCGCAGGCGGAGATCCAGGGGTACGAGGAGGGTCTCGAGCGCCTGAACGAGGTCGTCAACGGCATCACGCTCAAGGACTACGGGTTCGGCGACGACCCGGCGAACGTCCGGCGGTAGCTCGTGGGCGGGACGCCGACGACGCGCGCGAAGTGGCGGCGGAGCATGGTGGCGGTGCCGAACCCGGTCCGCGCCGCCACCTGCTCCACCGCCAGGTCGGTGGTCTCCAGCAGTCGCTGCGCCTCGGCGACCCGCTGCCGGATCAGCCAGTGCGCGGGCGTCGTGCCGGTCAGCTGCGTGAAGTGGCGGGCGAACGTCCGGGGGGCGGTGCCGGACCGCCGCGCCAGGTCGGCGACGGACAGCGGCTCGGCCAGGTGGTGGCGTGCCCATTCGAGGGTGTCGGCGACGGCGGACTGGGCGGTGGCCGCGACGGGGACCGGGTGCTCGACGAACTGCGCCTGGCCGCCCTCCCGGTGCGCGGCGGTGACCATGCGCCGGGCGATGGAGTTCGCGACGGCGGCGCCGCAGGCCTGGCGTACGAGGTGGAGGCACAGGTCGATGCCGGCGGCGGTGCCCGCCGAGGTCCAGATGCCGCCGTCCTCGGCGAACAGCACGTCGGGCTGCACGCGGGCGGCCGGGTACCGCTCGGCGAGCGCGTCGGTGAGCGCCCAGTGGGTGACCGCGCGGCGGCCGTCGAGCAGGCCGGCCGCGCCGAGCACGAACGCCCCGGCGCACAGCGACGCGATCGGCACCCCCGCCTCGTGGGCGGCGCGCAGCGCTTCGAGGACCGCGTCGGACACCGGGGCGAGGGCGTCGACGCGGCCGGGGACCACGACGAGATCGCACTCGGTGAGCGCGTTCAGGGGCCGGTCGGGGGCGATGGTCACGCCGTGCTGGAGGGCGACGGGCGCCTCGCCGCAGCGCCACAGCTCGAAGCCCGGGCACGCGGGCCGGGGGACGCCCCACACCTCGGTGATCACGCCGTAGTCGAAGGGGCGGATGCCCTCGCACAGGACGACGCCGACGGTACGCATGGCAGAAAAGTACCGCACGTCGACATTTCTGCCACTCGTGGCCGTCCGCCGTCGGCGAGATGCTCGATGACATGACAGAACTCACCGAGAATGCCGCGCTCATCGTCATCGACGTCCAGAAGGGCTTCGAGGACCCGTACTGGGGCCGGCGGGACAATCCGGCCGCCGAGGAGAACATCGTGGCCCTGATCCGGGCCTGGCGATCAGCCGGCCGGCCGATCGTGCTGGTCCGCCACGACAGCCGTCCGGGTTCGCCCCTCGCGGCGGAGTCCCCCGGCAACGAGCTCAAGGACGTGGTGCTGGAGGCGTTCGGGGAGACCCGGCCCGACCTGTTCGTCACCAAGAACGTCAACTCGGCGTTCTACGGCAAGCCGGACCTCGACGGCTGGCTCCGCGAGCGCGGGATCGGCCAGCTCGTGATCGCCGGCATCCAGACGAACATGTGCAACGAGACCACCGCCCGTATGGGCGGCAACCTCGGGTACGACGTGCTCTACCCGATCGACGCGATGCACACGTTCGACGCCGTGGGCCCGGACGGCGAGACGGTGACGGCGGAGGAGCTCACCCGTGCCACCGCCGCGAGCCTGCACCACGGACGGTTCGCCCGCGTGGTCCGCACCGCCGACCTCATCGGCGTCTCTGCCTCCGTATAAGGGTGTCTTCGCTCACCGCTAGACCATCGTATAGAGAGCTCGACGGCCGTCCAGTGGAGACCACCGGGCGGCCATCGCCTTTTCTATTGCTTTCTAGGAGGGCGACTAGACAGCCGTATATTCCTGTCGAGACGGCACCCCGATGGCACTCTCTACGGCTCTCTAGGAGCATTCCAAGAGTGCGCTAGACAGCGGTAGCGGGGCCTCAGACCGGCTGTGACCTGAGGAAATGACCGAAGTGCGGGACGGTGAACGCCACCAGCCCGCGCTCCGCGCTGTAGATGAGACCCTTCTTGATCAGGCCGTCCCGGGCCGGCGAGAGGCTGGACGGCTTGCGGCCCAGCTCGTCGGCGACGGTCGCGGTCAGCACCGGGTCGTCGCCCAGCGACGCCATGGCGCGCATGTAGTCGCGTTCGGCCGGGGTCGCGCGTTCGTACCGGCTGCCGAAGAAGCCGACGGCCAGCTCCCCCTCCGCCTCCGGAGCCGCGACCTTGATGTCGCCCGCGTTGATCGGCGTCTCCGGCGCGATGTCCCAGGCCACCTTGCCGTACGCCTGCACGAAGTACGGGTAGCCGTCCGCGGCGTCGTACAGGGCGTCGAGGGCGTCCGGGGTGAAGGTCACGCCCTCGCGCTCGGCCGGGGCCAGCAGCGCCAGGTCGGCCGCGTCCCGGTCCAGCCGGTCGATGCGGGCGTACCGGAAAAGGCGCTCGGAGTAGGACTTGCTGGCCGACAGCACCGCCGGCAGGTGCGGCAGCCCCGCGCCGACGACGATGAGCGGGCCGCCACTCTGGGACAGCTCATGGCAGGCCGCGCACAGCGCCGAGACGTCGTCGGCCGGGATGTCCTGCATCTCGTCGACGTACAGCGCGATCCCGACCCCGAGGTCGGTCGCCACCGACGCGGCGTCGACGAACAGCTCGGTCAGGTCGATCTCCAGGTCGCCGGAGTCGGCCCGGCCCCGCGCCGCGGGCACGTCAATGCCGGGGTTCCACCGGCGAGGTGCCGCCTTGCCCTTGGGCGGTTCGGTGTCGGCCTGCGCGAACGCCTTGAGCACACCGAGGAACTCCTCGATACGGTCGGGCGCCCGGTGCCGTGGGGCGAGCTCGCGCACCGCCATGTGCAGGGCCGAGGCCACGGGCCGGCGGATCGACTGGTCCGGCCGCGCCTCGATCTTGCCGGTGCCCCACAGCTTCTGGATCGCCATGGAGCGGAACGTGTTGAGCAGCACGGTCTTTCCCACGCCACGCAGGCCGGTCAGGATCATGCTGCGCTCGGGACGGCCGTGCGCGACGCGTTCGAGGACCACCTCGAACTGCCGCAGCTCGCGGTCGCGTCCGGTGAGCTCCGGGGGGCGCTGCCCCGCGCCGGGGGCGTACGGATTACGGACGGGGTCCACGCTCTCGGACTCTATGAGGGGATATAGCTGCGGCCGTAGATTTCCATAGAAAGCGCTACGGCGTGTCGCGCGACGACGCGACCGACACCGTGTCGCGCCCGGAGCGGTGAGTATCGCCACCGGCCCCGCCTCCTCGAAACGTGCGCGGACAGGACATCGAATCTGTGTTCGAAGTCGTGCCAACGGTAGCGCACGCGGACGGCCGCGTCAGCCGGAACCCATCTATCCCTCGAACAAAGTATCGATGAGGTCTGACAACGAGCGTCCCATCACCGCACGCCGCTCCCGGTCGGCCGCGACGACCAGCCCCGCCTGCAGCAGCGCGCCGTACAGCAGGTGGGCCAGCGGCTCAGGCTCCTCGCCCGGCCGCAGCTCCCCCACGGCCGCCCGCAGCAGCCGCCGCGAGCAGTACGGGTTGTCGAAGGTGAGCGAGCGTTCCCAGCCGAGCACCAGCGGCCCCTCGGTCAGCAGGACGCGCCGGACCACGGGCTCGAGACAGGAGTCGAGAAACGCGTCCACGCCCGCCTTCAGCCGCTCGACGGCCCCGCCCTCGGTCTTCTCCGCCGCCGTGCGAACCCGCTCGAAGATGTCCTTCTCCACCGCCTCATGAGCGGCGCGGAACAGCTCTTCCTTGTCGGCGAAGTGGTGGTAGAGCGCGCCGCGCGTCACATCGGCCCGCCGCACGATCTCCGCGGTCGACGTGTCGGCGTAGCCCTTCTCGGTGAAGAGGGCGACGGCCGCGTCGACGAGCGCCGCGCGCGTCACCTCGCCCTGCTCCACCTTGCGGCTCATAGGATCATGGTAGGTGCACGTTGACACCGACGTCCGTCCCGAACTCCGCCGGATCCGCCCGGCCGGTCGCGACGAGCGCGAACCGCAGCGGATCACCGCGCAGCACCGGACCGTCCGCGCCGATCGCGTACTCGCCGAGCCCGTCCAGGACCAGCCGGTACGGCCCCCGGCCGAGCCGCTCCAGCTCGTCGCGGAGCCAGCCCACGCTTCCGGCGAGCCCGGGTCCGCGGTCCTCGGGCCGGCCGAGCGCCACGCGGATGTCGTCGCCGTGCACGAACGTGTCGTACCAGAGCGTGTGCACGCCGTTCCCGACGGACCGGCCGGGGACCGGGCTCGGGCGCTCCCAGACGCGGTCGTTCAGGGTCTCGAGGAGCGGGATGAGGCGTCCGGCGGCCGATCGCAGCTCGGCGGCGAGATCATCCGGGCTTTCGCCCCGGAAGGCCCGCGCCTGCTCGTCCGGCGTACGCGTGCCGGCGACGCCGTTCGCGGTGTCGACCGCGTTGCCGACGACGTGAGCGGCGACATCGCAGACCTGCCATCCGGTGCACCGGGTCGGTGTGTCCCACTCCTCCGCGGTCAGGCCGTCGATCAGCGTGGCGAAGACCGCGTACTGGCCGGACAGCCCGGCCACGACCTCCTCGCGCCTCATCGGACGCTCACCGGCCTCCGTACGGCGTCCGCGATCCCGGCGACCGTCTCCAGGTGGGGCAGCGTGTCGAGGGACCCGATGCGGATGACGAAGTGCCGGACTCCGGCGACGGCGTACGCGGCCAGGCGCTCGGCGCACTGCTCCGGCGTCCCGGCGACGAACGCCTGCAGCCGGGACATGTCGTCGAGGGACGCGCCGTAGTACGCCCGCACGTAGGACTCCAGGCCGGCGCGGGCGCGCGCCGGGTCGTCCTGCGGAAGCACGGTCACGTAGAGCGCGGGGGTGACCGTCGCGGGATCCCGGCCCGCCGCCGTGGCGACCTCCTCGATCTCGGCGCGCTGCCGGCCGTACTCCTCCGGCTCGGGAAGGTAGGGCAGCCAGCCGTCGAAGAGCCGCCCGACGCGGTCGACCGCCCGGGGCCCCGCACCGGCGAGCCAGAGCGCGGGGCCGCCCGGCCGGGAGGGCGCGGGCAGGCCGGCCAGCCCGTCGAACCTCCAGTAGCGGCCCTCGAAGGCGTCCGGCCGGTCGGCGCTCCACAGGGAACGCCACAGCCGTACGGTCTCCAGCAGCCGGCCGAGCCGTTCGGTGAAGGGCACACCGGCGGCGGTGAACTCCGCCTCGGTCTGCGGATACGGGAACCCCGCGCCGAGGCCGAGAGTCAGCCGACCCTCGCTGACCAGGTCGAGCGTCGCGATCGTGTGCGCGGCGAGCAGCGGTTGCCGCAGCGCACCGGTCAGCGCGGCGGTGCCGACCCCGACGGTGGTGGTCGCGGCCGCGACCGCGGACAGGAGAGTGAGCGGCTCGACACGGGGGCGGGCCGTCAGCGAATCACCGGCCCACACCGAGTCGAAGCCCAGTGCCTCGGCCCGTCGGGCGAACTCGATCAGCCGTGGCACGTGCCAGTCGTCCTTGATCGCCGCCTCGCGGGTGGACAGCAGAACACCGATGTCGATCATGTCGCCACCATACATACATGCAGCATGTACGTACAGGCCGCATGTACGCTTTCCGGCGATCGCGCGGGCCGGTCGGTAACAAGACGGGGATGTCGTGTATCGCGAGCGTTTCGAAAATCGCATACGTCACCACAACAGCCTTCCGTCTTGAGTGGAGGCGCGAGACGGCACGACAGATCATCACGTGACCCGCCCGCGCCTTCCTGACCCTTTTCGTCCCCTCGAAGGAGTTGTTGTCTTGAAGCACATGTCCGTTGCCGCCGCGACCGCGGCAGCCCTGTTGCTGGCCACCGCATCGCCCGCGACGGCCGCCCACGCCACCGCGATCGGCGACGTCCAGCAGGCCATGGAGAACCTGGCCAAGATGCCGGGCGTCGTGGGCGCGATCGGCGGCGTGTACGTGGACGGCAAGCCGGCCGGCCGTGGCACCGCTGGGTCGCGGCTGCTCAACGGCAAAGGCGGCACGATCCCGGCGAACTCCCGCTTCCGCATCGGCTCGCAATCCAAGGTCATGGTGGCCACCGTGCTCCTCCAACTTGTCAAGGAGGGCAGGCTCAGCCTGGACGACAAACTCGCCGACCTGCTGCCCGAGGTGGACGGGTTGGTGGAACGAGCCGACGAGATCACCGTCCAGCAGCTGATCCAGCACACCTCCGGCATCCCCGACTGGTTCTACAAGAGCGGCACGACCGAACCGGCGTTCGACGTCTTCGACTTCACCACCTACTACCGGCCCATCGACATCGTGAAGATGACGCGGGGCTTGCCGCGCACCGGCGAGCCGGGCGAGAAGTTCACCTACTCCAACACCAACTACACCCTCATCGACATGATCATCGAGAAGGTGACCGGGGACACCCTGGCCAGCGAGCTCGACCGGCGTCTCTTCCGCCCGCTCGGCATGACCCGGACCTACCACATCACCAAGCCCCCGGAGGGCATCAAGGGCCCGCACGGGCACGGCTACTACCCCGACTCCACCGGCACCCTGCGCGATGTGCACCGCTTCAACGCCAGCTGGGGCAACGGTGCCGGCGGCGTCGTCTCGACGACGCATGACGTCAGCACCTTCTGGCGGGCCTTTTCCCAGGGCAGCCTGCTGCCGCCGTCGCTGCAGGAGGTCCTCACCCGTGGCCCCCAACCCCAGGGCAGCGCGCAGCAGAGCAGGGGCCGGTGCGCAGAAGACCTGAAAATGTGGGGCGGCGATGCGCCCGGCTACGTCGCACTGACCGTCTTCTCGGCCGATGGCCGGAAGGAGTTCGCCATCTCCGTCACGCGGAGCACCGCCGACGATTCCGCCATCATCCCCGCGATGTTCAAAACCGCCGAAGCCGTCCTCTGCCCGACGGTTTGAAGCCCTGCGGACTCGGACAACACCAGCAACCAAAGGTCACCTCTTGACCGGCCGCATCCACCTGTACGAGCAGCCGCCCAAGACCCTGGGCCAGGGCACCGTCCACCACCTCGGCGTCCAAACCGACGAACTCGAGACCGTCGTGGAACGTCTGCGCGCCCTCGGCGTCTCGGTCCCCGACATCCGCGACGAGCCGACCGCGACCTACGCCATGGCCCAGGGACCCGACCGCCTGCTCATCGAGATCTTCCAGCCCGATCCCGCCGCTCTCCCCCCACACCTCCACGACTACTTCGAAACCGGCGATGACCTGGGAGCACCAAATAGCCCCGCCCCTTGACCCGCGTACACGGGCCGAGGGACAGGGCTTTTCACATCTGGGGAACGTCAGGCCGAGCGCTCATCCTGGAAGACGGCGACTTCGACACACTCGCCACCGGACGCGTTGCTTCGGTCGGCCTTACGCCAGTCGGTCGCTTGGTGCATCAGAGGGCCTCCACGATGCTTGCGATGAGGGATAGGGAGTCATCCTCGGACAGTGCCTTAGCGCGAATCCGGTCATATCGTACCGCGAGCTCCCTCACTTCGCCCTCATCGCGGATGAGCCGACCGGATAGTTGCGCCTCTACGAAGGCCACCCGCTCGTCCTCGATCGACAAGAGGACGAACCCTCCGTCAAACCCGATGTGGGCGCCAGCACTCATTGGGATGACCTGTATCGTAACGTTCGGGCGTTTGGCGATCTTTAGGAGTTGCCCTAACTGCTCGCGGAAGACCTCCGTACCACCGATCGGGGTCCGGAGGACGGCTTCCGTGATAAGCGCCCAGACCTCCGGCGCGTCGGCGCGGTCGAGGATCTCCTGTCGCGCGATACGCGCGGAGACGGTCCCGTCGAGGTCTGGCAGCCTGCCGGGTTCGAGCAGCGCGCGGGCGTAGGCCGGCGTCTGGAACAGGCCCGGGATAACGAGCGGCTGGAAGATTCGGATCTCGTCGGCGCGGCGTTCGTAGCCCGTGTACCGGCGGAACCATTCGCGGTCGTGCTCTCGTTGCGAGTGTGTCCACAGCCGCACGAAAAAGCCGTCCGTGTCGAACAGCGTATCGAACAGCTCAGCATGCGCCCTCCGGAACGGCCGCCGACCGGCTTCGAGATGCTTGACCCCCGACTCGGAGAGCGTGGCGCGCTTGGCTAAGTCCCTTTGAGACATTCCGGCCGCTGCGCGCCGCTTTCGGAGCGCATATGCCATCCATTCCTGAAGCGACCGATCCGGGTCGATATCATCCGCTTGCGACATTCTCATCGCCTCCCGCGGCCATTCTCCCCGTCGGTAGGCTCCAATCCCCTTGGAGCCCCAGAACGCTCCCCACCGTAGCCCCGTCGGCTTCATTCTGGGAAGCCCCGGAACGCGGGGCTGCCGGAGGAGGCGATAGTGCCTAGCATCCTGATAAAGACCGAGATATCCCGTTACGTAGATCTCGGAGCAGACAGCAAATTCGCGGGCCGCGCACGGCGATTCGTCCGTACCGTCCTATGGACGTGGGGCCTCAGCCGGCTCGCCGATGACCTCGAGCAGATCGCGGGCGAGCTGGTCACCAACGCGCTCCCGGGCGGGGAATATCGGCTGACTCTGTATCTCAACCTCAAGACCGCGATTCTTCGCGTCGAGGTCGCCGATCATCGCGAAGGAACGCCCGAGCAACGCGAGTCGGGTCCCGAAGACGAGAACGGGCGTGGCTTGGTGATCGTCGAGGCCCTCGCCGACCGCTGGGGCTACCTGGAGCGACCCGACGGAAACACCGTCTGGGCGGAGCTTCACGTCAGGAGGGGAACGGAATGAGTGCGCCGGGCGACGACCTCCTCCGATCGCTGGCGGAGTTTCAGGACGTGCTACGCCGGACGCCGTTCATCGGCGCGAGCCGCATCGCCGAGGAGGCACAACCCCGCGTCCTGATCGGAAAGTACCCGGACGCGGCTCGCCAGATGCTCGCGGAGCTCGACCGCCCCGCCGCGGGCAACTGAGCCGAGGAGATTCGCCGCGGATTCCGAGACTCTTTTCCGTCCGGGACGGCTGCCCTCGTTCTGCGCTGTCCCGCCACACGGTAATTTTCCCGCCTGGCGGGACGGCGCAGAACAAAGACCCTCGCCCGCCGGCGACATTCAGGCGTTATGCCGGGTCTCGCCGCCCCCACGCCATGCAGGGGCCTCGTTGGCGGACCGCGGCCCGCCCCCCAGGCTCAGGCCTGCGAGCGCCCGCGCAGGAAGGTGTCGGCTACCTCGACGGCGCGCCGGGCCTGGAACTCGATGGCGGCGCGCTCCACGTCGCCCGGCAGGTCCTCGCCGTTGTTCGAGGTGTGGCTGGCGCCGTACGGGTTGCCCGCCTGGAACTGGATCGGGTCACCGTAGCCGGGCGGCACGATGATGGAGCCCCAGTGGTAGAAGGTGTTGTTCAGCGCCAGGATCGTCGACTCCTGACCGCCGTGCCGGGTGGCCGTCGCGGTGAACGACGTGCCGATCTTGTTGATCAGCCGGCCCTGCGCCCACAGCGGTCCGGTGGTGTCGAGGAACTGCTTCATCTGGGCGGCCGGCAGGCCGTACCGCGTCGGCGCGCCCAGCATGATCACGTCGGCCCACTCGAGGTCGTCCAGGGACGCCTCGACCACGTGCTGGGTCGCCTCGGCGTGGTCCGCCCAGCCCTGGTTGGCGGCGATCGCCTCCTCGGGGGCGAGCTCCCGCACCTTGCGCAGGCGGACCTCCGCGCCGGCCTTCTCGGCCGCCGTGGCGGCCGTCTTGGCCAGCTCGAACACGGTGCCGGTGGCGGAGTAGTAGATGACCGCGACCTTCGTCGCCATGACAGTCTCCTTCGGGGGATCCGGGGCGGGCCGTATCCCGCCCCGGTGGGGGTGAGGTCAGGACAGGTGCTCGTCGGCGGCGCTGCGGTGCGGGACCTTCTCCGCGGGGACGGTGCCCATGCGGCCCGCCTGGAAGTCCTCGAAGGCCTCGATGATCTCCTGGCGGGTGTTCATCACGAACGGCCCGTACCGCGCGATCGGTTCGCGGATCGGCAGGCCGCCCAGAACCAGGATCTCCCAGCCGTTCCGGCTCGCGAGGGGCTGCGAGTCGGCCGCCGTGACGGTCAGCGCGTCGCCCGTGCCGAACACGGCGAGCTGCCCTTCGTCCAGCGGGCGTCCCTCCGGACCCGCCTGCCCGCGCCCGGAGAGCGTGTAGACGAGCGCGTTGAAATCGCGCGGCCACGGCAGCGTCAGCCGGGCGCCCGGCGCGACGGTCGCGTGCAGGTAGGTGATCGGCGTGTACGTGACGCCCGGCCCCTGGTGACCGGCCAGCTCACCGGCGATCACCCGCACGATGGACGAGCCGTCGTCGCTGGTCAGCAGCGCCACGTCGCGGGACTCGATGTCCTGGTAGCGCGGTGGCACCCACTTCTGGGCGCGCGGCAGGTTCACCCACAGCTGCACGCCGTGGAAGAGCCCGCCCGTGGCGACCAGTTCGGGCGTCGGCTGCTCGATGTGCTGGATCCCGGCGCCCGCGGTCATCCACTGGGTGGCACCGTCGGCGATGAGACCGCCGCCGCCTGTGGTGTCCTGGTGCTGGAAGGCGCCGTCGATGATGTACGTCACGGTCTCGAACCCGCGGTGCGGGTGCCAGGGCGTGCCCTTGGCCTCGCCCGGGGCGTACTCCACCGCGCCCATGTGGTCGAGCAGCAGGAAGGGGTCGGCGAGCGACAGGTCGATGCCGGGGAACGGCCGGCGGACCTGGAAGCCCTCCCCCTCGACGTGCTTCGAGGCGGTGACGATCTTCTTGACCGGCCGCCAGGCGGTCCCCTCTTCCGGGAGACGGGGAAGTCGGGTCAGGGTCAGCGGATCGGCGGTCACGGCGGGCATCGCTACCTCCTCGGTCGGTACGACCCAGAGAACGTGATTGAAGTTTCAACTATTCCGCCGCACCGGAGCGCCGGCACACCGAAAGGGTCGAGTGACACCGTACACGAAGATTTGTTGAAACTTCAATCACTCTGTATAATGCACACATGACCGAACCGCGCTGGCTCGATGCCGCACAACAGCGTGACTGGCGCGCCTACATCGAGGGCAGCGTCCGGCTGGCCGATCTCCTCGACCGGGACCTGAAGTCCAAGCACGGGCTCAGCACCGCCGAGTACGAGATCCTCGTACGGCTGTCCGAGGCCCCCGACCGGCGGCTGCGGATGGCCGAGCTCGCGGAGTTCGCCAGCCAGTCGCGAAGCCGCCTCTCCCACACCGTGGCCCGTCTGGAGTGCAAGGGCCTCGTCGCCCGCGGCACCTGCGGTGCCGACAAGCGCGGAGTCAACGCCGAGCTCACCGACGAGGGATTCGCCTTGCTGGAGCGAGCGGCGCGCGATCACGTCGCCACCGTACGGGAGTTCTTCATCGACGTCATCGACCCGGACGACCTCAAGGCCGTCGGCCGGGCGTTCGGCGCCGTCGCCGAGCGGGTCGCCAAGGTGCGCTGACCGGTCACGTGTTCAGTCCGGTGCAGAAGCCGAGCGAGAACAGCGTCATGAAGGTCCAGCCGCACATCAGCCCGACGCCGTACAACCGGGTGAACCCCGTCATCTTCCAGGCGAGGAAGCCCCCGAGGCCGAACGCCAGCAGGAGCAGCGCCAGCGCCTGGGACAGCAGGCTGAAGTCCTTGCCGCCCATGATGTTCATCTCGAACGCGGAGTACATCATGATCGAGTCGACGAGGATGAAGGTGCCGAGCCCGCTGCCCACCGCGGTGATCTCGCGCATCCCGAGTGGCGGTCGCCGCTTGTCGCCTGTTTCCGTCATGATCGGTCCTCGGGGATCGGCTGGCCGGGCCGTACCGGCAGACTAAGTCGCCTGGTGATTTGGGACGAAGCATCGGCCACCGCATGTAATCCTTCCGTTATGGAACGCCTCACCCTGGCCGCCGTCCTGGGTGGCACGGCCCTGGCCCTTTCGGCCTGCGGCGGGGGTTCGTCGGGCTCGGCCGAGCCACCGGCCGCCCCGGCGACGTCGCCCGTCTCATCGACCCAGGCCCCCGCCACTCCGACGCCTTCGCCCAAAGCCACCACGGCATCGGCGAAGCCACAGGCCTTCACCGCGAAGATCACGAAGATTCCGTCGCGCGCGACGGTGAAATACTCCTGGCATTCCGGCTGCCCGGTCGGGATCGACGGTCTCCGGCTGATCCGGATGACCTACTGGGGGATGGACCACAAGCCGCACGACGGCGAGATGGTCGTCAATGCCGACGTCGCCTCGAAGATCGTGACCGTCTTCCACAAGCTGTACGACGAGCGCTATCCGATCCGGCGCATGGAACTCGTCGACAAGTACAAGGGCAGCGACTTCCAGTCGATCGAGGCCGACAACACGTCGGCGTTCAACTGCCGCAACGCGACCGGGTCCAGCAATTGGTCACAGCACGCCTACGGGCACGCCGTCGACGTGAACACGTGCGAGAACCCCTACGTGCACCCGAACGGCCACATCGAGCATCCGGCCTGCGTCAAGTACGGCAACCGCAAGCGCAAGGATCCCGGCGTGATCCACGCGGGCGACGAGGTGGTCCGGGCTTTCCGGTCGATCGGCTGGGGCTGGGGCGGCACCTGGGGCGGGCCCTGGGACTTCCAGCACTTCTCCGCGACCGGCCGCTGACCCGCGTCAGACGACGAGCAGCGCGACCACCACGATGACCACCAGCAGCACGACCGCGCCGCCGATGATCAGTCCGGTGTTCGGACCGGACGGCGCGGAGTCGCCCTGGCTCTGGAACGCCCGGAACTGCTGGGTGCTGCCCGCGGGATCCTGTTCGTTTTTCGGCATGCAGGTGACGATAGTGGAGGTTCGACGAGCGTCACCGGATCTTTTCCGACATCCGGCAGACCGCGAGCCCCGCACCGGGGGCGGGGTGCGGGGCTCGCGGAGCCGGAGTCACTTCTTGAAAGCCCAGACGACGTGATGGTCGGTCGCGTAGATCACCATGTTGCCGTCATCCTGCACCGCCAGCGACGCGCCGGCGTTGTTCGCGGTGTTGGAGTACCAGAGCGGCTTGCCGGCCGCGCTGTAGACGACCCAGTTGCCGTCCGTCTGCATGACGCTGTAGACGCCGGAGCCGTGGGTATTCGTGCTCCACAGCGCCTCCTTGCCCTTGTACAGCACCAGGTTGCCGTCGGTCTGCTGGAACAGCGAGTAGGCGCCGTTCGGCGAGCGCACGCCCTCGCCGGCGCGCAGGCTCTGCCCGGAGCCGAGGATCCCGTTGTACAGGTGCCGTGACCACAGCGCCTTGTTGTTCTTGCCGTAGATGACCAGGTTGCCGTCGTTCTGGACAGCGAGGAACGCGCCGGGGTGCCCGGCGGTGTTGGAGTACCACAGCGGCTTGTTGGCCTTGCTGTAGACGACGAGGTTGCCGTCCGCCTGCATGAGGGTGTACGACCCCGGGTGCCGCGCCGTGGTGGTGTTCCACAGGGCCTTCTTGCCCTGGTAGAGCACGAGGTTGCCGTCGTTCTGCTGGAGCAGCGTGTACCGGCCGTTGCGCGACTTCACCGCCTGGCCGGTTTTGAGGGAGTAGCCCGGCTGGAGGCTCTCGATGCTGATGTTCCGCGTCCAGAGCGCCTTCTTGGCCTTGCTGTAGATGACCAGGTTGCCGTCGTTCTGGACGGCGAGGAACGCGCCCGGGTTACGGGCGGTGTTGGAGTACCACAGGGCCTTCTTGCCCTTGTAGACGACGAGGTTGCCGTCCTTCTGCATCGCCGTGAATGCCCCGGAATGCTGCCCCGTAACGCTGCTCCACAGCGCCTTCTTGCCCCTGTACAGGACGAGGTTGCCGTCCGTCTGCTGGGCCAAGAGGTACTTCTTGTTCGGCGAGCGCACGTACTGCCCCGCCTTGAGGATCTGCCCGGCCTTGAGGACGCCGGGGGCGCGCTTGGCCGAGGTCGCCGCGAACGCCTGCTCACCCGGCGCGGTCGCGGAGGTGTCGGCGGCGTTCGCGACCGAGGACTGCGGCCGGGACGCCGAGACGTTCTTCGTGGTGGAATGGGAATCGCCGGTCATCGCCCAAGCGGCGATCGACAGCGAGGTCGCCGCGGCGGCCACGCCCGCGACCGTCGCCACGCGCTTGATGCTCGTCAAGATGAAACTCCCCGTTGTCACGAAATCACCGCATGTGCGGCGATGCGGGGGGAGCCTAAAGGCAGCGCTCAGGCGATGTCGCGTCGCTTCACAACACCACGAAATGTCGCATAACGTCGCACGGGTGGGCAGAGCGGGATTGCGCGCTGAGACAGCGCGGGGAACGGCGTACGACGCCCCCTCCAGCGTCCTGCTGCTCCGGCTGCTCGGCGAACTCGGCCCGGGCAACCAGTACCTCATCGTGGACCGGCTCGACGCCGCCAACGCCGAGCACTACATGCAGGTCTACCGTGAGAACGACGGGACGTTCGCCGTGGAGTACCGCGAAGGCACGGCGGACCGGCACTTCGAGGCCGTCGCCGTCGACCTGCGGCAGGTCCACGAGGTCCTCACCGCCTGGGCGACCGACGCCCCGGGGTGGCGCGACGCGTTCGACTGGCGGCGCTGGCCGACGGACGGATGACGCCCTGATCACTTCGTGTCGGGAGGTCGCGCGTGATCACACCGGAGGAGCTCTCGCGGCTGGACCCGCACGAGCGCGCCGCCCTGCTGCGTGCGCTGATCGCCATCGACCGCCCGCCGGACCCGCTGGCCGATCCGCGTCTGCGCGCCCGCCGGCGGCGCGGCCTCACCTTCCTGCTGACCTGCTGCGTCCTGCTGATCCCGTGGATCGTCTTCCTCGTCCTCACGCTGCCGGTCCGGTACACGGCGGGGCAGTGGCAGGCCGCGTGGACCGGCTTCGACATCGCCCTGCTCCTCGCCCTGGCGGCCACGGCGTGGGCGATCTGGCGGAAACGGCAACTGGCGATCTTCTTCGCCGTCGTCACCGGAACGCTGCTGCTCTGCGACGCCTGGTTCGACGTCATGCTCAGCTGGGGCAGGCCCGATCTCTGGATGGCCCTCCTCACCGCGGCGCTGGGCGAGCTGCCGATGGCGATGCTCCTCTTCATGGCCACGCGGCAGTTCATCCACCACACCGTGCAGGTCGCGTGGGCCCAGCTGGGGATGGAAGGACCGGCACCGCCCTTCCGCCGGGTGCGGTTGTTCACGCTGCTCGAGGAGACCGCACTCGAACGCCGCATCGACGACCTTGACTCGTCCCGCCCGCCGTCCTAACGTCGGGGTGAAAAGGTTTTCCTAGCGACTGACCCCTGGCAGTCCTCCGATGCCGTACGGCGGCCGCCGTCGTACGGCCGCCGGATCCCGTGGCGGGATCCGGCTTTCGGCCAGAGGAGGTCAGCGGTCATGTTCCATCGCTCGCTCGGAGCCCTCATCCTGGGGCTCGCACTACTCCTGGCAGGCGTCGCCGCACCCGCGGCGAGCGCCGCCGCCGATCCCAACCCGTACGGCGACCCGAACCTCGTCTCGATGTTCGACGGTAAGACCCTCGACGGCTGGACGCCGCACAAGGCCGGCGGCTGGACCGTCAAGAACGACGCCATCCACGGCACCGGCACCGCCGGCCGCGGCTGGATCTACTACAACAAGGCCCAGGCCGGCGACTTCCGGTGGATCTTCAACGTCCGCCAGGTGAAGGGCGACCACGCTCCCACGGTGCTCATCTGGGGCACGACCGACCCGATCCGCGACGCGCTCAGCGCCATCCAGTTCCAGCCGCCGAACGGCGGCCACTGGGACTACCGTCCCGGGCACAACAACGGCGGCGGCAGCCTCTTCACGAAGTACGACCACACGAAGTGGGACGTCAAGAAGTGGAGCCAGTGCGAGATCGTCGCCACCCAGGCGACCGGGGTGGCGCGGATGGCCTGCTGCCCGCTGAAGTCGGACGCGAAGACCTGCAAGGCCGTCGAGGTGCTGAAATTCACCGACAAGACCGCCGGCCAAGTGGGACCCCTCGCCATCCAGATCCACAACAGCGGCATCCAGGACGAGTACAAGAGCCTCTACCTCGAGTCCCCCGTCGTGACGAAGCCGGGCGACTTCATCACCACCGGCTAGCCGGGGCACAAATCATTCGCGGCCACCGCCGGGATCCGCTTACCGTTCGAGCATGGCGCTCATCGTCTCGGTGAACATCGGCACGCCCCGCTCGAACCCCTGGAAGGACTCGGGGATCACGGGCATCGACAAACATCCCGTCGACGGGCCGGTCGCCGTCGCGGCGCCGGGGCCCAAGGGCACCGGCGCCGTCGGCCTCGCCGGTGACCGCGTGTTCGACGTCCGGAACCACGGCGGAGACGACCAGGCGGTGTACGCCTACGCACGCGAGGACCTGGACCACTGGGCGGCGGAGCTCGGGCGCGAGCTGTCGAACGGCGTCTTCGGCGAGAACCTCACCACGTCCGGCGTCGACGTCAACGCCGCGTTGATCGGCGAGCGCTGGCGCGTCGGCGACCGGCTGGTGCTGGAGGTCTCCTGCCCGCGCATCCCGTGCGGGACGTTCCAGGGCTGGATGCGGGAGCAGGGCTGGATCAAGCGCTTCACGCGGGCGGCCCTGCCCGGCGCGTACCTGCGGGTGATCGAGCCGGGCGAGGTCCAGGCCGGGGACCGGATCACCGTCGAGCACCGCCCGGCGCACGAGGTCACCGTCGCCCTCACCTTCCGCGCGCTGACCGGCGAGCCGGACCTGCTCCCGGCGCTGACGGCGGCCGACGCCCTCCCGGAGGAGGCGAAGCGCCGCGTCCACCGGCGCACGGGCTGACGTGCGCCGATTTCGTTGTCCACAGCCTGTGGACTCCGGCCACGCGACGACCCGCCGGCCGTCCACAGCCTGTGCACACGCGTCCCGCGCGCGAGGTTCCCGCCCGGGCCGCTATGGTGGTCATCGCCTGGAGGGTTCGCATAGTGGACTAGTGCAGGCGCCTTGAAAGCGCCCAGGGCTGGGGACAGTCCTCGTGGGTTCGAATCCCACACCCTCCGCCGATCGAAACGGCCGCCGCCCGTGACGGGCGGCGGCCGTTTCGCGTTCCCGCGGCCTCAGCGCGGCCAGGCGAACCCATCGGCGACCGTCGCCGCCAGCATGAGGTAGGCGTCCTGGGTCGCGGCGGACAGCTGCTCCAGCTCGACCTCCGCGCCCTCCTCCAGGTGCGGGTCGTACGGGATGCGGACGACCGCGCGGCAGCGGCTCTCGAAGTGGGCCTGCAGCCGGTCGAGGTCGACCGTGCTCCTGCTGCGGTTCCGCACCATCGACAGCACGACCACCCCGTTGCGGACGAGCTCGCCGTAGTGGTGCGCCTCCAGCCAGTCGAGCGTGGCCGAGGCCGACCGGGCGCCGTCCACCGACGGCGAGCTGACCAGCACGAGCTGGTTGGCCAGGCCGAGCACGCCCGCCATCGCCGAGTGCAGCAGGCCGGTGCCGCAGTCGGTGAGGCAGATCGAGTAGAAGTGCTCCAGGACGTGGGCGACCGTACGGTAGTCCTGCTCGCTGAACGCCTCGGAGACCGCCGGGTCGCGGTCGGAGGCGAGCACCTCGAGCCGGGACGACGCCTGCGAGGTGTAGGCCCGCACGTCGGCGTACCGCTGGATCTGCTGGTGCTCGTTGAGCAGGTCGCGGACGGTCGTCGCGGTCTCCAGCCGCACCTTGTCCGACAGCGTGCCCCGGTCGGGGTTGGCGTCGACGGCGATGACCCGGTCGCCGCGCATGGACGCCAGCGTCGCGCCGAGCCCGACCGTGGTGGTGGTCTTGCCGACGCCGCCCTTGAGGCTCATCACCGCGACGCGGTGGTGGCCGCCGGCCACCGGGGTGCGGGCGCGGGCCAGCAGCTCGCGGCGGCGCATCTCGGCCGGGGACTCGCCGGGGTGGATCGTCCCACCGGTCGCCTTGTACAGGGCGCGGCGCCAGCCGTTGGCGGGCGCCTGCCGCCGGCCGCGCAGCAGCATGTCGGCGCTGAGGCTGTCGGAGGTCTGCGAACCGCCCTGCTGCTGGGCGTACGCCTCGGGCAGCGGCGCGAACGGCGGGCCGTCCTCAGGCTGCGGGGCGTACTGCGGCGGCTCCTGCTGCGGGAAGTGCTGTGCCTCGGGCTGCCGGCCGTACGGCGCGGCCTCGGGCTGCTGGGAGAACGGCGGTACGGAGTAGGGCGGTCCCTGGTGCTCCATCGGCGGCCGGCCGGTGTAGCGCGGATCCGGCTGCTGCGGGAACTGCTGCGCCTCGGGCTGC
The DNA here is from genome assembly GCF_039542055.1 of Actinoallomurus vinaceus. Classification (NCBI taxonomy): domain Bacteria; kingdom Bacillati; phylum Actinomycetota; class Actinomycetes; order Streptosporangiales; family Thermomonosporaceae; genus Actinoallomurus; species Actinoallomurus vinaceus. The sequence goes on from NZ_BAABHK010000020.1 coordinate 41,600, forward strand.
CGACCGTAGTCGGGAGCGCCGGGGTACTGCGCCGCGTAGCCCGGGGGCACGCCTGGATACCCCGGATCGGCGGGGGGCGCCGGGTAGCCCTGCGGAGGCGGCGAATAGGGCGGCGGGCCGCCGAACGCCGGGGCGGAGTACTGCGGGTAGCCGGTGTAGCCGCCGTCCCCGTACATCTCGAAGCCGTCCGCCTGGGTGGCCTCGGCGGCGGGCCGCTGCGGCTGGACGAGCTGGGTCCGCTCGGCGTCGGCCACGTCCGCGTCGCCGCGCGGCTCGTCCTGCGGCGTGGCCGCCGGGGACGGCTGCTGCACGTCGTACGGCGCGGCGGGATCGGCGGGCTCCGCGTCGTACGGCGGCGCGGGCTCCGCACGGCCGTCCTGCGGTCCCTGCGCGTCGTCCCGCTGCTCCGCCACCTCGGCCTCCTGGTGCTCTTGGGGGCCGAAGCCCTGCGGAGGGTAGGGGCCGAAGGCCGGGCCGTACTCCCGGGCCGGTGTGCCGGGGAACTGCGGCGGCGCCCCGAACTCCGGCGGCGGTGGATACCCGGGCGCCCCGAAACCGTACGGCGGCTGCCCCTCGCCGGGCCCGGACGTCTCGGGCGGCACCGCCGGGAACGTCGGCGCGGGAGGGGTGTTCGTCCACGGGTTGGGCGGCGGCGCGGCCTCGTCGGCCGCGTCGTCTCTCGGCTCGGCGGGCTCGCTGTTCATGGCATCAAGAGACGCGAGCTGTTCATCAAGAGAACGGCCCGTTTTATCCTGATCATTCTTGGCCACCAGGTCCCCCTCGCGGACGCGCAGTGGATGAATCAACACGATATGTTCATCCGCAGCCTAAGCCACCCCAGGCCTTGACCAATACCGTGTCGCTTGAGCATCCCCGGCTACTGTGAAACCCATGCATGCCATCGTCATCGAAAAACCGGGCGACCCCGACGTATTGCGCTGGCGCGAGGTTCCCGACCCCGTCATCGGCCATGACGAGGTGCTGCTCGACGTCGTTGCGGCTGGAGTCAACCGCGCCGATCTCATGCAACGGCTCGGATTTTATCCGCCGCCGGAAGGGGCGCCGGAGTACCCGGGCCTCGAAGTGTCCGGGCGCGTCGCCGCGGTCGGTGACGGCGTCACCGGATGGACGGTCGGCGATGAGGCGTGCGCGCTCCTCAGCGGAGGCGGATACGCCACGCGGGTCGCGGTGCCCGCGGGCCAGCTGCTGCCGGTCCCGCGCGGGCTGAGCCTGGTCGAGGCCGCCGCGCTCCCCGAGGTCGCCTGCACGGTGTGGGGCAACGTGTTCATGCTGGCCGGGCTGCGTTCGGGCGAGTCGTTCCTCGTGCACGGCGGTGCGGGCGGGATCGGGACGATGGCGATCCAGCTCGCCAAGGCGTACGGGGCGCGGGTGCTGTGCACGGCCGGCAGCGAGGAGAAGCTGGAGCGGTGCCGGGAGCTGGGCGCGGACGTCGCCATCAACTACCGGACGGAGGACTTCGTCGAGGCGGCCCGCCCGGTCGATGTGATCCTCGACAACATGGGCGCCAAGTACCTCCCCCGCAACGTCGCCGCGCTGGGCACCGGCGGCCGACTCGTCGTCATCGGGTTGCAGGGCGGCGGGGTAGGAGAGCTCGATCTGGGCGCACTCCTGACGAAACGGGCATCCGTCCACGCAACCTCGCTACGCGCTCGACCGTTGGATGAGAAGGCCGAAATCGTCGCCGGCGTCCGCGAACACGTGTGGCCGCTGGTCGAGTCCGGTGCCGTACGTCCGATTCTTGACCGTACGCTTCCCATGGCGGAGGCCGCCGCGGCGCACCGCACGATGGAGGAGAGCGCGCACGTCGGCAAGATCGTTCTAACGGTGTGAGACTGGGAAATCTATGAACAATCCACTGAACAGCGAAGATCCGCAGGTCGTCGTCGTCGGCCCGAACGGCTTGCCCATGATGGCCGGGGAGATGAAGGACGACTCGGAGGGACGGCCGATCACCGAGATGGTCGAGCAGCCCGCCAAGGTCATGCGCATCGGCAGCATGATCCGGCAGCTCCTCGAGGAGGTGCGCGCGGCGCCCCTGGACGAGGCCAGCCGGGCACGCCTGGCGGAGATCCACCAGCGTTCGATCAAGGAGCTCGAGGACGGCCTCGCCCCCGAGCTGATCGATGAGCTGGAGCGGATCACGCTGCCGTTCACCAACACCGGCAACACGCCCAGCGAGGCGGAGCTCCGCGTCGCCCAGGCGCAGCTCGTCGGCTGGCTCGAAGGGCTCTTCCACGGCATCCAGACCACGCTGTTCGCCCAGCAGATGGCCGCCCGCGCCCAGCTGGAGCAGATGCGGCGCGCCCTTCCTCCGGGCGTCATCCCGCAGCAGGACGAGCCGGGTCACGGCCACTCGTCCGGCCCGTACCTGTGAGCGCCCGCCGCTGAGGCCGAGTGAATTCCCGTACGGCGGGGCCCGGCGAACCGCCGGGCCCCGTCGTGTTCGTCTGCTCCGCCGACCCGGCCCACCAGTGGGCTCGGCGGGCCCTACTCGTCCGGGAAGAGCTCCTCGATCGCGCGGGCCACGCCGTCGTCGTCGTTCGCGGCGACCTTGTGGTCGACGGCGGCCAGCACGTCCGGATGCGCGTTGGCGACGGCGTACGAGCGGCCCGCCCAGGCCAGCATCGGCAGGTCGTTCGGCATGTCGCCGAACGCCACCACCTCGGCGGCGTCGATGCCGTGCCGGGCGCACAGCTCGGCGAGCGTGCTGGCCTTGGACACGCCGAGGGCGCTCATCTCGATCAGGCGGTTGCCGTTGGAGTGGGTCGGCAGCACGGTGTCGCCGACCAGCTTCGCCGCCTCGGCCAGCAGCGCGTCGGCGTCCAGGTCGGGGTGACGGGCGAGCAGCTTGGCCGCCGGCCGCGACACCAGCTCGTCGATCGGCGTCGGTTCGGGGGCCGTCCGGGAGTCCCAGAAGGACAGCTCGAAGCCCTCGGCGAAGACCAGGCCCTCGCCGTGCTCGACCGCGAAGCCGAGCCCCGGCAGCGCCGCCCCGAGACGCTCCACGGCGGCGCGCAGGGCCTCCACCGGGATCAGCCGGGTGTCCACGACCTGCTCGGTGTGCAGGTCGTAGACGATCGCGCCGTTCGCGCAGATCGCCAGCCCCCGGTGCGCGACCGCGTCGGCGACGGGTCGCATCCAGCGCGGCGGGCGGCCCGTCACGAGCACCAGCATCGCGCCCGCCCGCTCCACCCGGCCGAAGGCCGCCACGGTCCGCTCGGACACCGTGTGGTCACTGCGGACGGCGGTGCCGTCCAGGTCCGTGGCGACCGCCCGCGGAGGCGTCATCGCGCCACGGGCTCGAGCACCTCACGGCCGAGGTACTTCCGCAACGCCTGCGGAACGCGCACCGAACCGTCGGCCTGCTGGTGGTTCTCCAGGATCGAGACGATCCACCGGGTCGTGGCCAGCGTGCCGTTCAGCGTCGCCACCGGACGGGTCCGGCTCTCGTCGTCGCGGAAGCGTACGGACAGCCGGCGCGCCTGGAACTCCGTGCAGTTGGAGGTCGAGGTCAGCTCCCGGTAGCGGCTCTGCGTCGGCACCCAGGCCTCGCAGTCGTACTTGCGGGCCGCGCTCGCGCCCAGGTCGCCCGCCGCCACGTCGATCACCCGGTAGGGCAGCTCGACCTTGGCGAGCATCTGCTTCTCCCAGTTCAGCAGGCGCAGGTGCTCCTCATGCGCGTCCTCCGGATCGCAGTAGGAGAACATCTCCACCTTGTCGAACTGGTGCACCCGGATGATGCCGCGCGTGTCCTTGCCGTACGACCCGGCCTCCCGCCGGAAGCAGGACGACCAGCCGACGTAGCGCCGGGGCAGGTCACCGATGATCTCGTCACGGTGGTAGGCCGCCAGCGGCACCTCGGAGGTGCCCACGAGGTACAGATCGTCCTCGGCCAGGTGGTAGACCTCCGACGCGTGCGCGCCGAGGAACCCGGTGCCCTCCATCGACTCCGGCTTGACCAGCACCGGCGGGATCATCGGCACGAACCCGGCCTCGATCGCCTGCTCCATCGCGAGGTTGAGCAGCGCCATCTGCAGCTGCGCGCCCACGCCCGTCAGGAAGTAGAACCGGGCGCCGGAGACCTTCGCGCCGCGCTCCATGTCGATCGCGCCGAGCCGCTCACCTAGCTCCAGGTGATCCTTCGGCTCGAAGTCGAACGAGGGTGGGGTGCCGATCGTCTCCAGGACGACGTAGTCCTCCTCGCCCCCGGCGGGCGCGCCCTCCTCGACGATGTTCGGCACGACGCGCAGGAGGTCCTGCAGCTCCTGCTCGAGCCGCTGCGCCTCGGCGTCGGCCTCCTTGACCTGCTGGGCGAGCTCCTTGGCCCGGTCGAGCAGCTTCTGACGCTCCTCGCCCTGCGCCTTCGACACCGACTTGCCGAAACTCTTCTGCTCCGCCCGCAGGGACTCGAAGCCGCTCAGCGCGGAGCGGCGGCGCTCGTCCAGGTCGAGCAGTCGGTCGACGACGGCCTCGTCCTCGCCCCGGGCGCGCTGGCTCGCGCGCAGCCGGTCGGGATCGTTTCGAAGGGCTCGCAGGTCAATCACAGAGACGAGGCTACCGCCCAGGCCGCCCCTGACCGACCCAATAACCGATCATCCAGCCGGGAACGGCCGGACGGGCGCAGGCGCCGGAGACGACCGCCGCAGCGGCCGTATTCCGGCGCATGGTGACGGTTCCGTCCGCCGGACGATCAGCGGACGTCGACGTGGTCCGCGGCGCTCGTCACGGCGAGGTAGGAGGAATCGCCCGCGTACGTCGCCCGCCACGAGCCGTCCTTCGACGCCTTGGCCCCGAAGGAGAAGCGTCCGTGGCCGTCCGTCCTGGCGGTACCGGCATAGGTCCACTTCGTGCTGCCGTCGGCACGGAAGTAGATCTTCACGCTCCGCGTCGCGAACGCCTTCCATGACGTCGTGTTCCGCTCCAGCACACCTGCCACCGTGATCGTCCTGCCCTTCCGGACCGGCTCCGGGGAGGCGTTGAGCCCGGAGATCCGCGTCCGGTACTTCGTGTCGACGTAGTCCGAGGGTCCCGTGGCCGCCAGGTACGAGTAATCCTTCTCGACGAAGGCGCGCCAGTAACCGTCCCGGTCGGCCGTCACTCCGAGGCTGAAGGCGCCATGCGCATCGGTCAGGGTGAAGCCGGAGGGTCCGGACCACTTCTTCCCGTCGGCCGAGAACTGCACACCGACATAGGCCTGCGGGGCGGGTTCCGTCCCACCCGCCGGGGCCGGCCGCACGACGTGGCCCCGCACGGTCACGGTCGCACCGCGCCCGGCCGGCTCCGGACCGGCATCCAAGTCGACGATCTTCGGCTGTGTGCGGACGATGACCCCATTGGCGACCGCGCTCGAGTGCTCGTAGGTCCCGGATGCGCCCATGTCGCCGAGGAACAGCGCGCTCCAGTAGACATCACCGGGCTGGACCGTCATCTGAGCGCTGTAGGTGCCGTCCGCGCCGGTCACCACGTCGATCGCGGATGCGCCGGAGGAGGAGAGGTTGACGGTCGCACCGCTCAGACCGGACCATTCCCCCGTCAGGCTCTGTCGTTCGAGGCGGCCGGTCAGCGTCATGCCCTTCCCGACGACGCCTCCATCGGCCGGAGCTTCGATCGTCAACCGCGTGGCGAGGGCGGTGTAGTGGACGACCGTCTCGATCTTCGCCGTGCGGTAGATCGCGTCCGCAGGCGACACCGCGTCGACCCGCGCCGCGCGGTTGAGGTGCGCCGCCGCCGAGAAGTACCCCTGATCGTCAGTGATGGTGTAGCCCATCTCGAGGTTCTGCGTGGCGTTGAGCAGTCTGATCGTGTGGTGCCCTACGCCCTGCTCTGTCCCGTCCGTGGCCCGGGTGACGAGGCGGCCGGTGAGACGGAAGTCCCCGTGCTCCGAATCGAGTGAGTCAGGGGAGGCCGTGAGCTCGCTGAGCCTCACGTCCCGGCCGTTGTCGATGATCCCGGCGCTGACATACCCCAGGTGTCCTCCGAGGCCGGTGGCCGCCTTCACCTCGATCTCCACGCGCCCGTCCGGGATCGTCACCGTCTCGGTGCTCCGCCAGACACCGTCTTCAGCGGTACCGGATATGCGGTCGGTGTTCAGCGTGGCGATGATGTTCCGGTCGTTCACCAGGTGCAGCCGCACCACCAACTCCGTCACCCCATAGTCGGAGGCGGCGGCGACCTCGATCTGCGCGCTGTGCCCGGGTGTCGTGTCGGTGGCCTTGGCGCTCTTGATCTTCAGCACCCCGACACCCGCCATCGCCGGCTCAGGCATGGCGAGGACCGCTATGGACATGACCAGCGCGGCCAGAAGGCCGAGGAGTCTGCGCACGTGATCGTCTCCACGTAAGAGGATCTTGGTTGCGCACAGAGGACGCCGCGTGCGATCTCCGCGTTGCCCTGGCGAAAGGCACGGTTCGATCACGGCCGCGAGAGAGAGGGCACCACGTGGTGAGGCGACGATGTCGACGGCGATGCGCCGTGCGTTCACCGGGCGGTGCGGCTCGGATGGGAGAGTCACGGGCATGGACGACGACCTCTCCTTCGCGCTGTTCCTGGCCGACCGGGCGGACACGGTCACGATGAGCCGGTTCCGGCACGCCGACCTCGACGTACGGACCAAGCCGGACCGGTCGGCGGTGACGGAGGCGGACCTCGCGACCGAGCGCGCGCTGCGATCGCTGATCGCCGAGCACCGATCGGGTGACGGCGTCGTCGGCGAGGAGTTCGAGGAGACGCCGGGCGAGGGGCGCCGGTGGATCATCGATCCCGTCGACCACACGGACAACTACACGCGGGGGATCGAGGTGTTCGCGACCCTGATCGCGCTGGAGGAACAGGGCCGGATCACCGTCGGCGTGGTGTCGTCTCCCGCGATGGGCCGCCGCTGGTGGGCGTCCCGCGGCCACGGCGCCTACACCAGCGGTCCGCCGTGGCCGCCGCAGGCGGACGGTTCGGGTGACGGCCGTACGGCGCGGCGGATGCGCGTGTCGGCGGTCGGCGACCTGGCGGACGCCCACCTCTCGTACGCCGCGCTGGACCACTGGGAGCGGCGCGGCCTCGTGCCCGGCATCGTCGGGCTGTCCAAGGCGACGCGGTACGAGTTCGCGTCGGCCTGCTTCTGGGGTCAGATGCTCGTCGCCGAGGGCCGCTGCGACGTGAGTCTGAACCCCCGGGGCAAGATCTGGGACAACGCACCGATCCAGGTGATCGTCGAGGAGGCGGGCGGCCGGTTCAGCGACCTGGCGGGCGAGCCGCGCGTCGACCGGCAGTGTGCCGTCGTCACCAACGGGCTGCTGCATGACGACGTGCTGACTCGGCTGACTCGTTGACAGAGCCGCGCCCGGCGGGCGGCTCGTGCTCGCCCCCGCCGAGGAGCACGAGCCGCGCCGGGTCACGGCGCCGTGCTGGTCAACATCAAGGGATGGACGAGGTATTCATCGGCGTTCTTGTAGGCACCGACGCTGACCAGTCCGTCTCGGGTGTCCGCGACGGCCAACAGCGATGTGTTCTCACTACCGAAGGTCGGCAGGCCGAGAGATTCCCACTGCGTACCGTCGAAGCGCCAGCCGTAGGGTGCGGGGCCGTCCAGGTGGTCACCGACCAGTGTCAGACCGCGCGAGGTGAGCGCCGCGCCGCGCACCTCGCCGGTGCCCGGTGCCTTGACCGCCTGCCAGGACCGGCCGTTCCAGTGCTCGAGCAGTGGGCTGCCGCCGTCGGTGGCGGTGAGCGCCGTGCGGCCGGCGGCCCACACGTCGTTCCGGCCGCCGACCGCCAGAGTGTTGAGCTCGCCATATCGGCCGGTCTTGGGAAGATTCACCAGCTGCCAGGAGTGGCCGTCGCCGTGCAGCAGTGCCGGCTGATCGGTGCTGTTGTGATATCCGGCGACCCAGATATCGTCCGCCGCCGTCGCGGCGACGGCGTTGAGGATCAGGTCATCCGTGCCGGCCGGAAGAGCAGCCTGGTTCCAAGCGGTGCCGTCCCAGTGTTCCAGGAGGCCCGGCACGCTGTCCTGGGTCTGCCTCCAGCCGGCGGCCCAGGCGTCGTTCGGTCCGACCGCGGCGACCGAGAGGAAGCCGGCGGACACAGTGTCCGCCGGAACGGGCGCGGTCACCTTGTACCAGGCCGTCCCGTCCCAGTGCTCGGTCAAGATGGCGTTTCCGGACCCTGCACGGGTGTCGTTGTCTCCGACGAGCCAGGCGTCGTCCGGCCCACGGGTGGACATGGCGTTGATGCGGTTGTAGGTGGTGTCATCCGGTATCGAGACGACCTTCCAGCCCTGGTCGGTGCGCTCGTCTTTGGCCAGCAGTAGCGGCTTGAACATGAGCGCCCCCTCCTTACCCGGCACCGCCGTCACAGTGGCCCCGGCGGCCCACGTGGTGTGCTGGTCCGGTTGGGCGATCGTGACGATGTTGGCGTCGGACACCGGGAGCGGACTCTGCTTCCAGTCTTCGGTCTCGGCACTCGCCCTGCCGGCGGCGACTCCAAGGGTCAGTCCGAGTGCCATCGCCACGGCGGCCAGGCGGCGGACACGGTACGGCAGGGGGTGACGGGTGATCGTGGTGTTCATGGATGCTCCGATAGGGCGGTTCAGCCGAAGAGGCCGGTCCAGGTCGAGGGGTCGGCGGTGTAGACGGTGGTCCTCTTGTAGAGACCGATGAGACCGCCGGTGGACTTCAGCAGCTTTCCGGCCTGCGCGGTCGCGGAGTAACAGACGTCCAAACCGTGCACGCCGTGGACGCACAGCTGCTCGCTGCCGCCCGACGGGTTCACACCGGAACCATCCGCCGCGTGCGCCCCGTCGTTCTCGAACTTGCCCGCTTCGGCGCCGGTGAAAGGCTCCATCAGGTGGGTGGCCGGATGTCCATCGATCGTCGTCTTCGGCGCGCCTCGCATGAACGTCCATTGCGTCGGGGTATGGCCGGTCAGCGAGACACTGATCTGCAGGCCGGGCTCGAACGTGATGGCCGTCTGCCAGCCGATCCCGCTGTGCGAGTCGGTGAGGACGTCAACGTTTCCGGGATTGAGGCCGACCGGCACACGCCCCAGCCGGAGGGGGAATGTCTGAGGGGTGTCGCGGAGCTTGATCGCACGGGCGACTTTGTAGAGCGTCGTCTTGATGTCCGTGACGCCGGGGGCCGCGTCGTACTCCAGTTCGCCCCACTGTTTCGGGCCGAACTGGATGCGTAGCTTCGCCTCCCCCGGCGCCGTCCCGGCGCCAGGCGGTGGCGGCTGCTTCCAGTGGGCGGCGTGGCCGCCGACCGACGGGGCCGGGACCGCCTTGGCGGGCACTCCTCCGCGCAGGGAGCCCAGGGCCGGCTCGGGCCCGGCCGGAAACATCTGAAGGAAGAACTGGGAGTCTCCCTTGCTCGCCCCCAGGTAGAAGGTGCCGTTCTCGAAGCCGGTGCTCGTCGGCCGGTATCCCTTGGGAAGCCAGCCGAACGATGCCCGCGCGATGTACGCGCTGTGCTGTGCGCTGCTGGAGGACAGGTCCACGCTGCCATCGGGCTTCTCCCCGCCCGACGGCAGCGCCAGCACTCCGAGGGCGGCGACACCGACCGCTGCGGCGGTCCCGACGGCGGTTCCCACGCGACGCCGCCGGAGGACCCGGCGGCCTTTCGCTCGTGCCGTCTCGACCGAGATGCTCAGCGGGCGCGGCTGGTCGGTGAGCCGCCGCAGCCCGGCCCGCAGGTCGATCTCTTCCTTGTTCATGCCAAACGCTCCTTCAGAGGGGACCGCCGCAGGTCATGCCGGAGCGTCATGAGGGCGCGGGCGGTCTGGCTCTTGATGGTTCCGGGGGAACAGCCGAGGATCTCTGCGGTCTGCTCCACCGACAGGTCGCAGTAGAAGCGCAGTACGACGGAGGCGCGCTGCCGGGGCGCCAGCGCGAGCAGTGCGGCGCGCAGATCCAATCCCATGTCCGGATCGACCGGGGCGGTGGGCGTGTCGGGTGGCGGCCGTCGCGCGGTGACCCATTTGCGCCAGCCGGTCCGCTGCTCGGCCAGGAACACCCGCATCAGGATGGTGCGGGTGTAGCCGTCAAGGTTGTCGACCTTGCTGGCACGCCTCCAGTGCACGTACAGCCGGGTGATGGTGATCTGCACGAGGTCCTCGGCGTGCGCCCAGTCCTGACAGAGCAGGAAGGCGATCTTGTGCAGCCACTCCAGCCGCCCGGTCACATACTCCGTGTATCTCTCATCGGATGTCACACAACCGTCCTCTCGTCGGTCACTGGACGCCCCCTCTAATGCAGTCAGGGCCTCAAGGGGTTGCGTCGCCCCCGCCATATGTCCGGGTCCCGTTCGCGACGGAGTCGATGCCGGTGGTCGCTGCCACTGTTCGAGCGTCGGCCGATTCATGCTGAGGGCGAAGATCTCGGCGAGCGCGCGAGGCGGCTCCACCCCTGATGGGCGCTGGGTTTCATCCCTGGTTGAAAGGCTTTGCCGCTCACTCAACGACCAGGGATGATCACAAAGGCGTGATCGGCGCCGCTCGCCGCACAGGCCGGCACCTTCCTGCCGTTCGACGGCGACCGGTCGACCGGATCGGACGGCGGTGGCGTACCGGGGGTCGCCGCCGTCCGTCATGAGCGGGATCTCCAGACCGCCCCGGACGGCACCTGGCGCGCCGCTCGATGGGCGATGGCGCTTCCTGCCGAGCCGTGGCGTTGGCGACCACGTCGCCCGAGAGCCGGGAGGCCAGGAGCCGGATCGAGCGGGCGGTGACTCCACCGGGGACCCCGGAGTCGCCGCCCGTTCGCCGTCCCGGCGTTCACCTTCCGACCGGGGACCCCTACCTGCCGATCGCCACCAGCGGTGACTACGTCGACGTCAGATCGGCACCGATCGTCCGGCGGTGACCCCTGGGGTCACTCACAGGTCGTGACCGGAGCGGATGGCGTGCAGCCAGGCGGACGCCTCGGCGAAGTCGTTGTCGTGGGTGCCCCGGCGGATCTCGGTGCGGCCGTGGTCGGCTCGCGGGTAGCTGCCGAGGAAGCGGATGTCGGGGCAGATGCGGCGCAGGCCCAGGAGCGCCTCGCCGACGCGGGCGTCCGCGACGTGGCCCTCGCAGTCGATCCAGAAGCGGTAGCGGCCGAAACCGTCGCCGGTCGGCCGGGACTGGATCAGGGTCAGGTTGACGCCGCGGACCGCGAACTCCGTCAGGAACTCCAGCAGCGCGCCCGGGTGGTCGTCGGTGAGGTAGGCCATCAGCGACGTGCGGTCGAAGCCGGTCCGCGGGACGGGCGGGCCCGGCGGCCGCGCGAGGACGAACCGGGTCACCGCGCCGGGGCGGTCGGCGATGCTGCGCGCTGCGGCCACCAGGCCGTACCGCTCGCCGGCGATCGGGGCTGCGATCGCGGCGTCGAATCCCGAGGTGGCGTCGGCGACCGCCATGGCGGCGCCGGCCGTGGACGTGCCGGTCGTCACCTGGGCGTGCGGGAGCGTACGGGCGAGCCACCGGCGGCACTGCGCGTGCGCGTGCGGGTGGGTGCAGATGCTCTTGATGTCCTCAATTGCCGTGCCGGGGCGGACCAGCAGCGAGAACTCGACGGGGAGGAGGACCTCATCGGTGATGAGGAGGACGTCGCCGTCGGCGAGTTCGTCGACGGTCGTGGGGACGGGGCCCTCGACGGAGTTCTCCAGGGGGACCATCGCGGCGTCCGCATCGCCGCGGCGGACCGCGTCGAGCGCCATCGGAACGGTCGAGAACGGCTCGCGGACGCCCCGCCGCGCCTCGGGAAGGGTGAGGAGGGCGGCCTCGGTGAAGGTGCCCTCGGGGCCGAAATAGGCGAACCGTTCCGGGCGGTCGGCCGGTGCCGCCTCGTCTCGCGGGCTGTCGTCGGTCACGGAGTCCCCTCATGCCGCATGCTGCTTCGGTCCGGCGTCATCCCAGGTTACGGCCGGTCGGCACCTGGAACTGACCGCGGGTTCGGGTCAGGTGGACGTGGAGGATCGGCTGTTCACGCCGATGTCGCGCCCGTCGTCGAGCCGGATCTGCGGCCCCTGACCGAGCCTGGCCGCGCGTACGACCTGGTCCTCTTCTGGAGAGAGCAACTGGAGGCTGCGGCCACTCTGCACGATCTTGGCATAGGTGCGGGTCTCGGTGCGGCCGTTGATGGAGGTGAGCACCACTCCGTCGCCGCCGGAGTTGAGCAGGGCGAGCGAGAACGACAGGCCGCCGGACTCCTCCCGGAGCGCGTCATAGTGGACGATGGCGACGTCGCGGATGGCGCGGTCGTCGGTGGCACCGGCGCTGACCTGCAGGCGGTGGCGCATCATCTCGGTGCACTCCTCAACGGCCCGCGTGGCGCGGCGCCGGGCGCTGAGCCCGGCATAGAGGCCGAGCCCGCCGATGCCGACACCGGCCAGGGCGATCGTGATAAGGATCACGGTCCGAGCGTACCCACCTGGGCGTCTTCACGCGACGTATCCACGCGATCACGTTGAGATTCTCTTACCGGTACCTTCCGCGCGGGCCGCCGGCGGCAGAAGAGGAGAAGGAGACCCAGGGCCCCGAGACCGTACGCGTCCTGGACGATTCGCCCGATCGGCCGCGGCGCGAGGTGATGAGCGAGCATAGTGATCCCCCACCACGGGATCGTGAGCACGTAGAACAGCCAGACCCCGGCCGCCAGTGCGAGCCTTCGCGGGTCGCGGCCGGCGCCCACGATGGCCCCGAAGACGACGACCAGCCAGGCGAGATGATGAATCCAGGAGACCGGCGAGACGAGCACCGCGATCAGCCCGGTGATCGCTACACCCCCGATCTCGTCGCCCGCCAGCGCGGTACGGCGCGCGGCGCGGAAGCCGAAGTACGCGATCACCCCGGCGAACGCGAGCCAGATGAGGGCCGCGACCGAGTCGGGCAGGTAGAGCCGCAGCAGCATGCCGCGGATCGACTGGTTCGTGGTCGCGGTGTTGGAACCGAGGCGTTCGCTGTCGAACAGGGCACCGAACCAGTAGTCGGCGGAGTCCACCGGCAGGACGAGGAACGTGCCGAGCGTGGCGACGACCGCACCGGCGATCGCGGTGCCCGCCTCCCGGCGGCGGCCGGTGACCAGGAAGTAGACGATAAAGACGCCCGGGATGAGCTTGACCGCCGTGGCGAGCCCGATGAGCAGGCCCCGCGGCCAGCGAGGCCGCGGCGCGGCGCAGTCGGCCACGCACATCGCCACGAGGAAGACGTCGACCTGCCCGAAGCGGATCTGGTCCCGCAGGGGCATGGGGTAGGCGCACAGTGCGACGAGGACGCCCGTGAGCACCGGCGCCCACAGGCCGACCCTGGCGAGCAGTGGGCGGAAGGCGTACCGCACGGTGACGGTCAGGGCGAGCAGGACCAGCCCGACCCAGAGCCACTGGGCGACGGCCCACGGCAGGAGGGCGAGCGGCACCGCCACCAGGACGGCGAAGGGCGGATAGGTGAACGGGAGCAGCTGCGGCGGCTGGGTCAGGAAGTCGTAGACCGGGGCCCCGCGCAGCACTGCCTGCCCGCCGGACCGGTAGACGTCCAGGTCGACCATGCGCTGGTCGGGCGGGTTGCTCAGCCAATGCAGGGCGAGCGGCCCCACCGCGGCCGCGACGATCGCGAGACCCGCGACGACCATCGCGATCTCGCGCTTCGTCCTTCGCTCAGCCATGGGTCCATCCTGGCCCAAGTCCGGCACCGGCACGGCCACACCGCCGGACACCGGTGACGAGGGCGGCCGCTCGTACGGTCCGTGACGCTTGACCCAGACTGCCCGCGGCCCGGACGGCAGGATCTGCAAAATCACGTACATCGGCGAGCAACTCGGACGCGGCACTAGCCTGGGGAGGTCCCCCAGATACCGGAGGTGATCGTGGCACGGCCACGGATGGCGGAACGTCACCGCAGGAGCGCGGCGATCGCCGTGCTGGTGGGGTTCGCGGCCGCGTTGCTGGGCCTGCTGCCAGGGACCGCGGCCGCCGCGTCGGCCACGGAGACGGCCGCGCCGCCCGCCAAGGTCCACGGCCGGGTGCTGCTGATCGGTGTGCCGGGCCTGCGCTGGGGCGACATCCGCCGGACCGGCGCGCCCAACCTCTGGAGCCTCACCGGCCAGGCCGCCGTCGGCTCGCTGTCGGTCAAGACCGTGGCCGGGAACACCTGCCCGATCGACGGCTGGCTGACCGTGTCGGCGGGCCAGCGGTCGCAGTTGCGCCACGGCGGTTGCGGTCTGCCACCCGCGCCGAACGGGACGACGGTGCCGGGCTTCGCCGGGTTGCGGCAGGACAACGCGCACAACAAGTACGGCTCAAAACTGGGCCTGCTGGGCGACGCGGTGCATCGGGCCGGGGGCTGCACGATGGCGATCGGCCCGGGCGCGGCGGTCGGCGCGGCGGACGGCTCGGGCCGGGTGGACGGGTACGCCCCCTCGGTGGACAAGACGCCGGCGGACGCCTGGTCGCGCTGCGCGCTCACGGTGGTCGACGTCGACGACGTCGTCCGCGCCTACATCAACGCCGGCGTGGACGTGAACGGCCGGCAGGTCCACGTGACCGACAAGGGACGCGCGGCGGCGGTCTCGGCCGCCGACGCCCAGGTCGGCAAGATCCTCCGGGCGGCGCCCGCCGGCACGACCGTGCTGCTGGCCGGGCTGTCCGACAACACCAGCACCGGTCGCCTGCACGTCGCCATGGCCACCGGCCCGGGGTACGGCCCGCGCTACCTCACGGCGAACTCCACGCGCACGAGCGGCCTGGTCACGCTCACCGACGTGACGTCGACGGTCCTGCACACCCTCGGCGCCGCGCAGCCGAAGGACGCGGTGGGCTCGCCGTGGCGACTCGACGGGCGCAAGTCGGCGTCCGTGGGCCGCGTCGTGCGCGCGCTGAAGGACCGGGACACCCATGCGCGGGTGTACGGCGGTCTCGTCTTCCCCTTCTATCTGGTCCTCATCGCGGTGCAGATCGGGCTGTACGCCTTCGCGACCGTCGGGCTGCGCCGCAAGGGACACGGGCTGCTGGCGGCGACGAAGGTGCTGGCGCTGGCCGCCGGGGCGGTGCCGGTGGCGTCGTTCCTGGCCAACGCCTTCCCGTGGTGGAGGAGCGGGCAGCCGGGGCTGACGCTGACCCTGCTGATCCTGCTCGGCGTCGCGGTGGTCACGGCCGCCGCGGTCGCGGGGCCGTGGCGCCGGTCCGTGACCGGCCCGGGCGCGGTCGTGGCCGGCGCGACGGCGCTGTTCCTGACCCTCGACGTGATGACCGGCAACCACCTGCAGAACTGCAGCGTGCTCGGCTACACGCCGGTCGTCGCCGGCCGGTTCTACGGCTTCGGCAACACGACCTGGGCGCTGTGGGTCACCGGAGTGATCATCGCGACGGGCGCGCTGGCCGGACGGCTGATCGCCGGGCGCGGCGACCGCCGTCTCCTGCCGCTCGCCCTGATCGTCGCCGCGGGGCTGGCGGCGCTGGTCGTCGACGGCGCACCGATGTGGGGCGCGGACTTCGGCGGCATCATCGCGACGATCCCCGGGTTCGCGGCGTTCGCGTTCATGCTGAGCGGCCGCCGGGTCCGGCCCATGCGGGTGATCGCGGTGCTGGCGGCCGGGGCCGTCCTCGTCCTGGGCGTCTCCTTCCTCGACTCGCTGCGGGCGAACCCCACCCACATCGGCGAGTTCTGGGACAACCTGGTGAGCGGGGACGCGGGCACGGTGCTGTTCCGGAAGTTCCGCGGCATGATCGGCACGCTCAGCCACTGGCAGCTGACGGTGATCATCGTGGCCGGCATCGGATTCCTGTTCTTCGCCCTGCTGCGGCCGCTGGCCTGGCGCGCCGCCGCGCTGCAGATGGCCTACGAGCGCGCCCCCGCGCTGCGGGCCACGTTCTTCGCCGTGCTGGTCACCGCGGTGGTCGGCATGCTCGTCAACGACTCCGGGGCGGCGATCCCGGCCATGGCGTTCACGATCGCGGTCCCGCTGGCTCTCGCGGCGAGCGTACGGGCGCTGGAGCTCGGCGGGCCCGAACGGCCACCACGACCAGAGCGATCAGAAGAGCCGTCAGCACGGCAGGCGTGACGCGCGAGCGCACGCCGGTGACCAGCCAGTCGAGGGCGTGCGGCAGCCCGGCGAGCCGCGGGTCCCGGGCCGGCAGGTAGGCGAGCGCCAGCACGCTCGTCCGGGCCAGGAGCAGCCCGTCGACCCGCGACCAGGCCAGGGGGTGGTGGGGCTCAGCCACAGGGGGGTGGTGGGGTGCAGCCACGGGGGTGGAAACGAGCGCGAGCATCGCCCAGCCGAGGCCGTCGTACCAGGGCAGCGCGTACGGGGCGGCGAACAGCCAGGCGATCGCCAGCGCTGCGCTGATCCGGAGCGCGTCCTCCCCGGTCGTGTCCGTGACCTCGCCGACGTCGCGGACGCGCGGCCGGGGCGCGGCGCGCAGCAGCAGGACCGCCAGGACGACGGTGAGGACGGCCGCCCCGCGCTGGACCGCCGAGCGGGGCAGGGTCAGCAGGAGGCCGCCTCCCGCCCCGGCGAACAGGTGCCAGGGCGTGGCCAGCGCCACCGCCCGTGACGCGCGGCCCAACTGGTCGAACGAGTGCGGTCCGGCCATGAGGTACGCCAGGCCGGTGACCACCGCCGCTGTGAGGGGGAGCGCCACCAGCCGGACGGCCGCCGCGCCGGCGCCGCTCCGGGCCGGCGGCCGTCCGGCTCCGGTCGCCCGGCGGGCCTCCCACCAGTCGCGGAGCAGGATCCAGGCAGGTCCCCCGGCAACGATCGCCACGTTGATCTTCACGGCGGCCCCCGCGCCGATGAGGATGCCCGCCGCGACGCACCGGCCGAGGGACCGGGTGTCCGTCTGGCGCGACCACGGCGGATCGGGCAGCGCGAACACGACGAGCCCGGCGATCGCGAACGCCAGCGCGAGAACGTCGTTGTGCGCCCCGCCGACCAGCGCGTACAGCAGGAGCGGGTTGGCCGACCACAGCAGCGCGGCGCGCAGCCGGCGCTCCCGGTCGCCGCGCGTCGCGTGGGCGAGCAGCAGGCCGACGGTCAGGAAGGCCATGACCTGCGTCACCGACATCACGAAGACGGTGAGCCGGACCGAGCGCCCGCCGATCAACGACGCGAACGTCTGCTGCGCGGTGGCGATCGGTCCGTACAGGGTGGGCGCGTCCCGCCAGTCCTGCACCGCGCGGATCACCGGGTCGACCGGCAGGTCGCGCGCCGCGGTGGAGTACGGGTCGTTTCCGGTGACCGCCATCCGGCCGTACGCGGCGTAGTTGAGGTGATCCGCCGAGCCGATGGGCGGCATGAGCATGAACGCGACCGCCGCGACGCCCCCGGCGATCAGGAGGATCCGCGGCGAGATCCACCAGCCGCGCCGGGCGGCGTACAGGCACAGGCCGAGGCCGAGCGCGGACAGCGCGACACCGATCGCGGTCAGCGTGATGACGAGGTACGGGGAGGGGTGGGCATTGAGGGAGTAGGGCGGCTGTGCCGGGCCTCCGCGCAGGGCGGGCTCCATCACGGAGGGTCCGAGCAGGGCCACGGTCAGGAAGCACGCCAGGCCGAGCGCGGCGGCCGACAGCCCCGCGAAGCCCAGACGGTCAGCGCGTGGCACGACGCAGCCGGGCGAGCTGCCGGGTCACGGCGGGCTCCCGTGCCGCGAGCGCGCGCCCGACGTCCCGGAACTGCCGGGCCCGGTGCAGCTGGGCTCGCCAGTCGGTGCCGGTGGCACGGTGCGCGAGGGGGACCTCGACCTCGGTCACCTTGAACCCCTTGCGCAGGAGGTCGATCGTCAGACCGGTCTCGACCCCGAATCCGGGAGCGAGGGGCAGGGCCGCCTCGAACGCCTCGCGGGTGAGACAGCGCTGGCCGTTCAGCGGCTGCGTGGCGGTCCAGCCGGTGACGCGCTTGATGCCGTCACGGGACAGCCGGACGACGAAGCCGTGGCCGCCGAGCTTCACCCGATCGCTGAAGACGGCGATGGTCATGGCGGCGGACCCGGCGCGGACCGGTTCGATCAGCGGTCCGGCCTGGCGCGCCGTGTCGCCGAGGTCGGCGTCGAGGAACAGCAGGTGGTGGGGGACGTCGCCGTCGAGCAAGCGCACGGCGGCGGCACCCGTCTCCATCGCGGCGCCCTTGCCGCGGTTGCGCGAGTGCCGTACGACCTTCGCGCCCGCGCCCTCGGCCAGCCGCCCGGTCGCGTCGGTGGACCCGTCGTCGACGACCACCACCAGGTCGACGCCGGGTAGCGACGCCGCCGCCTCCACCGTCGCGGCGATCCGGTCCTGCTCATCCTTGGCCGCGATGATGACGGCCGTGTCCGCCTGCATGAAGGCGATGGTAGTGGCGGTCAGGTGCCTTCGAGGGCCGGTAGGGCATCGTGCACGGAGAACACCGTGTCGAGGCCCGTGACCTGAAGGATCCGGCGTACGGCCGGACGCGGTGACGCGAGCTCGAGCGTGCCCCCGTGCTCACGGAGTCGTTTCATGGCGGAGAGCAGGACGTTCATCCCCGTCGAGTCGCAGAACTCGACCCCGCTCAGGTCCACCACGACCCGGCCGGCTCCGTCGCGAACGAGGGAGGCCAGCTCGGCTTGCAATCTGGGCGCCGTATAGAGATCGACCTCGCCGTAGACGGATACGACGGCGTGACCCCCCTGAGACGCGGTCGAGACCTTTAGCTCCACGAGCCGCACACTAGCGCTCTCGGAGCGGGCGAACCAGAGTCGAACGAGATTAGGGAGCGGCCGTTGCCAGTCGGTGGGACGTGCTTTGCCAACGAGCAAGTGACTTCTGCGACTTACGAGTGAAATTTCCGACAATTCATGTGCCAGCGCAACGTCAGGGAGATCTTCTCAATTCTCGGCGTCGAAGTGCGCGAATCCGCCCACCGGCGCGTCGCCGGTGCGAGAAGCTGGGAAGATGACGAGCGACAGGCCCGGCGACCCGGGACGCCGCCGGGTCCGCGAGCGGCTGGAAGCCATTCGCGATCGTTCCGAGAAGTCCAGTTCATGGCGGTCCATTACGCAATATGTCTCGCGCCTGGTGAATCGCGAGGGGTACGTTCCCGTCAAGGCCCGATTGGCCCGGGAGGACATCGTTTTCCTCGCCTCCGCCCGTGACGACGTCATCGCTTTCTGCGAGATGACCCTGCGCATCATCGACCTGCACCGGCCGCAGGACGCCGGAGGCATCACCAGCGACGTCGCCAACCCGCTCCGGCGGTGTCGCGCCTGCATGTGGCGCTGGCCCTGCCCCACGTTCCGCGCCGTCCAGGACATGGTCGACCGGCCGCCGGGAGCCTGACGCGATCACCGGGCCGCGATCATTTCGTTATTCTTCGCCTCCCAACCAACCGTGATCTTGGTGCGTCTACTGATGCATGACGAAAACGATGCCCAAGGCGATGGGGCTTACCGCCGCCATCGGCCTGTCCGCTCTGATCCTCACCGGATGCGGCTCCAAGTCCAAGGATTCCGCTGACGCACAGCCGAGCTCGGGCGCGCCGGCCGCTTCCAGTTCAGCCGGCGCCGGAACCCCGTCGAAATCGAGCGGGAAGTCCGGCGGGAAATCCACCGGCACCGGAAAGGGCCAGGCCTCCGGAAAGGGAGCGACCGTGCTGCCGATGACGGCGAAGGTCCGCTCGGCCATGGTCGACGCGTACCTGATGGATGCGATGAAAAAGCACCCGAAAGAGAAAACGGCCGACGTCGTCGGCCCGACGGAAACGCACTACGGAAAGGTCGGTGGCGTCTACTACGCCATCGGAGAGATCTCGCTCAAGAACGATCCGGCGACCAAGCAGGACGGTCCCTTCGTCTGGAAGAGCCCGAACGGAACCGACTGGGGTTACGAGGGCGACACCGGAGGCTCCCCCTGCGGCAAGGTGCCGACCGCGCTCGTGAAGGCGTGGGGCAAGTCCTGCTGATGACCGATCCGCGGGCACCCGCCGGGCCCGCGATCCCCGGCGTACGGGCTCGCTGAACGCGTCGGGCCGCCACCTCCGGACAGGAGGCGGCCCGGTGACGACACGAGCGAGCGGACGCAAGTTATCCACAGGGTGTGGGTTTCGTGATCCACAGCACCCACATCACCGGGAAATAGGCCCTGACCAGCGATGGAGGGGCTTGATCCGGTGGGCCATCGGCGTGCATCCCGGATTTGTCCACGGGTTGTCCACCGGTTGTCCACAGCCGGCCCTGGTTGGGGACGGCGCGCGACGCTACGGCGATCATGGCCGAGATCGGCCCGAAATGCACTGTCACCGCGTTCCGAGCGCGTACGCTCGACTCATGGGGCGCGCGATTCTCACCATCATCGGGATACTGCTGGCGATCTGGCTGTTGTTCACGGTCCTCGGAATGCTCATCTCCGCATTGAAGTTCTTGCTCTGGCTCGGCGTTCTCGCGGTCATCGGCGCCGTGATCGTCACGGTGATCAGCAAAATGGCGAAGAGCTGATAGCGGGTCTTGTGCCGCCCTATGGATGGCACGCATGATTCGGCCATGAGCCTCACGGGCATCCTTCGCGACCGGGCGAGCGAACGCCCGGACGAGACCGCCTTCAGCTACGAAGGCACCCGCGTGACATACCGGGAATTCGACCAGCGTGCGGACCAGGTCGCGGAGGCGCTCCGGGCGTCCGGCGTACGCCCCGGCGACCGGGTCGCCGTGCTCGACAAGAACTCACTGGCCTACGCCGAGTTGCTGTTCGGCGCGGCGCGGGCCGGAGCCGTGCAGGTTCCGATCAATTACCGATTGTCCGCCGATGAGATCGCCTACATCGTCGACAACGCGCGGGCCCCGGTGCTCGTGGTCGGACCGGAATTCGTTCCGGTGCTGGACGCGATCGCCGGCCGCCTGCGTCACACCGAGCACCTGATCGTCATCGGCGGCACCGGTCACGGCTACACGGACTACGACGCGTGGACCGACCGGGACGCCGGGCCGCGCGACGAGTCCGGCGAGGTGTTCGTCCAGCTGTACTCCTCGGGCACCACCGGCCGGCCCAAAGGGGTCATGCTGACCCACGAGAACTTCCTGACCGCGCTGCCGATGAGCGAGCAGCTCTGGGACATCGGCCCGGACAGCGTGCTGATGGTCGCGATGCCGATGTACCACATCGCCGGATGCGCCCTCGCGGTCGCCGGGATCTACGCCGGCATCCCCGCCGTGCTCGTCCGGGAGCCCGATCCGGTCGGGATCGCCCGGTCCGTCGAGGAGCACAAGGTCACCCACGTCTTCCTCGTCCCGGTGCTCCTGCTGTTCATGCAGCAGTTGCCGCAGGTCAGGGAGGCGGACCTGTCCAGCCTCCGCCTCATCATCTACGGGGCCTCGCCGATCAGCGAGGAGGTGCTGGGCGGCGCGCTGGAGATGCTTCCTTCGTGCGACTTCATGCAGGTGTACGGCATGACGGAGACGACGGGGGCCGTCACCCACCTGCCCCCGGCCGACCACGTGCCCGACAGTCCGCGGCTGCGCAGCGCGGGCATCGCCAACCCCGGCAGCGAGCTGAAGATCGTCGACCCGGCGACCGGCGAGCCGCTGCCGCCCGGGCGGGTCGGCGAGATCGTCTGCCGGTCCGCGCAGAACATGAAGGGCTACTGGGCCCTGGACGAGGCCACCCGGGACGTCGTGCTCCCCGGCGGCTGGCTGCGCACCGGCGACGCCGGCTACCTCGACGAGGACGGTTACCTCTACATCCACGACCGCGTGAAGGACATGATCATCTCGGGTGGGGAGAACATCTACCCCGCCGAGGTGGAGAACGTCCTGATGAGCCACCCCGCCGTGGCCGACTGCGCGGTCATCGGCGTGCCGGACGAAAAGTGGGGCGAGACGCCGAAGGCCTTCGTCGTCCGCGACGGCGAGGTCGGCGAGCGCGAGCTGATCGACTTCTGCCGGAGCAGGCTGGCCCACTTCAAGTGCCCGACCTCCGTGGAGTGGACGGACGCCGTTCCCCGCAACCCGACCGGCAAGGTGCTCAAGCGCGAACTGCGCAAGCCGTACTGGGAGCACGAGAGCCGCGCGGTTCGTTGATACAGGCCGGACAGAGCGGAAGGGAGCCGGATCCGCCAGAGCAGGCGACGCGAGACGGTGCACCGAGCCGCGTACTCAGGGGGAGATCATGAATCCGTTTCCGCCCGGTCCGCCACCGGTCCCGCCTGGCGGGTCTCCGGGCTTCCCGGGGCAGCCACCGGGCCCGCCGGGAGGGGCACCGCTGCCGCCCGAGCAGCTCCGCGCGATCCTGAGCAACGCGGTCATGCGGCAGGCGTCGTTCGGATGGCGTCTCCAGGCGCAGTCCGACATACAGGCGGTGCTGGTCACCGGCGGCCAGGTGAACCACGTCCTGCACCTGCTCATCACGCTCCTGCTGTGCGGCCTGTGGCTGCCCGTCTGGGTGATCCTCGCCATCACCGGGACCGAGAAGCGCCTGGTCATCACGGTCGACCCGTACGGCGTCCTGCTGTTCAACGGCCGTCCGATGCCGCCGGTCGGTCCCCCGGGTCCCCCGGTCGTCCCGGTCGGCCCCGTCGGGCCCCCGCCCGCCAACCTCAACGCCCAGGCCGTCGCGGCCGCCAACCTCCGGCGTGAGATGCGGCACAAGGCCCGCGAACAGGCCGCCGCCGACATCGTCCTCGCCCGGGAACTGCGGATCGGCCGACCCGATCTACCCCGCCAGTACGACGACGGCGGGCTGATCGACGTCAACCACGTGCCCGCACAGGTCCTCACGCTGTTCTCCGGGGTGACGCCGGAGCTGGCCCAGCACATCGCGACGGTCCGCGACCACGTCGGCGGCTTCTCTTCGGCGGAGGAGCTCGCGGCAACCGCCGACCTGCACCCCGACCTCATGCCCGAGATCGCGGAGTACGCCGTCTTCCTCCCCTGAGCAATCATGTGACCCACATCACGGGAACCGGGAGGATCGGACCGGACAGTCCTGGGCCGTGGAGATGAGTATGCGCGCCCGGGTGCGCGCCGGAGACCCGGACGCGTTCAGAGAACTCTTCGACGAGCACGTCCGCTCGGTCTACAACCATGCCTTTCGCCTGACGGGCAGCTGGTCGACGGCGGAGGACGTGGTGTCGCTGACCTTCCTCGAAGCCTGGCGGCTGCGCGACCGGGTCGACACGGACGCCGACGGCGGTTCGCTCCGCCCCTGGCTTCTCGGCATCACCACCAACGTCGCACGGAACGTACGCCGGGCGGCCCGGCGATACGACGGCGCGCTGGCCCGTCTTCCGCGGCAGGAGGCGGTCCCGGACTTCGCCGAGGAGGTCACCGCCCGCATCGACGACCGAGAACGCCTCGCCCTCGTGCGTACGGCCCTGGCGGCGCTGCGCAAGCACGAGCGCGAGGTGCTGGCCCTGTGCGTGTGGTCCGGTCTCGACTATGCCGAGGCCGCAGAGGCGCTGGGAATCCCGGTCGGCACGGTGCGCTCCCGGCTGTCGAGGGCCCGCAAGAAGCTGCACAAACTGGTCGCCGCGGGAAGGATCCGGCCACCCGGAGAAGATCGGGAACCGCATGCCGGCCACGGACAGGGAGAAGGTGACCGCGAAATCGCGGTCCGGTCCGCTCAGGAGAACACCCGATGAACACCACCCCGACTCAGCCCGGCCGCGACGATCGCGAAGAGCTGGCCCGGTTGCTTCCGCCACCGGCGGAACGGGATCTGCCGAGCGGCCGTCACCAACGAATCCAGGAGTTCGTGATGAGCCGGATCCACCAGGACCTGCAGTCGGCCGAGCGGCCGCGCCGTACGCGGAAGCGTCGCCCCGTCTTCCTGGCCGCGGCGCTGACCGCCGTCGCCGGCGCGACCGCCGCCGCCGTCGTGATCAGTACCGGAGACTCCGGGAAGCCGACGGGCGGACCGGGCGGCCATGCGACGGGCCGTACGACGGCGTCTCTGTCCGCGCAGCAGGTCCTGCTCGCGGCCGCCAGCACCGCGGAACGGACCCCTGGGGGCTCGGGCACCTACTGGTACGTCAAGACGGTGACGAATGAGGGCACGGGCAAGGCCCCGTTCCAGTGGGAGACCTGGACCCGGCGCGATGGCCAGGAGTGGTTCAGAGGAGAGAAGTCGGGCGGCAAGGTGGTCAAGATCGTCCAGCCCACTCCGTTCCGGCTCGGAGGGGCCGATGTGAGCTTCGCGCAGATCGAGAAGCTGCCGGCCACGCCGAACGGTCTCAAGGCGCGGATCGCCGACATCGTGAAGCACGGCGACGTCAGGACCAGTGCCGGCCGACTGAACGCCGAGGACCAGCGAGACGCCGTCTTCTCGGGGTTGGTCTCCTTGGTCTCGGCGTTGCCGGCCACACCGAAGGTCCGCGCCGCGGCCTTCCGCGCGATCGCCACCTATCCGAACGTCAAGAACCTGGGTGCCGTGAGCGGCGGGCAGGCCCTGGGGATAACGTCCTCGCACCCGGCACCGCCCCCGCGGCCCGCAGCACGGCCCCCGCGGCCCGCAGCCAGGGGCGGCCAGGCGGGAAGCGCTCCGGACAGACTGGTGGTCGATCCGGCGACCGGGCGCGTGCATGAGACGAACTTCTTCGTCACTCCGGACGGGGCGGAGGCCTTCGTCCCGGGTGGTGCCACCATCGTCGCCGAGTGGACGAAGGTTCTGCCCAACTAGCCGTCCTCCGCCGATCCGCGCCGCCGCGTTCGCCGGTAGACCTGCGCGATGGACGGTCGGCACGCGAGGTCCGGGCATCGCCCGGGCCTCGTCTCGCGTCGGCGGACGGGTCGGGTCAGGCCGGCGTGTCCACGGCGGTCTCCCACGGGACCGGGCGGAGGAAGCACGTCCCGAGCAGCCTGGTGTGGTTCCAATCGTCGTCGTCCGGCGCGTCGAGGCCGTCGAGGACCAGCCGGGCGGGCGGGAACGGCCGTCCCTCGCGCAGCTGCGCCAGGTCGGTCAGGCGGGACCGGTCGGCGGCGAGGTCGCCGGGCTGGTCCAGGCTGCCCAGCCCGGCACGCAGGTTCTGGTAGAACTGCTCGTCGTCGATCAGCACCGCGATCTCGTAGAGCTCGATCGTCACGGACCGGCCCGGCATGGACGCGACGCCCTCCCGCAGCAGCGCGGCGTGGTCGTCCAGCCGCCCGGCGCCGTCGAAGATCCGGTTCAGCGCCGGGAGGGCCGCGTCGAGCTGGGCGAGCGCGCGTTCCTTCGGCGCGAGCGGCGCGGTCGCCTCGATCGGCCCGTCCTCCTCGTCCTCCGGCGGGAACGTCTCGGTCACCAGGTCCGCCGGCCGGAACATCGCCAGCCACAGCAACGGCACGCAGTAGACGTCCTCGGCGAGCACCTGGTGCTCGAGGCCGGGGATGTCGCCCCGCCACCCCGGATTGATCCCGTCGTAGTCGCCGACGAGCAGAAAGGACCGGTTCGCCATGATCGCCGACCTTAGCGCCCGCACCACCCTGGCCACGGCGGTTGCGACGACTGTCCCGTTGTGGAGACTTTGGCCGGTTCAAGCAAATCTGAAAAGGTCAGGGGCGGAATATCCGGTTAAGCTCCTCCTGTGACTCATGCGCATCGCGTCGACAGCGAGGTCGGTCGCCTCCGCACGGTCCTTCTGCACCGACCGGGCCCAGAGCTCAAGCGACTCACCCCCCGCAACAACGATCAACTGCTCTTCGACGGCATCCCCTGGGTCGGACGCGCCCAGCAGGAGCACGATGCCTTCGCGCAGGCCCTGCGCGACCACGACGTCGAGGTCCTCTACCTCACCGAGCTGCTCCAGGAGACGCTGGAGTACCAGCACGCGCGCGACGAGGCGATCGCCGACGTCCTCAGCGACCAGCGGCTCGGCGACCAGCTCCGCGTCATCCTGGAGAGCCACCTCGCCGAGCTGACCACCGAGGACCTCACCCAGGTGCTCGTGGCCGGACTCGCCCATGAGGAGCTGAAGACCGGACGGGGCCTGGTGTACCGGCTCATGGACCGGCACGACTTCGTCATCGACCCGCTGCCGAACGTCCTGTTCACCCGCGACTCCAGCGTGTGGGTCGGCGACCAGGTCGCGGTGACGAGCCTCGCGATGCCAGCGCGTAGCCGCGAGACCGCCCTCACCCGGGTGATCTACCGGTACCACCCGCGGTTCGAGGGCACGAAGCAGCTGTACGACCCGGGCCTGGAGCACATCGAGGGCGGCGACGTCCTCCTGCTCGCCCCCGGCGTGCTCGCGATCGGCACCGGCGAGCGTACGACCCCGGCCGGGGTGGAGCGGATCGCCCGGCGCGCGTTCGACGCCGGTCTCGCGCACACGGTCCTGGCAGTGCCGATCGCGCAGGAGCGCGCGACGATGCACCTCGACACGATCTGCACGATGGTCGACGTCGACAAGGTCGTGATGTACCCGGCCGTGGCGTACTCCCTGGTCGCCTACACGGTGACGAAGGACAACGGCGACCTGCGCGTCTCGCGGGCCCGGCCGTTCCTGGAGGCCGCCGCCGAGGCGATGGGCATCGAGCGGCTCCGGGTGATCGACACCGGCCTCGATCCCGTGACCGCCGAACGCGAGCAGTGGGACGACGGCAACAACACCCTCGCGATCGGCCCGCGCCTCGCGGTCGCGTACGAGCGCAACGTCGAGACCAACGCGCGCCTGGAGGCGGCGGGCATCGAGGTCATCCGGATCCAGGGCAGCGAGCTGGGCAGCGGCCGAGGTGGCCCGCGCTGCATGTCCTGCCCCATCCTCCGCGACCCGGTGTAACCGACCCCGGGTGACCGACCCCGGGTGACCGACCCCGGGTGACCGACCTGCGGTAAGCCGGTCTGCGGCGCCCGAAGGACGCCGGGTGCTACTTCTCGGCGTGCTCCTTGAGAGTGCGCTCCAGCTGCCGTTCGTAGAGCTCGCGGGAGCGGCGCAGGAAGCCGGCCAGGACTTCGAGGTCGGCGTCGCTGTACTCCCGCATGAGGGCGTCGCCTTCGGTGGCGAACGGACCGTACAGTCGCCATGCCTTCTCGCGGGCGGTATCGGTCATCGTGACCAGCACCTTGCGCCGGTCGCCGGGGTCGGGCGACCGGGTGGCGTAGCCGAGGCGCTCCAGCCGGTCGAGCATCGCCGTGACGCTGCCGGTGGTCAGGCCGAGCTCGGGTCCGATGCGCCCGGGGGTCAGCGCGCCGTGCCGCATGAGCAGTTCGAGGCAGCGCAGGTCCGTCCGGTTGACGCCGAGGACCCGTGCGGCCGCCTCGTCGTACGCGTCGACGGCCGCCTGCATCGCCTGCATCTCCTCGCCGACGGCCTGCCGGAGATCGTCACCAGGTTCTCTCGACATCAAGCCTCTCGACCATCGAGTCGTTTTGAACGCCAAGATACATGGCGAACGACAGGGAGCAGCGTACGGCGCCTCTTCCGGAAGAGGCGCCGCTGCCGGTACGAACCGCTCAGAAGGAGGGGTCGAAAACGATCTTCATCGGGTGGACCGCGGGCACGTGGTGGCCGTTGGCCGGCTGGATGGCCCGGAGGATGGCCCAGACGGTGGTGCCGTCGTCCTCATGGGAGACGCCCCAGCCTTCGGAAAGCGTCTCGACGATGCTGAGCCCGCGGCCGCCGAGCGAGGACAGGGCCGCGCGCGTCCGGCGCGGTTCGGTCATCGAACCGCCGTCGCTGACGGCCAGCTGGATGAGGTCGCCGTCATGACTCCAGGACACCCGGATCTCCCCGGACGGCAAAGGACGTGCGTGGCGCAGCGCATTGCTGATGAGCTCGCTGATGACGACGGCCGCGTCGTCCGCGACCTCCTCGTACACACCGGACGCGAGCAGGTCGGCGCACAGGCGCTTTCGCACGTCCGAGACGCTGGACGGCGCATGTGGCAGGAACACGACGCTCGACACCCTCACCTCCCCGGGCACTGGCTCCCGGATACTCCCCGTTACGTGGTCACCCCGGTTACAACCGAAATGCCCGCTTAAAAAACGCGGAAACCGTGCCACAGGAATCTGTTACCAACACCACGTGTAACTGTGACCTCCGCCACGCTGCGAAGATCAGCCCATTTGAGCGGTATGCACCAGTATGACCTGTTACTCAGAGTCACCAAATCTGGGGAGGGTGAACCGCATGCAGGTGCCTCCCAGCCCGTCCGCGCGCGGGTGCGCGGAGACGTCGCCCTGCTGCGCACGGGCCAGCCGGCGCACGATGTACAGCCCGAGTCCAAGGCCTCCGAAACGACGGCGGTCCCCCGCCTCGCCCTGCACGAAACGCTCGAAGACGCGCTCCCGGTCGTCGGCGGCGATCCCGATCCCGTCGTCCTCCACCGTCACCACGATGGCGTCGCCGTCGACGCCCGCACGGACCGTGATCACGCCACCTTCCGGTGAGTACTTCACCGCGTTCTCCAGCAGCTGGCCGGCGATGATGTCCGTCGCCATCGAGTCGCCGAGGGCCGGCGGCAGGTCCTCGGCGATCTTCAGCTCGACGAGGTGGCGCTCCGACACGCCGCGGAAGCCGTACGCCGCGCCACGCAGCAGCCGACCCAGGTCGAACGGCTCACTGGTGACGCTCAGCCCGTCCGGCACCGCACGGGAGTACAGCAGGTTGTCGACGAGACGGCCGAGAGCGTCCGCGCGGTCGGCGATCGTCGCGACCGCGCGCCGCCGGTCGGCCTCGTCGAGCTTCTCCCACCGGTCGACCAGCGTCTTGGCGAACCCCTGCACGACCGTGATCGGCGTACGCAGCTCGTGGCTGGTCATGGACAGGAAGAGGTCCTTGGCCGCTTCGAGGGACTTGGCCTCGGTGACGTCGCGGAAGTCCACGACCACCTCGTCGTGGCCCTCGATCTCGGTGTGCAGGACGTTCAGCCAGGTGCCGGACTCCAGCTGGATCGTCGTCTCGCCGCCCGGATCGGGCAGCGCGAACGGCAGCGGCCGGCCGATGACCTCCTCGGGGGCGAGGCCGGTGATCTGGTGCGCCGAGGGATTCCACCGCTGGACGACGCCGTCGCGGTCGAGCACCGCGATGCCGTCCGCGCTGGCCTCGATCACCGCTCGCTCGTGCCTGCGCTGCCGGACCACCTCGGCGTAGTTCATGGCGTTCCCGAGGACGACTCCGGCGTGCCCGGCGAACAGCTCGAGGAGCTCCAGCTCGATGTGCCCCGCCTTGCGCTTGGAGAACAGGGCGTACAACGCGCCGTACGGGCTGCCCTGGACGTTCGAGATGCCGACGGCGATGGTGTGCAGGCCGTCGAGCTCGGACCAGATCAGGTCGCCGAGGCTGCGTGTGTCGGCCGTGGCCAGCATGACCGTACGGCCGGAGCGCAGCAGCTCGCCGACGAGGCTGGAGCGCAGGTCGGCGGTCGCCCCGCGCAGCCGCCGGGGCAGGCCGGTCATGCTGACCAGCCGCAGCGTGTTGGTGGCCTGCTCGATGACGACGAAGCCGGCGGCGTCCGCGCCGGTGAGCTCGATGAGACCCGACGTGACGCGGTCCAGGACCGCCGGGAGCTCCAGCTCGGCGTTGAGGTCGGCCACCACGTCGTTGAGCCGCCGCACGAGGCGGATGCGCTCGGCCGTCTGGTGCTGAACGGCCTCGTCCTCCCGCACCGGGCGGTAGAGGCCGACCCAGCCGAGGAACTCACCGTCCTCGCCGCGCATCGCGCTGGCGACCGCCCGGGTGTCGATCAACCGGCCGTCGCGGTGCAGCCGCCGGGTGAGGAACGAGATGTGGCCGCCCTCGCGGACGCGTTCGAGCACGGCGCGGTGCTCCGCGGTGTGCTCCTCGGGGACGATGCGCAGCGGCCGGCCCAGCACCTCCTCCGCCGTCCAGCCGAACATCCGCTCGGCGGCGGGGTTCCACAGCCGGACGGTCTGGTCGGCCCCCAACGCGATCATCGCGTCGGCGGAGGAGGCCACCGCCGCACGCATCATCGCATCAGACGAGCTCACGCGGCCCATAGTGCCACCCGCGCCGCGCTCCTATGCGAAGGTCAGCACCAATCCACACTTGCGGCATCGTTTCTGGTTGGGCGCCGTCTGCACCCAGTCGTGATCACACTGCGCCATCGTGATCGCCTCCCGCGCTCCGTACTCCCATCATGACGGGCGCGACGACGCCGTGACGTGCGATTGAGGGTCTTCACCGGCGAATGAGACCGATCGCCCCGGTGACCGCCGCCGCGACGGCGAAGGACAGGAGCGAGGCGCTCATCCAGTCGGCCGGGGTGAAGTGCAGCGCGCTCTGCGCGTGCGTCCACATCCGCGACCACCACCCGACCTGGCCGGGATTGATGAGCTGGTACGTCGCGATGCCCGCCGCCCACGCCACGACCATCCCCCAGCGGGCGGGCGCGCGATCGGAGACGTCCCAGCCGCGCCGTCCGGTGAAGCAGAAGAAGTCCACGGCCAGCACGCCGAGCATCGGCACGAACACCGACCCGATCAGCGTGAGGAAGCCCGCGTAGTTGTCCATGTTCAGGGCGAGGGCGAGCAGCGTCGTCAGGGCGCCCAGCGTGATGGTGAGCAGCCGCCGGTCCACGCGGGGCACGAGGTTCTGGATCGAGACCGCGGTCGAGTAGACGTTCGCGAACGACTGGTCCGCCTCGCGCAGGACGAACACCGCGAAGAACAGCGTGCCGAGGGCGACGTGCTGGAACGGCCCGAACACCTTGGAAGAGTCGCCGGCGACCAGGGCGAGCGCCAGCAGGCCCAGGACGTACGCGACGATCTGCGTCAGCCCGTACGCCACGCTCGCGGCGCCGAACGCCGCCCGCTCGGAGCGGGAGTGCCGCGTGTAGTCGGCCGCCATGGGCACCCAGGAGATGGAGACGGCCAGCGCGGCGTCCGCGCCGATCCAGAAATGGCTCCACGACCCGTGGGAGAGATTCGGGAGGGGCTGGCGGACGAGCTGCACGTAGAAGTAGACGAGGGCCAGGATGACCGCCACGGTGACGTACCGGCGCAGGACCCGGACGGAGCCGAGCGGCCAGATGGTCAGCACGGTCGTGACCACGCCCGCGACGATGACGTACGCCCAGCGCGGGCCGCCGCCGACGAGCTCCTTGGCCGCGCCCGCGATCGTGACCAGCTCGAAGGTGCCCCAGCCGATCATCTGCAGGATGTTCAGGACGGTGGGGACGTACGAGAGGCGCGTGCCGAACAGGCCACGCAGCAGCATCATCGCCGGAACGCCGGCCCGGGTGCCGGGCACGGCCGCCAGCCCGAGCATGATCCCGCCGATCGCGGTGCCGACGACCATGGCGACGATCCCGGCGACGATGGGGAGCCGGGGCGCGCCCTGGGCGTCCGGCGCGAGCACCGTGTAGGCGCCGGAGAAGGCGAGGAGACTGACGCCCAGGTTGGCCCAGAAGGCGCTCTGGTCCCAGAAGCTGAGGACCTTGGGGGCGGGCTGATCGAGGGTGTACGGGGCCTCGTTGTCGAGTGGACGTTCGTCGACGGCAGTGCTCAAGGCACACTCCCTACGCCGGCATTACCCGGTCAGGTTCGAGCGGTCGGCGGCGCGTGTGAAGCCGCCCTCTCAGCCCGGTCGTCGCCCGAGCTCCCGCGAGTCTGAACTTTTCCGCCGTTAATGTACCTCGATCAGGCGACGTATGGCTCTCCGCCCGATTCGCTGACCATCGGACGGCCCGCCGCGACCCAGGCGTGCATGCCGCCCGAGACGTTCGCGGTCTTCCAGCCGGCGTTGTTGAACGCCATGACCACCGACGCCGACCGGGCCCCCGACCGGCAGATGACGAAGACGTCCTCGCCGGTGGGCACCTCGGACGCGCGGGCGCCGAGCTGGCTGAGCGGGATGTGGATCGCGCGAGGCGCGTGCCCAGCCTCCCATTCGTCCAGTTCGCGCACGTCCAGGAGGTATGCGTCGTCCGGAACCTTGGCGACTTCCACAGCGGGAACCTGGTCCCTGAAAGCATTCACAAGTTAACGGAACCACGAGCCGACGCCCGGCGTCGAATCGTCATGAGGCAATCTCTAACCAGACTGGGACCAGCGGCCGTCGCCCTCCCTGGCATCGCCGCCGCCCTCATGCTGGGCGGTTGCGGCAGCGGGAAGGACACCGCGACGGTCAAGCCGAGCGGGCCGTCCACTTCCGCGCCCGGATCCTCGGCACCGGGGCAGGCGGGAAAGACCCGGCTGACCATCACGGTGCGCGACTCGCAGACGTCGCAGCCCAAGACCAGGACGCTCACCTGCGACCCCGTCGGCGGCGACCTGCCCAAGGCCAAGGAGGCGTGCGCGGCGCTCGCCACGGCGGCCGCGACGGGCAAGGACCCGTTCGCGCCGACGCCGAAGAACGTGATGTGCACCCAGATCTACGGCGGGCCGGAGACCGCCACCGTCACCGGCACCTGGAACGGCAAGAAGGTCGACGCGACGTTCAGCCGCAAGAACGGCTGCGAGATCAAGCGGTGGGGCACCCTGGCCCTGCTGTTCGGCTCGCACCCGCCGGTCCGCTGACCACGGCCCTCCGCCGGTCCGGTGCGGCGGATGTGCCGCCGTGCCGGACCGCGACCGCGCGCTGACAACGGTCGACGGCGGCTCGCTGCGCGTGGCCTACTTGAGCAGCCGGGACATCCGGCGGTCGGCCAGGGGCTTTCCGCCCGTCTGGCATGTCGGGCAGTACTGCAGGGCGGAGTCCGCGAACGACACCTCTCTGATCGTGTCGCCGCACACCGGGCACTTCTGGCCTGCCCGGCCGTGCACCCGCAGGCCCTCCTTCTTCTCTCCCTTGAGGTCCTTGGCCGCCAGGCCCCGGGAGCGCTCGACGGCGTCGCCGAGCGTGCGGATGATCGCGTCGTACAGCGTCGCGACGTCCTCGTCCGTGAAGCTCGCCGCCAGCTTGAACGGCGACATCCGCGCCACGTGCAGGACCTCGTCGGAGTAAGCGTTGCCGATGCCGGCGATCACGCTCTGGTCGCGCAGCAGTCCCTTGATCTGGGTGCGCCGGCCGTCGAGGATGCCCTTCAGCGTGTCCGCGGTGAAGCCGTCGGCGAGCGGGTCGGGGCCGAGCGACTGGACGCCCGGGACCTCGGCGGCGTCGCGCACGACGTAGACCGCGAGCCTCTTCTGGGTGCCCGCCTCGGTCAGGTCGAATCCGGATCCGTCGTCGAGGTGCACCCGGAGGGCCAGCGGGCCCTTGCCCGGCCGGGGCGGCGCCGGCGGCAGCGCGTCCTTCCAGCGCAGCCAGCCCGCGCGGGCCAGGTGGATGACCAGGTGCAGCCCGTC
Source organism: Actinoallomurus vinaceus (assembly GCF_039542055.1). NCBI lineage: Bacteria > Bacillati > Actinomycetota > Actinomycetes > Streptosporangiales > Thermomonosporaceae > Actinoallomurus > Actinoallomurus vinaceus. The sequence goes on from NZ_BAABHK010000020.1 coordinate 74,750, forward strand.
GACGTCAAGGTCGAGGAACTTGCCGTGGCGCGCGACCCCGGTGACGGTCAGGCCGCTCAGCGCGGTGATCGGCGGATCGTACGTCTTCAGCGACGAGATGGCGGCCACGTCGATCCGCGCGATCGCCCGCCCGACGGCGTGCTCGCGCAGGAAGGCGGCGAGGGACTCCACCTCCGGCAGCTCCGGCATGGTCCCAGGGTACGGCTCCGTCCACAGGCTGTGGACGATCGCCGCCAGGCCGGTCGGGAGAACCGCGCCTCGATCGCCGGGCGGGACCTTCGGCCCTTGGCCCGGCGCGGCCCGCACGGCGATTCTGGTGAGGGGAGTCCGACGTGACCATCACCGTCGCCCTGGGCGGCGACACGATGCTGGGACGCGGGGTCGCGGAGCGAATCGCCGTGTCCGGCCCGTACGGGCTGTTCGCCGACGAGGTGCGGCGGATGTTCCGCTCCGCCGACCTGTCGCTGGTCAACCTCGAGTGCTGCGTTTCCGCGCGCGGCCACCCCTGGCCGGCCCCCGGTAAACCGTTCCACTTCCGCGCCCCGCCGCGAGCCGTCGACACCCTCGCCGACCTGGGGATCGACGGCGTGACGCTGGCCAACAACCACGGGCTGGACTACGGCCACGAGGCTCTGACGGACACGCTCGCGCACTTGTCCCGGGCGGGCATCCGGGCCGTCGGCGCTGGACCCGACCTGCGGCGGGCGCGCGAACCCGCCCTCTTCGACCTCGAGGACGCGCGCGTGGCCGTCCTCGGCGTCACCGACCATCCGCCCGACTTCGCCGCCCGCGCCGACCGGCCCGGGGTCGCGTACGCCGACCTGCGCCACCAGGTCCCGGCCTGGCTCACCGACCGGGTCCGCGCGCTGTCCGCCGACGGGTTCCTCGTCCTCGTGCTGGCGCACTGGGGTCCCAACATGACCACCGAACCCCTCCGTTACATCCGGGCGGCGGCGCGGGCGCTGGTCGACGCCGGGGCGACGCTGGTCGCCGGGCACTCCGCGCATGTCTTCCACGGCGTGTGCGGCCGCGTCCTGTACGACCTCGGCGACCTCATCGACGACTACGCCGTGGACCCGGTGCTGCGGAACGATCTGGGCCTCGCGTTCCAGGTGAGGCTGGAGGGACGGCGGATCGCCCGGCTCACGGCCGTCCCGCTGACGCTCGAGTACGCCCGTACCCGCCTCGCCACCGGCGCCGATCACGCCTGGATCCACAAGCGGTTCGCCGCCGCGTGCGCGGGATTCGGCACCACCGTCGCCGAGGCGGAGGACGGACGGCTCACCGTGACCTGCCCCGTACCGGACGGGTGACCGAGAAGGATGATCGCTCGTACGGACGTGCGGCCGAGGCCGAGGACGGACGGCTCGCCCCGGCCGACCCGTATCGAACGTGCGACCGAGGAGGATGGCGGGCGGCTCCCCCAGCCGATCCCGTACGGACGTGCGGCCGGGGGTGAGGGGCGAAAGTCCCTGGTCGTTCGGGACGGTCGGCCGTCCTGGCACTCGCCTCCCGCCGCCCACGCTGAAGAGAGCAGCGGATTTCGGGGGGGAATGATGGAAGGACCAGCGGACGTCTTCCGGGAAAAGCTCGCCGAGCGCGTACGCGCGGCCGGCGCGGACGAGAACGGCCTCGTCTCGGTGCTCGCCGAGCTCGAGGACGCGATCGACGCCGATCCTCGGGGCGGGGACCCCGAGGCCGTGTACGCCGCTTTGGTGGCCTGGGCCACGCTCTGCTCGGATCTCGTCGCCGCGTTCTACCGGGCGCACGACGGGTCCGCGGGAGTGCCGGTGGCGGTGGCCGCGGGCGTTCAGCGGATCGCCCGGCGGCTCCGTCATTCGCTGGGCCACGTGGCGAACGGGCTGGGCGCCGCCGGGTACTCCGTCACGATCGGTCCGCGTTCATCGGCACTGTCCGCCGCGCTGACCTGGCGTACCCCTCCGGCCGCGCCGTGAGCTCCTTCGATCCAGCCCCTCTCTTTGACGATGCCTTCACCATGGCCCAAACTGGAGTTAGGGGCCACCGTAAAGAGCTGGGAGCGGCAACGGGCGGAGGTGGCCATGTCGTTCACGGAAATCACCAAGGTGCTGGGCAGGCACACCTGGTGGCCGAACGGATCTCCCGACGGGGCGCAGCCGCGTCCGGATCTCCGGACGTCGGCGATCACCGCCGATGACGGTGTCCGGCTGCACGTCGAGGTACAGGAGGCCTCCGAGGCCAGGGTGACCGTCGTCTTCTGCCACGGGTTCCTGCTCAACTCCACCAGCTGGCACGTCCAGCGGGACGCGCTGGACGGCCGGGCCCGCGCCGTGCTCTGGGATCTCCGCGGGCACGGCCGATCCGGCTGGGGGGATCCGCCGAACGCCACCATTGACCAGCTGGGCCGTGATCTGTACTCGGTGCTCCAGGCGACCGCGCGGAAGGGGCCGGTCGTCCTGGTCGGCCACTCGATGGGCGGCATGGCGATCCTCGGGCTCGCCGAGGCGCACCCGGAGCTGTTCGGCGAGCGGATCGCCGGCGTGCTCCTCGCCGCGACCTCCTCTGGTGGCCTGTCCTCCGTGACGATCGGGCTGCCGGAGCGCACGGCCCGCGTCCTGCACCGGATGGTCCCCGTCACGCTGGGCACGCTCCGCCACCAGGCCCGGCTGGTGGACGCGGCTCGGCGGCCGCTCGGCGGGATGTCCTTCCTGCTGACCCGGTCGTACCTCTTCGGCGCCCGCGTGTCGAAGGAGGTCGCCGAGGTCACCACCCGGCTGATGGCCTCCGTCCCCATCGAGGTGATCGCCGACTTCTACAAGGAGCTCATCACGTACGACAAACGGGCCGCCCTGCCCGCGCTCGGGCGCGTGCCCGTGCTCGTCATGGTCGGCGACCGGGACCTGATCACGCCGGTACGGCACGCCGAGGACCTCGTTGCCGAGATCCCCGGCGCCGAGCTCGCGGTGATCCCCGGCGCCGGGCACCTGATGACCCTCGAACGTGCCGGCGACGTCAACCGGCACCTGTGGGCCCTCCTCCGGCGTGCCACCGGCGTCGAGCCGCCCGCCGAGCCCACCGTCGTCAACGGCCAGGAACCGGCCCCGCACCTCCGGCCCGAGCGCAAGCCCCTCCTCGGACGGCGCGCCCCTCGCCGGGAGAAGGGCCGCCGGAAGAGCTGACCCGTCCCGTACGCCACCCTCGGGGAAGCGGCGTCACCGGCTGCGGCAACAACAGGTGACATCCCCCACCGAGAGGGTCGCATGACCGAGACGAGAAGCCCGTGAGGGCCGAGGCGGGCGCCGAGACCGACGCCGAGGTGATCGAGGCCTCGCTGCGCGAACCGGAGCGGTTCGCGGACCTGTACGACCGGCATCACCAGACGATCCACCGGTATCTCGCACGACGGCTCGGCCGCGATGAGGCCGACGATCTCATGGCCGAGACCTTTCTGATCGCCTTCCGGCAGCGGGACCGCTACGACCTCACCTGCGCGAACGCGCGCCCCTGGCTCTACGGCATCGCCACTCACCTGGTCGGGCGGCACCACCGCGCGGAGGACCGCTTCTGGCGGCTCATCGCCAGGACCGGCGTCGACCCGGCGATCGAGTCCCCGAGTGAGCGCGTCACCGAACGCGTCACCGCGCAGGGCATGCGCCGCGAACTCGCGGCAGCACTCGCCAGGCTGCCGCGCGGACAGCGCGACGTCCTGCTGCTCACCGCCGCCGGCGGCCTGTCCGCCGAGGAGATCGCCTCCGCTCTCGGCGTCGCGAAGGGCACCGTCCACTCCCGGCTCAACCGGGCCCGCAAGAAGACCCGCGACGCGCTCGGCGGCACCGACCCCCGGGTCGTCGGGGAAGGAGTTCACCCATGAACGAGCTCGAGCGCATGTGCGCCGAGGTCCCCCCGCCCGCAGCCACCGCGGTGATGGAAGGCCGCCGCCGGCTCCTCGCCGCCACCCAGGGCGTTCCGGCGGCGAGGCCGTCACGCCGGTCGTTCCGGCTGCCCCGTACGGGGGTCCGGCTGGCCGTCGTCGGGGCGCTCGCGGTCGCGATCGCCGCCGGCGTCACGATCGCGCAGAACGTCGGCGGCACCGACCGTCACGGCCATCCGCGGCCGGTGATCCCCGGCCTCCCCGCCGGCCCGGTCGCCAACGCCGAGGACCTGCTGAAGCGCGCCGCCGGCGCCGCGGAGGCGCAGCAGTTCGCGCCCCGCCCGGACCAGTGGATCTACGTGGAGTCCCGCCAGCGCTTTCCTGCGATCGGAACCCACGCGGAAGGCCCGAAGACGCCGCTCGTGAAGTTCGTCGAGCGCACGTGGTGGCGTGCCGACGGCAAGCAGATCGCCCGGACGCAGGAGGGCCATTACGGCGACGGGAAGCTCCGGATCGAGAACGGCAATCAGCTCTGGAAGCACAACTATCCGATGCTCGCGGCCCTGCCGACCGATCCGGCGGCCCTCGACGCCTGGGTCGCCTCCCATGAGTTCATCGGCGGCCTGAAGCCGAAGAACGCGGAGGAGCGGGCGGTCGCTCTCTACGGCCAGTACTGCGCCATCCTGCGGAACGGCGTGGCACCGCCCAAGATCGAGGCGGCGGTCTTCCGGGCGATCGCCCGCATCTCCGGTGTCACGCTGCGGAAGAACACCGTCGACCTGGCAGGACGCCCGGCCATCGCGGTGGGACGCGTCGAGGAGGGCTACCTGTTCAGGGAGATCCTGATCGATCCCAAGACATACGCCTATCTGGGCGAGCGCGACATCGCCGTCAAGGACCACGCGTCCACGGCCACGGACGGCAGATGGACGATCAAGAAGGGCGCCATCCTCAACCTCGAGACGCACGCCACCCCGAAGATCGTCGATCGGCCCGGTCAGCGTCCCTGACCCAGGTCTCCCGGGCCGCACCTTCTTGACGCGGCGCATGCTCGCAGCTCGGTCATTGACGCCCGGACTTCCCTTTCCCTCCCTCCGGCCTGATTCGCACAGGACGGCCCAGCCGCCATGCCCGGCGGCCGACGAAAAAGGTTCCGATGAGAAGACGAACGGCCACGCTCGCGACCGTCGCGACGGCCCTGACTCTGGTCACGACCGGCCCTCTGCCCGCGTCTCACGCTGTTCCCCGCCCGCCCCACGCGCCGGATGGCGCGACTTATCCCAACGGTTACCGGGGCGTCGCCGTGCACGGCGGTACGACGGCCGCCCGGAGCAACGCGATCGGCGACGTCCTCGGCATCATGCGGGAGTCAAAACCGCTCTCGGCAGTGCGTACCAAGTCGGCCGCTGCCGACACGCATACGCTCACGGTCGACCTCGTCGACCGCAGTGGAGCGGCCCCACGGACGGCCGACGCACAGTACGTGTTCTTCCGCCCGCTGGACGGTTCGACCCCCCTCTACGGTCAGGCGGAGGACGGCCACCTGACCGCCGACCTGCCGCCCGGCGAGTACGTCGTCGAAGCCGATGTGTACACCCCGAAGGCCGACGGCACGAGGCCGCTCACCCTGGTCTACCTGCCCCGCTTCGTCCTCGATCGGGACCGTACGGTGGTGCTGGACGCACGCCTGGGCCGCCCCATGTCCATCGCGGCCGACCGTCCGGACGCCCGCCTGACCGGTGGTGACGGCGGCGGTGGGCTCGCGCGTGTGGTGCAGGACATCGGCGGTAAGACCACGACGACCGCGACCGTCTTCCTCGACGGCTCGCCCACCTATGTCACACCGAGCGACCGCGCGCCGGGACTCTCGCTCCTCATGGCGGGACGGCTGACGAAGGACGGCGCGGTGACGGGCAGCCCGTACATCTACAACGTCGCCGGTGACGCCTCGGACCAGGAGCTCATCCCCGCCGATCCCGTCCTCCGGGTCCGTACGGCGGATCTGGCCGCCGTACGGACCCGCTACGCGCGGCAGGGCGTGCCCGGCTGCGCCGGCACCCACGCCGCCGCGCTTCTGCCGGGCGGAGGGTTCAACGTGGGGTTCTATGCGGGCGTCGGGCCGCTACCCGCCACCCGAACCGAGTACTTCAGCCCCGGCGTCGACTGGGACACCGACACCGTCGTCGGACCGGCGGACTGCTCCTTCAACGAGGGCAGCACCACCGGTGTCACCGAGCACTTCGAGCACGCCGGCGCGTACACCCGCGACCGGACGACGGGGCCGCTCGGCCCCGGAGCCGACTACAACGCTGTGATCGGCGACGGCACCCCGCTGTTCTGGGTGCCCATGCTGAGCTCTTGGGGCGCGAGGTCGGGGATCGCTCCGTACGACCGCGTCACCGGGCAGACGACACTGCAGGACGCCGGCGGGAAGGTCATCGGCACCAGCGACCAGCCGGGCTACGGCGAGTTCCCGCTGCCGCCGGGGCAGGGCTCGTACAAGGTCACCACCGACCTGAACCGTCAGGCCCCGTGGTCGGACCTCGCGACGCGGCAGCACGTCGTCTGGACCTTCCCCGCGAAGGTCCCCGACGGGGACGAGGCCGCGTACGCGCCCCTGCTCTCCGTGCTGTACCGCACCCCGCTGGACGACGACAACCGTGCGACGCCAGGGACCCAGCGGATCGCTCTCGACGCGCGGACCAACGGGAACGAGCCGAAGCCGACGATCGGCCGTATGACCGTCCAGGTCTCCTACGACAACGGCGTGATCTGGTCGGATGCCCCGGTCGCCAGGACGGCCGACGGCTGGACGGCCACGGTGCGCAACCCCGAAGGAGTGCGGGGCGGGTACGTGTCGCTCCGCACCGTCGCCGAGGACACCACGGGGCGCACCGTCGACCAGACGATCGTCCACGCCTACGGCTTGAAACCCTGACCTCCTGGACCCGAGGGCGAGACATGCGTCTCGCCCTCGGGTGCATATGACCGCTACCGGTTCCCAGGCTTGTCGACGAGCTTCACGAGGGTCCGGAGTTGGGAGCTCACGAGGGTTCCCGCCGGCGGGACGCGGTAGTTCGCCCCCTGCTGCTCCCAGGCCTTGCGCTTGGTCGCGGACAGCCCCGCGGGCGGCTGCGGGCGCTTCTTCTGGACGCCGTCGCTCACCACCCGTGCGCCCAGGTACTGATAGGTACGCGGATCGAAGAGGATCTCTTGGGTGTGGGGGAGCGACAGCCCGACGGCGGGCTCCCCCACGGCGTCCGGGGACTTGTCGACGCGGATCCCGGGCAGTGTGCCCAGCGCCCGGTACAGCGCGGACTGCACCTTCGGCGGCGCTCCCAGCGGGGAGTTCCACAACAGTTCGCCGGCGTTGGCGAACGCCCGCTCGTCGGGCGAGTCGGCATCGTCCGGGGAAAGTCCCGGCTGGTCGCGAAGGGCGGCCAGCATCTTCCGGGGTTCGGTCGGCAGCCCGGCGAGCCGGCGCCACGCGCCCAACGGGGTGTACACCTCGGGCCCGGGGTTCCTCGGACCGTGGACGACGATCCGCCCTTCGATCCGGCTCGCGTCCTGTCGCGCGTCGAGTCGTTCCCAGCCCTCGTACTTGTAGACGTGGTCCTGGCGCTTGGGGTCGTAGCCGACCAACCGGTAATAGACCCACTGGCTCGGCTGGGGGTTCAGCGCCGCCTGTCGCTCGGCGTTCCGCGCGGCCCCTGCCAGCACCTCCTGCGCGGCACTCAGGCGGATCGCCGACCGTGTGGTGGGAGCACCCGATCCGCCGCTGCCCACGGTCACCACGGCAACGGTGGCCGCCGCCGCGCCCAGCGCGACGCCGGCGGCCCAGAACGGCGCCGCGCGCCGCCGCGTACGGCCGCGTGTCCCCCTGACCACGCGTTCGCGGCCGACGGCGAGAACCGACGGCGAAGGCTTGGGCTCGGTGAACATCTGCTTCACGATCTCGATCTCCTCCATCAGTTCTCCTTCGCGGGGTTGACGCCACCGAGGACACGGCGCAGTTCACGCTTGGCGCGGTTGAGACGGGAGCCGACGGTCCCGCTGGCGATGCCGAGGGCCTCGGCGACCTCCTGGTAGCTGAGCCCGCCCAGTGCGGTCAGGAACAGCACGTCCCGTTCGGCCTGGGACAGGCCGTTGATGGCCCGCGCCAGCTCCGGACCGGCCCGCTGGGCCGCCACCCGGGCGGCCACATGGTCCTCATGGCCGTCGGTCGCATCCTCAGCGCTCATCCGGAACAGGGCCTTGAGCCGGCGCCCCTCACTGCGCCGATGCCGGGACACGACCTTCGTCGCGATCCCGTACAGCCAGGGCTTGACGGCGCCGCGGGCCGGGTCGAAGGTCGCCCTCTTGCGGAACGCGACCAGGAAGACATCGGCGGTCAGGTCGTCGGCGGACTCCCGCCCCAGGCGCCCGGCGATGTACCGGTGGATGTCCTCGGCGTACCGGTCGTACAGGACGGTGAACCACTCGGGGTCGTCCCGGCTGAGGGGAAGGGTCTCTGTTTCAACAGGCATCGGCTTCCTCCGGGGTGGCGGTCACCCGGTACTCGCCCGCAGCCGTGATCCTCTTCATCTCGCACATGGTGCGGCCTCCGCGGCACGCCGGAAGCCGGAATCCGGGGCCACCGCGGAGCCTTGACATTGACGCCGGTGTCAAGGCGTACCGTCGCTGACGGCCACGGATCAGGGAGGAACCGGTGCGGATCGGGGAGCTGGCCGAGCGGGCCGGGGTGAGCACGCGGGCGCTCCGCTACTACGAGCAGCAGGGCCTGCTCCCGGCACGCCGCGCCGCGAACGGCTACCGGGAGTACGACGAGTCGGATCTCCGCCTGGTCGTGGAGATCCGTTCGCTGCTGACGGCGGGGTTCACCTTGGAGGACGCCCGGCCGTTCGTGGACTGCCTGCGGTCGGGGCAGTCGACGGGGGCCTCCTGCCCGGAGTCGGTCGCCGTCTACCGGCGCAAGCTCGCCGAGATCGACGCCGAGATCCGCGACCTGATCAGGCGACGGATCGACGTGGCCGACCAACTGGCGCGGGCCTGCCCGGGCTGCGCCCTTTTCCCGGAGGGAACAGATGATCACGCTGACCAGCGAGAATTTCGACGAGCTCGTGCTCCGCGACGGGACGCCGATACTGGTCGACTTCTGGGCGGAGTGGTGCCCTCCGTGCAAGATGATCGCTCCGATCCTGGAGCAGATCGAGGCGGAGTACGGTGACCGCCTCCGGATCGCCAAGATCAACGGTGACGAGCACCCGGAGATCGTGGAGCGATACGGCGTGATGGGCTTTCCCACCCTGAACCTCTACCGCGACGGTCAGGTGGTCCAGCAGATCATGGGCGCCCGCTCCAAGCGCCGCCTCCTCGCCGACCTGGCCGGCCACCTCTGACGATCCCACCGGCCGGTCGTCAACCGCTGAGGAGCTTGACGACGGCCGCGACGCCCACGCAGACGATCACACCGCGCAGAACCGGGGACGGGAGCCGGCGCCCCACCCTCGCACCGAGGAAGCCTCCGGCCATCGACCCCAGCGCGACGAGCGCCACGGCCCACCAGTCGACCTTCGCGACCAGCACGTACAGCACCGCGGCCGTGGCGTTCACCAGCAACGTCAGGACGTTCTTGGCGGCGACGACGCGTTGCAGGTCTTCATCCAGGAAGACGCCGAACAGGCCGACCAAGAGCACGCCCTGTGCCGCACCGAAATAGCCGCCATAGACGCCGGCCGCGAACACGCCCAGCCACAGCCAGGGCCCGCCGTGTGCCTTCCGGGGCCGGGCGGCGAGCCTGCGGCTGATCACGGGCTGGGTCAGGACCAGCACGCAGGACAGCCCGATCAGCACGGCGACGACCGTGGTGAAGGCGCGTTCCGGCAGATTGAGCAGCAACAACCCGCCGATCAGCGAGCCCGCCACCGAGGCCGGGACCAGCCGGGCGAGACGGCCGCGCTGCCCCGAGAGCTCGGCCTGGTATCCGAGGACACCGGTGACCCCGCCGGGCACCAGGCCGATGTTGTTGGAGACGTTCGCCGTGATCGGCGGCAGTCCCACGGCGAGCAGCGTGGGGAAGGTGATCAGGGAGCCCGATCCGACGATCGCGTTGATGGCGCCGGCCACGATCCCCGCCGCCAGCACGGCGACCATCGCCCACGGCCGTTCGGACAGCCCGAAGATCGCGGCGCATCCAGCGCCGAGCACGGCAACGCTCAGGCCCACAAGGACCCGCCGGTCGGGGGATCTCATGGTCGACAACCCTAGGTCAATGTCTTATAAAACGAGACATATGATTTCGTATTATGAGATAGCTCTCGCCCCGACCTCGCCGCCCACATCAGTCACGCCACGGACCGCGGTGGGCCAGCAGGCCGCGTTCGAGGGCCACGACCACCGCGTGCGTACGGTCGCTGACGTCGAGCTTGGCGAAGATCCGCAGCAGGTGGGTCTTCACCGTCGCCTCCGCGATGACCAGTCGGTCGCCGATCTCGGCGTTGGACAGACCGTCGGCCACCGCTCCCAGCACCTCCGCCTCCCGGGCGGTCAGCGCCACCGGGGCGGGTTGCCGCATCCGGGCCACGAGCCGTTCCGCGACCCGTGGGGCCAGGACGGTCTCACCTCGGGACGCGGCGTGGATGGCATCGGCGAGCTGTTCGCGCGAGGTGTCCTTGAGCAGGTAGCCGATGGCGCCGGCCTCGACCGCGTGCTCGATCTCGGTATCGGTGTCGTAGGTGGTGAGGATCAGCACCTTCGTTCCGGCGCCGAGAGCGACGATCTCGGCCGTCGCGGAGACGCCGTCGAGGACCGGCATCCGCAGGTCGATGAGTGCCACGTCGGGCGCGAGGCGCTCGACGAGCTCTACCGCCTCCCGGCCGTTGTCGGCCTCGCCGACGATGGCGATGCCGGGGTCGGAGGCCAGCAGGGCGACGACGCCCGCGCGCATCACCAGGTGGTCGTCGGCCACGATGATCCGGAGTCTGTCCTTCTTCATCTCACTCTTCCGTAGGGATCATCGCGAGGACACGAGTGCCGTCGCCAATGGAGCTGGTGACGGTGAGCTCGCCGCCGAGTTCGGCCAGGCGCTTGCGCATACCGTCCAGGCCGAAGCCACGGGACTCTCCGACCACGAAGCCGCGACCGTCATCGGTGATCTCCAGTTCGACGCCGTGGGGACAGTGCGCGAGCACGACCCCCACCGTGGATGCGGCAGCGTGCTTGCGTACGTTGGCCAGTGACTCCTGGGTACACCGCAGAAGCGCGATCCGTGTCGTCTGATCGCACTCGATCTCCGCCAGATCCGCGATCACGGTCAGACCGGTGTCCTCGATGAAGCGGTCCAGGGTCCGGCGCAGCGTCCGGGCGACCGAACCGGGCGCGATACCGCTCACCGGGGCGGCGCCGACGAGGACACGCGCCTCGGCGAGGTTCTCTCGCGCGGTCTGTTCGATGGAGAGCAACTGCTGGGCGCTCCTTTCGGGCTCGGCCGCGATGTTCGAGCGTGCCGCCTCCGCGAGCACGATGATGGACGCGAAGCCCTGGGCGAGAGTGTCGTGGATCTCCCGCGCGAGGCGTTCGCGCTCCTCTGCGGCGCCTTCGCGCCGGTGCGCCCGGGCCAGCTCCGACCTGGTGGTCTCCAGCTCGATGCTCAAGCGGTCGGCGCGCTCCTCGCTTCTCCCGACGATGCGGTGCATCGACAGTCCGAGCAGTACGCCGGCCGAGTACGCCACGAGGGTGACGACGGCGTTGCCGGTGGTGGGATCCCCGGTCCGGATGATCCCGCCCAGCTCGGTGGTCAGGGCGGCCGCGCCGCTGAACGCGACCGATCGTCCCGCCCTTCCGTCAAAGATCCAGAACTGCGGGAGCGACATGATGAACAGCGCCGCGCCGCCGCCTCTCAGGTAGGAGAGCGCGCCCAGACCGAGGATGAGCATGCAGAGGAACGGAAGACGGTGGCGGGGAGACCGCAACGCGATCACGTACCCGACGGCGAGCACGATTGGCAGTGCCAACGACCAGTACCTCATCGCACCGGGATCGTCCAGACCCGCGACGATCGTGGGTGCCAGCCCCAGGAGCATCCAGGAGACGGTGTTCCACCGGTGGATCCAGCGCTGGTCGTTGGGCCGCGGCATGTTGATCAGCGTACGTTCTGGAGAACCGGCGCGCCGGGGGCCGCCATCCGCGCCCGCCGCGACGGCCACCAGGTCGCCTCGCCGAGGAGCAGCATGAGCGCCGGCAGGACCATGAGCCGGATGACGAAAGCGTCCAGCAGCACGGCCATCGCCAGGCTGAAGCCGAGCTGCTTCATCTCGATCAGGTGCAAGGGGATGAAGCTGGCGAACACCGTCACCATCACGAAGGCCGCGCTGGTCACGACACTGGCCGAGTTGCCGATGCCGTCGAGCACGGCCGTCCGGGTGGGCGTTCCGTGCTGCACGGCCTCCCTGATCCGGCTGATCACGAACACCTGGTAGTCCATCGACAGGCCGAACAGGATCACGAAGAGGAACAGCGGCACCCGCGAGCCGATCGAGCCCATCGAGGTGAAACCGAGCAGCCCCTCGGCCCAGCGGCCCTGGAACACCAGCGTCAGCAGCCCGAGCGAGGCAGCGGCCGACAGCAGATTGAGCAGCAGGCCGGCCAGGCCCAGGACCACGGAGCGGAACGCGAACACCGTGATGACGAAGGTGACGAGCAGCAGGGCACCGATGATCATCGGTAGCTTCTGCTTCTGGTGCTCGGGGTAGTCCGCGTAGCGGGCGACGTCTCCGGTCACCGCCACCTCGACCCCGGGCAGCCTGCCCACGGTGGCCGGGAGATACCTCTCACGGATCCGCTTGAGGGACGCCTGCGCCTCGTCGGAGCTCACATAGTGCGGTACGGCCAGCTCCAGCAGGCTGATCCGGCGGTCCGCCGAGACACGCGACTCCGCCTTTCCGGCGAACAACGGGTCGGCCTTTGCGCGCTCGCCGAGGTCGCGCAGTGCGGCGGCCACCTCGTCCGCGCGGCTCGCGTCGGCGCGGACGACCACCTGATTCATGGACTTCAGCTCCGGGAACGCGGTGTTGATCCGGTCGTACGCCCGCATCGCGGGGAGCTCACGGGAGTAGGTCTCCCGTCCCACGTCGGTCAGCTTGAGGCCCAGGAGCGGAGCGGCCAGTGCCAGCATGCCGATCACCGCGACGCCCAGCGTGATGGCGGGACGCCTGCTCGTGGGGCGCAGCATGGCGGCCGTGATCCGGCCGGCCCCCTGCCGCGTCGGCCGTACGGCCCGGCCTCGCCGAGCCCTGCGTTCCGCACGGCGTTCCGCCCGCCGGCCGAGCTTGACCAGCAGCGCCGGAAGGACGGTGAGCGAGCTGACCACGGCGGCGACGGTGACCACGATCGCGCCGGTGGCCAGCGAGGAGAAGATGACGTCGTCGGCGAGGTACAGAGTCGCGCTGGACGCGGCGACCGCGAGTCCCGAGACCACGACGGCCCGTCCTGAGGTGGCCGCGGCCAGCTCCACCACGGCCTCGGAGGAGAGCCTTCCACCGGACCGGGCCCGCTCCTCCCGTTCTCGCTTGAGATAGAAGAGCGTGTAGTCGACGCCGACCGCCATCCCGATGAGCAGGATGACGTTGGTGCCGACGCCGGCGTCCGGGAACAGGTGCGAGGCCGGCATGGACAGGCCGACGCCCGCGGTGATCGAGGAGACCGCCAGCAGCAGCGGCACGGCCGCCATCGCCACCGAACGGAAGACGAGCAGCAGGGTGATCAGCGTGAGCGGCAGCGCGATCAACTCGGTGCGGGACAGATCGTCGCCTCGCTGCCCCTGAACGTCCTTGCTGATGGACGGGCTGCCGGCCTCCTCCACCCGTAGATCGGGGTTGGCCCTCTGTACCTTGGCGGTCTGCGCGAGGAGGGGATCGATGTGCTTCTTGCCCTCGAGCTCGGGACCCTTCATGGTCACGTCGACCCGGATCGCCGTACCGTCGGCCGATCGGACCGGCGCGGCCACCGACTCGACCTCGGGAAGTCTCTTCATCCGGTCGGTGATGTCCCGGGCCGCGGTGCCGGCCCGACCGGCGTCCAGCCCACCGGCGGCCTTCGCGGAGATCAGGACGCGTTCCAGGGGCTTCTGCTGCAGGCCGCCTTCCTCGGCCATCGCCTCCGCTCGGCCGGCCTCACCGACGCGGAAGTCCGCTGAGGTCGCAGCGTGGCCGCCGACCCCGATGCCCGCGCCAAGGCACACGACGACGAAGAGAATCCAGCCGGCGATCGCTCGCCAGGGGTGATGGGCGCTCCAGCGCGCCACCCGTACAGGGAGGTTGGTCATGGCATTCATGCTGGTCGCCGGGCCGATGCCGTCGACAGCCTCGACCGGTTGAACCTGGCGTCCACCGGTCGGTGGACCCCTCCGCCGCCGGTCGCCGGTGAGCGTGCGGTGAGCGTGCGGTGAGGGGTCCCCGCCACGGTTGCCCCATCGCCGGATCCGCCGAGGACCGGCCACTGAGCGAGGAGCAGGGCGATGGGCATGCTGACCGGCAAGACGGCGCTGGTGACGGGTGGATCGCGGGGCATCGGCCGGGCGGTCGCGCTGCGGCTGGCCGCCGAGGACGCGCTGGTCGCCGTCCACTACGGCGGCAACGACGCGGCGGCCAAGGAGACCGTGGCGCGAATCGAGGCGGCGGGCGGCCGGGCGTTCACCGTCCAGGCGCGGTTCGGTGACGACGGCGCGGTGGACCGGCTGTTCGAGGGCCTGACCGCGGGGCTGGCGGGACGCGGGCTGGACATCCTGGTCAACAACGCGGGCATCGGCTCCGGCAGCCCGATTGCGCACGTCACCCCCGAAGAGCTCGACCGGCTGCTCACGATCAACGTCACCACGCCGTTCTTCGTGATCCAGCGCGCGCTGCCGCTGCTGAACGACGGCGGCCGCATCATCAACATGGGCTCGACGGCCAGCCGGTTCGCGGTCTCCACGCAGATCGGTTACACGATCAGCAAGGCGGCGCTGGAGTCGATGGCGCCGTCACTGGCCAACGAACTCGGCCGGCGCGGCATCACCGTGAACACCGTCGCGCCCGGCGCGGTGCGGACCGACATGACCGCGGGCTACACCTCCATCCCCGAGATGGTCGCCGGGCTCGAAGCGATCACCGCGCTCGGCCGACTCGGGGAGCCGGAGGACGTCGCCGACGTCGTCGGTTTCCTGGCGGGCCCGCAGGGGCGATGGGTGACCGGCCAGACCGTCGACGTCTCGGGCGGGACCTACCTCGGCCCGATCGCCCCGTGACCAGCGCCTACGGGAGAGGGCGGGCCGCACCGGCCCGCCCTGCGCGATCGTCACCGGTGGATAATCACCGGCATGCGGTTCGGAATCCTCGGCGAGACCCGGGTGTGGCGCGACGACGGAGCCGAGGTTCCGCTGGGCGGGCCGGCCCGCCGCGCGCTGCTGACCCTGCTGCTGGTCCGCCCCGGTGAGGTCGTGTCGGCCGACCGGCTGGGCGACGAGATCGACCCGGACGGAGCGCTGTCGTCGCATGCGTTGCAGTCCCAGGTGTCCCGGCTCCGTACGGCCCTCGGCCCCGAGGCCCCGATCGAGCGGGCGGGGGCGGGCTACCGGATCGTGGTCCCACCGGACGACGTGGACGCCTGCCGTTTCGAACGGCTGGCTCAGGACGGCCGGGCGGCGCTGCGCGACGGCGACGCCGAACGCGCGGCCGCGCTCCTGCGCGAGGCCCTCGACCTGTGGCGGGGCCCTGCGCTCGCCGACATCGCCGAGGGCGAGACGGCGCAGGCCGCCGCCGTACGGCTGGAGGAGCAGCGGCTCGGGGCGCTCGAGGACCGGATCGAGGCCGAGCTGCGACTCGGCGAGAACCGCGTCCCCGCGTTGCGCGAGCTGGTCGGCCGCCACCCGCTCCGGGAGCGGCCGGCGGCGCTGCTGATGCGGGCGCTCGCCGCCGAGAGCGGGCAGGCCGAGGCCCTCGTCGTGTTCGAGGAGACGAGACGACGCCTCGCCGACGAACTGGGCGCCGACCCCTCGGCCGAGCTGACCGCGCTGCACCGGGAGCTGCTGAGCGCCGACCCGTCGCCGTCGCCCGCCGCGCCGCCCGTCCCGCTGACGGCCTTCGTCGGCCGCGACGACGAGGTGGCCGAGGTCGCCGACCTGCTGCGCGTGGCCCGGCTGGTCACGCTGATCGGCCCCGGCGGCGTCGGCAAGACCCGGCTGTCGGTCGAGGTCGCCGGTGCCGTCACCGACGAGGTCTGCTTCGCCGAGCTGGCGCCGCTGCGCGACGGCGCGGGGCTGCCGCAGGCGCTGCTGGGCGCGCTCGGCCTGCGCGAGAACGGGCTCCACCTGGGAGGTGGCGCGCAGACGCCGCTGGACCGGCTGATCACCGCCCTGTCGGACCGTGTACTCCTCCTGGTCCTGGACAACTGCGAGCATGTCGTCGACGACGCGGCCGCGCTCGCGTCGCGGCTGCTGGCGACCTGCCCGCGCCTGCGCATCCTCGCCACGAGCCGCGAGCCGCTCGGCGTCATCGGCGAGCACCTCCGGCAGGTACGGCCGCTCGACGCCCAGGCCGCCGTGCGCCTCTTCACCGACCGCGCCCAGGCCGTCCAGCGCGGCTTCACCGCCGACCCCGAGGTCGTACGGCGGATCTGCGCGGCCCTCGACGACCTGCCGCTGGCGATCGAGCTCGCGGCGGTCCGGCTGCGGACGCTGCACGTCGACGACCTCGCGGCGCGGCTGGACGACCGGCTCGGTGTCGCGGCGCGTGGCAGCCGCGGAGTCGACGACCGGCATCGGACGCTGCGCGCGGTGGTCGCGTGGAGCTGGGACCTGCTCTCCGAGCCCGAGCAGCTGGCCGCGCGCAGGTTCGCCGTCTTCGCCGGGGGCGCGACGGCCGAGTCCGCCGTACGCGTCTGCGGTACCGACGCCGACACGCTGGAGTCGCTGCTCGACAAGTCGCTCCTGGAGTTCGCGGGCGGCCGCTACCGAATGCTGGAGACGATCCGCGCCTACGCCGCCGAACGGCTCGACGCGTCCGGCGAAGCCGAGTCCGTACGACGCGCTCACGCCGGGCATCTGCTGGACCTGGCGCGGACCGCCGATCCGCATCTTCGCCGGGCCGAACAGCTGGAGTGGCTGCCCGTCCTCGCCGCCGAGCACGGCGACCTCCTGGCGGCCGTCCGCTGGGCGGTCGAGACCCGGGACGCGGAGACGGCCCTCGACCTGATCGCCGCGGCCTCCCACTACCTGTGGATCCGCGGCGCGTCCGCTTCGATCGCGTCCCAGGCGACGGCGTTGCTCGACGCGATCGGCGACGAGCCCCCGGCCGGCCGGGGCGAGGAGTACGTGATGTGCGTGCTGTCTGCGGCGGCCGACGCGGCCGGGCGGCCGGTCTGGCAGCGGCACCGTGCCGTAGCCGAGAAGGCTCTGGCGGCCGCGTGGTCCGGTGCCGAGCCGGGCCGTTACCCGGTCGTCCTGCTCATGTGGATGATGCGGAACGCGAGCGATGGCGATCCCCGCGGCGCGTTCGCGCTGGTGGCGTCCCAGTGCGACCGCTCCGAGCCGTGGGTGCGGGCGGCCGCGCGGTTCGTCTCGGGCTTCGGGCCGCTCGGTGAGGGCGACGACGCGTCGGCCGAGCGCGTCTTCGCCTCGGCCGTCGAGGGGTTCCGCTCACTCGGTGACCGGTGGGGCACCGCGCTGGCCCTCGACGCGCTCGCCGGCCTGGCGGGCACGCGCGGGGACCAGGCGACGGCCCTCGCGTTGACCGACGAGGCGCTGGCCCTCACCGAGCGGCTCGGTGCCCTGGAGGACGGCGCCGACCTCCTGGTCAACCGGGGTGATCACCTCATCGCGCACGACGCGGCGGCGGCGCGCGCCGACTACGAGAAGGCCGCCGGTCTCGCCCGCCGCGCCGGCAGCGCCACCTACCTCGCGGCGGCCCTGCGCGGGCTCGGCGACATCGCGCTGTCGGAGGGGGATCCGGCCAAGGCGGGGCGGCTGTTCGACGAGGCACTGGAGCGGCTCGACCCGCACTGGATCAAGAGCGCCGCCAACCGGGTCCGCACACTCGCCGGGCTCGGCCGCGTCGCCGAGGCGCGCGGCGACCACGCCGCGGCACGGGCACGCTACGGGGATGCCGCCGAGTCCGCGGCGGCCGTGATGGGGACGGCCACCCCGGAGGCCCTCCGCGCGATGGGGCTCCCCGAGAACGTCGTCGAGGCGGTGAGCGCGCGGTGAGCCCGCGGTGAGCGCTCCCCGCGAAGCTCACCGGCATGAAGAACCTCAACGTCCTGATCTCCGGTGCCTCCGTCGCCGGCCCCGCGCTCGCCTACTGGCTCCACCGTCACGGCTTCACCCCCACGATCGTGGAGCGGGCTCCGGCCCTCCGCGACGGCGGCTACGCCGTCGACTTCCGGGGTGAGGCGCACCTGACGGTCCTGCGCCGCATGGGGATCCTGGCCGACCTCGAACGCGCCCGCACCGGCATGGGCTTCATGTCGTACGTGAACGACGCGGGCAAACCGATCGCCAAGCTCCCCGCCGACCTGTTCGCCGGGGACATCGAGATCCTCCGCGGCGACCTGGCCCGCATCCTCTACGACGCGACCAAGAACCACACCGAATACGTCTTCGGCGACTCCATCACCTCGATCACCGAAGACGCCCACGGCGTGAACGTCACCTTCGAACGCGGCGCACCGCGCCGGTTCGACCTGGTGATCGGCGCCGACGGCCTCCACTCGAACACCCGCCGCCTGGCCTTCGGCCCGGAAGAGCAGTTCGTGAAGCACCTCGGCCTCTACTGCGCGATCTTCACCACTGAGAACCACCTCGGGCTCGACCACACCGGGCACGCCTACCGCACCGCGAACAGGCTGGTCGCGATGTACAGCGCCCACCACAACACCCAGGCCAGGGCCATGTTCTACTTCGGCTCACCGGCCCTGGGCCTCGACCGACGCGACGTGGCGCGGCAGCAGGCCGTCCTCGCCGAGCAGTTCGCCGGCAACGGCTGGCAGAGCGACCGGCTGCTCCACGAGATGCGGTACGCGCCCGACTTCTACTTCGACTCCGTCGGCCAGGTCCACATGGACACCTGGAGCCGCGGCCGGGTCGCCCTGCTCGGTGACGCCGCGTACTGCCCGTCATCCCTGTCGGGCATGGGCTCCGGTCTCGCCCTCGTCGGCGCGTACGTCCTGGCGGGCGAACTGGCCGCCGCGCAGGGCGACCACCGGACGGCCTTCGCACGCTACGAGCAGGAGATGCGGGAGTACGCGACGGGCTGCCAGAAGATGGGCGACGGCGTCGCCAAGCTCATGGTCCCGAGCAGCCGTGCCCTGGCCTCGTTCCTCAACCGCTACTACAAGGTCATGCCCTACCTGCCGGGCAAGAACATGCCCGCCAAGATGGCCCGCAAGGCCGCCGAGAACATCAACCTCCGGGACTACCGAGAACTCGCCCGCCGCTGAACCAAATGATGATCAACAGGGCTCAGTGGTCGACTGCGACGAGGGAGCCGCCGAGGACGGTATGCGTGGGGTTGAGGTCGCGCAGGACCTCGCTCGAGCAGGAGGCGGGGTCGCGGTCCCAGATGGTGAGGTCGGCGAGGCGGCCGGGGGTGAGCATGCCGCGCTGGTCATCTTCTCCCAGCAGACGGGTGGCGTGGGTGGTGTGCAGAGCCACGGCTTCGTCGTAGGTGATGGCGTGCTGGGGCCCCTGGACACCGATGACGGTCTGGCGGGTGGTCATGCCCCACACCGACCGCATGGCGCCGAACTGGCCGACGGGGAAGTCCGATCCGGCCGCGACCAGGGCACCCTGATCGAGCCATTCCCGGGCGGGGAAGAGCGCGGCGACCCTTTCGGCGCCCCAGAATCCGAGCTCCACCTCGGCGGTGTCGTGCAGCAGCGGCTGCTGGATGGTGACGGGGACGCCGAGGGCGACGGCGCGGGCGCGCTGTTCGGCGCCGGCCAGGCCGCCGTGTTCCATGACCAGCGTTCCGGCGGGCAGGCCGGGGATGCGCTCGAGGACGCGTTCGTAGACGTCCAGGAGGATGCGGACCGCGCGGTCGCCGTAGGCATGGGTGCCGACCCGCCAGCCGCGGCGGACCACGGCCTCGACCGCCTCGACCAGCGCGTCGGGCTCCCAGGTCAGCGTTCCGGAGAAGGCGTGGTCGCAGGCGTACGGCTCTTCGGTGGCCCCGGCCTCAAGGCCGCCGTCGAGGCCGAACTTGACTCCCCACACCCGCAGCCATGGGTCGGAGCCGTAGCGCCAGTCCTCCATGACGTCGAGCAGGTCCTCCACCTGGGCCGCGCCGCTCAGGCCGAGCGCCGAGATCAAGGCCCGCACCCGGGTGCTCAGCGCCCCCGCCTCGCGGGTGGCCAGCAGCATCGCGTAGTCGTCGGGGGTGACCGCGCAGTCGCGCACGGTGCCGATGCCGGTGGCGGCGTACTGGCTGCTGGCCAGGCGCAGCCCGTCGATGCGCCCGGCCCGGTCCGGGGCGGGGAGCAAGCGTTCCACCAGGGGCAGGGCGTTGTCGATCAGCCGGCCGTCGAGCCTGCCGTCGGCGTCGCGGCCGATGACACCGCCCGGCGGTACGGGGGTGTCCTCGGTGATGCCCGCCAGGCGCAGGGCGTAGGTGTTGACGACGTCGTTGTGGCCGCCGCGTTTGACCAGGACCGGATGGCGGTCGGTGGCCTGGTCGAGTTCGGCGGCGGTGGGCATACGCCGCTCGGCCAGGTTGAGTTCCTGCCAGTTGGTGGTGGTGCGGATCCACTGGCCCGCGGGAGTGGTCTCGGCCCGTCGGCGGATCAGGTCCAGGAACTCGGGGATGGTACGCGCCCGATGGACGGGGACGTCGTGCGCGCCGTGTGCGGCGAAGATCAGATGGGTGTGGGTGTCGTCGAACGCGGGCAGGACGGTGGCCTCGGGCAGTTCGTGGACCGTGGTGCGCGCGGTCACCCACGCGTTCAGGCCGTTCGGGTCGGGTGAGACGGCGACGATGCGGTCGCCCCGCACCGCCAGGGCCCGCTGCGGCTGCTGGCCGGGCACCAGCGTATGCACCACCGCACCCCGGATCAGCAGATCCGCACCGTGATCAGTCATGGCTTTCCTACCTCCTCGATCTCGTCTGTCGACCATCCCGTTGTACGAGACTTCGACAGATTCGATTCCATGGAGCGGCCGTTATCGCAGGAAGTACGCCATCAAAGCGGGTTAGAATGCAGATCGTGCGCCACGCGTTGGATGACACGGATCGCCGGATCGCGGCCGCCCTCCTCCTCTCGCCCCGCGCCTCCTGGCGTGAGCTGGCCCGCTGCCTGGGGCTGTCCGAACGCACCGTCGTCCGTCGTGCCGCGCCCCTGTACGGCGACGGCACCCTTCGGGCCACCGCCGTCCGCAACCCCGCGCACTTCCCCGACCTGATCCCCATCGCGGTGCGCATCCGCTGTCGACCCGCCAAGATCAGCCAGGTGGCCCGCGCCCTGGCCCGCCGCGGCGACACGGTCTGGGTCGACATCCTGGGCGGCGGCAACGAGATCTCCGCGATCTTCTTTCTCGACGGTCCCGACGCCCGCAACACCCTGCTGCTGCGCGACCTGCCCGCCACCGACGCCGTGGACGCCTGGACCACACACAGCGTGCTGCGCGTCTTCCCGACCGCGTTCCGCTGGACCGCCGACCTGCTCTCCCCCCAGGAGACGGCCCAACTCGACCCTGGCCCGCCGACGACACCACCCGCTCCCCTCGACGTCGACGCCGCCCTGATCGCCGCTTTGACCCAGGACGGCCGGGCCACCTACACCGAGCTCGCCCGTCGCGCCGGCACCACCCCGCTCACCGCCCGTCGACGACTCGACGCGCTCCTGCGCGGTCAGGTCCTGCGCGTGGCCACCGAGGTCGACCTGACGCTGCTCGGCGCGCACGCCGAGGCGCTGCTGTGGATCACCGTCCAGCCGGGCGCGCTGCACCGGACCGCACAGACCCTCAGCACCCACCCACAGGTACGGTTCACCGCCGCAACCTCCGGCCCTGCCAACCTGCTCATCGCGCTCGCCGCGACCGACCTCGACGCCCTGTACACCTTCCTGACCACCGTCGTCGGCCCCCTGGACGGGATCACCGGCATCGACACCACCCCCCTCCTGCAGACTTTCAAACGCACCGGGCTGCTCCGCACGGACCTGAGCGGTCCCCGGCGTGACTGATTCCGTGGCGGCCGTCGATGCCTACCAGCGGTTCCAGTGCAGGACCTCCTCGCGCGGGATGCGGCGAGCGGGCTTGAAGTCGGTTCCGATGGTGTAGGCGAGCGGGATGAACGCGGCGAGCATGACCTCGCTGTACGGCACGCCGAGCGCCTTGGCGAGTTCGCGTTCGAGGGGGCCTTGGGCGGTGGTCCAGACGGTGCCGAGGCCGCGGGCGCGGGCGGCGAGCATGAAGCTCCACACCGCGGGCAGGATGGAGCCCCAGGTCATGGACTGGTCGAGCACCGACGCCCGGTCGGTACGGCCTTCGACGGCGGGGATGACGAATGCGGGCACCCGGTGCACGTTGTCGTACAGGTGCCGCAGCCCGTCGTAGATGCGCTCCATGCTGCCCGGGTGGGCGTTCATGCGGCGCAGGTCGCGTTCGTTCACCGATTGCCCGCCGCCGGTGGCCAGAGCGCGACGGAAGATGTCGGCGACGATCTGCCGCTGGTCGTGGTCGGTGACGATAAGGAAGTGCCAGCGCTTCCTGGTGGACGTGAGCGGAGCCGCGTTAGTGGACCCCGCGGGCGTGGCCGTACTGGTCGGGGCCTGGCGGCGCGTACGTACCCACGGTGGCCGCCTGGCGCTGGCAGGCGCGCCCGAGCCGGTTCACGAACTCTTCCACCACGGCTGCTTCGCCGACGGTTTCGCGCTCTATGAGACCGTCTGCGACGCTCTCCGCGATGGCCGCATCGGCCGTGCGGTCACAGCCACCCTCGGCGCTTGAAGACCAGATAGAGCGCGACGGACGCCAGGACCATGAGGACCAACGCCACCGGGTAGCCGAAGGTCCAGTGCAGCTCGGGCATGTTGCGGAAGTTCATCCCGTACACGGTCCCGATGAGGGTGGGAGCGAAGAAGATGGCCGCCCAGGCGGAGATCTTCTTGATCTCTTCGTTCTGGGCATAGCTGGCCTCGGTCAGGCGTCTGACCTCCTCGTTCTGTGCCTGACCGATCAACGCGGCGTTGATGGTGAGCGTGGTCTGATAGAACTCGATCACGCCCTGGAGATACTCGCGTTCGCCGTCGGCGACTCCGCGGACCTGCTCCAGTTGGCCGGCCATGTCGGCCACCAGCCGCCGCCCCTCAGGTGAGATGCGAGGGAGCGCGGCCATCCGCCGGTGGATGGCGGCCCCTTGTGCGCCCATGGTGCGCACGGCGAGCAGTCCGTGGCGGGCACGGAACAGTTCGTTGATGAACTCCTCCGGGTCACCGACACGCCCGCCGGTGACCCGCTGCTCCAGCTGCCATACCTCGCTCGTCAGCGTCTCGATGTACTCCTCCTGGTTGCGGGTCAGGGCCGACACGATCGCGTACGACAGCGCGAAGGGCGTCGTGGGACGCAGCCGGCCCGCTTCGATCCGGGCGAGCACCGCGCGGGTCTCGCGCAGCGCGGCCTCCGGATCGACGGCCGGATTGATCGGCCCATGCACGGTCACCAGGTAGTTGCGGCCGACGAACTGGTCCAGCTCGATGTAGTGCACGTGGCCCCGTTCGCCGCGTTCGGGGGTGTGCAGTACGAAGAACACGTGGTCGGGGTATGCATGCATCTTGGGCACGCGGTTGCGTTCGACGCAGTCGCGTACCGCCATCGGGTGAAAGTCGAACACCTCCGACAGCATCCGTACGGCCGCCGGGTCACAGCCGGCGATGTCCACCCAGATCAGGCAGTCCGTGCGGTCGAGCAGCGCGGGCAACTCGTCGGCGGAACGCTCCTCGATCCCCGCATCGGTGAGCAGGCGAACATCCATCACAGAAGCGGAAATACCCAGTTCAGCCCTTGCCGTCGGCCGGATCGGTCTACTCCGGCCGCGGGTCCCAGCGGAACCGGCGGATGGCCACCACCGCACTGACCGCACCCCACGCGAGCAGAGTGCCGTAGTCATGCCACTGGAAGCCGGAGCCGTCGCCGGTGAAGGCGGTCAGCAGCGCGTCGTTCAACGGCTTCACCGGCAGCGCGCCGGCGATGGTGCCGACGACGCCGTGGATCGGCACCATCGTGCCGGAGATGATCACCAGCGGGAACAGGACGAACTGCACGACCGCCGGCGCGGCATCCGCGTTTTTGATCATTGAGGCCACCGCGGCGCCCAGCGCGCAGTAGGCCGTCGCGCCGAGCACCAGGGACACGACGATCGAGAGCCACTGGGAGAAACCGGGCAGCGAGAGCCCGTAGAACCGGCCGACCACGATGATGAGCAGGACGTCGACGAAGCTCACCAGGATGCAGTGCGCCAGCAGGCCCACGAAGTACGCGGAGGCGGGCAGCGGTGTCGCCCGGACCCGCTTCAGGATCCCGTTCTGGCGCCGGGTCGCGAGCACGATGGCCAACTGGCTGTAGCAGGAGCCCAGCACGGACATCGCGATGATCGTGGACACGTAGTACTGGAGCGCATCCCCGCCGTAGTAGAACGAGGTGTCCTTGACGTCACCGAACAACCCGCCGAAGATCGAGATGACCAGGACCGGGAACACGAAGGTGAAGAACGCGCTCTGCGGGTTGCGCCAGAAGGTCAGCTGCTCGTAGCGGATCTGGTGCCACAACAGACCGACACCGCGGCGAGGTGCGACCTGCCGGTGCGCCGCGCCCGGAACCGCGGCATTCACGGTGCGCTCCTTTCCAGCGTGCGTTCCGGCGCGCTCTGGCCGGCGCTGGTCAGATGCAGGTAGACGTCCTCCAGGCTGGGCCGGTCGACGGTCAGCCGGGCGAGCACCACACCGCGGCCCAGCGCCCAGCCGGTCAGCCGGTGCAGCGTCCCGGTCGGCTCCCCGGACTCCACGGTGACCAGGCCGTCGTCGCTCGGCACGGCGACCGCCGGCAGATCGGTGACCGCGCATCCCGGAGGCAGCTCGAAACGAATGCGGGTCTGCGCGGTGTCGCGCCCGCCGAGGGTGTCGGGGGTGCCCTCCGCCACGATCCGCCCGGCGGCGATCACCGCCACCCGGTCGGCCAGCACCTGTGCCTCTTCCATGTAGTGCGTGGTGAGCAGGATGGTCATCCCCGCGTCACGCAGATTCCGCACCAGCTGCCAGGCGCCCCGACGGGCGTTCGGGTCGAACCCGGTCGTCGGCTCGTCGAGGAAGAGCAGATCCGGATCGCCGATGATTCCCAGCGCGAGGTCCAGACGGCGCTTCTGGCCGCCGGAGAGCGTACGGACCTTCTTCTTCTCAAGCCCGACGAGGTCGACCAGGCCGATCACCTCGTCGATGTCGCGCGGCGCCGAGTAGTAGCCCGCGTTGCGGGCGATCGTCTCGCGGACCGTCAGGTACGGCTCGACCGCGATGTCCTGCAGCACGAGACCGACGCGCTCGCTCAGCCGCCGCTTGGTGGCCGGGTCACCCGGGTCGAGGCCGAGCACTTCGGCACGCCCGCCGGTCCTGGTGCGGAACCCCTCAAGGATCTCCATGGTGGTGGTCTTGCCTGCGCCATTGCGGCCGAGCAGCGCGAAGATCTCGCCGTCGTCGACCGTGAAGCTCACGCCGTTCACGGCCCGTACCGTGCCGTAGGTCTTGTGCAGGCCTTCCACCACGACCGCGTTGGTCATGGTCCTCTCCCGTGATTCGGTGGTGTGCGGTCAGCGATGCACGCAGGTGACCTCCAACGTCAGGTCGAAGCGCTTCCCGGCCATCAGGCGGGACGCCGTCACACCGAAGTCGTGGCGGTCGACCCGGGTCGTGGCTCGCACGGTGAAGCTCTCCGCGGCCACTTCGGAGTGCACGATCGCCAGGCTCACGGGCTGGGAGACGTCGCACACGGTGAGCGTGCCGGAGACCGTGGTGGCGTCCACGCTGTCGGAGACGAACGTGATCAGAGGGTGGCGGCCGGTGTCGAGGAACTTCGCCGACCGTACGTGCGCGTCCCGTTGGCCGTTGCCGGTGTGGAAGCTCGCCGCGTCGACCTCCACCCGAAGGCTCGACTCCGCGAGCGGCTCGGCCACCTTGATCGTTCCGCTGCGAATGGCGAAGGTGCCCTTCACCGGCAGTAGGCCGAAGAAGTGGCGGCTCCTGAACGTGATGGAGGAGCGGTTCGTGTCGATCGTGTAGCGACCCAGCCGGGGGGTCGTCGTGACGGGGTTGACTGTCGAGGCCATGCCCCTATCTCATTGCCGACGGGCCCCCGCGCGACAGGGCCGGCCGTCGGCTCCGGGAACACCGAAAGGGCTACTCACAGGCGGTGACATACGACTTTCGTAGGGTCCGCCCAAGACGGACGTACGGGGCGATTCACGTGCAGGCGATACGAAGACCAACAATCCGTACGGTAGGGGGCATGGCGAAGGCACCGTGGTACCGAGAACACCGGGTCGCCTTGGACGTGACGATCGCGGTCGCCTTCGGGCTGCTCGACACCGGCATGACGCTGATCCACGCCACCTGGTGGCCGGACCACCCGGGCACCCTCGCCTGGGTCATGCTGGGCGTGCAGGCGCTCGCCTGCGGCTCGCTGGCCATCCGCCGCATCGCCCCGCTCACCGTCATCGGCGTGCTCGGCGCGTTCACGCTGGCGGTGACGCTGCTGATCTCACCGGTGGGCGCGCTGACGCCGGCGCACGACGAGAACTCCTGGGCCCCCCTGTCCACGATGCTGGCCGCGTACGGTCCGCTCTTCTACCACCGCAACCGCAAGACGGCGCTCGTCGCGCTCGCCGCCTTCACCGTCGTCGTCATGCGGCCCTGGGACCCGTCGCTAACGCCCATGACGATAGGGCTGCTGCGCACCGCGGTCGGCCCGCTGCTGGCGCTGTACTTCGACGCCCGCCGGCGGATGGTCTGCGCGCTGGTGGAACGCGCCGAGCGGGCCGAGCGGGAGCAGCACCTGCTGGCCGAGCAGGCGCGCACGGAGGAGCGCGCGCGGCTGGCCATTGAAATGCACGACGTGGTCACCCACCGGGTGAGCCTGATGGTGCTGCAGGCCGGCGCGCTGCGCGTGACCGCCAAGGACGAGGCGACCCGGCAGGCCGCGGAGGACCTGCGGGCTGCGGGCTGCCAGGCCCTGGACGAGCTGCGCGACGTGGTCGGCATCCTGCGCGACCCCTCCGACGGCGATCACACGCCCTCGGTGGGAGGCTTCGACGACCTGGTCACCGAGTCGATCGCGGTGGGGATACCCACGGAACTGATCCAGGAGGGCGACCCGGCACTCGCCTCACCGGTGGTGGGACGCATCGCCTACCGCGTCCTGCGCGAGGCCCTGACCAACGTGCGCAAGCACGCGCCCGGCGCGCGGGTGACCGTGCGGGTCGAGTACGGAGAGGCGCAGCTGCGGCTCACGGTGCACAACACGCCACCGACCAGCAGACCCAGCATCGCCCTCACCGGTTCCGGCTCCGGTCTGGGCATCCCCCACCTGCGGCAGCGCGCCGAGTTGGTGCAGGGCAAGCTGCGTGCCGGACCCAGTCCCGACGGCGGGTTCAGCGTCGAGGCGACGCTGCCCGCGCACGTGCCTACCGCGGAATTGACGGTGTGAGAATGCCCCGAGTGCTGGTGGTGGACGACGAGCCCATGGTGCGAATGTTCCTGCGCACCATCCTCGGCTCGGCCGAGGACATCGAGGTCGTCGCCGAGGCACACGACGGGGCGGCCGGCCTCGAAGCCGTCCAGCAGAACCGCCCGGACGTCGTCCTGATGGACCTGCGCATGCCGGGCATGGACGGCCTGACCGCGATCCAGCGCATCAACGAGCTGGCGGATCCGCCGAACGTCGTGGTGCTGACGACCTTCGACGCCGACCCGTACGTGCTGCGTGCCCTGCGGGCCGGGGCGACCGGCTTCCTGGTCAAGTCCACGCCACCGGAAGAGCTGATCGGTCTGGTGCGCGCAGCGGCCCAGGGACACACCGTCCTGTCGCCCGCCGCCGCCCGCCGACTGGTCGCGGCGTCGACGGACAGCCTGTCGGCCCGCGAGCGCGCACAAGAACTGGTCAACACGCTGACCGAACGGGAGACCCAAGTGCTGGCCGGCCTGGGCGAGGGCCTGTCGAACGCACAGATCGCCGCGCGCCTCTTCCTCTCCGAAGCCACCATCAAGGGCTACGTATCCCGCACCCTGGACAAACTAGGCTGCGTCAACCGCACCCAGGCCGGCCTACTGGCCCACGACGCCGGCATCGTCACCCCGTAGTGAAGCCAAGCCCAGAACAGAACCACCCAACCGTAAATCTTTCCCAACCACCAACCCACCCGACCCCAAAACAAGAGCATCCTGAACCAGACCGACAACCACCGAGAGCAAGGGGCAAAGCCCCAAAAAAAAGCCAACCACCAAACCCCAGCCCACAAGGGGGGCGTGGGGGGCGAAGCCCCCACCTCGGGGGGCCCGGGGGGTCGTCCCCCCGAAAAAATGACGAAGGGGTCAGCGGGAAGGAAGCAACGCTTCCGACCATACTGACCCCGACACCGAGTGGGCGAGGAGGGATTTGAACCCTCACGTCCTCGCGGACACACGGACCTGAACCGTGCGCGTCTGCCGTTCCGCCACCCGCCCTGGGCGCGTCCAAAGGTTAGCACCATTCGTGCCGTGGTCCGAATCGGTTGCTCGGGACGAACCTACGCACAGATACGATCGTCTAGCAGTGGAGAGGGGAGGTGCACGTGGGTGTCCTACAGCGCTTCGAGCGTCGGCTCGAGGGCATGGTCGAGGGTGCTTTCGCGCGGGCGTTCAAGTCGGAGCTCCAGCCCGTCGAGGTCGCCAGCGCCATTCAGCGCGAGATGGACGAACGCGCCGCGATCGTGGCGCAGGGTCGCACGCTGGTGCCGAACGACTTCGTCGTCGAGATCTCGCACCCCGACGGTGAGCGGCTCGAGGTGTACGCCGACAGCCTGAGCCAGGAGCTGGCCAATCTCGCCCGGGAGCACGCGAAGGAGCAGGGTTACTCCTTCGTCGGGCCGGTGCGGGTGCGGTTCGAGAACGCCGATGACCTGCGGACGGGGATGTTCCGGATCCGTTCGGGCGTCATCCGCGGTTCGACGGTCGAGGGCGGTGAGATCCGCCAGCCGATGAGCGACATGCCTCCGCCGCCGCGCGGGTTCGCGGGTGGCCGGCCGCGACTGCTGGTGAGCACGGAGGGTCAGCAGAGTCACACGTACGATCTGACGACCCCGGTGACACTGCTGGGCCGGGGCACCGATTGCGATCTTCGGCTTGTCGATCCGGGCGTTTCCCGGCACCATGCCGAGATCAGAGTCGAGGGCCCGGAGGTGGTTGCGGTTGATCTAGGGTCGACAAACGGCACTTTCGTGAACGGCCAGCCGATCCGTCGCGTGACGCTGCACGATGGCTCACGTGTGACGCTGGGCCGAACAACCCTGGTGTTCCGCCGCGATAGGGAGTAGCTCCGACTCCGATGAACCAAATCACCCTGACGCTCATGAAGGTGGCGTTCCTGGCCGTTTTGTGGCTGTTCGTCATCGCGGCTGCGGGCGTCATCCGTGCCGACCTGTGGGGTTCGAAGGCCGCCGCGAAGGCGGCGCGGCCTCGCCAGGCCGCTCAGCCCGCCCGGCCGCCTCGGTCGGCGGCGCCGCCGCGCGTCAGGCGAGCGGACCCGACCAAGCTCGTGATCACCGAAGGTGCCCGGGCCGGCACGACGATGGATCTCGTCGGCACGGAGATAACGATGGGTCGTGCCAATGACGTCACGCTGCCTCTCGGAGACGACTACTCTTCGGGGCGGCACGCCCGGCTCTTCTCGCAGAACGGTCAGTGGTTCGTGGAGGATCTCGGTTCGACGAACGGCACCTTCCTCGGGCGTGCCAAGGTGAGCAGGCCGGAACCCGTCCCCGTCGGCGTACCGATCCGCATCGGGAAGACCGTCATAGAGCTGCGCAAATGACCATCGGAATTCGTTTCGCCGCCCGGTCGGACGTCGGCATGCTCCGCGAGGGCAACGAGGACTCGGCGTACGCCGGGCCCCGGTTGCTCGCGGTGGCCGACGGCATGGGCGGCCATGTCGGCGGCGAGATCGCCAGCGCCGCGGCCATCGAGACCCTGAAGCCGCTCGACCACGACGTCCCGCCGCATGAGCTGGTCGGTGTGCTCGAGCAGGCGGTGCACCGCGCCAACGAGACGTTGCACAGCATCGTGGAGGGCGATCCGTCCCTGCAGGGGATGGGCTGCACGCTGACCGCGATGCTCTGGAACGGCCCGCAGGTCGCCCTCGTCCATATCGGCGACTCCCGCGCGTACCTCCTGCGGAACGGCGAGCTGTTCCAGATCACCCATGACCACACCCTCGTGCAGTCGCTCGTCGACGAGGGCCGGATCAGCCTGGACGAGGCCGCTTCACACCCGCAGCGTTCCCTGCTGCTGCGGGCGCTCGACGGCCGTGGTGAGGTCGATCCGGACATCTCGCTGCGCGAGGCGCAGATCGGCGACCGCTACCTCCTGTGCTCCGACGGGCTGAGCACGGTGGTGAGCGCGGAGACGGTCCACCACGCGCTGAGCACGGTGGCGGAGCCGGACCAGGCCGTGCGCCAGCTCATCGACCTGGCGAACCGCGGCGGCGGCCCGGACAACATCACGTGCGTGGTGGCCGACGTCGTGGAGCTGGAGCAGCAGCACGGCCCGCCGTCGGTGCCGATCACGGCGGGCGCCGCGCAGAACGCCGGCCGTACGCGGGGCGAGGCGGACATGCCGCCGCCCGGCGCGATGGCCGGGGAGACCCCGGCGCAGCGGGCCGCCCAGCTGCGGGACCCGCAGCAGCAGCCCGCGCCCGTGACCGTGGCGGACATGCCGGCGATCGGTCATCAGCCGGACGACACGCTGCCGCAGATGGCGGTGGGGCGGCGACGGCGCCGCTGGCCGTGGCTGGTCGCCGCGGCCGGCGCGGTGGTCCTGCTGGCCGCGGGCGGGTCGTACGTCGCGTGGAACACGACCCAGGGGCAGTACTACGTCGCGGCGGACGGCGGCCAGGTCGTCATCTACCAGGGGATCAACCAGGACATCCTGGGCTTCAAGCTGTCCCACCTGCAGGAGCGCCCCAACCCCGCGCTGAAGCTCGAGGACCTCACCTCGGCGGCCCGCAACTCCGTGACCCACACGATCGACAATCTCGACAGCCTGACGAAGGCCCGCAAAACCGTCACCGACCTGCGGAAACAGGTCTGTCACCTGGTCGTGTCCGACGACTCCAAGGGCGTCGTGGCGATCTGGAGAGGCAAGGGCCAGAAGCCGCAGGGCTGTGACGAGAAGGTCCTCGAGACGCCCGATCCGTCGCTGCTCACGAGCCAGCTCCCCAAGTCGGCCAAGGACAGCGTGCGCAGGGGCATCACCGTTCCCGACATCGATCAGGCCCGCGCCAAGGTCAACGATCTGAAGGACGCGGCCGACAAGTGCCGGACGCGCCCCGGGTCCGACTGTCCAAAGCCGAGCAGTAAGCACTGATGACTTCCGCAGCCGCCGAACCCGAGGTTCAGATCGCGACCCGCCCCCGGCGGAGCGCCCAACTGGCGATGCTCATCTTCGCGATGGTGATCACCATCGCGGGTTTCGCCCAGGTGGGTCTCGCGCGGGACGGCACCCTGCCCACCGGGATGTACGGCTACGGTGCCGGCCTGGCGGTGCTCGTCGCGATCTCGTACGCCCTGATCGTGCGCTTCGCCCCGTACGCCGATCCGTTGCTGCTGCCGCTGGCCGTCTTCTTGAACGGCATCGGGCTGGCCATGATCTACCGGCTCGACCTCGGCACGAGCCGTGACGTCCAACTGGCCCGGGCCCAGGGCAAGAACCCCTCCGGGATCTGGGCGTCGGCGCCGAACCAGCTCATGTGGACGGCCCTCAGCATCGCGGCGTTCGCGGCGACGATCGTGCTGCTCCGGGAGATCAAGGTCCTGCAGCGGTACATGTACACGATCGGCGCGGCCGGGCTGTTCTTCCTGGCCCTGCCGGGCTTCCTGCCGTCGTCGATCAGCGGCAGCCTCGGCGCGAAGATCTGGATCCGGCTCGGGCCGTTCTCCATCCAGCCCAGCGAGTTCTCGAAGCTGGCGCTGGTCGCGTTCTTCGCCGGTTACCTGGTCAACAAACGGCAGGCCCTGTCGATCGTCGGGAAGAAGATCGGCCCGCTGAACCTCCCGCGAGCGCGTGACCTGGGCCCGATCCTGGTGATCTGGGCGCTGTGTCTCGGCGTCCTCGCCCTCGAGAACGACTTCGGCACCGCGATCCTGTTCTTCGGGCTGTTCGTGAGCATGCTGTACATCGCCACCGAGCGGTTCATGTGGGTGGCGATCGGCGGGCTGCTGCTGGCGGGGGCCAGCGCCCTCACCCCGTTCATCCCGCACGTCCAGCAGCGGATCAACATCTGGCTGGACCCGAAGTCGTACTTCGACGGCGGCTGCCAGGTCGGCAACAAGATCATCAATCAGATCGGCACGGTGGCCGCGTGTCACGCCAAGGGCGGGACGTACGTCGCCGACAGCGGTCAGCTGATGCGCGGCCTGTTCTCGCTCGGCCAGGGCGGTGTGCTCGGCACCGGGCTGGGCCAGGGCGAGCCGTGGCGCACCCCGTACTCCTTCAGCGACTTCATCTTCACCTCGTTCGGTGAGGAGCTCGGGCTGACCGGCGCGATGGTGATCCTCCTCGTGTACGCGCTGATCGTGCAGCGGGGCATGAAGGCGGCGCTGGCCACGAAGGACAACTTCTCCAAGCTGTTCGCGGGCGGTGTGTCGTTCGTCTTCGCGCTGCAGGTCTTCGTGATCGTCGGCGGTGTCACCAAGCTGATCCCGCTGACCGGTCTGACCACCCCGTTCCTCGCCCAGGGAGGGTCCTCCCTGCTAGCCAACTGGATTCTCATCGCCATTCTGATCCGCATCAGTGACACGGCGCGGCGTCCCGCGCCGCAGCCGATCCAGGACGAGGGAATGACCCAGGTGGTGAGCACGAGGTGAACAAGCCGCTCCGCAAGGTCTCGGTGGCCGGCCTGCTGCTGGTGGTCATCCTGATCATCAACGTGAACTACATCCAGGGGTCGCAGGCGGACAAGCTGAAGAACGACCCGCTGAACTCCCGCCAGTTCGCGCAGCAGTGGCAGTACAACCGTGGCCCGATCATGGCCGGGAAGGTCACGCTCGCCTACTCCACCAAGACGGACAAGGACGGGAAGAACTACCAGCGGCACTACAACCAGGGCACGCTGTACTCCCCGATCACCGGCTACGTCAGCGTGTTCAGCCGTACGGGCCTGGAGGGCGCGGAGAACCCCCTCCTGGACGGCACCGACAAGCGGCTGGCCCTGCACAACTGGTTCGACGCCCTGGTCGGCAAGAAGGCCGCTGGCGCGACCGTCCAGACGACGATCGACCCGGACGCGCAGCAGGCGGCCTACAGCGGCGTCAAGGACAGGACGGTCCGGCGTGGCGCGGCGGTCGCCCTCGACGTCAAGACGGGCGCGATCCTGGCGATGGCCTCCTTCCCGTCGTACGACACGAACGATGTCGCGGTCCACGACGGCGACAAGGCGACCAAGGCCTTCGCCGCGCTGAAGAAGAAGCCCGACCCGATGTTGAACTACGCGACCCGCGAGACGTTCGCACCGGGTTCGTCGTTCAAGATCATCGACTCGGCCGCGGCCATCGAGGGTGGGCTGGGCACCAAGGACTCGGGGTTCGACGCCAACGAGTTCCACCTGCCCGTGACGGGCCGAACCCTGCACAACTCCGACGGCGACGAGGCCAAGTGCACCGGCTCTCCGGCGCTGATCGAGTCGTTCGCGGCGTCCTGCAACTCGACGTTCGCCCGGCTCGCGGGCACGCTGGGGCAGCAGAGGCTCAGCGCGATGGCGGCCAAGTTCGGCTTCAACAAGCCCACCCAGATCGAGAACGAGGTCTCCAGCGCCACCAGCGTCTACCCGACCAAGCAGATCGACGGCGACCAGCTGGCCCGCAGCGGCATCGGCCAGGAGGTCGTCACCGCTTCGCCGCTGCAGATGGCGATGGTCGCGCAGGCGGTGGCCAACGACGGCAAGCTGATGAAGCCGTACCTCGTCAAGCGGGTCGTCGCCCAGGACCAGTCGGAGCTGGTCACGGCGGAGCCGAAGGAGCTCGGGCAGCCGATCAGCTCCGACACCGCCCAGCAGCTCCAGGAGATGATGCGCGCGGTGGTCGACCACGGAACGGCGGCGAGCACGGTCGGCGGGCAGGACATCGCCGGTAAGACCGGAACGGCCGAGACCGGCGCGGGCGGGATCAACGAGGACTGGTTCGTCGGGTTCGCCCCGAAGGACAACCCCAAGATCGCCTTCGCCGTGGTCACCGAGGGGCCGAGTGGGTCGACCGGTGCGAAGTTCTCGGCGCCGATCGCGCTGAGAATGGTCCAGGCGGTGCGCTGACGATGACTTCCCCGGACGTCCTGAACAACCGATACGTGCTGGACGAGCGTCTGGCCGTCGGCGGGATGGGCGAGGTCTGGAAGGCCACCGACCGGCTCCTGGGCCGGCCGGTGGCGGTCAAGCTGCTCAAGCAGCAGTACCTCGACGACGAGACCTTCCGGGGCCGCTTCCGCGCGGAGGCGCGGTTCGCCGCGGGGCTGCAGCACGGCGGCATCGCGCAGGTGTACGACTACGGCGAGCAGGACGACCTCGCCTACCTCGTCATGGAGCTCGTCCCGGGCGAGACGCTCTCGCGCATCCTCGCCGGCGACGGACGGCTGTCGGTCGACGCGACCCTGGACGTCATCGGGCAGGCCGCGCAGGCCCTCCAGGTCGCCCACTCGGCGGGCATCATCCACCGGGACATCAAGCCCGGCAACCTGATGGTGACCGCCGACGGCACCGTGAAGATCACCGACTTCGGCATCGCGCGCGGCGGCGGCGACTCGTCGATGACCCAGACCGGCATGGTCATGGGCACCGCCCAGTACGTCTCGCCGGAGCAGGCGACGGGCAAGCGGGTGACCCCGGCCGCCGACCTGTACTCCCTCGGCGTCGTCGCGTACGAGTGCCTGTGCGGGCGGCCGCCGTTCGTCGCCGACACGCCGGTCGCGCTCGCGCTCAAGCACGTGCGCGAGGAGCCCCCGCCGCTGCCCGAATCGATGCCGCATGCCGTCCGAGGCCTGGTCGGCGCGCTGCTGGCCAAGCACCCCGACGACCGTCCGCGCTCGGCGCGCGAGGTGGCCGAGGGCGCCTACGCCATCCGCCACTCACTGGGTCTCGGCGACGTGGCCTCGGCCGAAGAGACCGCCGCCGCGCACGGATGGACGGTCGAGAGCCCGGTCGCCGACGCCTGGTCGGCGGAGGGTCCCGCCTCCCGGCCGTGGTCGGGGGAGGGACCCGCGTCCCAGCCTTGGTCGCCGGAGGCGTCCTGGACCGCGGAGAGCCCGGTGTCCCGGCCGCCGGTCTCGCCCGGCGAGGCCGCCTCGGCGACCCAGCGGATCGGTGCCGCGCGAGCCGGGGGATCCCGGAGGGCGCCCAAGCGCCGGCGCGGGCTCCTCCTCCCCATGGTGCTCACCGGGGCCACGGCGGCCGTCCTCATCGGCGTCGGCGTGTTCACCGTCGGTGCCCTGTGGAAGGGCCCCGGCCACACTAAGCTCGTGGACGGCAACCGGGTTCAGCAGGTCGGTCGCACCGCGCCGACCAGGCACACCCGGAGGCCTCACTTTGGCGAGCCGACGGATCGCCCCGTACCCTCGGGTTCGACGTTCGAACGGACGACCCCCAGCCCGACGCCGAGTTCGACCAAGAGCTCGGCGGCCGCCCCGAAACCGACCAGAACGAGGAGAACCCCGAAAACGACGCCTACCACGTCGACGGCGGATCCGCCGTCGACGTCTCCGACACCGGCGCCTGAAGAGAGTTCCCCAGGCGGATAGGTTCGGAGAGCATGGTGTAGACGACGAGGGAAAGTGCGAGACATGACTCAGCCTCGGCTACTCGGTGGTCGCTACGAGCTCGATGGTGTCATCGGGCGTGGTGGCATGGCCGAGGTCTACCGAGCTCGCGATCTCCGTCTTGATCGAATTGTAGCGATCAAGACGCTTCGGGCCGACCTGGCCCGGGATCCGACGTTTCAGGCGCGGTTCCGCCGGGAGGCGCAGTCCGCCGCATCACTCAATCACCCATCCGTCATCGCCGTGTACGACACGGGCGAGGACGTCCTCGACGGCAACCCCGTCCCGTTCATCGTCATGGAGTACGTCGAGGGCCGCACGCTCCGCGACGTCCTGCGCGACGAGCACAAGCTGGCGCCCGAGCGGGCCATGGAGATGACGGACGGCATCCTGCGCGCGCTGGACTACAGCCACCGCGGCGGGATCGTGCACCGTGACATCAAGCCGGCCAACGTGATGCTGACCGCCGGCGGCGAGGTCAAGGTCATGGACTTCGGCATCGCCCGCGCGATGGCCGACTCCGCCGCGACGATGACCGCGACGGCGCAGGTCATCGGCACCGCGCAGTACCTCTCGCCGGAGCAGGCGCGAGGTGAGCGCGTCGACGCCCGCAGCGACCTCTACTCCACCGGCTGTGTGCTGTTCGAGCTGCTCACCGGGCGGCCGCCGTTCCAGGGCGACTCCCCGGTGGCCATCGCCTACCAGCACGTTCGGGAAGAGCCGTCGCCGCCGTCGCACTTCGACCCGTCCATCCCTCACTGGGCCGACGCGATCGTCATGAAGGCGCTCACGAAGGACCCCAACTACCGCTACCAGAGCGCGGCCGAGATGCGGGCCGACATCCAGCGCGCCCTGCAGGGCATGCCGGTCTCCGCCCCGACCATGGCGATGAACGGCGGCACCCAGGTCATGCACGGCGGACCGCCGACCCAGGCGGCCCGCCCGACGACGATGGGCTACGACCTGCCTCCGGTGAACTACGGAGAGCCGGAGCGGCCGGAGGGCCGCGGCAAGAAGGTCGCGCTGTGGCTGGTCGTCGGCCTGCTCACCGCCGGCGCGGTGACGGCGCTGTACTTCATGTTCAGTAACGGCAACGGCGGCGCGGGCGAAAGCAAGACGGTCGCCATCCCCACCGGCATCGTCGGCAACGATCAGGATGCCGCCAGGCAGCAGCTAACGGGCATCGGCATCGTCGACGGCAACATCAAGACCAAGAAGAAGTCGAGCGACCAGGTCGACAGCGGCAAGGTCATCAGCGTCACGCCGAACGAGAACACCAAGATCGACAAGACCAAGCTGGCGACCACCCAGGTCACCCTGTTCGTCTCGACCGGCAAGCCCAAGGTGACGGTGCCCCAAGTCCAAGGCCTGAGCGAGGACGAGGCCAAGAGCGCCCTGGAGAGTAAAGGCCTCAAGGTCGGCGACACCCCGAAGCAGAACAGCTCGACCGTGCCCAAGGGGAACGTGATCAAGTCGGATCCGGACTCCGGCTCGAAGGTCGCCAAGGACACCGAGGTCACCCTGTACATCTCCGACGGGCCCGGCAAGACCGTGGTGCCGCGCGAGATCGGGAAGATGGTCGAGGACGCCAAGGCGGACCTGAGGAGCAACGGTTTCAAGGTCCGCATCACCACCGTTCCCGCACAGGCCGGGCAGACCCCGGGGATGGTCGTCGACCAGAACCCGAACGAGGGCGACACGGCCAACAAGAACAGCACGGTCACATTGGTCGTCGCCAAGGAGCAGCCACAGCAGCCCCCGACCAGCCCGAACCCGACGGACACCGGAGGCGGCAACTGGCCGGGCTTCTGACGGAGCACTGACGGAAACGGCGTCCTCGCCCCTCCAGGGGCGGGGACGCCGCTCGTTTTCAGGCCGTGAGGCCGCCCGGCGCGAGCGCATGCCCTCAAAGGTGGCTCTCACGTACGGTTCGGCGCTCAGGGCGCCGTGAGGCGGCTTCAGGGACGCCGTAGGGGCGCGACGCTTCCCTGGACCGTGCCGCGGTACCGGACCGGGAGGGCGGCCAGGGAGTGGACATGAGGGAGGGCTTCCGCCGCTCGGGGGCAACGGCGGAAGCCCTCACTCGGAAGATCCGTCTTACCGCCCATGGCGTTACAGGGTCTCCCAATATTCTTTTTACCGGTGTTTTGCACCGGGGGTCGGGGGTGCCGTAGTCGAGGTGCCGCCGTCATCGACCGTCCCGTGATCGAACTGAATCTTCGGTTCGAACCAGGGGAAGACGACGTACCAGAGCAGGGCGCCGACGGCGAGCACGGCCACCACGGCGGTGTAGACCCGCGTCACCGTGCCGCCGGGCAGGCGCCGCCACAGCCATCCGTACATCTAGGAACTCGCTCCGTTCACCCGTGGGATGGAGCCGACCATCCGCCCGAACACGATGAGCCGCTGCGCCGCGGAGTACTTCGGATTACAGGTGGTGAGTGTGATCAGCCGCTGGGTCGGGTCCTTGGAAGGGTGCTCCGGCACCGGGGCCGCGACGCTGACGTCGCTGGGCGAGACCACCTTCTTGCCGGTCACCTGGTAGACGTACTGCCGGGCCTGGGTGTCGATGAGGATCTTGTCGCCGGGCTGCAGTTCGTCGATGTGGTTGAAGGGCGCCAGGTAGGTCGTCCGATGCCCGGAGACGACGAAGTTGCCGATCCCCCCCGGCATCGCCGTGCCCGGGTAGTGCCCGGGGCCCTTGCGCAGGTCCGCGACGGAGACGCCCTCGATGATCACGTAGTGGAAGCCCTTGCCGAGCCGGGGGATCCGGATCAGGGCCAGGCCGTGGCCGAGACGCACGCGTTCGGCCGTCACGGCGCCGCTCGGGGTCCTGGGGCGCGGCGCCGCCCAGGTGCGGTTGAGCTCGCTGTCCAGCTTGCGCTGCTGGGCCTGCGTGTAGGCGCCCGTCCCCCAGAGCTCGTACGCGACGAACAGCAGCAGCACGGCCCCGGCGGTGATGCACAGCTCGCCGAGGCTACGGATGAGTGTTCGCACCGTCGGGCTCCAGGGCAGTGGCGTACTTCGGCTGCACGTTGCCCGTGTAGGCGGGCAGCGTGGTCTTCTTGAGGCTCGTCACGGTGTACCCGAGTCCGTATTCGGCGACGTACTGCCGGTAGACCTGAATGGCCGGCGATGCGTCGAGCGCCGCCTGCAGCCTTCCCGGATCGCCCGTGGCGCTGATCCGGAACGGCGGCGAGTAGACGACGCCCTGGAGGATGAGCGTATTGCCGACGCAACGGACGGCGCTGGTGGAGATCAATCTTTGGTCCATTATTTGCACGCCCGCGGCACCGCCGGTCCACAGGGCGTTGACGACGGCCTGGACGTCCTGCTGGTGGACGACGAGGTCGTCGGGGCCGGGGTCGCCGGGGATCCGCCGGCCGGCGGGCGCGTCGTCGAGGGTGACGCGAACTCCTCGTCCGGTGAGCGGTGCGAAGCCCGTACGGGCCGCGAGGCGGTCGGCGTTCTCCTGGGCCGCCTTCACGCGGGCGTCCCGCTGCCCGGCCGCTCGTACGAGGCCCTCCACCTGCCGCCGCAGATGGCGATAACGCGCCTGGGAGCCCTGATACTGCCGCTGTTCCTGGGCGATGAGCTCGGTGATCTTCGTACGGCCGCCGCCGCGCAGGTCCGTTCCGTGCGCGGTGCTCGCGCTGGCCGTGAACAGGGTGCCCGCGAAGATCGTCAAGGCGGGTATGGCGTATCGCCACGCCCGGCCGGGGCCGCTCATCCCGCCGCTGCCGGGTTTTCGCCGCATCGCGACACCCCACCGCCCCCAATAAGGTCGTACGCTGCTCACCAGCGACTACGCTAACTGACAAATTGACCCATGCGCGGACCCGGCGTGCGGCCGCGTTCCGCCCCGAGGAGAGACCCACCGTGCCCAAGTCGAAGGTACGCAAGAAGGCCGTCTACACACCGCCGCAGCGCTCGCAGAAGGTCTCGGTCAGCCCCCGGTGGCTGGTGCCGACGATGGTGGGCTGCTGGCTGCTCGGCCTCGCGTGGATCGCGGTCTACTACATCACCGCGAGTGTCAGCGCGACGGTGCCGCTGATCACCTCGCTGAGCAACTGGAACCTGCTGATCGGGTTCGGCGTGATCGTGGTCGGCGTGGTGCTGTCGACGCGCTGGCGTTGACTTCCCCACACGGTTATCCACAGGCTGTGGATCGCCCTGTGGGTTATCCACAGGACTGATCCCCAGCTCGTCTCCTCCGCTCGTCGCGGGCGGACCATGCCGGGCCGCCCGGAGCCTCGTCGCTCGGTGCGCCGTGTCCTCTCCCGCGCGGATCCTCTTGACCCGCGCGGGAGAGGGTTCACGACGTGAGAGCGACGGTCTGCGCCGCGGTCAGGACCACGAGCAGTACGGCCACGACGGTCGACGCGGCGACCTGTACGGCCTTCTGCCGCTGCCGCGGGGCGTAGGCGAACGCCACCGCGAGCACCGCACCGGTGACCAGCCCGCCGACGTGCCCTTCCCAGGAGATCCCGGAGAAGGTGAACGTGAACATCAGGTTGATCACGATGAGGAAGACGATGCCGCGCGTGTCGACCCCGAGCCGGCGTCCGACCACGAAGAACGCCGCGAACAGCCCGAAGATCGCGCCGGAGGCGCCGACGGCGGGCTGCTGCGGGTCCACGAGGTAGAGCAGGACGTTCCCGCCGACGGCCGACAGGACGTACAGCACGGTGAACCGTGTCCGGCCGAGCACGTTCTCGAGCTGCGGGCCGAGCACCCACAGCGCCCACATGTTGAACAGGATGTGGGTGATGCCGAAACTGCCCGCGTTCATCGGCATGTGCAGGAACGCCGCCGTGATCAGGCGGTACCACTCGCCGTCGGCGACGCCGAAGCCGGGGATCCTGCCGTGCGCGGTCATCCCGCCGACCATCTCGAACCGGTCCACGAACGGCCGCGACACCAGTTCGCCGATGTAGGCGAGGACGTTCAGGCCGATGAGCGTCAGCGTCACCACCGGCCGGGCCCGCACCCGGCCGCCGAACACCGTACGCGCCTCACGCACCGTACGGTTGCCGTCGCGGACGCACTCGGGGCACTGGTGCCCCACCGAGGCGACGCGCATG
This sequence comes from Actinoallomurus vinaceus, assembly GCF_039542055.1. NCBI lineage: Bacteria > Bacillati > Actinomycetota > Actinomycetes > Streptosporangiales > Thermomonosporaceae > Actinoallomurus > Actinoallomurus vinaceus. The sequence continues at coordinate 115,742 of NZ_BAABHK010000020.1, forward strand.
CAGTCCGGGCAGATGGGCCGGTCGCAGCGCGTGCAGCGGACGTACGTCTCCCGGTCCGGGTGCCGATAGCACATCGATGCCTCGGGAGCGGGTGCCTGCTGCGGCGAATCGGTGCTCATCGTCGCCTTCTCGTCGTGGGCCGGTTATCCGTCTAACGACGCTCGATCGTCACCGATTCCAGAACCACGTCCTTGGCCGGACGGTCGTTCCGGCCCGTTTCGGCCTTGGCGATCGCGTCGACGACCTCGGAGCCCTGCACGACCTCGCCGAAGATCGTGTGGCGGCCGTTCAGGTGCGGGGTCGGGACGACGGTCACGAAGAACTGCGAGCCGTTGGTGTTCGCTCCGGCGTTGGCCATCGCCAGGAGGTACGGCCGGTCGAAGCGCAGCTCCTTGTGGAACTCGTCCTCGAACTCATAGCCCGGGCCGCCGAAGCCCTGGCCGAGCGGGTCGCCGCCCTGGATCATGAAGCCGTCGATGACCCGGTGGAAGATCGTGCCGTTGTAGAGCGGGTCGGTCGACCGCACTCCGGTCTCGGGATGGGTCCACTCGATCGTCCCCTCGGCGAGACCGACGAAATTATCGACGGTCTTGGGCGCCTTGTCGGGGAACAGGCGGATGACGATGGGACCCAGGTTGGTGTTCAGGGTCGCGATGAGTTCTCCGGCCATGGAGACCGCCTCCTTGTTTCGGGGTGTGCCCTCGGTGGGCGCGTCGGATACGTCACTGAGGAAGCCAACGCTACTTGCCTTCACCGGTGCCCGGACGACCCCACCGCAACCCGTCGCAGGTGGCCGAACCCCATCCTCACCGATCCGGTGATTGACATCGCCTGCCGAGGGAAGAGGTTGGTCGAGACCGCACATAACGGAGGGGTATCCATGTCCCTACGATCCATGACCGGTAAGAAGCCGCAGGTCAAGCTACGCGGCTCACGGCTGACCCAGGCGCAGAAACGCGCCCTGCGCAGCGCGCGGCAGCTGCGTCTCTCCGGGCTCAGCCGGGCGCAGAAGCGCGCCATCCGATCGGCGCAGCTGACCGCTCAGCGGACCGCGCAGACGGCGCAGAGCGCCAGGCAGACCGCTCAGAGCGCCAGGCAGACGGCGCAGATCGCCGCTCAGCGGACCGCGGAGCGGGTCGGCCCCACCGCGGGCCAGGCGCGCCAGATGGCCTCCACGGGCGTGCAGAACGCCCGCGTCTGGAGCGCACCGCGGCTCGACCGGGCCGGCGCGTACGTCGAGGGGGAGCTGGGCCCCCGGGTCGGTTCGATGCTCCGCCGGATGGCCGGGCGGATCGAGCCGACGCAGCCTCGGCCCGGCCGACGCGGCATGGCGGCCGCGCTGCTGGCCGTCGGTGGTGCCCTCGGCGCCGCCGGTGCGATCGCGACGCGTCGCAACATGGCGCGCAAGCACGTCGACGAGTCCGAGGCGCCGACCGAGCGTCTCGCCTCGGTGTCGGGTGACGAGGGCGCGGAGGACCGCGCGCACACGTCCTGACGGATCCCGATCGGCGGCGAGCCCGGCTTCCGGCCGGGCTCGCCGCCGTTCGAGCCACGGCACGGAGATCACGGCCGTTCGATCGAGTCACGGCACGGAGATCACGACGGACGTCGCATGCCGTACCGTTTCCGGCATGTCGCTAAGGTCGTTGCTGGGTTCCGCGACCCGCAGAGTGGTCGCGGTGGCCCTGCACCGGGGCTGGGAGTGGGTCCGCCGGCACGGCGAGATCACTCCGAGCACCCCCGCGGGCCGGCGGTTCGGCCATCTGGGCAAGGGCGTCTGCATCGGCTTCCCCACGGGTGCGCTGTTCGGCGAACCCTGGATCCACATCGGCGACGACACGCTCGTCGGCGTGCACGTCACGATCTCGGCCGGCTTCGGCCCCGGCCTCGACCTCGGCCCGGACCCCATCGTGAAGATCGGGAAGGCCTGCTCCATCGGACGGGGCAGCCACATCGTCGGTCACGAGTCGATCGAGATCGGCGACGACGTCTTCACCGGGCCGTACGTCTACATCACCGACCAGAACCACGGCTACGCCGATCCGGACGTCCCGGTGGGCCGCCAGTGGCCGGTCAACGACGCCGTCGTCATCGGCGACGGCTGCTGGCTCGGCGCCGGCGCCATCGTCCTGCCCGGCACCCGCCTGGGCCGGAACGTCGTCGTCGCCGGGGGTGCGGTCGTACGCGGGGAGTTCCCCGACCACGCCGTCATCGCCGGCGTGCCGGCCAAGGTGGTCCGGCGCTACGAACCGGAGACCGGCTGGCGGCCGCCGCTGCCGGAGGCGCCGCTGGACGAGGCGACGCTGGCGGCCCTCGCCAAGCTGCCGCCGATCCCGAAGCGGGGCGAGCTGGCGAGCTGACCGCCGCGCGCGGGCGCCGACAACGGGCACCGACCGGCGCGCGTCCGATCAGGAGTGGCTGCGGGCGACGAGGTCGGCGTACTCGGGGTGCCGCTCGATCCACGCCTTGGCGAACGGGCACAGCGGCACCACGCGCCGGCCCTCCTTCCGCCACTCGTCGAGCGCGGTGCGGACGAGCGCGCCGCCCACTCCGTGGCCCTCGAACTCGGGCGCCACCTCGGTGTGCGTGATGACGATGAGGCGGTTCTCGTCCCGGTAGTCCATGAGGCCGGCGGGCCGGTCGCCCACCCGTGCCTCGTACCGGCCGTCGGCGCGGGTCACCGTGACGTCCATCGTTCCCCCTCATCGGTCGCTGCTCGGACACCATCATGCCGCCTTCCGGAAGGCGTCACGTACCGCGCGAAAGCCCCCAAAAGGGAATCGGTCACGCACCGAGGTACGGCGGCGCGACGCCCCAGCCCCAGTGGGGCACGGGCGCCTGCTGAACGGGATGGGCGTCCGGCTGTGAGTTGGCGAGAGCGAGACGGGTCCCCCACTCGAGGTAACCGACGAACGCCGCCCGGAACTCCGGGTCGTCCGGCAGACCGACCTCGTCGGCGGCGTCGAGGAGAAGCCCGACCCACCGACGGCGCTGCCGCTCGGTGATGCCCTTTCCCAGGTGCCGGCTCAGCATGTGGTGGTAGCCGCCACGCTCCTCGGTGTAGCGCGCCGGTCCGCCGAACACCTCGCTCAGCCACATCGCGACGTACTTCGGGTGGCCGGGATCCATGTGCGCGAAGAGCGGCCCGACCAGGTCGTCCTTGAGGACCTCGCGGTAGAACGCCGCGGTGAGCCGCTCGAAGGCCTCCGTTCCGCCGGCCCAGTCGTACAGGGTGGGCACCGATCCGCCGGCGCCCGCCACGGCGGTGCGCCGGTAGTGCCGCATCTCCTCGATCCGGTCGACGTACGGCCGGATCTGCTCGAAGAACGCCGTGAAGTGCTCGCTCTTCCGGAACCCGGTGAGATGGTCCTCTTCGGACGTCCAGACGATCCGCAGGATGTAGGACTGCTCGTCCTCGGTGCACCGCGTGAGTTCGTACTCCACGCACTGGGGCGCCGCGCCGAGCGGCACGGCGGCACGCGCGTACGCCGCCTCGAACTCGTCGCGCAGATCGGCGGGGACGCGGTAACGGATGTACTCGACGATCACGGTCTTCCTCCAGCCGCAGGGCCATGAGGTACTCATGTAATCATGTAATCGCCCGCAATGGGGGTGAATCAGGGCGTGAGGGTCAGCGCCTGCTCGCGCGTGATCCGGCGGCCCCGCGCGTACGCCGCCTCGAACGCGTCGGCGCCGAGCGCGGCCAGCGCGGCGGCCCGGGCCCGGTCGTGCTCCAGGCTCCACGGCGAGACGAAGCCCTGCAGGGCGTGCGCGCACCCGAGGAGCTCCGCCGCCCTGGCGTGCTCGCCGCGCGCCGCCGCCAGCGCCGCGATCCCCTCGACGATGGGTCCCACCGTCTGGTCGATCGGCAGCCTTCCGATGTCCACGAGCATCGCCAGGGCCTCGGCGTGCCACCGGGCAGAGGCCTCCAGGTCACCCTCCTGTTCGGCGAGGCAGCCGAGGCGGCCGAACGTCGTCGCCGCGGACGTCCCCATATCGACCCGGGCCTTCCTCGGCTCGATGGCCGCGTGCGCCCGCTCCAGCAGGTTCCTCGCCTCGCGCAGATCGCCGGCCCGACGCGCGAGCTCGCTCAGCCAGACGTGGCCGTACGCGATGAGGCCGTGCTCACCGATCCGCTCGCCGGCCCGCACCGCCTGCCGCAGTTCGGCCCGTGCCCGCTCGACGTCCCCCGCCTGGCCGTACGCCCTGCCGAGCTGGACCAGCAGCATGGCCCCCTGATCCGGGCTGATCCCCTCGGCGGCGTATCCGTAGGCCTCCCGCAGGGCGGGTATCGCCTCTCCGGGCCGGTCTCGGCTCAGCGCGACCTCCGCGAGGATGCCCAGGCAGCTGACCATGCCCCAGCGTTCGCCGAGTTCCCGGAAGCCCGCGTACGCCTCCGCCGCCTCGGCGTGGCACTCGTCGACCGCTCCCCGGTTCGCCGCGAGGTACGCGCGGAACGTGCGCACCACCGCCCGGGTCCAGGGATCCGGATGATCGGCGATCGCCCGCAGCCCGCGCAGGCAGCCCTCGACGTCGCCGCCGAACAGGGCGGTGAGCGGCCGGCCGAGCGCCAGCACCGGATGGGCCGGGCGGTCGGGGACGTAGGAGGCCGCCTCCGCCAGCGCCACACGCAGGGCCTCCGCCCGCGGTCCGTCGCTGCGGGACATCTCCCGCACGAGCGCGGCCGTGAAGGCGCAGATGGCGTAGGCCTCCTCGGCGCCCTCCGGCGCACGGCCGTCGGTGATCGCCCAGACCTCCTCCGCCCAGCCGCCGGCCTCCGCCTCGAGGTCCCGCACGACCCAGAGCCACACCAGCGCACCGACGAGACGGACGGCCGTCGGCACGTCACGGGTATCGACCGCATGGCGTAGCGCCGCGTTGCAGTTGTCGCGCTCGGCGCTCAGGCGCGCGGTCCAGTGCAGCTGATCGCGACGCCGCAGCTCCGGCTCCGCCCGCTCGGCGAGATCCAGGAAGTACGCGGCGTGCGCGTCCTTCAACGATTTCTCCTCGCCCGCCTCGGCGAGGCGTTCGGCCGCGTACGCCCGTACGGTCTCCAACAGGCGGTACCGGACCTCGGTGTCGCCCTCCGCGACCACGAGCGACTTGTCGACCAGGGAGGCGATCAGGTCGATGACGTCGTCGCCGAGGACCTGGTCGGCCGCCTCCGGCGTGACGCCCCCGGTGAACACCGAGAGCCGCCGCAGCACCCGGCGTTCGGCGTCGCCCAGCAGTTCCCAGCTCCAGTCCACGATCGCGCGCAGCGTCCGGTGCTGTGGCAGCGCCGTACGGCTGCCGACGGTCAGCAACCGGAACCGGTCGTCGAGCCGGGCCGCCACCTGCGCGGGTGTCAGCGCCCGAAGCCGGGCGGCGGCCAGCTCGATCGCGAGCGGGATGCCGTCGAGGGCCCGGCACACCTGGACGACGGGCCCGACGGTCTCCGCGTCGACCGTGAAGCCGGGCCGGACGGCCGCCGCCCGTTCGGCGAACAGCCGGATCGCGTCATGCGTCAGGGCCGTCTCGACGCCGGCGTCCGCCGGAGGCAACGGCAGGGAGGGCACCGGACACAGGGACTCGCCGGTGATGCCCAGGGGTTCGCGGCTGGTGATCAGGATCCGCACGCCCGGCGCCGCGGCCAGCACCCGATCCGCCAGCCGCGCGGTCGCCTCGACCAGGTGCTCGCAGTTGTCCAGCACGAGGAGCAGCCGCTTGTCCGCGAGGACGTCGACGAGCCGGTCCAGCGGCCAGACGATCTCCTTCGCGTCGATCAGCCGGACCGGCTCCGCGATGCCCATCGCCACCACTACGGCCTGCGGCACGTCGGCCGCGTCCCGTACCGGAGCGAGGGGGACGAACCAGACACCGTCCGGCGCGGCCGAGATCGCCCTGGTCGCGGCCTCGATCGCCAGGCGGGTCTTGCCCGCTCCGCCGGGTCCGGTCAGCGTGACGAGCCGGGACCCGGCGAGCAGCTCACCGACGCGGTCCAGTTCGCGATCCCGGCCCACGAAGCTCGTGAGCTGGGCCGGCAGCCTGCCTTTCGGCCGGTCGGGACGCCCGTCCGGTGATGCGTCCCGCGCGGTGCGCTTGACCGGTGCCAGCGGACCTCCGTGCACCGGCTCGCCGGTCTCGCCGCGCAGGATCGCCAGGTGGACCGCTGCCAGCTGCGGCGACGGGTCGACGCCCAGCGCGTCGGCCAGCTCCCGCCGCGTCTGCTCGTACAGGGCCAGCGCGTCGGCACGCCGGCCGGCCGTGCACAGCGCCCGCATGAGCTGACCGCACAGGCGTTCGCGCAGGGGATGCCGTACGGCGAGCTCTTCGAGCTCGGGGACCAGCCCGGCCCCGTCGCCGAGGGCGAGTTCCGCGTCGACGCGATCCTCGAGGGCGGAGACCCGCAGTTCCTCCAGGCGCGTGATCGGACCAGCGGCGAAGGCCATGTCCGCGACGTCGGCGAGCGCCGGGCCGCGCCACAGGCCGAGGGCCTCGCGCAGCAGTTCCGCCCGGCGTGCCGGATCGCCCTCGGCGCGGGCCGCCGTGACGAGACGCTCGAAGGCGACGGTGTCGACACCCGCGGGATCGGCCGTCAGCCGGTAGCCGCCCGGCGTCGAGACGACGGCGTCCCGGCCACCGACGCCGCGCAGCCGGGAGACCAGGGCCTGGAGCGCGTTGACCGCCCCGGCCGGCGCCGTGCCCTCCCACAGGTCCTCGATCAGCCGCTCGACCGGGACCGTACGGCCCGTCTCGAGCGCCAACCGGACCAGCAGCGCGCGCAGCCGAGAGCCACCGATCTCGAGGGGTCGGCCGGTGCCGTCTCGCACGTCCAGCGGCCCGAGCATGGCGATGCGCACGTCGCCATTGTCCCCATTCGCGGCACCGTACGGTCGTGCATCCGTTCAGCGGGCCGGCCCGCACGTGGGACATCGCGAAGGCAGTACCGCCGACGCCCGGGTCATCCGGCGGTCACCCGGTGTGCTTGGGTATTGGGGTGATCAGCGCTCACCTGCCCATCCTGTTCGGCGTCGGCCTCGCCGCCGGGGTGGTCAGCACCGTGGTGAGCCTCGCGTCGATCGTGTCCTATCCGGCCCTGCTGGCACTCGGACTGCCGGCCCTCAGCGCCAACGTTACGAACACGGTGGCGCTGATGTTCACGGCGGTGGGCGCCACGGCCGGCTCGCAGCGGGAGCTCACCGGGCAGCGTGCCCGGGTGCTGCGGCTGGGCCTGCTGACCGCGCTCGGTGGCGCCACCGGCGCGGTGCTGTTGCTGGTGACGCCGGCGCGGATGTTCGAGCTGATCGCGCCGTGGCTGATCGCGGGTGCGTCCCTGATCCTGCTCCTGCAGCCGAAGGTCGGACGGCTCGCGGAACGTTCCAAAGGCGAGCACAGCCGGCTGCTCCGCCTGGGACTGTTCACGGTCGCCATCTACACCGGCTACTTCGGGGCGGCCGGCGGGATCCTGATGCTGGCCGTGCTCGCCGCGATGATCGACCTGCCGCTGGTCCGCGTCAACGCGATCAAGAACACCGTCGCCGGGCTGGCCAACGGCGTCGCCGCGCTGGGGTTCGCGCTGTTCGGGCCCGTACGGTGGGACGCCGTCCTCCCGCTGGCGGCGGGATTCCTCGCGGGCGGCTGGATCGGCCCCTCCCTCGTACGCCGTCTCCCCGGTGAGGCGCTGCGCGTCCTGGTCGCCGTGTGCGGAGTGGCCGTCGCGATCAAGCTCGGCGTCGACAGCTACGGCTGACTGACCAGCCGGAATCCCGGTACGGCCAATAAGGTATATTTCCCCGGTTTTTAGGTAGGCATGGAATGATTACCTCATCGGTGGACGCCTGACGGGGAGGGCTGGATGGCGCTTCCGAGCTTCCTGGTGATCGGTGCTCCCAAGGCGGGCACGACGGCACTGCACGCCGCGCTGGCACGCCACCCCGATCTGTTCCTGTCCCGCGTTAAGGAGCCGAAGTTCTTCCTCACCGACGGGCCCCCGCCCACGCGGGGCGGCCCCGGCGACGCCCAGACGTACCGCGAGCACGTCTGGCGGCGGGAGGACTACGAGGCGCTGTTCGCGAACGCCCCCGAGGGGACCCTCCGCGGGGAGAGCACGCCGTTCTACCTCCACGACCGGGACGCGCAGCTCCGCATCCGCGCGCTGATCCCGGACGTCAAGATGATCGCCCTGATCCGGGACCCGGTGGAGCGCGCCCACTCCAACTGGACACACCTGTGGTCGGCGGGCCTGGAGCCGATCGACAACGTCGTCGACGCGTGCGCCGCCGAACCCGAGCGGATCGCGGCGGACTGGGCGGCGTTCTGGCGGTACGTCGACCTGGGAAAGTACGGTGAGCAGCTCCAGCACCTGTACAAGGTGTTCCCGCGCGACCAGGTCCTCGTCCTCCGATACAAACGGATCCACACGGAGCCCGCGGCGACGCTCGACCGGATCTGCGAATTCCTCGGCGTGCGCACCGGAATGATCGACTCGATCCCCCGCGAGAATGTCACCAACCACGTCGCCGACTCCCCGAGCACCCGGGCCCTGCGGCAGGCGCTGCGCGCCGGTACCCGGATCGGCCGGCGGATGCCGCTGCCCGTACGCCGCCTGGCCCGCGGTCCGCTGCTCGCCGCCCTGCACCGCGAGCGGCGCCCCCGGCAGCCCCTGACCTGGGACGACCGGCGGCAGCTGATCCCCTACTTCGCCGACGACATCCGGCTTCTGGAAGAGATCACGGGCGAGGACTACAGCGACTGGCTCAGGCCGCGATGAGCTCGGTACGCAGCTCGTGCGAACCGTCCGGACGGGTCGCCTCGTAGTAGAGCCGCCAACCCGCGTCCTGAAGGGGGACGGCGACCATGTAGCGCAGACCCCCGCCGGCGTACGGCGAGGCGGCCGCCGGGCCGGTGCCCTGCTGCTCCAGCACGCCGAACCCGTCACCGATGGCGACACCGGTCCGCTCCTCGTAGTTCTCCGCGGCGCTCGCCCGCCCGTCGTAGTAGGCGAGGGTCTCCCCGCCGTCCGTGACCACGGACGAGATCCGCACGCCCCGCGAGTCCCAGTGGCCGGGGCGGCCCGCCAGCACCGTGCCGTGCCACGTCCACTCCAGGCCGTCGGCGCTGGTCGCGTAGTCGGTCACCATCTGGTCGGCCTCCTCCGGATCGGCGAGCGGGTGGCAGGACGCCCACAGATGCCACTTGTCGCCCTGGCGGAGGATCACCGGGTCCTTGACCCCGATCAGGTCGCTGCCGGGAAGCACCACCTCGGCCGTCGACGGGTCGAACGACCGCGGGTCGGCCGCCTCCAGCACCTCGACCCGCCAGTGCTTGGTCCCCGGAGTGGCGCAGCTCAGGTACAGGCGCCAGGTGCCGTCCGGGGTCACGACGAGCGCGGGGCGCTCCAGCGACTCGGCCGCCATCTGATCACTGTCGATGACGCACAGCGTCTCCAGCCGTTCGCCGTCGACCGCGTGCGCGACCACCACGGCGTACCCGCGGCCCTGCCCGATGGGGCGGCGCAGGCGGTACGCGAGGTAGATCTCGCCGTCCGCGACGCAGGCGCTGGGCGCCCCCGCCCAGTACCCGCCGCCCTGCTGGGGCGGGGGGACGACGACACGGGACCGCTCGTACGACGGCAGGGGAAACGGCATGGAGTCCTCCTCTGAGCGCACCGGCGACGGGGCCGCACCGGCACGGGCGCGATGACCAACCAGGCGACGCCCCTCGGCGCCGCCCTCGAGCGATGGCCATTACCACAGTAACCGAGTATGGAAAGTAAATAAGACGTTGAGCTGCGGTTATGTGAAAATCTACCCCTCGACCGTCGAGCCGGTCGGTCAGGCGACAGGGCTGTCGGGTGAGCCGAGGTACACGTACTGGCGGTCGGGGGTGACCGCGAGCCCGAAGAGGCCGGCCGGCGGACGTCCGGTCTCGTCCCACCACCGGTAGGCGGCCTCGATCTCGGTCCACAGCGCGCGCGGCCCCTGCTGACGCACCCGGTGTGTCCCCGCACCGTCGATGACGTCGACGCGGGCCCAGGACGGCCCGGAGAACGCCCAGAACGTGAAGTCGTCGCCGCCGTCATCGGCGTCTTCGAACTTCGTCGTCACATCGGGGACCCGCAGGCCGACCGCGAACGTGGCGTCGTGGTCGTCGAAGGCGACCGCGTCCGGGTGCAGGGTCGTGGTCGACTCGGCCGCGCCCGCCAGATCCGCCGGAACCACAGGGCGTGGCACACGCTGCGCGCGCACCCACATGAACGCCACCGTGTTGTCGACGAACGGACCGTACGCCGCGCCGTGGCCGTCGACCGTCAGGCGTGCCAGCGCACCGTTGTCGTAGGCATTGCCCCACGGCGTGAGGATCACCCCGCCCGGCCGGGTCTGCGCCACCCACTGATAGGGGACGGCACGCACTGACGCGGTGGCGATGACCCGGTCGTACGGCGCGCCCGACGCGTACCCGTCCGCGCCGTCGCCGGTGACCACCAGAGCCGACACGCCGACCCCGGCGAGTGTTTCACGGGCGCGCTCGGCGAGATCACCGTCAACCTCGATCGTGGTGACGTTCTCTTCACCGACCGCGTAGACGAGAAGGGCCGCGTTCCAGCCGGTACCGGCGCCGATCTCCAGGACCCGCATCCCGTACTCGACCTCGAGGTGGCCGAGCATCGTCGCCACGATGGACGGCTTTGAGATCGAGCTGGTGATCCGCCGGCCTGTTCCGGCGTCCTGTGTGGTGCCATCGTCGACCTGCGTGACGATCGCCTCATTGGTGTACACGGTCGTCAGCCAGGCCGCAGGATCCTCATCGCGTCGGCGCGGGCTCAACACGCCTCCGTCGGCGTCGTCCCAGATGACGCCGGGCACGAACAGGTGCCTGGGGGCGGCCAGGAACGCCGCGCGCCATTGGTCGCGCAGCGCACCGGCGGCCGTCAACTCGTCGACGAGCCGCCGGTTCAGAGCTTCAGCGTCGGTCATTTACCGCCGCTGTCCTTGCCCTTGTCGCCCTGGACACGATTCCCTCGCCGCGCGGCCACCTCATGGAAACCAACATATGACGCGGTGGGACGCGGCGTATGACAGTGCGAGTAATGGGTGACGGGTTGCGCCTTCGGACATGACGACGCCCCACCAGGTCGAGCCCGGCGGGGCGTCCTGGCAGGTTCGGTTCACGCGGTCAGCTCGGCGAGGTCCTCCTCGGTGAGGCGGAGGCCGGCGGCCGCGACGTTCTCCTCCAGGTGATCGAGCGACCCGGTGCCGGGGATGGCGAGCATGACGGGAGAGGCCGCCAGGAGCCAGGCCAGCGCCACCTGTTCAGGCGTGGCCTGGTGGCGGGCCCCGACCTTCGCGAGCCGATCCCGGTCGAGCGGCCGGTCGCCGCCGCCGAGCGGGAAGTACGGCACGAACGCCACGCCGAGTTCCGCGCACTGCGCGAGCAGCCCGCCGTCGGCGCCGTGCTGGACGTGGAAGTGGTTCTGCACGGCCGTGACCGGGGCGATCGCACGGGCCTCGGCGAACTGCGCGGCGTCCACGTTGCTGACGCCGAGGTGGCGGATCAGGCCCTCCTCGCGCAGCCCGGCCAGGACCTCGAACCGCTCGCCGATCGGCTCTCCGCCAGGGGGCGTGAGGCCGCCGACCCGGAGGTAGACCAGGTCCAGGCGGTCCAGGCCGAGCCGTCGCAGGTCCTCCTCGACCAGGCCGCGCAGCTGATCGGGGGTCGCCTCGCCGCTGGGGATCCCGTCCGGTCCCCGGAGCGGCCCGACCTTCGTCGCGATGACCAGGTCGTCGGCGTACGGGGACAGTGCCTCGCGGATCAGCTCGTGGGCACGCACGTCACCCCGCTCATAGAAGCCGGCCGTGTCGATGTGGTTAACACCCAGCTCCACGGCGCGGCGCAGCACCGCCATCCCGGTCTCAGGGTCACGGGCCGGACCGGCGAAGGTGCCCGTGGGGAGTCGCATCGCACCGAAGCCGAGCCGGTTGACGCGCAGGTCACCGCCGAGAAGGAAGTCGCCGCCCGCGGCGGCCGTCAGATTCGTCGTCATGTCTCCACCCTGACGCCGCCCTCCGGCCCTGGGCCAACGGCTGGCAGCAACCTGCCATTTGCCGCGCCGAGCCGGGATCACGGAGACTTGATGGGGTGACGAGCGATCAGGTCATCACGGTCCGGGGAGAGCGCGAGCTCAGCGCCCGGACCGCCCATCTGTTCACCGGCGTGACGTCGGAGTTCATCTGCGCGGCCACGGACATGGACACTTGGTCGCACCGCGACACCCGCAAGGCGATCACCGCCCGGATGCGTCCGCAGCTCACCGAGGGCGAAGTGGTGGTGCGCAAGCTGTACACGCCCGCCGCGCTGGCGAACGAGGAGCAGCGGGATCACCTGCTCGCGGTCGCGGGCATGGGCGCGCGGGTGCGCATCTGCGCCACGGGCCTGCCGCACGAGACGATCATCATCGATCGGCGGGTCATGATCCTCGCGGGCACCGTCATGGCCGGCGACCGGGAGTTCACCGTCACCACGTCGCCGACCCTCATCAGCGGTGTGCTGTCCCTGGTCGAGGCCACCTGGGAGGCCGCGACCGAGATCACCGCGTATCTGCACCGCGACGCGCCCCAGGTGGACGCGGAGGGCAGGCGGATCCTGCAGGCGCTCGGCGACGGGCTCACCGATGAGGTCGCCGCCCGGCGGCTGGGGCTCTCGCTGCGGACGTACCGGCGGCGCGTGGCCGAGCTGATGCGGCTGCTGGGGTCCGAGTCCCGTTTCCAGGCCGGCGTGCACGCCGGCGAGTTCGGCCTCATCCCCTGACGGAGGCGCAGGGCCGCGTCGGCGGCATCACCCGGCAGGACACCGGCGCCCTTGGCGGCACCATGCCGACACCATCGCGGCATCCCCGGCAGCACGCCGACACCCTCGGCGACATCACCTGGCAGGACGCCGACGCCCTCGGCGACATCGCCCGGCAGGACGCCGACGCCCTCGGCGGGCGCCGTCCGTTGTGCGCCGCGTGGGCGTCACCGGTCGGGCGCGGGCCGGTGGCGGGTCCGGGCTAGGCGGCCCAGGAGCTCCCAGGTTCCCAGCCGGTCCTCGGGCGTGCCGAGGCCGGTGTTGGTGACCAGGACGTCGGTGGCCCCTGCGGCGAAGTACGCCTCGACGCGCTCGGCGACCGTGTCCTCGTCGCCGATCGCCGCGAGGTCGGCCGGGTGCGCGACGCCTTCGCGGTCGAGCACGGCGCGATACGACGGGATCGTCGCGTAGAAGCCCAGCACCTGCTCCGCCCGGGCCCGGGTCGCCGCGGGATCGGCGGTGACCACGCCGGGGAAGGCCGCGATGATCCGGGGAGCCGGCCGGCCGGCGGCCTCGGCCGCCTCGGTGATGATCGGCAGGATGTGGTCGGCGATCGTCTTGGGGCCGACGAGGTAGGGCAGGGTGCCGTCGGCGAGTTCGCCGGTCGCCCGCAGGGCCTGCGGCCCCATCGCGGCCACGATGACGGGCACCGGGGGCTCCGCGCCGGGAACGCGCGCCGACCAGTGTTCGCCGGTGTCCGCGGTGAGCGTCGGCCCGTGTACGTCGGCCGTACCGTCGGCGAGCAGGGAGGTCAGGGCCGTGAGGTGGTCGCGCAGGTGGCGGATCGGCCGGTCGTACGGGACTCCGAAGACGTCGGTGACCATCCGCTCGGCGGACAGGCCGACGCCGAGGGTGAAGCGGCCGCCGGTCGCCGCCTGCGCCGTCTGCGCCTGGCCTGCCAGCACGATCGGGTGGCGCGGGTAGATGGGCACGACCGAGGTGCCGACCCGAATGCCGGGCACCTCCCGGCCCACGAGACCGGCGACGGCGATCGCGTCGACGTCGAGCCGCTGGGAGAACCAGACCTCGTCCAGCCCGGCGGCGGCCGCCTGTCTCGCCTCGTCGGCCATCGTGTCGACGGCGTTCGTCGCCGCCGCGATGCCGTCCGGCCCGGCGGGTAGCGCGATCCCGATGCTCATCGGATCCCTCCATCTGTTCGAATGGCTCTGCGAAATGTCTCGAGGTCGTTGCGTGGCCGTCTCGACCGGGCGGGTCAGGACGGTGTCGTGGCGGTGGGCGAGTCGGCGGGTCGTGCCTGCGGCGCGGAGACCTCCGCGGGCCTGGACTTCACCAGCCACAGGCCGGTGAACACGGCGCCGGCCAGGGTGACGACGCCGGCCGCGACGAAGGCGCTGCCCAGGCCGGCCTCGAAGGACGCGCCACCGGATTGCCGGGTGCGGACGATGGCTCCGAGCACGGCCACGCCGAGCACCGCGCCGATCTGCCGGGTGGTGCTGCTGATGCCCGAAGCGAGGCCTCCCTCCTGCGGGCTTACGGCCTGGATGGCGGCGCCGGTCAGCGGGGACATGGTCAGAGCGAAACCGATGCCGACGATCGCCAGCCGCCACCACACGTTCCCGTAGCCGGTGTCCGCGTGCGTGAAGCCCAGTGCCAGCAGCCCCAGTCCGGCCAGCGCCAGGCCGATGGTGACCACGATCCGGAAGCCGTACCTGGCGGCGAGCCGGCCCGCGTACGGACTGACGATCACCATGCCGAGGGAGGCGGGCAGGGTCTGCAGGCCGGCGCGCAGAACCGAACTGCCCTGGACGTACACGAAGAACTGGGAGAAGAAGAAGGACGACCCCATGAGCGCGAAACCCACCACGACCATCGCCGTGTTGGACACCGTGAACAGCCGCTGCCGGAACAGCCGCAGCGGCAGCATCGGCGTCGAACGACGTCCCTCGACGGCGACGAAGACGGCGAGGATCACCACCGCGGCGGCGAAGCTCCCCAGGATCACCGGCGAGGTCCAGCCACGGGAACCGCCCTCGATCAGCCCATAGGTCAGCGCCCCGACGCCCAGGACGGACAGGACCGTCCCCGGGATGTCGATCGCCGGCGCGCTCGGGTTGCGGGACTCGCCCAGGACGCGCAGACCGGCGAGCAAAAGGACCGCGCCGATGGGCGCGTTAACGAGGAAGATGGCGGGCCACCCGTAGGCGTCCACCAGAACGCCACCGGCCAGCGGGCCGGCGGCCAGGCCGATTCCGCTGAATCCGGCCCACAGCCCGATCGCCTTGACTCGTTCCTGCGGAACGGGATACGCAGCGGCGAGCAGGGCCAGCGAGGCGGGGCTCAGCGCCGCGGCCCCGATGCCCTGCACCACCCGTCCGGTGATCAGCCAGCCGATCGAGGGCGCGACGGAGCACAGCACGGACGCAAGGGTGAACACCACGACACCGGCCAGGAACACCCGCTTGCGGCCGAAGCGGTCGGCGAAGACGCCGCCGGACAGCAACAGCATGGCGACCAGCAGCACGTAGGCGTCGACGATCCATTGCAGACCGTTCAGCTGAGTGTGCAGCCGCTGCTGCATATCGGGGAGCGCCGCGCCGACGATCGTGCTGTCGAGCAGCACCATGAACTGGCCCAGGCAGGTCACTGCGAGCAACGCTGCCCGGCTCGACCGGGTGCCTGCGGCCACGGACGACCCGGCCTTCGTTGCGCCTTCGTGTGCGGTCAACGCCGTTCCCTCTCATGATCCGGATGCCCCCGGAGACAATAGTTCGATAATCCCGAACTGTCGAACGATGTAGTATCGTCGAGGCATGCGACCGCTGCCCGAGCCCGCACGCGAGTCACTGACGCTCGCGCCGGTGCTGCACGCGCTCGGTGATCCGGTGCGCCTGGAGTTGGTGCGGCGGGTCTGGGGCGATCCCGAGTCGACCTGTGCCGTCCTCGCCGACGGTTTGGACGTGCCGATGTCGACGCTGTCCAATCACTGGCGGATCATGCGCGAGGCCGGGCTGATCAGCATGACCGTCGACGGCCGGCACCGGCGGATCCGGCTACGCGCCGACGATCTACGCGACCGGTTCCCGGGCCTGCTCGATCCGATCCTGAGCCTCGCCGCAGCCGAGTCGCCGAACAGCGGCCCGCTGTGAGGCGGCTCCTCAACGCCCGCGCGAATCGATGACCGCGCCGGTCTGATCGGCGGCCGCGACGGCGCCTGGGGCGGGCGACAGGGTCAGATCGGCGCCAGGTCCCGCCGGGTTCGCGCGATCAGCGCGTTGATCTGCTCGGCGACACCGGGCGCTGCGGCGATGGTGGCGGTCGAGGCGGCGGTGTGCTCGCTGCCGTCGTGGTCGACCACGGTGGCTCCGGCCTCGCGGGCGATGACGACGCCGGCCGCGGTGTCCCACGGCTTGTTGGACATGCTCACGCTGACGTCCAGCCTGCCTTCGGCGACCCAGGCCAGGTCGATGGCCGAGGAGCCGAGCATCCGCACCCGCTGGACCTCGGCGGCCAGGGCGGCGGTCAGCGCGAGCCGCAGGCGGTTCTTCTCCTCGGAGTCCGACCCGACCGCGTAGTCGCCGATGGCCACGATGGCGTCGTGCAGCGCGCTCGTCGCGCTCGCCGTGATGCGCCGCTCTCCGACGTGGGCGCCGGCGTGCTCGGCGGCTGAGTAGCGGGTGCCGAGGAACGGCAGGTCGATCACTCCCAGAACGGCGCGGCCCCGGTGGAGGAGGCCCAGGGAGACGCCGCAGAGCGGAAGCCCGTGGACGAAGTTGGCCGTGCCGTCGATCGGGTCGAGCGCCCACAGCAGGTCCCCGCCGCCGTCGCCGGTGACCCCTTCCTCCTCACCGAGGATCGGTACGGCGGGCGCCCGGTCGAGCAGGTACGCCCGTACGGCACGCTCGACGGCGTAGTCCAGGTCGGTGGCCATGTCCCGGTCGCCCTTGGCGGTGAGCAGACCCGGGGCCCGGGAGCGGATGAGATCGGCGGCGATCGTGACGGCGTCGAGAGCGACGGGCAGCAGCGCTCCGACTGGCGTCGTCATACCGGCCGACTCCGTTCCGACAATTCGCGATAAATCTGCTCAAAGGTGTTATACAGCCCCGCTCTGCCAGGGTCACGGCGGAGCAGAAACGTCGGCGAGTCCACCCCGCGCGCCTGGGGCAGGTAGGGCTGCATCACGCAGGTCGTACCGTCGATCAGGACGATGCCGAACCGGATCGTCTCGTCGTAGACGGCGAGTGACAGGCGGTCGCGGGCCTCGGCCGGCAGGCGGTCGCGCACACGCGCCAGGACCTCGATGTTCAGCTTGGTGAGCGTGGACAGGTAGTGGTCGGTGTAGCCCTCTTCACACTCCCGCGCCTTGATCGCGTCGCCGTCCGGATCGAGGAAGAGGCACTCCAGCCGGGTGCCGCTCTCGACGAGGTGGCGCAGCCGCTGGTCCGGATACTGCTGGCAGAGGAGGTTGAGCGACAGCCCGGCCGCCCTGATGTCCTCCGCGTCGTCGAACATCACCTGCGGCGGCATGGCGTAGGTGAACTCCGCCCGGGTGGTGAAGACGGCGGCCACATCCGCCAGCGGCGGACCTGGGCCGTCCCGGGCGAGGAGCGAGAGGGGACCGTCGGCGGCCCGGGCGGGCCGGATGCGCGGAGGAGCCGGGGCGCGGCCCGCCCTGGGCGCGCACTCGCCGGGCAGGAGGTCGTCCGGGCACGGCCCGAACAGCTGGTCGGCGGTCCACCCAGGGAACATGGTCTCCAGCACGCGGCAGTGATCGGTGTAGGGCAGCCGTTTGAGCCCGCCGGAGATCCAGCGGTGCAGCTGCGCCCGGCTCGGAGCGGTGCCGACGAGGTCGCGATCCACCTTCTTGGCGGCGTTCTCGTACGCGGCACGAAACATCCCATACCGCATTAATTGACGTTGTTTCACCAATATTCGAAGTAAAGTGGGTCGCCGTTCTGCACTTTCATCCACACGGCCAGCCTAGCCAGCATTTATCCGCACGACGAGACAAATTCGAGACGGAGACAAGACATTGGCGTCGAAAAAGCGCCTTGCATGGCATCGAGATGAAACACCGATACGAAGGATGCTATGGACGGTGGGTGAGACGGGCTGTTCCGGGGGCGTTGGAGGGCAGCGGCGGTGTGCGCCGATCACAGCGAAAAAGTGCGGCTTCTCGTGTCCTTGTGCCGTGAACTGGCCAGACTCGGATTGCCTTCGATGATGAGCGATGCCAGGCCGGCACTGTCGGTGCACGGCGGTCCCGTGGACCCCCGGGTCTGGATATCCGTGAGCGCGTGCGGAGAATTCTTCGAATGGTGCCCGCGGTCCGAAGATCGGCTACCGGCCACGGACCCGGAAACGGCCGCCGAACGCATCGCGGCACACCTGCGCCCCGACGTCGACCGCCACGCGACCCCGGCCGAACGCTCGTCGTGAACGGGGCCGTCCCCGGCGACGCATCGACGGCGGTCGAACGCGCTTCATGAGCGGGGGTGACGGGCTCCCCTTACGCAGGTACGTTCACGATCATGGCGTGCTCCGCTGTGATCGTGCTCGGCCGCTTGAGCGGCGTGCCCGAGAGATCAGACATCCGGTGACCTCCGAATCGCGACCCCGATTCCTGGTCCTCGGCGGGCTGGAGGTCCCGGTCGCGGGCGAGCTCATCGGTGTTCGCCAGCCGAAACGGCGGGCGTTGCTGGCGGCACTGCTCATCCGGCCCGGCCGGGTCATACCGACCCGTTCCCTGATCCGGGCGGTCTGGCCGGAGGGACCGCCGGCCTCCCACCGGTCGAACCTCCGCACCCATGTGCGCGGGTTACGTCGCCTGCTGGCTCCCGCCGGTGCCGTTCTGCGCACGCGCCCGCCCGGCTACGCGCTCGCCGTGGAGCCGTCCGACGTCGACGCGTACGACTTCGCGACGGCGGTCGGCGAAGGGCGCTTGGCGTACGCGCAGGGCGATTTCTCGACCGCCATCGCCCGCTACCAACAGGCACTCGACCTCTGGCGCGGCGACGCGTACGAGGACGTGCCGCGCTGGCCCGAACTGGACAGCGAGATCGCGATGCTCACCGAGCAACGGCTGATCGCCATCGAGGGCCTGGGTGACGCCCGGCTGTCGGCCGGGCTCCACGAGGAGGCCGTGGCGGACCTGCGGGCGCTCGTGACCGACCACCCTCTGCGGGAACGGCTGCACGGGCAGCTCATGGTGGCGCTGTACCGGTCCGGACGCCAGGGCGACGCGGTCGACGCTTATCACCGGGCGCGTATGGTCCTGGCGACGGAGCTCGGCGTCGAGCCGCACCCGGAGCTGCGGCGGCTGCACGCGGCCATGCTGCACGGCGAGATCTAAGAATTGTTTCATGTGAAACAGCCGTTACGGGCGCCCCAGAGCGGTGACGGGGACCTCGGCGACCCCGGCCTCGCGGGCCGCCCGCCGGGCCGCTCCCGGCGAGTCGCCGCGGCCGACGACCTTCCCCTCGTGCAGGGCGACCCACGTCCCGTCGGCGGGCTCGTCCTCGCCGTACGACGCCCGCAGCGCCGCCTCGAGCGGAGCGCGCACCGGAACGACGACCGGGGTGCGCCGACGCCAGTACAGGTACTGCGCGACGATGAGCGGCCCGAGCGGCGTGAGCAGCGGAATCCAGGTGATCGCGCCTGAGGCGAACCCGGCGAACACCGCCGCCATCAGGAGCATGTCGACCACGACCGCGCAGATCCCGGCGACCCGGCCGTACGACTTGATCGCGACGAGAGGCCAGAGCGTCAGCATGAGCGTGTCGCCCAGGCCCAGCATGATCGGCTCGGGGGCGTACCGGGCCGCCAGCATGGGCGCGAACGGGATGCCGTTGACCAGGTGCATGAAGTCCGAGGTCACCGACGCGAGCCCGGTCGCGACCGTGTCGTACACCACCAGCGCCGCGGCCAGCCCGGCGACGAGAGACGGCTTCATCGCGGTCTGCACCCACATGTTGGTCACCCCGGCGGCCACGATGACGAGCGCGCCGTCGTTGACCACCATCAGTGCCGTGGACCAGCCGGCGAAGTACGCGACGACCTCGAAGGCGCACACCAGCGTCGCCGCGACCATCGCCGTCCGGCCGCCGATGACGGGCGCGAGCGTTGCCTGCAACCCGACGAACACGACCAGGCCGAACACCGTGCAGACGACCGCGGCCGGCATGTTGAGGTACGCGAACGGCATGATGACCAGCAGCGCCACCATGATCACGATGTCGGATCGCACGAACAGGCCCGCCGGCGGCCGTGGCATCCGCACCTTGGCCAGGTAGGCGACGGCCAGGCCGACGGTGACCAGCACGGCGGCGTCCAGGGCGAGGGCGCCCCGCAGCGCGTGGCTCACATGCGCCTCCCGGCGGTGTGGAAGGTGTGCTCCCGCAGGTCGGCGCGGACGCGGCAGGGCGCGGAGAGGTCGGCCGGGTCCTCGACCAGGTTCACGCCGGACAGCGGGAGCGCCAGGTCGGCCACCCGTCCCTCGATCCGGGCCAGGAGCGTCCGGTCGGCCCGCTCGGCGACCACGTGCAGCACGGGCCCGGCGGCGTCTCCGGTCTCCTCCAGCGCGTACCGCGTCGGCAGCGGCAGCGCGCGCTCCGCCTGCAGGAGTTCGAGCACGTCCCTGGTGGTCAGGTCCGAACCGGTCACGCGTCCGAGGACCCGCGACGTCGCGGGCACGGCCGCCATCTCGCAGTCCAGCTTCTCCGCCTCGGGCAGCACGCGGACCAGGTCCCCGGTGACGTACCGCAGCAGTGTCGTGGTGTCCCGGTACGACAGGAACGGCGTGACGGTGAGGGAGCCGACGGCGCCGGGCGCGGCCGGTTCGAACGTCACCGGGTCCAGCACCTCGACGTGTCCGAGGTCGGCCGCGACGTGCAGGTGGTCGTGCGCGCAGACCTGACCGGCCACCGGGATGATCTCGGTC
Source organism: Actinoallomurus vinaceus (assembly GCF_039542055.1). Taxonomy (NCBI): domain Bacteria; kingdom Bacillati; phylum Actinomycetota; class Actinomycetes; order Streptosporangiales; family Thermomonosporaceae; genus Actinoallomurus; species Actinoallomurus vinaceus. The sequence goes on from NZ_BAABHK010000020.1 coordinate 136,467, forward strand.
ATCGAGTAGCCGTCGGTGACGGGCGCGTCGAACAGTTCGCGTGCCCGGTCCCGCAGCGCGTCGGTGAGGATCTCGCCTCCGACGTGGATCTCCTGGAGTCCGAAGTCGGCGGCGGTCCAGCCGTCCCGTTCGGCCTCCTGGACGAGCGCGGCCAGGTAGGAGGGCGTCGTGTTGAGATGGGTGATCTGCGGGCGCTTGCCGGGCAGGTGCACGGGGGTGGCGAGCCGGTCGAGCGCGATCCGTGGGTCGACCGGGCCGATCGGCACATAGCCGGCCCCTGTCATCGGGACGGAACGTTCCGCCAGGTACTGGGCGATCGATCGCGTCGTGATGCAGTTGGCCCAGACGTGCTCGGTGCGCAGGCCCGTGACGAGCATCAGCGCCAGCGCGCTCGTCGCCGCCGTGATCTCCAGCTCGTACTGCGAGAACCACACCGTGGTGGGAACACCCGTGGTGCCCGTCGTCTGTGCCGCCACGGCCGGACGCGCGGCGTCCGACACGAACGCCGACGGCATGCTCCGCAGCGCGCCCTTCGGTGTCGGAGGGATGCTCGCGATCGTGGCCGGGCTCACGGACGCCGGGTCGACGCCGGTCCGCTCGAACAGGTGCCGATAGTACGGCGTATGCCGGGCGGCGTTGCGCACCGTACGGCGGAGCCGCCGCTCGGTGAGATTCGCCTGAATCTCCGGATCGGGCGCGGTGAGCATGTCGCCGGCCCCATCGCCGGCGGAGCCGAATTCTTGCAGCGTCGCGCGCATGTCATCCGCGAGGGCCAGGACGTCACCGACCCGGAACCGGCGGCCCGACAGCATGGACCAGGCGAACCCCAACTGCCGTATACCCGTGCTGAGCACCGCTTCTCCAGATCCTGGCCGGGGGAGAATGGAGCCCTCTCCGGGAACGGGCGACGCCCCCGGAGAGAGCGACACACCAGGTCAGGCGGCGCTGTTCGTGAACAGCGCCGCCGACAGCGCACCGATCGTGTACTTGGCGTACACACGCACCATCTTGATCATCGGGACCCTCCTCTGATCCGAGGTGGCCGGGGCGGCCGCCCTCGAGATCGACTTTGCGGTCCGGGGGCACATTGGGCCATACATTTCACCTACATCCGGCGCACATCGGCAGGCGGCACCGGTGGTCTCCCGCACTGATCGCCGAGCCTGGACATCCGGGCCGTACGGTCGTCCGGCCCGGTGCCGAAAATCGGCGGCGGGCCGCCAACCCTTTTCCCGGTCTGCCGCGTTTGATGGTCGTGAGTGACACGACGAAGGACCTCGCCTACGCCGCCTTCGTGGAGGCGGCCTGGAGCCGTCACCTCGGGGTCGCCACGCTGCTGACCGGAAACCCGCACCAGGCCGAGGAGCTTCTCCAGGACTGCCTGGTCAAGCTCTACGTCCGGTGGCGGCGCGTGGCCGCCGGAGACCCGGACGCGTACCTGCGGCGCATGCTGGTCAACGGGAACGTCAGCCGGTGGAGGCGGCGAAGGCGGGAGCTGCTCACCGCGCAGACACCGGATCGGATCGATCCGGCCTCCGCGCCGCGCGAACCCAACGAGGAACTGCGGCGCGCGCTCCTCGCCCTCTCGCACCAGCAGCGGACGATCGTCGTCCTTCGCTACTTCGAGGACCTGACGGAGAAGTCGGTCGCGGCGGCCCTGGGCTGCACGGTCGGCACCGTCAAGAACCAGCACCACCGCGCCATCAGACGGCTGCGCGAACTGCTGCGCCACCTGGACCCCCGACAGAACACGGAGATCGCACGATGACCATGGAACGAGAAGAACTGTCGACGGCCCTGCGCTCGCTGGCAGGGCTGGACGGCGACTCGGCCGCGCCGGTCGCCGAACTGATCGAGCGCGGCCGCCGGGCGGAGCGGAAGCGCCGGGCGGGGATCGTCACCGCCGCATCCGGTGTCGCGGCGGTGACGGCGATCACAGTCGGGGTGGGCGTGCTGTCGAGCAGTTCCTCTCCAGGCGGCGGTTCGCACGTCACCGCCTCGCCCCAGCCGGCCCTGCAGCTGGTGTCGGCCGCGGAGTCCACCTCGCGGACCAGTTACCGGGTGGCCATCACGTACACGGTCTCCCAGGCGAAGCGGAAGGACTACGCCGAGCACTACCAGGGCGCCTTCGACCCGGTGGCCCACCGCGGATACCTGCGAATGAAGACCGCGCCGGCGCGCACCATGGAATTCCGCTACATCGGCAACGACGCGTACGTGCAACGCGGTGCCAGGTGGAAGCGCATCGACCCGGCCGGCACCATCGGGGCCCCGCGCGGTGCTCTCCCCATGGGGGAGATCCTGACGGCAGGTCCAAAACCGCTGCTCAAGACGCTGGCCACCGTCGGGACCGTCACCCGGACGGGCACCGGCCGGTACACCTTCGCGTACGTGGGCAAGAAGTCCGCCGGCGGTGAGCCCGGCGGCAACAAGGTCACCGGCACCGTGGTGGTGGCCGATCAGAAGATCAAGCAGATCACGATGCAGACGACCCTGGTCGGCCCCGACCCGAAGATCGCCGACCGGGACCCGGTCACCCGTGCCATGGTGATCGACTTCTCCGGCTACGGCAGCCCGGTGAACGTTCAGCGCCCCTGACGCCTCCCATTCGTCCAAGCCCGGAGCGCGGTCGTTCGGACACGGTCGGGGAATGACGAAGAACGCTCTTCCCGGCGTACGGCCCCAGCCGATGGTCGCGGTCGCGGACGTCGAGCAGGCCGGTCGCTGGTACCAGGACCTCCTCGGCGCCACGAGCGGTCACGGTGGCCCGGAGTACGAACAGCTGCTGGTCGACGGCACGATGATCATGCAGCTGCACCGGCTCGAGATCGGACACCACCACGGGGCCATCGCGGACCCCGACCGGCCGCTCGGCAACGGCGTCGCCCTGTGGTTCGAGATCCCCGCCTTCGACGCCGCCGTGGAACGCATCCGGCGGACGGACGCGCAGATCGTGACCGACGTGCACCTCAACCCGAACGCCGGCCACCGCGAGATCTGGCTCCGGGACCTCGACGGCTACCTCGTCGTCATCGCCGAGCCGTGATCTCCGAACGTGGTCAGGCCGTCGCCTCGGTTTCCCCGGCTCCGAGACCGACCGCGACCGTGCGGACGGCGCCGAGGAGGTCACGTCCGGAGGGGACGTTCAGGGCACGTGGCGAGGGTGGTGCCGCATGACGAGGAGCGGGGTCAGCTGTGGCGCGGTTGCAGGTCGTGGCCGGCGCTGATGGTCGCCGCGGCGAGCAGGGCGAGCGCCACCGTCGCGGCGAGCGAACCGGTGACGGAGCCGGTCTTGATGCTCACCAATACGTTCTGCAGTGATGCGCACGCGAGTCCTGTTCCGAGGAGGACGAGCGCGGTGCCGAGGCGGCGCGCGGACGGGAGGACAGCGGCCTTGGCAACGCGGGCGACGAGAATGCACATGCCGACCGCCGCGAACGCGAGCGTGCCCCAGTAGTAGGCGACGAGCGCGGCGTCGGTCAGCCCGGATGCCTGCCTGACCACTCCGGTGTTGGCCGCCAGGACCATCGCCGAGAGCGCGGCCGCGGGACCGGCGAGGGTGCGGATCGCGACGACCGTCATGCGGCGGAGCGCGGCCCAGCGCAGTGGTGGGAGCGGCGCGGCCAGGGCCATGCCGAGCAGCGTGGGGGCGAGCCAGAGGCTGGTGGCGATGTGGCGGGTGTCGGCGGTCACCGCGGGAGAGGGTTCGACGGCTCGCAGCAGCAGCATGGTGGCGGAGGTGACCACGAAGAGGGCGACGGCGGCCACGCGCCGGGTCTGGCCGGCGAAGGTCTCGGGCCAAGTGCTCGGACGGAGCCAGAGCCGTACGGCTCCGGTGACGGCGTCGGGCCAGGATCGGGGGCCGATGGCTTCCAATTCGTCGCTGATGTCGGCGCCCCATCGGTCGCGGACCGCAGGCGGGTAGAGGCCGGTGATCAGTGTGGCGGCTTTCATGCCGGGGTGATCCCGAGTGCGCGCAGCCCCGCCTGGGAGATGCGGTTCATCTGCTCGAGTTCGGCACGCAGCGTGTCCCGGCCGGTGTCGGTGATCTCCATGGTGCGGTGCCGTTCCTGCGGGGCGGCATCGGTGCCGGCGGGCCGGATGAGGTCGCGGGCCTCGAGCCGGGAGAGGGCTCCGTAGAGGCTGCCCGGGCCGAGGCGGCTACCGGTGAGCTCTTGGATCGCGGTGTTGATCGCGTAGCCGTGCAGCGGTCCGTCGGCGAGGACGGTGAGCACGAGCATCTGTGCGTCGTTGCTGTGCATGGATGTAGGCCTCCTGCGAGGGAGGATACTACGCGCCACGTTACTACTTGACGCGTAGTACGTTCCGCGTACTATGTCCGCTGTGGAACGCAGAGACGGGACCGGGCGGGCGGCGCTGACCGCGATCTGGGCGGCGCTGAGCACGGCGGGGCTGTTCGAGGTGCTGAGCATGCTGGAGTCCCAGGACAAGACGGTGCGGGCGACCAGCCCCTGGCAGGACGACCCCTACGACGTCTTCGTGTCGTTCGCGATCTTCGCGGTGCCGATGCTCGCCGGGGTCATCGTGTTGCGGATGTTCGCGTGGCGGGCACCGGGCGGCCCCGACCGTGCGCACCAGATGCTGCGCGCGACCTGGGCGATGACCGCGCTGGTGTGGGTCACCCTGATCGCCGAATGGGCGGCGGTGATCGGCGGGGCGCACGCCTCGGCCTGGAACCGGTGGACCGCGGTGCTGATGGGTGGACTGGTCGTGACCTGCGCGGCCGCGCTTGTCGTGACCGTGTTGCTGGTGCGCTGCCGGCGGCCGCGTGGATCGGCCGCGCGATGGCGGCATGACTGGCTCGGCGACGTCGTCTGGATCTGCAGGCGGATGCCGGTGCTGCGGCGCTGGGTGACCGACGGTAACGCGGTCTGGGTGCGTCGGCACACGATGGGCGTCTTCGTCGGGTTGAGCGCGCTGGTCGCCATTGGTCTCGTTGGTGCTCTCGCCGGCGGGGAGGGGTGGACGGATCCGCTGCTGATCGCGTGGGCGCTGGTCGTCGAGACGGCGGCCTACGTCGCCTTCTGCTGGATCAGCAACCTGGTCGGAGGCTTCATCACCCGGCCACCGCGTTCAGCAGCCCGCTGTATCGCGGAGGTGTCCGTGATCGTCGGATGCGTCGCGGTCCAACTCGCGGTCGCGTTCCGCGACGCGCTGTGGTCCGTGCTCGGCGCCGAAGAACTGACGTCCGTCCCGTCACTGGTGGTGCTCACCCTCGGGGCCGGGCTGGTGTGCGGCGCGGTCACCGCCGTGCCACTGATCGCTTACCGCCGCCGTGTGGCCTGATCCGACGCGGCGTTCCCTTCCCGCCCCTGATGACCCCGCATTCATTCGCGTTCATTCCGCACCTGCCCGTGCGCACATGTGAAAGGCACGCTATGGAACCCCCCACCACCGGCACGCCGGTGACCCCGATGATCCGCGCCAGCGAGTTGTCCAAACGGTACGGGCGCAGGCAGGCCGTCCGGGAACTCAGCTTCACGGTGGAGACCGGTCAGGTCTGCGCGCTGCTCGGCCCGAACGGCGCCGGCAAGACCTCGACGATCCGGATGCTGGTCGGACTGTCGGCCCCGGACGCCGGCACCGCGAGCATCCTCGGCGAACCGGTCGGGCTCGGCGCGAGCGAGCTGAGCCGCGTCGGTGTCCTCATCGACGGCCCCGCGTTCGTCCCGCACATGACCGGCATGGCCAACCTGAAGCTGCTGTGGTCGGCGACCCGGCGGTCGTGGCCGCCGCCGGAGCTGGACGACGCGCTGGAACTCGCCGGGCTCGGCGCGGCGATCGACCGCAGGGTCAAGGGCTACTCGATGGGCATGAAGATGCGGCTGATGCTGGCGCAGGCGCTGATGCGCGCACCGCAGGTGCTGCTGCTGGACGAGCCGGCGAACGGTCTGGACCCCGCCGAGGTCCGGGCTCTTCGCGACCGGCTTGCCGCGTTCGCCCGGGGCGGTGCGGCAGTGCTGGTGTCCAGCCACCAGCTGGCCGAGGTGCAGCAGCTGGCGACCCACGCGGTCGTGATGAACAACGGCGCCCTGGTCACCGCCGGTCCGCTGACGGATCTGCTGGGCGGTGCGGACTCCTACCGCATCGAGGTCGACGACAACGATCGTGCGATCGCCGTGCTGCGGGCCATCCCCGGCGTCGCCACCGTGACCGCGCAGGGGGACGGCCTCGAGGTCACCGCGCCGGATCTGCAGTCCCGGGACCTGGTCTCCGCGCTGGTCACGGCGGGTGTCGGTGTCACATCGGTGAACCAGGCGAGCCGCTCCCTGGAGGAAGCGTTCCTGACCATGACGGAAGGAGGCAGCGAGCATGCTGCGCATTGAGGTAACGACCCAACTGCTCCGGCTCCGCACGCCCCTCGCGTTGGCCTTCCTGGCCGCTGTGCCCGTGTTGTCGGCGCTGTCGACGGCCCCCCACGCGGGACACCGTGATGGCGCTCAGGGCGGGCTCTATGGTGCGTCTCCGTTCTCGGCCCTCAACCTCACCATGGCGTGTTTGGACTTCATGGCGAACCTGCTGATGCCTGTGGTGATCGCGATGCTGGCGTGCGCGATCGGCTCCTCCGACCGCGACTGGGGGATTCTGCGCTACCTCTACATCGCGCCGGTCAGCCGGTCGCGGCTCCTCGTCGGGAAACTCGGCGCCCTCCTCATCGTCGCCGTCGCCACCACCCTCTGCGTCGTGGCGGCCGGGTTGATCGCGGGTCTCGCGTGGTTCGGCTGGCACCCGTTCCACATCATCGGCGCGCCCGTGCTGAGCACCGGCGACGCGGTCGGCCGGGTGATGGCCGCGTGCGGTTACATCACGCTGTGCCTGCTGAGCATCGCCGCGATCGCGTTCGCCCTCGCGCTGCTGCTTCCGCGCGGAGCCGAGGCCGTCGGCGCCTCCATCGCCTTCGTGATCGCGGCCAACATCCTCAACGGCCAGTCCGCCCTGCATTTCATCGCCGTCCTGCTGCCGGTCCACTACTGGCAGGACTGGACGCGGCTGTTCGCGGCCAAGGAGCCGGCCCATCTCGGGACTGGGATCCTGGCGCAGGTCGCCGCCATCGCCGTGGCCACCGCGGTCGCCATCCTCATCCTGCGGCGCCGCGATCCAGCAGCGTGATCCCACGCCGTTCGGACCGAGCCGCCCCTCGCGTCTCCGGGTGATTGTGTAGACCTGCCGGGATCAGATTCCGGATGTCGCGCTGGTCGGCGTGGATTGGTCCAGGCCACGGAGGGTGATCTGGAGGAGACGTTCGATCGCCGCGAGGTCGTGCAGGCTGGTGGTGGTGGACCACCCATCAACGCTTCTGGATGGCCACCAGCACGGGCTACGAGGGCTAGGGTCGACGACCGTGATCGAGCCCTCATACCTGGACACCACCCGGTCGGCGTACGACGCCGTCGCCACCCTTTACGCCGAACTCTTCCGCGACTCGACCGACGGCCATCCGCTGGACCGTGCCCTGGTCACCGCGTTCGCCGAGCTCGTACGAGCCGCGGACGGCGGGCCGGTCGCCGACCTCGGATGCGGGCCCGGCGGCGTGACGGCGCGCCTGGCCGGCCTCGGCCTGACCGCCTTCGGCGTCGACGCGTCGCCGGCGATGATCGAGCTGGCCCGCGAGGCGTACCCGCAGCTGCGGTTCGACGAGGGTTCGATGCTCGCGCTCGACATCGAGGACGCCGCGCTGGGCGGCGTGCTCAGCTGGTACTCCATCATCCACACGCCGCCGGAGGAGCTGCCGGTGATCTTCGAGGAGTTCGCCCGGGTGCTGGCCCCCGGCGGTCACCTGCTCCTCGGCTTCTTCACGACCGACGGCGACTCGCCGCACCCGGCCGAGCCGTTCGACCACAAGGTCTCCCTCGCCTACCGGCTCTCCATCGACCACGTCGCGGACCTGGCCCGGAAGGCCGGGCTCGTCGAGCTCGCGCGGCTGCGCCGCGAGCCCGGCGAGAACGAGAGGTTCCTGCACGGCCGCCTCCTCGCCCGCAAACCGACGGAGCCATAGGCCCGGTCGCGGTACCCGACCGGTCGCGGCGCCCGATGGAACCGTAGGCCCGGTCGCGGCGCCCGGCGGGATCAGCAGGTCGACGACGGCTGGACCGGGTGCCGGCGGAGGACGTCACGGGCCTGGGCCCGGGAGAGATTGAACCGGCTCCACGAGTCGCCGCGCCGGAGGGATCCCTCCAGGTGGCGCAGGACGCAGGAGCGCTGCGGCTCGGGGAGCCGGTCGAGGGCGGGGACCGCGTCGGCGGACAGACCGGCCAGATAGGCCAGGTCGGCGCTGCCGGTGTGCCGGAAGCGGTCCACGTTGTGGGCGGCGATGAACCCGTCCGGGTTGAGCAGTCCCAGGGCCAGCAGGCCGACGGCACCGGCGGCGGCCACCGCGCGGGGCAGCCAGGCCGCCTTGAGGCGGATGCCGGCGACGGCGACCAGGACGATGACCAGGCCCATCCACAGCTCGAAGGCGTGCACCCACAGCCGGAGCCTCGTCCAGCCGTACGCCTCCTCGTAGAGGAACAGCCGGCGCAGCGCGACGGCGACGACCACAAGCGTCAGCCCGCACAGCAGGCCGAGCAGCGAACGGACGGTGACGCGGTCCGCCCGGCTCCGCACCGGGGCGTACCGGACCGCGACGGCGACGACGACGAGGACGAGCCCGGTCACGACCAGCAGCTGCCAGAAGCCCCGCCGCGCGTACTCCGCGTAGGACAGGCCGGTCGAGCGCAGCAGCCGGTCCCGGTTCGAGGCCAGCAGGACGTCGGCCTGGATCGCGACGAAGCCGAGGAACAGCAGGTCGAGCGCGACGATCGGGATGGCCCACGGCGTACGGCCGATGTGCGAGGCGACGGGAGGCCGCGCGAAACGCGGCGGCGCCACGGTCAGGAACGCTCCGGTCAGGACGACGATGGCACCCGCGCCGAACACCAGGATCCGGACGATCAGCGACCCGATGCCGACGTCGGGGAGCAGCCCGGCGACGGCCCGGCCGAACGCGGCGTCCGCCGTGACGAACAGCGCGCCGAACACCACGAGGAGCACGGCGGCGAGGACCACCGAGCCGACCACCGCCCCGGACGGCCGGCGTCTGGACGTCGCGACCGCGACCAGGCCGCGGCCCGCCCACGGCACCGAACGCGGGGCGGCCGGCGCGAACGCGAGTCCCCCGCCGACCAGGTCGATCCAGGATCGTCCCCCGTACACGGCGTACGACCCGAGCGGGACGGCCAGCGCGATCGCCAGGGCGACGACCCACCCCGCGTCGACGAGGGCGGGCAGCGCCGACAGCGCCAGCGTCAGCGTCGCGAACACGATCGACGTGCGGTTCCGGCGGGCGGCCGGAGCGAGGGCGACGATCTCGGCCACCACGACGAGCGGCACGTTCAGCCCCGGACGCCCGGGGAACAGCACGGCGGCGAGCACTCCGGCCACCGCCGCGCGGACCAGCAGCGCGGGCGACGCCGGCCGCACCGGCCGGCGCCACTCCTTGATCAGCAGTGGGTCCCTCCGCGGGAGACGCACCGGCCCGGCCGGGACGGGCCGGCCTGTCGCCGGTGCGGCCGCCGCCGAGGGTGGCGCCCACGCGCGCCGGCCGGGGTCGGGGGAGTTCGGGCGGGGGTGCGACGGAGGCTCGGTCATGACGATCCCTGGGGAGGTTGCGGAAGGACGACGCGGATGAGGCAGCCGCGAGGGGAGTCGGCGACGGCGATCTCACCGTCGTGCAGGTCGACCACCCAGCGGGCGATGGCGAGACCGAGGCCGGTGCCGCCGCCGGAGGTCCCGACCTGTGAGGCGGAGCCTCGGGAGAAGCGTTCGAAGACCTGCGCGCGGTCGGCGACGGGGATGCCCGGACCCTCGTCCCGCACCTCGAGGCGGAGTGTCTGGGCCGGCATCGTCGCGGTGACGGTCACGGCGCCACCGGGCGGGCTGTGCCGGGCCGCGTTGTCGAGGAGGTTGGCGACGACCTGGTGCAACCGGTCCCGGTCGGCGCGGACGACCAGCCCCGGCTCGGCCCGCACCGTGAACACCGGGCCCGGATGACCCACCCGGGCCTCCCCGGCGACGGCCTCCAGGAAGGGACCGATCTCGAAGCTCGTCAGGTCCAGCGCGACCGCGCCCGCCTCGACGCGGGACAGGTCGAGCAACTGCGTGACCAGGCGGCCCAGGCGTTCGGTCTGCGCCAGGGCGCCTTCGAGCACCTCCGGCTCGGCCGGGGTGACCCCGTCCGCGACGTTCTCCAGGATCGCTCGCAGCGCGGCGATGGGCGTGCGCAGCTCGTGTGACACGTTGGCGACGAAGTCGCGGCGCTGGCGGTCGACCTCGGCGAGGTCGTCGGCCATCCGGTTGAAGGCCCTGCCGAGCTCCCCGACCTCGTCCCGCGACGTCACGCGGACCCGGCGGCGGTAGTCACCGCGTGCCATCGCCCGGGCGACGGCCGTCATCTCGCGCAACGGCGCCGTCATGCCGTGCGCGAGGATCTGGGTGATCACGACGGAGATCAGCAGCGCGGCCGGCAGCGTGACCCGGCCGCGGAAGCCCAGGCCGTACCCCCACACCATCATCAGCCCGCCGACGCAGGCGTTGCAGACGGCCAGCACCCCGAGCTTGATCTTGATGGACCGCATCGGGTCGAGGGGGCGCGGCAGCGCCGTCCACAGCCTGTGCATGACGCTCACGAACCGGCCTCCAGCGCGTACCCGACGCTGTGGACGGTACGGATGAGGTCCGCGCCGAGCTTGCGGCGCAGCGCCTTGATGTGGCTGTCCACCACGCGCGTTCCCGCGCCGTCGGCCCAGTCCCACACCTGCTCCAGCAGGACCGCCCTGGTCAGCACCGCGCCCGGCGTACGGGCGAGGCAGTCGAGCAGGTCGTACTCGGTGGGCGTCAGGTGCACGGGAGCCCCGTCGACGGCGACCCTGCGGGCCGCCCGGTCGATCTCCAGCGGGCCGAGCCGCAGCACGTCGCGGGCGGGAGCGGCGGCCAGCGCGGCGGCGTGCTCGACCCGCCGCAGCAGAGCACGGACGCGAGCCGTCAGCTCGCGCATGCTGAACGGCTTGGTCAGGTAGTCGTCGGCCCCCACCCCCAGCCCGACGAGCAGATCGGTCTCGTCGTCGCGGGCGGTCAGCATCAGCACGGGGACCGGCCGCTCCGCCTGAATCCGGCGGCAGACCTCCAGTCCGTCGAAACCGGGCAGCATGAGGTCGAGGACGACCAGATCAGGCCGGTACTCCACGAACGCCGCCACGGCGCCGGGTCCGTCGGCCACCGTTCGCACCTCGAAGCCTTCGGCCGCCAGCCGGTCGGCGACCGCCTGCGCGATGGCGGGCTCATCCTCGACGACAAGGATCCGTTGCATGGCGGCGAGCCTAGGAGCCGTGCGCGGAGATCCCACGGACGATCTGTGCGGAATCTGTGAAGATCTCGGCCGCGGCTCGCCGGCGCCGCGCGGGGACGAGCCACCGGGACGAACCACCCGGACGAGCTGCGGGGGCGAGCGGTCGGGACGAACCGCCGGAACGAGCTACCAGGACGAGCCGCGGGCCGAGCCACCGGAGCAAGCCGCCCGGACTAGCCGCCGGAACGAGCCGCCTCCGGCTACACCGGGGCGTGCCCATACTCGGCGACGAACGACGTGAGGTCGGGAACGCCGAAGGTCTCGCACATCGACCTGAATCGCGCGACCTTGTCCGCGCCGAACCGCCGGACCCGGGCGGCGTAGGAGCCGGCCGTGACGAAGGTCGGCGGGTCGGTCTTGCTGTGGAACTTGTCGGCGTACATGACGAGCTCCTCCTCGAGAGTCACCGCCACGTAGTCGGCGACCGGCAAGGGGAGTTCCTGGCTCCGGACGTCGTCGCGGGTGATGCCCACCCCGGTGTGGCAGGAGCAGAAGCGGCAGAGGACGTCGGGGAACCCTTCGTCTTTCAGCAGCTCGTAGCCGAGTATCCCGTGCCGGATGTAGCCCGCCTCATCGATGCGCCCGTCGCCGTCGTACAGGCGATAGACCCCGATGTCGTGCAGCAGGGCGCCGACCCGTACGAGATCCGCGTCGACGTCCAGGCCACCGTCGGTCAGCAGTCGTTCCGCGATCCCGCAGACGATCTCGCAGTGCGTGTGAACGAGGTCGAACGCCGCGGGTGTGGGCGCGTACCTCTCGTGCAGCGCGCGGATCTCTTCGTCCGTCGGGAGGAGCATGCCGGGAGTCTAACGACGCCGCCCTCACCGCCCGTTTCCGCAGGCAGACGGGCTTCCTGGAGCAGGCGGGAGGGCCGATGGTGAACCTGGTGCCACCCGAAGTCGGATGACCGCATTACTGATCTTCGCTCCCGGAACGACGACGCTGATCCCATGCCCGATCGAGCCGGGCACGGAAGGAGATCAGCCCATGGCCACCAGCGCGGCACCCGTCGAGCGGTGCCTGACCGGCACCCCGTGGGCGGTCCGGCTCGGCCGGGCCGCCACGGAGCGGCCCGCGCTGGAGGTGTACGACGCGGAGACGCTGGTCGACGTCGTCGTGCGTACCTCGGTGGCGCCGGAGATCCTGCGGGGCGCCCGGCGCGGCGTCTCCCGCGGACGCCCGTGCGCCGTCGCCTGGGGCCGGCTGCCGGCCGATGCGACTCTCCCGGTGGTGGTCTTCACCGGCGGCCGATGGGCCGGCCGGACGCACCGCGCCGAGGTGATCGCGGTCGGCGGGTTCTGCTGGCTGGCCGTCGCGTACGGGCGGTTCACCACCGTCGCCGTCGAGCATCGCGGTACCCCGTGCGGGCGCCTGCGCATCCGGAGCGGCCGCCGGTCGTGACGGTCGCCGCCGACACGGAACGCGCCGACGAACGATCCCTTCCCCCCTTTCCGGCCGCCCCCGGCCAGACTCCCATCACGTCAAGACAGAAGGCACCAGGCCGTGAACACCTCACAGATCCACTCCGGCACGAAACGGCACGTCACGATCGTGTCGGCGAGCGTCGGCGCCGGGCACGACGGCGCGGCGAGCGAGCTGGCGCGACGGCTCCGCGAAGCCGGATTCACCGTCGACCGGCACGACTTCCTCGACCTGCTCCCGGCCTCGCTCGGACGCCTGCTGCGGCAGTCGTACGCGCTGCAACTGCGGGCCGCCCCGGAGAGCTGGGAACGGCTGTTCACCGCACTGGACCGGCGGCGGAACCTCGCGGCGGCGGTGCGCGCCCTCAGCGGCCTGGCCGCACGCCGCCTCGCCCGTACGGCGGCGGACTCCGACGTCGTCGTCTCGACCTACCCCCTCGCCAGCCAGGCGCTGGGCCGGTTGCGGCGGCGCGGCGCGCTGCGGGTACCGGTCGTCACGTACCTCACCGACCTGTCCGTGCACCCCCTGTGGATAGCCGACGGGGTCGACGCCCACCTGGCGCTGCACGCGACGACGGCGGCGCAGGCGCGACGGCTCGGCGCGGCCGACGTCCGGGTGTGCGCGCCCGCCGTACGACCCGGGTTCCGGCCGCCGTCGTCCGTCCTCGAGCGGCAGGTGGCGCGCCTGCACTTCGGTCTGCCGGACGATGACCGCCTGGCCCTGGTCGTCGCGGGGTCGTGGGGGGCCGGGGACGTCGCGGCCACCGTACGGGACGTGGCCGCGTCCGGGCTGGTCACGCCGGTCGTCGTGTGCGGGCGCAACACGGCGCTGCGCGAGGAGCTCGCCGGCTCGGGCGTCGGCGTGCCCCTGGGCTGGGTCGACGACATGCCGGCGCTGATGCGCGCCTGTGACGTCGTGGTCCAGAACGCCGGCGGCCTCTCCTCCCTCGAGGCGCTGGCCTCCGGCCTGCCCGTCCTCAGCTACCGCTGCCTCCCGGGGCACGGCAGGACGAACGCGGCCGCCCTGGAGGAGGCCGGCTGGGCCCCGTGGGCGCGCCGGCCGGACGAGCTGCCCGAGGCGTTGTTCGCGGCGTTGACCGGACCACGCATGATGGGATCACCCGGGACCACCGATCCCGCCGCGATCGTCGCCGCCCTGGCGGCCGGGCGGAGCGGCGCGGTGACCGGCAGGGACGCCGCGGTGACCGAACGGCCCGCGTCGAAGGAGCTCACCGAGACGATGGAAGCGACCCGATGAACACCACACGTCTCGCCGCGACCGCGGCGGGTGTCCTCGCCGCCGCGCACGCCGCACCGGCCCTCACCTCGATCGGGCCGCTGCGCAGGCGGCTGTTCCCTGGGCTGTCCGGCGTCGGCGAGCCCGGTCATGTGGCGCTCACGTTCGACGACGGTCCGGACCCGCGCTCGACGCCGGCGTTCCTGGCCGTCCTGCGGGAGTACGAGGTCAAGGCCACCTTCTTCCTGCTCGGCCGGATGCTCGAGGCCGCACCGGACCTGGGGAGGGAGCTCGTCGAGGCCGGGCACGAGATCGCCGTCCACGGATGGGAGCACCGCTGCATGCTGCTGCGCGGGCCCGCGGCGACGTACGACGACCTGGCCAGGGCGATGGAGTCCATCGTCACGGTCACGGGGACGGTGCCGCGCTGGTACCGGCCTCCGTACGGGGTGCTGAGCTCCTCGGCGTTGCGGGCGGCGCGCCGGCTGGACCTCACGCCGGTGCTCTGGACGAACTGGGGCCGGGACTGGACGCGCACGGCCACCCCGGCCTCCGTCCTCGCGACCGTCACGCGCGAACTCGACGGCGGAGGGACCGTGCTCCTCCACGACTCGGACTGCACCTCGGCCCCTGACTCATGGCGCAGGACGCTCGGCGCGCTCCCCTCTCTCCTCGACGAGGTGCGGAACCGCGGCCTGTCGATCGGCCCACTCCGCGAGCACGCCACCGGTCGATGAGGGGACCGGCCGTGGCCTGAGCTCCTCGGCCGCAGAGACGCCACGACGGGAAGAATCGCGCCACCGCACAACACCTCAGGGCCGCCGAAGCGTGTATCGCATGGAAACTCCAACGATGGAGGTGCGATGACCTTCGAGGAATTCGCGGTCGCGAAGCTGCCGGCGCTGCTGAGGTTCGCGGCGGTGCTGACCGGCGACCGTGCCCTCGCCGAGGACGCCGTTCAGGAGGTGCTGATCCGCGCGCATGAACGTTGGAACAAGATCGGCGGCTTGGACCGGCCGGAACTGTACGTCCGCAAGATGGTGGTGAACGAGTTCCTGTCATGGCGCCGCCGCTCCTGGCGTCTCGTCCCGGCGGGGCGCGGCACCGACATGGACGACCGCGCCAGCCCCGACCACGCCTCCGGCCTCGCGGAACGCGACGCGCTCCTCGCCGAGATCGGCAAGTTGCCGGGCCGACAGCGGGCGGTGCTCGCCCTGCGCTACTACGAGGGCCTCTCCGACGCCGAGATCGCCGAGGTGGTCGGCTGCAAGCCGGGCACCGTCCGCGGATACGCGTCTCGCGCGCTCGCCAGGCTCCGCGTGGAGCTGACGACGGAGTCACCGCCGGATTCCCGGGTTCATCGAGAGGGCATGCGGATCGAGGGAGCGATCAAATGAGGACGGAAGACGACCTGCGCGCGGCACTCACCACCCTCGAACGCCACACACCCGACGCCGACACGGTGCTGCGCGCCGTCCGCTCGGCGGGTGGGCGTCGTCGCGGCCGGAGGCCCGCGCTGCGCTGGTGGGCGTCCGGCTTGACCACGGCCGGCGCGCTCGCCGCCGCGGCCGCCGTGTTCGCGATGAGCGCCACCCCGGCAGGGCCCCCGCCGAGCGTGTTCCGCATGCCGGACGGAACCGAAGGCACGGCGAACAGCGACGTGGGTGCCGCCAGGCAGGTACTGCTCGCGGCCGCCAAGACGGCCGCCCGCTCGCCGCTGACCACCGGCCGTCACTGGAAGAAGTCCACGATCACCGGGAACTTCGTCCAGGTGGGGCCCTCCGACGACCGATACCTGATCATGGACCAGAGCCGCAACGAGTCGTGGACGGCACGCTCGTCCGACGACGTCATGGTGTTCACGCAGTCGCTGGGGGCGCAGCTCGCCTCGACCAGGGACCGGGCGGCCTGGCGCCGTGACGGCTCCCCGACGGCGTGGGCGAGCGCCGGCGCGTCCGGGCTCGCGGGCCCACAGGGATTCACCGAGGGCGGGAACCGGGTCACCACCGCGCCCGGCGAACGACACATGGCGTTCGGCGAGAAGGGTCCCGGCGGCCGGCCCTTCTCTGTGGGCGGTCACAGCATGTCCCTCAAGGAACTGCAGGCGCTCCCCGCCGATCCGGCCCGGCTCGAGAAGCTGTTCCTCGACTCCCCGCTGTACAAGCACAGGGAGGACGGTGACGCCGCGTCGTACCTCATCGAGCAGGTCCCCGAGGTGCTCGCCATGCCGGTGACACGTCAGGTACGGTCGGCGCTCTACCGGATGCTCGCCGGCGTTTCCGGCGTACGCAGCCTGGGGCGGGTACGGGACGTCGCCGGTCACGAAGGCGTCGCGATCGCGGTGACCGAGGCGCACCAGAAGTGCGGCGACCGGACGAAGGCCGACACGGACGCGGATCCGTCCTGGATCTACTCGACGTGCACCGTCGAGCAGCGACTCGTCATCAACCCGGCGACCGGTCTGCCGGTCGCGCAGGAACTGCGGTACACGAAGCTGCCCGCCGGTCCCAAGTGGTCGGCGCCGGGCGGACTGTTCTCCTACGAGATCTTCGAGTACGCCGGCTGGACCAACGCGAGTGCGCCCGGATCCCAGGGCTGACGCGGCCGATCGGCCGGCCCCCGCCGTGATCACGGCGGGGGCCGGCCGTGCCCGGCGATCGCGTACGGCCTACCCGGCCGGCGTCAGGGCGAGGACCCGCGCCACGGCGTCGGCGGTGCCGGAATGCGCGGCGACGAGGGCGCCCACCGGACCGGGATCGCCGGGAACGCCCCCGGCGCGCCGCCATCCGGCGTCGCGGCCGAGGAGTCCGGCCACGGCGTCGCACGCCGCCGGATGGCGGGCCACGAGCTCGGCGACCGCCCGCGCTGACGCCGGGACCGAAGCCGCCGCCGGGTCCCGCTGACTCGGTGCCGCGGACCACGGAGGCACCCAGGCGTCGACGGCGGGCAAGGTGGCGGGGAACGCGCGGCCCGCCTCCCGTACGAGCACCGGCACCAGTTCGGGCGCCTGAGCCCGCAGCGTGGTGATCAGCTTGGGGAGCCAGGGGAGAAGCACCGGGTCCGGCAGCCGGGCGAACGCCTTGGACATCATCTCGACCACGACCGGCGCCAGCGACGGGGCGGGCTCGAGCGCCTGGACGAACCCGCTCAGGTAGAGCGGGATCGACGGGACGACGAGCGGGTTGGCCAGCAGCGCGTCGTACCGTGCGCGCAGCTCGGCGAGCGGCAGCACCCCGAGCTGCGACTGCGCCGCCCACAGCAGCGCGACCTTGGCGGGCGCCTCCGGATGCGACTGCTTCACGGCGAGTTCGAGCTGAGAGTGGTCACAGCCGAGCGACAGCGCGAGGCTCTCCATCCCGAACAGGAACCCGAGCATCGCCGCCACCTGGCGGACGCCGGTGTCGTCGTCCACGAAGGCGGCCGGCAGCAGCGTGCAGTAGTGCGCGTATCCGGCGGTGACGAAGCGTTCGCACCACTCCGGCAGCGCGGGCTCCGTGGCACGGAAGTGGGCCAGCAGCCCGCGGATGCGGCGCAGCACCTCCGGGGCGTCGTCCACCGTGCGCTCGCCGGCGAGGAGCTCGACCGCCCGATGCCCCAGGTCGTCGGCGACCCGCCGGCCGCGCAGGTGGAGGAGGGCGTCTTCCACGGCCGTCAGCGCGACCGCGGCCGTCGCCTTCGGGTCCGCGACCGCTCGGCGCAGCCGCTGCTCCAGCACCTGCTCGACGGTGACGCCTTCGTACCCGAGCTCGACGATCGACCGCTGGTCACGGCCGATCGCCAGGTCCCAGCTCTCCTGGATCGGGCGTTCGCCGAGCCGGCGCGTGCCCATGATGGGGCGGACCGTGCCCTCCGGCAGCAGGCGGCGCAGCACCCAGAGGAGGTCGGAACAGGGCCGCAGGTCCGGGTTCGCGTCGAGGTCGAGCAGGGCCCGCTGGATCGTGCGCTTGGTGAGGTCGAGCCCGAGCGGCTCCAGCCGGTCGAACACGTCGCGGGCCAGCGGCGGGAGCGACTCGTAGCCGACCTGCCCGATACGGTCGCCGCCGAGCAGGATCTCGCACAGGCGCCGCACGTCGCGGCGTCCCGGCACGACGTCCTTCTCGATGCAGGTGACCGCCGCGTCCTGGAAGTCGTACGGGGTGGGCCGCCCCCGCCCGCGCAGACCCGCCAGCAGGATCGACGTCTCGAACACCGCGATCGCGTCGGCCGTGCTCGCGAGGTAGCCGTTGCGGCGGGCGAGGCGGACGATGTCGACGCACCAGCCGAGGAGCTCGTCCTCGTCGAGACCGTCCAGGGCGGGCGGCCGGGCCAGGAACCCGGACAGCCGGTCGGCCACCGGCTCGCCCGGATCGGCCGCCGGGCGGGCGCGGGCGGCCTTCGGCGGCTTCGACTCGCCCTTCTGGCCCTTGAGCCGGAACGGCGTGACGCCGCCGCGTTTGAGCGCCTTCGCCCAGGTCGCCGCGGCGACCGACACCGACCCGGGGGCCAGCCCGAACTGCGCCTCGATCGCGGAGTGGCTCGAGGGGATCAGGCCGTACTGCCAGCGGGTCGCCGTGCGGGGGCTGATCTCGTACGGCGCCTCCGCGCGCAGCCCGAACTGCTCGACCCGGCTGGCCGCGTGGAAGGCGCCGCAGACGTACAGGCAACGTGCCGGGTCGGCGCCGGACGTGGCGAGGTGCTCGCGCATGCGCGTCCACATGTAGCGCTCGCGGTCCTCGTCACGGTCGTTGCGCGCGTCGTGGTCGGGGCGGAGCCTCCGGAAGAGACTGCCGATCATGACCATGACCTGCCGGTAGGTGTCGTAGTCGGCGCCGGTCAGCGGCTGCTCGACGTACTGGTCCCACCACTCGGACCAGTGCCGCACCTTGCCGTGGTGCAGCAGGTACGCCTCGAGCTCGGCGAAGCGCGGCCGCAGATCGCCGATCTCGATGCCGACCGCGTCGCCGTGCAGGGCCGCGCCCTCCCGGTCGTCCTGTGCCTCGTCGCCTGCGGGCTCGGCAGGCGTGCGCGGCTCCCACTGGAAGACGTGGTCGGTGGACCGGTCGACCAGGACGAGCTCGACGCCGGGAGTGTCGAGCGCGTACGCGATGGCCTGGTACTCCGCCGACGCCTCGGTGATGGGCGCCACGACGCTGAGCGGCGCCCAGGCCACCGGGAAGTCGTCGAGCTCCGTCGCGAACGACTGCAGCGCGACCGGCAGTCGGCAGTTGCGCAGTTCGTCGAGGAGCGGCCGCAGGTCCTCGCACAGCTCGAGGTAGATGACCGTGGGCAGCTTCTCGCGCAGCCTGCGCGCCATCGCCAGGGCCGAGGCGGGCGAGTGATGGCAGACCGGGAAGATCTCCAGCTCCTCGCGCAGCGCCCGATCGACGTCGTCGACCATGCCGGCCAGCATCTCGGGCACCGCGCTCGCGCCACCGCCCCCGGCGAACGCGACGGCCGCGTCGAGCAGCCGCTCCCGCAGCGCCCCGAACGGTCCCGCGAGGGTCGGCTCCCTCCCGAGAGGGTCGCCGGCTTCCCCGCGTGCGGCTTCGGCCGGCGTCGCTTCGCCGACGAGAGGGTCCCCGGCTTCGGGTGCGGCTTCGGACAGGGTCGGCTCGGTCATGAGAGCGTGTCCAGGGCCTGGCGGCCGCCGTCGAGGAAGGCCTGCCAGGGCGCGCCGTCGTCCTGCTTGCTGCGCGGCTCGATCACCCCGTGCCAGAACTTGTTGAGGATCGCCAGGTCCTCCGGGCTGCGGCGGGCGAGCGAGCCGACCAGCGAGCTCGCGAGCGTCTCCGCGTGGAGCGAACGGTCGCCGAAGAACTGGCTGTGCAGGATGGCGTCCTCCAGGACGCCGATCTGCTCTGCCGTGGACAGCGCCGACTCCAGCTTCTCGTCGTCGCTGGTGGCCGAGGCCGCCGCGGCGCGCAGGTCGGCGAAGCTCTGCAGCAGGATGTCCAGCAGCGCCGGCGGCACGTCCAGGTCGATGCGGTGCCGGCGCAGCAGCTCCGTCGTACGGAAGCGGACGATCTCCGCCTCGCTGCGCTTGCTCGTCACCACCGGGATGCGGACGAAGTTGAACCGCCGCTTCAGCGCGGACGACAGGTCGTTCACGCCCCGGTCACGGCTGTTGGCCGTGGCGATGATCGAGAATCCCGGATTGGCGAAGACGATGTTGTCGTCGTCGAGCTCGGGGATCGAGACGTACTTCTCGGACAGGATGGAGATCAGCGCGTCCTGGACGTCGCTCGTCGACCGGGTCAGCTCCTCGAACCGCCCGATCACCCCCTGCTCCATCGCCGTCATGATCGGCGACGGGATCATCGACTCGCGGGACTGCCCCTTGGCGATCACCATGGAGACGTTCCACGAGTACTTGATGTGGTCCTCGGTGGTGCCGGCCGTCCCCTGCACGACCAGCGTCGAGTTACGGCAGATGGCCGCCGACAGCAGCTCGGCGAGCCAGCTCTTGCCGGTGCCGGGATCGCCGATCAGCAGCAGGCCACGGTCGGAGGCGAGCGTGACGATGCTCCGCTCGACGAAGCTCCGGTCGCCGAACCACTTCTGCGGGATCTCCCGGTCGAGCCCGTCCGACCGCTCGGAGCCCAGGATGAACAGGCGGACCATGCGGGGGCTCAGCCGCCAGGAGAACGGCTTGGGCCCGTCGTCGACGGACTCCAGCCAGTCGAGCTCCTCGGCGTACTTGACCTCGGCCGGGGCGCGCAGCATCTCATCGGTCATCGTTCGTACTCCTAGTCCAGGAAGTTCTTCAGTTCGAAGACGAGCTTGCGGATGTGTCCTGAGATCACAGGCGTACCGAGGGTCTTGAAGCGCTGGCGGAACCAGGGGTTCACGCTCTGGTGCCCGGAGCTGTTCACCGAGCCGACCGGGATGAACTTCACCCCGGAGCGGTGCACCGCCTGGATGCCGTCGAACAGCGGCTGCGACCGGTCGAACTCGTAGAAGTCGGAGATCCACACCATCACGGTGTTGCGCGGATCGGTGATCTTCGGTTGGGCCATGGCCATGGCGACGGGCCCGTCGTTGCCGCCGCCGAGCTTCGTGCGCAGCAGCACCTCGAACGGGTCGTGCACCCAGGGCGTCAGGTCGAGCGCCCGCGTGTCGTACGCGATCAGGTGGACGTCGACCTTGGGCAGGCCTGCGAAGATCGACGCGAGGATCGTGCAGTTCACCATCGAGTCGACCATCGACCCGGACTGGTCGACGACCACGATCAGGCGGGCGGGCGTGGTGCGTTCGGCCGTCTGCCGGTAGAAGAGCCGGTCGACGTACAGCCGCTCCTCCTCCGGGTCCCAGTTGGTGAGGTTCTTCCAGATGGTGCGGTCGAGGTCGAGGTTGCGGAACACCCGCTTCGGCGGCACCGACCGGTCGATCGTGCCCGCGCTGGTCTGCGCGACCTGGGTGCGCAGCACTTCGGCGACCTCGTCGACGTAGCGGCGGATCAGCGCCTTGGCGTTGGCCAGCGCCAATCCCGAGAGGTTCGCCTTGTCGCGCAGCAGCTGCTCGATGAGCGACATGCTCGGCGTCAGCTGGCGGGCCAGCGCGGGATCGGCCAGCACCTCGCGCAGCCGCATCCGGCCGACGAGGTCGCCCTCGAGCCCCGACAGCACGCCGGCCAGCTCGCCCGCACCCTCGTCGCCGCACGCCCGCTTGAGCCATCCGGCGTCCCGTTGCCAGTCGGCCAGCTGCGTCGCGGTCACGCTGCCGGATCCGGTCGACAGCACGTTGAGCAGCAGCTTTGATACGAGCGCTGCCCGGCGTACCCGCTGATCGTCGTCGCCGGGGGCCATCAGGCCCGCCAGTTCGTCCTCCAGATCGGGGAAGCGCTGGACTAGGTTGTCCACCGACACGGAGGGGTCGAGCAGGGCCAGCGGCAGTCCGATGTCCTCGACGATCGCCACGCTCGCGGCCTCCAGCGCGGGCTGCTCCTCGTGGTCGAACATCCGCGCCAGGAGCCGCCAGTAGAGGACCTGCCGCCGATTCTCCTCGGCAGTGCCGGAGTCGCTCGGTGCCGCGTCGGGGGTGTGCCCGCTCGTCGCCGGGTCAGCGGCGTGACCGCTCTGTTCCGCGTCAGCGGCGTAATCGCTCGGTGCCGCGTCGGGGGTGTGCTCGCTCATTTCCGCAGCAGCCTTCCCGCCCGCTCACGCAGCACGGCGACCGCGTCACCGGCTCTGGCCTCGGCCTTGACGACCTTCGGATCCGTCGGGCCGAGCGCCCAGTCGCCGGTGTGCGCCTCCACGGGCTTGCGCTTGACCGTCGCCTGCACCGCGAGCGGCTGCAGCAGCCATCGGCCGCCGTCCCAGCGGAGCAGGCCGATGCACGCCGACGACGCGGCCACCAGCTCGGGCGTCAGCGGGCCGCAGCCCGGCAGCCGGTCCAGGTCGACGGTCAGGGTCTTCCCGTCCAGGTCGAGCGCGTCGCCGTCCACGGCGTACCCCTCCAGCAGGACGGGCTCCGCGATGCGTACGGGATGCCGGTCGAGGGGAGGTGCGGCCGGCTCGAGCGCGTCCGCGAGCCGGAGCCGGGCCGTCGCGAACGGCTCGGCCGGCTCCCCGAGAGTGGCCTGGTCGTCCCGCCACAGCAGGTCGCCGCCCGCCGTGCCGGGCACGTCCGCGAGCTCCACGCTCCGGTGCTCGGCCAGCGCCTTCAACAGCACCGGATGCCCGTCCAGCAGCCGCCACAACGCCGGGCCGACGATCGTGTCGACCTTCGCGGCGGCGACGCTCGTCCGTACGAGCCGGGGCGAGGAACCGTCGGCGGGCTCGAGGATCGCGTGCATTTGGATCTGAACGGCGGTGCCGTGCTCGTGCACGTCGACGCCGAGCGGCAGGAGCCGTCCCGACACCACGCTGCCCGGCTCTGCCGCACTCTGGGCGCCCGGCTGCGACAGCAGCAGGGCACGCGCCCACAGGTCGGCCCAGCGCCGGGCGGGCACCCGCTCCATCGTCGCGACCGGACAGGAGGCGCGCAGCTCCGCGGCCAGGCCGTCGAGCAGCACCGCGAGCCGCCGCCGGCCGGGCTCGGCGAGCAGAGCGGAGATGGCCTGGTCGGAGGCCGACACCAGGTCGTGGTCGACTCCCCGCCACCCGGCGATGGCCACTTCCTGCAGCCAGGACCGGCTCGCCGCGAGCGGGCCGTCGGCCGCCGACGCGGACGGCGTCCCCTCCCACGACGCCCTGGTCCGCCCGAGCGCCGTGTCGATACGGTCGAGCTGCGCGTCGTGCACCGCCCCGACCAGCGCCGTACGGGCACCCGCGAGCACCGCCAGCTGCTCGTCTCCGATCGAACCCGCCGTGACCTTCTCGACGGCCTCGCTTGTCGCCGGGCCGAGCGGAGTCTCGCCCAGTGCCCCGGCCACGGCCGCGAGGTGCCCGACGTGCTGCTCATCCAGCCGCGCGAAGCCGTGTACGAGAGCCGCGTCGAACCCGGCCACCAGATCCAGGGTCTCCTCGACCCCCGGCACCGCCCCGTCGAGCAGGGCCGCCAACTGCACACCGAGCATCAGCGCACCGCCCCCATCGCCGGGAACCACTGCAGCTCACCGATGGGCTCCGTGGTGTCCGCGAGCTCCAGGTAGGCCAGGTGCCGCAGGAAGCGGCTGAACACCACGGCGGCCGGCGCGGGCTCCGGCGAACCGTCCAGCCGGCTCATCAGGTCCTCGCCCTCGCCCACGTCCACCCGCAGGTACCGGGCGACGCGGTCGAGGCCGTACTGCAGCACCGCCTCGTCGACCAGCGCCCGCAGGTGCTTGCACGGCGCGCCGTGCAGCCCGCCGCAAGGCCGGTTGTTGTTCGTGCCGCAGCTGTAGCCGTGGGTGCGCGCGGCGATCGACGAGACGTAGACGCGGGCGATGTCCGATCCGCTGGACACGACGCCCTGCAGCCGCCCGTCCGCCAACTCGACGAACGGCACCTTCGCCAGCTTCCGCGGCCGGACCGGCGGGACGACCCGCACGACGCTCCGCCGCTCCCACTCGTCCGCGGTCATCACCGGCGCCCTTCCACACGCGCTCGGCACGGCCGATCACGGACCGGCGAACCGCCCCAGAACAGGCTCGGGGACTGCGCGGACCGCCTCACCGCCCGACCCGTACGCGCGCCTTCGCGCCGGCCGGAGACAGGGTTCGACATGGGGGAAGCCTCTCTTCTCGGGGACCCGCGAGGAGAGCATGACCGACCCCGGTGACATTTCCCGGCACCCCGATGACCGGGTCCGAAAGTGTCGGTGGCAGGTGCGATGATCAGGCCCTTGGCGGCCGATACGCCCGACGAGGCGCGCCCTACGGCTTGGTGAACCGTCCGGGGAGCAGGCACGGATCGTGCTTTCGTCGGTTGGCTCAGTGACGATTCGGCGAGCGAGAGGATTCTCGCGGTGGACGTGACGGCGGTGTCGGAGGCGGTCGCCCTGATGGCGGCCGCCGGCGCGGTGTCGGGAGTGGCGAAGCACACCGCGCTGGGCGTGGTCGCCCGCATCCGGGAACGGGTTCGCGCGGTCTTCGACGCGGACGCGCGGTCGATGGACGCTCTCGAACAGGCCGTCGGGCATCCCTCGGACGAGGAGCGGATCGGCGAGCCGGCCGCGGCACTGACCTGGTACGCCCGACGCGACGAGGGCTTCGCCGCCGAGCTCGCCGGATGGGCCGCCGAGTACGCGCCCGCGGGATCGGTCGTGCAGAACGTCCGCGCCGGTCGCGAGGCCTACACGGCGGGCCGCGACATGACGATCAATCGGCGACGCGACCCGTCGGAGTAGCCGGCGATGGCGACCTACGGGGACGCCGGTACGCCGGGCGACCGCATCCGCCAGGACACCCACGCAGCACCCGACCGATACGGTGCCCGATCCGTCACAAAGGACGCCACACCGAAAGAACCAGCGAGGCGCCTCCGGCCGGCCGCATCAAGCGCTGACGAGATCCTCGAGGGCGGAAGCGGTCTCGCTCGCTACATCGCGCCCTTTCCGCAGTTCGTCAAGCAGCGCCTGGCCGATGCCCTTGGTCGCAACATCTTCTTCGGATACGACCGTTCCAGAGCGGACCTTCCCGTCGATCGCCAGCACGCCCATGACCGGCCGGCCTCGGAAGACAGCATCCAAGGCATCGAGCAACTCAGCCCCCGACGCGGACATGAGCATCTCGGCCTCGTCGGCGGAGACATGGGCGTACACCCAGACGTTCCCCTCCATGACATGGCCGTCGACACAGTCGAAGACAAAGAACTTGCCTCGCTGTCGCACGATGCCGCACGTCGGGAAGTTGTAGCGATCGAACTCCACTACCGCCTCAGCATCTTCGGAGGGAAGCCAAGGTGGTGTACCAATCGTGATCTCGATCAGATCGTTCACAGATGCCCCTCCTTCCACTTACATTCGGCACCCTTCAAGCATGCCTTGAACGCGCGTATCTCATCCTCTGTCCAGGCCACGTTGCCGTCTAGATTTGCAACGGAAACGTGATCAGAGTTCAGTGCTGTCGGCGTATGCCATACCTGGAATCCTGCCGCACGTAAGCTACCCGCAGTGATGTACCGAACACCATCACCTGCGGTGGCGTGCTGCTTCCTCCGGTTCACCGACCTCGCAGCCTCGTCAAGCGTCACCTTCCCCCGGATGAACGAGAGTTCATCTTGGCCGTATGCGGGACAACACTTGAACGGCTCGTTATTGATCAGTTGGACGAGGCTTCCGTACTGACTGAGCCACTCATCATCCTCGATCTCATCAGCTTGAGCGATGTCGCCTCCCCCAGTCGACTGCCAGCCTGACTATATGGCGACGCGAGAGGTCAGCGCTATGTAATTAGAGGATAACTTTGCGGCATGGCCACTTGCGGACCAAGAACCCAGCCCTGGTCGGCTGGCCAAGAAAACGCTCTTGCATACAAAACCCTGCAGGTCAGGAAAATTTCGTATATCCGGAATTTAGTATTTAGTATGGCCGGAAAGTACATGCAGTAGGGCGATCAGGGTCGGCCCGCTGACGATCTGCCGTGCTCCCGCCCATGTGGGGCGGTTGTGGTCGTCAACGCTCCTTCGGCAGGAACGAGGATCTTGAGTCCAAGCCCGAAACCCAGCACGTCATTTAGGACTATGGCCCTCTCCAGGAGGGCATCGACTTCGCATCCGGTGGCGGTCCCCAGGCCGCATCAGCTCGGGACCATGATGAGCGTCGTGTTCCCGAGGCGTACGCGGTCGCCCTTTTCCAGCCGGAAGGTCGCTCGCAGTCGGCCGTTGACACGGACACCGCGCAGGGAACCCATGTCCTCGACCCGCCAGCCGGTCTCGTCAGGAACGACCAAGGCGTGCACCGGGCTGGCGTCCTCGTCGTAGAGCACCAGATCGCAGTCGGAACGCGTGCCGATGACGAAACGGTCGTAGAAGACGGACGTCACCCCGGCGAGTCGTACGGCTATCGCGGGCATCTGCTCATTCAACACACGTCCGCATCACCGAGGTGGCCGGTGCGGGCAGGCGTCTGATGCTGACCACGTGCGTGCCGATCACCTCGCATCGGGTGTTCCGACGGCGGCAAGCGCGGTCAGCGAGCGGCTGATGGCCTCCCGGACGGCAGGGTCGGCGATGAGCCCGTCCTGCCCGACATGATTCCGAGAGAGGGGGATGCGAGCGCAGGCCGCCTCGACGATCAGTGATCCGGCGTAGCCCAGGACGGTACGCAGTGAGTCATGCGCGCCGGCTCCCCCTGTCGGGGCCGCGGAGGAGGAGACATTGAGCCAGGCCACCGGCTTCCCGTACATCTCACCGCCCCCGATCGTCCAGTCGAGCAGGTTCTTGAACGACCCGGGGAGCGCTCCGGCGTACTCGGGCGTGCACAACAGCAGCGCGTCCGCCGCACCGATCGCCTCCCGCAGCCCGGCCACCGCAGGTGGCAGCGGGTCGTGGTCGTCGTCGGGATTGAAGTGCGGCAGGTCGCCCATCCCAGCGAAGGATCGGATGGTCATCGCGGGCGGCGCCACGACGCCGGCGGTGCGCAGGGCGGCGGAGTTCGTCGATCCAGCGCGCAGGCTGCCGGACACGGTGAGCACGGTGGTCATTACCGGCCCAACCGGACCCGCATCGGCGGCATTCCGCGCGCCACACTCGCGGATTCCACGTAGCGGTGTCGAAGCCCAGTCTCCCAGCGGCGCACCGGGCCGGCGTCCTCGTTGAAGAGCACCGGATCGCGGTCGATCGACCCGACCTGGGGTGCGCCCAAGTGGCTCGTCCAGCGGGCGCGGACTAGGTTGATCGCGACCTGTCCGCCCTCCGGAAGGAACCCGGCGCATTGGCGTCCATCCGCCACGAGATCGTGATCGACGCACCTCCTGAGCACATCTGGGACGTGCTGCGGGACGTCGGCGCCGTCCACGAGCGCCTCCTGCCCGGCCGGGTGGCCGACACCCGACTCGAAGGTGATCAGCGGTTCCTCACCTTCCCTGACGGACACGTGATCCGCGAGCTGATCGTCGCCATCGACGACGACACGCGCCGCCTGGCCTACTCCGTCGTCGAGGGCGCGCGCCCGGCCACCGAGCACCACCACGCCTCATTCGAAGTCCGCTCCGAGGGCGACCGGGCGGGTCGGCTGATCTGGACCACCGACGTGCTGCCGCATGCGCTCGAGACCGCGATCCGGATTCGGATCGAACGCGGCGCGGTGGAGATGAAGCAGGCGATCGAGGCGGCAGCGCGCGGCTGAACCGTCGAGGCGGACGTAGGCAGCCCTGTCGGACCGCGTTCGACTGTCGGGCTAGAAGTAGCTGTAGCCGAAGCTCCAGCCCAGTGCTTCGATCGCCTCGTCGCTCAACTCCGGGTGGCGCTTGCGCATCTGCGTCATCGCCATCTCTGTGGCGGAGTCGAGTGTGTGCGTGCTCCAGTCGATCTCGATGGTCATTATCTCGGAGGAGAGCTCCTTGACGTAGGGCAGCAGCCTCTCAGCCTCGTCACCGAAGATCTCGGCTAGGTGCTCGGGGTCCGCATGCGGAAACGGGCTCCGTCCCACGCTCAGATAGACGATCACAGCGCGACTCCGGACTTCGTCCATGCGAGACAGTGTCGTACTGCCGGAGCGACAGCCGCTACGTACGACGGAGATCGCGGTTCGAGTCGGCGCCGTCGATCTGGCAGCAGGTAACCGCGGTCCGTCCGGGCCACCGATCGCCACAGCCGGAGAGACCCGCGGGGTCATCCCCGCTTCCACCTCGACCACTGATCACCGTGCGCCGTGTGCGGGCCTGGTCCATCCCCGAGTCTGAGCGCCCGCCGGAGGCATGTTGTAAGAGCCCCTGTGACCTGGTGAGCGAGGCGGCCTGCCAATCGCCGGGGGTGACCCGGAGGGCGAACGAAGTGAGTTGACCGACGGCCCTGCGCCCTGGCGTACGGCGACGGCGTTGGGAAAACGATCTGCGACGCAGTACGTTCGGGGCCATGGCCATGGTCTTCGTCGTCATGCTCCTAGTGGCTGTCTTCGTCGTGGCGGTAGGAGCTGTCTGGTGTCTTGTGGCGTGGGCCGCCATGGGGCCGGTTCTACGGGCTGTGCGGGGCGCGGACTTGATCTCGTGGCGCTGGGGGCGGCGGAGCGGAGAGTCTTCTTCTACCTCCGCCTAGCGGCTAAGCCGACGGTGATCGAGGCGGTGCGAGTATCCGATGCTGCGGCGCGGGCCTGACGACGGCGGAGCGGAAGATATACAGCGTGGTCTTCGGATCGTGGGCCGCCCGACCGGCACGGCCGAAGGGACCGGCGCCCGGATCAAGATCGAACTGCCCGACGATGGCCGGCTGGTGATGTGCCGGTGGCCTAATGGCCCGCTAATGGCCCGAACGCCCCCGTCCTTGATCAGGACGGGGGCGTTGTGCTGGTGGAGCCACGGGGATTCGAACCCCGGACTTCCTGCTTGCAAACAACAGATCAAGACCCTTGAAGACGTGAGGAAGGTTCTCACCGACAAGCGTCGTGGTTGCACAAAGCGTCGTGGTCGCCATCCGGCCCATGTTCGCAGCCTAGTGCAGCGCCGGGTTGATCCTTCGGGGGTTCATGCGGCTTTGAGTGGGCTGCTGTCGTAGGTCCAGCGGTAGGGCTTGGCGTCGTGTTCGTCGTGGGCCAAGACGAAGGTCGCGCTCGACGATGCCGGCGAAGGGAACCTCGCGCCGCTGGGGATCTCAGGGTGTAGCCAGCACCACCCTCAAGACGGAAGCCCGCATGATCGAGCGTCAGGGCGGGGCCGGGCAGGATCGTGCCCGTGAACACTACCTCGAACCGCAAGCGCCGTATCAGCGCTGTCGCAATCCTGGGTCTCGCCGCATCAGTGGCCGCGACCGGCACCGGACTCGCCGCCACGACCCCGCCGTCCACCGTGCACGCGACCGCCGCCACAGCTGCCGCCGCGCCCACGCGGTCCTTCCAGGGCACGCTCTCCGCGCCGACCGGCCCCTACGCCGCCGGCGAGGACGTCATCCACCTCACCGACGCGAGCCGTCCCGACCCGTGGGTGCCGTCATCCGGCCCCCGCCAACTGACCGTCACGATGGTCTACCCGGCCGTCCCCGGGACCGGGACTCCGGCCCCTTACATGACCCTCGCCGAGGCAGCCGGATCCATCCAGCACCGGAAGATGCCGGCGAGCTCCGGCGTCACCCCACAGAACCTTTCCAGCGTCACCACTCACGCCTTCGACGGCGCGCGGCCGCGGCGCGGCAAGTATCCGCTGGTGGTCCTCTCACCCGCGTACGAGGACCCGCGCATGGTGCTCACCTCGCTCGCGACCGACCTGGCCAGTCACGGCTACGTCGTCGCGCTCGTCGGCCACACCTACGAGGACAGCGGCGAGACGCTGGCGAACGGCCAGACGCCGCCGTGCGCGATCTGCGATGACCCGGCGCTCGACTTCGACTCCGTCGCCGCCAGCCGTGCGCTGGACGTGTCCTTCGTGATCGACCGGTTGACGCATGGCAATACCGCGTGGCGCCTGGCACACCTCATCGACAAGCACGAGATCGGCATGGCCGGACACTCCCTCGGCGGAGCGGCGGCCGCCGCCACGATGATCGCCGACCCGCGAGTACGGGCCGGAGTGAACATGGACGGCACCTTCCACCCGGCCCCGATGCCCGGCCAGATCAACCGGCCGTTCCTCATGCTGGGTGCGGCCGTCAACCACGCGCCCGGCGGCGACGATTACACCGTGTGGGAGCAGGCCTGGGCCGCCCTCGGCGGCTACAAGAAGTGGCTGACGGTCGCCGGCGCCGACCACTTCAGCTTCAGCGACCTGGACCTGCTTCTGGAGGAGGCCGGGTTCCCGACGCCGCCCCTCTCCCCGGAACGCGGGGTGGTGATCACCCGCGAGTACGTGACAGCGTTCTTCGACCAGACGCTGAAGGGGATCCACAGTCCGCTGCTGGACGGCCCCTCGCCGAACAATCCGGAAGTAGTCTTCCAGTCCTAGTGCAGCGCCGGGTTGATCCTTCGGGGGTTCATGCGGCTTTGAGTGGGCTGCCGTCGTAGGTCCAGCGGTAGGGCTTGGCGTCGTGTTCGTCGTAGGCCAAGACAAAGGTGTCGATGGCCGCGGCCAATTCGTCGCGGGAGGCGAACTGGCCGCGGCGTAGTAGACGTCGGGTCAGGGTGGAGAAGAACAGCTCGACTTGGTTGAGCCGGCTGGCGTGTTTGGGGGTGTGGTGGATGTTGAAGCGGGGACGGGTGGCCAGCCAGGCCTTCGTCTTCTTCGCGAGCGCGCAAGCTCCGTGACCTCTCAGTGGAAGACGTGGATGGATGGCTGGCGAGCAATACAGATGTTCTAAGCACGCGGTCCCTCAAGCTCCTTCACGGCGTCCTTAACCGGTCCGTGAAGAACGCCATGCGGCGGGACAAGGTGAAGCGCAACGTCGTGGACCTCTGCGACGTCCCGGAAGGGCGCGCCGGCCGACCCTCCAAAGCGCTCATGCTCAGCCAGGCCGAAGCGGTCCTGATGGCTGCTCAAGAGGCTCCCATCCGCATGCACGCGTACATCGTGCTCTCTCTGCTCACCGGAGTCCGCACGGAGGAACTGCGGGAACTCTCGTGGTCGCATGTGGTGGCCTTCGACGAGACCAGGTAGGCGTGGATTCCCGTGGTTGAGGCCGGTTGGGATCACGAGCAGTTCGCCATCTACGTCTGGCGCTCCGTGCGCAGGAAAGGCGATACCAAGACCGCTAAGTCCCGCCGCTCCCTTCGACTCGCCGACCGGTGCGTGGAAGTCCTCGCCACGCTGGCAGTACAACAGGACCGCGACAGGGAAGACGGTGCCAAGGACGGCAAGGGTCTGGTGTTCCGCACCTGGAGCGGCAAGCCGCTCAGCGCGGGAAACGTTCGGCGCGACTTCCGGAAGGTGCTCACCAAGGCGCGCCTGGTGGCGGAGGACTGGACGCCCAGGGAGTTGCGGCACAGCTTCGTGTCGCTGCTGTCGGCCCACGACATCCCGATCGAGGACATCTCTCAGCTGGTCGGGCACAGCAACACCGTGGTCACCGAGACCGTCTGCCGGAAGCAGCTCCACCCCGTCATCCAGGAGGGAGCCACCGCCATGAACCACATCTTCCCCGCCGAGCCGAGGGAGGCTTAGTCACCCAGTTAGACACTCACGCCCCGTCTCGCGTCGCCGAGACGGGGCGTTTTGGCTGGTGGAGCCACGGGGATTCGAACCCCGGACTTCCTGCTTGCAAAGCAGGCGCTCTGCCAACTGAGCTATGGCCCCTGGAGATCGGCCTACAGCCTACCGGGGGAGGAGGAGTGCCCGCTCGCCATGGTGCCATGTGATCGCCGTGGATCGTCGGGGTCTGGACCCCGGAAACCCTCGACGAGCACGGGCAGCTCGGCGATGCTGCCGATCACGTGGGTGGCGCCGGCAGCCTCTAGGCGGGTGCGATCGTGGGCGCCGGTGAGGGTGCCGGCGACGATGGCGGCGCCGGAACGGCGGCCGCTGCGCATGTCGCTCTCGGTGTCGCCGCAGACGGCGATGTGGCGGACGTCGTCGACCTTCACCTGCATGGCAGCGGTGAGGATCATGTCGGGGTACGGGCGGCCGCGGCCGCCCGCGTCGGCGGGGCAGAGGAGCAGGTCGGCGCGCTTCCACCAGCCGAGGGTGTCGATGATGTGGCCGAGGGTCCGGCTGCTGAAGCCGGTCATCAGGCAGATGCGCACGCCGGATGCGGCCAGGGCGTCGATCGCCGTCTCGGCTCCGGGAATGGGGGCGAGGCCGACGCGGTCGATGATCGAGTCGTACGCCTGCTCGAACGCGTGGTTGGCCGCCTGGGCGCGGTCCTCGTCGGCGAAGACCTCGCGGAAGATGTCGAGTTTGGACCTGCCTCGTGCGGCGTGCACGCGGGTCATGGCCCGGTTGTAGGTGTCGGTGCCGGAGACGATGCCCTGGGTGGCCAGCGCCTCGCTGAAGGCCCGCTCGCCTATCCCGTCGTCTGCGACCGTCGTACCGGCGAGGTCAAGACAGGCGAGCGTGATTCGCGACTCGTCGCCCACGCCCGCCCCCCGCTTTACCTCGCCGGCACGTTGCAAACATCTCTCAGCTGTCGGACGACGTCGCCTCGGTCCACAGGTCCAGCTCGGCCCGGTCCTGCTGAAGCCGGCGCCAAACCGCGAAACCACCGAGGGCGACCAGCGCGAGAACGATGAGCTTCTTCACGATGGGAACCCCTTCAAACCTCGACTAGCACTGCCCTCGCAGCCTAGCAACCGCCCAGATGGCTCGCGCCGCTTCCCCCAGCGCGTCATCGATCATCTGGTACGTCATGATCCCGCACCCGGTCTCCCGTGCATGACGGGACCTTCGGGTTCCCTCCGGGCGCTCGGACGTGCGGCCCGTAGGCCGGCTTCGGGGCTCCTCCGGCCCGGGTTCGGGAATCCGTCCCGGCTCGGGTGCCGGCTCCACCGGTAGCGCCGCGCGGGCGGTGAGCACCTGCCCGATAAAGAAGTAGTAGAAGAGGATGACGCGCCCCCTCTCTGTCCGCTCAAGCCACCGCCCGGCACGCGGCTCGCGGCAACGCGAGGGCGGCCTCCCTGGCGACCACCCGGGTACGCCCGCGCCGGTTCCCACGGCGGGTCGCGGATCATCTGGATTGCGCGGTTGTTCGGCGTCACACCGGGCATTTGGTGCAGAATCCCGATATCCCGTGGAGGAGAACATGCTGAAGGGCATCGACGTCTCCAGCTATCAGGGCACGGTCGACTGGGAAGCGTGGAGGCGCAAGGGCCTGGCGTTCGCCGTCGCGAAGGCCACCGAGGGCCGTACGATCCGGGACTCGACGTTCGCCCGCAATTGGAATGAACTGCGGCGGGTCGGCCTGGTCCGCGGCGCCTACCATTTCGCGCACCCGGGCAACGACGCGAAGGCCGAGGCGGACTTCTTCCTCAGCACCGTACGGGCGCGGGGGCTGGAGACCGGCGACCTCGTGGTGCTGGACCTCGAGCGGACCGACGGGAGGTCCGCCGCGTACGTCTCCTCGTGGGCGCGAACGTGGTGCTCGCGGGTGGCGAAGGCGGTCGGCTGCGACCCCATCGTCTACACGTTCTTGTCCTTCGCCCAGGCGGGGAACTGCGCCGGGCTCGGCGGCCACCCCCTGTGGATCGCCGACCCGTCCCGTACGGCCGGCGAACCGCGAGTCCCGGCGCCGTGGAAGCACTGGCTGCTGCACCAGTACGACGTCGAGCCGATCGACGCCGATGTGGCGAACGTCTCCACGGCCGCCGGGCTTCGCGCGTACGGGATCGGCGGGCGGGACGACACGGCCGTCGTGGTCAGTCTCGGAGCGGGCCGGGACCAGAACGTCGCACCCGGGGCGACGGAATCGATCGAGTGGCACACCGAGTACACCGACCGGCACGGCGTGCACGCCGCTGACGACTCCTCGGTGATCGTCGACAGGTCCTACTGGGTCGTGGGGGACGCCCTCGTACGGGTGTCCGGGCTGCGTCCCGACGATCCGGTGGACATCATGTGGACACGGATGACCCGGGACGGCACCGCGGTGAAGGATGACGCGTGGCGGGTGACGTACCGCGCCGACCCGACGGGCGGCCTCACGGTCTCGCACTCGGGTCAGGTGGGGATCGCCGATGACGTGCGGTTCCGTCTCCGTGTCCACAATCCGAACCCGGTGCCCATCACGGTGTCCGGGTCGACGACGGCCCGCCTCACCCTCCTGGCGTACTGAGCGACGGCCGGTTCTCCACTGCCTGTGGAAAACCGGCTGGCTCATCGCCCGGCGTGCCTGGTTTCTCGCCAGATGTCCGTCAGGTTGTCCACAGCCCCTGTGGACAACCTGACGATGATCCTGTGGATGATCATCGCGAGTAGTGTCAGCGCATGCACGTCGACAGGTCCCTGGCGTGGGTCACCGTGCGAACCCCTCTTCCCACGGGGGACCTGCGGGTCCTCATGACGGACCGGGGAGTGGTGGCGGCCGCCTACACCCCCGAGGGAGCCGCCGGGCTTCCCGCCGGACCGGAGATCCGGAACCCGTCCGATGACCGCCGGGCCGCGGCCGTGGTGAGCCGGATCGCCGAGTACTTCGCCGGCCGGCGCCGGGAACTCGACCTGCCGATCGACTGGCGGTCGACCTCGGGGATCCAGGCGGCCGTGCTACGGACGCTCCAGCAGACGGTCGGCTACGGCGAGACCATCACGTACGGGGCGCTCGCCGAGCGCAGCGGCGTGTTCGAGGAGGAGTCGGCCGAGCCGGGATACGCCGCCCGTACGGTCGGCACGATCATGTCGACCAACCCGGTCTCGCTGCTCGTGCCCTGCCACCGGGTCGTCGCCGCCGACGGGCTCGGCGGGTTCGGCTCGGTCGGTCTCGACGTCAAGCGCTGGCTGCTGACGTTGGAAGGCGTCCTTCCGCCCACCCTCGACTGGACGGGGCCGGGCTGACACGGCTCCCCCGACCGCCGTACGGGACACGGCTTCCCTGCCACCCCGTACGGGACGCGGCCCGTACGGCGTCTCGTCGGCGAGCCGTTCGCCAGGGCTGGGCGGCACCGCGCCCGAAACGCTGACACGGCTCGCAAAACTCCGCAAATGGAGTTTGTTAGCCATTTCCCTCACATACCGCCATTTTGACTTCACTTACCGCTCGCTCCGGCGTGGCTCGGGGGAGGGACTCTCGCGCGTGGGAAGCCCCAGAGAGGAGATTGCCTGTGAAACGCGCGATCGCCGTCACCGCCCTCCTGCCCACTCTGCCCCTGCTGACCGTCGTCCTCGCCACCCCCGCCTCCGCCGCACCGCCACCGCCTCCGAGCACCGCGACCGCCAAGAAGGAACTCGCCAAGCTGAAGGTCCGGCGAGAAGGCTCGCTGTCCGGGTACAGCCGCGCGAAGTTCCCCCAGTGGATCGACCAGGGCCACAACTGCAACACCCGCGAGATCGTGCTGAAGCGCGACGGCGCGAAGGTTCGCGTCGGCTCCGACTGCTACCCGACCAAAGGCCGCTGGTACAGCCCGTACGACGGGAAGTACCTCACGAATCCCCACAAGGTCGACATCGAGCACCTCGTGGCGCTCGCGGAGGCCTGGCGCTCCGGAGCGCGGTCCTGGAGCACCGCGAAGCGCCGCGCCTTCGCCAACGACCTGAGGCACCCGGAGCTGTGGACCGCCGACGACCCGATCAACCGGCAGAAGGGCGGCAAGGACCCGGCGCGTTGGCTGCCGCCTCGCCGCGCCTTCCGTTGCACGTACATCCGGGCCTACGTCAGCGTCAAGTACGTCTGGGGCCTGTCCGTGGACTCGGCCGAGAAGAGGGCGATCAGCGCGGTCCTCAAGCACTGCTGACCTTAGGACGGTCCTCGAGCACCGCCGAGGGCTCGGGCCGCCCGCTCTCCTCAGGGCGGGCGGTCCGCTCAGGGCACGAGCACCACCTTGCCGACGGTGGCGCGCGTCTCCAGTGCCCGATGCGCCGCCGGAGCGTCCTTCAAGGGGAACGTCTGTACGGCGGGCACCAGACGCCCCTCCGCGGCCTCCGCGAGCGCCCTCTCCTGAAGGCCGCGCAGACCGCCCGGGCGGCGGAGGATCCCCGGGCCGAGCGCGACGGAGGCCGACAGGCTGCGCTTGAACAGATCGGCCGCGGTGAACCGGATCGGTTCGCCCGCGGACCAGCCGAAGAGGACCAGTCGCCCGCCGGGCGCCAGCAGGTCGAACGCGGCCTGCCCCGCCTCGCCGCCGACGCCGTCCAGCACCAGGGTGACCCCGCGGTCGCCCAGCGACTCCCGGATCCGGTCGGTCCAGTCCGGCGCCGTGTAGTCGGCCGCGATCGTCGCCCCCGACTCCCGTACCCGTGCGACCTTGGCGTCACCGCCGGCGACGCCGACGACCGTGGCGCCGGTGTTCCGCGCGGCCTGGACGAGCAGCGTGCCGATCCCCCCGGCGGCCGCCGTCACCAGCACGACGTCGTCCGGCGTCGGCTGCGCGACGTCGAGGATGCCGATCGTCATCCGGCCGGTCCCGACCATCGCGACGGCGGCGCCGTAGTCGAGCTCGTCGGGGAGGGGGTGCAGGTCGGTGACGTTCGCGACGGCACGTTCGGCGTACCCACCGCTCGCCATGCCGAGATGGACCACCACGCGCCGGCCGAGCCAGTTCGGTTCGACACCGTCGCCGAGCTCGTCGACGACGCCCGCCACCTCGCGCCCGGGCGTCATCGGCAGCTCCGGGAGCCCGAACGGCCCCCCGTACGAGCCTCTGCGGAGCATCGTGTCGACCAGGTGCACCCCGCACGCCCGTACGGTGATGCCGACCTGACCGGCGCCGGGCCGTGGATCGGGGACCTCCTCGTAACTCAGGTTCTCCGGGGGCCCGAACTCATGCTGACGGATGGCGTGCACAGGGTTCTCCTCATTCGGTCGGAACGTGCGCGTCCACCCTGCAACCTCAACCATGATTCAGGTCAACGCGCCGCTGCCCGGGCGGGCCGAACGGTGCGAGACTGGCGACATGGCCGACGACCACGAGCACGACCCCGCCTGCGCCGCCGCGCACGGCCGGGCGCCCGGCGGAGCGGGCGACCGTACGCTCATCGCGGTGTTCGCCTCTCCCGTGGCCGACTTCCTGGTGCGGTTCGGCGCGGAGCTCGGATTCCGGTGCCTGCTGCTGGAGCCCGACCCCGAGCGCGCGGCGGTCGTGGCCCCCGACTCCGCCGAGATGGTCACCGCCCCGCCGTCCGGCCTCGACGGTACGGCGGACGTCGTCGTCACCGACCACCACCGGCCCGAGCTCGGCCTCGTCCTGCGCGACCTGCTGTCCCGGCGGGTCCGGTGGATCGGCGTGATGGGCAATCCGCGCCATCCCGGTCCGCACGTCCGCCTGCTCACCGAGCTGGGCGTTCCGGCGGAGGACATCGCCCGCGTGCACCGGCCGGTCGGACTCAACATCGGCTCCCGTACGCCTCCGGAGATCGCCGTCGCCACGCTCGCCGGGCTCATCGCCGACCACAACGGACGGCCCGGCGGCTTCGCCTTCTGACCCTGGCAAGGCCCAGGCGGGGCCGGGATTTCGCGGGCCGGTTCACGCCCCGAGTTCACGCCCGCACAATTCGTTGTTCGCAGCCGCATGCCCGCTGATCCGGCATCGTGGATGTTTAGCCTGATTCCTAATGGTGATGAAGAAGGCGCCATCCCCGAAAGGAGAATGAAATGGGCATCGTGATCGCTGTTCTGATCCTCGCGCTTATCCTCGGCGGCGCCGGTTTCGCCGTCCACGTCCTCTGGTACATCGCGCTCGCCGTCCTGGTGCTGTGGCTACTGGGCTTCGTACTCCGCGGCTCCGAGGCGGCCGGCGGCCCGCGCCGTCGCTGGTATCGATGGTGACCCCGACCTCGCCATCCTGACCTCCGGCGACCGCCGCTCCATCGGAGCGGACGGTCGCCGGAATACGCGCTGAATAACGAGTTTGCCGCGCTGAGCGGTACCGGGACCTTGCTTATTTCACGGCTCTGTCAGCTCAATGGAAATAAGCGGTCGGTTGCCTGGAAACGGCGAGCACACCCGTCCCATGAGCCTGCCTGACAAGTGCCACGCGACCCTGATGGATGAGACATCCGACGCTCATGAGATAGTCGGCGACGACTGCGTCCCCCAGAGGAAAGCGGTGGCATGACCGACCTTCCCGTCCAATGGTTCGCGGGCCACGACGGCACCAAGCTCGCCTATCGCGAGCTGGGACACGGCCGGCCCGTGGTGCTGATCCACGGCTACTTCTCCACCGCGACGGTCAACTGGATCCGCTACGGCCACGCCGCGGCGATCTCGGCGCGCGGCCATCGCGTGATCATGCCGGACCTACGAGGCCACGGCGACAGCGACAAGCCGCACGCCCCCTCCGCCTACCCGCCCGACGTGCTGGCCGACGACGGCTTCGCCCTGATCGACCACCTCGGGCTCACCGACTACGACCTCGGCGGCTATTCGCTGGGCGCCCGGACGACCGTACGGATGCTGGCCCGCGGCGCCACGCCCCGCCGGGCGATCCTGGCGGGGATGGGGCTGGAGGGCATCGTCGACACCGGCCAGCGCGGCGACCACTTCCGCCGGATCCTCACCGGCCTCGGCACGTTCGAACGCGGCACGTCGGAGTGGATGGCGGAGGCCTTCCTGAAAACGGTCGGCGGCGACCCGGTCGCGCTGCTCCACGTCCTCGACACGTTCGTCGACACGCCACGTGAGGAGCTCGGCCGGATCGAGGTGCCGACGCTCGTCCTCACGGGCGACAAGGACCTCGACAACGGCTCCGCCGAGGCGCTGACCGACGCTCTGGCGAACGCCCGGTGCGCCGTCGTGCCCGGCGACCACATGAGCGCGGTCACCAAACCGGACCTCGGCACCGCGATCGCCGCCTTCCTCGACGGCTCTTCTCCGGCGTAGGCCGTCGCAGCCGGAACCGGCGGCCCCATCCCACCGGCCGGTAAACCGGACGTTACGGCAGAGCGTCTTGATCACCAAAAAGCGGCGTTCCGGACAGTCCCTTTTCGAACGCCGCGCTCGTCGGTTCCCGAGAGGAAGACGCATGCGAAAGACGCTTGCCGGTGCGGCCACCGCGACCTTGTTGACCGGTGTGTTGGCCGGCGGCCAAGCATATGCCGCCACCTCCCCGTGGAAGCTCGCCCAGAAGAACGACCTGCCGAACACGAACGCGGTCTCCGCCCTGTCCATCAGCGCCGGCGGGAGCGCATGGGCGGGCGGCTTCCAGTTCGTCAACGGCAAGTGGATCCCCCTGGTGCAGCACCTCACCGGTAAAGGATGGACGACCCACTCGGCGCCCCCTGGGGCCACCGGCAGTGTCAGGTCACTCGCCGTCTCGGCGAGCACGAACGTGTGGGCGTTCACGTCCGGCGACGGCAGCACCCGCGCCGGTCGCTGGGACGGCAAGAAGTGGACGACGACGAGCCTGCCCGGCGACTTCCACCCCACCGGCTCCGCCGCCATCAGCCCGTCGAACGTCTGGGCGGTCAGCGGCGGCACCGACGACGGCGACGAGACGGCCTCGAAGTACGCCGAGCACTGGACCGGCAAGAGCTGGAAGAAGACCGCCGTCCCGGCCGCCGCCAGCGCGGTCGGCGCCTCATCGTCGAAGAACGTCTGGGCCGTCGGCACCTACCAGCGGCAGCCGGCCGTGATGCGCTGGAACGGCACCTCCTGGAAACTCGTGAAGACCCCGAAGATCAAGCTCACCGGCTCCCGCGCGCAGGGCGTCCTCAACGACGTCCTCGTCCTGTCGCCGAAGAACGTGTGGGCGGTCGGCGGACACGAGCGGTACTGCGGGGAGGACGGTGACAGCATCTGCGCCAAGCCGCTCATCATGCACTGGAACGGCCGGACCTGGAGCGTGGCCGTGGACGCGAAGGAGTCCCACTCGTACGCCAAGGTGGCCTCCGACGGATCCGGTGGCCTGTGGCTCCTCCGTGGCCGCTGGAGCGCGGACCTCGTCCACAAGGTCGGTTCCAAGCTGACCGTCACGAGACCGCCGCAGCCCGCCGGTGCCGACAACGACCTGTCCGCCCTCGCGGCGCACGGCACGACCGTCTGGGCCGCCGGCGAGGAGGTCGCCCGCGACGCGGGCAAGTCCACCGGAATCTACTTCCGCAACCACTGACACGACCGGTACGGGCCGGCGAACTCCGTTCCCGGCCCGTACCCACCCCTTAGGAGCCTTGCCGGATCGCGGCGACGTCGAACTCCAGTGTCACCTTCGGGCTGACCATGATTCGGGTCGCGGCGTTCCAGTTCACGCCCCAGTCGTTGCGGTTGATCGTGATGCTTCCCGTGAAGGCGACCCGGAAGTCGCCCTGCGGGTCGTGCTCTGCACCGGTCAGCTCGAAGTCGACGGTGACCGGCCTGGTCACGCCACGGATGGTCAGGTCGCCGGTGACCTTGAAGCCGCTGTCGCCGAGGACCTGCACCGTAGTCGAGCTGAAGGTGAAGGCAGGGTGGTCGTCCACGTCCAGGAACGCGCCGCGTAGCTTGTCGTCGCGCTGCCGGTTGCGGGTCTGGATGCTCCTCGCCTGGATCGTGAGCCGGGCGCTGGACTTCGACGGGTCGTCGCCGTCCAGGTACGCGCTTCCCTCGAACTCGTCGAACCGCCCGCACACCCGGGTGGCCATCGAGTGCCGGGCGACGAAGCCGATCCGCGTACGGTCGGTGTCGAGGACGTAGTCGCCGGTCAGTTCGCTGAGCGTGGTCATGGTCGCCATGCTTGGTCGCTCCTAGGGGATACGGGTGGTTGGTCTTTCGACTGCGAGCCGGTCACTCGTCTCAGCGGTACGACGACGCGGCCCCTCGGAATGTGAGGTCGGAGCGCCGCCTCACGTTCCGAGGGGCTGTCTCGTCGTACTGGTGACGACAGATGCGACCAAGGGAGCCGGCGCCATGAGCACCCAATCCGAGGCGGACGGCCGGCTCGATCCGAGCCTGGCCGCGCTCATGAGCGAGCGGCGTCAACTGATCAATCTCGCGTACCGGCTCCTCGGCTCCCTGGCCGATGCCGAGGACGTCGTACAGGAGACGTACGCCCGCTGGTACGCCATGTCCCGGCAGCGGCAGGAGGCCATCGATTCCCCCGGCGCCTGGCTGGCGAAGGTCGCCGGCCGCATCTGTCTCGACCTCCTCCGCTCGGCGCGGGCCCGGCGCGAGCGCTACGTGGGCGAATGGATCCCGGAGCCGCTGCCCGATCGTACGGAGTGGATCGACGAGCGGCCGGACGGCATCGCGTTCGACCCGGCCGACCGTGTCACGCTCGACGAGTCGGTCAACATGGCCTTCCTGGTCGTGCTCGAATCGATGACCCCGGCCGAGCGCGTCGCGTTCGTCCTGCACGACGTCTTCCGCTACTCCTTCGCCGAAGTGGCCGAGATCGTCGGCCGTACCCCGGCGGCCTGCCGCCAGCTGGCCTCATCGGCCCGCCGCCGCATCCGCGCCTCGCAGGCGCCCGCGGCTCCGGCAGCCCACCAGGCCGGCATCGTCAGGGAGTTCAAGCAGGCGTGGGAGGCCAAGGACATCGACGCCCTCATCGGCCTCCTCGACCCCGACGCCACGGCGATCGCCGACGGCGGCGGCGTGGTCAGCGCCCTGCTCCGCCCGGTCGAAGGCGGCGAGCAGATCGCGCGCTACCTGGTCGACATCGCCGGCAAGGCAGCCACGCTGACGCTCCTGGAGCGTACGGTCAACGCCCAGCCCGGCCTGGTCGCCCAGCAAGACGGCGTCACCGTGGCGGTGTTCGCGTTCGACGTCGCAGGCGACCGGATCAAGCACATCTGGGCAGTACGGAACCCCGAGAAGCTCCGGCCCTGGACGGCGGGCTGACCCGCGCTGCCTCGGTCACTCCGCGGGCGGGCGGGCCTGGTCCGCCTCGCGGAGGACCGCCCAGGCGTCCGCCACGGGACCCACATGCCCGAGCTTGTCGGGGTTGAGCACCGTACGGATCGTCTGGATCTGCCCGTCGAGGATGTCGAGCGTCAAGGCGTAGAGGACCTTGCCGTCCCGGTCGCGGAAGATCGCGCCCGGCTGGCCGTTCACCTGGTGCGGCTCCACCACGCCGCCGATCCGGATGAGCCGTGGGACGGCGGTGGCGAGCAGTCGGGCCACGTTCTCGGCGCCGACGAACTCGGTGGCCAACTGCGGTGCCTTGCCGCCACCGTCACCGACCATGTGCACGTCGGCGGCCAGCAGTTCCCGCAGCCCGTCGACGTCCCCTTCCTTAAAGGCCTCGAAGAACCGCTCGGCGAGCTCCTCACGCTCTCGGCGGTCGGCCTCGAACCGGGGCCGGCCCGCCTCCATGTGGCGGCGCGCCTGCATCGCAAGCTGACGGCACGCCGCCTCCGACCTCTCCACCCCCGATGCGATCTCCCGGAAGCTGAATCCGAAGACCTCCCGCAGTACGAAGACCGCCCGCTCGAGCGGGCTGAGCCGCTCGAGCAGGAGCAGGGCGGCCATCGACACCGAGTCCGCCAGCTCCGCCGACCGCTCGGGGTCCTGGTAGGGGTCGGCGAGCAGCGGCTCGGGGAACCACGGCCCGACGTACTCCTCCCGCCGCACACGGGCCGAGCGCAGCACGTCGATCGAGATCCGGGTCACCACGGACGACAGGTAGGCCCTGGTCGAGGTGGGTTTTGTCGGGGAGGCTTCGAAGCGCAGCCAGGTCTCCTGGACCGCGTCCTCGGCCTCGCTCACGCTGCCGAGGATCCGGTAGGCGATCGAGAACAGCAGCGGTCGCAGCTGCTCGAACTCCTCGGTCTTACTCATACCAGCCCTTCCTTGAAACCCCGCCGCCACGAGGAAAGCGCAGCCGCCTTGACGTTGGAGAAGCGCACCCCTCCGTCATCATCGTCACCACCTGTTCCCGGCCGGCAGGCGGGCCGGCCGGGGGGGTCGTCGTCAACGATGTCGAATACGCCTTCTGCGCTACTGAGGCCGGACGTTGTGGTTGTGGGCGAACAGGTTGCCCGGATCGTATTGACGCTTGACCGCCGCGAGCCGCTGATAGGTCTCTGCCGGGTAGATCGCGGCGACATCGTTCTCGGTGGCAGAAGCGAGGAAGTTGGCGTAAGCGCCATTGATGTGGGGTGCGAGCCGGTCCCAGATCGCCTCCAGGCCAGGACGAGCGGCCTCGATGACCGGTTCGGGGCCCGCTGTGGTGGTCACGACCATCAGCTCCGCTTGGCGATGCGCGTACGCGGTGGCGTCGCCGGGGATCCGGGACACCGCACCGCCGAGGCTGCGAACGGAGATGAACGGCGATCCCTCCGACGCGCCGACCTCGGTGAGGATCTGCAGGACCGTCGGCACCGATCGCTCGTCGACGAAGGCGCTCCGGGTCACCAGCCGGATACCGGGCGGTGGGGTCGCCCCGTCCACGAGCGTGTCCGCGTACGGCATCAGCGCGACATCGTCGCCCAGCACCGTGCCGAGCCGGCGGATCGGGTCGATCGCCTCGGCGGCGAGCTGCGGGTCATCGCCGTCGAAGGCGACGTTGATCTCGACCGGCGCCTCAGGTCCGCCGGCGAAGGGGTTGGCGAAGTTCGCGACGGAGGTGAGGTCTTCGGCGGCGGTGCGCAGGTGGTCCGCCCATCCCTGGAGCACGGTGGCCGCCTCTTCCGCCGGGAAGGCGATCTTGCCGTAGAAGACGTCCGTCGTCGGGTGCGCCGCGAACTCGAAGGCGGTCACGATCCCGAAGTTGCCGCCGCCACCGCGAATCGCCCAGAACAGTTCCGGGTTCTGCTCCGCGCTCACCTGCACGATCTGCCCGTCGGCGGTGACCACCTGCGCGGCGACCACGTTGTCCAAGGCCAGGCCGTACTTCCTGACCTTCCAGCCGATGCCGCCGGTCAGTGTCAGCCCACCGACACCGACGCCGTTGGTGTCGCCCGAAGAGATCGCCAGGCCATGCGGGGCCAAGGCGGCCGCGACCTGGCCCCAGGTGGCGCCGCCGCCGATCCGCACCAGGTGACGTTCGTGGTCGATGACCTCCACGTCCGCGAGCAGGCTCAGGTCGATCACGACGCCGCCGTCGTTGGTGCCGAAACCCGCGAAGCCGTGGCCGCCGCCTCGCACGGACAGTACAAGCCCGGCGCCGGCAGCGAATCTGACACCCGCTCGCACGTCCCCGACGCTCTTGGGCCGCAGAACATAGGCCGGACTACCCGGAGTCAATATCGAGCGGCTGGCCGTTTCGTACTCCGCTCCGCCCGGTTCGATGATGTCGCCGCCGAAGTCACCGCGAAGGGTTTCAGACGCTGAGCGCATAACGTTCCTTCCACACCGCAGAAACTCGTTACGCGAACTGGCCGGGCTGGTAGTCGCCGCCGGCCATCCGGGTGATGACGCCCATGCGATTGCTGGCGTTGATGAGGG
This sequence comes from Actinoallomurus vinaceus, assembly GCF_039542055.1. Taxonomy (NCBI): domain Bacteria; kingdom Bacillati; phylum Actinomycetota; class Actinomycetes; order Streptosporangiales; family Thermomonosporaceae; genus Actinoallomurus; species Actinoallomurus vinaceus. Next base: position 180,888 of record NZ_BAABHK010000020.1, read on the forward strand.
CGATGATGCACACCAGGGCGGCGAGTTGCTCCTCGTCGTAGTGCTTGGCGGCGTTCGCCCAGACCTCGTCGGTGACACCCCCGGCGGCATCCGCGATGCGGGTCCCCTGCTCGGTCAGCTCCAGGGCGGCGCGCTCGGCGTCGGTGAACACCGTGCTCTCCCGCCAGGCCGCGACCAGGTTGATGCGCGTGGCGCTCTCCCCGGCATGCGCGAGGTCCTTGCTGTGGGCATCGGTGCAGTAGCCGCAGCCGTTGATCTGGCTGGCGCGCAGCAGCACCAGATCCTGGGTCGCCTTCGGCAGCGTCGACTCTTTGACGAGCACCCTGCTCGCCGAGGCGAAGTACTTCATGGACTTGGCCGCGACCGGGCTGGCAGTGAGGTTCAAACGGGCTTCCACGGTGCACTCCTTGTTGCCGTTGTTGGCAGGTACACCTCCTAGACGAGACAGCCCGGCAAGATGTGAGATCGACAAATGTGACGCGCGTCTCCGCCCCTGCAAGCTCGGCAAGGGACCGAGGACGTCGCCCGGGTCGGGCTCAAAGTCCTCCAGGAAGGCCCCGACAACAGGCACATGGTGATCAAGCTGCGGCCTACGCCGATGCGTCCGCCTGCGATCGTGATCATCCTGTGTTGCCGTCGCCGTTGCCGTCGCTGCCGTCGGCTCGCCCATGAGATAGATGATCATTAAGCTCCCGGCATGCCTCCCTCCCGGACGGCTCGCGCTGTCGCTGTTCTAACGCTGGTGATCATCCCGCTGGCGGCGATCCCGGATGCGTCCCCTGCCTCCCAGTGCGACAAGCTGCTCTTCTCCATACGTCGATCGGCAGACGCCCAGCTCGCTAGCCTGCGGTCCCGTTACCCCACGTACTCGATTGGCCAGGGGGGCCTACTCGTAGGTTTCAGCGGTCGAGATCGGATATGCGCGTACGTCAACCAGCAGCCGCCCACTTTCCGCAGCGTGCCCACGCCATAGCACCGCCCGCCGGGTCATCCCGCCTTCCACCTCAACCACCGATCAACCTGTGCCCGGTGTGGCTCCCATCCCGGAGCCGGAAGCGCCCCCGCCGGAGGCACGTTGTAAGAGATCCTTATGATCTGGTCAGCGATACTCGATCGCCGGATGCGGATCGTTGTTGAGCCGCTGGCGGGCTCTGTACGGGAGCAGACGGTCGACCGGATCCTAGGTGCAAGCCGGAATCAGTCGGAGGTCGTGATGGGCAGGAAGAAAGCGGCGTACCGGGTGATGAGTGAGCCGAACGACCCGAGATTTGTTGACTATGGGATCCCGATCTCTGAGCGTCCGGTGCCAGGTTCCCGCGAGACAGGGGTTCGCCTGGGCTTGTGGGTCCTCGGCGCGATGGTCACCGGTTTCATCGCGGGCAATTGACGCCATCAAGGTTCGTCGACGTGCCGGCGACCCTGCAGAGCGCTTGCCGGGACGCATCGTTCGGTTGAGCCGCCCGATCGACACGGCCAGAGGGACCGGCGCTCACGCCGCACGCCCGTAGGACGTGCCGGAACAGGCGGCCTGCGGCGGCGCTTGCGCAGCCGCATTGACAAGGAGTTGGTCGAGGCTCAGCAGAAGTCCAACCGGGGCATCCCGGTCGCGGACAAGCCCTAGAGGCTCGGCGAGTACCTGGACTACTGGCTTGAGCACGTCGTACGCCCGGCGAAGCGCTGGAACACGTACAAGAAGTACGAGCAGACCGTACGGCTCTACCTCAAGCCAGGTCTCGGCAACCAGCGGTTGGAGCGCTGAGGGTCGCCAAGGTCCAATCTTTCCTCAATTCGCCGATCGCGACATGCGAGAACCCGGCCCATGTCGGTCCAGACGCGTGCTACATCCGTCTTGGGGTGGCAGTCTGAACCAGATACCGCGTGAAGGGACCGCCATGTCCGTAAGTGCGGCACGTGACCACCTGTTCCGCTGGTTCTTCGCGCGGTTGTGCCTCTACCTGGTCATCGGGCTGCTAGTCATCCTGGCTCTCTCGTTTGAGAACGGTGACGGATGGGTCTCCGAGATGAGGCACGGCATCGTGCCGTGGGTATCGATCGCGGTAATCAGTGAGGTCTTCCGATGGCTGTCCCGGAGAGGGCGGGCCAGCGCACCAAACCCATGACCGAGGAGGCCGCCTACTGCATGATCTGCGGCGCACCACGGCGTCACTGCTCAAGAGACCCGGCGCGTCGCCAAGGAGATCTTGGGCCATGCCCACATCTCGAGGAAGGTGCCGACGCTGAGAAGACACAAGGCTCCGGCAACCGAGCCTGAGCCTTGCAGAAGTCCTTGCGCAAACCCCGGCCCGCGCAGGGGCGTGCGGGCGGAGCCCCCAACATCGGGGGGCTCGGGGGGTCGTCCCCCCGAAAAAATCGCGGGCCACCGGGGAAGGCGCGAAGCGCCGACCACGATGGCCCGACTCGTGGGCCTAGGTGGACTTGAACCACCGGCCTCATCCTCATCAGTTCGATCTTGGCCAAGGTGATCAAGCTTCCGGCCGACGTCGGCTGTCCGCGCGGGTCTGTGATCATCCTGCGACGTCTGTCCGTGTTGCTGTCACTGTTGCTGTCAGCTTGGGAAAGTCGATGCCACTGATCGTTGATCACCTGCGGTACCGGTGACCTGCGCCTTCCCGGCGCTCTCCCCGTGAGTGACCGTTCGCGACTGTGACCGTCTGCTCTTACGGGCACGCAACGGGCACGCGGGTCATGACAAGATCCGCCCCATGCATGCGCGGGAGTGGCTGAACACCGATGACCGATTCATTGCAGGCGCGGAACTCTTCCGCTCGGACAGAGCTTTCACTGTATGGGCGTACACGATCAGTCACAGCCAACTACTGCTGCGGACACGGACGCGGATCGGACAATCCCGCATTGACATCGTCTTCAAGCCCGTTCTGGCCGTGAAGCTGAGGATCGAGTATCGCGATGGCCTCGTCATCCGATGCGCTCACCAGACAGAGGCTGAGCAAATCCGGGCCGAGAACACCGACCTCGACCCAAGTGATGGCGCTCGCTATCTGATCTTGGAGACCGGCGAAGACCGGGACTACGTCGTGACCTACGCCGTCGGCTGGGAAGAAGACACTGCTACTGATAGCGACCCCAGCAAACTCGCCGATTTCGTCCCCGGTACTGATCCGGCCCGCATCCTGCCATAGAAGCCTGCGGAGGCTCCGCCGTCCGACAGTTCCCCCGGTCTGGTCATCCCGTCTGCCTTCGTCCCTGGACCGCCCCGGCGAAGTTGGAGGCCGGATTGCTCGGTTCTCACCCGGCCAGGGGTGTAGCCCCGCGTGACCGGTGGAACGCTTCCTCGTACTCGCGCGGGGGAATGTTCCCGCAGTAAGAATGT
>NZ_BAABHK010000021.1:0-181185 GCF_039542055.1 Actinoallomurus vinaceus
GCATGAGGGCCTTTCTGGTCGCCGGTGCAGATGTCGCAATCCACACCGAGCCAGAAGGCCCTCACCCATTACAAGATCATCGACCTCGTGTCGCCGTCACCAACCTCCATGGTCAGTACACCTAGGGACCGCAGTTCCGGCGGCCAAACGCCGAGCCCGCCGAGCTCCGGGCAGTCGGGGTAGCACCGCCGGACCTCGGCCGCCCCGCATCCGTCCCACAGGATCGCCCCCGACCCGACCGGCGTGTCCTCCAACCAGGCCACCAGGTACGTGCTCAGGCCCTGCTCCTGACGCGCGAACCGGCGTGCGTGGAACCGATTCCGCCCCGGCGACGGCACGTGCCGCTCGAGCAGCTCGACGTCCTGCTCCCGGCAGACAGTGATCGTCACCGGCCCGATCGAAGCCCCTTCTGCCATCGGCGCCACCTCCACGTCGCGACTCCTGCCCGCAGTCTGCCCTGCGATGTCCTGGCCCGTGCCGGGCACGACGCGCCTTGCCGCCGGCACCGGACCCGCCCGCACACAAACCGACTACACGATCTTCGTTCATCTGCGGAAACGCGAGCCCGAGCTGAAGTTTGTGTGCGTACGGGCTCGGGACCGATCACCGGATGGCCGGTTGATCAAAGAGGACAGCGTCCGCCTCCCGCGCGGTTCCGCAGCAGACGACGCAGGACGGCGACCTCATGTCGCAACACCAAAATCTCCACCTCTTTGGAGACATCGCTTCGCGTGAGGAGTGTCAACCAGCCGAACAACCTTCAGCAGATACAGGAGGCGCAGGAACACGAGCGCCGAGCATAGGACCAGATCAGATGCCGTGGGCGAGTTATGGCACCGCACACGCTGCTGATCGACACCGCCGCGTACAGGCCTGGACGGTTCCCGGAAGTGGCTGATTCCTCGTCAGGATTGTTTCCAATGGCTCGAGTCGTCGTACGGTGCCGCGCCAGCCTCGCTCGGGAACGACTGCGGCCGATGCGTGCCATCGCCAAGGTTGGGGGCCGTGTCGCTCGCCTTTTGGTCGATCTTCAGGATCTCGCCGGCGTCCGCGTTCGCCTGCTGCCATTTCGCAAAGAAGGCGTTCGCCATCGCGCTCAGCGCGTCTACGAGAAGCGCGAGCGGCTCCTGGGTCGAGCCCTTGGTGAAGCCGGCGGCGGCGTCCTTGTAGGCCCTGAGCGCCGTGATGAGGTTGCCGACCTTCGCGTTACCGGCCTGGGCGTAGGCGTACTGCAGGCTGTCGACCGTGTGGGCCGCCTTGCAACCCTCGCTACCCACCCACGCCGCCTGCTCCTTCAGCGTGTCGAAGTACTTGATGCATCGGTCAGCGTGGAGGCCGTATGCCTCGGCACCCGGCCCCTGCCAGGAGCTCTTCAACCCGTTCGTTTGAGTTGTCATCTCCGTGCTGAGTTCGCCGTACTCGTTGCTGAGCGCGTTGAACAGCTCCGCACGGTTTTGGATGGCACCGGGGAGGGCGAAGCGCACATCCTGGATGAAGTCGTCCAGTGGCATCTTACTCGTCGCGGCACCATTGGTCCTGACAATGTTTTGGGCGTCCTGGATGTAGTGCTCGTTGGCATTCAGGAATAGGTTAAGGGCTGCCCGTCCGGCCGTGTTGCCGAGCACCATCAATGCCCGGTCCGCCAGCACAATGTGTCCCTGTTCCTTGGTGAATGGATGATCGAAGTCGTGGTCCGCGCTGGCGAACATAATCCGGTTTTTCGGTTCGTTGGGGTTGACATCCGGACCTGGATCGCCTGGGGGTATCTGATAGGGCAGATCAGGGGTGTTCGCGTAATTCGGTCCACGTGGGGTGTGTCCGGGTGCTGTCGATATGGATCCTTGGCCTTTCTCGGACGCCTGGATCCACGGGAGAAGGAAGCTGTTCTCCTTGGACAGCAGCCTCTCAGCGGAAAGCTTGGTGCTGATTTCCGTATGAGAATAGTTTGCCGCCACCTTGGACAGTTTCGATCCCGTTTCACTCTGAAGGTCGCTCGCCGTCTGAGCTTCCCGTACACGTGCGGACGTGGCGCTTTCCCAGTCCTGTGCCCACCGCCGCGACCACGGCATCTGTCCCCAGGCGGAATCCGGAACGTTCGCGGCGAACCTGGCGAAGTGCCGGAGGCCGTCGCAGATCAGGCTGTCGTCATAACGATACGACGCATGGCTGACGAGAGCCTGCACCTCGACCGAAAGCGTTACCACGTTTGAGTCCCTCCGCGCCTACACGCTGCTGGCATTCTGAATGTCGTCATAGTCAGGGCCGAAGATCTGTTGGCGGAGTTTCCGTCCCTGCTCTCGGTAGGCGCGGTACGCCCCGTTCAAAACGACCTGGAGTTCCGCTGCGAGTCGCTGCTCGTCGAGCTGGCGCAGCGTGTCGCGCTTCAATTCCACAGTGACCGCGCCGGTGCGACTCCGGCGCAGCGTCGCCCATCGCCCTGGCGACCTGACAGTGAGCGAAAGTTCGTCAAGGGCCCGCTCATACCTGTCACGCATTGAATCCATATTTCATCCCTCCGTCGCGATCAGGACATGCGGGCGACCGCGTCCACGACCGCCTGCGCGGCGCTTTCGAGCAGTCGGCGCTCCTGCCCGGCATCCCTATCCGCCGACCGCTCCCCACCAACCCCCACGACGATCGCCAGGTCGCCCTGTACGACCGCCCGGCCGGCGAACGGTGCGGCGTAGCAGCTTGCGGCGACCGGAGGATCGCCTCGGACGTCCACGTCCATTCGTTCGACGAGGCAAATGTTGTTCTGCAACTTGCTCTTAATGAGATTTCCGAGATATTTCGCCCGCGGCGTGCCGTCGAGTGAGGGCACAGTCATGCGAGTGAGCAGAACTTCCGCGGTTCCGTTGCCGCCGTCCGAAAGATGACCGAACGCGGTGGGACAGTCGAGGTCGAAACGGGGTTGAGGAACGGACGCACCGGATGGCTGCTCCGTCGGGTACCTCTTGATGTCCTGTACGGCGAAGGCAGTGTGCGGAATATGCCGGACGACGTCGATGCACGTCGGCAATGCGCCCCGCTGGCTTGTCTTTGGAGAGGGCTTTGGGAGGTCTGGCGAGCCGGATCCGCTGCAGCCGGCCAACCCGGCCCCCAACAGCGCGAAACCGGCAACGAGCCGGAGAGCGGGAATCACCATATCCCGAAGCCTATTCCTCGATGAACAGGCGTCGGCGTTCACCCGCGTCACTGCCCCGGCGCCGACGCTCCAGCGATGATCCGGCCGCCGACTCCGGTTCGGGAACCCTGGCCGCCTTGCGCCAGGCCCTCATCGCCACCTGCTGGTAGCCGACCATGGCCACCCTGATAGCGGCATTCACCTGCTGCTCGAAGGAACGTTCGGTGTGCCGGGCATGTGCGCCGGGAGCGATTTCCACCTTGATATTGGCGGGCATTCCGGAGACGATGATGGTGAGTGACTTGTCCGGCGATGACGCGCGAATCCTTGTCCGGCGCATGATATCCAGCATCTCACCCACGTGAGCCCCCATGCTCATAAAGAGAACGTCGCATGTGAACGACGGAACGACCGGGACGTGAGCCTCCGGCCGGATGTGTCCGTAACTTTCCCCTGAACGCTCGCGAACTTAACAAGCTCGATACACAAAGTCAAGGGATGTGACAATAGGTGTATACCGGCGTGGATGGGTCCGGAGCTCAAAGACGTGACATACCACGCAGGCTTATAACGACCGCGCGAGGCCGAACGACGCTGATGGTGCGGTGATCATTGAAACCGGCCGTACCACGATCATTCGTAAGAGCAAGGGCGACCTGCCAACCGCTTAGTAGTTTATTTCGCCTCCGCCGCAGGCCAGGGTCTTGCCGTATGGGCTGAAGGCGACGAAGTCGGTGCGGTCGGCGACATGGAGCATGGCGCGCCTGCGGCGATGGGGTAGTTCCCACGGCCAGAGTTGATTGCCTCCGCTAGCGACGGCCAAAAACCGCCCGCCGGGGCTAAAGGTGACCCAGCCACTCCCAGGTAGGTCGCTTCGATGCCCGGTCGTCAGGTCCCAAAGGTGTGTGAGCGGACTAGTGTTGTCGCCGCTGCCGCAGGCGTGGGTGCGGCCGTCCGGGCTGAACGCCACATACACGATCACCCGGCTGCCCATCATCGTCCGGACCAGACGACGACTCGCGATATCCCATAGGCGAACGGTTCCGGAGTCGTGCCCGACGGCGAGGGCACGGCCGTCCGGGCTTGAAGGCGACCGCCTCCGCCCTGTCATCACCGTCCATAACACCAGGAGCAATGACGGCGGGAGGGACCAGCGCTGCTACGAAGCTCACCAGCGATGGGGCCGGGTGCGGCATGGTACCGACCCCGAAGAAGGAACGCCGTGCTTGATGCCCCGGCGGCGACAATAACCGCCGATCAACCGGCGACCAGAGCAGTTCGTCGAGTAGGCGAACAGCAGATCCGTTCAGTCCTTTGCCCCCGCCTCGGACTGCTGCCCCTTTCTGAAGAAATAAGCAACGAAGATCGTTGCAGTAGCGCCCGGGGCCGGCGCAAAATGAAGGATTGAGTGGACCGTGATGCCGGCTACGAAGCCGCAGATCATTGTTCCCCATAGGGCACCAATAACTAGCCGCCACGAAGTTGACGTGGTTCGCCGGACCAGATTCCAGCCTCCAGTACCAAAAAGCGCGATTACAGGGCCGACCGAGAGGAAAATGCCAATAATCGAATATAGGATACCGAGAAGTATATGTCCGGCAAGGAAGTCCTGCGATGCAATGCTATGGGAACTCATCGCATAACCTCAGTCAAAGATCGCTCCTACGAGTGGGGCGACTGCCGCACCGACGGCAGCTCCTACGATGGGGCGCCAGAAAAGCCTCTTACGCCACCTACGTCACCATCTGCGGCGGCGATAGGTAAATCCAGTGGTACGAAATCGCTGCTGTCTGGGCCAGTGGCCACAACCCGTCGATCAATCTGCAGAGCTATACAGAAATTATGTAAGCACGCACCTGTAGCGGGTGAACTAAATCGCAACCAGTCAAGGCTGATCTCGAAAAGATTCGTAGGCAGCTCGCCTGATGCGTGACTGCACTATGAAGAGGAGGATCGCAAGTGGGATGCATAGCACGCCGACAACTTTCCAGATCACACCCACTGCGAAGACAAGTGAATAGACGATCAATATACCACCCATGGCACGCTTAAGGACTACAGGCGTATTCCGAGTACCTGTCACCTTCCGCGATCGTCTAACGTTGAAAATCAGGCTAATTCCGCCAATGAAGGCCAGTATCGAAGCGGCGATATAAAACACGTCTAGGGAGGTTTTGAGAGCGCCCATCACCATGCCCACCCAACAATGCCGCCCACCAATCCTCCGACACTAGCGCCAATAGCATTGCCCGCAGCAGCTCCTGCCACAGCCGTTGCCGGGACCGTCACTTCCGCGGCCGGACCGCCAAGCAGTCCGATAGCTCCACCCACGCCCCCGCCAATCACTGCACCAACAGTGGCACCGATTCCCGCACCGGCTGCCGCATGCACAAGGTGCTCCTTGGTTCCCGTCTTAGGGTTGAAGTAACCAGACTGGGAGTCTAGTTTGGAAACCCAAGACCCGAGCGCCGAAATCTCATTCTTTGAAAGCAAGTCTTTGTGGTTGTCGCGATAGTTTTTCATTCCTGCGGACAGCGCTCGATATTCGGCTGAAAGTTGCTGCGCCGCCGCCCGCCGAGCCTTCTTGGCAAGAGCCAAAGCCTCTTCTCGCCTTTGATTGAAGTCCTGGATGAACTTCTGAACTTCAGGATTCGATGTGCCCTTCGGGAAGCTCATATTTCCCGACTGGTCTATAGCTACATAGCGGGCAGCGACACCTCTTTCTGCGATTTTCTCCAGCCAGGCCTCCAGCTTTGCAAGAGCGAGTGCGAGGTGGTCGACGATGTCACCGATCGAGGTGGCACGCTGCGAGAGCCAATTTATATCGGTCATATCTTGACTGAATTTATCTTTAAATTCGCCTGCCGCCGCCCCCTTATATGAGGGCTGATTGCCCACCAAACGATTTACCGCATGATTCAAATCAGTGACAGGCCCGTTGCTGGATTCGGCAAAGTTGAATAGAACTTGAGCCAGACCAGAAAGACCTTGAATGTCTCCGCCGATCCAGTTGGTATGCAACGCCGGCAAGGGCGATGGACTCTTCGTCATCCCATCTCCTTATATCAATAGGTCGGCGTTGGGGTCTGCCGTACGAGATAATCGAACACGTTACCTTCCGTCTTCTGATAGTTTCGTCGCGCATAATCGAGCTTGTAAGCATGCGCGCTTACTGCTTGAGCGAGCACGACATGCATCTCATAAAGGCCGTTTAGAGTCACATCGAGCGCCTTGTCGAACGCGGCGTCCCCTCCTGACGGACAGGCCAGCTTTTGAGTCATCAGGTTGGCGTAGGCATCCCCTTGTCGAGAAAACTCGGCGGACGCCTTCGCCAGGTCACTAAAAGAAACTTCGTATCCGTCACTCACCGGTTACCCATCCTCCAGGCCGCGATTCGGTCAGCACTCCATCTTTCGGCGTCTTCTCGCACAACAGGGTTTACGGCGACGCGCACCTGGGCCTCCGATAGCTGGACCAGGAGTTCTAGTACGGGCATCCTTTCGAAAGGCTGATATTCGCCGAGCTGCTGAACTAGATGCTCCTGCTCAGTGAATACGGGAAGCACCCCGGTACCATCGGCGAGCGCGCGAAGCTCGAATTGAACCTGCCGAGGTCCGCCACCTGCGTCTGGTTTACTTGGAAGGGTAGGAACGTAGACCCAAGCGACGCCTTCGGACACCTTCTTCAGAGCACTGTATTCACGTGCCGACGAATCGCCCCTTGGTGAATCGCTCGACCCGTCGGTAGACGCCGAGGAAAGGGCAGGGTCAGGGAAGCTCATCTTCGGCCTTCACTGGTTTCGCACATTAAATGATCTATCGTGTGCCTGCATCTCAGCGGCGGAGGCGATCTTGTCGGCGTTGGTCCGGCGCCGCCATAGGATTCCGCCGATCAGAAGCGCAGCTGCAGCGGCCGCAGCTATAGCGACGAAAATGGCGACAATACGACTACTCGCATGAGTCGACTTTCGAGATCGCTGTGACACTGAGGAACTCGGCGTCGGAGCGGCAGTCTTCGCTGCTCCTGAATGGGATGCTTGCCACTTCTCAAACGCCTCGTATACAGGATTCGACGCGTTGGATGAAACAGGATAGCGATCAGGGTTCATCGCGGCGGTGATCTGGATGGCGCCGTACCCCGTTTGGTCGTTCCATTTTGAAGAGCCCAACGGGCGGGCTGTCGCGATCAGCCGCTGAACTACAGTCCGTGCCGGCATATCTGGGTTGCGCGATCGGATGAGAGCGATGGCGCCCGACGTCAGCGCTGTGGCCATACTTGTTCCCCAGCTCTTAGCGAAGTATCGCCCAGCCTTTCCGATGGTTCCCCCAACTCCCGGGGCAGCTACCGCGACATACGGCTGTCTCTCGGTATTCGCCCATGGCTGCAAAGTCTTGTCGATAGCCCCTACAGCCAGGACTCCTGCGCACGAAGCAGGAAGCACCGGATAGTTTGTGCCATCCCCCCAGTTGCCCGCACCTGCAACAACGACGACATCGTGTTGGATCGCATAGGACACGGCATCCTGGAGATCTGGATCACAGTGGTTGGGTAGACTTGCCGAATTCGCCGCCTGAGAAATGCTGATTACTTTGGCACCGTGGTCTACGCCGTATCTAATGCCGTTCGCGTAAGTTTTGTACTGGCCTACCGGATCGCCCGCCTGTAGCGTGACGTGGACAGGTAGAATTTTGGCCCCTGGCGCGATACCCGCAAAATTAGTGGCCCCTCCGCCGTGGGCAGCGATAAGCGCTGCCATGGCAGTGCCGTGCCCATAATCCTCTTCATCGAGGTCTTGACGGCCATCGGTTTTGTGTCCTGTTGTGTCACTACCCGGCAGCACCGCTCCAGCCAACTCTGGGAGCTTAGCGTTCACACCGGTGTCAAGAACAGCGACGGTGACGCCAGCGCCAGTCGTCGTCGGCCACACGTCGCTCTGGATACCCCATGCGGAGAACCACCACTCTTCCTGGCGTGGTTGAGGTAGCGCACTGGCCGTCGCAGTCGGCACCACCGCCGAAGCGACGGCGATGATGCCTGCGGCGAAACGCCAAACAATCTTCACGCATCTTCCTCGGAGGGCCAGCGGGGTTCCTGAGCGCTGATCCCCGTTCCGCTCTGATCAAAGCTCGCCTGTTGCTCCAGTTGCTCAATCTTTTCGCGGAGCCTAGCGATCTCCTCTTGCGGATCTTCGACGCTGTCTTCGAGATCTAGCTCCTTGAGAAGCTCGGCAAGATCATCGCTATCACTGGATAGATCGAGCTGAACATCTTCCGCTGACGCATCACTCTCGCTTGAGGAATCGTTTTTGGCGGCTCCGTCGCCGATGAGCTGGGGACCTGCCTCGATACCGTCGTTCCACACATCCTCGTCTTCGACGAGCCATGTCGCGCGTTCGCGTTCGCGCTCACCGCGATCAGCTCCCGCACCGACCCCAGGACCCATCATCCCGGCTCGGCTGGCAGCGCTCGCCTCTGCGGCTTGTGCCTCTTCGGCCGCAGCGCTCGCCGCACCGCCTGTACCCCAGCCGGTTCCAGCCTGGCCCCAGCGGCTACTCCAGGGGTTGTTGATGCCGCCGACACCACCTGGTGGCACCATGCCACCCAAGCCCGACGTTGGCGATCCGCTGCCCGCTCCCGGAATACCGGGGGCGCTCGGAAGAGGACCTGTCCCACCGCCGGATCCTCCGAGCCCTGGGCTGGATGGCGTCGGCGTCCAGCCCGCGAGATTCGTATTCGAGCCGCCAGTCCCCGGCAAATGGCCAGCACCGCCTGGGACGTGTCCAGAGGAACCAGTTCCGCCGCCACCGAGTCCTGGCACGTGTCCACCGCTACCTGACACTCCGCCCGCAGCAGGGCCTCCTGTGGGGCCGCCACCTGTGGGTCCGGCCCCAGCGTCCGGAGAATAACCACCGATATCGCCCCTGGCCGGGAGGCTAGTGCTGACCTCCGAGGGCATCGCCATCCACGCCTGAGAGATGCGCTCGTTCGCACCAGCCATCCAGCTCCGGGCTTCGGCCAGGTTCTTGGACGGCGACTTGGACGACCTCTTCTGGTGCCAGGCGAGGTTCTGGCCGTGGTCTTCGAGCGCCGTTCCGAATTCATGGGCGGCCTGGTCGAGGTCCGCTGAGGAAGCCCAGATCTCCCGCAGCGCCGACTGCGCGGCGGCGGCGTCTTCTCCTCCCCAAGCTTCATGAAGGATGTCGCGGACAGTGACCATGTCACCAGCGAACTTCCCGTGCGCCGAAGCGAACGTCTGGTAATCCTTTCCAGCCTTCTTGACGTGGCCGGGAGCTGTCTGCCTCAGAAGCTTGTCGATGTCTGCTGGATCGTTGTAGCCACCAGGCGTTCCGGAAGGAGCGCCAGCGCGCATGGGCAACGAGTCGGAGTCGGCCACGTCAGTTTCTCCCGTCCGGGTTCAACGAATTGGGCACCGCCGGCACCTGCCTGGACGGTGCCGAGGACGGGTCGTGGCCTCCCAGGTCGGCCGTGGGCTGGACGCTCAGACGCTTGTCCACGGCGGCGATCCGCCGCTCGAGGTCCACCTCGTTCGCGTCGTACACGTTCGCCGCACGATGCAGCTTCTTGATCGTGCTCATCAGGGCGTGCAGGACCCGGCTGTGCTGGTCGGCGAGGGACTGGTGGCCGGCCTCGACACTCGGCTGGAACGACAGTGCGGCGTCCCACTGGCCGAACGCCACCGGCTCGGGGCGGTTCAGCTTCTCAGTCGCCGCGAGGAGATCTTCAAGGTGAGCCTCGAGTCGCTTGGCCGCCACCCTGATCTGTGGTGTGTTCACCCTCAGCTTGCCCGGGTCGTCGATGCCCGGCCAACTGTTGTACGTCTGGAACGGGACGGAATTCGCGTTCACCGGTGGCAACAGCCATCGCCTCCTCGTGCGAGCACCCCCGTGCACCGCACTGTCTCAGCAGGGACGCCGACGCTCGTATGATGCGTCATCTCGCCGACCCCTGCACACCCCGTCATATCCCAAAAACGTCCTAGACTTTACGGATTCTGACAGGTGACGTCCAGGCTACTTGCCGTGTGCTTTGCCAAGCCGTGACCGTGCGGCCGGGGGATCGACCGTTTCACGGCTTGTGCCCCCGCCGATACGCCGATTCAGAGCAGAGTGACGCCCGGGACCGGGCCGACGGCCGGGCGTACGGCGGCGAACCGGCCCGACTCGTTCAGGGCGGCGGCCAGCTCGGCCGAGTGATCCAGAGAGGCGGCGAGGAAGGCGCAGGTCGGCCCGGAGCCTGACACGAGGAAACCCACGGCACCCGCGTCACGGCCGGCCGCCAGCGCCTCACCCAACGACGGGCGCAGGCTGAGCGCCGCCGGCTGCAGGTCGTTGTACAGAGCACGGCCGAGCGCCTCGGCGTCACCGGTCTTCAGCGCGGCCATCAGATCATCCGACACCCGCGGCCACACACTGTCCTGCTCCCCTGCCGCGCGCAGCCGATCGCATTCTGCGTACACCGCAGGCGTGGAAAGACCGCCGTCGGCATACCCGAACACCCAGTGGAACTCCCCCATCACCTCGACAGGAGTGAGCCGCTCTCCCCTACCGAGCCCGACGGCAGTACCACCGAGCAGCGCGAACGGGACGTCACTGCCGAGCCGGGCGCCGAGTTCGAGTAGCGTCTCCCGGTCGAGCCGAGCCCCCCACAGCACGTCGCAGGCCAGCAGAGCAGCCGCCGCGTCGGCGCTACCACCGGCCATGCCTCCGGCGACCGGGATGTCCTTACGAATGTGCAAGGCAACGTCCGGCCGCCGGCCGATGTGCTCGGCGAGCAGGGTCGCGGCGCGCGCCGCGAGGTTGTCAGGACCGGTCGGCACGCCCGCCGGTCCCTCGACCGTGACGCTGAGCGCGTCGGCCGGGGAAGCGGTCACCTCATCGAACAACGAGACGGCGTGGAAGACATTGACGAGGTCGTGGTAGCCGTCGTCGCGGACAGGGCCGACGCTCAGCTGGAGGTTCACCTTGGCGGGCACGCGCACGGTCACAGTGGTCACGATCAACCGATCGTAGGCGACGGGGGCCGGTGCTCGGCGATGCGGGTGAAGGCTTCTACGTCGAGGGACTCGCCGCGGGCGGTCGGGTCGACTCCGGCGGCGCGCAGGGCGGCCTCCGCCGCTGCGGCCGAACCGGCCCAGCCGGCCAGGGCCGCGCGGAGGGTCTTGCGGCGCTGCGCGAACGCGGCGTCGATCGCGGCGAAGACCTCCTTACGGGAGGCCGAGGTGGACGGCGGCTCGCGGCGGGTGAAGGCGACGAGGCCGGAGTCGACGTTCGGCGCCGGCCAGAAGACCGCGCGGCCGACGTTGCCGGCGCGGCGGGCGTGCGCGTACCAGGCCATCTTGACCGACGGCACGCCGTACACCTTGCCACCGGGGCCCGCGGTGAGCCGGTCGGCGACCTCGGCCTGCACCATGACGAGCCCGTGGCGGATCGATGGGAACGCCCCGAGCAGGTGCAGCACGACGGGCACCGCGACGTTGTACGGGAGGTTGGCGACGAGCGCGGTGGGCGGCGGGCCGGGCAGTTCGGCGACTCGCAAGGCGTTGTCGGGGACGACCTCTAGGCGGTCGGCGAGGTCCGGGGCGCGTTCGGCGACGGTCGCGGGCAGTCGCTGTGCCAGCGCCGGGTCGACCTCGACGGCCACGACGCGGCTCGCGGCCGGGAGTAGGGCCAAGGTCAAAGAGCCGAGGCCCGGTCCCACCTCCAGGACCACGTCCTCCGGCGCGACCTCGGCGTCGCGGACGATGCGGCGCACGGTGTTCGCGTCGATCACGAAGTTCTGGCCGAGGGTCTTGGTCGGACGCAGCCCCAGCCCGCTCGCCAGTTCGCGTACGTCGGCCGGCCCGAGAAGTCGTTCACCCACGGATCCAGTGTCCCGTACGCGCGGGGTCGTCCCGTCATCGTCCCCTGATCCTCCGCGGTCCGTCAGAGGTCGTGTCACCAGGGGCCGAAGACGCGTTCGCCGTTGGTGGCGATGGCGGTGCAGAGCTCGGCCAGGTCGACGTTCTTGGTCTCGGCGAGGCAGCGGACGGTGAGTGGGACGAGGTACGGGGCGTTCGGCTTGCCGCGGTGGGGCACCGGTGTGAGGTACGGGGCGTCGGTCTCCACGAGCAGCAGGTCCAGCGGTGCGACGGCGGCCGCCTCGCGGAGGTCGGCGGCGTTCTTGAACGTGATGTTGCCGGCGAAGCTCATGTAGTAGCCGCGGTCGGCGCAGACCTTGGCCATCTCCCGGTCGCCGGAGTAGCAGTGGAAGACGACCTTCTCTGGCGGGCCCTCCTCGGCCAGGATGCGCAGGACGTCGTCGTGCGCGTCGCGGTCGTGGATGACGAGGGCCTTGCCGCTGCGCTTGGCGATGTCGATGTGGGCGCGGAACGACCGCTGCTGGTCCTCGACGGCGGCCCAGTCGCGGTAGTAGTCGAGTCCGGTCTCGCCGACGGCGCGGACGTACGGCAGGGCGGCGAGCTTGGCGATGTCGGCGAGGACGTCGGCGGTGGCGTCACCCGCGTCGTTCGGGTGGATCGCCACCGCCGCGTACACGTCGTCGTACGTCGACGCCGCGTCGGCGGCGTGCTGTGACGAGGCCAGGTCGTAGCCCACGGTCACGGCCCGCCGGATGCCGACCGAGTGGGCGGCGGCGAGCACCTCCGTGATCGGCACCTCGAGGATGTCCAGGTGACAGTGGCTGTCGAACACCTCGACCGGCAACGGCTCGGGCAGCGGCGGGAAGGCCGCCCCCCGGAACCCGTTGGACGTCTCCATCTCCGCCCCCATCGTGAGCACCCTGCCCAGTGACGCTACGCCGTGTGTCAGGACTGTTCGAGCCGCGCGAGCTCCTCGTCCACGACCGAGGAGTCGAGCTTGGCGAACAGCGGCTTGGGCGGCGCCAGCGGCGTGCCGGCCGTGATCGGGCGCGACTCCCAGCGGGCTTCGGTGTCGTACGACCCGGTCAGGACCGGGTAGTCCGGGCCGCCTTCCTCGGAGACCTCGCGGATCTCTGGGGTGCCGCTCCACTCGCCCTGTCCGCCGAGCATCCGGTGGACCTTCTCCGAGGACCCCGGCAGGAACGGCGTGAGCAGCGACTTGGCGTCGTCGACGAGCTGCAGCGCGACGTGCAGGATCGTCTTCATCCGCTCCGGGTCGTCGTTCTTCAGCTTCCACGGCGCCTGCTCGGACAGGTACTTGTTCGCCTCCGCGACGGTGCGCATCGCCTCGTTCGCGGCGTTCTTGAACCGCGAGCGCGCCAGCTCCGCGCCGACCGCGTCGAACGCCTTGCGCGACCTCTCCAGGATGTCCCGGTCGAGGTCGGTGAGCTCGCCGGCGGCCGGGATCTCCCCGATGTTCTTGGCCGCGAACGAGACCGAGCGGTTCACCAGGTTGCCCCAGGTGGCGACGAGCTCGTCGTTGTTGCGGCGGACGAACTCCGACCAGGTGAAGTCGGTGTCCTGGTTCTCCGGCCCGGCGACCGCGATGTAGTAGCGCAGCGCGTCGACGTCGTACCGCTCCAGGAAGTCACGGACGTAGATCACGACCTGGCGCGAGGAGGAGAACTTCCTGCCCTCCATGGTCAGGAACTCCGAGGACACCACCTCGGTGGGCAGGTTGAGCTTGCCCAGGGAGCCGGGCGTGCCGCCCTTGTCGCCGTCGCCGTTGTAGCCGAGCAGCATGGCCGGCCAGATCTCGGCGTGGAAGACGATGTTGTCCTTGCCCATGAAGTAGTACGTCTCGGCGTCGGGGCTCTGCCACCAGGCGCGCCAGGCATCGGGGTCGCCGCTGCGCCGGGCCCACTCCACGGACGCCGACAGGTAGCCGATGACCGCGTCGAACCAGACGTACAGCCGCTTGTCCGGCCGGTCGACCCAGCCCGGCAGCGGCACGGGCACGCCCCAGTCGAGGTCGCGGCTGATCGGCCGGGGCTGCATGTCGTCGAGGAGGTTGCGGGTGAACTTGTAGACGTTCGGCCGCCAGAGCCCCTCCTTGCCCTGCAGCCACGACCCGAGGGACTCGGAGAACGCGGGCAGGTCGAGGAAGAAGTGCTCGGTCTCGACGAACTTCGGCGTCTCGCCGTTGATGCGGCTCCGCGGGTTGATCAGGTCGATCGGGTCGAGCTGGTTGCCGCAGTTGTCGCACTGGTCGCCGCGTGCCCCGTCGTACCCGCAGATCGGGCAGGTGCCCTCGATGTAGCGGTCGGGCAGGGTGCGGCCCGTGGACGGGGAGATCGCGCCCATGGTCTTCTTCTCGAAGATGTAGCCGTTGTCGTGGAGGCCCTTGAAGATCTCCTGGGCGACGGCGTAGTGGTTGCGCGTCGTCGTCCGGGTGAACAGGTCGTACGACATGCCGAGGCCGTGGAGGTCCTGGGCGATCACCCCGTTGTAGCGGTCGGCCAGCTCACGGGCTGACACGCCCTCCTTGTCGGCCTGCACCTGGATCGGCGTGCCGTGCTCGTCCGTGCCGCTGACCATCAGGACCTTGTTGCCCGCCATCCGCTGGTAGCGGCTGAACATGTCGGCGGGCAGCGCGAAGCCGGAGACGTGCCCGATGTGGCGGGGCCCGTTGGCGTACGGCCAAGCGGGCGCGGTCAGGATGTGACGGCTGGACATGTGCTAAGCCTACGGGGCACTCGTCGATGACTCATTCCGATATCGACTTTCCGGTATACGGGCCCTGGGCGTGCGGCGCCGGCCCTCGATCGACGCCGCACGCCCCTCCTTCATGCGTCAGCCGCGGGCCGGCGTGCCGATCCCGTCGGTCCAGCCGGAGCCGACCAGAAGGCTGATCCTCGACGGCCGGCCGGCGACCTTGCCGCCGCTGATGTCGTACGTCTCCGACCCCAGGATCTTCGCCGTCTTCGGATCGAAGATCGTGTGGACCTCGACCTGCTGGGGCTTCCGGTCCGTGCCGAGCTCCACGCGCCGCATGGCCAGGGCGACCCCGGAGCGACCGAGCCGGTCGCGGACCTTGCCGACCATGCGGATGCCCGGCTGGGCGGCGAGCAGCCGGTACGCGGCCGCGCGGGTGGCGGGCGTGACCGGGGCGGTGATGACGTTCTGCGCCATCTCACAGATGTAGGCGGACAGCGTGTTCCGCTGCGTCGCCGGCGCCTTGTTCCAGTCCTTCTGGATCAGTGCCTTGAGCCCGTCCGGCGTGGTCGGCAGTTTCGGCAGGTCCTTGGCCAACGTGCCCTTCGGCAGCCCGATCTCCAGGAACGGGTCCTGCCCCGCACGGGAGTCCGCCGAGAAGGGCTTCATGTCCGTGAGGGAGGGCGAGCCGGCCCGCTTCCACGCCGCCTTGTCGGCCGGCGACCCGAAGCTGGTCGTGATGTCCTTGTCCACCGTGCGGCTGGTGTCGCCCTGCTGGTACGGGACCCAGTTCTCCCACGTGATGCTCACGTAGGCCGTGTACGGGTAGTAGGGGCCCGTCCTCGGGCCTCCGTTCGCGCTGACGCCCCTCGGCTTCAGCCCGTTGCCGGGCTGCCTGGCCCGCTCGATCTCGCGGCTCTGGGTGTACCAGAAGCGGCCGTGGGCCGCCGCCGGCTCCTTGGCGACGGTCTCGGCGGCGGTCAGCAGCACGGTCTTCACGTCGAGTGTCCGGGGCGCCGACCCGCCGTGCCCGGGCTTCGCCTCGTGCCCGGACACGACGCCCGGGACGACCGCGGCGCCGAGCGCCACGACCGCGGCGGCCGCGCCGGCGAGGAGGAGCACCGGCCGCCGGCTCCGTGTGGGGAGGGCCCGACGGTCGCTCCGCGCGGAGGCGAGCACCCGGGTCAGGTCGGTGCCGCGGCGCCGCCGGTAGCCGTCCTCGGCCAGGGCGTCCACGTGGGTACGGAGAGTGTCGATCGGGTCGGTGGTGTGGTTCATGGCGGTTCCTGCCGTCTCACGCGAACGTCTCATCGGGCTTCCTCGTTGATCAGCGCCATCCGGCCGGCGGCGGCCGGATGGCTGCGGGAGGACGCGGCGGAGGTCGCCTTGGCCAGCCGCTTGCGCGCGCGGTGCAGCCGCACCGTGAACGTCGCGGCCGTGCAGCCGAGGACCCGGGCGGCCTGCCGGGGGGTGAGCCCGTACCAGGTCGCCAGCACGAGGGCCTCGACGTCCTTCTCGCCCAGTTCGGCCAGGAGCGCCTTCGCGGCGTCGCGCTCCACGACCTGCTCGGCCACGTCCAGGCCGGTCAGGTCCAGTCCGCCGGCCGCCTCCGCGAGCCGGTCGGTCAGCACCTGCCGCCGGCGCACGGCGTCGTACTGCTTGAAGAGCAGGTTCCGCGCCACTCCGAGCAACCAGGGCAGCGGCGATTCGGGCAGGTCGTCGAGCCGCCTCCACGCGATCAGGAACACCTCGCTGACGACGTCCTCGGCGGCGCCCTGTTCGACGCGCAGCAACACGTAGCCCAGCACGTTCCGGTAGTACCGGTCGTACAGGGCGGTGAATCTCTCGGCGGGGTCGTTCACTCCTGCCGTCCTTCGCATCGGTTCAGGTCGGTCGCGAAGTAGTCCCGTACGGCGGACGGCCGATTACACGCGGGCGAGTGGATCAGTGGATCACACCGACGAGAGCACGCTGCGGCAGGCTCCCTCGGCGATGTCCCGTCCGTAGGTCCGCCGCCGCGAGCGCGGCCGCCATGCAGGCGATCGGCACGACCGGCAGGACGTACCGGTGGTCGAAGTCGAGGACCGCCACCGGAAGAACCAGCAGCGCGGCCGCGACCGTCCACGGCAGCAGCGCGCGGCGCCGTGCTCCGAGCGCGCCGAGGGCCAGGATCGCCGCCAGAACGGGACCGCGGAGGTAGGCGGGGTACTGGTAGGCACGGAGGAAGCCGGCGTACGGCTCCACCGACCGGTAGTCGCCGACGTCGGCGTCGTAGGAGGCGAGGGCCTTCTTGGCGTCCGGGAGGTCCGGCAGCGGCCAGCGGCCCTTCGCGAAGCCGAAGGCGGGGGTGACCCGTTTCGGATGGCGGGCCGGGGTCCAGTGGAACGCCAGCGACACGTCTCCCGCGACGTCGGCCGCGTAGTCGAGCGGCTGTGCGGCGATCGCCCGCAGCGCGAAGGAGCGTGCGGGTTCGTTGGCCGCCGCCGGTCCGCCGGGGAAGCGGTTGATCGGCGAGTCGGCCGCCCAGACGTATTCTCCCGCCGCGTCCTGGCGGGCACCGGCCGGGCAGAGCCTGGCCTCTTCCGCAGGCGGACGGATCCGCCGGCAGTTCGCGAACGTCATGGTCCGCGCCCACAGCGCGACCCCGTCGCCGCCCGCGAGCGTGAACCGGCCGTAGACGGACGCGTACCAGCTCGCGTACAGGGCGATCGGCAGGGCGGCGGCGGCCGCCGTCGCCAGGACGGGCCGCCAGCCGATCCGGCGGAGCGCGAGGTGGGCCAGGACCAGCAGGAGCAGCGGCAGGGCGATCGTCCGGGTCAGCGCGGCCAGTGCGAGCAGCGCACCCGCCGCGGCGCCGGCTCGGGTGGTCGGCCCCGGCGACCACATCAGAACCGTGATCGCGGCGACGACGAGGAAGATGAACAGCGCGTCGGACAGCACCGCGTGTTCGAGCTGCAGGAACGACGCGTCGAACAGCTGCGGGACGGCGGCTGCCGACGCGGCCCAGGCGGGGAGTCCGTGGCGCCGCAGCGCCGCGTACACCAGCATGCCGGTGGCCAGGCCAAGGGCGTGCTGCACGCCCACGACGAGGGTGACGCTGTGGAACGGCCGCAGCAGCATGAGGAAGAACGGGTAGCCGCTGGGCTGGAACCCCGACGAGGGCTTGGGGTGCGCGGCCAGGGCCAGGTACGCGTAGGAGTCCCCGTAGTAGACGCGCGCCGGACGGTAGCCGAGCATCGTGGTGATCCGTAGCGCGGCTGCGAGGGTGAGCAGCGCCGCGAAGACCTCGTGTCCGCTGAGCGGCCGCCGGGGCGCCGGCATGTCGTACCGCTGAGGCGGCGCGGGAATGCGCAGGTTCGTCACGGAATGAAGTCCTAGATGATCAACGTCATTGATCATCTAGGACGCCGAACATCCCCCAAAGGTTGGGTGAACGCCGGATCTCGCGTGAGTATCCATTTTTACGACGAAAAAGGCCCCGGCGGATCGCCGGGGCCTTTCACGACGCGGGTCAGACGGTCTTGTCGGCCTTGTCCTCGCTGCTCCCAGCGGACTCGGAGGTCGCGGCGGCCACGGAGGCCTCGGCGTCGCCGGCGGCCTCCGGAGCGGCGGCCTCGTCGGCGGCGGCGCTCGCGTCGTCCCGCTGCTCCGTCGCGCGCTCGGCGTCCTGGCTCTCGCTCTGGACCTTGTGCGCCGCGGCGTCGACGACGTCGGCGGCCTCGTCCGCCGGGTCGGTCACCGGCGGGTGCGAGCGGCGGCGGATGTCGAGGATGCTGACGAACAGCGACGCGAAGATCATCTGGAAGCTCATGATGAGCGCGGTGGCGGCGGGCACGACGATGCGCAGCGAGTGCCGGGGATCGAGCTGCCCGAAGCTGTGCACCTGCCAGTGGAACAGCGAGGCGATCAGCCCGACGAGACCGGCGAGCGCGAGCAGCCCGCCGACGACGAGGCCGCGTTCGAGGCTCCAGGAGTCGATGATGCGCTGCACCCGTTTGTCATGGGGAAGGAAGCCCTCCTCCATGGCATAGACCTTGGTCAGCAGTGCGAAGATCACCGCCTGGAAGCCGATCACCAGCGCCGCCGAGGCGCCGACGAGGGTGTCGACGTCGAAGGCGACCTCGCCGAACCGGATCGGCCCGGCGGACAGGGCGACCCCCGCCACGAGACCGAGCACCATCATGATGAGGCCGGGGATCAGGAACAGCCAGCGCGGGCTGTAGAGCGCCAGGAAGCGCAGGTGGCGCCAGCCGTCACGCCAGGTGCTGAGGTGCGGCGGCCGCGACCGGCCGTCGGGCGACAGGGTGGTGGGGACCTCGCGGATGTCGTACTTGGCAAGGGTGGAGCGGACCACCATCTCGCTGGCGAACTCCATGCCGCCGGTCTGCAGCTCCAGCCGCAGGATCGAGTCGCGCCGGAAACCCCGCAGCCCGCAGTGGAAGTCACCGATCTTGCTGCGGAAGAACAGCCGGCCGATGAAGCTCAGCACCGGGTTGCCGAGGTACTTGTGCAGCGGGGGCATGGCGCCGGGGGCGATGCCGCCCTTGAACCGGTTGCCCATGACGAGGTCCGCACCGTCCCGCAGCTGCTCCAGGAACGGCATCAGGCTGGTGAAGTCGTAGGAGTCGTCGGCGTCGCCCATGACGACATACGTGCCGCGCGCGGCCCGGATGCCGCCCATCAGGGCGTTGCCGTACCCCTTGGCGGAGACAGGCACGACCCGGGCACCCGCGTCGCGGGCCAGCTGCCGGCTGCCATCGGTACTGCCGTTGTCGGCGATGATGACCTCGCCGTCGACACCGTGCTCTTCGAAGAATCCGAGGGCCTTACGAACACAGGTCTCGACGGTCTCCGCCTCATTCAAGCACGGCATCACTACGGAGAGTTCCACGTCGTGTCCTCCATCACCCCGCAGCACTGGCTTGGGGGTTTTTCGACTAACCTCGTCGTGTTCCGACAAGTGGCGCGTGTTATCCATGATGCCTGCCGACGAGCGGTCGCGTGTTGCAAAGTCGCAACCTTTAACTCCACATGGAGCGCTGGTGCAACGGCAGGCTGGGGATATCAGGATAGGGGCTGTGCGGTCCAGGAAGGTCGGTCCGGACTTGACGAACGCCGGAGAGCGGGGCACGGCTTCCGTGGTGACCGGTGCGCGATCCGATGAGGAATCGCAGGTCACCACGGTTGACGAGCATGTGACGGAAGAGGCGCCGGCCGTTCGCGGATCGGGGCTGTGGGCGCTCATGCGCCGGCACAAGATCTTTACAGTGGTGCTCGCGGCGGGTGCGCTGCTCCGAATGATCGCCACGCTGGGATACCGGCCGGCGTCCTGGTTCAACGATTCGTTCGATTATCTTCACGTTGCGATCAGCCCGTATCCACATGCGATCCGGCCGGACGGCTACTCGTTCCTGCTGTGGATCTTGAAGCCGTTCCACAGCTTCATGCTCGTCGCGACGATCCAGCACCTCATGGGCCTGGCCTCCGCGGTCATGATCTACGCGGTGCTGCGCAAGAGGTTCGGCCTGCCGGGGTGGGGGGCGAGCCTGGCGACGGCGCCGTTGCTGTTCGACGGGTACCAGATCCAGCTCGAGCACCTGATCCTGTCCGACACGATGTTCGGCTTCCTGCTCGTGTCGATCGTCACACTGCTGCTGTGGCACGGCCGGGACCTGTCGTGGAAGGTCGGGGCGGTGGCGGGGCTGCTGCTGGGGCTGGCCACGCTGACCCGTACGGTCGGCACGCCCGTCCTGGCCGCCGTGATCGTCTACTTCCTCGTCCGGCGGGTCAAGTGGCGGGTGATCGCGGCCACCGTCGTGGTGTGCGCGCTGCCGCTGGCCGCCTATGCCGGATGGTTCTGGTCGTACTACGGCAAGCCGGGCATGACCATGAGCAGCGGCGTGTTCCTGTACGCGCGGGTCTCGGCGTTCGCGGACTGCAACAAGATCAAACCGCCGGTGACCGAGTACGCCCTGTGCAAGAACAACAAGACCTCGCACACGCCGCTGGTCTTCTCACAGGACGCCATCTGGAACCGAAACTCTCCGTTCCACCGCATTCCGGCGGCGCGGTTCACCGATTATCAGAACCAGCTCGCCAGCGACTTCGCCAAGCGCGCGATCATGGCGCAGCCCGTCGACTATCTGAAGGTCGTCGGAAAGGACTTCCTTTTCACGTTCCGGTGGAAGCGGACGGTGTTCCCGGACCGGGCGACATACGAGATGTACCAGTTCGGTACGAAATCCGCCGCTCTACCGACGTGGCGAATGAGCAGGGACCGTACGGCCGCGTCGGAGGCCCGCACCTACGAGCAAGGGGACGCCCGCACCGACATCGTCGACCCGTACGCCAAGATCATCCGGACCTACCAGCAGTACGCCCACCTGCCCGGCACGCTGCTGGGCGGCATCCTCATCGTCGGCCTGGCCGGGCTGATCCCGTTGTGGCGGCGGTGGGGCGGCGCCGCGCTCCTGCCCTGGGTCACGGCGACCGGGCTGCTGCTCGTGCCGCCGGCCACCGCCGAGTTCGACTACCGCTACGTCCTGCCGACCGTGCCGCTGGCCTGCATCGCAGCGGCGATCACCTTCTCCGCCGAGCCCCGCCGGAAGCTGGCCCGGGTGGCCCGCCGCCACGGCGGCGCGTCGGACGAATCCGACGCGGCCGACGCGGGTTCCTCCTCGTCCGACGAGCCGGTGCCGGCGTAGAGCGTGCCCGGCCCCCTGCCGCGCGCGGCGGCACAGCGCCGCCGCGCGCCGGCGGGACGGACCCGCGGTCGATCAGTAGGCGTGGAGCCGGCGGAGCTTGAAGATCATCTCCAGCTCTCCGTGGCGCTGCGGCGGGACGGCCTGGCTCTGCGGCCGGCCCGGGGGGAGGATCTTGACGTCGTACGACCCGCAGGACGGGCAGAACAGCTCCGCCCACGGGGAGGTGCAGCGATGGCCGTTGCGACTGTGGTAGACGACCTCGCCGCCGTGCCCGTCGGCGCAGTACCCGACCTCGAATTCGACGTGCCATTCGTGCAAGCACGCGAGGCACTCATAGGTCCACGTCTCGGGCGAGATCATGGATTCGTGCATCAGCGTCACCCCCGGGGGAATCGGCGTACCGCTTGAAATACGCACCCGAGTCATTTTTCCCCACCAAGTGCCGCGTTGCGCACGGCGAGTTCCCCAAAAAGAACGTCAAATAACGGTCAATGATCTGCTTTGCGGGCAACGACGGCGTCATAGAGCTCCCTCTTGGGAACCCCGTGCTCCCGCGCCACATCACCGATCGCCTGCTTCCGCGGCACCCCCTCGTCCACCCGTCGCTCCACCTCCGCCGCGAGGTCGGCGACGTCGACCTGGCCCGCCCGCTCCGGCGCTCCCGCGACGACCAGGGTGATCTCCCCGCGTACGCCGTCGGCCGCCCACTCCGCCAGCTCGCCCAGCGGTCCCCGGCGCACCTCCTCGTACGTCTTCGTCAGCTCCCGGCACACCGCGCCTCGCCGGTCGGGCCCGAACGCCGCGGCCATCGCCTCCAGCGTCGCGGTGATCCGGTGCGGCGACTCGAAGAACACCATCGTGCGCGGTTCGCCGGCGAGTGCCTGCAGCCTCCCGGCGCGCTCCCCCGCCTTGCGGGGCAGGAACCCCTCGAAGCAGAACCGGTCACTGGGCAGCCCCGAGATGACCAGGGCCGTCGTCACCGCGGACGGTCCGGGAAGGACGGTGACCGGCACCTCCGCCTCGACCGCCGCCGTGACGAGGCGGTAGCCGGGGTCGGAGACCCCCGGCAGCCCCGCGTCGGTGACGACGAGCACGTCGTGCCCGGCCAGCAGGTCGTCGAGGAGCTCGGCGGCGCGGGCCCGCTCGTTGACGTCGTAGTACGACACGATCCGGCCGGTCGGGGAGACGTCCAGATCGGCGGCCAGCCGGCGCAGCCGCCGGGTGTCCTCCGCGGCGATGATGTCGGCCTCCGCGAGGGCCGTGCGCAGCCGCTGCGACGCGTCCTCCACTCGTCCGATCGGTGCGGCGGCCAGCGTCAGCGTCCCTGTGTTCTCCACGTCTCCATCTTCGAGCACAGCGGGCGCGGAGCGGTCCCCGGTCGGCTCCAGGACGTTCCATGACCGTGAAGTGCACGAATACTTCGGCTCTCGCCCGTACGATGTCGGGGTGGTGGCGATGACAGGAATCGAACCCGAGACCCGGATCGAGCAGAGAAGAAGACCACCTTCGCTGCGGCAATGGCTCATGCCGGAGGTGCCCGGCAACAGGCTGCTCGGGTGGCTGGGCCCGCTGGCCGTGACCCTGCTCGCGGGCGTGCTGCGATTCTGGAATCTCGGCAAGCCCAGAGCCGTGATCTTCGACGAGACGTACTACGCGAAGGACGCGTACGCGCTGTTGAAGTTCGGGTACGAGCACAACACGGTCAAGGACGCCGACAAGCTCCTGCTCCAGCACCCGCAGAACCTCAACATCTTCTCCGACGGCGGCAGCTTCATCGCGCACCCGCCCGCCGGTAAGTGGATCATCGCCATCGGCGAGTGGCTGTTCGGCATGACGCCGTTCGGCTGGCGTTTCTCGGCCGCGCTGATCGGCACCCTGTCGGTGCTGATCCTCGCGCGGGTCGCCCGGCGGATGACGCGGTCGACGCTGCTCGGCATGGCCGCCGGCCTGCTGCTCGCGCTGGACGGCATGCACCTGGTCACGAGCCGCACGGCGATCCTCGACGTCTTCGTGATGTTCTGGATCCTGGCCGCGTTCGCGTGCATCGTCATCGACCGGGACGTCTCCCGGGCCCGACTCGCCCGAAAGATCGCCGAACGCGGTGACCACGACGGCTTCGGCCCGTTCGTCATGCACTGGTGGCTGATCCCGGCGGGGCTCTGCCTCGGCACGGCCACCGCGACGAAATGGACCGGCCTGTACTACATCGCGGCGTTCGGCGCTCTGACGCTCATCTGGTCGATCGGCGCCCGGCGGGCCGCCGGCGTGCAGCGCCCGTACGCCGGAGCGCTCGCCCTGGAGGCACTGCCCGCGTTCCTGTCCGTGGCCGTGCTGAGCGTCATCACCTACGTCGCCTGGTGGAGCGGCTGGATCTTCAACGCCGGCGGCTGGGGCCGCGGCCGTGTCGCGTCCAACCCGGTGACCGCGTTCTTCCAGGCGATGCCCCGGCTGTGGGACTACCACAAGCAGATGTGGCACTTCCACACCACGCTCACGGTCAAGCACGACTACCAGTCCTGGCCGTGGAACTGGCTGGTCCTCAAACGGCCGGTGGCCTTCTACTACACCCAGCCGTCCGGCTGCGGCGCGTCCACCTGCTCGCGTGAGGTGCTCGACATCGGCACCCCGGCCATCTGGTGGGTGTCCATCGTCACGATGCTCGTGCTCGCCGCCTGGTGGCTGGTACACCGCGACTGGCGGGCCGGCGTCACGCTCCTCGGGTTCCTGACCGGCTGGGTGCCCTGGTTCTACTACGGCCTGAACCACCGCACGATGTTCCTGTTCTACGCCACGCCGATGCTGCCGTTCATGGTGCTGTCCATCGTGCTGGTGATCGGACTGATCATCGGCCCGGCCACCGCCCTCCCGGCACGCCGGGTGTTCGGCGCCGCGATCACCGGCGCGTACGTCCTCACCGTGCTGGCCAACTTCTACTACCTCTACCCCGTGCTGGCGGGCCAGGTCCTGACGTACGACTCCTGGCATGCCCGCATGTGGTTCGGGTCATGGATCTGAAACCGCGGACCAGGGTCTGGCGCAAGGGACGGCTGGAGGCGGAGGACTTCCCCGCCGACCTGATCAGCGACTACCTCGCCGAGCCGGACACCGTCGTCTGGCTGGACCTGTGCGCGCCGGACACCGAGGGCCTCGGTCTCATCACCGAGGAACTCGGCCTGTCCCCGCTCGCCGTCGAGGACGCGGTCAGCCACCACGAGCGGCCCAAGCTCGACCGGTACGACGGCCACCTGTTCCTGAACGCCTACTCCGTCCACCTCTCCGCCGACGGCACGCAGCTGGACAAGCACGAGATCTCCGCGTTCATCACGGGACGGGCGCTGGTGACCGTACGCGGCGACAAGGGCTTCGACCTCGACGGGCTCCTCGAGCGCTGGGACGGCTCTCCGGACCTCGCCCAGTACGGCGTGGCCTACCTCCTGCACGGGCTGCTGGACCTGATCGTCGACGGCCACTTCGAGGCGGTGCAGGCGCTCGACGACCAGGTCGACGGCCTCGAGGAGGACCTCTTCGCGGGGCGCATGCCCGACGGCGGCACCCAGCAGCGAAGCTACCGGCTGCGCAAGAGCCTCGCCCTGCTGCGCCGGGTCGTCCTGCCGATGCGGGAGGTCGTCAACACCCTGCTCCGGCGCGACCTGGAGATCGTCCCGGCCCCGATGGCGCCGTACTTCCAGGACGTCTACGACCACGTCCTGCGCGCCACCGACTGGACCGACAGCCTGCGCGACGTCGTGACGAGCCTGCAGGAGACCCGCATCGCCATGCAGGGCAACTACCTCAACCTCGTCATGAAGAAGCTCACCGGCTGGGCGGCCGTCATCGCCGTCCCCACCGCCATCACCGGCTTCTACGGCGAGAACGTCCCGTACCCCGGCTTCGGCAAGTCCTGGGGCTTCCTGTCGAGCATCGTCATCCTCGTCGTCACCGGCGTCGCCCTCTACATCGCCTTCCGCAAACGCGACTGGATCTGAGGAGCCCCGCACCCGGACGTCGGCACAGCCGTGACCGCGTTGCTCACCGTACTCGCGACAGTCGCCTCGCGACTGCCGGGATGATGATCGCACCGGCGATCAGGTGTGCGGCGGCGAGGGTGAGCTTGGTCGAGATCACCGTGTCCGCTGCCGTGAGCGGCGTGGCGAGGGAGAGGGCGAGCAGTGGCAGCGCCGTGCGGAGGTAGGTGCGCTTGGGGTTCTTCGCGAAACGGGCCATCAGGATGACGGCGAACGTGAACCAGAACGTGACGACCATCGTCCCCATCGCGAACATGCCGACGGTGATCGGCGTCGCGTGGTGCGAGCCGAGGCCGGCGGCCCTCATTGGCACGCCGGCGGCTCGGGCGGCCAGTCCCCACGTCTCGACGGCGGCGCCGGCGGCGAGGCCGGACAGGTAGCTGACCTGCCAGACGGGGCGGCGCGCCAGGAATGACGCGGACAGCGCGGCGGACGTGCGCGTGGAGGCGGGCGTGATGGACATGGTGTCCCTCCTGGGTTCTGCGGTGGTGCCTTCTCAGGGGGAACGGGGCCCACCCGCGTTTCTCGACACGGGCCCCGGCGGATCGGTAGGAAGAAGTCCGGCGGGGGCATGTCGAGAACGTGGAGGCAGCTTCGTTCCTCCGGTGAGAGCGTGGCGGGGCGTGCCGACGGCGGCCTGCCGGGCTGTGATCCATCGGAGAGAGGAACCGCGATGAAGTACCTGCTCATGATCTACGGCAACCAGGAGAAGTGGTCCAGCATCCCGGCGGAGGACTGGCCGCGCGAGATCGCCAAGCAGGACGCCTACAACAAGAAGTACACGGCGACCGGGGAACTGCTCGGCGGATACGGGCTGGCCGATGCCGCCGCCGCGAAACTGGTGACGCGCAAGGACGGGGTCCCGGCCGTCAGCGACGGCCCCTACCTGGAGACGAAGGAGTACATGGCCTCCTTCTACCTCGTCGACGTCGAGACCGAGGAGCGGGCTTACGAGCTCGCCGCGGCGATGCCGTGGGCGGACCAGAACCCGACAGAGGTCTGGCCGATCCTGCACGAGTCCGCGAACGACGCCTGAGGTCAAGGCCGAACCGGTGACGGACGGAGTCCAGCGACGCGTCGAGGACCTGCTGCGCGAACTGGCGCCGCAGGTCCTCGGCACGCTCACCGGCCGCTACGGCCAGTTCGGCGCCTGTGAGGACGCCACCCAGGAGGCGCTGCTCAAGGCCGTGCGGCACTGGCCCCGGGACGGGATCCCGCAGAGCCCACGCGGCTGGCTGCTGACGGTCGCGACCCGCGTCCTGATAGACGAGTCCCGCAGCGACAGTTCGCGACGCCGGCGTGAGGACGCGATCTTCGCCGCGACGCCGCAGTCTGAGCTGCTCGCCCGTCCCGCGGACTCGACCGCCGACCCCGGCGAGGCGGCGGCCGGCCGCGAGGATTCGCTGAAACTGCTGTTCCTGTGCTGCCACCCGTCGCTGTCTGTGCCCAGTCAGATCGCTTTGACGCTGCGCGCCGTGGGCGGACTGACGACGGCGCAGATCGCCGCGGCCTTCCTTGTCCCCGAGGCGACGATGGCGCAGCGCATCAGCCGCGCGAAGGCGACGATCAAATCCGCTGGGATACGGTTCGAGATGCCGCGGGGCGAGGCCCGCGAACGTCTGGGCGCGGTGCAGCACGTCCTCTACCTGATCTTCAATGAGGGGTACACCGCCTCCTCGGGCGAGGACCTGACCGCGGCGAGCCTGTCGGACGAGGCCATCCGCCTCACACGCCTGCTGCGTCGGCTACTGCCCGAGGACGGCGAGACGGCCGGCCTCCTGGCCCTGATGCTGCTGACCGACGCCCGGCGCCCCGCCCGCACACTGCCCGACGGCGCCCTGGTCCCGCTGGCCGAGCAGGACCGGACACGCTGGACACGGGCCTCGATCGCCGAGGGCGTCGCACTGATCTCGGAGGTGCTGCCCCGCGGCGCGGTCGGGCCTTACCAACTGCAGGCGGCGATCGCGGCGGTGCACGACGAGGCGCCCACGATGGACGACACCGACTGGCCGCAGATCCTCGGCCTGTACGACCTGCTGGAGAAGGCCGCCCCGAATCCGATGACGACGCTGAACCGGGCCATCGCGGTCGCGATGGTGCACGGACCGAGGGCAGGGCTGGAGCTGGTCGCCTCCCTGGAGTCCGACAGCCGGATGGCGCGCCACCACCGGCTCCTGGCCACCCGGGCACATCTCAGGGAACTCGCCGGCGATCACGACGGCGCCGCGTCCGACTACCTGGATGCCGCACGGCGCACGGCCAGCATCCCCGAACGGCGGTATCTCACCGGCCGCGCCCTCGCCCAGCCGGACACCCGGCAGCGGACCGATGGGCCGGCGAAGTGAGCTCAATGAAATTCATGTACGGGGCGAGTTGGAGGCAGACGGTAAAGATCCCTGGTCCGCGCTTCCGCCATGCTGCCCGTCGAATCTCAAGGGCCCGCGTTCGGGTCTCACTCTACGGTGGCCGACATTCTACGTTCTGTGAGATCCGCGGGATCCGTGTTGCCGCCGCAGCAGATGACAGCGACGCGCTCACCTGGGCCGGCGGCAGGCACCTGTCAAAGCCGGTCGGTCTCGGTGAGGTCGATGTCGATGTCGAACGGCACCGTGAGCTTGAGCCGATCGTGGTGGATCCCGGTCAGCGCGTAACTCTTCGTCGCTACGTCGAGCTCGTACACGCAGACTGTCGGCCGCCCAGAAGTGTCCTCCACTCGCCAGAAGTGTGGAATCCCCGCCTCCGCGTACAACTGCGGCTTCCGTTTCCGGTCGCGCACCTCGGATTCGAGAGAGACCACCTCCACCGCCAGGATGACGTCGGCCGCTCGAAAATTGGTCTGGCGCATTCCCGTTACGGCGTCGGCACGAACGACCACCACGTCAGGCTCGGGCCGCTGCCGCGGGTCTAGCGTGACCGTCATTTCACGACGCACCCGAACGCTGGAAGGAGCGGTTTTCCGGAGCCCGCTCACAAGGACGTCCATCGTAGATGTGCGGAAGTTGGTCTGGGGGCTCACGAAGACCAGACTGCCATCGATTAGCTCAGTGTGAGGAGGCAGCTCCGGAATGTGATCGAGGTCTTCTGCTCTGAACCCTTGCTCCGGAGGGGTGTACCACGGGCGCTTCTGTGACGTTTCAGGTGTATCGGGCATCGGCGCCGCCGTCATCTGATCTCCTCTGCGGAGACGGCCTCCAAGAAACCTTCGTGGTGGCCACGCTATCAAGGTTCACTCTGTGGTGGTCGAAGCTCCACGCTCTGTCAGATCGGACGGGTCCGTGTTGGCACCGCAGCAGATGATGGCGAGGCGTTCGCCTGGGGCGGGGTGGTAGGCGCCGGTCAGGAGGGCGGCGTACGCCGCGGCGGTGCCGTGTTCCAGGACGAGGTGGTAGCGGCGCCACAGGTCGCGGCGGGCGGCGATCACGTCCTCGTCGCTCACCAGGAGGGACGTCACCTCGGTGCGGCGGGCGACGGCGAAGGCGATCTCGCCGATGCGGCGGGCGCCGAGGGAGTCGGCCGCCACGCCTGAGACCTCGACGTCGACCGGTTCGCCGGCCGCCAGTGCGGCGTTCAGGGAGGCGCAGCCGTGCGGCTCGACGGCGATGACGCGGGACCGGCCCTCCAGGGCGGCGGCGATCCCGGCCATGAGCCCGCCGCCGCCGACCGCGACGAGGACCGTGTCCACTCCGCCGGTCTGCTCCTCCAGTTCGAGCGCGAGGGTGCCCTGCCCGGCGCAGATCTCCGGCTGGTCGTAGGCGTGGCAGAACAGCGCGCCGGTGTCGGCGACGCGCTTGGTGGCGGCGTCGTACGCCTCGGCGTACTCGCGGCCCACCTGGACGACGGCGGCGCCGAGCGCCCTGAGCCCGGCGACCTTGACGGCGGGCGCGGTCTCGGGGACGTAGACCTCGGCGGGGACGCCGAGCTCGCGGGCGGCGTACGCGACGGCCAGCCCGGCGTTGCCGCCGGAGGCGGCGACCACGCCCGCGTCCGGCAGGCCGCCCTTCTCGGCGGCGGCGAGGATGCGGTTGAACGCCCCCCGCGCCTTGAACGAGCCGGTGTGCTGGAGCTGCTCCAGCTTCAGCACGCGGTCGCCGTCCGCGAAGACCGGTGTGGTGCGTACCCGGGAGCCGATCCGGGCTCTGGCCGCTTCGACGTCGCTGCGAGAGATCACTCGTCCACCGTACGACCCTCCTGGAAGATCGAGACGGGCGATCCTCCCCTTCCCCGGGAATGGGCCGCCGAGCGTCACGATGGTGGCGGGAAGGCAAAGAGAGCGATAAATCGCTTGGTAACGATTAAGGCGCGAGCCCTTATGGGAACGCGTGTGGCACGGGATGCTGGGTCCGTGACAGGCCCTCCGAAAAGCCGGAGCACAGCCGAACGAGTGGCCGCACAACTGACGGCGTGGCCCGGGTTGGACACCGGTCGTCCATCGTGCGGCGTCGGCCGGGGATTCGCGTTCCACGGCACCCAGATTCTTCATCTGCACACCGGTGACGAGGCCGATCTGCGGCTCACCCGGCCGTTCATCGACCGGCTCGACCAGGTGCTCACCGAGTCCGGTCAGATCGTCATCCGGTCGGGCGACGACTGGGTGACCGTGCGCCTCGACACCGACACCGCGGGCTCGCTGCTGATCAGCCTGGTGAGCCTGGCGATCCAGGCGGTGGAGGAGCGGGGGGCGCCCGCACGGCCGTGCACCCGGGAGCGAGCCCGACGCAGCGAGCGGAGTGGGCGGCTGAGCAGCGTCCTTGGGCGCGCCTCCGGCACGACGGAGGCCGCCCGCGGAGCGAGTGAGGACGGCGAGTCCCCCGAGGACACGGAGAGGTCGCAGGGCGCCGGGCGGACTTTAGCGGCCGGTGCGGAGGAACGCTCCCTGCCCCGGCCGCTGCGCCGGCTGCGTCCGCTCCGTCAGCGGTAGACGAGGGAGAACAGGCGCTCCCAGCGGTCGACGACCACGTCGGCCGAGAACCGCTGGACCGACTGCCGGCCCGCCTCCCCCATCTTGGCGCGCAGGTCCGGGTCGTCCATAAGGCGTTCGAGCCCCTCGGCGAACTCCGTGACGTTGCCCGGGGTGACGAGGATGCCGTCGACCTCGTGCGTGATGAGCTCGCGGACGCCGGGTGCGCTGTCGAACGCGACGACGGGCAGGCCG
Organism: Actinoallomurus vinaceus; assembly: GCF_039542055.1. Lineage (NCBI taxonomy): Bacteria > Bacillati > Actinomycetota > Actinomycetes > Streptosporangiales > Thermomonosporaceae > Actinoallomurus > Actinoallomurus vinaceus. The sequence goes on from NZ_BAABHK010000021.1 coordinate 30,598, forward strand.
TACGCCATGGCCTCCAGGATGCCCATCGGGAAGCCCTCGCTCCGCGACGGCAGCGCGTAGATCGAGGCGTTGGTCAGAGCGCCCTGGATGTCGGAGGTCGTGCCGGGCATCTCGACGGTGACGCCGAGCTCGTCGGCCTTGCGGCGCAGCGCCTCCTCCTCCGGTCCGGAGCCGTACAGCCGTAGCCGCCACGTCGGCGGGCGGTTCGGTGAGGGGCTGGTCCGCGCGCGTTCGGTGATCTTGGCCCAGGACTCCAGGAGCATGTCCTGGCCCTTCTCGAACGACAGCCGGCCGAGGCCGACGACGACGGGCGCGGTGAGGTCCGGGAAGGCCGTGGGCGTGACGTGCAGCGGGTTGGGCATCACGTCGGCGTTGGACATCCCGGCGCGAGCCCACGCGTCGGCGTCCTCGGTGGTGAGCACGCAGAGCCGGTCGACGTCGGCGAAGTAGCGCTGCACACGGGGGAACCGCGAGGAGCCCTTCGTCGCGGCGTACGACTCGTGGCTCATGCCGATGACCGCCATCCCGGCGGTGTCGGCGAGGGCGACCCACTCCATGGCCCAGACCTGGGCGGCGATGACGATCCCGCCGGGCCGGGCGGTGCGGAACAGCGCACTGAGCTTCGCGGCGCCCTGGCGCTGGGCCGCGACACGCCGCGCTTCGCGGATGCGGCCGCCCTTGCGGGGCGGCGGCGGGGTCTCGTGCAGGGTGTGCAGCCCGTACGGCAGGTCGCGGCCGTAGTCGTAGGCCTCCTCGGCGTGCGTGATGCCGATGATATGCACCCGGTGGCCGCGCTCGGTGAAGAGCCGGCCGACGTGGTGGGCCCAGCGCTGGAGGCCGCCGAGCTCCTCGTGGTTGTTGCAGACGATGAAGATGTCGCGCGATTCAGCCATTGCCGTTCCCCGTGAAGAAGCGCTCGACGACCTGCTTGGCGGCCGTTCCCTGGTCGTATTCGCCGAACCTCTCGACGAAGGCGCGGCGCTGCTTGGCGTACGTGTCGCGGTCGAGGTCGCGCAGCGCCGCGAACAGCTCGTCGGGCTCGGCGACCACGGGGCCGGGCGCGTGCTCCTTGAGGTCGAAGTACGCGCCGCGGGAGCGTACGTAGTCGTCGAGGTCCGGCGCGAAGAACACCATCGGCCGGTCGAGCAGCGCGTAGTCGAACATGATCGACGAATAGTCCGTGATCAGCGTGTCCGTGAGCAGCAGCAGCGAGGTGACGTCGTCGACGTCCATGACGTTGCGGACGGTGCCGCTCAGGCTGGGCGGCACGACGACGGTGTTCAGGTAGTGCGGCCGGACGAGGAGGATGTGGGTCTCGCCGAGCTCGTGGGCGAAGCGTTCGAGGTCGAACGGCATCTCCAGGCGCTTCTCGGGCCTGCCCTTGTCGTCGGTGCGGAAGGTCGGGGCGTACAGGACGACCTTGCGTCCGTCCGTGAGCTTGAGCTTCTTGCGCAGCGCGGTGGCGTCTCCGCGGTTGACGAGGGCGTCGTTGCGGGGGTAGCCGCTGCGGATGAGCTCGGCGCGGACCCCGAGGCCCTTGACGAGGGTGTGGGCGTCCTGCTCGGTGCGGACCAGGAAGTGGTCGAAACGGTCCACCATCTCCTGCAGGCGGGCCCGCTGCGCGCGGGTGCCGCGCTTGGTCTCCGGCGCGTCGACGCCCATGAGCTTGTACGCCGAGCCGTGCCAGGTCTGGATGTATGTGGTCTGCGGGCGTTTGACGGCCTCGCGCGGGAAGCCTTGGTTGTCGACCCAGTAGCGGGCCCGGGCCAGGGCGAGGTAGTACGACCAGGAGCCGCGGCGCACGAGCTTGGCGTCCTTCGGGTAGCCGGCCGAGCTGCCGGCGTACGACCAGATCGCGGTGTACTTGGCGCCGGACTTGCGCAGCTCCTCGTAGATGTACTTCGGGTTGTCGGAGTACTGCTTGCCAAGGTGGCTCTCGAAGACGACGGTGTTCCGGCGGATCGGCAGGCGGACGAAGACCTTGTTGTAGACCGACATCTTGGTGCTGCGGCGGGTGAAGACGTCGCGCAGCGCCTTCTCGCTCCGCAGCAGGCCGACCCACCAGCGCCGCCCGCGCCCGCTGGAGGTGAACCCGCGCAGGGCGGTGAGGAACGCGCGGGCGATCCGTCCGTGGGCGACGAGCCGGAACGACATCTCGCCGTTCTCCGGGACGTACGCCTCGAGGTGGTCGCCGGCCAGGCGCGTCAGGCGCGGCCGTACGGGAAGGGCGATGTCGTCCATGGCGTGGTCGGCGAAGAGCCGGATGATGAGCTCCTCGTCGCCGGCGGTGAGCCGCAGCCGCAGGCCCCAGCTCTGGTCGACGAAGCCGAGCGGCCGGATGTCGCGCTGGGGCCGGACGTCGGCGTCCCAGTGGATGCGGCCGCCGGTGTGGGTGACCGACGCGGGCACGGAGAAGAACCGGCCCTTGCGGCTGCGGTCGCGGATCTCCAGGCGGGCCGTGAGCTTCGCGTCGGCGGCGATCCGGCCGAGCGGGTTCACGATGTCGCCGGTCAGCCGGTACGTCGCACCGGTGCGCTCGATGCCGGTGAGGGAGCCGCCGGGGTTGAGGCTCTTGAGCGGCAGGGAGTGGATGCCGAGGTCGGTGACGTCGAGGACACGGCGGCCGTCCTCGGTGTCGAGGTGGTCGGCCGACCAGTAGATGCGGCCGTCCTGCTCGACGAGCGGGGCGGTCAGCCGGGGCTTGGCGCCCTTGCGGGGCACGTAGTCGGCCGCCGAGACGGCGCCCTCGATGTCCCCGTTCATGATCATGAAGCCGATGATGGCCTGCAGCTCGTGGGCCTCCTCGAACGCGCGGGGGTCGAGGCTGCTCATGTAGTCGCGGGCCAGGTCGACGAACGCCTCGCGGTACTCCGTGCTGCGGCTGCGCAGGCCGCGGATGTACAGCAGCAGGTCGTGGTTGAGGAACTTGATGTCCTTGCGGAGCTTCAGGTCGTCGGCGCCGTACCGGGCGTACACCGCGTCGATACGACGGAAGATCTGCAGCCGGTCGGCGAAGTTGCGGACCTCGGAGCGCTGGTTGGTGATGGAGAGGGTGACGGCGTTCTCGTAGGTCATCCAGTTGTAGACCCGGTGCGGGATGATCGCGATCTTCCGCGCGGCGAGGTACGCCTGCGTGCTGAACAGCAGGTCCTCGTAGTGCAGCCGCTCGACGAACCGCAGGCCCTCGCGGTCGAGGAAGTCCCGCCGGTACAGCTTGTTCGTGGACAGCGTGTCGTACAGCAGCTCCGGCCGCTCCCGCACGGAGGAGTAGACGGCCCGGTCGCGGTACACGCCGCGGTACCAGGCGCGCTCCTCGCCCTTGTCGGGGAACACCCGCCAGCAGCATCCCGACACCAGCTCCGCGCCGGTCTGCTCCGCCGTGGCGACCATGTTCCGGCAGGCGTGCCGATCGAGGGTGTCGTCGCTGTCGAGGAACATCAGGTACGTGCCGCGCGCCACCTCGATGCCGTCGTTGCGCGGCTGCCCGCAGCCTCCGGAGTTGTCCTTCCGATGCACGACGCGGACCCGATGCGGGTTCGCCGCCACCAGCGAATCGGCGACCTGGGCGGTCGCGTCGGTGCTGGCGTCATTGACGATCACACACTCGACGTCGCGATGCGATTGGTCGAGCACGGACCGCACGGCGGTTGGCAGGCGATCGGCGTCGTTGTAGACGATCACGATCACACTGACGTCTGTCATGCTGCAGAACCCCTCGGCTGCTTTCGGGTGAAACGAACACTTCTTTGCGTCAACCCTCGACCACCTTGGAGGGTTCCTTAGGATCAGGGGTGTGACGCGGGAACGCATCCTGGTGGTTGAGGACGACGCCATCATCGGGTCCGAATTGCTGAAGGCATTGTCCGCCAGTGGATACGAGGCAGGCCTCGCCACGACCGGAGCAGCGGCGTTGGCCGACGTACGCGCGCATCCGCCGGATCTTATCCTGCTCGATCTCGGCCTGCCGGACATCGAGGGCGTGGAGTTGTGCCGGCGGCTGCGGGCGGAGCTCCCCCTCACCGTCATCGTCGTGCTGACGGCGCGGACCGAGGAGTTCGAGGTGGTCGTCGCGCTGGACGCCGGCGCCGACGACTACCTGACGAAGCCGTTCCGGCTGACCGAGCTCGTCGCACGGATCCGCGCCCACCTGCGCCGCCGGGCCGCCGAGCCGGGCGACCGGGTGATCACGGTGGGCCGGCTGCGCCTGGACCTGCCGGCGCGCCGGGTGCAGATCGACGACACCGAGGTGCCGCTGCGCCCGAAGGAGTTCGACCTGCTGGCCGCGCTCGTGACCCGGGCCGGCGAGGTCGTGAGCCGCGAGCAGCTCATGGACGAGGTCTGGGACGAGAACTGGTTCGGCCCGACCAAGACCCTCGACGTGCACGTGTCGACGCTGCGCCGCAAGCTGGGCCCGTACGGGCAGATCACGACGCTGCGCGGGCGCGGGTACCGGTACGAGCGCGACGCGGTGGCGGAGGTGTGAGTGACAGGGCATCGAGATCAACCGGCGCCACGATAGTCGCTCGTCGGCAGTAGCAGGCTGAAGACCGGGGGTGAGGGGCGCCGCAGCACCAGGCGTCCGCCCTCGGCCTCGGCGAGCGAGCGCGCCAGGGCGAGGCCGAGGCCGTGCCCGTCCGACGGGCCGCGGAAGACGTCGTAGCCGTCGAGGACCCCCGGGCCCTCGTCGCCGACCTCGATCGCGAGGCCCTGGCCGACGTCGACCGCGGACACGGTGATGGGCGGCTTGCCGTGGGTGACCGCGTTGTCGACGAGGACGTTCAGGATCTGGCGCACGCCCGACAGCGACGCCCGTACCTCGGGCAGGCCGTCCTCGATCCGCACGGTGACGTCCGTGCGGGCGCGGACCTCTGCCAGCAGCGTCGGGACGTCGAGCACTCCCCGGTCGGCCGAGCTGCCCCGGGAGAGGCGCACGAGGTCGTCGATGATCTCCTGGAGGTGCTCGCCGCGCTCCAGGGCGGTACGGATGACCGCGCGCGGGTCGCCCCCCGCCAGGCCGGATTCCAGCCCCAGGAGGAGCCCCGTCAGCGGGGTGCGGAGCTGGTGGGACACGTGCGCACTGAACGCGCGCTCGCGCTCGAGCAGGTCGCCGAGGCGCCGGGCGGTCGCCTCCAGCGCGCGGCTCGCGGCGTCCGCCTCGCGGACGCCGACGGACCGCGCGCGGATGCTGAAGTCGCCGCTGCCGAGCGCCTGCGCGTCCCGGGTGAGCCGTTCGAGCGGCGCGGCGAGCCGGCCCGCCTGCCGCCGCGCCACCACGGCGGCGAGCCCGATGACGAGGACCGCGAGTGCAACCATGAGCAGCCAGGCCTTCTCGACGCGCCCGGTGATGTGCTTGTACGGCGTCGCGACCCGGATCACCGCCACGATGGTCTCGTCGGAGGGCACGGGGGCGGAGACGGCCAGGAAGCCGTTCTCCACGGCCTCGTGCACCCGCCCGTCCCCGGCGGCGCCCGCGACCGGTGAGTTCCGGGGGCCGCGGCCGGTGACCCGGTCGCCGTTGAGGTCGTAGATGCCCACGCTCAGGTGCCGCGACATGCCCGTGGGCAGCGGCACCGGCTTCGGGTGGCGCGCGATGTTGTCGGGCACCGCCGCCGAGATCCGGGTCGCGTCGCGTTCGAGCGACACGATCGCGTCGTCCCGATACAACCGCTGCAACGCGATCGCCAGCGGGATCGCGAAGAGCACGACCGCGAGGGCGGCCACGCCGACGATCGCCACGAGCACGCGCCGGCGCAGCGGAGGGATACCGGTCATCAGCACATTCTGCCTCCCGGATCGTCGTGCCCCGGACCGCCGCGCCTGGACCGCCGTGCCCCGGCCGCCAGGCGGCCGGGGCTCCGCTGCGAGGAGCGGCTCAGCCGCAGACGTTCTTCAGCGAGACCGATCCGCCGGAACCACTGGAAGCGGTGGGGCTCGCCGTCACGCCGGTCTTGACCTTCTTCTTGTGCTTCTTGACGGTCGTGGTCGGGCTCGGGCTTGGCTTGTGCGGGTTCTCGCTGTCGGCGATGCTCTTGGTGGTCAGCTGGCGCATGAGCGCGACGTTCGGGGAGACCGGGTCGAAGCCCTGCATCTTCCACGGGTTGAAGGCGAGGCTGGTGATGTCGCTACCGCCCTTGACGGTGCCGGACAGCTTGATCAGCGGGGGCAGGAGCGTCGAGGGCAGGTTGGTGTAGATGGTGTTCGTCGCGGCCTTCGCGAGCTTCTCGAAGTGCGTGACGACCTTCTGCGGGTCGGCCTGGTCGGCGATGTCCTTCATCAGGCACTTCTGCCGGTCCATCCGGTGGAAGTCGTCGTCGGCGTCGCGGGACCGGCCGTACCAGAGGGCCTTCTCGCCGTTCAGATGCTGGGTGCCGGCATGGAGCCAGCCGGTCGGCGGCTTGGTGTAGTGGCCGTTGACCATCTCACCGCCGATGGGCAGCGCCTTCTCGATGTGAACCTTGACGCCGCCCATGGCGTTGACGATGTCCTTGAAGCCGTCGAGGTTGACCAGCACGTAGTAGTTGATCTTCATGCCGATGAGGTTGCCGATCACCTCTTCGAGCAGGTGCGAGCCCCGCTGCCCCTGCTTGAATCCGGGGACGAGGCTGGGGTTCTTCTCGCCGCTCAGGTAGACCGAGTTGAGCATCCCGTCGTACCCGAGGGTGGCGTTGACCGGCCGGTAGCCGTTGGGCCAGATGGAGCGCAACCTGGCAGGCATCTGGAAGTACTGCAGGTTGCGGGGCAGGCTGATCAGCACGGTGTTGCCGGTCTTGGTGTCGATGCTGGCGACCGTCATGCTGTCGGTACGGATGCCCTTGCGGTCCTTACCCCCGTCACCGCCCATCAGCAGGACGTTGAACCGCGGCATGTTCTTCCACGGATCGGCCGCGTCGATCTTCGGGCCGGTGTGGTCGTCGCCGGGGAAGATCTTCGACAGGGTGTCCCGCAGCACGTACGTCGTGTTGGCCGCGTACACGAACGGCGTGCAGATCAACACCGACAACACCACGACCAGCGTCGTCGACGCCACCCGCATCGCCGCCGGCAGCCCCGGCGGCCGCACCACCTGGTACGACCAGATCACGATCGCGGCCCAGGTCACCGCCAGCGCGAGAATCGCGGCGATGATGACGTTCAGCCACGTGTTCTGGACGACGAGCTGTTTCATCGTGTCCTGGAACGCCAGCACGAGCGTCGCCGAACCGGCCACGAGCAGTGCGAGCACAGCCATCAGGGTGAACCCGACGGCCCTGCGACCCGCCGCCACATGAGCCACGCCCCACACGACCGCGGACGCGAGCGTCAACCCCAGTGCCCGCCATAGACCGACGATCGGAATGGGCCGACGCCCCGCCGCCTGACCACCTGCCATGCGCTCTCCTGATCCTCTGGTCGCGGGCGTCGCTCATCACGACGCCCGCTCCGCGTCAACCGCCCGGCGGACCGGTGATTCCGGTCGGCCGGACGTCCGCGGTGAGGACCGGCTCAGCCGCAGACGTTCTTCAGCGAGACCGCGCCGCCCGAACTCGGGGAGGCGGTCGTCGACCCGCTGGGTTTGACGCTCGGCGACTTCTTTTTGTTCTTCTTTTTCGCAGTCGCGCTTGCCGTCGGGCTGGACGGGGTCTGCTGCGGGTTGTCGCTTTCGGCGATCGCCTTGGCCGCCGCGGCCCGCATGATCGGCACGTTCGGCTGGTAGACGTGGAAGCCGACGATCTTGTCCGGGTTGTAGGCGAGGCTGTGGATGTCGGCGCCGTGTTTCACGGTGCCGGACAGCTTCACGAGCGCCGGGAGCAACGCCGACGGGATGTTCGTCGAGATCGTGTTGGTCGCGGCCTTGGCCAGCTTCTCGAAGTGCGTGACGACCTTCTGCGGGTCGGCCTGGTCGGCGATGTCCTTCATCAGGCACTTCTGCCGGTCCATGCGGTGGAAGTCGTCGTCGGCGTGGCGGCTGCGGCCGTACCAGAGTGCCTGCTCGCCGCTGAGGTGATGGGTGCCGGGGTAGAGGTAGCCGGACGGCGGGATGCCCCGCTCCGGCTCGCCGCCGATCGGCAGCTTCTTCTCGATGTGGACCGTTACACCGCCCATGGCGTTGACGATGTCCTTGAACCCGCCGAGGTTGACCAGCACGTAGTAGTTGATCTTGATGTTGAGGAGGTAGCCGATCACCTCTTCGAGGAGGTGCGGTCCGCGCTGGGTCGCCTTCTTGTACTTCGGCAGCAGGTCCGGGTGCCGCTGCGCCTCGATGTACAGCTCGTTGAGCAGGCCCTGGTCGCCGGGGTCGCCGGTGTAGCCCTGCGGCCACCGCGACCGCAGCCGGGGCGGAAGCTGGAACTTCTGCAACTGCCGCGGCAGGCTCATCAGGACCGTGTCCCCGGTCTTGGTGTTGATGCTGGCGACCGTCATGCTGTCGGTGCGGATGCCGGTGCGGTCCTTTCCGCCGTCACCGCCCAGCAGCAGCACGTTGACGCGCGGCATGTTCTTCCACGGGTTGGCCGCGTCGACCTGCTGGCCCGAGTTGTCGTCGCCAGGGAAGATCTTCGACAGGGTGTCCCGCAGCACGTAGGTGGTGTTCGCCGCGTACACGAACGGCGTGCAGATCAACAGCGACATCACCACGACCAGCGTCGTCGACGCGATGCGCATCGCCGTCGGCAGCCCCGGCGGCCGCACCACCTGGTACGACCGGATGACGATGGACGCCCACGCGAGCGCCAGCGCCAGGATCGCCACCGTGATGACGTTCAGCCAGACGCCCTGGACGGCGATCTGCTTCAGCTTCTCCTGGAACGCCAGCGCCGCCGTCGCGGACCCGCCCAGCAGCAGCACCAGCACGCCCATCAAGGTGAAACCCGTGGCCCGGCGGCCCGCCGCCACGTGCGCCACACCCCACACGACCGCCGAGGCGAGCGTCAGCCCCAGCGCGCGCCACAGACCGGCGACCGGAATCGGCTCACGCTCCCAACCCTGACGCCGTGCCATGAAGTCTCCTGATCCTCTGCTCGCGAGCGCAGCTCACTGCGGCCGCATCCCCCTCGGGGACGTGCGGCCCCGTCGATCGGTTTGCAAAGTGATTGAATATACGCGGTAAGTGACCATTGGCGTTGACTGGTGGATCCTACCCGACGCATGACCCCCACCTGGCCCGATAGCAAGGTAAGGCACGCTGGCCCCGCTTATCGCGCCAATCGGTAAAAATTCACGAAGGCCCGCGCGAATGGCTGTATATGCGGCCTCTAACCTCCGCAGGCGGCCGTCAGCGAGACGGCTTTGTCCTTGGTGTGGGCATGGGGCGTCGCGCCGGCGGACGGCTGGTCACCGGCGCTCGGAGACGCTGCGGCGGAACCCGCGGTACTGCCCGAGCCGGCCGGAGACGCGGTCTCGGTCGACGACGGACCACTGGACGCACCCGGCGCCGCGGAGACACCCGAGGGCTGGGACGCGCCGGACGTCTCGGGATTCGGCGAGGCCGCGGCCGAGCGCTGCTCGCTGGCCGTGATCGTGTTCGTGACCGCGCGCCGCATGACGTCGACGTCCGGCCGGACGACGTGGAACTCCGGCGGCACGAACATCAGGCTCCTGACCTGCGCGCCGTGCTTCATCGTGCTCGACAGCTTGATGAGGGCGGGCAGCAGCTCGGCCGGGATGTTCGCCGAGATCGTCTTCTTCGCGGCGGCTGCGAGCTGCTGGAACCGGGTCAGCACCCGCTGCGGGTCGGCCTGCTCGGCGATCGCCTTCATCAGGCACTTCTGGCGGCCCATGCGGACGAAGTCGCTGCTGGCGGTGCGCGAGCGCCCGAACCAGAGCGCCTCCTTGCCGCTCAGCTCGCGGTCGCCGGCCTTCAGGACTCCGGTCGGCGCGCTGCCGTCCTCCGGGCCGCCGAACGGGATGTCCTGGGCGATGTGCACCTTGACCCCGCCGATCGCGTCGACGATGTCGGCGAAGCCGAACAGGTTCACGAGGATGTAGTAGTCGATGGGCTGGCCGATGAGGTAGGAGATCTCCTCCCGGACCAGCTCCGGTCCCCGGCGGCCCTTGTCGAAGCCGGGCACGAGCGAGGGGTCGTCCTCGGCGTCCTGGAACAGCTCGTTCAGCAGGCCTTCGTCACCCGGCGCGCCGACCCCGGTGAACCCGTCGGGCCAGCGGGAGCGCAGCCTCGGGATCACCGGGAAGTGCTGGAGGTTCCGGGGCAGGCTGAACAGCACCGTGTCCCCGGTCTTGGTGTCGACGCTCGCGACCGTCATGCTGTCCGTACGGACGCCGACGCGGTCGCCGGCCCCGTCGCCGCCGAGGAGCAGGATGTTGACCCGCGGCCTGTCCTTCCACGGGTCGTCCACGTTGATGACGGGCTGTGGCCGCGCCTTGTCGCCGTGGAAGATCGTGCCGATCGTGTCCCGCAGGGTGTACGTGCTGCGCGCGGCCCAGACGAGCGGCGAGCACACGCCGACGGCGAGCACGACGACCAGTGCGCCGGCGAGGATCCGCGCGGTCCGGGCCATGCCCCGGGGTCGTACGACCTGGTACGAGCGGACGACGATGCCGGCCCAGACGAGCGCGAGGGCCAGGATGCCGCCGGTGATACCGGCCAGCCAGTCGCGCTGGACCGCGATCTGCTTGAGATCCTGCTGGTAGAGCAGGGCGACCGTGACCGCCCCGCCGACGAGGATGGCGAACAGGCCCATCAGGAGGAATCCGGCCAGACGGCGCCCGGCCCAGACGTGCGCCACGCCCCAGACCACGGCCGAGGCGACCGTCAGCCCCAGCGCGGACCCGAGACCCCGGCGGGACCGGGGCCTCCCTCCGGCGTCCGTCTGGGCAGCGCCTTGGGACACCGGCTCGGCGTCGTCGGCGACGGCCTCCGAACCCGGCTCCGCCGCGGCAGCGTCCGGGCCGTCCTCGGCCGAAGCCGCGTCCTCGTCGGCCGCAGAAGCCTCACCGTTCTCAACGCCGCCATCGGCCACCGGGGCCTCATCGCCGTCGGCGTCGCCTTCAGGCGCCGGGGCGTCACCGCCGTCCGCGACCGCGTCGTCGGCGGACGCACCTTCACCGGCCGCCTCGCCACCGTCAGCCGCGCTCGCGGCCGGCTCACCGCCGCCGACGGCCAGGGCGGCCTCGTCCTCGGCCGCTTCGGGGGCACGCGCGCCGTCGTCGGCGACCGCGTCAACGTTCTCACCGGCCGGGGCCGCGACCCGCGCACCGTCACCGGCGGCCGCGTCGGCATCCGCCGCGGCAGGGGTGCGTTTCGGCGCCGCAGCGGCCATCACAACGGACATGCCGTCACCGGCGAGCGCGCCGCGGCGACCGCCGGCGGCGGCCGACCCGCGTTTCGCCGTCGTCGCCGTCTCGGCGGAGGCACCGTTCTTCCCTACCGTGCCGCCGATCTCGTCTCCCTCGGCGGCCGGCCCGTCACCGGAGCCACCTGCGGCGGAGCCGTCCTCGCCGTCCCGGCCCGTGGCGTCGCCCTCGGCCGGGGCGTCGCCCCCCGTTTCACCGGCGGCGGTGTCCTCACCGCCATCGGAGACGGCATCGACCGCGTGTTGTCCCATATGCACTCCTGTGTCCCAGCCTGACAGCCTAGATCCTTTACCAAGGGAGACCCGCTGGGCACCCGCTCGGTTCGCCGTACGACCGGAGGAACACGAACGGCCGCACGACCGCGGTGTGGCGCGGTCGCCGTTTCGGCAACGAACAACACCGCAGGAAGAATCCCTTAATGCCCGAAATATCCCCAATAAAGCAACTAAGGCCTCGTCGGGGGGGTTCCGGAGGTTGCGGGTCATGCGACGAAAGCCCAAGGATCCCAGCGCCGAAGACCCCCGGCGAGCGTCGTGGGATGGCGGTGGGTCAGTGTCGCGCCAAGAGTTCGGCCCAGGGTCCGCCTGCGAAAACCGGGGAACGCACGGCCGAGCCGGGACGTCGAGGTCGCGGGCGCTCGGCGGAGCGACGCGGCATTGCGAGGTCCACAACGACGATCGGCCGACCCCGTGACACGGGAATCGGACCGTCGGCGCCCCCAAGGTCGAGCGGGGCGAGCCGATCCTGCGCCGTCCGGTGCGCGGGATCAACCTCAGGTCATGCCGCTCAGCAGTGCTTGACCAGGTTGACGTCGGAGAAGTCGGTGCCGTTCACCCGGAAGACGTGATTGCTCTTCTTGTGCGCCGGCGCCGTGAAGCAGGCGAACTGCTCGATCGTCCCGTGGCTGGTCTGCTTGTCGCCGGCGATGTGCATCGCCTTCGAGCAGTGGTTGTTGTAGTACACGGTCACCGTCACGTAACCGCGTTTGTAGGAGTAGTTGAGCGTCTGTTTTGAACCCTTGCCGCACGAGAAGCTCCCGTGCACCGTCGCCGCCTGGTACGTCCCCGCGCCCGCGGGGAGGGCGAGACCACCGACGGCGGTGGCCGCGGTCGCCACGACCAGAGCGGCCTTGATGCGTGCGTTCATCCGACCTCCTTCAAGATCGTTCCTGACGCGGCATCGTAACGATCGCGACGGTGGAGGAGGCGCGGTCTTACCAGTCGTTAAACCACGGCGCCCATGGCCCCACCGACCGTTGGCGATCGCCGGCTCCGGAGAGGCGCCGCGATCGCCAACGATCAGTACGCGGCATCAGGCGTTCCAGGCCTTGGTGAACTCCGCGAGGTTGATGCGCCCGTCATTGTCGTCATCGGCGTGGGCGAAGATCGAGTTGATCTCGTCACCGCTGACCGCCTCATGGCGCTTGGTCATGGCGAGCTTGAACTCCATCGCCGTGATGTACCCGTCGCCGTCGTAATCGATCTCCTTGAAGGTCCGTGCGACCTCGTCGTCCGCCACCCTGACCACCTCCTGTAGAGCCGTACGCCTTCGGTATCGGCAGCGGTCACGTTACGGCCGGGCCCGCGTTCACGCGAAGCGCCCCGTCCGGAAGAGCGAATCCGGGCTCAGCCCCTGATCCGCTCCTCGAGGCGGACCGTCACGACGTCTCCGGCCTCTTTACCGATCGCCTTGCGCACGTCCGCCGCGACGGGCAGCTTGTGCGTGCCATCGCCCATCGCCATGAAAGAGCTGCGGAACGGGTGGCCGTCGACCGTACCCCGGACCTTGACCAGGCCTCGCGTCCCGAAGAACTCGACCGAGTCGGGCCAGACGACAAAGGTCCAGCCGCCTTTGTTCGGGCTCTTCTCCAGCTTCGCCGTGAATTCCGTGTCGAGCATTGATTCCTCCACGACAGGCGGGTGAGGGCTCAGGCCGAACCAATGACGACGAGGGTGTTCCCGTCCGGGTCCCGCAGGGTGAACATCGGCGGCACCGCGCTTCCCATGCGGATGACCTCCGGATCCGTGTCGACGCCGTGTTCCCGGAGGTTCGCGTGGTCGGCGTCGGCGTCGCGGGTCGTGAGGCGGATGCCGATCGGCACCCCCGAATCCGCGGGAACGAGCGCGATGGTCGTGGCCGCTCCCGGCGGCGCCACCTCGATCCAGCGGGCGGCCCCGAACGGGACGTCCCGTCGCTTCTCAAAGCCGAGCGTGCCGACGTAGAAGTCGAGGGCTCGTTCCTGGTCCGTGACGGGGATCGCGACGGTCCCCACCTCGACGATGCGCGTCGTGTCGCTCATGGTGTCTCCTCCTCGCGGGCTCACCAGGTATGACCGCGAGTTCCGGCGAAACTCATCGCCGCCGAAGGACCCGAATCAAGATCTTCGGCCGGACGGACCACGTCGACGATCCGCGGACCAAGCCATGAGCAGGGGCAACCCTGTCGTGCTCCCGGAGATGGGGATTAGATTGACTGCTGGGGGGAGGGGGCTGCCATGGCAGGTTCCCATTCGGCGCACCCGGCGGGGAACCTTCCCGTTGATCTGACCAGTTTCGTGGGCCGCGGGCACGAGATCAGCATGGTGAAGCGGCTCATCCGGCATCATCGGCTGGTGACCGTGACCGGTGGGCCAGGGGTCGGCAAGACCCGGCTGGCCGAGCGGGTGGCGCGGCAGTCGGCGGGCTCGTTCGCCGACGGTGTACGGCTGGTGGAGCTGGCCGCGCTGAAGGACGCACGGTTCTTGACCCAGACGGTCGGGGACGCGGTCGGCGTGCCGGGTGAGTCGGGCTCTGCCGCGCGGGACGTCCTGGCGCGGTTCCTGGCGGAGAAGAATCTTCTGCTGGTGCTGGACAACTGCGAGCACCTGGTGGACTCCTGCGCGCTCCTGGCGGCCGACCTGCTGCAGGCCGCGCCCGGACTGCGGATCCTGGCGACCAGCCGGCAGCCGCTGCACGTGGGCGGGGAGTGGCTGATGGAGCTGCCGCCGTTGCCGGTGCCGCAGGAAGAGGATGGCCCGCCGGGGCGCAACGACGCGGTGCGGTTGTTCACCGAGCGTGCGACCGCCGCGCTCCCGGGCTTCGCCGTCACCGCGGCGAGCCGTGCGGAGGTGGCCGAGATCTGCCGCCGCCTGGACGGTATCCCCCTGGCGATCGAGCTGGCCGCCGTACGGGTGCGAGCCATGCCCGTCGAGGCGATCCTGGCTCGGCTCGGAGAACACTCTTTGCAGGCCCTTGGTGCGGGGGCGCAGATGACGACGCCGCGGCTCCAGACGATGCGGGCGGCGATCGACTGGAGCTTCCACCTGTGTTCGAAGGCGGAGCAGCGGTTGTGGATGCGGGCGTCGGTGTTCAGCGGCGGCTTCGACATCGGCGACGCCGAGCAGGTCTGTTCAGGCGACGGGATCGACGACGTGGAGGTCCTCACGCTCCTGGACGGCCTGGTCGACAAGTCCGTACTGACCTCTTCGCCGGCCGGGCCGGTCGCCCGGTACCGGATGCTGGAGCCGATCCGTGAGTACGGCGCCGAGCGCCTGACTCGTTCCGGTCAGGCCAGGGCGGTGCGGACGCGTCACCGGGATCACTTCGCGGAGGTCGCCCGGCAGTCGGAACGCTGGTTCCTGAGCTCAGAGGAACTCGAGGGGTTCGACCGGCTGGGACTCGATTACTCCAACGTACGGTCCGCATTGGAATTCTGCGTCAGCGAGCCCGGTCAGGCAGGCGACGGGCTGCGGATCGCCTGCTCCCTGTGGCAGTACTGGACCACGGCGGTCGGCCATCGGGAGGGGCGGTACTGGCTCGATCGGACCCTGTCCCTCGCCCCTGAGCCGAGCCCGGCACGGGCCAATGCCCTCTGGGTGAACGCATGGCTGGCTCTCCTGATGGCCGAATGGGACACGGCGCGGTCACTGACCGACCAGTGCCTCGCCCTGGCCGAACGCCTCGGCGACGAGTCGGCCTGGGCCCACGCCACGATGCTCCGCGGCATGCACACGTTCTTCTGCGACGATCTGCATCGCGCCGTGGCCTTCTTCGAGGACGCCCTCACCCGCCTGCGAGCGCTCGATGACCGCGCGGGCGTGTGGATGACCCTGCGTTTCCTGACGTACGGCACCGCGCTCCTCGGTGAGACCGAGCGCTCCCGGGTCTTCGGCGAGGAATGCCTGGACATGTCGGCTCGGGCCGGCGCACCGGTGACGTACGCCCGGTCCCTGGGGTTGTGCGGTGTCGCCCACTGGCTGATCGGCGACCGCGAGCGGGCGACCTGGCTCGCCCGGGAGAGGCTCCGGGTCTCCCCCCACATCGACGGATGGGGGATCGCCCACTGCCTGGAAGTCCTCGCCTGGGACGCCGCCGCCCGCCATGACTTCGAAGGCGCCGCCCGGCTGCTCGGCTGCGCCCACTCGATCTGGCGGTTCACCGCAGCACCCCTGACCCAGCGGCACCTGGCCGCCGACCACCGGCTCTGTGAGCAACGCACCCGGGCGGCGCTGGGCGAGGAGACCTTCGGCAAGCTCTTCGACGAGGGCGTCAGACTCTCCATCGACCAAGCCCTCACCTACGCCCTCGCCGAGAGCACCTGAACACGTACGAGATCGGAAAAGGCCGGCTCCGTGATCGGAGCCGGCCTTCCCTGTAAAGCCCAGCGTCCGCGATCCGAGCATCCGCCCGGCACTCTGATAGACACTTCTGTTCATTTGGGCGGCGAGCGCGCTACGGTGCACCGAGGCGACTGTCGGGCGGCCGGAGAGGTGCACGCGATGGCAACAGTGATCTCTTACCGAGGGCATGGCTGGCTGAGTTTCCTGATGCTGTTCGCCGCCCCGCTCCCCCTGACCGTGGTGCTCACGCTGACCGGCATGCCGGGCGTCGTGGCGGCGGTGGCGAGCTTCCTCGCGGGTGCGGCCGTCAACTATCTGGTGGGCACTCATTTGAACTCGAAAGTCACGCCGCAGGGCCGGGTGTTTCACAACCGGCACGAGTTCATGGGCGCACCGATGCAGAACACGTCGTGGTTCGTCGGCGGGCTGCTCTTCCTCGTTGTGGGGGCCACGGTGGCCCGTATGGGCGGCAAGACGGCCGGGCACGTCTTCTTCTACATCGTGGCGGGGGGAGGGCTGGCGGCGACAGTGATCGTCAGGATCCGGCGCGGCCGGATCCACCTTGTCTACCTGACGGGGGAATCGGCGCTCCACGGTGGCAAGATGACGACCACGCTCGACGGTCGTACGATCAAGTTCGAGGTGCCGGCCGGGATCAAGTCGGGGGCCTGGGTACGGGCGCCAGGGCAGGGCCCGGACGGCAAGGACCTGCATCTGCGTGTAAAGGTGCGTGGGTGATCCGCCACACCCGGGCGCGGCCCTCGTTGCCGCCGAGGGCCGTCAGAGTGGGTCGAGGCGGGCCCTGAGCAGGCAGAACTCGTTTCCTTCGGGGTCGACGAGGACGTGCCAGGACTCCTCCCCGGTCTGACCGATGTCGGCCGGGCGCGCCCCGAGCTTCAGGAGGCGTTCGAGTTCGGCGTCCTGATCGCGGTCGGTGGCGTTGACGTCGATGTGCAGCCGGACTTTCCCGTTCTTCGGCTCGTCGTTGCGGCTGAGGATGATCGTCGGCTGCGGGCCGCCGAACCCTTCGCGCGGCCCTATCTCGATGCAGTCCTCCTCGCGATCGAGCACGATGAAGTCCAGGACCTCGCACCAGAACCGCGCCAGCACCTCGGGGTCGTGGCACTTGAGCACAAGCTCACTGATACGACATGCCATTGACGAAACCTAACTCTCAGCGTGGGAACTGCCGGGGTGGCCGCGCACGGATCTCATGGGTCCCCGCAGCGAGAACACTCCCGCGACCGTACCGGCCGAGGCAAAGCCCCTACAACCGAGACCCGAGCCCACCCAACCCCAGCCCGCACAGGGGGCGTGGGGGGCGAAGCCCCCACATCGGGGGCCCGGGGGTCGCCCCCGGAAGAAATGACGAAGGACCAGCGGGGAAGCGGCTCAGCGGTGGACGTATGCCGGTAGCTGCCCACGGTTGCCGTCGTTGCCGTCACTGTTGCCGTCAAGACGCGCGGTGTCGGCGTACGGCTTCCAGTGCACAGGGACGTACAAGTAAACGTGCAGAGATGATCAGTATGGCGGTGTCGTCGGGGACGGGTGCTAGGTTGCGGCGGCATGGCGTCCCCCCGGCAGAAACCACCGATCCTTCACGTGATCGATGAAGAGTTCGTACCGCCCGATCGGGGTGACGAGCAGCAAGGGGCGGAGTCTGCGGTTCCCGCCGGTGATCCGGACGAGGCGGTGCGGCTCTTCCACCACTACCGGCGGCTGATGGCGCAGATCCTCGGGTACGAGGAGGAGCTCCCCGGGCCCGCGAGCGAGGAGGACCTCGCGGCGGTGGAGGAGGAACTCGGCGTCGCGCTGCCCGCGGACCTGCGCGCGCTGTACGGCATCGCCGACGGTGACGGTGACCTCGTCAACCCGCTGTTCGACCGGCAGGAGTGGCTCCCCCTTGCCGAGATCGGCGGCCTGGATGACGAGTGGCTCGACATCTCGCGGGAGTGGCACTACGAGCACTGGCGCCGGCCGGTGTTGGATGCCACACCGCCGAACACCGTCCGGAGGTCGCCGCTGCGTCCGGGCTGGATCCGGTTCGCGTTCGACACCGGCGGCAACTGGCTCGCCGTGGACACCGATCCCGGGCCGAACGGCCGTCCCAGGCAGGTCATCGCGGTCGGAGTCGACTACACGCGGGGGCCGGCATACGTCGCCGACTCGGTGACCACATTCCTGCGCCGCCTGGTGGAGGCGCTGGAACGCGGTGACTACATCCATCACGACAAGAACCTGTGGATCGAGGCGGATCTGGAGCCGTCCGAGCACACCGTGTACTACGACGGCACGCCCTCCCGCGAGCGGGCCGGGCAGGCCGGTCCGCGCGTGCAGGACGTCCGGGTGACCGAGGTGGAGGATTGCGCGTTCCTGGACGCGGTGCCCGAAGTGCGCTCGCTGGCGCTGTCGAGCACGGGTTCGCCCGACCTGACCCCGCTCGGCGGCCGTCCGGTGGAGTATCTGGAACTCGATGTGGAGTCGGCCGACCTGTCGGCACCGGCCCGGAACCGAGAGCTGCGTTCGCTGTCGATCACCTGCGCGCGGCCCGTCGAGCTGGCTCCGCTCCGTACGGTGCCGAACCTGTGGGCGCTGGACATCGCGGCGGCACCCGTCGCCGACCTCGCCACGGTGACCGAGCTGAAGGGATTGCGGTACCTGGAGGTGACTCGGGACCAATGGCGGGAGCTGTTGGAACTCGACGACCTGCCGCCGCTGGCCGTTGTCGGCGTCCACCCCCACCGCCCTGAACGCGACTGGCCGGCCCGGACTGCCTGGGTCACCACCTACGGCGAGCCGCCTTCGCCAACAGCCTGACTCGGTGCCTGGGCGAGGCCTGAGGGACCCGCTCGGCTCGCCGGACAGGAGATCGTCACGCTCACGGACGGCTCAACACCGACCGCATGCCCCCGGGACGCGAATCAATCTCGACCAGCAATGCGACCAGAACGGACGCAACCGCACCCCACGCGTGATCGACAACTCCCGCAAGTAGCTTCGGAACGACCAGTCCCGCCAAGTCCCGATATCGGGCACGGCCTGGCGGGAGTTTCCGTAGCGCTGCCACATCACCCCCTGCACGTTTACCCGTACCTCGCTCCGAGGCGCCCCGTGGAGAGCTGGGCGGCCACTCTGCGAAAGCCACACAAGGCAAGGCCGCACAAGCCACACCCAGCCCTCCCGGGCCGGCCAACAACTTACGGAGGCCGCACGCCCGGCCCGAGGGCCGGGCGGCTGCCCCGGCGGCCCGTGGAAGATCCCGGTTCACGCGACACGCAAGACGTGCGCCTCGATCCTCGTCGCGATGGACGTTCACCCGAGGTGGCGATGCAGATCCTGCGGCACAGCCAGATCTCGGTCACGATGAACGTCTACAGTGAGGTCTCCTCGGACGCCACGCGGAAAGCGCTCAAGCGGCTCGGCAAGCGCTTGGACTCGTAGCCGTGATCAGCTACAGCGAGCTCCAAGGGGCCGGTTCCATGAGTGAACCGGCCCCTTGCGGCGGTCGACGGTGGTTCCGTTACGGCCTTGTCCCGACCAGGACAGACGGTCGGTGCCGGCTTAATGCCCTCGACGGCGACGCAGCCGGGCGAGAGGATGCGACTGATGTGCGTGCATGATCGCGCGGCTAAAGAGGCCGCAGTAGCCAGGTTCCTTCGCGACTATCCGCAAGCTGGGCAAGTCGAAAATGGTCACCCGGCACTTCGGGGAATCACTGACATCGCCTGGTCGGAGATTCCAGACTGCCCCGCCGCAGTACCAGCCCTCTTCAACGGTCTCCTCGATGAAGTCGCCAGCGAAGAGGCATCGCGTGTCCTGGGGATCGTGTTGATCGATGACGTCTTCCACCTGAGTGCGGCGATGCCCTCCGCGTTGCCGTTCTTGATCCGGCTGGCGCTTGACAGGCACGTTCCCGGCCGTGCCGGGCTGGTGGACCTGTTGGTCTTCGCCGCCGAGACATCTCGGCATGCCGGCGTTGAGGGTGATGAGCGCTTCGCGCTCCTCGTCGGCACCGACGCTGATCGTCCCGAGAGGGCCGCATGTCGGAAGGTGTTCGCCGAACACGCGGCCTCTGTGCGTGTGTTGCTCGACGATGACGCGCTCTCCGATGGACTTCTCAGTGCCGAGGAGCGTGATTCGCTGATGGCGGCGGACGGAAGCGGCTGAGGGCGTTGCTGTACTTCGCTGCTGTACAAGATCGAAAAAGGCCGGTTCCGTGATCGGGACCGGCCTTTGACCTGGGTGGAGCTGAGGGGATTTGAACCCCTGACCCCCTCGATGCGAACGAGGTGCGCTACCGGACTGCGCTACAGCCCCAAGGACGAGGTAAGGCTAGCAAACATTGGGCACTGCTCGCGCATCGGTTATCCGGTGTCCTGGATCACGCCGGGCTCAGTCGCCGACGGCGCGCTGGTCGGTGTACTGGTCGTAGACCTCTTCCTGTGGCCGCTCGGGCATGGTGATGACCTCGGCGGTGCGCTGGGCCTCGCGGGCGAGGCGGGCCTGTTCCTCCGCGCGGCGGCGTTCGGCCTCCATCGCGCGGAGGCGGGCGAGGTGGCGGGCGCGGCGGCGTTCGGCGTCGACCTTGAAGGCAATGCGCAGCAGCGTCAGGTGGCCGACGAGGAGGACGGCCGGGGGCGCGATGAACCACCCCGGTGTGACGCCGGCGACGACGGTGGCGACGGCGGTGAGCACCAGCAGGAGGAGACCGACGGTGCGGCGTCGGCGGCGGGCGATGACGGCGGCGCGGCTCGCCCGCCTGCGGGCGGCCTGGCGGGCCTGCGGGGCCGGGACGGGGTGGTCCTCGGGCAGGGCCTCGTCGACGTTGTCGGCGACCTCGGCGGGCGACTCCGTCAGGGTGTCGGTGTCCTCGTCGAAGCGGCGCTGCCGGGTCCGGGAACCGTCACGGCGAAGCCACATGGGGACCAGGACGATGCCCCACACGGCTACGATCGCGAGATAGAGGAGTGCGCTGCTCATCAGCCCTCCTCATAGACGCGTCCAGGCCGCAGGCTGACCTCGCAGACGCGCACGCTCACGTCCCGCACGCTAAGACCCACCGTCAGTGGTTGACGAGCATTAGGGGCGGTGTGTCGCGAGATCGGATCGTTCCTGAAGCTTTCCTGACCGAAAGTTTCCGGGCGACATGATCACGACGTGCGGTGCCCGCCTCCATGGTCGCCGGAGTACGGCTTCGTGAACATCACATTCCAGTATCCGCCGCGACTCCGAGCGATCACGGCGTCAGCTGGGGAACGCCTGGCGGGTGCTGGCGCGCCAGCGGGCCATGAGGCCGCCCGGGACGTCCTCGGTCGTCAGCGCGTAGCAGATGTGGTCGCGCCAGGCCCCGTCGATGTGCAGGTGACGCCGGCGCACGCCCTCTTCGCGGAAGCCGAGTTTTTCGACGACGCGACGGCTGGCGGTGTTCTCGGGGCGGATGTTGGCCTCGACGCGGTGCAGGCCGACGTTGAAGAAGGCGTGGTCGACGGCGAGGGCGACGGCGGTGGGCATGACGCCGCGGCCGGCGACGGCCTTGTCGACCCAGTAGCCGATCTGCGCCGAGCGAGCGGAGCCCCAGACGATGGCGCCGATGGTGAGCTGCCCCGCGAACGCCCCTTCGTACGTGACGACCCAGGGCAGGGCCAGGCCGTGCCGCGCCTCGCGACGCATGGTCTGCACCATGCTGAGGTACGGGCCCAGGCCGCTGCGGAACAGCGGGGTCTCAGGGTTGGTGGGCTCCCAGGGCCGCAGCCATTCGGCGTTGCGGATCCGCACCTCTCGCCAGGTCGACGCGTCGCGTAGCCGCAAGGGCCGCAGCCCGACCGGCCCCTCGTTCAGGTTGGCCGGCCAACCCCGCATGCGTTCCACACTCCCATGATTCCCCGGGGACGGGCCTGACGCCATCCTCGTTCAGGGTGTGCGTGGATGGTCGCCGCCACCGACCTGGTCGACGGCGTGTCTCAGCACCTCGCCGAGCACGGCCATGCCGTCGCGCACCCCGCCCGTCGAACCGGGCAGGTTGACGATCAGGGTACGTCCGGCGACGCCCGCGAGGCCACGGGAGAGGATCGCGGACGGGACCTTCTCGCGGCCGGTGAGCCGGATTGCCTCCGCGATGCCGGGGATCTCGCGTTCGATGACGCGCCGCGTCATCTCGGGGGTCAGGTCGGTCGGGGTGAGGCCGGTGCCGCCGCTGGTGACGACGGCGTCGTAGCCCTGGGCGACGGCGTCGCGCAGGGCCTTCTCCACCGGCTCGCCGTCGGGGACGACGACGGGTCCGTCGACCTCGCAGCCCAGGTCCCGCAAGAGACCGGCGAGGACGGGCCCGGAGCGGTCCTCGTAGACGCCGGCGGACGCGCGGTTGGACACGGTGACCGCGAGGGCCCTGATCGCCGTCACGGACGCCCCCGGACGCCGGCATTCTCGGCGGTCTCCGCCAAGGCCCCGATCACCCGCCCCCGGACGCCGGTCACCGCCAAAGCCCCGATTGCCGTCACGGCCGCCGCACCGGTCTTGTCGCCGGTCACCGCCGAGGCCCCGATCACCGTCACGGCCGCCGCCAGACGCCGGTCTTGCCGCCGGTCTTCTCCTCGACGCGGACGTCGGTGATCACGGCGGCGGGGTCGACCGCCTTGACCATGTCGATGAGGGCGAGGCCGGCGACGGACACGCAGGTCAGCGCCTCCATCTCCACGCCCGTACGGTCGGCGGTGCGCACCTGCGCGGAGATCGCCACGCCGTCGTCCTGGACGGCCAGGTCGACGGTGACGCCGTGGATGGCGATCGGGTGGCAGAGCGGGACGAGGTCGGGGGTGCGCTTGGCCGCCTGGATGCCCGCGATGCGGGCGACGGCGAGAGCGTCGCCCTTGGGGACGTTCCCGGCGCGCAGGGCGGCGACGCACTCCGCGGACAGGCGGACGAAGCCGGTGGCCGTGGCCGTACGGGCCGAGACCTCCTTGGCGGAGACGTCGACCATGCGGGCGGCCCCGGACTCGTCCAGGTGAGAGAAGCCGGTCATGTGGCCTCCTTCGTCGGAGGAGTGACCAGGCGGGCCATGCTTACGATTCGCTCGCTCCGCTCGCTCATGCGGCCTCCTTCATCAGAGGAGCGACCAGGCGGGCCATGCTCACGATTCGCTCGCTCCGCTCGCTCATGCGGCCTCCTTCATCAGAGGAGTGACCAGGCACGCTGTGCTGACGATTCGCTCGCTCCGCTCGCTCATGAGAGCTCCAGGACGTCGACGAGGTCGCCGGCCGCGCGTTCGGTCACATCTTCGGGCACCACGATGAGCGCGTTCGACGAGGCGAGCGCGAACACCTGGTGGGATCCCTGCCCCTCCGCCGGCGTCACGCGGGGCTCCCCCTCGCCGTACGCGACGGCGGCGCGCAGGTAGTGCCGCAGCCCGTCCGGCGAGATGATCGGCGCGGTGAGCCGGGCCCGTACGGTCCTGGGCGGTGCGGGCGGCAGGCCCTGCAGCGCGCGCAGGGCCGGCCGGACGAACACCTGGAAGGAGACGTACGCGCTGACCGGGTTGCCGGGCAGGGTGAAGACGGGGACGTGGTCGTCGAGCAGGCCGAAGCCCTGCGGCTTGCCGGGCCGCATCGCGACCTTCTCGAACCGCATGGTCCCCAGCCCCGACAGCACCTCCTTGACGACGTCGCGGGCGCCCATGCTGACCCCGCCCGAGGTGATGATCAGGTCGGCGTACGCGAGCTGCTCCTCGATCGTGGCGAGCACCTCGCGCGGGTCGTCGCCGACCGTGCCCTGCCGGAAGCCCACGCCGCCCGCCTCGGTGACGGCGGCGGTCAGCGCGAAGCTGTTGGAGTCCCAGATCTGGCCGGGTCCGACGGGGCGGCCGGGCTCGATCAGCTCGCTGCCGGTGGACAACACGGCGACGCGGGGCCGGGGCCGTACGAGGACGCGGGCCCGGCCGACGGCGGCGAGCATGCCGATCTGCGCGGGCCCGAGCCGGGTGCCCGCCGGGAGGACGGTCTGCCCGGCGGTGACGTCCTCCCCGGCGCGCCGGATGTAGTGGCCGGGTGTGGCGGACCGCCGGATCGTCACCTTGGCGGTGCCGCCGTCGGTCCATTCGACCGGGACGATGGCGTCCGCGCCCCCGGGCAGGGGCGCGCCGGTCATGATCCGGGCGCACAGGCCCGGGCCGATGCCGTACGCGCCCTGGTCGCCGGCGGCGATGTCGCCGACGACCGACAGGGTCACGGGTGACGTCTCGGCCGCGGACGCGACGTCCGAGGCCAGCACCGCGTAGCCGTCCATGGCGGAGTTGTCGAACGGTGGCAGGTCGACGGGCGCGGTGACGGGCTCGGCGAGGACGCCTCCGTATGACTCCGGCAGGGCCAGTTCCAGGGGCGGAAGTTCCCGTATCGCCCCCAGGATGTCCGCCAGATGTTCATCTACCCGCTTCATCGTGTTTCGCCACGAACTCGCGGAGCCACGGCAGGAACTCGTCCGCCAGCTCGGGCCGGTCGGCTGCGAACTGCACCACCGTGCGCAGGTAGTCGAGCTTGTTGCCGGTGTCGTAGCGGCGGCCGCGGAACAGCACGCCGTGCACCGGGCCGCCCTCGGAGGAGTCCCGCTGGGCGAGCGTGAGCAGCGCGTCGGTGAGCTGGATCTCGCCGCCCCGGCCGGGCGGGGTCTTCTCCAGCACATCGAAGATCGCCGGGTCGCAGACGTAGCGGCCGATGACGATCCACCGGCTGGGGGCCTCCCCCGGCACCGGCTTCTCGACGAGGTCGGTGACACGGACCACGTCGTCCTCGTCGGTCGGCTGGATCGCGGCGCAGCCGTACAGCGACACCTGCTCGGGCTCGACCTCCATCAGCGCCACGACGCTGCCGCCGTGCCGCTCCCGGACCTCGATCATGCGTTGCAGGAGCGGGTCGCGCTCGTCGATGAGGTCGTCGCCGAGCAGCACGGCGAACGGCTCGTTCCCCACGTGCCGGCGGGCGCAGTGGACCGCGTGCCCGAGCCCCTTCGGCTCGCCCTGGCGCACGTAGTGCACGTCGGCGAGCTCGCTGGACTCCCGCACGGAGGCGAGCCGCTCGGGGTCGTCCTTGGCGCGCAGCGCCTCTTCCAGCTCGTACGCCCGGTCGAAGTGGTCCTCGATCGGCCGCTTCCCCCGGCCGGTGACCAGCAGGATGTCGTCGAGCCCGGCGGCGACGGCCTCCTCGACGACGTACTGGATCGCCGGCTTGTCGACGATCGGAAGCATCTCCTTGGGAGTCGCCTTGGTGGCGGGCAGGAACCGCGTGCCAAGGCCGGCAGCGGGAACGACCGCCTTGGTGACGGATACGTGGTCGGCCATGAGACGACCCTAACCGTCGATGGCGGTGGTTCAGCGGACGGTCCCCCTTTGCGGCGCGCATCTTCAGGGGAATCTCACTCTGTTTTCACGGGACAATGGAGACGTGCGCGACATGACCGAGGACAAGACGGCCCTGCGTTCGGACCTTCTGGCGGCCCGCGCCCGCCTCACCCCGGACGAACGCACCGCCGCCGGGCGGCTGTTGCGCGACACCGTACTGACGCTGCCGGAGGCGGAGATGGCCGGCACCGTCGCCGCGTACGTCTCGGTCGACACCGAACCGGCCACCCAGAGCCTGCTGTTCGCGCTGTGGAAGCGCGGCACATACGTCCTCGTCCCCCGGCTGCTGCCGGACCACGACCTCGACTGGGCCTCCTACGAGGGCCCGGAGTCGCTGAAACCGGGGCGGTTCGGCCTGCTGGAGCCCACCGAGCCCGCACGGGGCCCGGAGGCGATCCGCAGCGCCGACCTGGTGATCGTGCCCGCGCTGGCGGTCTCGTCGACGGGCGTGCGCCTCGGGCGCGGCGGCGGCTCGTACGACCGGGCGCTGGCCCGCGTCGCCCCGAGCATCCTCACGATCGCGCCGGTGTACGACACCGAGCTGGTCGACGCCCTGCCCGCCGAACCGCACGACCGGCCCGTACGGGCCGCGGTCACGCCGTCGGGCGGCCTCGTCCGGTTCGCCGTCGCGGGGGCCGGCCAATGAGCGACCGCTGGCGGCTGCTCGCCCTCCCGCCCCTCGGCGCCGAGCTGATCCATCACGTCTTCGACCCGCTCGGCGCCGACGTCGCCGTGCCCGCCGAGCGGACCCGCGACGCCCTGCACGCGGAGCTGGCCGACGCGGAGCTGGTCGTCGGCGACTTCACCGGCGAGCTCACGATCGACGCCACCGCCGTGGCGGCCGCCCCGCACCTGGCGTTCGTGCAGATGCCGTCCGTCGGGGTGGACGCCATCGACGTCGACGCGCTGACCGCCGCCGGGGTACCCGTGGCCAACACGGCCGGGGCGAACGCCCGGTCGGTGGCCGAGTGGGCGCTGAGCGCCGCGCTGGACCTGTCCCGGCAGCTGTCGTGGGCGGACCGGCGCATGCGCGAAGGCGGCTGGCCGCAGCTGGAGGCCGCCGCGCGCGGCTCGGACGAGCTGGCGAACCGGCGGGTCGGCGTGCTCGGCATGGGCGCGATCGGCACGGAGGCGGCGCGGCTGTTCGAGGCGCTCGGCTGCCAGGTCGCGTACTGGTCGCGGCGGCGCCGGGACACCGGCGTCTACAAGGAGATCGACGACCTGCTGGCCGGCTCCGACATCGCCGTCGTCTGCCTGCCGCGCACTCGGGAGACCGTCGGCCTGCTCGACTCCCGGCGGCTCGCGCTGCTGCCGGCGGGCGCCTTCCTGGTCAACGTGGCGCGGGGCGGCGTCGCGCCGGACGCCGACGTGCTCGCCGCGCTGGAGAGCGGCCGGCTGGCCGGAGCGGCGCTCGACGTCTTCGAGGACGAGCCCCTGCCCGCCGATCACCCGTTCCGGCGGCATGAGAACGTCCTGCTGTCCCCGCACGCGGCGGGCTCGACCCGGCAGTCGCAGCTGAACATCATCACGGCCGTGATCGACAACATCCGGGCGGCGGTCGATGGCCGCCCGGTGGCGAACGTCGTCAACGGCCTCGACCCGCTGATCCGCCGCCGTTAGGACACGCGTCCCGGGCCCCTGAGGCCCTGACCGTGGGCCGACGGCCGACACGCGAACACCTATCCCCGTGGTCGCGCGGATTCCGCGCGACCGCGTTTCCGGGAACGGCGCCCGGTCTCCGCACCGGGAGAGGCCGCACCCACCACTCGTGACCGGTTGTGAGAAAGTCCTGATCAAGGGGGTGTCGGTGAAACTCGACCTGTGGCTGCTGCTCGGCTCGGTCGTGGTCATCGCGGCGATCGTGGCGGTGCGCGTGGCGCACCGGAGTGGGCTGCCGAGCCTGCTCCTGTACCTCGCGCTCGGCCTGCTGCTCGGCGAGGCGGGGTTCGGCATCCGTTTCGACGACATGGCGGTCGCCGAGACCCTGGGCCTGGCGGCGCTGGTCCTCATCCTGGCCGAAGGCGGGCTCACCACCCGCTGGTCGGCCGTACGGCCGGGCGTGCCGGCCGCGCTCTCGCTGTCGATCGTGGGCACGGCGGTCAGCATCGTGGTGGTCGCGGCGGCGGCGCACTGGCTCGTGGGCATCGAGTGGCGCCTGGCGTTTCTGCTGGGGGCCGTGCTCGCCCCGACCGACGCGGCCGCGGTCTTCTCCGTGCTGCGGCGGCTGCCGCTGCCCGAACGCCTGACCGGGGTGCTCGAGGCCGAGTCGGGCCTCAACGACGCGCCGGTCGTCATCCTCGTCCTCGCCCTGAGCGCCCACCACGCGCCGACGCCGCTGCTCATGGCGGTCGAGCTGGTCTACGAGCTGGCCGTCGGCGCGGTGATCGGCCTGGTGATCGGCCGGGTCGGCGCGTACGCCCTGCGCCGGGCGGCGCTGCCCGCGTCGGGCCTGTACCCGATCGCGGTGCTGTCGCTGACCGTCGGCGCGTACGGCGCGGCGTCGATGGCGCACGCCAGCGGGTTCCTCGCGACGTACCTGTCGGCCCTGGTACTCGGCAACAGCCCGCTGCCGCACCGCCCGGCCACCCGGGGGTTCGCCGAGGGGCTCGCGTGGCTGGCCCAGATCGGGCTGTTCATCATGCTCGGCCTGCTCGACTCGCCGCGGGAGCTGCCCGCGCAGATCGGGGCGGCCTTGATCTGCGGCTTCGTGCTGGTGCTGGTGGCCCGGCCGCTTTCGGTGCTGGTCTCCACGCCGTTCTTCGGAATCGACTGGCGCGAGAAGGCGTTCCTGTCGTGGGCGGGGCTGCGCGGCGCGGTGCCGATCGTGCTGGCCACCATCCCGGCGTCGGCCGGGGTGCCCGGGGCGCGGGCGCTGTTCGCGCAGGTGTTCATCGTCGTGGTGGTCTTCACCCTGCTGCAGGGGCCGACGCTGGCGTCGTTCGCCCGGCTGCTGAAGGTGACCATCCCCGACCGCGCCCGGGAGATCGACATCGAGGCGGCCCCCTTGGAGGAGCTGCACGCCGACCTGCTGGAGATCCGGATCCCGCCGGACTCCCACCTCAACGGCGTGGAGATCTTCGAGCTGCGCCTACCCGAGGGAGCGGTGATCACCCTCGTCGTACGGGAGGGCAGCAGCTTCGTGCCGGGCCCCGACACGGCCCTGCAGGCGGGCGACGAGCTGTTGGTCGTGGCCACGAGCGCCGCCCGCCCCGCGGCCGAACGCCGACTGCGCGCCGTCAGCCGGCGTGGGAAGCTGGCCGGCTGGTACGGCGAGCGGGGCGAACAGTGAGCGTGGGCGGCGGGAATGTTCGGGCGCCCGGTAGCATTAGCAGTCATTGAGTGAGAGTGCCAGTCCCGAGGGCTGTGTACAGCTAGGAGGAACTCGTGCCGACGTATCAGTACGCGTGCACCGAATGCGGTGAGCCTCTGGAGGTCGTGCAGAAGTTCAGCGACGACGCGCTGACCGAGTGCCCCGCGTGCGGCGGGCGTCTGCGCAAGGTGTTCTCCGCTGCCGCGATCGTGTTCAAGGGCTCGGGCTTCTACCGCACGGACAGCCGCAGCGGTGCGACCACCTCGTCCAGCGGTTCGGCGAAGAAGAGCGAGCCCGCCAAGACCGAGGCGAAGAAGGAGTCGGCGTCTTCCTCCGAGTCTTCCGGCTCTTCTAGCTCCTCGAGTTCTTCGAGTTCGTCCGGTTCCTCGGGCTCATCGTCCGGCGAGAAGGTCGCCTGACCTGGCACCGGCAGGTGCCCTCAAGTGTGAAGGACATGCGCAACGGGCCCCGCGGGTCGTGCTACTCAGTGACTTCGATCACGGCAGCCACCGGGGGCCCGTTGCGACCTGATCAGCGAACGGTCTGCGGCAGCGGCCGTTCACCCGATTCGAGCGGCCGGTCCCCCGCCGCGTAGCCCGGCCACCAGATCCGCCGGCCGACGTCGTACGCCAGCGCCGGGACCAGCAGCGACCGGATCAGCAGGCTGTCGAGCAGCACGCCGAAGGCCACCGCGAAGGCCATCTCCACCGTTCCGGTCACCGGCAGGGTCGCCAGTGCCGCGAACGTCGCGGCCAGCACCACCCCGGCCGACGTGATCACACCGCCGGTCACCGTGAGCCCGCGCAGTACGCCGCGCCGCGTGCCCAGCCGCTGCGACTCCTCACGCACCCGCGTCATGAGGAAGATGTTGTAGTCGACGCCGAGGGCGACCAGGAACAGGAAGATCTGCAGCGGGAACCCGGAATCGGCGCCCTCGAAGCCGAACACGTGTCTGAACACCAGCCCGCAGACCCCGAGCGACGCGGCGAACGACAGCACCACGGTCGCCATCAGCAGCACCGGCGCGACGACGGCCCGCAGCAGCAGGGCCAGGATCACGAACACGACGGCGAGGATGATCGGGATGATCACCTTGTTGTCGTGCGCGGCGGCGCGCTGGGTGTCGAGGTTGACGGCGGTGTTCCCGCCGACCTTGGCGCCCAGGGGCCGTACGGCGGTGCGCAGCCGGTCGACCGTGTCGCGCGCCGCCTGCGTGTCCGCCGCGCTGGACAGCGTCGCCTCGTACTGCTCGTAGCCCCCGAGGGCGACCGGTGCGCTCACCTCGGACACCCCGGGCGTACGGGCGATCACGGCCCTGAGGCCGGGACCGCGCGGGCCGATCACGACCGCCGGGCTGCCGGCCCCGGCCGGGAAGTGCCGCGCCATCACCCGCTCGCCCACCACCGAGTCGGGCGTGCCGACGAACTGGCCGGCGTTGGACACCGGCCCGGCCTTCAGCGAGAGCATGCCGAACGCCAGCGCGGCGAGCACCAGCGCGCCGCCGACCGAGATCACGCGCGGCCGGGCGCTGACGAACCCCGCGACACGGGCCCAGACGCCGTGCTCCTTCTCCAGCGCGTCGGGCTCGGCGACGTACCGGGCGTCGTACCGGGGCACCGCCGGCCAGAACACCCGGCGCGGCAGGGTCGCGAGCAGGGCGGGCAGCAGCGTCGTCATGGCGGCGAGCGCGCAGACGACGCCGACCGCCGCGACCGGGCCGAGGCCGCTGGTGGAGTTGAGTTCGGCGACGAGCAGGCACAGCAGGGCGAGCGTGACCGTGGCGGCGCTGGCGAGGACGGCGGGTCCCGCACGGCGCAGCGCGAGCCGCATCGCCTCGTGCCGGTCCTCATGCCGGTGCAGTTCCTCCCGGTAGCGGGCGATGAGCAGGAGCGCGTAGTCCGTGCCCACGCCGAAGACCAGCACCGCCAGGATTCCGGTGCTCTGGCTGTTGACGGTGAGCCCCGCCTCGGCCAGGAGGTAGACGAGCCCCTGCGACAGCATGTACGCCGAGCCGACCGCGAACAGCGGGACGATCCACAGGAACGGGCTGCGGTACGTCAGCAGCAGCATGACGATCACCACGCCCAGCGTGACGAACAGCAGCGTGCCGTCGATCTCCTTGAAGACCCCGATCAGGTCCGACATCGTGCCGCCCGGTCCGGTCACCCGGACGTCCAGCCCGGCGGGCGGGCCGCGCTCGACCACCTTCCGGACCTCGTCGATGGCGGTGAGGACGACGTCCCCGTCCCCCTGGATCGGGACGAGCAGCTGCATCGCCTCGCCGTCCCGTGACGTGATCGGGCCGGCCACCGGCCCGATGTGCGGCACGCCCTTCAGGCGCTCGGCCACCGACCGCGCGGACGCCACGTCCTGCGCGGTGACGCCGCCGCGCCGCTCGTACGCCACGACGGTGAGCATCCCGTCCTCATGGTGCAGCCTCTTCTGCAGCTTGATGACCTGGGTGGCCTCGGCGCCGCCGGGCAGGTAGGCGTCGGCATTGTTCTTCGTGGCTCCCTGCAGCCTGCCCCCGAGGGCACCGCCGACCATCAGCAGGATGAGCCAGGTTGCGAGGACGACCCACTTGGTACGGCGGCCGGCGGGGAGTCCGGCCAGTCGGCTGGGCATGGTTCACCTTCCCGGAAACGCGACATGTCTTCTCTGATTAAGAGAAGATATTACGCGTCTGCTCGATAGACAAGACATATCGCGAGTCGGGTATGAGTCGTGGCCGCCGGAAGTTGTCCACAGGCTGTGGGGGCGCTCTCGCGGGGCGTCGAGGCGGACGGCTAGGGTCCGGCTCATGCATGCAGAGATCGGCGTGATCGGCGGGTCCGGCTTCTACTCCTTCCTCGACGACGTCGAGGAGATCCAGGTGGACACCCCGTACGGCCCGCCCAGCGACTCCATCGCCCTGGCCACGGTGGCCGGCCGCCGGGTGGCGTTCCTGCCGCGGCACGGCCGCGACCACCGCTACCCCCCGCACAAGATCCCCTACCGGGCCAACCTCTGGGCCCTGCGCTCCCTGGGCGTCCAGCAGGTCGTGGCCCCGAGCGCGGTGGGCTCCCTCGTCCCGGAGTACGGCCCCGGCACGCTCGCCGTCCCCGACCAGCTCGTCGACCGCACCAGCGGCCGCGCGCAGACCTACTACGACACCGGCGCCGTGCACGTCGCGTTCGCCGACCCCTACTGCCCGCGCGGGCGTCGCACGGTGGTGGAGGCCGCCCAGGGGGCCGGCTGGCAGCCGGTCGACGGCGGCACGCTGGTCGTGATCGAAGGGCCGCGCTTCTCGACGCGGGCCGAGTCCCGGTGGTTCGCCGCGCAGGGCTGGACCCTCGTCGGCATGACCGGCCATCCCGAGGCCGTCCTCGCCCGCGAGCTGGCCCTCTGCTACATCCCGGCCAGCCTGGTCACCGACCTCGACGCCGGCGTCGAGGAGGGCGCGGGCGTGACCCACGAGGAGGTGCTCCGCGTCTTCGCGCAGAACGTCGACCGCCTGCGCGACCTCGTCATCGACATCGTCGGCGCGCTGTCCGCCGAGCGCGACTGCCCCTGCCCGCACGCCCTCGACGGCTTGAAACTCCCCATCGAGCTGCCGTGACCACGGGCGGCCGGGCCGAGGGTGTCACCCGATGAGGGCGCTGGTGAGCCGGCATCGCCGTCTCATCGCCGCGGGGCTCGCGGCCGGTGCGGCGGCGCTCGGCCTGGCCGCCGCGCGTCCGCACCCGCGCGGCGTCCCGGTCCTCGTGGCCGCCCGCGACCTCCCGGCCGGCGCGACGCTGAGCACCTCCGATGTCGGCGTGCGCACCCTGCCCGCCCGCGCGGTTCCCGACGGCGCGGTGCGCCGGGCGGCCGGGCGCACCCTCACCGGGCCGATCCGCCGGGGCGAGCCGCTGACCGACGTACGGCTGCGCGGCGGCAGTCTGCTGGACGACGCCGCCCCCGGCACGGTGGCCATGCCGGTGCGGCTCGCCGACGCCGCCGTCGTGCGGCTGCTGCACGCCGGCGACCGTGTCGACCTCCTCGCCGCCCGCGCCGAAGGCCCGCTGCCGGCGCGCACGGTCGCGGCCGGAGTCCCGGTGGTCGCGGTGCCCCGGCCCGGCCCCGATCCCGACGAGGGAGCGCTCGTCGTGCTGCGCACCGGCCGCACGCAGGCGGCGGCCATCGCCCGCGCCGCCGTCGACTCCCGCCTGTCGGTCTCGATCGTCGGCTAGGGCGTGTCTGACAAATCCCGTTCGTAGCGAGCGGCGTCCAGGCGGCGCCTCGCCGCGCTGTCGCCCCCACCCCTCGAAGACGTACAGGGACGGCTTCGCCGACCTCCGCGTCTCCGCGGGGACCCCGGGAGAAGCCGCCGACCAAAACCAGGCTGGCTCCCTCCCCCTTGCGAGGCACCACCTGGACACCGCTCGCTACGGACGGAGACTTCGAGACCGGCCCAAGTACGACAGACGCCCCGGCGGCATCGCGGGACCGCGAACGCGCCACCGTCGGCTCCCGAGCCCGCCTTCGGTCTCGGTCCGCCGATCAGCGCGACGTTCCAGCGCCGCGAATCCACCGCCGATCGTTCGACCCGCCGATCCTCGCCGCCGAGCGTCCGACGGCTTGGTCTGAATGCGCCTCAGTCGCTGGCATCGGGGGTGTCCTCCTTGGTGTACTCCCAGTGCCACGGCTCGAAGGGGCTGCTGTAGGCCCACGACGGGTGGAAGAACTCGTACGTCTTCGAATTGGCCTGGAGCCAGTTGAACTGCGCGGAGCCCTGGCTCTGCACGCCGCCGCACAGGTCGACGGCGGTGCCCCAGCCGTGGTTGCTGTGTCCCGGCACGGCCGCCATGCCGGGCCGGTTGGCGTAGATCCGCTGCTGCTCGGCGAGCGGCCGGTAGGAGTCGGTGAGGCACATCTGCGTGCCGAAATGCGCCTTGTAGGCGGAGTTCAGCTTGTAGAAGGCCAACGCGGCGTCCGCGCGGAGCGATCGGCCGGGCTGCGGCAGCGGGCAGAGGTAGCGCGAGGGGATCAGGCCGTTGGGGTACTTCCGCGCCTCGGGGACCAGGCTCTTCTGGCAGGTGAGCTGCAGCCGGGTGTTGGGATCGAGCTTCTTGAGCGCGGCGGTCAGCTGCGCGGTGATGCGGGCCGAGCGGTCCTTGAGCCCGCTCATCGTCTGGGAGAGCTTCGCCTCCTCGACCGCGTTCTTCGACTGCAGATCCTGCGCCGACGCGGCCAGTTGCTCGCGTTCCTTCTGCAGGCGGCCCGCCTTGTCGATGAGGGCCTTCTGGTCGTTGGTGAGCATCGTCAGGTCGGTCGCCGCGGCCAGCGCGCTGTCGGGGTCGCTGCCCCCGATCAGCGACGGCACTCCGATGACGCCCGGCTGCTTGTACGCGCTGGCGGCCAGCTGGGCCAGCGGCTCGCGGATCTTGTTCAGCTCGGCGTTGGCGGTGCCGAGGTCGGCGAGCGTGGTCTTGAGCTTGGCCTCCGAGGCGTTCAGCTCGTTCTTTTGCTCCTGCCAGGCCTTGGTGGCCTTGGAAAGCTCGCTCTTGGCCTTTTCGGCCTGCTGGCGCAGGGCCTTGACGCTGTCGGCCGATGGCGATTGGGCGGCCGACGACTGACCCGCGGCGCCGGTTGTCAGCAAGAGCACGACTGCCGTGATCGCCGCCATCAGCGCCGCTGACCGGGTGCTTGGCACGCGGAGATCCTCCGGGGGACTGGCGAAACTAGTGCGGCGGGTCGACGGTACTACAGGTGATGAGGTGCTCCATGCGTTGCCGGTGACCTCAGGGGCGTCCGTGACCGCCACGTCGATGTTTGCACAAATCCCACATCCATGGCCATTTCTTCAGCTCCGGCGGGCATCGGGTGCCGGTGGAGGGCGCGGCCGTGGTGGGGGCCGGCCGGGAGTGCGGGGTCGTGCTCTGCGACGCGCGCGGGGGCGCCGACTTCGAGGCGGACGCGGGCCGTTCGCTGCGGGAGGCCACGAACTCGCCCCACGTGCGCTGCGCCCGGTCCATCGCGCTCGTGTCGCTCTGCCGTGCCGATGGCGCCGCGGCGGCCGTACGGTGCTGGGACCGGTCGCCCTTCCCGCCTCCGTCGAGGACGAGGAGGCCGCCGACGAGGAGGGCGGGTACCGCGATGAGAACGGCTACCAGCGTCACGCCGCGGCGGAACGGCAGCAGCTCGAACCGTGCCCACAGACGGCTGATGATGGTCGTCCGCGAAGTGTCCGTTGCGTCCTCGTCTACGCCATTCACGGGAGCAGGGTAGCGATAAGAAGCCCTCTAAGTATTCGTATCCGGAGGACCCATGCCGCCTAATTCCGATTACTCCCTGGCAGACTTACCGGAGTGGGCGATCGCATGACATTTCCGGATCCGGACCGCATGCTGGGGTGCCTGCTGGGAGGTGCCATCGGCGACGCGCTCGGCGCGCCGATCGAGGGCCGGCCGATCGCGGAGATCCGGGCGACGTACGGCGAGGCGGGGCTGGCCGAGTACAGCGACGCCCGGGTGCGGGCGGGCGCCGTCACGGACGACACCCAGATGACGCTGTTCACCGCCGAGGCGCTCATCCAGGCGTCGATCCGGGAGCGCGGCAAGGGCATCGGCGGCGCCGCGCCCGGTCTGCTGCAGGCGGCGTACCTGCGTTGGCTCCGCACCCAGGGCGAGGAGATCCCCGAGCAGGGCATCGAGACGGGAAGCCGGCTGTTCGCCCAGCCGGAGATGCACCAGCGGCGCGGGCCGGGCCGGACCTGCCAGTCCGCGCTGCACACGATCGCCGCCCGGCGGCGTCCTTACGTCCCCCTGGGAAGCCTCGAGGAGCCGATCAACGACTCGAAGGGCTGCGGCGGGGTCATGCGGGCGGCGCCGGCGGGCTTCCCCTTCTCTCCGCGCGTCCCCGCGGGCGCCGCCGAATGCCGCCGGGCCGCGTTCGCGATGGGCGCCAGGTCGGCGGCTCTGACCCACGGCCATCCCAGTGGGTACCTGTCGGCCGGCGTGCTGGCCGCGACCGTCTGGGGCCTGCTGCGCGGCGCCGATCTCGCGGACGCGCTCGACGCCGCCCGTACGGAGCTGGAGACCTACGAGGGGCACGAGGAGACCTCGGCGTCCCTGAATGCGGCGGTCGCGCTGGCCCGGGAGGGCGACGCGCTCACGCCGGAGCGGCTGGAGACGCTCGGCGGCGGCTGGACCGGCGAGGAGGCCCTGGCCATCGGGGTGTGCGCCGCGCTGGCCGTACGCGACGGCGAGCCCGTCGACGTCGTACGCCGGGCGCTGCGGCTCGCGGTGAACCACTCCGGCGACAGCGACTCGACCGGGTCGATCTGCGGCAACCTGCTGGGCGCGCGGTACGGCACGGCCGCGCTGCCCGGCCACTGGCAGTCCGGCGTCGAGCTACGGCCGATCATCATCCAGGTCGCCGCCGACGCCGCCCTGGAATTCGGCCCCAACGCGCCGACCGACCCGGAGACCGGCGACGTCCCGATGAACTGGCACGCCCGCGGCGCCTAAAGCCCTAAAGGGTGCAGGGCATCCCTGACGGGAGTACGCAGTGGGTCCGTGACGGCTGGGGGGAGGGCTTGCCAGGGGGGCGCGTCGCAGGCGGCTGCGCACCCCCCGGCGGCTGTGTCGTCGGGGAATCGGGCCGTCTCGACGTCGTCCGTACGACCGGTGCCCGGCGCGGATCCTTCGCGGACGGCTTGGCCCGCGGCGAATCGCTCGACGGGGACGGCTCAGATGACGCGGACGGCTCGAACGGGTTGGACGGCGCGGTCAGCATGGACGCCATGGCGGACGGCACCGTGCCCACCGTCTGCTCCTTCGAACCGCTGTGGCGGAAGAGAATGGCCGCAGCCGCGACGAACAGGGCCAGAGCGGCGATGGACCCGCCGCCGAGGACGATCCAGCGCAACGCCGATGCCGGCGATCGCCGCATGCCGACCGTACGCTCTTTGCGTGTTTCATCCCGATGTCGACCACTCACGCGAGCAGAGTAGCGATCTTGGGCCGGCCCGCAAGATCGAATCGACGCATCCCCGGGAGGGACGCCGCCGGCGCCTCCGTGCCGGCGCTCCGCGAGCCTGGGGCGCGCCCTGCCCGAGTCCCTCGGGCACCCTTGAATGCGCACCCCGCGCGCACCGGGAGGCGTCCCGGCATGACAGGCTTACTCCGGATTCTCGCGAAGAAGGGTCGTGCGATGGCCGAGACGACGCCGGGCCGGACTCCGCAGCAGGTGCTGAGCCCGCTGACCACCGAGGCGGTCTTCCTCGTGGTCACGATCGACCCCGGCGGCGAGCCCATCGTCCGCGAGCTGCTGGCCGACCTTTCGGGGCTGACGCGGTCGGTCGGCTTCCGGGTGCCGGACGGCAGGTTGAGCTGCGTCGCCGGCATCGGGTCGGACGCCTGGGACCGGCTGTTCGGCGGGCCGCGCCCGGCCGAGCTGCACCCGTTCCGCGAGATGTCCGGAGCCGTGCACCGCGCCGTGGCCACCCCCGGCGACCTGCTCTTCCATATCCGCGCCGGCCGGCTCGACCTGTGCTTCGAGCTGGCCTCCCAGATCATGAACCGGCTGCGCGGGGCCGTCACGGTGCAGGACGAGGTGCAGGGATTCACGTACTTCGACATGCGCGACCTGCTCGGCTTCGTCGACGGCACCGAGAACCCGGTGGGTCCGGCGGCGAGCGCGGCGGTCCTGATCGAGGACGAGGATCCGGAGTTCGCCGGCGGAAGCTACGTGATCGTGCAGAAGTACCTGCACGACCTGGAAGCGTGGAACGCCCTGCCGGTGGAGGCCCAGGAGCGGGTCGTCGGCCGTACGAAGCTGGAGAACGTCGAGCTGGACGACGCGGTCAAGCCGTCGAACTCCCACGTCGCGCTGACCACGATCACCGACCCGGACGGCACCGAGCGCCAGATCCTGCGCGACAACATGCCCTTCGGCAAGGTCGGCAGCGGGGAGTTCGGCACCTACTTCATCGGCTACGCCCGCACGCCGGCCGTGACCGAGAAGATGCTGGAGAACATGTTCATCGGCGACCCTCCGGGCAACCACGACCGGATCCTCGACTTCTCGACGCCGGTGACCGGAACGCTGTTCTTCGTGCCGACCGCCGACTTCCTCGACGACCCGCCTCCCGCCGAGCCCGCCGCGGCGACGGACGACCAGACCCTCGGCAAGCCTGAGACCACGCCCGACGGTTCCCTGGGGATCGGCGGCCTGAACAGGAGCACGATCCGTTGAACAACCTGCACCGTGAACTCGCGCCCATTTCCGCCGCCGCCTGGGCCGACCTGGAGGCCGAGGCCCGGCGGACGTTCGAGCGCCACGTGGCCGGCCGCCGCGTCGTCGACGTCCCGGAACCGGGGGGCATTGAACTGTCCGCGGTCGCGACCGGGCACCTGGACCCGGTCGCCGCCCCCGGTGACGGCATCGTCGCGCACACGCGCCGGTCCCAGCCGATCGTCGAGCTCCGCGTGCCGTTCACCGTGGACCGGCGCCAGGTCGACGACGTCGAACGCGGGGCCAAGGACGCCGACTGGCAGCCGGTGAAGGACGCGGCCCGGCGGATCGCGTTCGCCGAGGACCGCGCGATCTTCGAGGGGTATGCCGCGGGCGCCATCGCCGGCATCCGCGCGAGCGCCTCGAACCCGGTGCTGTCCCTGCCGTCCGAGGTGCGCGACTACCCCGACACGGCCAGCCGGGCCGTGTCCGCGCTGCGGCTCGCGGGTGTCGGCGGCCCGTACGCGCTGGTGCTGAGCGCCGACGCGTACACCGCCGTCAATGAGACCACCGACCACGGCTACCCGATCCACGAGCACATCGCCCGGGTGCTGGACGGCGAGATCATCTGGGCGCCCGCGATCGACGGCGCGTTCCTGCTGTCCCAGCGCGGCGGCGACTTCGAACTGCGGCTCGGCCAGGACCTGTCGATCGGCTACCTGTCCCACGACGCGGACACCGTGCAGCTGTACTTCCAGGAGACCTTCACCTTCCTCGCCCACACCGCCGAGGCGGCCGTCGCGCTGACCGCGTAGGCGGCGATGCGGAGGTTCCACGGCCGGCGGCGGGGAGAAGAGGCTCAAACCGTCTCCCCGTCGTCCGCGCTCAGTCTCCCTGGTCTTGACCGATGCGCGTCTTGCACTTCCGCGGCGATTTGCGCAGCCCGGGCGGGCAGTCGCGGCCGGGTGGCGATGCGGGGGCGGTGGTCGGCGTCCCGCCGGTGCGGGACGGCTGCCCGCTCGCCGAGGCCCGCGTCGACTCCGTCCGGACGGCCGGGGCCGGAGTCTGCTCGCGCAGCGAGGACCTGACCTGCGGCGAGACCCCGGAAGGGGACATCGCGGGCGACGTCACCTCGGCCGCCCCTCCGTTCGGCCCCCCGCTTCCGGAAAAGAGGGTGGTCATTCCGCCTATGACCAGGACGAACGCGGCGATGATCCCACCGACGAGCACCATCCGCCGGCGCGGGGCATGCGCCGCCAGTGCGCTCAGTCGCCGGATGGCGACCGCGCGTATTTCGCCCCTTTTGTCCCGATGTCGACCACTCACGCGAGCAGATTAGCGGTGTTCAATGACTCATAAGGCCGGTTGAGCGAGGATGACCGGCCTTGGACGAGCGAGGCGGCGGTCGCGAGCATAGGCCGCCAAACAAAACGGGTACGGCACCCTGAAAGCGAACGAATGATAGGAGGCGGGTGATGGGGATCGTGTCGCCGGGGTTCCACGGCCGGCGGCGGGGAGAGGGCGTGAAGCTGCCTCCCGGCCAGTACCTCACCGAGGACTTCCCCGTTCTGTCGGCCGGTCCCACGCCGCGGATCCGGACCGAGGACTGGGAGTTCACGGTCACCACTGAGACCGGCCAGAAACACCGCTGGACCTGGCAGGACCTCACGGAGCTGCCGAGCGAGACGCCCACGGTGGACATCCACTGCGTCACCAAGTGGTCGAAGCTCGGCACCACCTGGGAGGGCGTGTCGCTCGACACCCTGCTGGCCGACGTCGACACCGCGGCCGACTACGCGCTCGTCCACTCGTACGGCGGCTACACCACGAACCTGCCGCTGGAGGATCTTCTCGACGGCCAGGCGTGGATCGTATACCGCTACGACGGCGAGGAGCTGACGCCCGAGCACGGCGGCCCGGCCCGGCTGCTGGTGCCGCACCTGTACTTCTGGAAGTCCGCCAAGTGGGTGCGCGGCATCACGCTGATGGACGAGGACGAGCCGGGCTTCTGGGAGACCGCCGGCTACCACGACTACGGAGACCCATGGCGCGAGCAGCGGTACCAGGGCGACTGAGCTGGCGGGTCGCCAGGCTCGCCGAGGCGCGGGCGGAGACGGCGACGGCCCGCACGCTGGTCTTCGACGTGCCCGGATGGCCGGGTCACCTGGCCGGTCAGCACGTCGACGTGCGGCTCACCGCCGACGACGGCTACACGGCCCAGCGCAGCTACTCCCTCGCCGCGCCCGCCGACGGTGCCCACGTCGAGCTGACCGTCCAGGACGTCCCCGACGGCGAGGTCTCCTCCTACCTCACCGAGGGCCTGTCCGTCGGCGACCCGGTGGAGATCCGCGGGCCCGTCGGCGGGTGGTTCGTCTGGCGGCCCGCCGACACCGCGCCGGTGCTGCTCGTGGCGGGCGGCTCGGGCATCGTGCCGCTGATGGCGATGGTCCGGGCCCGCCGCCAGGCGGGCAGCCGTACGCCCTTCCGCCTCGTCTACTCGGTACGGACGCCCGCCGACCGGTACTACGCGGCCGAGCTGCGCCGCGCGGACCCCGGCCTCGACGTCGCGTACGTCTACACCCGCGAGGTGCCGGAGGGCTGGTCCCGGCCGCCCGGACGGCTCACCGTCGCCGACCTGAACTCCGGAGGATGGCCCGCCGACTTCGCGCCGGACTGCTTCGTCTGCGGGCCGACCGGGTTCGTCGAGACCGCCGCCGACATCCTCCTGGCCCTCGGCCACGACGCACGCAAGATCAAGACCGAGCGATTCGGCCCGACTGGAGGCTGACGTGATCGACGATTACGAGGACGGCAACGCGCTCGCCGGCCCGCTGAGCGAGATCTTCACCTTCGACGTCACGACGGCGGATACCCGCTGCGCGGGCTGCGGCCGTACGGGCCCGGTCGCGGACCTGCGGGTCTACACCCATGCGCCGGGGCTGGTCGCCCGCTGCCCCGGCTGCGAGGGGGTGGTCCTGCGAATGGTCCGCACGCCGACGGCGGCCTGGCTCGACCTGCGCGGCAGCGTCGCCCTGCGGATCCCGCTGGGCTGAGCCCGCCCGGCCCGCAGGACGCTCTGCGGCTCCGGTCAGGCGCCGGCCGGGCCCGTCGGGGAGAACCTCACCGGCAGGGACGTCAGGCCGCGGACCCGGAAGGACGGCCGCCATTCGAGCTCGTTCGGCGGCACCGCCAGCCGTACGTCCGGAAGGCGGTCGAGGAGGACCTCGACGGAGGTCTGGGCGATGACCTCGCCGAGTTCCGGCGCCGGGTAGGGGCAGCTGTGGTCGCCGTGGCCGAATGAGAAATGGGCGTGGTTGCTCTCCGCGCCGGTGCCGAGGTCCGGATGCACCAGGGGGTCGGAGTTCCCGCCGGCCAGGCAGATGACGAGCGCGTCGCCCGCCAGGATCTGCCGGCCGCCCAGCAGGTTGTCGCGGGTCGCCCAGCGGAAGGTGTTCTGCGCGGGCGACTCCTCCCACATGACCTCGTTCATCGCCTGGCCCACGCTGCGGCGCCCGCCTGCGAGGGTCAGGGAGAACCGGTCGTCGACCAGCATGAGGCGCAGCGTGTTGCCGATCCAGTTGGCCGTGGGGTCCTGACCGGCGATCGTCATGATGAGAAGGTCCTGGGTGATCTCCTCATCGGTCAGCATCGCCGGGTGATGCACCATGCGGGACGCGACGTCCGGCCCGGGCTCGGCGCGCTTGAGCCGAACGAGAGAGCCCAGCGTCGCCGCGAACCGCTGGTACGCCTCGAGCGATCCCTCGCCGCCGTCGATGATGGACATCACGTCCTCGGCGACGCTGTGCAGCTCGGACTCGGGCAGGCCGAACATCCCGGCGAGCGCCAGGATCGGCATCCGGTTGGCGAACCGGGACAGCAGTTCGGCCTCGTCGGCGAGGCAGAACTCGTCGATGAGCCGGTCGGCGATCCGCTCGCACCGGGACCGCAGCTCGAACTGGTCGACCTCCGCCATGGCGTCGGTCATCACCTGGGCCCGCCGCTTGTGGGCGGCCCCCTCGCTGAACAGGATCGATCCGGGCTGGTAGCCGACGAGGACCATGAGGGGCCAGTCCGGCGGGATGTTCGGCCACTGGTTCCAGCGGCGCGAGTCGCGGGCGAACAGCACCGAATCGCTCAGCGCCTGGTGGACCTCCCGATAGCCGACGACGAGCCACGCCGAAACATCGCCCTCGAGCAGGATCGGCAGGACCGGCCCGTGCTCCTCCCTCAGCTCCCCGTAGAGCCGAGCGGGGTCCTCCATGTCGTACTGCGACCCGTACAGCCGCACGGCGCCCGGCGGAACCGGGGACGGCGGTCCCAGGGGCCGGATCGTCGCCTCGGCGGTCGGCTCGAGCTCGGTCATTGATGGCCTTCCCAGACGGGCGGTCGGTCGGGGTCGGTTGGTCGGGAGAGATACCGCATGGTCAGGACCCGGCGGTGACCGGCGCCGGGGAACTCTACGGACGGTGGGGTCAGGGCCCGGTGGCGACCGGGGCCGGGGAGAACGTGACGGGCAGCGAGAGCAGGCCGCGGATCTGGAACGACGACCGCCAGGTCAGCTCCTCGGCGGGAACCGCCAGCGTCGCATCCGGGATCCGGTCGAGGAGCACCTCGACGGCGGTACGGGCGATGACCTCGGCGAGCTCCGGCGCCGGGTGCGGGCACCCGTGGCTGCCGTGCGCGAAGGACAGGTGGGCGTTGTTGGCGGGCGCGCCGGCCATCGAGGCGGGCCGGACGTACGGGTCGGCGTTCGCGCCGGCCAGGCCGAGGAGGAGCGCGTCACCGGCCCGGATGTGCCGCCCGCCCAGCTGGGTGTCGCGGGTGGCCCAGCGCCCGAGGCTGTTCTGCACCGGGATGTTCTCCCACATCACCTCGTTGAGCGCCTGGCCGACGCTCTGGCGGCCGCCCGAGAGGGTGAGGGAGAACCGGTCGTCGGTCAGCATCAGCTGGAGGGTGTTGCCGATCCAGTTCGCCGTCGGTTCCTGGGCCGCGAGCGTGAGGAGGAGCACGTCGAAGAAGAGCTCCTCGTCGGTGAGGCCCGCCGGGTGGGCCAGCATCCGGGAGGTGACGTCCGGGCCCGGCTCCGCGCGCTTCGCCGCGACGAGGCGCTGCATCGTGCCGGCGACCCTCTCGTAGGCCGGGATGGCCGCCTCGCCGCCGTCGAGCGAGGTGACGAGGTCCCGTGCGGTGTCCCCGATGTCGCCCATGGAGAGGCCGATGAGCCCGGCGACG
Organism: Actinoallomurus vinaceus; assembly: GCF_039542055.1. NCBI lineage: Bacteria > Bacillati > Actinomycetota > Actinomycetes > Streptosporangiales > Thermomonosporaceae > Actinoallomurus > Actinoallomurus vinaceus. Next base: position 73,609 of record NZ_BAABHK010000021.1, read on the forward strand.
GCCATCACCGGCATCGAGTAGGCGTACTGCGTCATGAGCTCGGCCTTGCCGCTGCCGGCGAACTCGTCGATCAGGGCGTCGGCGATCTCCTCACACCGGGCGCGCAGTTCGAACTGGTCGACTCCGGAGAGGGCGTCGCTGATGGCGTCGACCCGGCGCTGGTGGGCCGGCCCTTCGCCGAACAGCACCGACGACTGGTAGGCGGTGTACTGGATGAGCGGCCAGTCCGGCTTGATGTTCGGCCACTGGTTCCAGATGCGCGGGTCGCGCGCGAACAGCTGCGGGTCGCTGAAGAGCTGGTGCAGCTCCCGGTATCCCATCACCAGCCACGCGAACACGTCGCCTTCGAGCAGCGCCGGCACGACGGGCCCGTACTCACGCCTGAGCTCGCGGTACAGCTCGGCCGGGTTCTCCTGGTAACGCGGGCCGTACAGCGGGACGGCGTCCGGTGGGATCGGGGACGGCGGGCCCACCGGGTGGTTCGTCGGATCGTTCGGGTCGAGCTCGGTCATGGGGTGCCTTCCGGGGCGTGGAGGGTCATCCAGTGCGGGGGGCTGGACACGGCTTAATTGATCAAGGCCCGGCGCCGAGGAGAGAGGATGCCACGGATCATGACCTCGTGGCGGGCACCGGGGAGAACTTCACTGGCAACGAGAGCAGTCCGCGCATCTGGAACGACGGCCGCCAGACCAGTTCTTCGGCGGGCACCGCGAGGATCACGTCCGGGATACGGTCCAGGAGGACCTCGACGGCGGTACGGGCGATCACCTCCGCGATCTCCGGCGCCGGGTGCGGGCACCCGTGACTGCCGTGCGCGAAGGACAGGTGCGCGTTGTTGGCCGGCGGACCTCCCGGCGAGGCGCCCCGCACGTACGGGTCGGCGTTCGCGCCGGCCAGGCCGAGAATGAGTCCGTCGCCGGCCTGGATGTGCCGCCCGCCCAGCTGCGTGTCCCGGGTCGCCCAGCGCCCGAGGCTGTTCTGCAGCGGCACGTTCTCCCACAGCACCTCGTTGAGCGCTTGGCCGACGCTCTGGCGTCCGCCGGAGAGGGTCAGGGAGAACCGGTCGTCGGTCAGCATCAGGTGCAGCGTGTTGCCGATCCAGAACGCCGTCGCTTCCTGGCCCCCGATCGCGACGAGCAGGAGGTCCTGGGCGAGCTCCTCGTCTGTCAGGGCCGCCGGATGGGCCAGCATCCGCGAGGTGACGTCGGCGCCCGGCTCCGCACGCTTGGCCGCCATGAGGCGCTGCATCGCGGCGGCGACTCGCCCGTAGGCCTCCTGGGAGCCCTCGCCGCCGTCGAGCGCGGCGATGGCGTCCTGGGCGACGCCCTCGATCTCGGACGTCGAGATGCCCATTATCCCGGCGATGGTCATCACCGGGATCGAGCGCACGTACTGGGTCATGAGCTCGGCCTCGCCACTGCCGGCGAAGCCGTCGATCAGCGCGTCGGCGATCTCCTCACACCGGGCCCGCAGCTCGAACTGGTCCACTCCGCCGAGGGCGTCACTGACCGCGTCGACCCGGCGCTGGTGGTCGGGCCCTTCGCCGAACAGCACCGACGGCTGGTAGGCGATGAACGCCATGAGCGGCCAGTCGGGCGGAATGTTCGGCCACTGGTTCCAGATGCGGGAGTCGCGGGCGAACAGCTGCGGGTCGCTCAGGAGCTGGTGCAGCTCCCGATACCCGATCACGAGCCACGCGAACACGTCGCCCTCGAGCAGCACTGGCACGACGGGCCCGTGCGTCCGCCGCAACTCGCGGGTCAGTTCGGCGGGATTCTCCCGGTAGCGCGGCCCGTACAGCGGAACGGCGTCCGGGTGCGGAGGAGGCGGAGCTCCGGCAGGTGAGGGCCTCGCGTCGGCGGTCGGCTCGGAGTTGGTCATGGGTGCCTTCCCAGGGCGGGTCGGGTGGGTGTCAAGATCCGTCCGGTATGGGACACCCGGCCGGATTCGTCGCTCGGTGCCCGGCGCCGGGGAGAGAGGATGCCACGGATCATGACCTCGTGGCGGGCACCGGGGAGAACTTCACCGGCAACGAGAGCAGTCCGCGCAACTGGAACGACGGCCGCCAGGTCAGTTCTTCGGCGGGCACCGCGAGGATCACGTCCGGGATACGGTCCAGGAGGACCTCGACGGCGGTACGGGCGATCACCTCCGCGATCTCCGGCGCCGGGTGCGGGCACCCGTGACTGCCGTGCGCGAAGGACAGGTGCGCGTTGTTGGCCGGCGGACCCGAGGTGGGCCGGACGTACGGGTCGGCGTTCGCGCCGGCCAAGCCGAGGAGGAGCGCATCGCCGGCCTGGATGTGCCGGCCGCCGAGCTGCGTGTCCCGGGTGGCCCAGCGGCCGAGGCCGGCCTGCACCGGCGCGTTCTCCCACAGCACCTCGTTGAGCGCCTGGCCGACGCTCTGGCGTCCGCCGGAGAGGGTCAGGGAGAACCGGTCGTCGGTCAGCATCAGGTGCAGCGTGTTGCCGATCCAGAGCGCCGTCGGTTCCTGCCCGCCCAGCGCCACGAGGAGCAGGTCCGGGACGAGTTCCTCGTCGGTGAGGGCCACCGGGTGGGCCAGCATCCGGGAGGTGACGTCCGGGCCCGGCTCCGCGCGCTTGGCCGCCAGCAGATTCTGCATCGTGGCGGCGAGCCGCCCGTAGGCCGCCGGGGCACCCTCGCCGCCATCGAGCGCGGCGACGGCGTCCCGGGCGACGCCATCGATCTCGGTCGTCGAGATGCCCATCATCCAGGCGACGGTCATCACCGGAATCGAGTAGACGTACTGGGTCATGAGCTCGGCCTCGCCACTGCCGGCGAAGCCGTCGATCAGCGCGTCGGCGACCTCCTCACACCGGGCGCGCAGCTCGAACTGGTCCACTTCGGAGAGGGCACCGCTCATCGCGTCGACCCGGCGCTGATGGTCGGGGCCCTCACCGAACAGGATCGAGGGCTGGTAGGCGACGAACGTCATGAGCGGCCAGTCGGGCGGGATGTTCGGCCACTGGTTCCAGATGCGCGAGTCCCGGGCGAACAACTGCGGATCGCCCATGAGCTCATGCAGCTCCCGGTATCCGATCACCAGCCACGCGAACACGTCGCCTTCGAGCAGCACCGGCACGACGGGCCCGTGCGTCCGCCGCAGCTCGCTGAAGATCTCGGCGGGGTTCTCCCGGTAGCGCGGGCCGTACAGCGGGACGGCGTCCGGGTGCTCGGCGGGCGCCTGCCCCGGCTCCAGCGGCTGCTGGGTCATGTCGTTCCTTCTGCCGCGGTGGACAGGGCGTACAGGTGGTTCACGAGAGTGATCAAGACCTTCTTGCTCGACTCGCGCTCGCGGGCGTCGCAGTCGATCAGCGGGATTTCCGGGGACAGGTCGAGCGCCTCCCGAATGTCCTCCAGCTTGTGCGCCGGTCCGCCGAAGTCGTTGCGCGCGACGATGAACGGCATCCCGTGGTGCTCGAGCCGGTCGATGGCGTACCAGGAGTCCTGGACCCGCCGGGTGTCGACGAGGACGACCGCTCCGAGGGTGCCGGCGAACAACCGGTCCCACAGGAACCAGAACCGCTGCTGCCCCGGGGCGCCGAACAGGTAGAGGATCATCTGGTCGTTCAGGCTGATCCGGCCGAAGTCGAAGGCGACCGTGGTCGTGGTCTTGTCCTGCACGCCGCCGGCGTCGTCGATGCCGACGCCGGCGTGGGTCATGACCTCTTCGGTGCTCAGGGGCCGGATCTCGCTGACCGATCGGACCATCGTCGTCTTGCCCACGCCGAAGCCACCGACGATCACGATCTTCAGCCCATTGCTGGCGGTGCTCCGCAGCGGCGTACTGGTGACCCGGTCAGAGCTTTTCAAGTCCAAGGAGCACCTGCTTCAGGATCGCGGGATCGGGGAGTCTGGTCTTGGCGGGGGCGATGGTCGGGTGGCGAGCGGTGATCCGGCCGGTGTCGAGCAGGTCGCACAGCAGGATCTTCACCACGCTGACCGGCAGTCCGAGCTCCGCGGCGATCTCCACGACCGCCATCGGGTTGGTGCACATGCGGAGGATCCTCACGTGCTCGGACTGCATGCCCGGAGCAGGATCGCACTCGCTGACGATCAGAGAGACGAGGTCGATGGAGCTCTCGTCCACCCGGCTGCGCCCACCGGTGACGATGTACAGCCGGTCCGGGTCCTCTCTGTCGACTGGCCGGGACGTCATCGCGCGGCGCTGCCCTGCTGCCGGGGAGCGGCGACCAGGTACTCGCCGAGCTGCTCGACCAGCTCGTGCATGTTGTGCCCGATCACGCCGACGTCGGCCTCCTCGCTCGCGATGAGGGCCAGGTGGGCGCCTTCGCCCGCCTCGACGATGAACAGCAGCCCGCCGTGGAACTCGGTCATCGACTGGCGGAGCCCGCCGCTGCCGTCACCGAACTCGGCGGAGGCGCCGTACGACAGGCTCTGGATGCCCGAGGCGATGGCGGCCAGTTGGTCGGCCTGGTCGATGGACAGGCCGTACGTGTGGCAGAGCTTCAGCCCGTCCTTGGACAGGACGATGGCGTGCCGGCTGTCCGGCGTCCTCTCCAGGAGGTTCTCCAGCAGCCAGTCGAGATCGCGGTCTGTGGTCTTCATGGGCTGTTCGGGGCGGTGGTCCGGGCGCGGGCGCCGGAGACTCGTCCCCTGCCTCCAATCTCTTCTTGTGTCATTCCGGCCTGGCAGGGCGAGCCGAGCGTTCAGGTCTCATCCGTGTCGGAGGCGGGCGCGTCATCACTCGTACGCTTGCGGCGACCGGCCTCGCGGAAGGCGCTGAACCTGGCTCCGGGGTCGGTCGCGGGCTTCACGGATCGGGGCTTCGGTGCCTCGGCCGGCCCGGAGGGGGACGTCGCCGCCGCGAGCGTCTGTCCCCGGCGGCGCTTCGGCAGTCCGGCGATCATCTCGTCACTGGTCGTGGTGCTCTCGCTTTCGGCCTCGACGATGTTGAGCGGTCCGGTCGTCGCCGCGGCGTCCTGCTCCGTGTCGGCCGGCGCCGCGGCCTCGACGGGAACGTCCACCCGCGTGGCGACGGCACCGACGGATTCGGGCATGGCCAGGTCGCCCGGGACGGCGTCGGTGCCGACCCGCTCGAAGACGTCCCGGCGGACGCCCGCGCCGACGGTGCGCGTCGCGCCCTCGATGGCCACCGCCGGCGCCTGGGTGATCAGCTGCCGCGGGATCATGACGACCACACCGGTGCCGCCGCGGGAGGACGGGCGGAAGGAGACGGTCAGGCCGTGCTTGCGGGCGAGGCAGCCCACCACCGCGAGGCCGAGGCGGGTGCCGGACAGCGTCGTCAGGTCGAGGGACTCCGACGAGACGGCCCGCTCCGCGCGCTCCAGCGCCGCGGCGCTCATGCCCAGGCCGCCGTCCTCGATCGTGACCACGACGCCCGCGTACACCTCTTCGACGTACACGTGGACCTGCTCGGAGGGCGGCGAGAAGCTCGTCGCGTTGTCCATGAGCTCGGCCAGGGCGTGCATGACGCCTTCGGCGGCGTACCCGGCGACGGCGACGGTGCTGGTGGAGTGCGTCCGGACCCGCTGGTAGGCGCTGATCCGGCCGACGGCGCCGCGCAGGACGCTCTCCATCACGATCGGCTTGGTCCAGCGGCGGCCGGAACGGGCGCCGGTCAACACGGCGATGCTGTCGGCGAGGCGGCTGGCCTGCGCGGTCGCGTGGTCGACCTTGAGCAGGTCGCCGAGGACCTCCTCGTCGTGGCGGTTCTCCATCTCGCGCAGGTCGGCGAGCATGCTCGTGGCCAGCGCCTGGACACGGCCCGCCGCGTTCGCGCAGGCGGTCATGGCGGCAGCGCGCATGCGCTCTCCCCGCCCGACCTCGTCGACGAGGGTGCGGAGGATGCGGCGATGGGTGGCGTCGCCCGGCTGTTCGACGGCGGACATGGCGGTGTCGGTGGACGCCCCGTCGCGCAGCCGCTTCACCACGGCGGGCAGCGTCTGTTCGGCGAGCCGGCCCTGGTCCGACTCCATCTCGGCGATCCGGTCGCGGAGCAGGCGGGCGCTCTGGAATCCGTAGGCGGCGAACGCGAGCGCGGCGCACAGAACGAGCGCGGCGACACCGGTGTAGATGGCCACGGCCGCGCGGTCGGCGGCGGGAACCGAGGCCGTCGCCCCCAGGCAGGCTCCCCCGGTGACGACCACCGCGGCGAGCAGGACGAGCAGGGCCCGGTCCATCGGCGGGCGCTCGGCCCGCTGGTGGGTTGGAACGTGTGCTGACATGAATCAGGTCCTCGTCGGCGGTTGGATCGGAACGGAGTCATCCGGGAGCCGTGGGCCGGTCCATCCGCACGAACGGGGGGGTCCGACCACACTCACCAAATAGTCGGTAAATCGGCGTGAGCGCGCCGTTCGGCGCGGGAGGCGGCGACGTCCTCGGCCGAGCCGCGTACGAAGAGGCGACGAGAGCGGCAAGAAGTGAAATGGATTCGCTTTTGCCGGCTCGCGTATTCGTACGTCTCTATCTCGATCCCTCGCCTCAGCCGCGATGTCCGTCCTGGCCCGCACAGGAGCCAGGTCGCGCATGGGAGGCAAATAGTACTGGTTCTGTAGTTCTTGCGGGACGGTTTGTCACTATTCGCAGGGATAACCGCGCTTTGCGGCGTCACGTCTCGGCCGGAGACGCGAACGGACGCGCTTCGACTTCTCATCCGCACGACGCACACGACGACTTCCCGTCTCAGCCGATGCCGCCCCGGACGGGCGCGGGGGTGAATCGCACCGGCAACGCGATGAGCCCGCGCATCCACACCGACGGCCGCCACACCAACTCGTCGGCGTCGACCGCCAGCGCCACGTCCGGGAGCCGGTCGAGGAGCACCTCGACGCCGGTCTCGGCGATGACCTCGGCGACCTCTCGGGCCGCCTGCGGGCAGCCGTGCTCGCCGTGGCTGAACGACATGAACGCCTGGTTGCCGAGCGCCTCGGCGTCGGTGTGCGGGCGCACGTCCGGGTCGGTGTTGGCCGCCGCCAGGCCGAGGACGACCATGTCGCCCTCCCGGATGCGGCGCCCGCCGAGCTCGGTGTCGCGCGTGGCCCAGCGGCCGACGAAGTTCTGCGTGGGGGTGTCCTCCCACAGCACCTCGTTGAGCGCCTGGCCGATGCTGCGGCGTCCCCCGGTGAGGCTCAGCGCGAACCGGTCGTCGGTGAGCATGAGCCGCAGCGTGTTGCCCAGCCAGTCCGCGGTGGTCAGCTGGCCGGCCCCCAGGATGAAGAACAGGTCCGTCGGGATCTCGCCCTGGGGAAGCCCCGCCGGATGCGCCAGCAGCCGTGAGGGGATGTCGTCGCCCGGCAGCTCGTGTTTCTCGGTCACCAGGTGCTGCATCCGCGCGACCACGCGCTGGTGGGCGCGGACGGCCTCCTCCCCCTCGTCGGCGGAGGCGGCGATGTCGCGGGCCAGGGCGGGCGCGTCCGAGTCGGGCAGGCCGAGCAGCCGGGCGATGGCGAGAACGGGAAGCCGCAGCGCGTACTCGGCGATCAGGTCGGCCTCGCCGCGGGCGACGAACGCGTCGATCAGCCCGTCGGCGATCCGCTCGACGTCGGCCCGCAGCTGGAACTGGTCGACGGCGGAGAGGGCGTCGCCGGTGGCGCCGGCCCGCCGCCGGTGCTCCTCGCCCTCGACGTGGAAGGAACAGGGCTGATGCTCGGCGTACGGGCGGAGGGACCAGTCGGGCGGGACGCGATGCCAGCTGTGCCAGCGGCGGGAGTCGCGGCCGAAGATCTGGGGATTGCCCGTGACGTGCCAGACCTCGCGATAGCCCAGCACCAGCCACGCCGGCGCGTCCCCTTCGAGGACGACGGGGGCGACCGGCCCGTGCTCCTGCCGGATCCGCCGGTACAGCTCGGCCGGCTCCCGCTGGAACCGCGGCCCGTACAGCGCGAAGCCCGTCGCGCCGTCCGGTCCCTCCGGCGATGACGTCGACGCGGGGGCATGGGGGTTCGTCACAGCGCCTCCGTAGCGCGAAGAACAGGCGTTGAACTCGAAAGGCCGCAGACTGCCCAATGGTCGGCAAAAATAGCGCCTTACCCCCTATCTCGCCGAGAGGCGGCGGCGTTTCCCTCCCATCTGCTCGTCTCACGCCGGAGGAAGGGTCCGCACCGGCCGCCGCGCTCGCCGGCTCGCCGCTGAGCGGCTCCGGTAGCGCAACGGTCTCCGCGGGGACCCCGAGCCCCCGCGGAGACCGTGAGACGGTCAGGCCGGCGTCAGCCGGTGACGGGAAGGTTGCTGGGAACGGGGGTGGGCTTGGGCGCCTGGCCGGGCGGGGTGGTGGGCGTGCCGGGGGCGGTCGGGGTGGGGGCCGGGGGCTCCGTCGGGCCTCCGGGCGGGGTGGTGGGCGTGCCGCTGCCGGTACGCGCGCAGGTGGCCGACGAGATGCTGATCGTCTGGGTCTGGCCGGGGGGCAGCGGCAGGGTGACCTCGATGGCGGTGACGGTGAGGCTGCCGTCCGGGTTGCGGGTCTGCTTGTTGAGCACGACGGCGGCGGTGCCGAGGGCGGGGACCTGGACGGTCAGGGCGCTGTTGGGAGCGGCGTCGGCGGCGAGCCGGTGCCCGGCCAGACGGGCCTCGGCCAGGTGGGAGGCGCCGCGGCCGCCCTTGCAGGTGGCGGTGACGAGGCTTGCGGTCAGGGCGGCCTTGGCGACGCGCAGGTCGACGACGCTGGCGCGGGCGAAGGCGGGCTTGGCGGTGACGTGGAGGACCTTGACGTCGATGAGGGGGTTGGCCGGCAGGCTCACCAGGCTCTTGTCGTCGGTGGCGGTGACGGCGGGGGTCTGCGGGATGGCGACCAGGCCGGTGGCGGCCAGGCCGTAGGCCGAGCCGGTCCCGGTGGTCGCCGAGGCGATGCCGGTGAGGGCCAGAGGTGCGGCCAGCGCACCGGTGATGACCGCCGCGGTGGCGGCCAGACGTGTCGAACGCACGGGTGGGACTCTCCTTCTAAGAATGCGGAAAAGGGCATGCCACAGTGCCCGGACGGGCCGTGGCGAGGACCGGGTGCGAGACCCGGCAGAGGGGGTGAGAAGGGCCGGCGGGCCGGATATCGGGCCGCCGCCGACCGCTCCGGCCGGAGAGACCGATCGGCTCCGGCCGGGGAGATCAGGCCGTGACGACGACCGGCGTGCCGAGGGGTACCTCGGACAGCTTCTTCAGGGCGTCCGCGGGTACGCGGACGCAGCCGTGCGTGACCGCCTTGCCGAACACCGACGCGCTCGGCCAGCCGTGGAAGGCCACCGTGCCGGGGCCGCCGCCGAAGGTGTCGAGCGTCTCGGAGTGCGCCCCGACCGGCAGGATCAGCGGGCTGAAGGTCTTCTGGGCCGGCGCGAGAGAGGCCAGCAGGAACGTGCGCCCGACGGGGGTCGGCGTCTTGGCGGCGCCCACCGCGACGGTCCAGGTGCCGAGCTTGTGGCCGGACCTGGTGAGGGTGAGCGTGCGCGCCGAGGTGTCGACCTTGATCTGGTACGGGCTGCGGGCGGTGTCCATGCCGACCTTGCCGGTGGGGATCCAGCCGGTGGAGCGGTTGGGACGGCTGGGGAGCAGGACGCGGTCCCAGCCCGGCTTCGTCTCGACGACCGGGACCCAGGTGGGGCCGTCGAGTTGGGTGGCGGGCAGCACGGCGACCGGCGACCCCCCGGCCGTGGCCGAGACGGGCACCGCCGCCTTCGGGTGCACCACCGTGCCGTCGGTCGCGGTGGCGGCGGTGTCCAGGCCGAGGCCTTTCACGGTCGTGTAGGTCGTCGTCTGCGGCAGCTTCCCGGTGGACGGCGCCGCCTTGTCGCCGGCCTGCGGCGACGAGTGGCTCTTGCCACAGCCCGCCGCCGTCATCGCGACGGCCGCGATGACCGCGGTGGCCGTCGTCAGACTGCGCGCGCCCATCGCCGCGTACGGCACCGCGGTACGGCCGCGACGGGCACGGTTGGAACGATCGGTCACGAATACTCCAGGAGATCGTGATTCAGGGGGGAGGCGAGCGGGGGATCTCGCGAGACCGTTATCTCGGAGGGAAGCCACATAACTACCACAGGTAACGATGGGTCTGTCAGTGACTCTGGATAATCAGTTGGCAACAGATTCCTACATGGCCCGACATGGGGAGATCACGCTGGATATCGTCACCGTCACCGTAAGGTGATAAAGACCTCACCCGGCGGGCGTGTGTCCGGAATCCTTCGCCCAGCGCGCCGAGCCCGTCACATAACGCATGTCAGGCCGAGGAATCAAGGAAGGGGCAGTGGGCCCGCCCCGTGGAAGCCTCGTCCGGAAAGCGATGAACTGGAATGATTCGGGCTATGAGCATGCCGATCCTGATGACGGTCGACGACGATCCTTCGGTGTCCCGCGCCGTCGCCCGTGACCTGCGGCGACGTTACGGAAGCGACTACCGCGTCGTCCGCGCCGACTCGGGTGCCGACGCCCTGGACGCACTGCGCGAGATCAAGCTGCGTGGTGACGCGGTCGCCGCGATCCTCGCCGACTACCGGATGCCGAACATGAACGGCATCGCCTTCCTGGAGCAGGCGATGGACCTGTTCCCGCACGCCCGGCGCGCCCTGCTCACCGCCTACGCCGACACCGACGCCGCGATCCAGGCGATCAACGTCGTGGACGTCGACCACTACCTGCTCAAGCCCTGGGACCCTCCGGAGGAGAAGCTGTACCCGGTGGTGGACGCGCTGGTGGAGACCTGGCACGCCGTCGGGGACCGCCCGGTCGAGGAGACCAAGCTCATCGGGCACCGCTGGTCGCGTCCGTCGTACGAGGTGCGCCAGTTCCTGGCCCGCAACTCGGTCCCCTACCGGTGGTACTCCGTCGACGAGCCCGAGGCCGTCCGGCTGCTGGAGGCGGCCGGCGCCACGCGGGAAGAGATCCCGGTGGTCATCACGCCGGACGGCAAGGCGCTGCGCGCCCCGACCGGCCCGGAGATCGCCGCCGCCGTCGGGCTGTCGACCGAACCGGCCGCGGAGTTCTACGACCTGGTCGTGATCGGCGGCGGCCCCGCCGGGCTGGGGGCCGCCCTGTACGGCGCGTCGGAGGGCCTGCGGACCGTCCTGGTGGAGAAGAAGGCCACCGGCGGCCAGGCCGGGCAGAGCTCCCGGATCGAGAACTACCTCGGGTTCCCCGACGGTGTCTCCGGTGCTCAGCTCACCGGCCGCGCGCGGCGGCAGGCGCTGAAGTTCGGCGCCGAGGTGCTCACCGCCCGCGACGTCGTCGGGCTGACGGTCCGCGGCTCGGCCCGGGTGATCACGTTCGGCGACGGCTCGGAGATCGCCACGCACGCGGTGGTGCTGGCGACGGGCGTGTCCTACCGGTCCCTGCAGGCCGAGGGCATCGAGCGCCTCACCGGCCAGGGCGTGTACTACGGCTCCGCGTCGACCGAGGCCCAGTCCTGCAGCGGGGAGGACGTCTACATCGTCGGCGGGGCGAACTCCGCCGGTCAGGCCGCGGTGTTCTTCTCCCGCTACGCCCGGACGGTCACCCTCCTCGTACGGGGCCCGGCCCTGGAGCGCTCGATGTCGTACTACCTGATCGAGCAGCTGCGGGCCATCGACAACGTCCGGGTCCGGGTGTGCACGACGGTCGAGGCGGTGGAGGGCGAGGAGCACCTGGAGCGGGTGACGCTGCGCGACGCGAGCACCAACACCACCGAGACCCTGCCGACCAACCACCTGTTCGTGTTCATCGGCGCGGCGCCCCGTACGGAATGGCTGGGCGACGCGATCCTCCGGGACTCCCACGGCTTCGTGTGCACCGGGCCGGACCTGCTGCGCGAGGGGCACCGCCCGCAGGGCTGGACCCTCGACCGCGATCCGCTCTACCTGGAGTCGTCCGTACCGGGGGTCTTCGTCGCCGGTGACGTACGCTCGCAATCGGTGAAGCGTGTCGCCTCGGCTGTCGGCGAGGGCGCGATGGCGGTCGCGCTCGTGCATCGGTACCTGGAGGAACGTTGACCACTACATCTCTCTCCCCGGCCGAGCTGCGGACCCTCTTCCTGTTCGAGGCGCTCACCGATGAGCAGGTGGCCTGGATCGCCGAGCACGCGTCCATCGAGCACTACCCCGCAGGGGCCCAGGTCATCGCCGAGGGCGACCCCGCGACCTGCTTCTACGTGCTGTTGTCCGGCACCCTGCGCATGTGCCGGATGGTCCACGGCGACGAGGTGGAGGTCGTCCGGAGCGAGCAGCGGGGATCGTACTTCGGCGCGACCCAGTTCTACATGAGCGATCGGCCCGAGCAGGGCTATGGGGCCTCGGTGTACGCCGTCACCGAGATGACGGCCCTCACGCTGCCGACCGCGGAGTTCGGCGAACGCTTCGTCAAGTGGTTCCCGATGGCGGCCCACCTGCTGGAGGGGATGTTCCTCGGGCGGCGCAACATCGACGCGACCGTCGGCCGGCGGGAGCGGCTGCTCGCGCTGGGCGCGCTGTCGGCCGGGCTGACCCATGAGCTGAACAACCCGGCCGCCGCGGCCGTCCGGGCGACCTCCGCGCTGCGGGAGCGCGTGGCGGGGATGCGGCACAAACTGGCGCTGCTCGCCCGCAACGACATCGACCCCGACCTGCTCGAACGCCTCATCGACGTGCAGGAGATCATGGTCAAGCAGATCGCCGACGCGCCCGAGCTGACCGCGATGCAGACCGCCGACCGGGAGGACGAGCTCACCGACTGGTTCGACGAGCACGGCGTCACCGACGGCTGGGACCTCGCGGCGGTCTTCGCGCCGGCCGGCATCACGGTGGACCGCCTGGACGAGGTGCACACGGCGGTCGGCACCGAGCACCTGAGTACGGCCCTGCGCTGGCTCGGCTACGCGGTGGAGACCGAGACGCTGATGGGCGAGATCGAGGACGCCACCACCCGGATCTCCACCCTCGTCGGCGCGGCCAAGCAGTACTCCCAGATGGACCGGGCCCCGTTCCAGTGGGTGGACGTGCACGACGGCCTGGTATCCACCCTGATCATGATGTCGGGGAAGATCGGGAAGAACGTCCGGGTCGTCAAGGAGTTCGACCGGTCGCTGCCGCAGATCCCGGCGTACGCCGGCGAGCTCAACCAGGTCTGGACCAACCTCGTGGACAACGCGCTCGGCGCGATGAAGGGCGAGGGGACGCTCACGATCCGCACGAGCCGGAAGAACGACCAGGTGCTCGTCGAGATCTGCGACACCGGCCCGGGCGTTCCGGAGGACATGCGGGAGCGGATCTTCGAGCCGTTCTTCACGACGAAGCCGGTCGGTGAGGGCACCGGGCTGGGGCTGGACATCTCCTGGCGGATCGTGGTGAACCGCCACCACGGCGACCTGCGGGTCACGTCGGCGCCGGGCGACACCCGCTTCCAGGTGCTGCTGCCGCTGACGGAACAGCCCGAGACCTGACGGCTTCGCAGGCCGTCGCCGCCGACCGCTGACCCGTACGGGCCCGTCCGCCCAGGTCCGTACGGGACGGGCACGGGCGGTACGTTCCGCGTTGGAGCGATCACATTCGGCGGGATCGCCAAGAATCGGTAACGTGCGCGCCATGATGAGCGGCTTTCGTAAATTCATTCTGCGCGGCAACCTCGTCGACCTCGCCGTGGCGGTGGTCATCGGAACCCAGTTCAGCAACCTCGTCAAACAGTTCGTCGACTCCTTCATCAACCCGCTACTGGCCGTCGTAGGCGGGTCGCCCAACTTCGACGGCCTCGTGCTCGACGTCGGCAATGCCAAGTTCAGGTACGGCGCCTTCCTCACTCAGGCACTGTCGTTCGTGATCTCCGCAGCGGTCATCTACTTCGTCATCGTGCTGCCGGTCACACGCTTGCTGCGCCTGTTCGACCGGAAGCAGGCGGAGACCGAGCGCGACTGCCCCGAGTGCACGATGAAGATCCCCCTGGCGGCGCGACGCTGCCCGGAGTGCACTGCCGTGATCGCCCCGGCGGCCCAGCAACCGCAGCCGATGAGGTGACCTGCCTCAAGGGCGGCGAACCACCGGTCTGAGGAGGCCGGATTAACCTGAGACGATGACGCCGGGGTACTTCGGCCAGCCGACCGGGCAGGGATGGGTGCAGGTCGGCGAGCTCCTGCTGGCCCTCGTGCTGTCGGCCGCGATCGGGCTCGAGCGCGAGATCCGGCAGAAGAGCGCCGGTCTGCGCACGCACACGCTCGTCGGATTCGCCTCGGCTTTGATCATGCTGGTGTCGAAGTACGGGTTCACCGATGTCCTGGGCACGCACGTCGAGCTGGATCCGTCCCGGGTCGCCGCCCAGATCGTCTCCGGCATCGGGTTCATCGGCGGCGGGCTGATCTTCGTCCGCCGCGACGTGGTGCGCGGGCTGACCACCGCGGCCATCGTGTGGCTGACCAGCGCCGTGGGCATGGCGGCGGGCGCCGGTCTCTGGCTGCTCGCGGTGCTGGTGACCGCCGGGCACTTCCTGGTGATATTCGGCCTGACGCCGCTGGCCGCGCGGCTGCCCCGGTCGAAGTACGCGCCCTCCCGGCTGCGGCTCGCCTACGTCGGCGGACGCGGCACGCTACGGGAGGCCCTGGCCCGCTGCACGACCCTGGGTTTCACGGTCAGCGAGCTGTCGATCGAGCAACGCGGCGAGGAGCACGATCCCCGAATGGTCTCGGTCTGGCTGTCGGTGCAGGGCACCGGGGCGATCGATGAACTGGCCACGACATTGGCGGAGATCGACGGCATGCTCGCGGTCTCCGGCGACGACGCCAACACTCTCCGGGAGTGAGCGGCCCCGGGGCCGCCGGATGAGCCCTGCGGGGCGGACTGGCGGTCGCCGCGGTGCGGATGCCCGTCCAGGGCCTCGCGGGCAGGACCAGGCGCACGACGTTCGGGGTCTTCGCGGAGAAATGTGGGCGTCCGGGGAACAATGGTGCTGCTTGCCCCGTTACATCCCACGTGGCCGATGTGCCTGGTGTCCCCGGGCCTCACCTTTTGCCTTCGCGGACTACCGTTCGGCTGGAGCCGCGTTGTGCCTTTCGCCGAGAGGCGACCCACACATCGGTACACATACGTCGACGGCCCTGCCGGGTTTCCCGGCAGGGCCGTCGGTCTTCTCCGGGACACCTCGGACGTCGCTGATCCCGGGCGTCTCGGGCCTCGCTGATCCGCCCGGAGGCGGCGCCCATGCGCCGGGGGGATGGCGGGCATGCGAGATCGTCGCTGGTCGTCCGTCGCACTCCGGTCCTACCGTGGGTCGCCATGGATCCGACGATCGGGCTGCACGCCCCGAACGGGTACGCCGCCGCGGGCCGGGACGGCGCCGCGCGCGTCGCCGCCCTCGCGGAGCGCCTCGGCTATGACTCGCTCTGGGCCGCCGACCATGTGGTGCTTCCGTCTCCGCGGACCGAGTCGTCACCGCTCGATCCGGACGCTCCCCTGCTCGATCCGCTCGTCGCGCTCGCCTTCGCGGCGGCGCACACGACCCGCATCCGGCTGGCCACCGGGGTGGTCATCCTCCCCCAGCGCGATCCGCTGGTCCTGGCCAAGCAGCTCGCGAGTGTGGACGTGCTCAGCGACGGGCGGCTGATCTTCGGGTTGGGGATCGGCTACCTCGAACCGGAGCTGCGCGCCCTGGGCGTGCCGCCGGACGGACGCGGACAGCGCGCGGAGGAGTACCTCGCGGCGATGCGAGCCCTGTGGGAGTCCCCGGAACCGGCCTTCCACGGGCGGTTCGTCGACTTCGCGAAGGTCGACGCGCATCCTCGCCCGCTGCAGCGCCCGGTGCCGGTGGTCGTGGGCGGGAACAGCGCGGCGGCGCACCGGCGCGCGGTCCGCGTCGCCGACGGCTGGTACGGCTGGATGCTGGGCCTGCGCGCCACCGCCGCTCAGCTCGATTCCCTGCGGGCGGCGGAACAGGAGACCGGCCGGCGGCTCCACGTGTCGATCACCCCCGCGCGCCGCCTCGACCGGGAGACCGTTCGCGCGTACGCCGAGCTCGGCGTGGACCGGCTCGTGGTGACACCGCCGCCGGGCCTGCCGCTCTCCGATCTCGAACGCTTCGTCGAGGAGAACGCGCCGGCGCGCCTGGGCGCGCGTGTCGTCGGCTGAGTCAGCCGTCCGGGCCGAGGCCCGCCGCCTGTCTCTGGAGGGCACCCATCCCGGCGATCATGATCTGGACGCTGAACCGGAAGGCCTCCTCCTGGGTGTCGCCCGTGGCCTGGCGCTCGGCCATGGCACGGGCGACGGTCGGGAAGAGCCGCCGCGCCTGTTCGGCGTCGGCGGCGTCGAGCTCCGGAAGCGCCTGCTCCTCGACGGTACGGCCGACGACGAACCAGGTGAAGGAGCCCGCCGCGCGGGAGGCGTCGCGGAGGGTGAAGCCGGCGGCGTGCAGGACCTCGGTGGTGCGTTCGACGAACATCCCGAGGGCGACCGCCCGGATGAGGTTCGCCCCGAGGGCGACCTCCGCGAGGCCCTCACCCGCTGGTTCGGCCCGGAAACCCGGCCCTGACACGGGGCAGCGTTCATCGAGTCTTTCGGACGTCCCGAACGGTCCCGGGAACGTCGCCCGCGGACGCGTTCCTCGGCGTGGCCGGGTCCGCGGACGGGCCGCGCCTGCGACCGGCCAGGGCGCCGCCCACCGCCAGCGCGGTGGGCACGACGAGGTAGACCGTGCAGGACAGCAGCACGAGGCCGGTGAAGACGGTCGCCGCCGCGGCCACCGTACGGCCGCGGCCGGTGAGGAGCCGGACGGCGGCGGCCGTCCCGACCACCGTGACGGCGGCCAGGCAGGCCGCCGTGGCCCGCATGAGGGTGTCCAGGCCGAGCCCGTACGGAACGGCGACGGCGGTGACCAGGGCCGTCAGAGCCGCCAGCAGTCCGAGGCTGCGGTGCGGCACCTGCCCGGCCACCGACCCACGGGCCAGCGGCGCGGGCAGGGCGCCGTCGCGGGCCAGCGCGGCCCCGAGCCTGGCACCGCCGGCGACGTACGTGTTGATCGCGATGAAGCTCAGGATCACGGCCACGACTCCGGTGGCGACCCGGGCCCCGCTTCCGAGTCCCTCCTGCAGGAGCAGCGCGAGCGGGACCGGTGAGGTGGCGGCCCGCCCGCCGAGCACGCCGATCACGGTGACGACCAGGCCCATATAGAGGACGCCGACGATGAGGAGGGTCAGCGCGGTGGCGCGGGGCATCGAGCGCCGCGGCTCCGCGAACTCCCCCGACAGGTGACTCGCCGCCTCCCACCCCGCGAAGGCGAAGAACAGCACCCCGGCCGCGTGCACCACACCGAGGCCGCCGTGCGGCGCGAACGGCGTGAAGTTCCCCCAGGACGACCGCGGTCCCGCCGCGACGATCGCGGTGGCCAGCAGCGCGGCCAGCCCGCACACCAGCACGAGCTGCACCCGGCCGGACATGCGCAGGCCGCCGTGGTTCGTGACGAAGGCGGCCGCCAGCAGGACGATCGCCACCACCACGGCCCACGAGCGGTCCAGGCCGACTGCCTCGACGACGTAGTCCCCGCCGATCAGCGCACCGGCCAGCGTCCCCACCGGAACGATGCCGTAGAACCACCATCCGACGACCGCCGCTGTCCGGGGCCCGAACGCCCGCGCGGTGAACGACGCGACTCCGCCCCCGTCGGGGAACCGCGCCCCCAGCGCCGCGAAGGTCAGCGCGACCGGCGCGCTCAGCGCCAGGAGCGCCGCCCAGGCGAGGATCGAGGCGGGCCCGGCTGCGGCGGCCGCCAGCTGCGGCAGGGCCAGCACTCCGGGTCCCAGGACGGACCCGACGAACAGCGCGGTGCCCTGCGCCAGGCCCAGGCGGTGCTCGGGGACATCGGCGACCGGCTTCACCGGGCTTCGCGTCGACGGCGTCACGTCGCTCTCCTCGCTGGTGGGTGATTCGCCTTGACGGTAGCCATACGATCGCCGGATCCGGCTCTCCACCGAACGTTCGGCCGGAATCAGGGTGGATAATCCGGCCATGGACGAACTCGACGTTGAAATCGTGCGCCTTCTCCAAACGGATGCTCGGCAGTCCAACCGCGAGCTGGCCCGCAAGCTCGGCATCGCGCCGTCGACCTGCCTGGAACGCGTGCGCACGCTCACCCGCCGCGGGGTGCTCCGCGGCTACCACGCCGACGTCAGCCTTCCCGCCCTGAACCGGGGCGTGCAGGCCTTCGTCTCGGTGAAGCTGCGGGTGCCCAGCCGACCGTTCATCGACGCTTTCAAGGACTTCGCGTCCCGGCTCCCCGAGGTGCTGAGCGTGTTCGTCATCTCCGGCGACGACGACTTCCTGCTGCACGTCGCGGTGCAGGACCTCGAACACCTGCACGCCGTCCTGGTCGACCGGCTCAGCAAGCGCCGGGAGGTCGCCGGCTTCCGCACCTCGGTGATCTTCCAGCAGGTCCGCAACACGGTGCTCGACCGCCTCGACGCCCCAGCGCCGGCCCCCTGACCCGGCCGGTGCCTTCATCACGCGGGGACGGCCGGAACGATTCAGTCACCCTCGTGGCAAATCTCCCTTGGTGAACCGCTACGCACCGTCGGCCGGCGATCAGGAGCGTCGGCGGCGGTCGTTCAGAAGTCGCCGCTCGAGGTGCCGCCGCCCGAATCGCCGCCCGAGGTGCTCCCACCGGAATCGCCGCTCCCGCTGGAAAAGTCACTGGACGATCCAGAGTCGAAGAAGCCCACTGCGGCGGAGGAGTCCCCGTACGAAGGCTGGTCCTCGTAGCTCCGGTACCGCCATCCGCCGGATCCGCCACTGGAGCTCCGCGCTCCCACACCTTTGGTGATGAAGGCGGCCAGGATGATGAGTCCGATGAGGAGCACAACGGCGAGGAGCGCTTCGGAACCACCGTGATGGCTCGATCCCGCGCTGACGGAAGCGGGCGGCGATGACTCGGCCTGCAGGTGCAGTCCGGTCTCGATGTAGGTCAGTGCCGAGTTCAGCGCCTTACCGTAGTTCGGCTCGGTCTGGAAGCTGGTGGTGAAATCCTCGCGTGCCCCGTCGGCCATGGAGTCCGACAGCCCCGAAGCGGTGCCGCTGGTGATGATGATGTGCCGGGACTTGGTGTTCACGGCCATGATGACGACGTTGTTCGGCGCCGATCCGCGCATGGTCTCGTACCGCTGGTCGAAGGCGGCCTTGTCCCGCGCCAGGTCGGTCGTGGTGTAGATCCAGACCGGGTCCGGATTCGGGTCTGACGAGCCGAGGATGGAGGGGGCGTCCCGCAGCGAGGCACGGTCGGCCCGGGACAGCACGTGAGAGTCGTCGGTGATCTTCACCGTGGCGGACGGCGTCTCCGAAGGATTGACCGACGGTTCCGGCGTCGCGGCCGACGCGGGACCGCCGCAGAGCAGCGCCGCGGCGAATGCGGGCACCGTCATCAGCCGGACCATGCCTAGCAGTGCTCTCCGGGGGGATCGACTCATCGCTCTCTCCTCACGGCATCGCGGACGGCCCCTTGGACGGCGTCGATGATCAATCGGTTTCACCGCGTCCAGGGTCTGGCCGACGATGGCTCATGCCGCGCCGACCCAACCCCCTCGACCCGTCGTCCTCTCCCCTCGCCCTCTTCGGCGCGGAACTGCGCTTCCTGCGCGAGCGCGCCCGCCTGTCCCAGGACCAGGCCGGGTCGAAGGCCAACTACAGCGGCTCGCACATCGGCTCGGTCGAGCGCGCTGAGGACATGCCGCTCCGCGACTTCGCCGTAAAGATGGACCAGGTCCTCGACGGCGACGGCATCCTCCCCCGCCTCTGGGACGGACTCCTCAAACGCAGCGTCCACCCACCATGGTTCGACTGGCCGATCCACGAGTCCGCCGCCGACCTGCTGCGCAGCTTCGAGCTGGCCCTGGTCTACGGCCTGCTGCAGACCGAGGCGTACGCGCGAGCGCTGCTCCGCAGCGATGACCAGGCGGTGCGGGCACGGATGGAACGCCAGGAGATTCTGCGGCGGAGCGAGCCTGAGCCGCCCTACCTCGTCTGCGTGCTGGATGAGAGCGTGCTGTGGAGAGAGGTCGGCGGCCCGGAGGTGATGCGCGAGCAGCTCCAGCACCTGGTCACGGTCGCCTCCGATCGGATAAGCGTGCAGGTGCTTCCGTTCGGATTGCACGGCGGTGTCAACGGATCGTTCGCGCTTGCCACACTCGACGATCAGAGAGAGGTAGCGTTCGAGGAGACGGCGGCGCGCGGGATCACGACGGGCGAGCCAAGCGTCCTGAGAAGACTGATCGAGCGGTTCGAGTCGATCCGGTCGCGGGCGCTGCCAGTCGATCAGTCCCTCGATCTCATCATGAGGACGGCGAAAGAACGATGGAGCTGACCCCCACCCCCGAATGGCGCAAATCCACCCGCAGCGGCGACCACGGCGGGAACTGCGTCGAGGTCACAGTCTGGCGCAAGGCCAGCCGAAGCACAGACAACGGCGGCGCTTGCGTCGAGGTCGCGGTGCTGTCGATCGCGGCCCGCGACGACCGCGCCTGACGCACCGCCCTGTCGATCGATCATTCCATCGATCTCACACGAGGACGGCGAAGCAACGATGGTGTTGACCCACACCCCCGAGTGGCGCACGTCCACCCACAGCGGCGACAACGGCGGCGACTGCGTCCAGGTAGCGGTCTGGCGCAAGGCCAGCCGTAGCGCCGACAACGGCGGAAACTGCGTCGAGGTCGCGGTGCTGTCCCTCACCGGCGACGCGGCCCGCGGCGACCGGGCCTGACCGGCGACCGGGCCTGACCGGCGACCGGGCCTGACCGGCGATCGCGCCGGGCGAGCATCCGGCGCCTCTCCCTGCCGTACGACACCCGTCCACGTGGCGGTGAGCGGCCATCCATCGGCCGTTCACCGCCACGCCGCTCCATGATCATTAATAGGCCACTGCCAAGTTGATCTTGGAGTGGAGATTTGGGCGTCACTCCCCGTAGAGAGAGGAACGCTCAATGAAGCGAACGATCATTGGAGCCGCGGCGCTCGCCCTGGCCGGGCTGATCGTGAGCGGTACGCCGGCGCAGGCGGCGTCGTACGTGTCGTACAAGAACGACGCGACGCACACGTGCCTGACCAGCAACCAGAAAAACAACAAGGTCTCCCTCGCCCGCTGCACCAAGAGCCCTTACCAGAAGTGGACCCGCCTGACGTACTCGTCCCACGGCGGTCACACAATCCGTAACCAGAAGACCGGCCGCTGCCTCAGCTTCGCCCTGGCCTCTGATTACCGGAAGCCCTTGCACGTACTGACCCGCAAGTGCAACGCCAACCCGGGGTGCCTGTACTGGTCCATGAACGCCATACACGGCAAGAACATCGGGGCCGCCACCGACGTCTGCGGAATGGGATACCTGCATTCGACGTCGAAAGGTGCCGTGTACGTCGCCGGTTCCTCGACGTCGGCCCAGCGGAGCTGGACCTGGAAGTGAGCTCCGCGTAGCCCTGAGAGTCCGGTCGGCGGCGGCATAAGCGGCCGGCAGCCGGCGACGTCACGGGCGACCGCCCGCCGAGCCGCCCGGCCGCCGTTGAGCACGCACGACGGCGGCCTGGTGGACCGGCAAGAGACGTGCTGGACCCAGACGGCGCGCTGGGCACCTCGGCCGCTGTGACCGCCGTGTGACTCTCGTGTGACCGGCCGGTCCGTAGCGTCGCGCCCCATGAATCGACGCACGTTTCTCCTGGGGTCCGGCGTGGCCGTCGGCGCCGCCGGGATCGTCCTGCCGATGGCCTCCGGCGGCGGAGGCTCCGCCGCCTCGCTCACGTCCGGGACGTCGGCCACGGACCCTGACCAGCTCTTCAGACTCGGCCGGTTCGACGCCGCGGATCGCGGTTACGCACAGCTCCTGCACACGGAGCCGCGGAACGCGCACGCCGTGGCGCAGCGTGGATACATCGCCCTGCTGTCCAACCGGTTCGCCGCGGCCGAGAAGTACCTGTCCCGCGCGGTCGCCCTCGCCCCTGGTGACGTCGCTTCCAAGCAGCGGCTCGCGGAGACGTTCGTACGGCAGAGCCGCTACGGTCGCGCCGTACCGCTGCTCCAGGAGACCGGCAACCCTCGCGACAAGGCGTTCGCCACACTGTTCTCCAAGCTCACCGGGACGGCGTGGCGGATCCATGGCGCGCCGAGCACGCGCGTGCCCTTCTACGGCCTGGACCCCATACCGTCCGTCGAGGCATCGGTGAACGGCAGGACGCCCAAGAAGTTCTTCCTCGACACCTACGCGACGCTCGACCTGTCGAAAGAGGTGGCAGAAGAGGCGGGGCTGCGCGCGGTGGCCACCCTGTCGGGCGTCGCCAGCACCCAGCCGGTCACCATCTACCTCGGCATTCTGGATTCGTTCCGGATCGGCGGCATCGAGGTCCGCAACCTCCCGGTGCAGTGGATCGACAGCCGGCGGCCGCCCCTTCCGGACGGCTCGCAGCCGGCGGGTGTCATCGGGACGACGGTCCTGTACCACTTCCTCGCCACGATGGATTACGCCGGCCAGGCCCTGGTGCTGCGGCGCAAGACGGCGGTCCAGCGCCAGAGGTTCCGGACACAGGCCGAGCACGCCGGGTTCAGCAGGCTCCCGCTGTGGCTCGCCGGGGACCATTACCCCTGCACGCTCGGCGCCCTTCGCGACTACGGACCGCGGGTCGTCACTCTCGACACCGGCGGCATCGGGCACGGCCTCGACACGTCGGTGGAGATCGCCGAGAAGGCCGGCTTCACCGTCGACCGTGACCATCCGATCGGTACGGGCGAGACCATGGTCTACCCGGTCACCGCCGACCGGGTCAGTCTCGGCCGGGCGGTCGGAAACAACATCAGGGGCTTCGCGGCCCCGAAGGTGTTCCCCGGGTTCCCCGGCCCTGGCCAGTCCGGCCAGTTCGGCTTCGACCTGATCGCGAACTTCACCCACGAGTTCTTCAAGCCGTTCAGCATCACGTTCGACTACGAGGACATGGCCTTCTACATCGGGAACGCGTCCCCGGGTCGCAAGCGACGCGGCTGAGTCACGTGGCCGGGTCGCGGCCTCGTGCGGCTTCACGGAAGACTGCCGGGCGTGGCCGTGACGCAGCAGTTCGCCCGGATCTCCGGTACGGAGCTGGACGCCTGCCGGGCGTCGGTCGAGACACTGGATCTGCTCTGCTCGTTCGACCTGCGCCCACCCTCCGACCACCTCGACCTCGACTGGGCGCCGGAGGGCCTCCTGCGCTCCAGCGAGATCGCCGGGGTCGACGCCCGGGTCGCCGCGGCACTGCGTCGCTCGCTCGACGGTGACGGCGAGGTCAACCCCGCCTACCGCCACCAGCCGGACACCATCTGGGGCCATCCGGTCACCGCGCTCGCGCCGTACGCCGTAGCGGACGTCTCCGCTCTCCTGGGGGAGCTGGAGCCGCAGGCCGTGCTCGCCGCCCTGCCGGCCGACCCGGGCGAGGCGAGGACCCGGATCGGCCGGAGCGTCGAGAGTCTGCCCGGCCATCCTCGCGGCTACCTCGAACCGCACTTCGCCGCCCTGCTCGCCTTCTATCGCGACGCCGCCGCACAGGGGCTGGCCGTCGTCCTGTGGCGGGACTGACCGGCCGACGGCTTGACGCGGCGGCGACGCGCGTGACCTGCGGGGCAGCGTTCCGGCGCGCGGGCCACCGGAATTTCTCGGGCGTACCGAGCAACCTTCGTGGCCGGATTGACATCTCCTCTTATGAGATCCGTGATCATGAGTGCGCTCCGCGCTCATCCGAGCTCGGGGAGATACTGATGGACACCAAGAACCGGCGGCGCAAGCCCGTGCTGATCGCGGCGGTCGTCGCAGGAGGCGTCGTCGCCACGGTGACCGCCGTCGCGCCGTCGACGTCCGCGTCCAGCGCCACCGCCGCCGCGGCGGCCAAGGTGACCGCCGGCGGGTACGGCAGGCCCGTGTCCGGTGGCCCGAAGGTGTCCCTCGTCGTGACGGCCGATTCCCCGGCGAACACCGGCCGCAACGTGAAGATGTGTGCCGCCGCGCACGGCAAGTATCAGGGCACGGTCGTACGGACGTTCCCCGTCACCGGTGGCGCGAGCGCCGCGAAGGGCAGGCCGGGTGGCGTCCTCATCGTCATGCGGTCCACCGTCTGCGGAACCGCGTGGGTCGACCTGAAGAAGTACGGGACGTACAACAGGCAGGCGCACCGGACCATCGTCTGGATCGCCACGTACGCCACGGCGGCCACCGACCATTCGAAGCTCGGCGAGGACTACCGGCAGGCCACCACCCGCGAGGTCCTCTCGACGAGGGCGGTACCGGCCAGTGCTCACGGGAGCCTCGAAGTCGAAGCCCGGTGGACGGGGAAGGGCTTCGCCTTCTACAACGCCGTCCCCGTCCTCTACTGACGGTCGGCCGGCGCACCGGCGGCGAGTTCGTGTCGTGCCCATTCCACGTCCCCGTCTATCTCACATCGAGGGACTGGACCGACCGCTCAATCCGTGACCGGATGGGACTGACCCGGGCACCGGCCGACGAGCTCGTATGGCAGCGGCACGTGTGACCTGCGACAGCATCGCTCGGGCGCGCGGGTCACCGAAATTCCCGGGCGTACCGAGCAACCTTCGCGGCCGGAACGACATCTCCTCTTATGAGATCCGTGATCATGAGTGCGCTCCGCGCTCATCCGAGCTCGGGGAGATACCGATGGACACCAAGAACCGGCGGCGCAAGCCCGTGCTGATCGCGGCGGTCGTCGTCGGCGGCGTCGCAGCCACGGTGACCGCCGTCGCGCCGTCCACGTCCACGCCCAGGGCCACCGCCGCCGCAGCCGCCCGAGTGACCGCCGGCGCGTCCGGCAGGCCCGTGTCCGCCAGGCCCGTGTCCGGCGACCCGAAGGTGTCCCTCGTCGTGACGACCGCTTCCCCGGCGAACACCGGTCGTGACCTGCAGATGTGCGCCGCCACGCACGGCAAGTACCAGGGCACGATCGTACGGACGTTCCCCGTCATCGGTGACACGGGCGCCGCGAAGGGCAAGCGAGGCGGCACCCTCATCGTCATGCGGTCCACCGTCTGCGGAACCGCCTGGGCACAGGTGGAGAAGGACGCGAAGCACGACAGGCGGGCGTACGGGACCAACGTCTGGATCGCCGCGTACGCCACGGAGCCCACGGACCATACGAAGGACGGCGAGAGCTACCAAGAGGCCACCACCCGAGCGGTGCTCTCCACGAAGACGGTACCCCTCCGCGCGCACGGCCGGATCGAGGTGGGTGCAGGGTGGGCCGGGGACGACTTCGCCTTCAACACGTCCCTCCTGGATGTCACGTACTGATGCGGCCGGGCCTCACCCGGCGGTCGGCTCGGCCAGTTCCTGTACGACGCGGGCGAAGCCGTGGACGAGCGGGTTGTCCGTGGTGGCGGGCCAGGCGAGTGCGACGCGGAGCGGCTCGACGTCGGTGAGCGGAACCCAGGCGAGGTCGGGCCGGGCGTAGTAGCGGGCCATGCTGACGGGCGCGAAGCAGATCGCCGCACCCTCCGCGACCTGCTCCAGCATCTCCTCGACGTTGTCGTTGGTCGGCCCCCAGCGCGGGGCCGACCCGTCCGGTCGCGGGTTGACCGCCCACCAGTCGACCCACGTACGCGGCGCGCGTTCGGTCCACATGAGGGGCTCGTCCTTCACGTCGAGGATCGACACCTCCGTACGCCCGGCGAGGGGGTGCCCGGCGGGCAGGCCGACGACTCTCGTTTCGGTGTGCACGATCTCGCTGCGCATTCCGGTCAGGTCGTTGGGCAGCCAGACGAAGGCGACGTCGACGCGGCCGTCCCGCAGCGCCGACGCCTCCTCGCCCCAATCGAACCGCTTGGGCTCGACCCGTACGCCCGGGTGGCGGCGGGCGAACTCCGCGCGGGCGCGCGTCGTCAGCTCCCCCGCGCCGCTCGCCTCGAACCCGACCCGGAGCACGCCCGTCGAGCCCCTGCGGTGGCGTTCGGCGGCGGCGGCGACGCGTTCGGCCTGCCGGAGCGTACTGCGGGCCTCGGTGATCACGTCACGCCCGGCCGGGGTGGCGGTCACGCCGCCGGCGTGCCGGTCGAACAGCCGTACGCCGAACTCCGCCTCGAGGTTCTTGAGGGCGTACGAGAGGGCCGGCTGGCTGACGAACAGCCGCTCGGCGGCGCGGCCGACGTTCCCCTCGTCGTCGATCGCGACCAGGTAGCGCAACTGACGCAGTTCCACGCTGCGATGATAAACGCTCTTTATCGCTCAAACGATCTTCTGTCTTGGACGCCTCCGCCCGTCCGCTGACATAACGGAGACATCAGCACTTCGACAGGAGTCAGCGATATGAGCATTGAGAACACGCGTGAGGCGAGCGGCCGGGTCTGGTTGATCACCGGTGCGTCCTCCGGCTTCGGCCGGTCGATCGCCGAGGCGGCGCTCGCCGCCGGTGACACCGTGGTGGCCGCGGTGCGCAAGCCAGAGTCACTCGACGACCTGGTCGCCGCCCACCCGGACCGTGTGAACGCCGTCCAGCTCGACGTCACCGACACCGCCCGCATCGCCGCCGTCGTCGCCGAGGTCATGCTCTGGTACGGCCGGATCGACGTCCTCGTCAACAACGCCGGCCACAGCCAGATCGGCGCGGTCGAGGAGACGACCGACCGGGAGTTCCGCGACCTGATGGACGTGCACTTCTTCGGCCCGGCCGCGCTCACCCGGGCGGTGCTGCCGCACATGCGCGACCAGCGGTCCGGGGCCATCGTGCAGATGAGCAGCATGGGCGGGCAGTTGTCGTTCGCCGGGTTCGGGGCTTACTCGGCGACCAAGTGCGCCCTCGAAGGAATGTCCGAGGCGCTCGCGGACGAGGTCGCCCCGTACGGGATCAAGGTGCTGATCGTCGAGCCGGGCGCCTTCCGTACGAGCCTGTTCGGCGGCGCGCTCTACCAGTCGGCGCCGATGGACGCCTACGCCGAAACGGTCGGCCCCACCCGGGAGATGGCGGGCGGCGCCCACGGACAGCAGCCCGGCGACCCGGCGAAGGCCGCCGCCGCCATCCTCACCGCGCTGGACGCGGAGCAGACGCCGCTGCGCCTGCCGCTGGGCAACGACGCCGTCGACGCCCTCGTCGCGCACGCCGACGCCATCCGCACGGAACTGCGGGAGTGGGAGCCCGTCTCCCGCAGCACCGACTTCGACGACTCCTGACGGCCCACCGTCGACCGACCACCTACCGACTCATCGTGTACACCCGAAAGATCAACTGATCGGTCACCGGCGGTTAGAACAGGGAGGGCGTGAGCATCCACAGCAGCTCGACGTCCTCGTCCGCCGACGGGTTGCGCCAGCTCCTCAAGTTCTCCCGCCCGGTGAAGGTCAGCGAGTCGCCGGCCCTGAGCAGGAACACCTCGCCGTCGAGGGTGATCTCGAACTCCCCCTTCGTGACGTGGATGAACTGGGCGTCGGAGCGGGTGCGATAAGGCGGATCCCCATCGTCTTCGCTGTTCCCGCCCGGCGCCACCGTCGAGTGGATGACCTGGATGTGCCGGTTCGTACGAGGCGTGAGCAGGTAGTCCTGGACCTCGGTGCCGCCGAAGTGCAGCGCGGGCCGGCGGTCGGCCGGCACCAGACCGGACTCCCCGTCGTCGAACAGCTCTCCCACCCGTACGCCGAGCACCTCGCAGATCCGCAGGAGGGACGCGACCGACACGTTGGCGCGGTCCCGCTCGACCTGGGAGAGGAATCCCTTGGTCAGCCCGGTGGCCTGGGCGAGCTGTTCGATCGTCAGCTCCCGCTGCCGTCGCGCGCGCCGCAGCCGGTCCCCGATCCGCGGCCGGAGGCCGGAGCCCGGCCCGGACTCACGGTCGTCGCGCGCGTCGGCCCCGTCGGTCATCATGGGCCCCAACTTCCAAAGGTTAATGGTGACAAACTTAGTTTTCTCAGAGCATACTTGCCTCGTTGCGAGACCCATGTTCTCGCAATCGGCGGCGGGCCCACGCGGCCCGACGCCGTAGGCCACCCGGGAAAGGACGATGACGTGCCGAAGCCGACCACCGCCCCCGAGGTCCGGATCGAGCCGTGGGCCGAGGGCGACCTCGACCTGCTGCGGCGCATCAACGCTCCGGAGATGACGGAGCACCTCGGCGGCCCGGAGACCGAGGAGAAGGTCCTCAGCCGCCACCGGCGCTACCTGGAGGTGGGAGGCGATGGGTCCGGCGGGATGTTCCGCGTCGTCGTACTCCCGGAGGGCACGGCCGTCGGCAACATCGGGTACTGGGAGCGCGAGTGGCGGGGCGAGACCGTCTACGAGACGGGCTGGGGCATCCTGCCGGAGTTCGGCGGGCGGGGGCTGGCGACCGCCGCGGGCCGTCTCGTCGTCGAGCTCGCCCGTGCCGAGCGGCGGCACCGGTTCCTGCACGCGTACCCGTCCGTCGACCATCCCGCGTCCAACGCGATCTGCCGGAAACTCGGCTTCACCCTGCTGGGTCCCTGCGACTTCGAGTACCCGCCGGGGCGCCCGATGCGCTGCAACGACTGGCGGCTGACGCTCTGACGATCGCGTACCCCGAGCGGGACGGTCCGTAAATCAAGACATAGGAAGGCTTGCAGCCCGCTTTACCGGGTTCCTGGCTCCCCAGGGCACGGCTGAGGGGAGGAACCCGGGACTTGGGAGCGACGATGCCGAACGATGGGCATGGGCGGCCGGCTGGAGCCACCCGAACGTTCGAAGAGACGGACGACGGTTACGTCACCTCCGCGCGTGGGCTGGGGGTGTTGCGCGAGCCGCTGTTGAACAAGGGCACGGCGTTCACGCCCGGGGAACGCGACGAACTCGGGTTGCACGGCCTGCTCCCGGCCGCGGTCGAGACGATCGAACAGCAGGCCCGCCGGGCGTACGCGCAGTACCAGGCGCAGTCGACCGACCTGCTCAAGAACGTCTACCTCGAGGCGCTGCGCGACCGCGACGAGGTCCTGTACTACCGGCTGCTGGCCGACCACCTGCGGGAGATGCTCCCGATCGTCTACGACCCCACCGTCGGGCAGGCCATCAAGAGCTACAGCCACGAATACCGCCGGCCACGCGGCGTCTACCTGTCCGTCGACCACATCGACGGCATCGAAGGCGCCTTCACCAACCTCGGGCTGGGCCCGGACGACGTCGACCTCGTGGTGGCCTCCGACGCCGAAGAGATCCTGGGCATCGGCGACTGGGGCGCCGGCGGTGGCGCCGGGATCACGGCCGGCAAGCTCGCCGTCTACACCGCCGCCGCCGGGATCGACCCAGCGCGCGTCATCCCGGTCACGCTGGACGTCGGCACCGACAACGAGGCGCTGCTGAACGACCCGGGATATGTCGGCAACCGGCACGCCCGGGTACGCGGGCAGCGCTACGACGACTTCATCGACGCGTACGTGACCACGGCCACCCGGATGTTCCCGGGCGCCATGCTGCACTGGGAGGACTTCGGCCCCTCCAACGCCCGGCGGATCCTGGAGAAGTACACCGACCGGATCCCCACCTTCAACGACGACATGCAGGGCACCGGCGCGATCGTGCTCGCCGCCATGCTCACCGCCGTACGGGCGTCCGGCACGCCGATGCGCGACCAGCGGATCGTCGTCTTCGGCGCCGGCACCGCCGGAATCGGAATCGCCGACCAGCTGCGCGCCGCGATGGTCCGGGACGGACTGGACCACGACACCGCCACCCGCCGCATCTGGCCCATCGACAAACAGGGCCTCCTCGTCGACGACATGACCGGTCTACGGGACTTCCAGCAGCCCTACGCCCGCCCGGCCTCCGAGGTCGCCGGCTGGACGAGGCACGACGGCGGCATCGGCCTGCTCGAGACCGTCGAACGGGTCAAGCCGACGATGCTGCTGGGGACCTCGACGGCACACGGCGCCTTCACCGAACACATCGTCCGCGCGATGGCCGATGCCGTCGACCGGCCCATCATCTTCCCGATCTCCAACCCCACCGAGCGGATCGAGGCGATGCCCGACGACCTCCTCCACTGGACCGACGGCCGGGCACTGATCGCCACCGGCATCCCGATCAACCCCATCACCTACCACCGCGTCACCCACACCATCGCCCAGGCCAACAATGCCCTCCTCTACCCCGGCCTGGGCCTGGGCGCGATCGTCTCCCGCGCACGACGCATCAGCGACGGCATGCTGCAGGCCGCGGCCGAGGCCGTCGCCGGCCTGGTCGACGTGACCGCGCGGGGAGCCTCACTGCTCCCCCAGGTCGAGAACCTCCGGGAGATCTCAGCCACCGTCGCGGTCGCGGTCGCCGAACAGGCCGCGCGGGAGAACCTCGCCCGCGCCGACCTCAAAGAACCCGTCCAGGCCGTGCAGGACGCGATGTGGCAGCCGGTCTACCGGCAGGTCAAAGGACGATAGCCATGACCACCCACGACATACCGCAGGTCAAGGACCTGCCCATCGGCCTCACGGCCACCGGTACCCGCGCCGAGACCGACTCCATCGGCGAAATCGAAGTGCCCGCCGACCGCTACTGGGGCGCGCAGACCCAACGATCCCTGATCCACTTCGACATCGGCCACGACCGGATGCCGAAAGAGATCTACCACGCCTACGGCTACATCAAGAAGGCCGCGGCGATCGTCAACGCGGCCGCGGGCCGGCTCCCGCGGTGGAAGGCCGATCTGATCGCCCGCGTCGCCGATGAGGTCATCCGCGGCGACCTCGACGAAGAGTTCCCGCTGTACGTCTGGCAGACCGGCTCGGGCACCCAGTCGAACATGAACGTCAACGAGGTGATCTCCAACCGGGCCATCCAGCTGGTCGACGGCAGGCTCGGCACCAAGGACCCCGTGCACCCGAACGATCACGTGAACATGGGCCAGTCCTCCAACGACACCTTCGTCACCGCCATGCACATCGCCACGGTCGAGATGATCGAGACCAGGCTGCTGCCCGCCCTGGACCGGCTCCGGCAGGCCGCGCACGCCAAGAGCCGCGAGTGGGAACACGTGGTGAAGATCGGCCGTACCCACCTGGAGGACGCCACCCCGCTCACGGTCGGGCAGGAGTGGTCCGGCTACGTCGCGCAGCTCACCGACGCCACCGAGCACCTGCGCATGGTGGAGCGCGAGCTGTACCGGCTGGCGATCGGCGGCACCGCGGTCGGCACCGGCTTGAACGCCCCGCCGGGCTTCGGCGACGAGGTCGCCGCCCGGATCGCCGACCTGACCGGCCGCCCGTTCACCAGCGCGCCCAACAAGTTCGCCGCCCAGGCCTCCTGCGACGCGCTCGTCCGCACCTCGGCGGCGATACGCGCGCTGACCGCGCCACTGTTCAAGTTCGCCAATGACCTGCGCTGGCTGGCGTCGGGCCCGCGCACCGGCCTCAGCGAACTCATCCTCCCGTCGAACGAGCCGGGGTCGTCGATCATGCCGGGCAAGGTCAACCCCACCCAGGCCGAGGCGATGCTGATGGTCGCCATCCAGGTGATCGGCAACGACACCGCCGTCTCGATCGCCGGCGGGGAGGGCAACTTCGAGCTCAACGCCTTCCGCCCCGTCGTCATCAACAACATCCTGCACTCGGTGCGGATCCTGTCGGACATGATCGAGCACTTCCGCGTCTACCTGGTCGAAGGTGCCCGGCTCAACCCCGAGAGGCTCACGGCCAACCTCGATCGCTCCATCATGATGGTCACCGCGCTCAGTCCGGTCATCGGTTACGACAAGGCGGCTCAGATCGCCCACCGGGCCCTCGACGAGGATCTGTCGCTGAAGGACGCCGCCCTGAAATCCGGGGTGAGCCGCGAGCTGTACGAACGAGTCGTCGTCCCCGAAAACCTCACCCGGCCTGGAGTCGCCGGCACCGAGAACAAGAAGTGAGAGGATCCGTTTTGATCGAACACGCGTTTGAACGGATGCGTAGACTCGTCGTATGACAGGGGCTTTCCAGGCGTCGCTGCTCGACTTCGACGACGAGATCGGCCTCGGCCCGCTCGGCTCGTCGGTACACCGCACGGTCCTCGACCGTGGGGCCTGGATCGACGTGCGGCGGGGCTGGGTGACCGGGGCGGACACGCTCTTCGAGCGGCTGCGCGACACCGTCCCATGGCACGCCGAGCGGCGGCCCATGTACGACCGGGTCGTCGACGTGCCCCGCCTGCTGAAGTTCTACGAGGAGGGCGAGCCGCTGCCCGACCCGGCGCTCGACGAGGCGAAGCGCGCCCTGGACGCGCACTACGCCGCCGAACTCGGCGAGCCGTTCCGCACCGCCGGGCTGTGCTTCTACCGCGACGGCCGCGACAGCGTCGCCTGGCACGGCGACACCATCGGGCGCGGCAGCACGCACGACACCATGGTGGCGATCATCTCGGTCGGCGCGCCCCGCGCGCTGACGCTCCGCCCGCGCGGCGGCGGCGGCACGACCCTGCGGTACGACCTCGGCCACGGCGACCTCATCGTCATGGGCGGCAGCTGCCAGCGCACCTGGGAGCACGCCATCCCGAAGACCGCCCGGCCGTGCGGTCCCCGCATCAGCATCCAGTTCCGCCCCCGCGGCGTCCGCTGACGACGGCCCGGCACCGCCCTGTACGGCGTCCACTGACGGCGGCACGGCCCCCGTACGCGTCCGGTGACTGCCGCACGGCGCCGACCCCCGTACGGCGGCCGCCCCACGGCACCGATGTCTCCCGTACGGCGTCTCACTGACGGCGCGTGGCGCGGACGCCCGTACGGTGGTCGCCGCATGCGCTGCGCATAGGTGGGCGAAAGCGGGAGATACTCGCTGGTGTCCTCAACCTCCCGGAGGAGCAATGGCCTGGTTGGGCGCTCTCGTCCTCTTCGTCGGCGCGATCCTGACGTTCGCCGTCGGCGGTGACGTCGGGACCCTCGACGTTCGCACGCTCGGCATCGTCGGGATGGTCGTCGGCGGCGTCCTGCTCGTCGTCGGCATCGTGCGGCTGCGCCGTACTCCCCGGTCGGCCGGAGCACGGTCGCCCGCAGGGGTGATCCGGGGCGGTGTGCAGGCGCAAGTACAGGACCGGGTGTACCGGACGAGCAAGGGCAAGATCATCGCGATGATCGCCGTCGTCGTCTACATCCTCTCCCCCGTCGACCTGATCCCGGACGTGTTCCTGCCCGTCGGCGTCATCGACGACGGTACGGCGTTCGCGTGGCTGCTGTTCGCGATCGGCCAGGAGGTCACCCGGAAGCGCCGCAGCGCTCTGTCGGCCCGCGAGTGATGACCAGGCGTCCGACCGACCCGCGCCGCGACCAGGAGCGCCGCAGCCGTTGTCAACCCGTGAGCGGCGACCCGGCGTCCGACCGACCCGCGCCGTGACCAGAGGTTGTCGGCCCGTGAGCGATGACCGAGCGTCGGACCGGCACGCGCCGCGACCAGGAGCGCCGGAACGCGTTGTTCGCCCGTATCGGGCGTCCGATCGGCCCGCGCCGTGGCCGGGATCGCCGCAACGCGTTGTCAGCCGGTGAGCGATGACCTGGTGTCCGGTGAGCCCGCGCGGTACCGGCCGGGCGCGGTCGCGAACTCCCGCTTGAACGCCCGGGCGAAGGCGAACTCCGAGGTGTAGCCGGTGCGTTCGGCCACGGAGCGCAATGGCAGGTCGGTGTCGCGGAGGAGCCGCGCCGCGATCGTCATCCGCCACCACGTGAGGTAGGCCAGCGGCGGCGATCCGACCATCACCGTGAAGCGCCGGGCGAAGGCCGCCCGCGACAGCCCCGCCTGGGCGGCGAGCGACTCGACCGTCCACGGCCGGGCGGGGTCCTCGTGGACGGCTCGCAGCGCGCCCGCGACGGCGGGATCGCGCAGCGCGGCGGCCCAGCCGGCGGTCACCTCATCGGGCTGGTCCTCGTAGTACGCGCGAAGGATGTACAGCAGGAGCAGGTCCAGCAGCCCGGACAGCGCGGCGTCTCCGCCGGGGCGGGGGCGGGCGCCGAGTTCGTGGCCGAGCAGGTCGATCGCGGCGCGCAGCGCGGGATGCCGACCGACGCGGGCGGGCAGGTGAACGACGTCGGGCAGTTCCGTCAGCAGCGGGTGGGCGCGCGAGTGGTCCAGGCGGTACGCGCCACACAGCATCTCGGTCCGGGCGCCGGACCCGTCGCCCGCGTGCGCGCCTAGGGTGAGGCCGTCGCCGTGGAGCGGCAGGTCGTCGTAGGCGAGGCGGACTTCGGCCAGGCGCCGCGACGGGGAGTCGGCGATCCCGTGACCGAGCTCGCGCGGCAGGAAGGCCACGTCGCCGACGTTCAGCGCGATGGGCTCGCCACGTGCCGGTATCAGCCAGCACGACCCCTGCAGGATCACGTGGAACCCGGCGCCCTCCTGCGGCTGGAACTGGATCCCCCACGGGGCGCGCAGCCGGGTCCGCGAGGAGTGCGGCCGGCCCGTGCGCATCGCCGCGACCGCGTCGCTCAGCACGTCCATGCACCAACCGTACGGCCCATCGCGCTCCGGCGAGACGATCGGGCATGGAACGTGGACTTACGGGCATGGGATCGGCCTCTCGCGATTCCTACGGTGATTCCCGGGCGAGGTCGCGGACGCACCGCGACCCGCCCGAGACCTTCAGGGAGAACGTGATGAGGATCGCCGTCTACGGCGCCAGTGGATTCACCGGCCGGCTCGCGGTCGCCGAGGTACTCCGCCGGGGCATGACCCCCGTCCTGGTCGGCCGGAACGAGGAACGCCTGCGCAAGGCCGCGGCGGAGGCCGGAGGTGGGGACGTCCGCGTCGCGGGCCTGGACGACCCCGTGGCACTGGCCGGGGCGTTCGGCGACTGCGACGCGGTCGTCAACTGCGCGGGGCCGTTCACGTCCTGGGGCGAGACCGTGGTGCGCGCCGCCATCGCGGCGGGCCGACACTATGTCGACACCACCGGCGAGCAGCGGTACATCAACCGGATCCTGGCGGCGTACGACGCCGACGCCGAACGCGCCGGAGTCGCGGTCGTTCCGGGACTCGCCGACGACGGCGGCCCCGGCGACCTGATCGCGCACCTGACGGCCGAGCGGGTCTCACCGGTCGAGGAGCTGCTCATCGCCGACATGCGGCGTCCCGGTGCGGCCTCACGCGGGACCGCGCGAACGATGGCGGAGGTGTTCGCCGAAGGGCCGCTCGACTACGTCGATGGCGCCTGGGTCCCGGCCGGTGACGACGCGCCCGCGTCGCTCGCCGTACCCGGCGCGGACGAGGAGGTGCCGGTCACACCGTTCCCGCTGCCGGGGGTCGCCACCGTGCCGCGCCACGTGACGGCGCACCGCGTCCGCAGCGTCGTGGCGGCCGAGGTGGCCGCCGCGTTCCTGGCGCTGACGCCGGACGTCGTGGAAAGCATCCCCGAGACGCCGGACGAGGACTCCCGCCGGGCCGCCCAGTGGCTCATGGTCGCCCAGGCCGAGGACGGCCGTGGCGGCCGCGCCCGTGGGTGGGTCACCGGCCCCGACCCGTACAGGCTCACCGCGGTGATCGCCGTGGAGGGGGCCCGGCGGCTCGCGGCCGGCGAGGGCAGGGCCTCCGGCGAGAGGCGGGCGGGGGCGCTGACCCCGGCTCAGGCGTTCGACCCGGCGGATTTCCTCGGCTTCCTCACCCCGCACGACGTCACCTGGCAGGTCACCGGCCCGTGAACGCGGACGGTCAGAACGTTACGACCGGGTAGTGGGTGGTCAGGGCGTGACGACCCGGTAGTGGCTGGTCAGCCGCCCCTCGTCGTCCAGGACGTGGAAGGCGAGCGCGGGAGGGATGTCGAGGTCGACGAGGCCGTCCGCGCCCGTACCCCACGTGCCGGTCTCCCACGGCAGCCGGACGGTGGAGACGACCCCGGGCGCGACCAGCAGCGGCCGGCCCGCGAACGTCGTCACCGCCGGGGTGTGGGCGTGGCCGCACAGGACGGCGACGACGTCCGGGTGACGGCCGATGAGCCCGGCGAGCCGGTCCTCGCCGAACTGCCGGATCGCGTCGACGTACGGGGCGTGCAGGACGACGGGCGGGTGGTGGAAGACGACGAACACCGGCGTTCCGGACGGCGTCTCGGCGAGCACCCCCTCCAGCCAGGTCAGGGTCTCGTCGTCGAGACGGCCGTCGGGCCGCCCCGGGATCGAGGAGTCGCACATCGCGAACACGGCCCCCGCGACGCGGTGTGCCCGGTTGACGGGGCCGTCGCCGGCCGGCTCGCCGAGCAGCACCTGACGGTACGGGGCGCGGACGTCGTGGTTGCCCGGGCAGATCAGCACCGGGTGCCGCGACGCCAGGGCCGCCCGCGCCTCCTCGTACTCGGCCGGCAGGCCGTGGTCGGCGATGTCCCCGGTGACCAGCACGGCGTCGAGGTCGTACGGCAGCCGGTCGAGGTACGTCATGACGGCCTCCGTACGCGCGGCGGCGCGCGGCGTCCCGTCGAGGTGCGTGTCGCTGAGGTGCGCGAAGACGATCACACGGCGACCGTACGGGGGCGCACGCGGCACCGGTAAGAGCCACTGCTCGCCGGAAGACACGAGCCACTTCGCC
Source organism: Actinoallomurus vinaceus (assembly GCF_039542055.1). Classification (NCBI taxonomy): domain Bacteria; kingdom Bacillati; phylum Actinomycetota; class Actinomycetes; order Streptosporangiales; family Thermomonosporaceae; genus Actinoallomurus; species Actinoallomurus vinaceus. The sequence goes on from NZ_BAABHK010000021.1 coordinate 109,979, forward strand.
CGCGGTCAGCCGGCGCTCGTCGTGTAGGTCACCGGGGTGTACGCCGGGCCGCAGGAGTTCGCGCAGGACGACGGGAGGGAGAACGAGTAGACGCGGCCGCCGCCGACCAGCGTGTCGGAGGCGTCCAGGACCCGGATCCGGTAGTCGCGGCCCGCGCTCACGGTGGGGGCGATGACGTACGCCTGGCCCATGTCGCTGTCCATCGTCGCGTTCTTCCAGGTGCTCCCGTCGTAGTACTGCACGCCGTGGATCCCGTTCGGCAGGTGGGAGACGGCGAGCGCCGGCCACCAGACCTGCGCGCCCTGGAGGAACCCGATCTTGATGTCGCCGCTGTAGCCGGGCGCGGGCACGAACTGCCAGTTGATGTGCCGGTTGTTCCAGTGGTTCGGGTACATGTCGCCGACCGGTACGCCGTTCTTGGCGAACCGGTTCAGCGACGCCTGCGCGAGGTCGAGGTGGTACGGATCATCGCGGCACCAGGCGTTGCCGTCGGCGCAACTGTCGGCCACCTGCATGGTCAACGTCGCGCCGTTGTAGGCGTCGGAGACCCAGGAGCCGTTCCGGCAGAACGCCTGGTTCGGCGCTCCGTCGTTGACGCCCGTGCAGTAGTCGCCGATCGTGACCTGGACGTACCGGCCGCAGTTCTGGCCGTTGGCGAAGATCCCCATGCGCGCCGCGTCCGCCGCCGCGATCGGACGGGGATAGCCGTTGTAGTCGTGCGGGGTGTTGAAGACGTTGAGCGCGACGAAGTCCTGGCTGTCGAGGTTCGCCTGCGGCAGCCCGCACCCGCCGTACGGAGAGCCGAGCCCGGTGAACCACGTCGCGTTGCCGGTCACCGGCGAGGACGCGGACGGCACCGCCGCCGCCCCGCCGGGGGCCGCCGGACGAGCCGCGACGGCGGGCGATCCGGCCGCCACCGGGGACGCGCAGGCGAACAGCAGCGCGCTCAGGGCGGGCAGCCACCTGCGCGGCCGAGGTCTCCGTACGGGCATCTCAGCCTCCGTCAGTAGATCGGGTTCCAGCCGTCGGAACCGGCCAGGTAGCGGGCCGGCGTGTAGGACGGCGCCTGGGAGGCGCTCAGCTGCGGCCGGTTGGAGTTGACCGCCGCGCCGGCGCCCGTGTTCGTGTACTCGGAGAAGCGCGCGTCCTTCCACGAGAACCCGGACATGTCCGTCCAAGGGTCGTTGCGGATGTGCGCGCCGAGCGTGCACTCGCGGAACAGCACCTGACCCACCGCGTTGGCGTCGCCGGACGGGTGCCAGGGGCGGCCGAGGTAGACCGACTTGGCGGCGGCGTTGCTCGTCAGCGTCGACCGGTAGAACAGGAAGCCGTAGGGATTGGTGTTGTTCGTGGCCGCCGCGGTGACGTACCCGTTGTTGCTCGACGAGCCACGGCTCAGCGAGTGGATCTCCGACCGGTCGAACACCGCGGTCCCCCGGCCGAAGATGAAGTCGACGTCACCCTCGATGTAGGACGCGCGGATGTAGGAGCGGCCGACCGTGCTCGTGCTCGCCGTCCACAGCAGCAGGGTGTCCTGGTTCGCGAGGACGCGCACGTTGTCCAGGACGGCTCGGTCCGCGTTGAGGTCCAGGGCCACCGCCTGCGAGCTGCCGTTCTTCGCCTCGTCGTAGTCGTTGGCGAACGTCAGGTTCGTGGCGTGGAAGTCGTTCGCGGACACGGCCACCGTCGCGCTGCCCTGCGTCCCGTACTGGCTCGCCGCGTGGTTCTCGACGATGACGACCTGGCTGCTGCCGGACCCGAGGCCCTTGAAGGTGACGTGCGTCTTGGCGGACGGGACCGAGACCGTGCCCCGGTAGGTGCCCGGCTTGATGTCGATCTCGTAGCCGGAGCCGTTGGAAGGAGCGGCGTTGACGGCGGCCTGGACCGTGGTGAAGTTCCCGCTGCCGTCACCCGCGACGGTGACGACCGTGGCCGCCGAGGCCGGCGTGCCGAGCGCGGAGACCGTCGTCAACGCCAGCGACGACGCGAGGACCGTGGCCGTACCGACGCGTCTCTCCCGGGACATGGCACCTCCTGAAGGGTCACCCGATCAGGAGCAGATTCCGTGGTACGGAACGGCGTGTCAAAACTGCGGCGCGCGCCGGGGCCTGCGGTCACGGCGGGCCGGCACGCCCGCGCTGGTCACCGGTCCGCCGGCCGGCCTGGAGGCGGCCGATCCTCGCTGAAAGTTTCACCGGTGCCTGGGGCCGTGGTCTGCGCGGTGAAGGACTCGACGAACGAGGTCAGCAGGCGGGCGAACGCGGCCCGGTCGTCGTCCGACCAGCCGGCCATCGCCCGCGCGAACGTCTCCTGCCGGAACCGGTGCATCCGATCGAGCCCCTCCCGGGCGAGGTCGGTGAGCGCGACGGGCGTGCGGCGGCCGTCCCGCTGATCGGCCAGGCGGACGAGCAGGCCGGCGTCGACCGCGCGCGACACCAGGCGGCTCGCCCGCGGCTGATCGACGTCGAGCGCGGCGGCCACCTCGGTGACCGTGCAGGACCGCCCCATCCCCTCGATCGCGTCGAGCACGCCGAAGACGGTCGGATCGAAGGCGACGCCCTCGACATCCCGTCCGAGCCTGCTCATCGCGCGGCGCGTCTGGCTTCGCCGGATGGCGACCATGGCCCGCTCCACCGCCACCAGCGCCTCTTGTTGCCGTACCGGATCCATGGATGCTAGCTTACAAACACATGCACTTTTACATGGAAATGAGGGCACCATGCAGGAGCGTTCCGACGTACGCCAGACCCGCCCGTTCGGCTACTGGGTGAAGCACATCGACCAGCGCATCGAGGAGATGGGCCGTCGCGTGCTCGCCGAGGAAGGGCTGAACCGGCGGCTCTGGCAGGTGCTCAACACGATCGCCTCCGGCCCGCTCGGCCCGGCGGATCTGGACCGGACCCTGGCGCCGTTCGTCTCCGACGAGGAGCCCACGATGCGGCCGTACGTCGACGAGCTCGCCGGCCGCGGCTGGGTCACCCGGACCGACGACGGCGACCTCGCGCTCACCGACGCCGGCCGGGACGCGCACGCCCGCGCGGGGGAGCGCATGTACGCCGCGCGCGCCCGCGTCGTCGAGGGCCTGTCGAGCGACGACTACGACACCCTGATGAACCTTCTGGAGCGGATCGCCGGCAACCTCGACGCCGTGGTCGCCGCCTGATCCCGAACGCGGTGATTCTTACGGAATACGGACGGCTCGCCGCCGACCGGGTTCCGGCCGCCCCGCCGTGGTTACCGTGCGGACATGCGCGTGCTCGTGACCGGCTCCGCCGGGTTCATCGGATCCCACATCGTCGAGACCCTCCAGGAGCGCGGCCATGAGGTGCGCCCGCTCGACCTGCGGTCGGGCGAGGACGTCCGGGACGCCGCGACCGTCGCGCGGTGTCTCATCGGCGCCGACGCGGTCTGTCATCAGGCGGCCAAGGTCGGGCTGGGCGTCGACGTCTCCGACCTGCCCGCGTACGCCTCGACGAACGTGCTCGGCACGGCCGTCCTGCTCGCCGGGATGGCCGGGGCGGGCGTACGGCGGCTCGTGCTGGCGTCGTCGATGGTGGTCTACGGCGAGGGCGCGTACGACTGCGCCACGCACGGAAGGGAACGGCCCGGCCCCCGGGAGGAGGCCGACCTCGCCGCGGGCCGGTTCGAGCCCCGCTGCCCGCTCTGCGGCGCGGCGCTGACGCCGGGCACCGTCGGCGAGGACGCGCCCGTCGACCCCCGCAACGCGTACGCCGATTCCAAACTCGCCCAGGAGCACCTCGCCGCGTCCTGGGCCCGCGCGACCGGCGGGAGCGTCGTGGCGCTGCGCTACCACAACGTGTACGGGCCGCGGATGCCGCGCGACACCCCGTACGCGGGCGTCGCCGCGATCTTCCGCTCCAGCCTCGAACGCGGCGAGCCCCCACGCGTCTTCGAGGACGGCGGGCAGCGCCGCGACTTCGTCCACGTACGGGACGTCGCCCGCGCCAACGTCCTGGCCCTGGAGTCGGCGGAACCGCCGTCCGGCGCGCTCCGGGCGTACAACATCGCGAGCGGCGAGCCGCGCACGGTCGGCGAGATGGCGGCCGCCCTCGCCAAGGTGTACGGCGGGCCCGACCCCGTCGTGACCGGCCAATACCGGCTGGGCGACGTCCGCCACGTCGTCGCCTCCCCCGACCGGGCCCGTACGGAGCTCGGCTTCCAGGCCGTGATCCCCTTCGAGGACGGCATGGCCGAGTTCGCCGCACGGTCCTGAGCCCCCGTCGACGCCGGCGGGCCGACGCGGTCGAGCGGGCTCCGACCGGCCGGCGCGGGCCGGCCGGAGACGCTCTCGCCGCAGGCCGCGTCGACGTCGACGGGCCCGATCACCGGCTCGCCGAACCCCGCCGACTCAGACCCCGGAGGAAGCCGGACAGCAAGCGGCAGCCCGCCACCGGGAATCAGACCCGGAGGAAACCGGACGGCGATCGGCAGCCCACCACCGAGAATCAGACACCCAGGGGAAGGCGGACGACGAAGCGGCAGCCGGGGCCCGCGTTCGAGACGCCGATCTCGCCTGCGTGGGCCTCGACGATGCCGCGGGCGATGGCCAGGCCGAGACCGGCCCCGCCGCCGGGCGTCCGTGCGGCCTCGCCCCGGAAGGCGACGTCGAACAGGCGCGGCAGGTCCTCGTCGGGGATCCCGCCGCAGGCGTCGGACACCGCGACGTACGCCATGCCCTCCTCCGCGCCCGCCACGATCTCCACGCCGCCGTCCTCCGGCGTGTGCCGGATCGCGTTCACCACCAGGTTGCGCAGCGCCCGGCCGAGCTCGGCGGCGTCCACCTCCACGGGCAGGACGCCCTGCGCCTGCCCGCGCAGCCGGACGCCCTTGGCCCGGGCCAGCGGCTCCGTCCCGGCGACCGTCTCCGACACCAGGTCGCCGAGGCCGACCCGCTGCCGTGAGAGCCGCAGCGCCCCGGCGTGGATCCGGGACAGCTCGAACAGGTCGTCCACCATCGCGGTGAGCCGGTCCGTCTCCGCCCGTATCTGCGCGTGGTACTGGCGCACCGTCGCCCTGTCGGCCACCACCTCGTCCTCGAGGGCCTCCGCCATGGCCCGCAGCCCGGCCAGCGGCGTACGCAGGTCGTGGCTCACCCAGGCGACGAGCTCGCGGCGGCTGCTCTCCAGCGCGCGTTCGCGGGCGCGGGCGGCGTCGAGGTTCTCGTAGGCGGTGGACAGTTCGGTGCCGAGTTCGGCGAGTTCGGCGGGCAGCCGCCGCTCCGGCGGGCGGAACCGCCCGGTCTCCCCCGCCCGCCGCACGGACACCAGCAGCGAACGCGTGCCGCCGATCAGCCGGTGGCCGAGCAGCAGGGACACCCCGAGCCCGACGAGCCCGCCGATCACGGTGACGGTCAGCGTGACGGACCGGTCATGGTCGCTGATCAGCATCTTCAGCGTGATCGCCACGATGCCCGCGACGGTGGCCAGGACGGTCGCGGCCGAGACGACGGCCACCAGGGTGGCGATGGAGCGCCCGCGCAGGGCGTACAGCGCCGAGACGCCGACGGCGCCGGCGAGCAGCGCGGCCCCGGCGGCGTACGCCACCACCTCGGCGAACGCGGTGAAAGGAATCATGTGAGCGGCTCGTATCGGTAGCCGACACCCCAGACGGTGAGGATCCGCCGGGGCGCGGTGGGGTCTTCTTCGATCTTCTCTCTCAGGCGGCGGACGTGGACGGTGACCGTCGACGAGTCGCCGAACTCCCAGCCCCAGACCTTCTGGAGCAGGTCCATGCGGGTGTACGCCTGCCGTGGATGGCGCATCAGGAACGCCAGCAGGTCGAACTCGCGAGCGGTGAGGGAGATCTCCTCGCCGCCGAGCCGCACCTCATGGGCGGCGGCGTCCACGGTCAGGTCGCCGTCGGTGATCGTCTCACCGGTCGGGGCGAGCGCGCCGCGCGCCCTCCGCAGGACGGACTTCACGCGCAGGGCCAGCTCACGCGGGCTGAACGGCTTGGTGACATAGTCGTCCGCGCCCGTCTCCAGGCCGATGAGGCGGTCGGTCTCCTCGCCCAGCGCGGTCAGCATGACGATCGGCACCGGCCAGCGCTCGCGGAGCCGGCGGCACACCTCCAGGCCGTCGATGCCGGGCAGCATGAGGTCGAGGACGACCAGGTCCGGGGGGCGTTCCTCGGCGGCGCGCAGCGCGGCGTACCCGTCGGCGACGCAGACGACCTCGTGCCCGTCGCGGACGAGGTAGCGGGACACGACGTCGGCGACGGTCGGATCGTCGTCGACCACGAGGACGCGGCCGGTCTCGGACCTCACCATGGCGACCTCGCCAGGGCCTGGATCACGAGGGCGGTGGCCACCTGCGCAAGGAGCAGCGTACGGGCCGGCGGGCGAACGACGGCGGGCGCGATCGTCGTCCACGCGGCGTACGGAATCCAGATCCGCTCCACCTCACCGCGCGTGACCCCGGACAGGTCGAGGGCGATCATCCCGGCGAGCGCGGCGGCGACCGGCCAGCCCAGCCGCCCGATCCACACGGAACCGCCAGGCCCCTCGGCGGCAACGCGCTCGCCACCCGCACCGCGCCACCGAAACGCGCTGTGCCCCGCACCGGCCGGCCGATACTCGGCGCGCTCCGCGCCGCGCCACCGAAGCATGCTGTGTCCCGCACCGCGCCACCGGAGCGCACCGCGGCCCGTACCGCGCCACCGATTCTCGCCGGGGTCGGCCGGGCCGCCGGGGAGCAACGCTTTGGCAAGGGCGGCCGTGTGCCTGAGCACGGTCGGCAGGGCCATGGCGGTCGCGGGGCCGATCAGCAGTGCCAGCACGGACACGTCGCCGACGAGGAAGTAGGCGTACGGCCGGGCGCGCGCTCCGCCGCCCGCCGCCCAGGCCGTGTGCGTCCCGGCGACCCCCTCGAACCAGGAGAATCCGGCGAGCGTGAAGGCGGCGGGCACGACCACACACCCTGCGGCCAGCGCACCGAGGACCGCTCGGGGCGGGCGGGTCAGGACGAGGACGGCGAGCGGCAGCGCGAACATCGGCAGCAACCCGTAGCTCAGGTACGGCAGGGAACCGAGCAGCAGCCCACCCGCGAACGCGCACCCGAGCGCCGCCCCTCCCCGCGTTCCCGGCCCACGGTCCCCCGGCGTAGAGCGGAGCGGTGGAAGTCCCCGGAGCGCGGCGTCCCCAGGCGCGGAAAGCGCAGGCGGGGAATGCACAGGCGGGGAATGTACGGACGCCGGTTCGTCGTGGGCGGTGGCCACGGGCTCGAATCCGTCCGGAGCGGGCCGCGTGGCGGCGATGGTCACCAGGGCCACCGCCCAGGCGGCGACGCCGAGGAAGAGGGCGTCCATGCTGGTGGCGACCCAGAGGGCGGTGGGTGCGAGGACGACGAACGGCACCGCCCGGCGGGCCGCGTCGGCGCCGGCCAGCCTCCGGACGGTGATCGCGATCGCGGCCACGGCGGAGCTCCCGGCGGTGATCACCAGGGCCGCCGCCCAGCCCGCGTCGCGCAGTCCTGCCCGCTGGAGCGCCCACAGGATCAGGGTCGGCAGCGGTGGATGGCCCTTCACGTGCGTCGGGTACGCCTGCATGGCCCCAGCGAATCCGCGGAGCCAGCGCAGCGGATCGTCGCCGATCGCGGGCAGGCCCGCGAGGTACTCGGTCGGGGCGGTCAGCGGGCGGGCGAGGCCGTCCGGCAGCTGAAGGGCGACGGCCCACAGCGCCGATCCGAGCCACGCGGTCAGGAGCACGGACCGCCACGGCAGGCGGCGGGCGGCGATCGGCAGGACCGCGACCGCGACCAGCCCCACGACCACCGCGGGCAGCAGCGGTCCGATCAGCAGCCGGGGGTCCGCGTGCAGCGGCGGGAACCGGTCCACCGGGAGATGCCCGGTGCTCCGGAGGATCGCGCCGACCCCGAACCCGGCCACGATGATCGCGCCCCACACCGCGAGCGCCGCCCGGCGATGCGGAACCGTACTGTCGGTGAACGGTCCGGCCGCCGGCGCCCGCTCGCCGGAGGAGTCGGCGGAACGCTCTTCGCTGCCGGGCGTCGTCACCGGCCCGCTGAAGCTGATCACATCTTCACATTAGGGCTGACCAGTGGCGATGCGCCGCACACGTCATCACTCCGTAAGGGTTGGGCACTCGGTGAGCGGGGCGGGATCTCACAGTGAAGCCATGAGACCTCGCCCCGGTGCGGACGATCAGTAGCCGGTCGCCGGGCGGTGGCGGTGGCCTGTCCAGCTCACTCTGGTGTTCCTCCTGTGGAGGATGTGCCCTCTGATCCCGCGAAGACCACGACGAGCTCCAACCCGCCACCCGGGTTGGGGTTCGCCCGCACGTCGGCCCCGTGAGCCTTCGCGATCGCCGCGACGATCGACAACCCGAGGCCGGCGCCCTGCCCACGGGTCGTTTGCAGCCGCCGGAAGGGCTCGAAGAGATCGCCGAAACGTTCCTGGGGCACATGCGGGCCGGTGTTCCGGACCGTCAACACTCCACGGGAGAGCGTTACCCCAACGGTTCCGCCGGGATGGTTGTAGCGAACCGCGTTGTCGAGGAGGTTGGTGACGAGCCGATTCAGCAGGACAGGGTCCCCATCGACGACGAACGGCTCTGCCCGCTGTGTCACGGTGACGCCGTCCGAACGCCTCTCCGCCAGGACAAGCCGTACCACCTGGTCCAAGGCCACCGGACTCCTGTTGTCCAGGCCGTGTTCCGCCTGGGCCAGGACCAGCAAGGCGTCGATGAGGTTCTCCGCGCGGCGGTTGTGAAGCAGAAGCGTGCCGCGGATCTCGCCGACGTCCTCGGGGAGCCCGATCTCGATCGCCGCCCGCTGGACGGCCAGCGGGGTCCGCAACTCGTGGGACGCGTTCGCGATGAACCGCCGCTGCCCCGCGACGGAGCGTTCGAGCCGGTCGAGCATCGCGTCGAAGGTGTCGGCCAGTTCCTTCAGCTCGTCCTTCGGCCCGGCGAGCGCGATCCGTTCGTGCAGGGTCGACAGGGACAGCCGCTGCGCCGTGGCGGTGATCCGGTGGATGGGCCGCAGAATTCGCCCGGCGACCAGCCATCCGACGACCAACGAGACAAGCGCCAGGATCCCGACCGTCAACGCGGTCACCTGCCACTGGTAGCCGATCACGCCGTTCGCCAGCTCGGGCAGCCGCGGGAGCGGCGGCGGCCGATCGCCCGGCACCCTCCGCGTCGGCGCCACCGCTCCCCCTGCCAGCCGGGCGATCCGCGCATCCAGCGTCCGGCGCAGCAGGAGGTTGACCGTGACCAGCAACACGACCGAGGTCAGCAGGAACAGTCCGGAGTAGATCAGCGTGAGCCGTACCCGGATCGTCGTCACAGCAGGTATCCCGCACCGGGAACCGTCTGAATGCACGGCGGGGCGCCCAGCTTGGCCCGTAGGCGGCTGACCAGGACCCGCACCACCGTGGTGAACGGATCGGCGTTCTCGTCCCATGCCTCTTCAAGCAGCCGTTCGGAGCTCACGACCGCGCCGTCCGCCCTCATCAGCACCTCAAGGACGGCGAACTCCTTGAGCGACAGGTGCAGGTGCCGCCCGTCCCGCGAGGCTTGCAGCCGGTGAGTGTCGAGCACGATTCCGTGACGCGTCAGCACCGGCGGTACCTGCGACCGGCTGCGCCGCCCCAGCGCCCGCACCCGTGCGACAAGCTCGGTGTAGTCGAACGGTTTGGGCAGGTAGTCGTCGGCCCCCATCCCGAGACCCGCGACTCGCTCCGGCACCGACGCCGCCGCCGTCATCATCAGGATCCGCGTACGGCTTCCGCGCGCCACCAGCTCACGGCACACGAGGTCGCCGTGCATCTCGGGCAGGTCCCGATCCAGCACGAGAACGTCGTAGTCGTGCACCGCCAGCCGCTCCACCGCTGCGGCCCCGTCGTACACCACGTCAACGGCCATGGCATGGCGGCGCAACCCCACCGCCACGAGATCGGCCAGGTCGCGTTCGTCCTCGGCCACCAGAACCCGCATGCCGACGTTCGTACCCGAACCGGCGTAACAACGGCGTTAACGGATCCGTTCACGCCCCTGCAACCCGGTTCAGGCCACGCTGGCGGCCGTGATCAAAAGCCCTCTGCGCCGCCGTCCCGGTGAACGGCCTGCATGCAGGGCATCGTGCTGCGGCTTCAGGCGGACCTGCCTCGGCTCGAGGCCTGTGAGAAGAACCGGACCTTAAGAGGAGTGGATCGTGAGCAATGTCGTCGACATGCGCGCCCGCGGGTTGCGCAAGGAGTACGGCAAGGGGGAGGGATTGGTGCGCGCCGTCGACGGGGTCGATCTTGACATCGTCAACGGAGAGACGGTGGCGATCATGGGGCCGAGCGGCTGCGGGAAGTCCACGCTGCTGCACCTTCTCGGCGGGCTGGACCGGCCCTCGGGCGGAGAGGTGTGGCTGAACGGCCGGCGCATCGACGACATCAGCGAGAAGGCCCTGGCCCGGATGCGGCGGACCGACGTCAGCTACGTCTTCCAGTCCTTCCACCTGATGGAGGAGCTCACCGCCGTGGAGAACGTCGAGCTGTCGGCGCTGCTGGCCGGACGCTCGCCCCGGGCCGCGCGGCGGCGAGCGGAGGAGTTGCTGGATCAGCTCGGTCTCGCCGGCCGATCGCGGTTCCTGCCCTCTGCGCTGTCGGGCGGCCAGCGGCAGCGGGTCGCGGTCGCCCGGGCGCTGAGCAATGAGCCGCTGGTCGTCCTCGCTGACGAACCGACCGGAAACCTGGACAGCGCCGCCACCTTGGATGTCCTCCAGCTCTTCAAGGACCTGCACGATGCCGGGCAGACGCTGGTCATCGTGACCCACGACGCGCGGATCGCGGCCACCGCGGACCGGAAGTTCTCGATGCGCGACGGCGCGCTCGTGGACGAGGCCCGGTTGCCTGGCGCGCTCATCCGGCTGGAGGACTGACCGCGATGGGCCGCATCCTCCTCGTGATCCGCCTCGCCCTGCGAGACCTCCGGCGCCGCCGCACCGAGGCCGCGCTTCTGCTGATCGCCATCCTGGCCGCCACCACGACGTTGACGCTCGGGCTCGTCCTGCGCGACGCGGCCGGCGACCCGTATCAGAACACCCGGGCCGCGACCAGGGGACCTGACGTGGTCGCCAACGTCGGCCGGGCCACCGACCTCGCCGACCTCGAGAAACTGGCCACCGCCTCCGGCGTCATCGAGCACAGCGGACCGTACCCCGTCGTCGCGGGGAAGCTCGAGACGTCCGACCGGACGTCGGACGTGCAGGTCGAAGGGCGCGACGCCACTGTCGCGGCGGTCGATCAGCCCGAGGTGACGCAGGGCAGGTGGGTCAGCGAGGGCGGCGTGGTGCTCGAGGCCGCCTTCGCCAACTCGCTCGGTGTGAGCGTCGGTGACTCGGTCACCCTGGGCGGTAGGTCGTTCAAGGTCGTCGGCGTCGCGGTCACCGCCGCCATGCCGCCTTATCCCGGGGCGTCCTGCATCGTCTCCGCCGGCTGCATCAACGGCGCCATCCCCGACGACCGGAGCCTGCCGGCGGGGTTGCTGCACAATCCCGGGCTGGTCTGGCTCACCCAGGCGGATGTGCGGGGCCTCGCCTCGGACCAGAATTCCCTGTCCTACGTGATGAACCTGAAGCTGGCCGACCCGGACGAGGCCCAGGCATTCGTCGAGGGCGGCGATCATGGCGGCGCCATGCCGATGCAGAGCTGGGAGAGCATCCTTACCGACGCCACCGACCTGGCCCACGACTCCCAGATCCTGCTGCTGATCGGCGCCTGGCTGCTCGGCCTGCTCGCCGTGGCCAGTCTTTCGGTGCTGGTCGGCGGCAGGATGGCCGATCAGACTCGACGCGTCGGACTCCTCAAGGCAGTCGGCGGCACCCCGAGCCTGGTCGCTGCCGTGCTGCTCGCGGAGTATCTCCTAGTGGCCGTCGTCGCGGCCGCGGCCGGGCTGACGATCGGAGCGCTGACCGCTCCGTTGCTCACCGAGTCCAGTGCCGGCCTCGTCGGTAGCGCGGGGACGGCGTCGTTGACCTGGTCCACGATCGGTCTGGTGACCGCCGTGGCACTCGGCGTCGCGGTGGTGGCGACCGCTGTTCCGGCCCTGCGCGCGGCCCGCTCCAGCACCGTCAGCGCGCTGGCCGACGCGGCACGCCCACCCCGCCGCACCGGTTGGCTGATCACTCTCTCGGCGCGACTGCCCGTCCCGCTGCTGCTCGCTCTGCGGGTCGCCGCCCGCCGGCCGCGACGGGTGGTACTGGGTGTGGTCAGCATCGCGGTCACGGTCAGCGGAATCTACGTCCTGCTGGTGCTCAACACCTTCCTCGGCGACCAGCCAGGCACGGGCGCGTACACCGAAGCCCAGGTGGCGGTGCTGCGGCACGTGCTCCTCGTCTGGACGGTCATCCTGCTCTCCCTGGCGGCGGTCAACGCCATCGTCATCACCTGGGCGACGGTGCTCGACAACCGGCACGCGTCGGCGCTGGCACGGGCCCTCGGCGCAACCCCCCAGGAAACGACCGTCGCACTGGCGACCACGCAGGTGCTGCCCGCACTCCTCGGCGCCATCCTGGGCGTCTTCCCGGGAGGCTTCCTGCTGTTCACCGCCATCAACACGATCACCGGCGGCGACAGCGACAGAGCCACGCTTCCCGCTCCCCGGCAGCTGATCACCCTGGTGCTCGCAACCGTGCTCGTGGTGGCGGCGCTCACCTCTGTTCCCGCCCATCTTGGCGGCCGCCGTCCCGCGACGGCGACTCTCTGAGTCGACCACCACGGCAAGCCTGGTGATGTTGCCCGAACCACCCCGTCATCACTCCGTAAGGGTCGATCACCGAGGTCCGGGCGTAGCGTCGCCGACATGATCGACGTCGTACTGCCCTGCCTCGACGAGGCCGCCGCACTGCCGTGGGTGCTGACGCGGATGCCCGAGGGTTATCGCCCGATCGTGGTCGACAACGGCTCCACCGACGGCTCGGCGGAGGTCGCCGCCGAACACGGGGCGCTGGTCGTCCCCGAGTCGCGTCGCGGGTTCGGCGCCGCCTGCCACGCCGGGCTGCTGGCCGCGACCGCCGAGATCGTCTGCTTCATGGACGCGGACGCGTCCCTCGATCCGGCCGACCTACCCAAGGTCGTCGGCCTCCTCGCCGGTGACGAAGCCGATCTCGTGCTCGGCCGGCGGCGCCCGCTGTCGCTCCGCGCCTGGCCGCCGCATGCCCGGCTCGGGAACGCCGTCGTCGCGCGCCGGGCGGGCCTGCGGGACCTCGGACCGATGCGGGCGGCCCGGCGAGACCGCCTGCTCGGCCTGGGCCTCACCGACCGGCGGTCCGGCTACCCGCTGGAGATGGTGCTGCGCGCCCGTGCCGCGGGCTGGCGGATCGCCGAGACGGACGTCGCCTACCACCCCCGTACGGGCCGCTCCAAGGTCACCGGCACCGTCCGGGGCACGCTGCAGGCCGTCCGCGACATGCGACGCGTGCTGGAGACGGTATGACGACGCTGCTGGTCATCGCCAAGGAGCCGGTGCCCGGCCGGGTGAAGACGCGGCTCACACCGCCGTACACGCCCGAACAGGCGGCCGCGCTGGCGGAGGCCGCGCTGGCTGACACTCTCGCCGCCGTCGCCGCGACCCCGGCGGCGCGGCGCGTGCTGGTCCTGGCCGGGCGTCCGGGGCCGTGGCTGCCGGAAGGGTTCGAGGTGATCCCGCAGCGGGGCGGTGGCCTGGACGAGAGGCTCGCGAACGCCTTCGCCGACGCCGACGGCCCCGCGGTCCTGGTCGGCATGGACACGCCCCAGGTCGCCCCCGCCGCGCTCACCCGGGCGGTACGGAGTCTGGAGGACGGGGACGCGGTCTTCGGCCCGGCCGCCGACGGCGGCTTCTGGCTCATCGGCCTGCGCGAGCCCGATCCCCGGCTGTTCCTCGGCGTGCCGATGTCCCGCCCGGACACGGGGGCACACCAGCGTGCCCGGCTGCGCGGCATGCGCGTCACCACGCTCGACACGCTGACCGACGTGGACACCGCCGACGACGCCGTACGGGTGGCGGCGCAGGCCCCCGGAACACGCTTCGCGGCCGCACTGACCGCCCTGACCGCACCGCGCCCGGGGAACGGCCGGTCGTCCGCTCGTCCTTCCGGCCAGGGCGGCCGGAAGGACGAGCGTCGCTCCGGCCCCCCGGACGGCCGGGCCAACGGGTGCACCCCGGCTCCCACGAACAGCCCGGACGACCGCACGAACGACCACACCCCGGCCCCCACCGACTGCCCGGACGACCGGACGGATGGGCGTATCCCGGCTCCCGCGCGCCCCGCGGCCCTGTCGGCCCGTCCGAGGGAGGCCGCACAGTGATCGGCGGACTGTACGAGGGATCGCTCGCCGGGCTCGGGTCGGTGGAGATCGAGCACGCCGACGGGCGGCGGGAACGCCTGCCGGTGGACCAGTGGTGCGACGGGCGGCCGGGCGACGACGCGTTGCTGGACCGCTGCGCCGGGCCGACACTCGACGTGGGGTCCGGCCCCGGGCGCCTCACCGTCGCACTCGCCGAGCGCGGCCTGCCCGCACTCGGCATCGACGTCACCCCGTACGCCGTGGAGATGACGCGCGCGGCGGGCGGGCTGGCCCTGGTCCGCGACGTGTTCGACCACCTCCCGGGCGCCGGGCGCTGGGAGACGGTGCTACTGGCCGACGGCAACATCGGCATCGGCGGCGACCCGGTGGTCCTGCTGCACCGCGTCGAGGCGCTGCTGCACCGGGGCGGCCGGGCCGTCGTCGAGCTGCACCCGGTGACGCGCACCGAGTGGATACGGCTGCGCGACGGGCGGCGGGCGAGCGGCTGGTTCCGCTGGGCGCACGTCGGCCGGGACGCGATCGGCGCGTACGCGGAGCAGGCCGGGCTGCGCGTCGCCGAGGTCTGGACGGAGGCCGAGCGATGGTTCGCGGACCTCGCCCCGACCGGCTGATCGCCGGCGGGTCCGGCGGCCGAGCGACGGTTCACCGACCTCGCCCCGACCGGCTGATCGCCGCGGTCCGCCGGCTCGGCGGCCGAGCGATGGTTCACCGACCTCGCCCCGACCGACTGATCGCCGCGGTCCGCCGGTTCGGCGGCCGGGGCGGCGACGAGCGGACCGCCGCGTGGCTCGGCATCGGGCTCGGCGTGAGCTTCACCGTGGCGTTCGTCACCGGCCTGATCAGTCACTTCATGCAGCATCCGCCGGGATGGGCGGTCTGGCCGTCCCGGCCGGTCGGCCTCTACCGCCTCACCCAGGGCCTGCACGTGATCGGCGGCCTGGCCACGATTCCGCTGCTGCTCGCCAAGCTGTGGACGGTCTACCCGAAGCTGTGGCAGTGGCCGCCGGTGCGCTCGGCCGGGCACGCGATCGAACGGGCGCTGGTCTTCCCGCTGGTCGCCGGCGCGCTGTTCCAGCTCGTGACCGGGCTGTTCAACATCGCGTACTTCTATCCGTTCCCGTTCTTCTTCCCGGCGGCGCACTACTGGACGGCCTACATCGTCTACGGCGCGCTCCTCATCCACGTCGCGAACCAGTGGGCCAAGGTGCGGGGTCTGTGGGGCGGCAAGGACGCGGGCGGCCCGGCAACCCGTCCGATGGGGCCGTCGCGCCGGGGCGTCCTCGCCACCGTCGCGGGCGCGTGCGGCCTGGTCGGGCTGGTGACCGTCGGAGAGACGTTCACGCCGCTCGGCGGGCTGGCGCTGCTGGCCCCACGCCGGCCGGGTGTGGGACCGCAACGCCTGCCGGTCAACAAGACCGCCGCGGCCGCCGGCGTGACCCGGGATCCGGCCTGGCGGCTCGCCGTCACCGGTGACGTGACGCGCGAGCTCTCCCTCTCCCTCGCCGATCTGCGGGCCATGCCCCGCCACGTCGTACGGCTGCCGATCGCCTGCGTCGAGGGCTGGAGCGCGGAGGCGACCTGGGCGGGAGTCCGCCTCCGTGACGTCCTCTACGCGGCGGGCGTCGACGCGGACGCCCGTGTCCGGGTGGAGTCTCTGGAGGCGCGAGGGCGGTACCGGACCTCGGAGGTGGACCCTCCGCACTGGCACGACGAGCTCACGCTCCTCGCCCTGGACCTGAACGGCGAGCCGCTGTCGCTCGACCACGGCCACCCGTGCCGCCTGATCGCACCCGACCGTCCCGGCGTGCTGCAGACCAAGTGGATCGCCCGGCTGGTGGTGCACGGGCCATGAGGGGACGTCTCGTCGTCTACGGCCTCGGTGCCGCACTGATCGGCGTCGGCGGTGTCGGGCTGCTCCGCGACGCCGCCGACACCCGCCCGGCCGGCTGGCTCGTCTGGTTCGCGGGCGCGGCCCTCGCCCACGACCTGCTGCTGGCCCCGCTGCTGCTCGCGGCGGCGGCGCTGACGGGACGGATCCCGGAGCCGTACCGCGGGCCCGTCCGGGTGTCGCTGGTCCTCGCGGGCTCGGTCTCGGCCGTGGCGCTGCCGATGGTCCTCGGACTCGGCCGCCGGGCGGGTGATCCCTCGCGGCTGCCCCAGGCGTACGGCGTCCACCTGGCCGTCGTCCTCGGTGTGATCGGCCTGGCAGGAGCCGTCGCCGCGGGCGCGGTCCGGCTCAGACGAGGACGCTCCCACCGTCCACGGTGAGGACGGTGCCGGTGGCGAACGGTTCGGTCATGAGGAACACGTACGCCCGGGCGACGTCCTCCACCTCACCGACCCGCCCGACCGGAATCGCGCCGCCGACGTCGGCGTACATCCGCTCACGGTCCGCCTCGCCCATCTCGGACCACAGCGGGGACCGTACGATGCCGGGCGACACGACGTTCACCCTGATCGGTGCCAGTTCGACGGCCAGGGCCTTGGTCAGCGCCTCCATGGCGCCGCAGATGCTCGCCGCGACCGCCCAGCCCGGGCCCGGCCGGTCCTTCGCGACGCCGGTGGTGAGAGTGATCGAACCGTCCTTGCGCAGGTGCGGCACCGCGGCGCGGACCGCCGCCAGGGCGCCGAAGTAGCGCAGCGTGAAGAAGTTCCTCGCCGCGTCCAGGTCGAGCGTGTTCAGCGGCATCAGCGTGAGCGGCTCACCGGCGGTGTACACCAGGTGGTCGAACCCACCGAACTCGTCGAACAGCGTGGTCACCGCCCGGGGGTCGGCGAGGTCGACGACGCGGCCGTCGGAGCCGCCGGGCAGCCGGGTGAGCGCGCGATCGACGCTGCTCTGCCTGCTGGAGCCGACGGTGACCAGGGCGCCCTGCCGGGCGGCCGCCTCCGCGGCGGCCAGGCCGATGCCCGAAGTGCCGCCGAGTACGACGACGCGTTGACCCTGCAGATCCATGATGAGGTCCTTCGCAGACGGGATTACCGACCCCTCCACAATGTCGCCGGATCACCGCCTGCGTCCAAGACCTCCTGCCCCGCCTGCAATACCCTCGAGGTATCAGGGAGCCGAGGAGGCGCTGGTGGACGTCGATCTGCGGAAGCTGCGTTACTTCGTCGCGGTGGCCGAGCGGCTGCACTTCGGGCGGGCGGCCGAGGCCCTGCACATCGCGCAGCCCGTGCTGTCCCGCCAGATCAGGGCGCTCGAGGAGGAGCTGAAGGCCCAGCTGTTCGTGCGCACCAAGCGGGCCACCGAGCTCACCCCCGCGGGCGAGCAACTGCTCGCGGACGCCCGTCCTCTCCTGGCCTCGGCGGAGGCGCTGCGCCGCCGCGTCGCGCGCGCCGCGCGCGGCACCGACGCCTTCATCGTCGGGTTCATGCCCGGACTGATCGTCACTCCGGCGGTCCGGGCACTGCGCGAACGCCACCCCGGGCTGACCGTGGAGGTCGTGCGCACGACCTGGGACGACCAGGTCGAGGTCGTCCGCGACGGCCGGGTCGACATCGGGTACGTGCGCCTGCCGGTCGACCAGCGTGGGCTGCGGATCCGGCCGTTGCTCACCGAGCCGCGCGTCGCCGTACTGCCCGCCGACCACCGCCTCGCGGGCAAGGACGTCATCGACATCGCCGACCTCGCCGACGAGCGCCTCCTCCAGGACCCCGACGCCGTTCCCGAGTGGCGCGACATCGCCACCGAGCTCCGGCGTCCAGGAGGGCGGCGCCCGGAGCCGATCTTCCACGCCGTGGAGGAGAAGCTCGAACACGTGGCCGCGGGCCACGGCGTCGTCGTCCTGCCGTTGTCGGTGGTGAGCTTCTACACCCGGCCGGACGTCACGTACGTTCCGATCGCCGACATCCCGCCGAACCAGGTCTGCCTTGCCTGGGACAGCACCCGCCGGAGCCCACTGATCGCCGAGTTCGCCACCATCGCCGCGGACCTGCAGGGCGACACCGCCCCGTCGCCGGAGCCGTAAGGCGGCGCCGGCACCTCGCCGGCACGCCGGGCGGCACCGGTCCTGACCGGGCTGCCGGACCGCTCGCGAGGCCGGATCAGTGGAACTGCGGGACGATCAGGTAGATGCCGTAGCCGACGATCGCGGCGCACGCGAGGAAGCACAGGCCCGACGCCGCGGTGGCGAGCGTCGACTCCCGGCCGTAGTGGGCGCCTTCGGGCCGGCGTACCGACCACGAGAGGATGCCGACCGAGAAGATCACGACGATCGCCACGCCGACGGCGAAGGCGACCGCGGCCACCTCACCGAGGGCGTTCCACTTGATGTCCATCGCGTACCCCTCTCACGCCGCGGAGGCCTGCGGAGGCGGCAGGACCGTCGTCGTCGGCTGGTCGTTCACGTTGGCGGCGTGCACCGGGTTCCGCCGGGAGATCGCGTAGATCGCGACCGCCACGGCGACCGCCGCGAGGAAGACCACGGTGATCCCCGCGGTGCCCTGCTCGGCCACTGCCGCGGCGACCCCGCCGACCGCCGCCGCGGCGGGCAGGGTGAAGACCCACGCCAGGACCATCCGGCCCGCGACGCTCCAGCGCACCTCCGCGAGCCGGCGGCCGATCCCCGCGCCGAGGATCGCGCCGGAGCAGACCTGCGTCGTGGACAGCGCGAACCCGAGATGGGACGAGGCCAGGATGACGGTGGTGGCCGAGGTCTCGGCCGCGAAGCCCTGGGGCGACTCGATGTCGGTGAGTCCCTTGCCCATCGTCCGGATGATCCGCCAGCCGCCGATGTACGTCCCGAGCGCAATCGCCAGGCCCGCCGCCAGGACGACCCACCAGGGCGGTCCCGCGCCGTGCGACAGGATGCCCGCGGAGATCAGCGTGAGGGTGATGACGCCCATCGTCTTCTGCGCGTCGTTGGTCCCGTGCGCCAGTGACACGAGCGAGGCCGAGGCGATCTGCCCGGCCCGGAATCCTCGGCCGACCTGGTCCCGGTTCCCCCGGGAGGTGATCACGTACGCCAGGTAGGTGGCCGTCATCGCGACCACGCCGGCGATCAGCGGCGAGGCGAGCGCGGGAATGACGATCTTCTCCATCACCACGCTGAAGTGGACGCCCTTGACCCCGGCGCCCACCCACGTCGCGCCGATCAGGCCGCCGAACAGCGCGTGGGACGAGCTCGACGGCAGGCCGAGCAGCCAGGTCACGAGGTTCCACATGATGGCGCCGACCAGGCCGGCGAAGATCATCGAAGGTGTGATGAGAGAGTCGTTGACGATCCCCCCGGAGATCGTCTTGGCGACCTCCGTGGACAGGAACGCGCCGACCAGGTTGAGCGCTCCCGAGATCGCCACCGCGACGCGGGGACGCAGCGCACCGGTCGCGATCGAGGTCGCCATCGCGTTCGCGGTGTCGTGGAAGCCGTTGGTGAAGTCGAACGCCAAGGCCGTGATCACGACGGCCACGACCAGGAATGACCAGTTGCCCATCGGTCCCGTCCTCCGCCCGGCGGCGTTTACCTCCAAAAGGCTATTTTGCCGTTCTTAACAAAGAGTGAATCGATCGCAACGCTCACGTTCGGGATCGGCAATGACACTCTGTCAGGGGACGGCGGGTGCGCGGGAGCGCGCCCGCCCCCGCGCACCCTCCCGAATCAGAGCTCGACCGTGTCACCAGGCGCGATGCGGTCGTACGCGGCGCCGGTGCCGGGACCGTTGTCGCCGAGCAGGCCGTTCACGACGGTCTTGCCGACCTCGCTGAGAATCTCGTCGTGTACGGAAAAGGCGCGGGCGGGCTTGACGGCGCGGACGTAGTCGATGGCCTCGGCGGGCTTCTGCCAGGGGCCGCTGATCGGCACCATGAGGGTGTCGACCGCCCGCTCCGGCACGGTGAAGGCGTCGCCCGGGTGGAAGACCTTCCCGTCGAGGAGGAACCCGACGTTGCCGACGCGGGGGATGTCCGGGTGGATGACCGCGTGCCACTCCCCGTGCACCTCCACGCCGATGCCTCCGATGTCGAAGGCGTCGCCGTGACCGACGGCCGTGACCCGGCCGCCCAGCCCGTCGAGCTTGGCGGCGGTGGCGCCGTTGGTCCAGACGCGGAGCCCCGGCGACGCCTCGAGCGCGGCACGGAGCGCACCCTCGTCGAAGTGGTCGAAGTGCTCGTGGGTGACGAGCACCGCGTCGGCGCCCTCCAGCGCTTCCGGCCCGGTCAGCCCGCCGGGGTCCACCACCAGCGTCGTGCCGTCCTTCTCCAGCCTGATGCAGGCGTGTCCCAGCTTGGTCAGCCGCATGTCCGACGTCCCTTCACTTCGAATTTGTACAGCCTTGCTGTATATCTCTGCCGAATATACAGCAAGGCTGTAAAGTCCCCGTGTGAGCGAGGTGGACGTCGACGAGATCGCCCGCGAACTACGGCTGGCCGTCGGACGGCTGGTGCGGCGGGCCCGCGACCGGACGGACCTGCCCGCCCCGCAGGCGGCCGTCCTGGGCAATCTCGACCGGGAAGGCCCCATGAGCACCAGCGAGCTGGCCGATCGGCAGCACGTGCGGCATCAGTCGGTGGCGCGTACCGTCGGGCAGCTCATCGCCCTCGACCTGATCTCCTCCGGGCCGCACCCGCACGACCGCCGCAAGAATCTGCTCACCATCACCGACGCGGGACGCGCCGCGCTGCGGAGCCAGCGGACCAGGAGGGCCGGCTGGCTGGCCGAGGCGATCAGCAGTGAGCTCAGCCCCGAAGAACAACGTGCCCTGGCCCGCACGGTCCCCCTCCTGGGCCGGCTCGCGGACCATTGAACGGGCCTGAATGACGTACGGGCCCGGGACGTGTGTCCCGGGCCCGTACGGATCACGCGTATGGATCGGCGGACGCTCAGCCGGCGCTGAGGTAGAGGCCGTAGCCGGTCGGGTCGTCCGGGTCGCCCTCCGGGTACGATCCGCCGGCCGACCAGACGGTCTTGGTGCCCGGACGGTTCTCCAGCGTGGAGAGGTTGACGTCGTAGTTGGCCGGGCGCGGCGCGGCCGCGGAGGTGAGCTTGTCGCCCGTGACGTGGACGAACGTCGGGTCCCACCCACCCTGCAGGATCCACGCGCCGCCCGAACCGTCGGCGGCCACCTTGGTGTAGCCGACGCCCTTCGTGGCGACGAAGGTCTTGGCCTTCGTGCCGGTCAGCCGGAGCGCCAGCGGCTTGTAGCAGGTGTCGTCGCCGTCCACGCCGCACTCCCAGGACTGCGAGCCGACCGCCCAGACGCTCTTGCCCGACACGGTGACGTCCATGAAGGTCGTGGTGGCGTCATCGCTCGGCTTGGGCAGGGTGACGGTCTTGGCGACCTTCCATGCCTTGCCGTTCCAGTGGATCAGCGCGCCCTTGGTGTAGCCGATGCTCCCGGCCGCCCAGATGTTCTTGGCGGACACCGCGTGAATGGAGCCGACCTGGGCGGGCAGCTTCACGCTCACCCACTTCTTGCCGTTCCAGTGCCGCGCCGTGCCGCCTCCGTTGACCGCCCACACGTCGGAGGCGCTGATCGCCTCGGCGTCGGTCGCGTGGTAGCCGCCGGCGAGCTTCGACGACGTCCACTTCTTGCCGTTCCAGCGCACGACCGAGCCGTCTTCGCCGAACGCCCAGACGTTCTTGCTCGACGAAGCGTCGATGACCTTGAGCGGCATCGACCAGTTCGCGGGCAGCTTCACGTCCTTCCAGGTCGTCCCGGACAGGTGCTGGATGAGCAGCCGGTCCTTCCCGTTGACGGTCTGCTCGCCCACGGCCCAGCTGCTGCCGGTGGGCGCGACCGTCAGGTCGTTGATGCCCTGGTGCTTCGTGGCCTGGGTGATCCGCCAGGCCGGAGTGGCCGCGTGCGCCGTACCGGCGCCGAGTCCGAAGGCCAGCGCCGCTGCGCCGGCCCCCATGAGCATTCGTCGCATTTTCACCCTTCTGGTGAACCGCTCAGTGAGTTCGATAAGGGACGGTCAGCGCTCACTTCAGCGCACCGCCGACTCATCTCGGGCGAACGTCGTTAGATCGCCGAATGGGTCCGGGAGCGGTGCGCCCGCGCTGTTAGCGTCTCTTCACTGAGAAGACGCCGGAGATGATCGCTTGGTTCACGCGATCGTCATTTTCCGGGATTTCAACTCTGTTGAAACGAATTGGTCTCCTGCTCGGGGAACTCCGCCAGCAGCCGTTCCGCCGCCTCACGGACGCCCGGGTCGGCGTCGCCCAGCAGGTCGGCGACGAGGGAAAGGCACTCCTCGATCGTCGAGCGGACGTGCTCGGCCCAGGGCTCGGCGTCCGCCGCGGCGTCGGCCGGTTCGGCGGTGGCCCGCGCGATCTCCGTCAGCAGCGACAGCACCGGGCCCCGGACGTGGTTCTCCGGATCGGAGGCGAGCAGCACGAGGTACGGAGCGGCCGCCACGGTCGCCGGGAAGACCGCTCCTCCTCCGCACAGCGCGGCACGCAGATCGGGCAGCGCGGCCTCGGCGGTCGCGGCGTCGGCGGACGCCGCCGCGAGGATGCGGTCCGGGACCTCGCCGGCGGGGCCCTGCCCGCCGTCCAGGTTCTCCCAGGTGAACCGGTACAGCAGCTCCGTCAGCTCCCGCCGCGGCCACAGGAGTTCGGGGTCGAGGCGCAGAGTGGCGCTCCCGGTGGAACCGCCGACGGTGAGGGTCCCCTCCGGATCCAGCCTCAGCGTCTCGATGCCCGATCCGAGGCTCAGCGTCGCGTCGAGGCCGGAGCCCACGTCCCACAGGCGTACCGTGCCGGTG
This sequence comes from Actinoallomurus vinaceus, assembly GCF_039542055.1. NCBI lineage: Bacteria > Bacillati > Actinomycetota > Actinomycetes > Streptosporangiales > Thermomonosporaceae > Actinoallomurus > Actinoallomurus vinaceus. The sequence goes on from NZ_BAABHK010000021.1 coordinate 133,005, forward strand.
CTCCACGCCGCCGCCACGGCGGGTCCGGTGGGCAGACGCTCGGTGCTCACCGCGACCACGGACCCGCTCTGCCGGCCGATCCCGGCCGGCTCGTCATCGTCGTCGGGCAGCCACAGGTTCACCAGCCCGGCCGCGTCCCCGCTCACCACCGTGACACCCAGGCCCTCGAACCGCCGCCAGGCGACCGCCGTCACCCCCGCGTCGTGCGCCGTACGGACGGCGTCGCGCAGCGGTGCCGGGAGCTCGGGCTCGGAGGGCGACGGCGGCTGGTCCGAGACGGCCTCCACGGTCCACCGCCCGTCGGGGTCGGACTGACCCGGGCGCAGCGACAGCGGTTCCGGCGCCGCCGGCTCCGCGGTGTCCTGAGGATCCGGCGCGTCGGCCGGAGGGGACTCGATGTCGTCGCTCCAGTCGACGCCGAGCGCACGGGCGAGGTCCTCGAGGGCCGTACGGGTCCGGGCGTGCACCACGAAGGGGCAGTCGGCGTATCCCCCTCCGTCGAGGTAGATGATCGCGTCGGGTGCGCCGTAGGCGACGGAACGGCTGCCGAGTTCGCGCCAGGGCTGCAGGCCCAGCTCCGGGAAGGTCCGCCGGATCCGGTCCACGAGCTCGGGCTCCGCCTCGTACAGCCGCACGGTCCAGCCGAAGTGGCCGGGCAGCCGCATCACGGCCAGCTGCAGGAAGAACTCCGAGATCGACCGGGACTGCACCACCCAGCCGTCCTCGGCGCTGACCAGCACCTTCGGGTCGGCGAGCGCGGCGTCGGCGGCCGGGTACCCCCATTCGTTGCAGTACTGGTACTCCGCCTTGAACACGCAGACCCGGTGGTCGTCGTCCGGCCCGACGAACGGGTTGCCCGGCGGCAGCCCGTCCGAGACGCCGTAGCCGGTGGGGTCGGGCCGTACCGTCGGCGGCCACTCCGGGTTCGTCCAGTAGAGGCGCGGCTGGTAGGTGAAGGAGTTGAACGGCAGGTCCCACCACTCGTCCAGCGCCGCGGGGATCGGCAGTGTCAGGTCGACGCGGGCGAACTCGTCGTCCTCCTCGCCGGTCCACTCGGCCTTGAGGCGGCGGACGTACGCCTCGTGCTCGGACTCCGACCAGCGCGGCCAGCGAGGTTCGCCGCCGGGCGGTTCGTACCCCCATTCCTCCTGGAACGCCCGCAGCAGTTCCCAGCGCGGGCCGGTGTCGGCCAGGTGCGCGGCGAACTCGCCGGGGGTCATGCGGCCGCGATCGTCCCACCGCGGCATCACCCGCCGCAGCCGCTCGCCGAACCGTCCGTAATCGATGATCTCCGACACGGCGGTCAGCGTAGGGCATGAACTGCGGCTTTGCCGTCTATGGGACCTTTGGCCCTAGCGTCGCCCATTGCCGTGCAGCGACCATTCTCTTACCAGGCGGAGATCGGGCCGTTACGGCCGCTCAGCGCCGCGCCGGGGGGGCGGGGCGTACACCAGGGGGCTCCGCCGCTTCTGATCCGGGGACATTCATGGCAGGAGAGCCGCTGGCCTATCCGCCTACTTCAGGGTGGATGACGGCCATACCGGAAGGCTGGGAGCGCCTCGCACCGGCGCTCATGACGATCGTGCGGGTACGCCCGGGAGCGGCTCCTGTGGTCTCGGTCCGCGGCGAACTGGACATCGCCTGCGCAGGCGCCTTCGAAGACCTCGTGCTCGAGGTGATCATCCGGCACGGGCCCGACGTCGTCATCGACGCGTCCCGCATGTCATTCTGCGACGCTCGCGGACTCGGCGCCCTGGTGCGGTGCGCCAACGAGGCCGGCCGATCGGGCGGCCGGCTCACGCTGACCGATCCGGACCATCGGCTCCGTCGCCTGCTCCGGATCGTCCACCTCGACCACCTCATGTGACCGACATCACATCCACCGAAGGTTTATCCGAAGATACGCAAGCACGCCGAAACACCGGTGTGGCTCGGACCTCGCGGCCCGCTGTTCGACATTGTCGACAGCGGGCCGTTGACGTGCCTGAACACGTCTCTTAGCGTCACTGAGTGCCTGCCGGACGACTGGTAGGCCCCGAGAACAGAAGACCACTCGGCCGCCCGCGCGTCCCCCCGGCGGCCGGATCCCTGATCGCCCCTTCCCCCCGGCTAACGGGCGGGGTGCTCCCCCCGCACCCCCGCCCGTGAGCTTCCCCCGGCAGCCACGGACCTGCCCCTTCCCCCTGCTAACGGGCGGGGTGCTCCCCCCGCACCCCGCCCGTGACGCTTTCTCAGCCGAACTCAGCTGAACAGGAAGTGGCCGCAGTTCGGCCACTGGCCCTGCCAACGGCCGTTCACCCGGTTGTAGAGGAGCTGCGCCCGGTAGGTCTGCTCGGCCGCGGACGCCTGGCTGGGCAGTCCCGAACCGCCGACCGTCGCCCAGCTCTGCCGGTTGAACTGGTAGAGCCCGTAGTAGCCGGCCGGGTTCACCGCCCCGGGGTTGCCGCCCGACTCGCACTTGGCCAGCGCCGCCCAGTTGAGCCGGGCCGCCGAGCCGGTGCCGGCGCCCTGGGGGCCGAGCGCGACGATCCGCGACACGGGCTTGCGCTTGATCTCCTGGTCGATGACGGCCTTGACCTTCTTGCCGTGCCGCGGCACGTAGGCGGTCGTCACCATCTTGAGGCCGGAGCGGCCCTCCCGGGTCACCTTGCGGGTGAAGGGCGGAAGCTTGCCGTCCTTCTTCTCGACCGTCGGCGCCGGGATCGTGACCTTCTCGGTCTTCGGCTTGGACAGCAGCCGCAGCACCTTGATCGTGGCGGCGGGTGCCTCGCCCGCGGCGGGCGTGACCAGGTCGAACTTGCCAAGCTGGATCTTCAGCTGGGCGAGCACCTCCCCGACGGTCGCCGCCGTCGTCATGGTCTCGGCGCGCTTCTTGCGATCGACGAAGACGACCACCTTGTGCGGCGTGGCCGTGGGGCTCACCGCCGCGTCGCGCGGCGCGACGGCCGCGGCGTCCTTCTTGTCACTCGGCTTGGAACCTCCACAGGCCGAGGCGGTGATCGCGAGCACCGTCAGACCAGTGACCAACAGGGAACGGCGCACATTTCCTCCGCATCTGCAGCCCCCCGAACCAGCCAGACATTAGCGGAGTCAACCACCCCATTGGCACCAACCGCCAAATTTCGCCCCGTATCACACGATCCTTGCGTCCTCCTGAGGCCTGAACTAGTGTCTGGACACATGTCCGGTGAGCTGATGACGGAGGCCACCCGGCGGCGGTTGACCGGCCGCCAGGCCGACACCGTGCGCCGGCTGACCGACGCCGCCGTCGAGGAGGTCCGCGAGACCGGGTTCGACGGGCTGACCGTGCGCAACGTCGCGCGCCGCGCCGGGGTCGCGCCCGCCACCGCCTACACCTACTTCGCCTCGAAGAATCACCTGATCACCGAGGTCTTCTGGCGGCGGCTGAGCGCGCTCCCGCCGGTCCAGGCCACGCCGGGGCGACCCCGCGAGCGGGTGGTCGCCGTGCTCCGGGAGATCGCGCTGCTCGTCTCCGACGAGCCGCAGCTCGCCGCCGCCTGCACGACCGCCATGCTCGGCGGCGACCCCGACGTCCAGGAGCTGCGCGCCCGCATCGGCCTCGCCATCCGCCGCCGGCTCGTCGTCGCCCTCTCCCCCGAGAGCGACGGCGGCCCGCTCCCGGAGACCGAGACCCGCGTCGTCCGCGCGCTCGAGTTCGCCTACGCGGGCGCCCTCGTGCACGCCGGCATGGGCTACACCTCCTACGCCGAGATGGCCGACCGGCTCACCGAGGTGGCCGAACTCCTGCTGTGAGGTGACCGCAGTGGCCTTAACCCCCGAGCCGTCGTACGACCCGTACGACTACGCGATCCACGAGGACCCGTATCCGGCGTACGCGCGGCTCCGCGACGAGGCCCCGCTGTACCGCGACGACGAGCTCGACTTCTGGGCGATCTCCCGGCACGCGGACGTCGCCGCGGCCTTCCGGGACCACGAGCGGTTCTCCAGCGTCAACGGCGTCTCGCTCGACCCGAGCGCGTGGGGCCCGGCGGCCCACCGGACGATGTCGTTCCTGGCCCTGGACCCGCCCGCGCACACCCGGATGCGCTCTCTCGTCTCGAAGGGCTTCACGCCCCGCCGGGTCCGCGAGCTGGAGGGCGACATCCTGCGGCTGACCCGCCGCCACCTCGACCCGGCGCTGGCCGAGGGCGCCTTCGACCTGATCGGGGACTTCGCGGGCCGACTCCCGATGGACGTCATCTCCGAGATGATGGGCGTGCCCGAGGCCGACCGCGACGAGGTGCGGCGGCTCGCCGACCTCGTCGTGCACCGCGAAGAGGGGATCAACGACGTCCCTCCGGAGGGCATGGCGGCCGCCCTCACGCTGGCCGGCTACTACCAGGACCTGGTCGCCGAGCGCCGCCGCCGTCCGCGCGACGACCTGACCTCCGCGCTGCTCGGCGCTCAGGACGGTGCGGACCGGCTCGACGAGAAGGAGATCGTCGCCTTCCTCTTCCTCATGGTCGTCGCCGGCAACGAGACGACCACCAAGCTGCTCGGCAACGCCCTCTACTGGGGATGGCGCAACCCCGGGCAGCTCGCCGGGCCCCTCGCCGACCCGGCGCGGATCCCCGCCTGGATCGAGGAGACCCTCCGGTACGACACGTCCAGTCAGATGATCGCCCGTACGGTCACCGAGGACACCGCGCTGTACGGCTGCGTGGTCCCGGCCGGCGCGCGGATGCTGCTGCTCATCGGCGCCGCCAACCGCGACCCCCGCGTCTTCCCCGACCCCGACGCGTACGACCTGGACCGCGACACGTCACCGCTGATCAGCTTCGGCGGCGGCCGCCACTACTGCCTCGGCGCGAACCTGGCGCGCCTCGAGGCGCGCGTGGCGCTGACCGAGTTCGCCCGGCAGGTCCAGGCGTACGACATCGACGCCGGGAACGCCGTCCGCGTGCACTCCGTCAACGTCCGCGGCTTCGCCGCCCTGCCCATCTCCGTCACCCGTCGATAAGGCCCTGGAGGTCCGCGCCATGCCGCGATTCGAACCTCACCCGCCCCGTCGTCCCGCACTGATCGCCGGAGCCTCGTCCGGGATCGGCGCCGCCACCGCCACGCTGCTCGCCGCGAACGGCCATCCCGTGGCCCTCGGCGCCCGGCGCGCCGACCGCTGCGAGGAGATCGCCGCGGGCGTCCGCGCGGCCGGCGGCGAGGCGTTCGCCCACCCGCTGGACGTGGCCGACTCCGACTCGGTCAAGGCGTTCGTCGCGGCGGCCACCGAGGCGCTCGGCGACCCCGAGATCGTCGTGTCGAGCGCCGGCGACCTGGGCGCCGAACGCGTCCACGAACTGGACGCCGAGGCGTTCGCCGCGCAGGTGCAGGTCCACCTGATCGGAGCGCACCGGCTCGTCTCGCAGGTCGTGCCGGGGATGGTCGCCCGCCGGCGCGGCGACGTCGTCCTCGTCTCCTCGGACGTCGTCCGCGCGCCCCGTACCCGGATGGGCGCCTACGTCGCGGCCAAGAACGGCATCGAGGGCATGGCCCAGGCCCTGCGGATGGAGCTGGAGGGCACCGGCGTACGGGCCTCGGTCGTCCGGCCCGGCCCGACGATGACGGGGATGGGCATGGGCTGGGGCGCCGAGACCACCGCAGAGGTGCTGGAGGAGTGGGTGAAGTGGGGCCTGGCCCGCCACCCGTACTTCCTCAAGCCCGAGCAGGTCGCGGCGGCGATCGCGGCCGTTGTCGCCACGCCGCGCGGCGCCCACCTCACGCTGGTCGAGGTCCAGCCCGAGGCGGCCGTGGAGCGTCCGCGATGAGGCGGCCGGTGCTCGTCTCCGGAGGTCCGGACCACCTCGAGGAGCTGCGGACCGACCCGATCGGGCTGATGTGGCGGGTCCGGAAGGAGTGCGGCGACGTCGGGGAGTTCCGGCTGGCGGGCCGCCCGGTCGTGCTGCTGTCCGGCGCGGAGGCCAACGAGTTCTTCTTCCGCGCGCCCGACGAGGACCTCGACCAGGCGGAGGCGTACCCCTTCATGACCCCGATCTTCGGGGAGGGCGTGCTCTTCGACACCACCCCCGAGCAGCGCCGGGAGGCCCTCCACAACCAGGCGCTCAAGGGCGCGCACCTCAAGGGGCACGCGACGACGATCGCCGCCGAGGTGGAGCGGATGGTCGCCGCGTGGGGCGACGAGGGCGAGATCGACCTGCTCGACTGGTTCGCCGAGCTGACCATCTACACGTCGTCGGCGTGCCTGATCGGCGAGAGGTTCCGGGACCGGCTCGACCGCCGCTTCGCCGAGCTCTACCACGACCTGGAGCGCGGCACCGACGCCGTCGCGTACGTCGATCCGTACGCCGACATCGAGAGCTTCCGCCGCCGCGACGCCGCCCGCGCCCGGCTGGTCGAGCTCGTCCAGGCCATCATGGACGAACGGGCCGCGGCCCCGCCGCCCGTCCGAGAGGACCGGGACCTGCTCGACGTGCTGATGTCGATCCGTACGGAGGACGGCGAGCCGAGGTTCTCCGCCGACCAGATCACCGGGATGTTCATCTCGATGATGTTCGCCGGGCACCACACGACCTCGGGGACGGCCGCCTGGACGCTGATCGAGCTGCTGCGCCACCCCGGCGTGCTGGCCGAGGTCGTCGGCGAGCTCGACGCGCTGTACGCCGACGGGTCGGAGGTGAGCTTCCAGGCGCTTCGCGAGATCCCGCGGCTGGAGTCGGCCGTCAAGGAGGCGCTGCGGCTGCATCCGCCGCTCATCCTGCTGCTGCGGGTGGCCCGGACCGACCAGGAGGTGCTGGGGCACCGGATCGCGGCGGGCACGCTGGTCGGCTGCAGCCTGGCGGTGTCCAACCGGATCGCCGAGGACTTCCCGGACCCGGACCGATTCGCCCCGGACCGGTACGCCGCGCCGCGCGAGGAGGACCTGGTCAACCGGTGGACCTGGGTGCCGTTCGGCGCCGGCCGGCACCGCTGCGTCGGCGCGAACTTCGCGATGATCCAGCTGAAGGCGATCTTCTCGGTGCTGCTGCGGGACTGGGAGTTCGCGCTCGCCCAGGCCCCGGACTCCTACCGCAACGACCACTCGAAGATGGTGGTGCAGCTCGCCCGGCCCTGCCGGGTGCGGTACCGCCGCAGGAGGCTCGGCCGAGGAGGCGAGGATGCCCGCGTTCCCGCGTGAGGAGCTGGACGAGATGGTGCGGCGCTGGCTGGAGGCGAACCGGCGCTGCGAGGAGGCCGGCGACTGGCGCCCGCTGGCCGAGATGTACACCGAGAACGCCACCTACGGCTGGAACGTCGGTCCCGGCCAGGACTTCATGGCGGTCGGCCGCGAGGAGATCCGCGACCTCGCGCTCGGCGCGGAGATGGGCGGCCTGGACGGCTGGTCGTACCCCTACCAGAGCATCCTCGTCGACGATCGGAAGGGCGAGGTCGTCGGCTTCTGGAAGCAGGTTGCCGACGCGCGGCGGCCGGACGGCACGCCGTACGAGGTCCAGGGCATCGGCGGCAGCTGGTTCCACTACGCGGGGGACTTCCGGTGGTCGTGGCAGCGCGACTGGTTCGACCTGGGCAACGTCACGGCGGTGTTCGTCGAGATGATGAAGGCGGGCGTGCTGTCGGACGGCATGAAGCGCCGCCTGGACCGGGCGGCCACGGGCGGGCCGCTCCCCGGCTATTACGACCGCTCCCAGTCCCGCGTTCCGCTGTGGTGACTTAGAGCCCGCGCGGGCTCTTACTCGGGGATGTGCGGGGTGCCGTCCTTCATCGGCGGGAAGCGGAACCTCGCCGCCGTGGTGCCCCGCGTGATCCGGGTGATGGGCGCCTCGCCGACCGGCTCGGTGTCGTCGTCGATGACGACCTCCCAGCGGCAGTGCGGCACCCGCCCGGCGGGGTCGCGCGGCGGGCGGTGCACGGGGCGGATGCGTGCGCGCGGGTTCACGGCCTGGGCCGTCCAGTCGAAGGTGCCGTCCTCGATGTGGTGGCACATGCCGCGGACCGCGCGCTCGCCGAACGGCTCGACGTCCAGCAGCGCGCCGCACGAGCGGAGCTGGAAGAAGCCGTGGCTCTCGTCGACGAGCTCGTACTCCACGTCCATGTAGTGCTGGGCGAATCCGGGGTCTAGTTGCAGGCACTTGAAGATGGCCGAGACCCCGTCCCCCTCGATCTTCATGATCTCGCGGATCCGCCGCGTGTACACCGGGCTGGCGCCCTGCCACTCCTCGACGGCGATCTCCTCGACCGTCTCCTGGCCGTACCTCATCCCGACGGCGGCGAGCGCGGACCGGTCGAGCAGGTGCACGATCAGCGCGTACTCCCGGACGAGGCGGACGAGCGCCTCCTTCGACAGATCCTCGAAGCGGAAGTCGGGGTCGAAATCCCCCGAATAGTCGGCGCGGGGCTTGTCGGTCACGGCGTGAACTGTAGTCTGGACAGGTGTCCAGAACAAGCGACCGCTTGCTCGACGACTGGCGGCTCTCCGGGTCCCCCCTGCTGATCGACGGCGAGGCGGTGCCCGGCGCCCGCCGGTTCGCCACGGTCGATCCGGCCACCGGTGAGGTCCTCGGGGAGGCCGCCGACGCCGACCGTGACGACCTGGACCGGGCCGTCGCCGCCGCCCGCCGGGCGTTCGACGAGTCCGGCTGGGCCGGTGACCTCGCACTCCGCGTCCGCTGCCTGCGGCAGCTCCGGGAGGCCCTGACCCGGCACGCCGACGAGCTGCGCGAGCTGACGATCCGCGAGGTCGGCGCGCCCCGCTTCCTCACGTACGGCGCGCAGCTCGACGCGCCCGTCGCCGACCTGGCCTGGTTCGCCGATCTCGCCGAGACGTACGACTGGGAGCGGGATCTCGGCCGGGCCGCGCCGATGGGCGTCGCCAGCGACCGCCGCGTCGTGCGGGAGCCGGTGGGCGTCGTCGCCGCCATCACCCCGTGGAACTTCCCCCACCAGATCAACCTCGCCAAGCTCGGGCCCGCCCTCGCAGCCGGGAACACCGTCGTGCTGAAACCGGCCCCGGACACCCCGTGGTGCGCGGCGGCGCTCGGCCGGCTCATCCTCGAGGAGACCGACGTCCCGCCCGGCGTCGTCAACGTCGTCACCGGCACCGATCACACGCTCGGCGCGCGGCTGACCGCCGACCCGCGCGTCGACCTGATCTCCTTCACCGGGTCGACGGCCACCGGCCGGGCGGTCATGCGCGGCGCCGCCGAGACCCTCAAGCGGGTGTTCCTGGAGCTCGGCGGCAAGTCGGCGTTCATCGTGCTGGACGACGCCGACCTGAAGAGCGCCTGCTCGTACGCGGCGTTCGCCGGGATCACCCATGCCGGGCAGGGCTGCGCGATCACCACCCGGCTGCTCGTCCCCCGGAATCGGCACGACGACGCCGTCGAGATCACCGCGCGGACCATGGAGAAGATCGGCGTCGGCGACCCGGGCGACGACGGCACGGTCTGCGGCCCGGTCATCTCCGCGCGGCAGCGCGACCGGATCGAGGGCCACCTGCGGCTCGCGGCCGAGGAGGGCGGGTCCTTCGCGACCGGCGGGCACCGCGCCGACCGGGACCGGGGCTTCTGGATCGAACCGACCCTCATCACCGGGCTGACCAACGAGAGCCGCACCGCCCGCGAGGAGATCTTCGGCCCGGTGCTCATCGTCCTGCCCCACGACGGCGACGACGACGCCGTGCGCATCGCCAACGATTCGCCGTACGGCCTGTCCGGCGCGGTGCACGGCGGCGACCTCGACCGCGCGCGGGCGGTCGCGCGCCGCCTGCGCACCGGCACCGTCAGCGTGAACGGCGGGATCTGGTACGCCGCGGACGTGCCGTTCGGCGGCTACAAGCAGTCCGGCGTCGGCCGCGAGATGGGCGTCGCCGGGTTCGAGGAGTACCTGGAGACCAAGGCGATCGCGGAAGGAGCCGCATGAACCGCTTCGCGGACAAGGTCGCGATCGTCACGGGCGCGGCGCAGGGCATCGGCGAGGCGTACGCCCGCGCCCTGGCCGCCGAGGGCGCGCACGTCGTCGTCGCCGACGTCAGCGAGAAGGGCGCGGTCGTCGCCGACGCCATCGGGGGCCGCTTCGTACGGACCGACGTGTCCGACCCGGCGTCGGCCGAGGCCATGGCGGCGAGCGCCGTGGAGGCGTACGGCGGGATCGACTACCTGGTCAACAACGCCGCCGTCTTCGGCACGATGCGGCTGGACTTCCTGTTCACGGTCGACTGGGACTACTACAAGCGCTTCATGGCGGTGAACATGGACGGCGCGCTGCTGTGCGCCCGCGCCTGCCACGCCGCCATGGCCGAGCGCGGCGGCGGCGCGATCGTCAACCAGTCCTCCACCGCCGCCTGGCAGTACTCCGGCTTCTACGGCCTGGCCAAGGTCGGCGTCAACGGCATCACCCAGCAGCTCGCCCACGAGCTCGGCTCGCTCGGCATCCGGGTCAACGCGATCGCGCCCGGCCCCATCGACACCGAGGCCAACCGCGCCGTGGTGCCCGCCGGCATGTCCGAGAAGATCGTGCGGGACAGGATGGCGCTCAAGCGGATGGGCACCCCGGACGACCTCGTGGGCATGTGCCTGTTCCTGCTGTCCGGCGAGGCGTCCTGGATCACCGGCCAGATCTTCAACGTGGACGGCGGGGAGGTGTTCCGGTCGTGACGTACGGCTTCGTCGGCCTCGGCCAGATGGGCGCGCCGATGGCCCGGCACCTGGCCGGGCCGGACCTGATCGTGTACGACGTCCGCGCGGAGGCCATGGCGCCGTTCGCCGGCAAGGGCGCGCGCCCGGCCCGTACGCTCGCCGAGGTCGCGGCGGCGTCCGTGATCTCGGTGATGGTCCGCGACGACGCGCAGGTGGACGAGGTCGCCGGCGCGCTCCTGCCCGCCGCCGCGCGCGGCACCGTCTTGGCGGTCCACTCGACGATCCGGGCGCGGACGGCCGAGACGCTCGCCGAGCGGGCCCGGCCGTACGGCGTGGAGGTCGTCGACGCCCCGGTCAGCGGCGGGTTCATGGGCGCCGACGCCGGCACCCTTGCCGTGATGGTCGGCGGCTCCGACGCGGCGTTCGCGCGGGTCCGGGAGCCCTTCGGCGCGTTCGCCGACCTGGTGCTGCACGTCGGGTCGGTCGGCGCGGGCACCCGGATGAAGCTCGCCCGCAACCTGCTGCACTTCGTCTCCTTCGCCGCGGCCGCCGAGGCGCAGCGACTCGCCGAGGCCGCCGGGGTGCCGCTGGGCCGGCTCGGCCGGGTGGTCCGCCACTCCGACGCCGTCACCGGCGGCCCCGGCTCGATCATGCTCCGGCGCACGACGGCACCCCTGGAACCGGACGACCCGCTGTACGACGTCATGCGGCACGTGTACGCCCTCGGCGAGAAGGACCTGGCCCTCGCCCTCGAACTCGCCGACGAGCTCGGCGTCGACGCTCCGCTGGCCCGGCTGGCCTGCGAACGCCTCGCCGCCGGACTCGGCCTGCCCGAGGAGGAGACGTGACCGACGAGAAGCGGCGGCGCGGCCTGGAGATGATGGGCGAGGTGTACGGCTGGGAGGTCGGCGACGGGCCCGGCGACTTCTTCGGCATCACGGTCGACCACCTGTTCGGCGAGATCTGGACGCGGCCCGGCCTGTCCCTGCGCGACCGGCGGCTCCTGCTCATCGGGCTGCTGGCCGGCCAGGGCCTGAACGACGTCCTCGACATCCAGATCCCGGCCGCCCTCGGCAACGGCGAGCTCTCCCCCGATGAGCTCCGCGAGATCGCCATCTTCCTCACGCACTACGTCGGCTGGCCGCTCGGCGCCCGCCTGAGCGTCCAGATCGACACCCTCATCGCCCGCCACGAGAAGGCCCGTTCCGAAGGGCCTGCTTAGGGCCGTGCCGCGGCCGGAAGAGGCAGCGTGATCTCGATGTAGGTGCCGGCTTCCGGAGCCGAGTCGATCAGCACCGTGCCGCCGATCTCGGCGATCCGGCCCTGGACCGACTGGGCCAGCCCGACCCCCCGGTGCTCGGCCGACGGGTCGAAGCCGCAGCCCTGGTCGACGACGCTGAGCGTGAGGACGCCCGGCTCGGCGCCGACGCGCAGGACGGCGGTCGACACTCCGGCATGCTTGGCGACGTTGGTCAGCGCCTCCTCGGCGGCCCCGGCCAGCGCCGCGCAGACCGAGCCGCCGAGGGAGCGCCACTCGGGCGACTCGGTGAGCATGGTCCCGTTGAACTCGACGCGCAGGCCGTCCCGGGCCTTGCGCGCGACGACGCCCTGCAGCAGGCCGATGAGGTCTCCGTCCGTGTCGGGGCCGCCTTCGACGAGCGCCCGGAGCCACGCGGTCTCCTCCGCTACCCGCATCCGGAACTCCCGGTCGGCGATCCAGGGTCCGCGGGCGAGCTCCTCCATGGTCTGCAGGATCCGGTCGTGCAGGATGCGGGCATGCCGGGCGCGCTCGCGGTCCCGGGCCAGCTCGGCCTCCCGGATCCGGCTCTCGTCGAGTTCCCGGGCGGTCGTCCGCATCCGCCGGGAGACGAGGAAGGCCACCAGCGTGTTCGGGACGTAGGTGAGGGCGTTCAGTGTCAGGTTCATCGCCGGATCGCCGTGCCAGTACGCCGAGGCGAACGCGTCGGCGACGGCGAGCAGGGCGGTGGCGCCGATCACCGTGCGCAGGCGGCGCAGGGCCACGCCGAACGCCACGGAACTGATGATCGAGTAGGGGTAGGCGAAGTACAGGCGCGGGTGCGGCTGCCGGGTGATGATCGCGCCGACCAGGAGCACGGCGGCGATGAACCACGCGTCGGCCAGGGCCCACGCGGGCCGGATCCGCCGGGCCCGCAGGCACGCCGCGCACAGCACCGCACCTTCGGCGAAGACGGCGACCGCGAGGGCGACGGCCTCCCAGAGCCGGTCTCCGTAATGCGGGCCGTCGAATCCCACGACGAGTGCGATCTCGGCCAGACCGCCGCACCGGAACAGCACCGCCGCGCGGGCGAGGGTCGCCTCATTCTGAGCGACGGCGCCGGCCGACGGGCGGGCATCCATTGGTCACCGTCCGGGTCACAGCCGTCCCCGGCGGGGATCAGCGCCCAGAAGTTACCACGGAATATCCCGGTGATCGTCCCGTCGGCCGCATCCGTCTTCGCCGCCCATTCGGCGGGAATGCGCCTGATCGAAAGGTGATCCACGGTTCACGCCGTCGTTTGTCAAGCAGAGATCATCGGCTTCTGCCAGGACGACGGCAATGGGTGGGTCAGAAACGAAGGTAACGGCTCGGGGCGGAGGCCGAGATGGTGCGGATGTTCAGCCGGTGGAAGTTGCCCCAGTTGTATTCCTCGACCTTGATGGTGCCATTGTTGTAGACGGCCGCGACATAGGCGACGTGGCCTTTGTCGCCCGCCTGGTTGTGGTTGTCGTCCCACTGGGCGACGTCGCCGACGTGCGGGCTCGCGTCGACCGAGGCGCCGTGCCACATGTCGGCGTTGCCGAGCCAGTCGGGCGACTTGGTGTGGTGCAGCCCGTCCGAGCGGACCGCCCAGGCGGCGAAGGACGTGCACTCGCCCTCGTAGTAGCCGTGCCCGTCGGCGACCCAGGCGTCCTGAGTCGGCCACGGGTAGGCGTTCGGGTTCAGCGGCGAGCTCGGCGGGCTGTCGCAGTGGCGGACGCCGGGCGACCAGCCGTTCCCGTCCTGGGCCGGCGTGGTCACGAAGTGGTCGTAGACCCATCCGCCCGCCGTCGTGTAGTCCCACGTACGACTCAGGAGGTTGTCGTACGTGTCGGTGCCGCCGTCGTTGATCTGGCAGATCACGCCGACGGTGGCGCCCTCCTTGAGGGTGCTCTTGACGTTGCCGACCTTCGGCGTCGCCTGGACGGCGACCGTGCCGTCGGTTCCGCTGATCTTGTAGTTGACGGGGGTCACGCACGCGCCGCTGTACGGGTCGGCGGCCGCGCACGCGTTCGCCGGCGCCGCCACGCCGACGACGCCGAGCACCGGCGCGGACAACAGGGCGGCGACGGCCAGGCGTGCCAGGTTTCGCACCATGACTCTCCTCCATGTGAAGGCGGGTGGGGTCGACGACGAGTCTCGGGCGGGCGCCGCCGCACGTCATGTCAGGCGTTGGGGAGCACGTCGCCGTCGTGCGAATGCACCTCACCCCCGGCGGTTGACGGAGCCCGCGGGTCCCACCAGGGTGGTGGGGAACGAAGGGCGGTAGTACGTGGCGGCGACGCACGGCATCCGGGTCGGGGCCATCGACGACCATCCGGTGACCCTGCGCGGGATCGAGCTCCTGCTCGCCGAGTTCTCCGAGATCCACGTCGTGACCACCGCGGACACCCCGGCCGCCCTCCTCGCGGCTCCGGAGGCCGGGCGCGACCTCGACGGGCTCGACGTCGTCCTGGTGGACCTCTACCTCGCCACCGACGTCCCCTCCCTCGACGTGGTCCAGGAGCTCGCGCCCCGCGTACCGGTCCTGGTCATGTCCGCGTCGCGGCACCGGCACGACGTCGTCGCCGCCATCCGCGCCGGCGCCTCGGGATACCTCACCAAGGACAGCGCGGCCGACCAGTTCGCGGCGGCCATCACGACCGTCGCGAGCGGCGGTTTCTTCCTCTCCTCGCAGCTCGCCGACATGGTCGGCGCGGTCCTGGCGGGCCGCACCACCGAACCGGAGCTGTCACCCCGCGAGGAGGAGGCGCTCGGCTGGATCGCCCGCGGCTTCACCCACGCGCAGACCGCCCGGCGGATGGGCGTGACCAAGGCGACGGTCGACACGTACGTCGAGCGGATCCGCCGCAAGCTGCAGGTCGGGAACAAGGCGGAACTCACCCGCGCGGCCCTCCGCCGGCGCGGCCGCCCCGGCGCCTGACCCTTTTCCGCGCTCCGGTCATTCCCCGGGTCTTTCCGGCTCCACGAACCATGTCCATTGCATTACCGGCTCTTCGCGTGTGGTGCGTTCGCACCACGAGGCGGCGTCATTCTTCTACCGGACGGCGAAGACGTGCATTCACCTGGCATGACCAGGGCCGCGGGCGCTGGTGAGAATCAGCGCTACCGATCAACGGCGCACCGCGAGAAAGGCGGAATCGAATGTCCTCCAGAAGGCTCCTCCCGACGGCCCTGGCCACTGCAGCATGTGCCGTGGCGGCCCTGTTCCCCGGAATGTCGTCCGCATCGGCGGCCGTCGACCATGACCCCTGCCGGGTGGGCCAGACCCATTACTGCATCGGGCCGACGCGCGTCACGCAGGGAAGTCAGTGCCCGGGCTCGCAGTATTTCAAGGCGACCGACGGATACGGCGTGTCGATCAACTGGACGTACTCGAACAACAATGTGTCCTGTGTCCGCGTCGACTACAACTACGACCTGATCAGGGAAAAGACGGCCTGCCAGTACTGGTTCTACGTGCCGGCTGGACACGCGACCGCTCCCATATACATCGGGTACTGGACCCACCCGTACAACAAGAAGTACGTCGCCCGGCTCGACGAGAACGCGCATGAGGGCTGGACGCACGTCTTCGACGCCGCCCAGGTCTACGACATCCAGTTCCAGGACAACAACGGCACCACCGCCGGCACGATCGGCTGGGGCGACTCGTCCGCCTATGGCTGGAGCGTCTGGTGCTGAGCGGACGAGCCGTGGCGCGCAAGGTGGTCGTGGGCGCCGCCGCGGTGGCGGCGGCGCTCGGCCTGGGGAGCGGCGCGGCGTCCGCCGCGACACCGACGCCCGGTCCGCTGCGCACGCCCATCGCCAGGGCGGCGGCGGACGGCGCGACCGTCCCCGGCCTCGACGTCTCGAGCGGCCAGCCGAACATCAACTGGTCGCAGGTGTACGGGTCGGGGCGGCGGTTCGCCTACGTCAGCGCGGCGGACGGCACGTCCAAGAACCCGTCGTACACAGCGCAGACGAACGGGGCGAAGGCCGCCGGCCTCCTGGCCGGCGCGTACTTCTTCGCCGAGCCGGTGTTCGAGACGGGGACCACCCACGCGGACTGGTTCCTGGACCAGATCCACTACACGCCCGACGGGCGGACGCTGCCCCCGGCGCTCGACGTCGAGCACAACACCAACCAGCCCGCCTGCGACGGGGTCGGCGCGGGCACCTGGCAGGCCTACATCCGCGACTTCACCGCCGAGGTCAAGCGCCGTACGGGGGCCGACGCGGTGATCTACGTCTCGCCCGCGTTCTGGCAGGACTGCGTCGGGGGGAGCACGGCGTTCTCCCGGACCAACCCGCTCTGGGTGGCGCACTGGGGAGTGAACCAACCGGCCATGCCGGGTGGCTGGCCGTACTACACCTTCTGGCAGACCGGCATGGGCTCGGTGCCCGGGGTGTCCGGCTCCGTCGACATCGACGTCTTCGGCGGGTCGATGGACCAGCTGCGCAAGTTCGCCCCCGGTAAGGCGGACGGCCTGCCGTACCAGGTGACCGGTGTCGACGCCCAGGGGCTCGCGGTGCAGAGCCAGCCCCACGTCGGCCACGTGGTCCGCTACGTGTCGGAGGGCACCACGCTCTCGGTCTCCTGCCAGACCGTCCACGGCGACCAGGTCGACGGCCGGGTCAAGAACGGCCGGCCCTTCACCACCTGGGACCGGCTCACCGACGGAACGTTCGTCTACGACTGGTACATGAACACGCCGGTGGTGGACGCCGACGGCTACTCGCCGGGCATCCCCCACTGCGCGGGCGGCTGACCGCCGTCGACGAGGAGCCGCGCCCGGCCGGGGAACCGGCCGGGCGCGGCGCGTTACAGGAGGATGCCCGCGCGGCCTCTCGCGGACGATCACGATCTGTGACAGAGTGACTACGGTCGTCCCCCATGGAGGTCGCGATGCGCGGACTGCCGCTTGCCGCCCGGGCCTATGCCGGCGGCGTCATCGCCCTGGCGTTCGGCGTCATCGCCACGTCCTCGTTAACGGGCCTGTGCTGGCCCAGGCTCGCCATCCTCGCCGTGTTGTTCCTGGTCACCGAGTCGTCGGCGGCGACCCTGACGATCAAACGCGCCCGCGTGTCGATGAGCTTCGCGACGGGCCTGGCCGCCGTGGTGCTGGCCGGCCCGGTCGGCGCGACGCTGATCGGCGCCACCGCGATGCTCACCGGCCGGCGCGACATCGGCCTGGTCAAACGGCTCTTCAACGCCGCCCAGTACGCCCTGAGCGGGTACGCGGCGGGCGCGGTCTTCCAGTGGCTCGGCGGCCACCCCTACCGCTGGGGCGAGGCCGACTGGACCCGGCACGTCCTCGGCCCGTTCGTCGGCGCCCTCGTCACGTTCGTCACCATGAACCTCGCGCTGATGGCCGCCGTCCTGCTCATCAGCCGCCAGGCGACCTGGCGGGAGGTGCTGACGACCGGACGCCTGGTCGCCCCCGGATGCCTCGCGTTCGGGATGATCGGGCTGCTGATCGCGGGCATCTGGCCGGCGGCCGGCGGCATGTCCGCCGTCCTCGTGCTGATGCCGCTGTTCACCGCCCGGTGGGCGTTCACGCAGATCGCCGCCCAGCAGCGGGCGCAGGCGGCCACCGTCGCCGCGCTCTGCCAGGCGGTCGAGACCAAGGACTACTACACGCGCGGCCACAGCGAGCGCGTCGCCTACGGGTCGGTGATGATCGCCCGGCAGATCGGCATGCGGACGGACCGGATCGATCGGATCCGCTACGCCGGCATGCTGCACGACGTGGGCAAGCTGGGCGTGCCGACCAAGGTGCTCCAGAAGCCCGGCCGGCTCACCGAGGAGGAGACCGCGGCCGTCCAGCTGCACCCCATGCGCGGCGAGGAGATCGTGCGTGGCATCGACTTCCTCGACGAGGCGCTGGGCGGCATCATGCACCACCACGAGCGGCTCGACGGCACCGGATACCCCATGGGCCTGGCCGGTGAGGAGATCCCCGAGTTCGCGCGCATCATCGCGGTCGCCGACACCTTCGACGCGATGACCTCGTCCCGCTCGTACCGTCCCGGCATGCCGATCCAGAGCGCGATCGAAGAGCTCCGGCGCGGCGCCGGCACCCAGTTCGACCCCGCGCTCGTCGACGCCTTCCTCACCGCCCTGGACCGTGAGGGCTGGGTGAAGGCAGAGCTCGTGCTGCCGCCCGAAGGCGACGAGGTGGAGACCACCCAGCGGGACCACGACGACCCGTCCACCCCGATCGAGCTGACCGGGGCGTAGACAGAACCCGCCGTTGACACGTGATCACTCGACTCCTAATATCTTCTTCAGTGCAGATACTTCCTCAGGGAAGATATTCAGGAGGTCTTGTCATGAACACCACCGTCACCAGCGCCGACCCCACCCGCGCGAACACCCAGGCCGATCTCGTCGCCATCCGCACCCTGCTCGAGCAGAGCCAGGACGTCTGGAACCGCGGCGACGGCGCCGCGTACGGCGAACTGTTCGCCGACGACGCCACGGACGTCACCTACGTCGGCACCGTCTACCACGGCGGACTCGAGATCGGCCGCGCCCACCAGGCCCTGTTCGACAGCTTCCTCAAGGGCAGCCGGCTCGCCATCGAGATCGTCGACATCCGCTTCCACGGCGCCGACACGGCCGTCGTCGTCACCCGTGGCGACGTCCACAAGGGGAAGCCGAAGAAGCTCGGCAAGATCGCCACCTACACGGTCGTTCGTCGAGGCGACGGCCGCTGGCGGATCGCCGCCGTCCAGAAGACCCAGCACAAGGGGCTGATGGAGGCCATCTCGTTCAGGTTCCAGCCCGCCACCAAGCCCGCCGCCGGCTGAGGAGAACGACCCCCATGGCCTCCATCGCCGTCATCGGCGCGACCGGCCGCACCGGGCGGATCATCGTCGACCAGGCCCTGACCCTCGGGCACCAGGTCACCGCGATCGCCCGGCGGCCCGTCGCCCGTCCGCGCCTCACCGTGGTCACCGCCGACGTCCAGACACCCGGATCACTCCACGGAACGCTCGACGACCACGACGTCGTCATCTCCGCGGTCGGCGCCGCCGGACGCGGACCGACCACCGTCTACTCGGCCGGCACCAGCGAGATCATCTCGGCCATGAAGCCCGGCCGGCGCCTCATCGTCATCTCCTCGGCCGGACTCGGCACGCCGGCCGACGCCGGAGCCACCACCCGGCTGCTGGCCCGCGGCCTGCACCGCCTCATGCGCCACACCTACGCCGACATGACCCGGATGGAGGAACTCCTGGCCGACACCGAGCTGGCCTGGACCGCCGTACGCCCGACCCGGCTGACCGACCGGCCCGCCGGCGGACGCCCCCGCACGTCCATCGGCGCGACCGGCCGCGTCGGCGCCCAGACCTCCCGCGCCGACCTGGCCGCCGTCATCCTCGACCTGATCGACGACCCCCGCACCCATCGCACCGCGGTCGCCGTCTTCTCCTGAACCGCGGGGTCGTCGCCCCTCCCCGGCGGCCTGACGAGGCACCCGCCGCCGGGCGCGCGATCAGAAGATCTCGGCGAAGCAGCCGAGTGTGACGGCGACCGCGATCAGCGTCACCGACATCGCCATGAGCGCTCTGGAAATCCGCATCGTGATCCTCCTTCGTGGACGAGCCGCCCGCCGGGCGTCGCGTGCCTTCGCCGGGCAGGGCCGGACGGTCGGGGTCAGGCGACGACGGTCGCCTCGATGGCGACCGGGATGTTGTCGCGGGTGGCCTTGGAGAAGGGACAGAGCCGGTGGGCGTCCGCGCCGAGCGCGTCCGCGGTCCGCTGGTCGACGCCGCTGAGCTCGATACGGAGGACGGCGCCGAGGTCGAACTCGTCGGTGTCGCTGTGGTGCAGGGTGACCTCGGCCGTGACACCCAGCACCTTCGCGGGGACGTGCCGCTGCGCCGCCGCGCGCTTGAGCGCGCCGACGAAGCACGCCGACCATGCCGCGGCGAACAGCTGCTCGGGGTTGGTGCCGCCGCCGGCCCCGCCGAACTCCTTGGGAACGGCGAGCGTGACGTCGAGGAGGCCGTCGGAGGCCGACGCGCGGCCTCCGCTACGGCCCTCTCGGGTCGCGGTGACGACGGCGGTGTAGCTGGAAGCCATGGCGATGCCCTTCGTGTACGAACGTGCCCGAGAGCCGGGAACGCGTCATCGGTTTAACCGATGACGAGATTCGCATCGACAAGCGTCATCTGTCAAGCCGATGACGCGTCCGCGTCACGGGGGAACGATCAGTCGGCTGCGGCCGAAGGGCTCGGCGCGGGCATGCGGTGCGGGAATCCCAACCGAAGGACGGCGGCCGCGATCGCGGAGGCCAGGACCACGGCGGCGGCCAGGACCAAGGCCTGGTGGTAGCCGTGGTGGAGCAGAGGAGCGACGACCAGCGGCCCGAGGATCTGGCCGACGGAGTACCCGGCGGTCAACAGCGCGACCGAGCGGGGGAACTGCAGGTGGGCGCCTGTGGCGAGCGCGATGGTGCTGACGCCGAGGAACGTGGCGCCGAAGAGCAGTGCCGAGATCAGCGCCGCGGCCACCCCGCCGACCAGGGCGGGCAGAGCGATGCCGATGGCCTGCACGACCAGCGCGGCCAGCAGGAGGTCGGGGCGGGACCAGCGCCGGGCCGACCGCGCCCACAGCGGGCAGGAGGGGATGGCCGCCGCTCCGACCAGCACCCAGGCGCCGCTGCCGATCCACCCCGGGGAACTCTGCTCGATGGCGGCGACCAGGAACGTCCCGGCGATGATGTAGCCGATGCCCTCGAGCGTGTACGACGCGAACAGCGCGGTGAACCAGCGGTGCGTGCGCGGCGCCGCCGCCTGTTCTCGTACCGGGGACGCCGTGGTCAGGGGTGCCGGTTCGGGGCGCAGGTTCCATGAGGCGGCGGCGAACAGCGCGGCCAGCGCGGCGGACGCCCACCAGGCCGCCTGCCAATCGGCGACCGAGCGCAGGAGCAGGACCAGGAGGCCGGACAAGGCGATGCCGGCGCCGACGCCGCCGAAGGCCCAGCCGGGCAGATGAGCGGGGTGGTCGCGCAGTCGGCCGAGCAGTGAACCGACGGCGATGACGAAGATCAATGCGCTGGCCACGCCGGCGCACAGCCGAAGCGCCAGCCACAGCGCCGTGGTGTGCGTCAACGGCATCGCGGCGAGGGTCACCGTCAGTACCAGCAGGGAACCGCGCAGGACGGCCGAAGATCGCATCAGCCGCGGCAGGAAGATGCCGGCGAGGGCTCCGGCCAGGTAGCCGACGTAGTTGGCGGTGGCCAGATCCGCGCCGCTCCCGGCCGACAGGCCGACCTGGGCGTGCATCAGGGGAAGGATCGGGGTGTAGACGAAGCGGCCGACACCCATTCCGGCCGCCAGGGCGGCGGCGGCCTGGATGACGTGGATCCAGGCCGAGCGGTGCGCGGCACCGGATCTGGTGGTGCGGTGCAGCAGGGACGATGGGGTCACGGTGTTCCTCGAGAGGGCGAGTCCGTACAAGAAGCCGGGCGACTTCCTCGCCGTACCCCGGGAAGCCGGGGGGCTCTTGGTCGTGCATGGGAGGCCGGGCGGCTCTCTGCCGTACCGCGGGAAACCGGGCGGCTCCTCGCCGTACGGAGACAAGGGCGTGCCGGTCAGGCGGCGTCGCGCGTGCCCGGGTCGTTGGGATGGGGTTCCACGGGCGTGACCGCGAGCGTCATCCACGAGCGCAGGGGCAGGGTTCCGAGGACCTTCTCGTGCAGGTCGGCCTCGTCGTCGGCGCGCCACAGGCCGATGCTGCGCAGTTCCCCGACCGGACGCCACAGCCGGGTCAGGTGGCCGGTGGCGGCGAGTTCCGCGGCCCGTACGGCTTCGGCGGCGCGGCGGCGCTCGACCTCGGCCGGATCGGTGCCGTCGGGGACGGTCGTGGTGATCTCTACCAGAAACTCCTTCATGGCGATTCCTCGATGCTCGGCGCCGGGCATCCGGGGTGATGCCGGATGCGCTGGGGGATTCCCCCGGGCTCCAGCGTGCGCCCGCCACCAGGGCCGACGCCACGACCGGCTTCCTCCCTGCTGGTAGGCGCGGCCTATCACGCGCGTAGCATTCGGGCGTGGAGCTGCGCCAGTTGCGGTACTTCCTCGCGGTCGCCGAGGAGCTGAACTTCGGACGGGCCGCCGAGCGGCTCCTGATCGCCGGGCCTTCTCTGTCGCAGCAGATCAAGGCGCTCGAACGCGACCTCGGGGTACGGCTGTTCGATCGCGACCGCCGCTCGGTCGCCCTCACGCCGGCCGGCGCCGCGCTCCTGCCGCACACTCGCGAGCTGCTGGAACGGGCCGACGACCTCCAGCGGCGTGCGGCCCGGCTCTCCGGTTCCGAGCCCGTACGGCTCGGCTACGTCAACTGGGTGCCCGCGGACCTGACCGCCCGGACGTCCGCGGTGGCTCGGCTCCACATCGACGCCTGGATCGCGCCCTCTCACGCCCAGGCCGCCCGGGTCGCCGACGGCAGCCTCGACCTCGCGGTGTGCTGGGTGCGGACGACGGACCTCGATCGACACGGCCTGCAGGCTCGGCTGCTCGGCGCCGACCGGCTCTACGCCGTCTCCACCGGAGACGACACCGGCGACGTCGAGGCCCGCGACACCGCCGTCCTCCTCGACGACGACACCACGTCCTGGGAGTCCTGGAACCTCTTCGCCGAGCGACTCGCCCATGACACCGGCGCCCGGGCGGTGCGCATCTCCGACGGCGGCGTCACCGGCCCGGCCTTCTTCGACCACGTCCGCCGCAGCCGGCGCCCGATCGTCAACTGCCCCAAAGGGCAGACCACCCCGCTGCCGCCGGACCTCGTCCAGCGCCCGGTGATCGCCCCGAAGGTCTACTGGACCTGGTCGCTCGTCTGGCGCCGTACGGAGGTCCGCTCCGCCGTGCTCGCGGCCGCGGACGCTCTCACCGACGGCGTCGGCGACCTCGGCATCCATGAGCCGGACGCCTGGCTACCCGACGGCGACCCCTACAAGCGGTAGGCGGCCCCCTAGAGATTGTCGGCTTCGACGACGGCGTCGGCGAATGCCCGGGGTGCCTCCTGCGGCACGTTGTGACCGACGCCCTTCAGCGTCCGGTGCGCGTACTTCCCGGAGAACTTGCCGCGGTACGACGTGCCGTCGCCGGGAGGTGTGAAGGGGTCCAGCTCACCGTCGAGGGTGACCGTCGGCACCGCGATGACGGGACCTGCGGCGAGTCGTTTCTCGAGACGGTCGTATCGCGGGTCGCCCTCGGCCAGGCCCAGACGCCATCGGTAGTTGTGGATCACGATGTCGACGTAATCGGGGTTGGTGAAGGCCGCCGCGGTCCGGTCGAACGTGGCGTCGTCGAAGTCCCAGGTCGGGGACACGTTCTTCCAGATGAGCCTGGTGAAGTCGTGCCGGTTCTGCTCGAGGCCGAGCCGGCCTCGTTCCGTGGCGAAGTAGTACTGGTACCACCAGGCCCATTCGGCCGCGGGCGGCAGCGGAAGCTTGTTCTTCTCCCGGTTGGTGATCAGGTAGCCGGTCACGGAGACCAGCGCCTTACAGCGTTCCGGCCAGAGTGCGGCGATGATGTCGGCCGTCCGCGACCCCCAGTCGAAACCGGCGAGGAGCGCTTTGTCGATCTTGAGCGCGTCCATCAGGGCGATGATGTCGAGCGCGATCACCGACTGTTGGGCGTTCCGGAACGTCTTGCTCGAGAGGAAGCGCGTCGTGCCATGGCCGCGCAGATACGGAACGATCACCCGGTAGCCCTCCGCCGCCAGCAGTGGCGCGACGTCGACATAACTGTGGATGTCGTACGGCCAGCCGTGCAGAAGAACGACCGCGGGACCGTCGGCGGGGCCGGACTCGGCGTATCCGATGTTCAGGACGCCAGCCTTGACCTGCTTCAGCGAGTCGAAGGACGTGTGCGCCCCCGGCCTGCCCGTGAGCTTCTTCTGGTCGGGAGTCGCGGCCGAGGTCGCCCTCTCCACGAGGGGCAGTGAGGCCGCGACCGCCGCCCCGGTGAGCAGCTTCGAAAACGTCCGCCTGTCCATGGTCTTCGCCTTTCGGGCACGTGCTCAGCCGGTCGCGCGACTGAGCGAGCGGATGGGCGCCCGATCGCCGAACGCCGGCCAGGAGCGTTCGATGCCGACCGAGGCGACTCGACCGCGTCATCAGTTCAACTGATGACGATCGTTGCACGCCGAATCGTCATCGGTCAAACTGATGACATGGAACACGCCTTCCCCTGCGGCAACCCCGCGCTCGACTTCGTCGGAACGCTGCGCGCCCGGCGCAACGCCACACCACGGGAGATGCTCACGTCGCCGAGAAGCCTGGACGCGTGGTTCCGGGAGTCGGAGATGGTCGACGGCGGCACGAACTCCCGTCCGTCCGACGTCTCGAAGGCGGTGACCCTCCGGGAGGCGATCTACTCGCTCATCGCCGCGAAGCTGGCGAAGGAGGGCTTCGACGAGAGCGCGGTCTCGCTCGTGAACGCCACAGCGCGCACCCCCTGCACGATCCCGCAGCTCGGCCCCGCCGGGCGCCGGATCGAGGCCACCCCGGACCAGGCCCTGTCGTCCATCGCGCGGACGGCGATCGACATCCTCGCCGGGCCGGACGCATCGCTGCTCAGCGAGTGCGGCAGACCCGAGTGCACGCAGGTCTACATCGATCGTTCGCGCGGGTCACGCCGGGAGTGGTGCTCCACCAAGTGCAGGCACATGGTGAACGCCGCCGCCTACCGCGCCCGCAAGAGAGAGGACAGGTCCCGGCCGGCCACCGCACGAGCGCGCTGACCGCGGGCACGTTCGTAGGCCGTCGCCATGGCCGCCGGCCGGAGTCGAACGTCTCCGGTCGGCGACGATCGTCCCATTTCGGTACGGGCTCCGGCATGCGCCGATCAGCGCTCCCGGGCCCGTACCAGCTGTTATTCGCCGCCGTACGGATCAGCGGGTCCACTCCGGGTCGCGGCCGAGGTAGCGCAGCAGCGCGGCGGTGGCGTCGTCGGCCGGGTGCGGGTCGAGGGCCGGCGCGTAGGCGAAGCCGCGGAGCGGCTCGGCGAGGGCCTTGGCCACCGGCAGGAGACGCTCGGACACTTCGGCGCTCAGCGGGGACGGGCGACCGGTCGCCACCGCGATGTCCCAGGCGTGCACGGCGGCGTCCAGGGCGGCGGCACCGACCGCGATCTCGGCCGGCAGCGGCCCCTGCGGCAGCGGCGTCGGGACGGCCTGCGCGTCCGGTGTCACGGTGGCGAAGGCCCGCGCCGAGACGTCCAGGGCGGCCTCGAGCAGGTCCTTCGAGTCGGCGGGAGCGTCGATCGCCGGATCGAACGGGTTCTCCTCGGGCCCGCCGGCGCCGGTGATCGCGGCAGCGTAGGCGCGCTGGTCACCGACCGCGTGCCGCAGCACCTGCGCGACGTTCCACTGCTCGCACGGCGTCTTGGCCGCCCAGTCGGCGTCGGCGACCTCGGCGGATGCGCGCAGCGCGTTGTGGGCCTGCTCGAGCAGCGACCAGGACGTGGCGGTCATGCGAACCTCCGGGTTAATCGGAACGGATCGTTCTGTTCAAAAGACTAGCGGAACAGAACCTTCCGTTCAAGCTAGAATCGAGACCATGGAGACCAAGACCTCTGGCCTGCGAGGCCGCCAAGCCGAGGCCGCCCGCAACGACCAGGCGATCCTCGACGCCGCCCGAGCCGTGTTCATCCGCGACCCTGGGGCGCCGATCTCGGCGGTGGCCGAGGAGGCGGGCGTGGGCGTCGGCGCCCTGTACCGGCGCTACGCCGGCAAGGAAGAACTGCTGCGGACGCTCTGCGAGGACGGCCTGCGCCGGTTCATGGCGATCGCGGAGTCCGCGCCGGCCCGTCACAGCGACCCCTGGGACGCCTTCGCGGCCTTCGTGGGCGAGGTCATCGACTCGGACGTGCACTCGCTGACCGTGCACCTGGCCGGCACGTTCACCCCCACCCCGGAGATGCACCGCCTGGCCGCCGAGGCGTCCTCACTCGCCGCGCAGATCCTCGACCACGCGAAGACCGCCGGCGCGCTGCGGCCGGACGTTGACGCCCGCGACATCCCGATGATCTTCGACCAGATCACCGCGATCCGTCTCGGCGACGCCGGTCGCACCGCGGCCCTGCGCCAGCGCTACCTGACACTGCTCCTGGACGCGTTGCGCGCCGACACGCCGGCCACGCCGCTGCCCGCGTCCCCACCCAGCGACGAGGAACTCGGAGTGCGGTGGCGGCACACGGAGTCATCACGCTCCTCGCAGCACCGGCCCCGCCGATGACGCGCGCCTCGCCGATCTCAGGCCAGGGCGGCGAGCTCGCGCCGGAGCAGACCGCGCTCGTTCTCCCAGCGCCGTACGGCGTGGTGGGGGACGCCTAGAGCTCGGCGAGCGGGGCCAGCGCCGCGGCGGCCGGCCCGCCGGGTTCGGGCCGGTAGTCGATGATCACCTGGCCGTAAGTGCCGTCGATGCGCACAGCGTGGATTCGGTGTGGGTGAGGTAGTCGCGGATCCGGCGGGGTCACGGGACCGGCGCCCGGCAGCCGTACGCCGTCCGCGGGCAGGACCGCGGGCGCTCTGTCCGGCGCGGTCAGCGCGGGCCCGTGTCGATCGACCGGTTCCAACGCCTGCGCCGAGGTCGCGGCCGCGCCGACCGGTTTCGAAGAACGCCACCATCTCGCTACTCCTCACTCCACCCCGAGCCCGCTCCCGAGGCCACCTCCGGGGTCGCCCGCCACGCCGACCCGGCCTGGGTGGGCGATGGCGGGTAGTCGTCGACGGTCATGGAGTTGTAGAGGCGTGCGCTCTTGGTGGTGAGGCGGAGAAGGGCGCGGCTGGGCCCCGCGGGCAGGGCGGAGATCAGGCGGGCGCCCTGGGCAAGTCCCGAGACGCCGAGGCGGGAGGTGGGGATCAGGGTCTTCGCCGCGCTGAGCGCGACCGCGCGGCTGCCGCGCACGTGCTCCGCCATCGCGCGCTCGTAGGCGGGGAAGGCAGCCTCGTGGTCGCCGCCCGCCCGCGCCAGCTCCCCGGCGAGGACGTACGCACCGACGACGGCCAGACTGGTGCTGCCGCCGACGGCCGGGCCGGGGCAGTAGCCCGCGTCGCCGACGAGCGTCACCCTCCCCCGCGACCAGGTGTCCATGCGGAGCTGGGTGATCGAGTCGAAGTAGAACGCCGGGGTGCGGTCGAGCTCGTCCAGCCAGCGGTCCACGTCGGCGTGAAGGCCGGCGAACGCGCCGCGCAGCAGTTCCTTCTGCCGGGGCACGTCGCGGTGGTGGTAGTCGAGTTCGCGCTCGCTCCGGAACAGGAACAGCGCCCGCGCGTCGCCGAGGTGCCGCGCGCCGTACATGCCGGCGGTGCGGCCGACGCCGACGTGGATGAGGAGCTCGCGGTCGAGGCCGGCGGTGTTGGGCAGGGTCAGCACCCCGAGGTAGGCCCCGATGAAGGCGCTGAAGCGGGACTCGTCGCCGAAGACGAGGCGACGTACGTTGGAGTGCAGCCCGTCCGCGCCGACGACGAGGTCGAAACGGCGCGGCGCGGCGTTCTCGAACCGCACCTCTCCGTCGGGCGAGATCGCGGTGATCGAATCGCCGAAGACGTACTCGACGTCGTCGCGCGTGGCGTCGTAGTAGATCTCGCTCAGGTCGTCGCGCATGATTTCGGCGTGCCGGTCGGAGGCGGCGCCGAAGATCTTGGAGAGGTCCACACGGACGGGACGCCGCACGCCCTCCCGGCAGAGGGTCATCCGGTGGGTGCCGGTGGCCCGCTCCTCGACGCGCGGGAGCACGCCCATCTTCTCCGAGATGTCCATCGCGGGCCGGAACAGGTCGACCGCGTGGCCGCCGGTCTTACGCAGAGCCGGCGCGCGCTCGACGACGGTGACGGAGAAGCCGTGCCTGGTGAGCCAGTACGCCAGCACCGGACCGGCGACGCTGGCGCCGGAGATGAGAATCCGCATGAGCATGCCTCCTTACTTAACGATAGGTAAGCATACGCGATTACTTACCTATCGTTAAGTCAGATAGGCTGGCGGCATGCCTCGCCCCTCTGACACCAAGCAGCGGATCCAGGAGGTCGCCCGCGAACTCTTCGCCCAGCAGGGTGTGCAGCGGACCAGCCTGCAGGAGATCGCCGACCGGCTGGGCATCACCAAGCCGGCGCTCTACTACCACTTCTCCTCACGCGAGGAACTGGTCCGCAGCATCGTGCAGCCGATCATCGACGAGGAAGAGGCGTTCCTGGTGGGCCAGGAGGCGCTGGACGAGGTCGACCCCCGCGCCCTGCTGGAGGGCTACTTCGACTTCCACTACCGCCACCGCAAAGAGATCGTGCTCATGCTCAGCGAGCTGACCACGCTGGCCGACCTGGGCCTGATCGACCTCGTGCTGGACTGGCGCCGGCGGCTGGTGAAGCTGCTGCACGGCCCCGAACCCACGCTGGAGCAGGCCACCCGAGCCGTGATCGCCTTCGGCGGCCTCCAGGACTGCACGCTCCAGTTCACCGACGTACCAAAGGACGAGCTCCGCCGGGTGGCCGTGGACGGCGCCTGCGCGACCCTGGGCATCGAGCCGCAGCGCGGGGCCCGGCGAAGGGCGTGACCCCCCGGGTGCGCCGCTCGTCGATCCGCAGGTCGCCGGCGGTTCACTCTCGCAGGACGAGCCCGAGCCCGATGAGTCGAATGTCGGCGGTGTGTTATTTGCCGTCATGACGGCATGCCGGTCGGATTGTTGGCAAGCACACAGGCAACGGGCGGGTCGAGTTCGAGGGTCTCGACCCGGAGCTGGGTGAACCCGGCCTGGGTGAGCAGGTCCTGGAGCTCTCGCGCGGCTCGGACCGTGGTGTCCCGGGTGGCACCCGGGCAGCGGGGCTGGCTGACGAGCGCGATGCGTCCTGCAGGGCGGAGCAGGCGGCGCAGCTCGCGAAGCCGCTCCACCGGCTCGGGCCAGAACCCCACGGAGTTGACGGCGAGGATGGCATCGAGCGGATCACCGAAGCTCGGCAACTGCTCCACGGAGGCGTGAGTGAGGTGCACGCGGTGTGCGCGGACGGCGGCGGCGTTGCGACGGGCGGCCTGCCGGACCATGGCCTGCGAGTGGTCGATGCCGAAGACGTGGCCCCGGGTGGCGCGGCCGGCGAACTCGGCGATGGCGATGCCGGGACCGAACCCGATCTCGAGCACCCGGTCGGTGGGCTGTACGTCCAGCAACGACACCGCCCAGATGTTGCGCTGCCGGTTGGAGGGGCGAAGAGCGAACATCCAGCCGTTCGCCCACCCGACGATGCCCCGGGGGTGATGAGCCTGGCCCACCAAGTATCTGATCACGCGTTGCTTGAGAGATGTCCCTGCTGTCTGCATGATCGCCAGTCAACGACTTCAAGTATGCTTGAAGTCAATGGGTGAGCAGTTGACGATCGGTGAGCTGGCGAGCCGCACGGGTGTCGCCACTTCCGCTCTGCGCTACTGGGAGGAGCTCGGCCTCCTACCGGCGCCGGCCCGGGTCTCAGGCCAACGGCGTTATCCGCCGTCGGCGGTCGGGCTGGTCGGTGTGGTCTTGTTGCTGCGCGATGCGGGCTTCACGTTGCGGGAGGTCAAAGCGTTCATCGCGTCACGTTCGCCGGCCGGCGACGGATGGCGCGAGCTGTACCAACGCAAGCTCGCCGAGCTGGATCAACGGATCGCCCAGGCTCAGGTGGCACGCACCGCCATCGCCCACGGCTTGGCCTGCCCGCATGAGGACATCTTCGAGTGCCCCAACTTCACCGGCGGGGTCGCGGCATTCCTGGCGGGATCTTCTCTCGAAGAGGCTCACGAAGAGATCCATTCGCACTGACCTTGCCGCCGAGACACGCGGCAGCGGTCATCCCGCGCTGTGCCCGTGGACAGCGACGCATAGTGGCCCTCAGCGGCATCCGACTGCACACGACGGAGCCCCGCTCGACCGGCGTTCGCGCTGGTCAGTGGGGCTTTTTTCGTGATCGGACGGGGTGCCCCCGGCAGGATTCGAACCTGCGGCACACGGTTTAGGAATCCACAGGCGACCCGACGGACGGTGGTCATCTGACCTGTGGCTTCCCCTCAGAGTGGCGGGCTGTGGCCGACCTTCATCCCGCGAATATCCCGCACCCAGGAGTCCAGCCTCGGATGGGCGTCGCTTGCTCCTGGGCCGTCAGCTTGGGGAAGTAGCTACCGGTGATGGCTGGCTACCTGCGGCAGGGCTGACCTGGACCTCCCCGAAGACCTTCCCGTGAGTAACCGCACGCGACCGTGATCGTCCGCTCTGACTGAGCACGTAGCGGGCACGGGTCGGCATTGCTGTCGGTAAGCGCCGACTAGTTTCGGGATCATGGCTTGATCACTGTTTCTAGAATCGCGCATGTCCCGCAGTGGCCGATAGACCCGTATGTGTCAGGTGACCGAGACTCACTCGCCCGGCATCGTTAGCTTCCCTCTGAGGGAGACCGCATGTCAGGGAGGTAGCGCATGGCGCGACGGGTGCCCGAATACGAAAAGCGTCGGAACAGCATAATCGGTTTCTTGATCGTGTTCGTGGTGCTGTGCACGATGGCTTGGGATTCCGGAAAGCTCAGTTACTGGGGTCTACCCCTAATGATCTTGGGCGCGTACGAACTGTTACTGGTGCCCACTCGCTGCCGAGCGACAACCACGCGCAAAGGCTCGTGCAGGAACCCTTGCTACGGGCTGCTCCGGGGATGCAGGCATCAGCCGTCGCACGGTCCAGGGAAGAGGGCGGACCTGCTCCGCACCCTCACAGCAGGGCGGTCGCAGGCCATACCCTCACCAGCCGACGGGACAGCGGCCTTAAAAAGCCAGCCCATTCCGGACCCGGACACAGTCACTGTCGAACCCGCGCAACGGCTGGTGATTGCGTTCACCATCCTCGGCGGCATCACTGGCGTCGTGCAGACCGTACTCGCGGCCCTATCCATGCACTGAGCGGCGAACGCATGCTAAAGCCCGCCGGGTCATCCCCTCTGCCGCCCCTACCTTGATCGTGGGTTGCTCGGCCGTCGTAGGGTTCAGGCGCCCACGCCGCACGCCCGTAGGGCATGCCGGAGCAGGCGGCCTGCGCCGGCGCTTGCGCCGCCGCCTTGATCCCACCGCAGCGGGATTCGACAGTCTGATCCGTAGCAAGACTAGAGTCGTCCGGATCCGTCCATAATCATCTTCTGACCAGTGGTGCAGCCTCCTGCGCGTCCACGCCCGTCCAAGGTCATCCAGGGTGTTAGCATGCACGTCGACCCGGAGGGCTCGCCTGCGCGAATAATGACGTCGTAATCGTCTTTACTACCGAGTGTGCGACCAGGGTGGGCCTTCGCGCCGGCTGATCGGCCTGGCCGAGTTGGATAGCCGGTTGTCTCGAATGAGCGGCGGTCGTCAAATACCCGGGGCGATCTTCCCTAGGGTCTCTTCCCAGGTCACGTGTGGTGGGCGGAAGCCGGGTCGAACCCCCGACCTTCTGCTTTTCAGGCGACTTATGTGGATCCTTCGCCACCGCTTCCGGCGTTGCTGGCTGCACTGGCGGTCCCTCGGCGAGCGGGAGTGTCCGCTGTTGTACGTCGCAGTTATCACGCAGTTAGTCACCCATGGCTGGATGCGAGCCCGGGGTGACCCCGTCGGCGGCCTCGGCGTTTCTCAAGCCGAACCATGCTGGGGAATCCGCGATTGGTCGAGCCGTCGAGCGTGGGCGGACCTGTCCGGATGGATTCCGTTCGTCACTGGGCAGCGGTGTCTGGCCTCGTCTGCGAGGGTGGCGTTGAGGGCTGAAGCGTCCACGTGGCTGGGGCGCCCCTCACAACACTTCCAATCCCCATCAAACCCAAAGGCGCAACATCACCTTGTGCGTGTCCGAAGTGGACCTCTCCGGTGATGAAGTAGGCGCGCCTGAAGTCGACCCTGCTGCCGGCGAACTTGGCGCCCCCGAAGTAGACCTTGCCGCCGGCAAACTTGGCGGCCCCGAAGGTAACCCTGCCTCCGGTGAACTTGGCGCCCCTGAAGTTAACCCTGCCGCCGGTGAACTTGGCGCACCCGAAGTCGACCCAGACCCCGGTGAACTCGGCGCCCCCGAAGTTAACCTTGCCGCTGGTGAAGTCGGCGTTCCTGAAGTTGACCTTGCCGCTGGTGAAGTTGGCGTTCCCGAAGTCGACCCTGCCGCCGGTGAACTTGGCGCCCCTGAAGTAGACCTTGCCGCTGGTGAAGTCGGCGTTCCCGAAGTTGACCTTGCCGCTGATGAAGTTGGCGTTCCCGAAGTCGACCCTGCCGCCGGTGAACTTGGCGTTCTCGAAGTCGACCTCGCCGCCGGTGAACTTGGTGCGCCTGAAGTCGACCTCCCCGCCGGTGAACTTGGTACGCCTGAAGTCGACCTCCCCGCCGGTGAACTTGGCGCCCCCGAAGTTGACCACGCCGCCAGTGAAGGTGGTGTCTTGGAAGGAGACTCTGCCGTGTAGGTTCTTGGCGGGGTTGTCGGTGAACACTGCACCGGTGAAATCTCCGCCGTCGAAGGCGACACCGGTGAAGTCGAGGTCGTGGCCTTGCCAGGAGACTTCGGTGCCATCGCGCAGGTGGATGGTGATGACCCGGATGACGGTGTGGCGGACCTCTCGCAGCGACCGGTAGGTGTGGCATGCAGCGGCGTGTTCTTTGACCAGGCCGGGGTCGGCGTCAGCGGGGAGGCCGTCGGGGGCGGGGTCGGGGTCGTAAGGCAAGTGCAGGTATGTGCACAGCACGTCGATGCACGTTTGGCGAAGGGCTCTGGTGGGCGCGTCGTCGGCCAGGCCCGCTAGGGCGTGGACGCCTGCGAGTTGGACGGCAGGAGAGGCAGAGCCGAGTTGGGCGGTAGCCGCAGTGAACCGGTCGGTGTGCAGCTTGGTCGCCTCGCGCAGGTCGGCCTCTTCGGTGAGCCGCTGCTTGCGATAGGAGATGACCAGGGCGACGACTCCAGCGATCCCGGCGACGACTGCGAAGGCCAGCTTCACCAGGTCGAAGAACGTCGAGGACGATAGCCGCTTCTCATGCTGGAAGCCGTGTACGCCTAGTAGGGCGAACCCAGCCCACACCGTGATCGTCAGCACCGTCACCGCGACGGTGAACGTACCTGCTAGCGCCGCCCACACCGGCATCAACCGCGCCGGTCGACGCTGAGCCGAGGTCTTTCGCCGGACAGGAATCAGCCGCTGCAATCGAGGCTCGCTCATGGACGACCAGCCTAGAAAGGATCAAATCGGCGCACATCCGGAATTACCGCAGCGTTGCTGCTGCAGAGGGGCGAGAGACCGCCGTGTCACCGAGGGCCCGGTGTCCTGACCGGTGCGGGTGTCATGACTTTCATCGCAACCTGTCTGCAGCCGCAGCATTCTTGACCTGGGCGAACCCATGTCGGACGTTCGCGTCTGACTACTCTGCCATGCACCCTCAGGAGACGGCACCATCTGATCCGTAGCCGACGGTAGCCCATGCTCGATACGACGTGGTCATGGGCTGACGGTGTCCGATGGGTGGGAACGTGTGTTGCTGGTTGTCGTCGTTGTCGTCACCGTTGTCGTCAGGCGGAGCCGGGCGCGAGGGATCATCGGCGCTATGTATGCCCTCAGCTTGGGAAGTAGATGGAAACCGGCCCTCAGGGCCGCCGACCCGCGGATTCGGTTGCGCGTGAGTGACCCTATTGCCCACCTCACCGTGGCTAATTGCACGCTTACTGCATGTCGCGAAGGCCGCGCGTGGGCGCCTAGACCACTGTCCCGGCTCAGGTAGCTGCCAGCGAGCCGTCCTACCGACGGTGACGGTCGACAAGCACAATAGTGACGTCTTCGGGCAGCCAGCCGTGTCGGCGGTATGCGCGGTGATGGCGGCCCCGGTGCGGGCGCTGTCGAAGCGGTCACGGTCAGCTCCGGGTGGGGTAACCAGCTCTACCAGGCTCTCGACATCGACGTGGACGAGTGCAGTGGAGAGCTGCGGTAGTAGCCCTGGCAGAGGCCGCCTGAGGGTGCCGGGTCCGAGGTGTCAGGACCCTTTTCGCTATACCCCCCCACTCTGACGAGGTCTACTGGCATACTGCGAATCAAGCCGGATCGTAACGGGCAATTGCGGTCCGCGCCACCACCGCAGGACGATGCAACCATCGCAGCCTGGACTGCGATGGGAGTGTGGTAGGTCGGCTGCCGCCACGAACGGCCAGCCAACCAATAACTGAATATAGCCATTCGATTGAAGCGTTCTTTTTGCGCGCCTGAAAATGCGGTCCATCCAGGAGGTCGCATTACTTTTCAGGCATGCGCAAAATGGGCGCTTTTTTGTTTTTGTCGGCCGAAGACCCGACTGAGGAGAGGAGGCGGCCTATGGAGCCGTTGGAGAGTGACGTCGCCAGGGTGGTGCAAACCGCGCTGATGACCTGGTCCGGGACGGCACGCCTGTGCATGGTACTCGCGATGCTCTGGTTCACCGCCGGGACTGCCCAAGTAGACGGACGAGCGGCCCGGACCACGCCTACGACATGGGCCGGAACCGCTCGTCTTTGCGTCGTGCTCCTGTTCGCAGCAGGCGCCGGCGTCATGTTCGTTGCTGGCCTCCGCGCTTTCGGACGGGGATGGTAACAACAGCGAACAGATAACAGAGTACGCACCGGGGCATCTGACCGTGGGGTTTCGGCCTGCACGGTCAGATTTCCCGAGCTTCGGTATGCGCTATGTACCATTCAAGACCGTTCGGAGCAGGCCGAGTGTGGCCGCTTGATGAGCTTGGTGTGGATCTCGGGGCGGCCACCAGTTCTGATCCGAATGCTCGGTGTAACAGGTCCAACCGCGGCGGCCCGCCTCGACGGCGACTCACAGCCGCTTGGCCACCTGCGGACACAGCCGCTCGTTGAGCGCCTCCGGAGCCGTGGTCATCCCTCCGAACCCCACTCCGAAGGGCCGGTCCACCGTTCAGAAAGCGCTGCACTGGTGGTCTACCGTTGGAGGGCCCTGCCGTCTGATCCGTAGCAAGATCGAAGACGCCCACAACCGTCCACAACCGTCCGCCGACCTGCTGCCGGACGACCGCGCCGTCCAGGTCGGTCCACAGCCGTCCAGGGCCGTTGTTAGTTCTCGGTGTCCCCTGCGGGGACGCCCTTCAGGGCTGAAAGTGGGCAGGCGACACCGACCCCTTCAAGATCGGCCGGGGCGCGGTCGGGGCTGAGCTCCACACCCGATGCCAGTTAGTACTGCGATTATGCGCGCCGAGGGCGGAGGCTGGCCAGGACTTTCGAGTCAGCAGAAGTGTTAGCAGCCGCCGTGCGAACGAGAAGCCTGGCATCCGGTGGCGAGCGGACCTGGAGCGCAGGGCCGGCCACGGCCCGAGCACCAGAAGCGGCGCGTCCGCTGATCTCGCAACCACAATGAGGCCAGCGGATACTCGATCTAACGGCAGGAGGCTGCTAAAACGTACGTTGTGGATGGTTCGGGCACTCTAGTCAGTGTGGCCAGCTTGCGGGCTGCCTTGGACGAGGAGTTGGGTGCAGCGCCTCGGCTTCTTCCTCCCAATGCCGTAGCGCCTGCGCTGCTCTCACGTCGCGACAAAGTGGCGGAGTGGGCCCACGCGCAGGTCAGCCGGCCATTCATTCCGTCGGAGCAAGAAATCATCGCTGTGAGCAAGGCACGTCACGGCGTCCGACCAGTTGCTATCTGGGATCTTCCGAGTCGGCTCCTCTATCGCGCTCTGACTAGCCGCCTTGATTCAACGCTGACGCTGCCACCGCGTAGCTCAAAAGCATGGTACGGATTCCAGTGGCAGCCTCTCGACCTTCCTGGCGAATACATCGTGGCTGCTGACATAGCTTCCTGCTACGAACTCATTGACCATGGCCTACTGGCCGAGGAACTTCTGGTTCAGACCGACGACCACGCCGCAGTGGACGCACTTATGGGGCTGCTCAAGGAAGCGAGCGGCCGAACCTACGGTCTGCCTCAGCAGTCGGTTGCCAGCGACGTGCTCGCCGAGGTTTTTCTCGACAAGCTAGAGCGTGCCCTCGTGCGCCGCGGTCTAATTGTCGGCCGGTACAACGATGACTTTCGATTGAACTGCGATTCATGGTCGGACGTGGTTCGGTCCATTGAAACTTTGTCAGAAGAGGCCCGTCGACTTGGACTGATTCTTAACGACTCCAAGACGTTCACGTGGAGTCGCGTGAAATATCAAGCACATCTACAAAAGGTTGAGGATCTAAGGAGGGAAATAGCGGAAGAAGCAGAACTTGATCTCGCGGCCTTCGACGCAGACGAATACGACGGAGGGGAGGGCGCGATAGAACTGGATCAAGATGCCGTCGAACAGCTAACCGCAGCACGAATTCTTGAGCGCTGGTCACGGGTTGCCGGTCGCGGAAAGCTCGCCGTTGCGAGGCGATCAGAGCATCAGGCGCTAATGCAGCTTCTTCCGGTTGCTTTTACTGCGCTAAGCGCGACCGAAAATGAGCCAGACGGCACTTTGGATACAGCTATGCGTCTGCTGCGCTATGAACAAACAACAACTCCTCACGTGTCGCGATATTTGATGAGCCGTAGCAATGATTCTGCCGTTCTATCCGCATTCGACAAGCTGCTGAGGCGGAACGCATACCTAACAGGATGGCAAACGTGGTGGCTACAACAGCCGCTATCACGGCTCGCCTCTTTCAATAGCGGACGGACCGGACAGCGTCGGGTCCAGTGGGTGCGCGATGCGTTCACTAGCGCGCAGCGGTCGCCCGTGCTCCGCGCACAGGCTGCGATGACGCTTGCCCGTCTCGGTTTGATCGATACAGATGAACTGGTTCGAGTTTATGATCGAAGTAGCCCAGTTGTTAGGCCTGTTATTGTCAGCGCTATCGGCTTCCTTAAACCAGCTCAAGCCATCCGGCGCGCCGTGACTGGTGCCAGCCAACTAGATCAATGGGCATTCGACTGGGCCGTGCAGAATGCCTAGCAAGTTTTCACCGTCCAGCGAGCTAGGCGAGGCGGCGCTTACACAGATAGCTATGCGCACTCTAGACCATAAGCTGCTCACTGCACACGATAACACAGCGGACGGAACTTTCGGACGACATGTCATACTCCATAATCAATTGCGACACGAGAACGCTTTGATAGATCTTGTAGCTATCGCCGAGAACTTCACAAGCAGACGCCTTTTGGAATTGCGACCTTCACTCGATGACGGTGACGTCTTCAACTGGGAGAAGCGCCGCAAGGCATGGGATAAACATGCGGGGGTCGATATTACCAAGATCACATCCGACTGGGGGCGGCTGCTTGGATTCATTGAGGCACGCAACGCTCTCCAGCACGGGCTCGGCCGCCTAACCGAAAGGCAGCTGATATCCAGCCATCGAGATAAGATTTTCGCGAGCCTAAAAGCCGCGGAGATAAAGTTGACTGGCGATCGAGTATACATCGACAACGAATCCGTGAGTAACTGTCGCCGCGTCTGCGGAAACTTCGTAATCGCCCTTGATAATGCTGCACAACTAACGTAAGACTTCGGTCGCGACGTGCTGACGCAGAGTCCGCGGGCTTGGAACGACTACCGGCGAATTTGGAGACATGCCGACTCGGAGCGCAGGGCCAACAACAACGCAGCCGGAGGGATTCGGACCTCACCCTTCTGATCCGTAGCCGACGGTAGCGCTCGCCCGATGCGTCGCAAGCCTGGGCTGGCGGTGGCCGGTGATCGAGATCGTGCACCGTTGGTTGTCGTCGTTGTCGTCACGGTTGTTGTCAGACGCTCCAGTGCGGGTCATGGGGCTGCTCCCCACGCCGTACCTGCTAGTCGCACCAGATCACGATGGCGAGACGTTGGTCCGCGGCTGTGGTGTAGAAGTTGTCAACGGTTGCCGTCGTTGCCGTGTGTTCCGCCGGCGCGGCGGTGCCACTGTTCGGCCTCGTCGGCTCGCCCGCTTTCGGCTAGCAGGAGTCCTAGGGCGGTCATGGCGTTGGTGTTGTCGGCTTCGGCAGCACGACGAAGCCAGATCTCGCCCTCGTCGGCTCGCCCGAGTTTCTCTAGCAGGAGTCCCAGGCCCGTCATGGCGTTGGTGTCGTCGGCTTCGGCGGCGCGACGGAACCAAGTTTCGGCCTCGTCGGCCCGCCCGATCTCGTCCAGCACGAGTCCCAGGCCGATCATGGCGTTGGTGCTGTCGGCTTCGGCAGCACGACGAAGCCAGATCTCGGCCTCGTCGGCCCGCCCGATCTCGGCTAGCAAGAGTCCCAGGGGGGTCATGGCGTCGGTGTCGTCGGCTTCGGCAGCACGACGGAGCCAGATCTCGCCCTCGCCAGCCCGCCCGAGTTTCTCTAGCAAGAGTCCCAGGTTGGTCATGGCGTTGGTGCTGTCGGCTTCGGCAGCACGACAGAGCCAGATCTCGGCCTCGTCGAATCGCCCGAGTTCCTCCAACAAAAGTCCCAAGTTGGTCATGGCCTGGGTACTGTCGGCTTCGGCAGCACGACGAAGCCAGATCTCGGCCTCGCCAGCCCGCCCGAGTTTCTCTAGCAAGAGTCCCAGGTCGGTCATGGCGTTGGTGCTATCGGCTTCGGCAGCACGACGAAGCCAGATCTCGCCCTCGTCAGCCCGCCCGAGTTCGTCCAACAAGCGTCCCAAGTTGGTCATGGCGTTGGTGCTATCGGCTTCGGCAGCACGACGAAGCCAGATCTCGGCCTCGTCGAATCGCCTGAGCTGGCCCAGCAGAAGTCCCAAGCCGTACATAGCGTCCGTGTCGCTGGTGTCGGCGGCGCGACGGAACGCTTGTTCACTGATGTTGAGGAGACTGGCCTTATAAGCAATAGCACCGATAGCCTTAATTACTTTCATTGGCGCATGACTGGCGAGGTCGCTCCACACCGGACCCGGAATATTGTTTAGACTGGCTGTACGCTGCGCATGGTCAATCAAATAGTCAAAAGGCTTGAAGGTGTTGTCTCCGGCGGAATCAATGCATCCACTTGCTCCCTTGACTAGTTGAGTGGCCCACGCGAGAGCATCGTCAAAGCTTGGCCGGTCGCGCCGATGGTGCTCACGGTCGGAAAGATAGTGAAAGTGAAGCCGCTCAAGTAGGGCGCGCGATATAGGGGTCAAGTGTCCGACCCTACGGGCATCTACGGCGGCACTGATTATCGCTCCGGCGGTTAGGTTTTCGCCACGTTTAGCTGATTCCCAGCGCTCCAGCGCGGCAGGGCCGGCCGCGATGTATTCGGCGAAGCCCGCTCCAGTGGTTTGATCGAGGGCACCGGCGATCCGATCGTCATAACGAAATGCCTCGGCTCTTTCACGTTCGGGACCGGTGAGATCACGCTCAAGTGCAACGACGCGGGCTCGGCGCATCACTTCCTCAACGGCACGGGCGGTGCTGATTTCTAGACCGGCGCCGCTCAGCTCCTGCCGAGCCTCAGACCGCAAGGTTGCTACGACTAGTACATCATGTACGCCCGGCGGACACAGCGCATCGAGCACAGCCCCGTCCAGCCCGCCACTGACGAGGAACCGCTCCACATCGTCAAGCCAAATCACCGCCCTGCGGATCACTACACCCGCCTTGGTGATCTCTCGCAGCGAGGTTGCTTCGGCGGGGACAATCAGCCACCGTTTGGGTGCGTAGGCATGAATCGTTTCGAACGCCAACCGCGACTTTCCCGCCGCTGACGCCCCTTCGATGATCACCATCCCCTGGGCCTTGAATGTGGCGGAAAGTCGCGCCTGTGCGTCTCGCTGAACATAGGGCGGCACCTGGGCTGCCCCTCCCTCACCCGTAGCGGCCGGATGCACCCCCAACCTCAACGGGTCTTCACAATCTCGGACGCGCTGAATACGTCCTCTGCGGTCATGTACTCGAGTGGACGCCAGTAACACACTCTGCCGACGACCTGGCCGCTCAATCCATTCTGCAGCGATCTTCTTGAATGGGTCGGCCATCAACCCCACCAAGAAAGCCCCGCCCGCAACCGCGGCAGCCACCCATGTCGGAAGCTTCGAAACCTTCGCCAAGGCAGCAGCCGTCACCGCCACGGCAACAATGAGAGCGAGCACCACCCCTGAGGCGACCCGACGCCATACACCCATCTACACTCCGGAAATCTGGATCGATGCGTCTACTTCATCATGCCAACCCTGCAAAGAGCAGGTTCTCAATCAAACTGACATGTAGTACCCCTGATGCCGTGTCCGGGGAACCGGAGGCGAAGGAAAGCCCTATTGCCCGAGGACAAGCCGACCCGGACCGCAGGGCCGGCCACGGCCCGAGGACCGGAAGCGGCGCGTCAGCCGATCGCCCCGACCCCGCACCGCGGCCAGCCACCCACCGCGATCGTCACGGCCCTAGCCGGGGCCCCCGTCCCGCCCTATTCGGGATGACGCCGGAAAGATCCGGTCATCTGCCGGGCGGCTGTCCTAACGGATTCGGCGCTTCCATGTGGCGAGGCGGTCGACCGGTTCGGGCCGGGATCGGCCCGTAGAGGCCGCATGCCCGGCCCGAGGGCCGGTCGGCCGCCGGCGACCCGGCGCAGCCGGGGCGCCCTTGAAGACGTAGAGAAAGTTCTCATCCGGCATGCCTGGCCGTTTTTGTCGTGTCCCGGTAGATGCTTGTCACTTAGTCCCAGCAGATGTTTGACGGGTGCCCGTTCGGCTTGGCTACAGCCGTACAGCGCCACTTCGACCGTTGACGCTGCGAGGCGTGCACCGTTCCCCGACGTTACGGTCGCGCGGCTGACGAGTCCGTAGAACAAGTTCCCTGGTCCTTGTAGGCAGTCGCTGACCCTGCCCGGTGAGCGGGTGGTGGGCCGGCCAATGACGGTTGTGTGTTCGACAGGCCCGCCGTTGGCGTTAGTGGGTGTAGTGATCCAGCAGCCAAGTGGCGATCGCGTGGGTGGCTCCGGCGATGGTGCCGCGCAGGACGGCGGCGGCCAGTTGGAGTCGTTCGGTGCGGGTCAGGCCAGAGGTGGACCTCATCGCATGCCTCTTTCATCGGTGGTGGGCTAGTGGTGTGCTGGCCGGCTCGGATCCACCCTGTGACCGCCCGGGAGCCCGGTTTTGAGTTGCGATGAGTGCGCCGCTACACGTGTGTATGGGCATTTCAACCCGGTGGCGTGATGATGGTGCGCGATGAGTGGCGACAGCAAGGGCGGGCCGGTGCGGCGGCCGCGGATGATCGAGCGGCCTCGGGTGTCGCCCGGGCCGCTGGCAGATCTCAAGGCACTGGTGTATGAGCTGTATCTAGAGGCTGGCGCGCCCAGTCTGGATGAGATCACCGTCTGGGTCGCCCAGGACGATGGGCTGCCAGGAGCTCCGGAGCGAGACACGATCCACCGGATCATCCGGGACACTGGGCTGCCACCCTCACAAGCCGATGTGGTCGCGGTGGTGACCGCGCTGGCCCGTGCCGCCCGGTGGGATCGTGATGATGCGGCTGAGCGGGCCCGGAATTTTTGGGTCGCGGCCCGGATGGACTCGTCTGTGGGGGTACCGATCACCCAGGTAATTGATCCGTTCGCCTTGGAGGTGCATCGACCGATCACCCTGCACCAGGCGGGGAGGCTGCCGACTCTGCCGATGTATGTGCAGCGGGCTCATGACGATCGGCTGGCTGAGGTGATCGTCCGGGCCACCGGTGGGGTCAGTGCAATGGCGGTGCTGGTGGCCGGGTCCTCGGCGGGCAAGACCCGCGCCTGCTGGGAAGCCTTGGAGCCGTTGCGCCAGGCTGGCGGGTGGCGGCTGTGGCATCCGTATGATCCAACCCGGCCACAGGCGGCACTGGAGGCGCTGGATCGGGTGCGGCCACGCACGGTCGTGTGGCTGAACGAGACCCAGGAATACCTGAGGGCCGACGGTGACGGTGAGCGGGTCGCGGCCAAGCTGCGCAGCCTGCTCGCTGACCCCGCCCGGGCGCCGGTGCTGGTCCTGGGCACCTTGTGGCCAGAACACTACGGGGCCTTGACTCAGCTCCCCGGGTCCCAGGTGCGGCTGGTGCTGGAGGGTACGGTGATCGAGGTGCCGGATGCCTTCGCCGGCAGCGACCTGGCCGCTCTGAAACAGGCCGCTAGGACCGACGCGCGGCTGGCCTTGGCGGCTGAGCACGCAGATGACGGTCAGATCACCCAGTACCTGGCTGGCGGGCCGGAACTAATCGACCGTTTCCGCGCCGCCCCGCTGGCGGCCAAGGCGCTCATCTGGGCGGCGATAGACGCCCGTCGCTTGGGACATCGGAACGCTCTGCCGCATGCGCTGTTGGAGGAGGCTGCACAGGCATATCTGACTGACGCCCAGTGGGACAGGCTGGATGAGGACTGGCTGGAACAAGCCCTGGCCTACGCCTCCCGACCGTGCAAGGGGGCCCAGGGACCGATCACACGGATCCGCCCCCGCTCTGGTCATGCCCGCACGCGCTCCGGCCGCCGGAGGTCGCTCGCTGGAAGGGGAGGCAGTGAGGTGGTGTACCGGCTGGCCGACTACCTCGACCAGTACGGTCGCGTGGACCGTGCCGGTCAGACACCCCCAGCCGGCTTCTGGCCAGCGGCCGCCGCCCACGCGAATCCCGCTGACCTTCGGGCACTTGGCGACGCCGCCTGGGATCGCGGCCTGTACCGTGATTCCGCGCAGCTTTACAAGAACGCCACCGCCCACGGCGACCCGTATGCCGCATGCGCCCTCATCGACCACCTGCACGTCCTGGACTCGGCTGACCACCGCCCCGCCCACTGGGCCACCCTTCAGATCACCCTCGACGACCTGGACGCCGTACTCCAACTGCTGGACATTTTGCGGAAGGTGGGGGCGAGCGAGCAGGTCGCCACGCTGGCCGAACGGGCCGCCGCGCACGCCCCGCTCGATGATCCCCGCGTCGTTAACTTGCTTCTGCGGAATCTGCGACGGGTGGGGGCAAGCGAGCAGGTGACCGTACTACTGGCCCGCAACCCTGCCGCACACGTCTCCCTCGACAACCCGCACGCGGTGGGCTGGTTGCTGGACATTCTGCGGGAGGTGGGGAGCGAGCAGGTCGCTACGCTGGCCGAACGGGCCGCCGCACACGCCCCCCTCTACAACCCGAGCCACGTGAGCCAGTTGCTGGACAGTCTGCGGCAGGTGGGGGCGAACGAGCAGATGACCGTACTGCTAGCCCGCAGCCCCGCCGCACACGTCTCCCTCGACAACCCGCGCGGTGTAGGCGAGTTGCTGGTCACCCTGCGGGAGGCGGGGGCGAACGAGCAGATGACTGTACTGCTAGCCCGCAACCCCGCAGCACACGTCTCCCTCGACAAGCCGAGTGGTGTCGGCTGGCTGCTGGTCACTCTGCGGGAGGCGGGGGTGAACGAGCAGATGGCCGTACTGCTAGCCCGCAACCCCGCTGAACACGTCCCCCTCGACAACCCGGACGGCGTGAGCTTGCTGTTGGACAGTCTGTGGGACGTCGGGGCGAACGGACAGACCGCCACACTGGCCGAACGGGCCGCCACACACACTCCCCTCGACAACCCGAACCGCCTGGGTTGGCTGGTAGCCAGTCTGCGGCGGGCGGGAAGGAGTGACCAGGCCGCCACACTGGCCGAACGGGCCGCCACACACACCCCGCTCGACAACCCAGTCCGCGTGGGCCAACTGCTGCACAGTCTGCGGCGGGCTGGAGCAAGCGAGCATGTCACCATGCTGACTGAGCGGGCCGCCGCATATGCCCCCCTTGGCCCCCTTGACGCCCCGGAATTCTTCGGCCAGTTGCTGGACAGTCTGCGGGAAGCGGGGGCGAACGAGCAGATGACCGTACTGCTAGCCCGCAACCCCGCTGAACACGTCCCCCTCGACAACCCGCGCGGTATAAGCCAGTTGCTGGACAGTCTGCGGCAGGCGGGGGCGAACGAGCAGATGACCGTACTGCTAGCCCGCA
This sequence comes from Actinoallomurus vinaceus, assembly GCF_039542055.1. NCBI lineage: Bacteria > Bacillati > Actinomycetota > Actinomycetes > Streptosporangiales > Thermomonosporaceae > Actinoallomurus > Actinoallomurus vinaceus. The sequence goes on from NZ_BAABHK010000021.1 coordinate 176,732, forward strand.
ACCCCGCTGAACACGTCCCCCTCGACAACCCGCGCGGTATAAGCCAGTTGCTGGACAGTCTGCGGCAGGCGGGGGCAAACGAGCAGGTGGCCACGCTGGCCAAGCGGTTGCCTTCTGCAGGCCGGTTCGATGTGTTCCTGGGTATCGGCGATCACGAGGCGCGGTTCCGATTCGGACGAGAGCCAGACATGACCGCCGCTCCCCCGTGGGGGTGGGAGGACTTGGAGTGAATCGGTCCCGCCTCGTGCGAGTCCAGTGCCGGTTCTGTCGTGTCCCGGTAGATGTTTGTCAGCCGGCTTGTTTCCGCTGCTCGTAGCGGCGACGCCATGCTGCGCAGCGTTCGACGTAGGTCGGGAGGTCGCGTGTCTGGAAGTCTTCGGCGGACCAGTCGTGGGCCTCGACTTCGGCTCCTGGGTTGCAGACGTATCCCCACCCGTGGCGGCCGTCGAGTAGGGCGATTCGTGTGAGGTCGTAGACGGGGTCTTCGAAGGCGTCCAGCACGCGCCATTCTTCGGCGCTGAGTCCGGTCAGGAGGAATCCGCGGGCGATGCCGTCGCCGGGGACCAGTCCGGGGTACACGCGTTCGGGGAGTGCGGCGACGCGCCATCCTTCGGCGGCTACGGGTTCGTGGTCGGGTACGCGGTCGATGAGGGCGAACAGGACGTCAGGGAATTGGAGGCTTCCGTAGACGAACAGGGCCTCCGGGTCCACCGATAGGCGGTCCTTCGGGCCAGAGGTCGGCGAGGTCGGCTGGGGTGAGTGGGTCCCGGTATGCGGCATTGAGCACCTCCCGGGACACCTTAACGTCGGCCTCGGCGAGGGCGGTGAACCAGTCGAGCCCTGCGGGGTAGGCCCACATGTACGACCGGTGGGTGGGGTCGGCTCCCCGGTCGGTCAGATCGCCGGCGATGGTCTTGTCGCTCTCCCAGGGGAGGCAGGCGCGTAGGTGGTCGGCGCATTCGATCGCCGGGGTTCCCGCGTTGAGCGCCTTATGGGCCTGGGCGAGGACGAGTTGGGTGTAGTGGCTGAGCCGCAGGCGGGCGATGAGCACCTTGTCATCGGGGAGGATGAACAGCGGCCATGCCTGGGCGAGTCCTTCGAGCATGACCTGCTGTGGGGCGTGGATGGACAGCAGGCGGACCCAGGGGACGTCTTCGTTGGCTGCTCTGGCTGCGAGGCTGGCGCTTTGCAGGCCGTGTCCGAGGACTTCGTGGAGGGCGAACTGTCGGGCTCCGGCCTGGGTGAACTCGACGTTGGGGAGGTTGAGCCGCAGGCGGACGTGTTCGCCGGCGCCGTCGAGCCAGTACGCCCAGTACGCGTCGACCTCAGTCGTCTCGATCGTCAGCGTGTAGGGGGCGGTGCTGCCGGTCGCCTCCCGTACGGCCGGTTCAAGTTCTTGCGCGGCCTGGCGGATGGCGTCGGGGGCTTCGTTCACGTCCAGCAGGCCTTCGACCTGGCGCAGGTCGGCGTTGGTGTTCGGCCCCCATCCGATGCCTAGATCAGCAAGCGCGCGGCGAGCCAGCTCAGCGCGTTCGGCGACGTAGTCGTCCGACCATCCGGCCGCCTCACATCCTTGGGTGGCACGGATGTAGTCGCTCAGTGGTGAGCGTTCACCGAGAAGGGCACCGAGATAGGCAAGATCGGCGTCCAGTCGGCTGGCCAATGGGCCTTCGGCCGACGTGCGGAGCTGAGCGAGTTGGCGATAAACGGTGAGGCTGTCGGATGCCTGCTCGGCCTTCGGGCCGGCGGGGAAGCAGTCGAAATCGATGATCGGTGAACCGCCCCGCTCGATCTCGTAGGCGTTCCAGGCGCGAAGAGTCGTCTCGATCGCATCACGCAGGCTCATGCGGGACATCCCATCGCAGTGTGAGTGCCTGGTTCGGGCGCAGGTGGTCGCGGGTCAGAGTCATCGTCGCTGAGCCGCAGTATCGGCACCGGTTCGTCTCTAGAACGCTGGCGGGTAACGATCCGGCCTTGGCATCCGGGCCGAAGAGGTGGGCGTTGATCGCGGCTGCTGCGTCGGCTAGTTCGGGGATCTCCACAACGATGATCCCGGCGGCCTTCAAGGCTTCGGCCCCATGGGCGTCCGCCACGAAGATTGGCGGTTCCCGCCATGCGATGACGACCCGCCTGATCCCCGACGCAACAATCAACTCAGCGCAGGTGCGTGACTGGGACCTGCGCCGGGTGCAAGGCTCCAGAGAGCTGTAGAGCGTGGCACCGGCCAGAGGCTCATCGTCGAGCTTGACCTTGCTCAGCGCGGACTCTTCGGCATGAAGATGCGGCTTCTCGCGGGAGAAGCCCTGAGCGATCTCGGCTCCGTGCTCGTCGACGATCACACACCCGACCGAGAACGCCGTAGCACTCGGCGGGCAGTGCTTGGCCAGGCCGATGGCGAAGGACAGCCATCCGTAGTCTTCGGTGCGGCTGGGTGGTGCCAGGGGCAACTACTTGACCTTCTCCTTGGGGAGGTAGCGCAAAAAGGCGATGTCCCCGATCGTGCGGGCTTCGGCGAGCGTCATCCGGTTGCCCGGCCCGTTGGGGAAGTCACCGGCGCCCACGAACCGCGGGGCGTCAGGGTCGCCGAGGAAGAACGGCGCGATGGCCAGGTGAATCTCATCGGCGAGGCCGGCGGTGAGGAACTGCGTGTGGATGGTTCCGCCCCCTTCGACCATGAGCCGATTGATGCCACGCTGTCCGAGGTCATCGAGCATGGCCTCAAAATCGAGACTAGCGCCGAGTCCCGCGACGTCCGCGAGGTCCCCCAGCCGTTCGCGCAGCCTGGGAACGGCCGAGTCCGGGCAGTAGATGAGCTTGTCCCCACCGTGATGCCAGAACTTCAGGTCACGGTCAAGATCGCCGTTGCGGGTGACGGTGATCTTCAACGGGTACGGCGGCAGTCCGCGTGCCTCGCGCTCGTCACGCCGCTTGGCGGAGTTCACCAGAAGGCGGGGGTTGTCCCGCCGCAGGGTCGTGGCTCCGATGAGGATGGCGTCGGACTCGGCGCGTACCTGATCGACGCGGTCGAAGTCGGCCTCGTTCGACAGCAGCAGGCGTTCGGGGCTGGTGTCGTCGATGTAGCCGTCAATGGAGGTGGCCACGCTGAGCAGGACGTAGGGGCGCGCAGTCATGTGCTGGGAGTCCAGTCCTTCTCTTGGGGGAGGGTGGTAGTGAGGTGGTCGCGGAACTCGACCACTTCGGGGACACGCTGCCATCGGCTTAGCTGAGTGTCCAGGTGGGCGAGTTCATGGACGATCCGTCCCGACTCGGTATCGGCCGCGATGGACAGGGCGGCGGTACCTGCCTTGGCGGCCTGGTCGGGCTGTCCGGCGTTGGCATGGGCGAGTGCTTCGCGGGCGAGATAGACACCACGGTCGCGGCGGAAGCCTTGGGGGACTTCCTTGATGGCCTGTTGGAAGATCTCGGTGGCGTCGTTGTGCTTGCCGAGCAGGGACAGACAGCGGGCGCGCTCGACGTCCAGGTAGGCGTTGTCCATCCATACAGCCCAGGGCGACTCTCGATCGTTGTCCAGGTTCGCCAAGATGTCGCGGGCTTCGTCGTGCATCCGGAGTACGGCGTCGCGGGAGTGCCCGCCGGCTAGTGCATGGGCGTGGGCGGCATAGGCCGCGGCGGCGGCCTTGACCCTGCTGTGTGGGGGTGCGAGTTCTAGCGCCGCCTCGGCGTAGTCGAGCGCGCTGTCCGGGTCGCGCATGTCTCCGGCCAGCTGGCTCTTGCGCGCGAGGATGTAGGCGGTCATCTCCGGGTCACCGGCAGTCTGGGACCACTCAAGGGCGCGGTCGGTCCAGTGCTGCGCCATGCGAAAGTCCCCTGCGTCATGGTGCAGCCAACTGGCGAACTCACCGTATTGGGCCTGGAGATAGAGCAGTGCGCGCCGGTCGGCTCCGCTCGCGGTGCTGCGGAGTTGCTGGATGATCCGTATCTGCTCGTGAGTGGTCGGGATGACCGGCCGTGGCCCAAGAAGGTTGTCAGACTCGACAAGAACGAGGCGGACTCGTTGTAGGTGCTCGATCGGGTGGGCGCCCTCAACTGCGCTGTCCGCGAGTCGGTGGGTTGATCGCAGTGGCCCTGGTTTCGTCCCGGCGGTGCCCGTCACGGCGGCGATGCCTCCGAGCAGGAACGTTCGGCGCGGTACGGACACCCACATGATCCTTCCGTCGATGGCGCGGCAGGGGATCAACACCCCTTCGTCGTCCGACGCTACCGACGTGTCCGAAATTGGCCCATACCCGGACGTAATACCTGTTCCGTCGCTGGACCTCGGCGGGGGCGAAGTGGTGGCAGGGATGCTGCGGGTCCGGGGCGCGAGCCCTAGGTGTACTGACCATGGAGGTTGGTGACGGCGACACGAGGTCGATGATCTTGTAATGGGTGAGGGCCTTCTGGCTCGGTGTGGATTGCGACATCTGCACCGGCGACCAGAAAGGCCCTCATGC
>NZ_BAABHK010000022.1:0-125110 GCF_039542055.1 Actinoallomurus vinaceus
GAGCGCGTCGTAGACCGCCTGGGGGAACTCCCCGGACTCGTCGGTCTCCGCCGCCCGCGGAGCGATCTTGTCATCGGCCAGCGAGCGCACCGTCTCGCGGAGCATCTGGTGCTCTTCAGAGAGTTCGAAGACGGGGACGTCGGTCATCACTTCTCCTGATAGTCGTAGAAGCCGCGGGCGCTCTTGCGGCCGAGCAGGCCGGCGTCGACCATGCGCCGCAGCAGGGGCGGGGCGGCGTACAGGGGCTCTTTGAACTCCTCGTACAGCGACTCGGCGACCGAGACGAGGGTGTCCAGGCCGATCAGGTCGCACAGGCGCAGCGGGCCCATCGGATGCGCGCAGCCGAGTGTCATGCCGGTGTCGATGTCCTCGGAGGTGGCGTGGCCCGCCTCGAGCATGCGAACGGCCGACAGCAGGTAGGGCACGAGCAGGGCGTTGACCACGAACCCGGACCGGTCGGGCGCGGTGATCGCGGTCTTGCCGAGCACCTCGGTGGCGAAGCCGCGGGCGCGCTCGAGCACGGCCTCGGCCGTGAGCACCGAGGGGATCACCTCGACGAGCCGCTGGACGGGCACCGGGTTGAAGAAGTGCAGGCCGACCACCTGGGCGGGCCGGGTGGTGGCACCGGCGACCTGGATGATCGGGATCGACGAGGTGTTGGTCGCCAGGATCGCGTCGGGTCGTTCGACGACGGCGTCGAGTTCGGTGAACAGCGCGGCCTTGACCTGGGGATTCTCCGTGGCGGCCTCGATGACCAGGTCGCGGTCGGCCAGGGCGTCCAGCCGGGTGGTGAAGCTCAGCCGGGCCAGCGCGGCGTCCCGGTCGTCGCCGCCCAGCTTGCCGGCGTCGACGGCTCGCCGCATCGATTTCTCGATGCGGGCCCGCCCCGCCTCGGCCGCGGGCTCGTCGATCTCCCGGACGATGACGTCCAGGCCGGAACGGGCGCAGACCTCGGCGATGCCGGACCCCATCAGGCCGCAGCCGATGACGCCGACACGCGTGATGTCACTCATGGATCTCCCTGTCGGATGCTGCTCAGATACTGCGGCGGTACTGGCCGCCGACCTCGAAGAAGGCGTCGGTGATCTGCTGGAGGCTGCACACGCGCGCGGCGTCCATCAGCACGGCGAACACGTTGTCGCCGTTCCTGGCGGCGTCCTTCAAGGCCTCGAGTGCGGCGTGCGCCTCCTCGCGGTGGCGGTTCTGGAAGTCGCCGACCCGCTCCAGTTGGGAGCGCTTCTCGGCCTCCGTCGCGCGGGCCAGCTCGACCGGCCCGGCCCCGGCCGTCTCACCGTGGGGGTTCCGGAAGGTGTTCACGCCGATGATGGGCAGTGTCCCGTCGTGCTTTCGCTGCTCGTACAGCATCGACTCGTCCTGGATCCGGCCGCGCTGGTAGCCGGTCTCCATCGCCCCCAGCACTCCCCCGCGCTCGCTGATCCGGTCGAACTCGGTCAGCACGGCCTCCTCGACCAGGTCGGTGAGCTCATCGATGATGAAGGAGCCCTGGAGCGGGTTCTCGTTCATCGCCAGACCCCACTCGCGGTTGATGATGAGCTGGATGGCCAGCGCTCTGCGGACCGACTCCTCGGTGGGCGTGGTGACGGCCTCGTCGTAGGCGTTGGTGTGCAGGCTGTTGCAGTTGTCGTAGATGGCGATCAGTGCCTGCAAGGTGGTGCGGATGTCGTTGAAGTCCATCTCCTGGGCGTGCAGCGACCGGCCCGAGGTCTGGACGTGGTACTTCAGCTTCTGGGCGCGTTCGTTCGCGCCGTAGCGGTCTCGCATCACGATCGCCCAGATCCGGCGGGCCACCCGGCCCAGGACGGTGTATTCCGGGTCCATTCCGTTGGAGAAGAAGAACGACAGGTTGGGCGCGAAGTCGTCGATGTCCATGCCACGGGCCAGGTAGGCCTCCACGTAGGTGAACCCGTTGGCGAGGGTGAAGGCGAGCTGGCTGACGGGGTTCGCACCGGCCTCGGCGATGTGGTAGCCCGAGATGGAGACCGAGTAGAAATTCCGGACCTTGTTGGCGACGAACCATTCCTGGATGTCGGCCATCATCCGCAGGCTGAACTCGGTCGAGAAGATACAGGTGTTCTGCCCCTGGTCCTCCTTGAGGATGTCGGCCTGCACCGTTCCCCGGACCGTCGCGAGAGTACGGGCCCGGAGATCGACCGTCTCCTGTTCGGTCGGTTCGCGGCCCTGTTCACTCCGGAAGGCGTCCAGTGCCTGGTCGATCGCGGTGTTGAGGAAGAACGCCAGGATCGTGGGGGCCGGTCCGTTGATCGTCATCGACACCGAGGTCGTCGGGGCGGCCAGATCGAATCCGTCGTAGAGGGCCTTCATGTCCTCCAGCGTCGCGATCGACACCCCCGAGGTGCCGATCTTGCCGTACACATCCGGACTCTGCCCCGGGTCCCGGCCGTACAGGGTGACCGAGTCGAACGCCGTCGACAACCGGGTCGCCTCGCCGTCGGCCGACAGCAGCTTGAACCGCCGGTTCGTCCGGAAGGCGTCCCCCTCTCCGGCGAACATCCGCGCCGGGTCCTCTCCCTCCCGTTTGAACGGGAACACCCCCGCCGTGAACGGGAACCGGCCCGGCAGGTTCTCCCCGCGCAGGAACCGCAGCAGTTCCCCATGGTCGGTGTAACGCGGCAGCGCGACCCGCGGGATGTGGTTGCCGGACAGGGACTCGCGGGTCAGGCGCGTGCGCAGTTCCCTGTCCCGGATCCGTACGACCTGCTCTTCTCCGGAGTACGCCTCGACGACGGCCGGCCAGGTCTCGATGAGCTCGGCGTCGGCGGGGGCGACGTCACGGCGCGCGTGATCGAGGAGTTCGGTCACGGCGGCGGCGGGTTCGCCGGTGAGCTCCGCGGCGACCTCGCTCAGGCGCTGCGCGCGCCGGACGGCCGCGCACTGGCGGGCGGTCTCGGCGTGGTACCCACGAACGGTCGCAGCGATATCGGCGAGGTAGCGTACGCGGGCCGGCGGGACGATCTGGGCGGCGCCGGTCGAGGTACGGCCCTCCACCGGCGGTAGGACACCAGGCTGCAGGACGAGGCCGTGCTCGGCGAGCAGGCCGGTCAGATGCCGGTAGAGGGCGGTCACGCCGTCGTCGTTGAACGTGGCGGCGCTGGTACCGAAGACCGGCATGTCCTCCGGGCGCGCGCCGAAGGCCTCCCGATTGCGGATCAGCTGCCGGGACACGTCGCGCAGGGCATCGGCAGCACCGCGGCGCTCGAACTTGTTGATCGCCACGACGTCGGCGAAATCCAGCATGTCGATCTTCTCGAGCTGTGAGGCCGCGCCGAACTCCGGCGTCATCACGTACAACGACACGTCGACGAACGGGACGATCGCCGCGTCCCCCTGCCCGATCCCCGGCGTCTCCAGGATCACCAGGTCGTATCCGGCGGCCTTGCAGGCGTCGATCACGGCTTCGATGTTCTCCGGCAGCTCGCGGGCACCGCGCGTGGCCAGCGAACGGAAGAAGACATGGTCGCCGTCGAGGCAGTTCATCCGGATCCGGTCGCCCAGCAGCGCGCCGCCACCACGGCGGCGCGTCGGGTCGACCGCCAGGACCGCGATCCGGAACTTGTCCTGCTGGTCGGTGCGCAGCCGGCGTACCAGCTCATCGGTGAGGGACGACTTGCCCGAGCCGCCCGTGCCGGTGATGCCCAGGACGGGCACACGGCGGGAGCCGGCGGCGGCCGCCAGCGCCTCCCGGTCCGTCGCGGGGAGCCTGCCGTCCTGAAGGCACGTGATGGCGCGTGCCAGCGCACGACGCTCCCCGGCCAGGACCGCCTCGGTCGGGGCCGGATCGCCGGCCAGGTCCAGGTCGCAGTCGCGGATCAGCTCGTTGATCATTCCGGGCAGGCCGAGGCGCTGGCCGTCTTCGGGCGAGAAGATACGCACGCCCGCGTCCGCCAGCCGAGCGATCTCCTCGGCGACGATGACGCCGCCGCCACCGCCGTAGACCCGCACGTGTCCCCTGCCCGCCTGCTTCAGCGCCTGGGCCAGGTACTCGAAGTACTCGACGTGACCGCCCTGGTAGGAGCTGACCGCCACCCCCGCCGCGTCCTCTTCCACGACGGCGTCGACGACCTCCTGCACCGACCGGTTGTGCCCCAGATGGACCACCTCGGCACCCTGGGACTGCAGGATGCGCCGCATGATGTTGATCGCGGCGTCGTGGCCGTCGAACAACGCCGCCGTCGTCACGAACCGCACCGGATGCACCGGCCGATGCAGCGCCTCGTTCGTGGATCCGGTCACCATGGCCTCCCCGGGAATCGGATGCCGCAGCGCCGGACACCCGGGCGCTCGGATCCAATTACTTGGACGTCCAATATTTTGAAGCCAAAGTAGAGTCTCGCTCGGGACGGGTCAAGGTGCCGGGCAGCGGACCGCCCGGCCGTCGCACCCGTCGCCGATCTCCCATACGGTGAGCCGGTGCCCCAGCCATTCGATCCCATCGCGGAAGCCCACCGGCAGTGGACGCGGCGCTGGCCGGAACACGCGGATCACATGGCCGCCGTGACCTCGATCATGCGCGTGCAGCAGCTCCTGCTCAGCCGGGTCGAGGAGGCCCTCAAGCCGTACGCCCTGACCTTCGCCGCCTATGAGGCGCTGCAGCTCCTGGCCCTGGCCCGCACCGGCACCCTGCCGATGGGCAAGATGGGCCGACGCCTCATGGTCCACCCCGCGTCGGTCACCAACGTGATCGGCCGACTCGAACAGCGCAGGCTCGTCGTACGGCGCCCCTCCCCCGACGACCGCCGCGTCGTGCTCGCCGAGATCACCGAGGAAGGACGTGCCACGGCGCGCGAGGCGACGACCGCGCTGAACGAGTGCGCGTTCGGCCTGCCCGGCCTGACGCCGGGAGAAGCCGCCGAGATCACCGAACGCCTCTTGGCCCTGCGCGTCGCGGCCGGCGACCTCCCCCAGGACGCGCACGCTCGCCCTGAACGGAGGTGACGCGACGGGCGGCTCAGGCGGGGTATCGGGACGACATCACCACGGCAGGGGGAGTTCTGCGGCCTCGCCGCCCGTGGCGGTCCCCGCGAGGTGGCGTACGGCCAGCTGTGCCGTGACGATGTCGTCGGTCGCGCCGGCCACTCCGGTGAGCGGCGGCACGCCCTCGGTGACCATGGCGTGGAAGGCGAGCAGTTCGTTCTCGAACGACGGTGTCACATCGGCGTACTCCGCGCGCCGTTCGGCTCCGCCGTCGCCCTCGACGAGGGTCAGCCGGGTGGGTGCGCCGAGCAGGTACGGCGTCGGGAAGACCAGCTCGGCCGATCCGGTGGCGTGGTGGATCGCCACCGTCTCCCGGTAGGCCGGGTAGTCCGCCAGGAAGTGCCAGTGGATCGTGTACCGGCCGCCCGTGCCCAGCGTCCCGGCCAGCTCGACCGACCGCCCGCCAGTGGCCGGACCGGCCGCGAGCGTCGCGACGGCGGTGGACCGGGTGGGCGGTCGCCCGGGATGGTCGGGCCAGAGCGCGACATGGTCGATGGTGGCGACCCCGCCGGCCAGCAGGCGCAGGAGCGACAGGTCGTGGCTGATGCTGTTCAGCGTCGTCGTGTAGAGCCGACGCGCCGCCGCCGGAACATCGCCGACGGCGGCCCGTAGCAGGTCCTCGTCGGCGGCTCGCAGGGCGGCGAGCGTGCCCGCGGGCACGTCCAGCGGCGGCGCGGGCAGCCGGGCGAACGCCAGCTGCGCGCCGTCGCTCGGATGCAGCACCGTCACCTGGATCGCCTGCGCGCCCGCGGCGACGTTGGTCGCGAGGACACGCGCGACCGCCAGGTCGTACTGCTTCATGTAGCCGACCATCAGCTTCGGCACCGGCCCGCCGTCGAGCGCGGCGAGGTCCGCCGCCTCGGCCCGGGTGTAGGCCAGCGGCTTCTCGCACAGCACGAAGTAGCCGTGGCGGAGCGCGGACGCCGCGGCCGGGCCGTGCGAGCCGGAGGTGAGCAGGGCGACCGCGTCGAACCCGCCCGCCGCCAGCATCGTCTCGACGTCGGTGTACCGGCCGGGCACGCCGTACCGGTCGGCCGTCCGTGCGGTGAGCGAGGGCGACAGGTCGCAGACCGCGGTCAGTTCGAACCGGTCGCGGAGCCGCTCCAGCAGCGGCAGGTGCACGGTCTGCGCGATGACGCCGAGACCCGCGACGGCGATCCTGACCCTCACAGCCCGGCCTTCCGCAGCAGCTCCCGGTTGGCCCGCTGGTCGGCGAGGATGGTGTCCAGGTCCTGGCCGGTGGCGGGCGCGTCCTGCTCGACGACGACCCAGCCGGTGTACCCGGAGTTCTTGAGCGCACGGGCGAACGCGAGCACGTCGAGGTCGCCCTCGCCCAGCGCGCAGAAGCCGCCACGGCGCACCAGCTCCGTCAGGTCCGCCTCGTCGGCGCGGGCCTGGGCGTGCAGGTCGTGGCGGGCGTCCTTGACGTGCACCTGGGTGATCCGGCCCGCCCACGCGCTCAGCGCCTGGAACGGGTCCCCGCCGGCCAGCATGAGGTGGCCGGTGTCGAGGCAGATCCCCACGTCGGTGAGCTCGAGCAGGCGTTCGACCTCCTCATAGGTCTCCACGTCGGTGCCGAGGTGCTGGTGGAAGGCGGGCTCCAGGCCGGCCGCCCGGCAGGCGTCGGCGGCGCGCTGCACGCGGGCCGCGAACGCCGGCCACATCGCGTCGGGCACGCCGGGCCGTACCGGGGTGCCGGGGTGGGCGAACCGGGCCGGGTTGCTCGGGCAGGCCAGCGTCGGGCGCGGCGCGAACCACGGGTCGTCCACCGGCGCGGAGGTGAACCACTCCAGAGCGCGGCGGAGCTTTTCGAGGTCCTCCTCGAACCCGTCGGCGTCGCCGTACCGCAGGTCGACCCAGCCGCCGGCCAGCGCGAGCCCGTGCCGGGCGAGCCGGTCGCCCAGCTCCGGCCCGGCGCCGAGGTAGCCGATCGGCCCGGAGTCGGTGCCGTCGTAGCCGTCGTCGGCCATGCTCGCCAGCAGTTCGTCCGGGCCGAGGGTGGTGTTCGACCGGTAGATGCCGAAGTTCACGGGGGCACTGGCCACCCGGATGGTGTCGTTCGCCGTCACGTCGTCTCCAGAGTCCAGGACCATCGGTGGGTGCCCGCTCCCACCAGGAAGGCGGGCAGGGTGTCGGGACCGCAGGACGCCGTGCCGAGGCCGCGGTGCGCGGCGTCGATGTGCACGACGCACTCCGGCCGTGGCACCAGCTCGTCGTGGTGTGACGCCGCCGCGAGGTCGGTCGCGCGGTACCGGGTGAAGCTCACCTGGCGTGGCCGGTCGAGCCGTACCCGCAGCGTGTGCGCGGGTCCGGTGAGCGTGAACCGGCGGACTCCGTGCCGGCCGCCGCTCTCCTGCGGCCGCAGGTACGGGGTGAACAACTCGTCGATCGCGGCCTCATGGGAGCCGACCGGGCCGCCCGCGCACCGGTCGGGGTAGGTCTCCCAGGGCCCCTGCCCGTACCACGAAACTCGGTCGAACCCGCCGATGGTCTCGAACACCGTGCCGACCCGCGCGACGTCGGTCAGCGCGTCGCCGAGCACGACGGTCTCCTCGACCAGGATCCCGTCGGTGACCGGGGTGAACGACTGCTCGTGGACGACCAGGCCGCCGAGGTAGCGGGCGTGAACGGTGACCCGGTCGCCGTCGCGTACGACGTCGACCGGGTCGCGGGCGGGTTCCGGCAGTCCCTGATCCGCCCAGCGGGCGCCGAGCCCGGCGAGCCGGTCGTTGTCCGTGGGCGCCCGCCACAGGCTGAGCGTCGGTGGCGCGGCGAGCAGCGGGTGGACCAGCAGCCCGTCGTGGTCGACCTCGATCGGGGGGCCGCCAACCGTTCCGCTCGTCCGAAGCGGCAGGGCGCGCCGTTCGGCGCGCAGGTGTACCTGGGGCAGGCACATCGTGGTGCCGGCCGCCGCCCACGGCTGGTCGTCGCGCACCGTCACCCGAAGGGTGAGCCAGACCTCGCCGTCACCGGGCAGGTGGCCGATGAGCGCGGCGGGCGGCGTGAGGAGCGCCGACCCACCGGGCGGCACGTCCGGCAGTTCGGCGGGCAAGGTCCGGACCGCCGCTCCGTCGGCGTCGAGGCGCCACTCGGCGGCCAGCCAGGACAGGTCCCGGAAATGCTGGCGATTGTGCACCCGGATCACCCCGGCGTCGGCCGTCAGGCGGAGCGGAGCGGCGAGCTCGCGGTGCTCGTACATCGCCGGTTTCGGTGTGCGGTCGGGAAAGACGACGCCGTCGGCGCAGAAGTTCCCGTCGTTCGGCTCGTCGCCGAAGTCGCCGCCGTACGCCCACCGGTACCCCGGCCCGGCCACCCCATCGGCGTACGGACCCCCGGGAGGTCGGTCGGGGTCGGTTGGTTGGGATTGGCACTGAGCCGGGCGGCCGTCGTCGAGGCGCTGGAGCAGGCCGTGGTCCCAGAACTCCCAGATGAAGCCGCCCTGCAGGCCGGGCGTGGACTCGATGGCCGCCCAGTAGTCGGCGAGGGTGCCGTTGCTGTTGCCCATCGCGTGGGAGTACTCGCACAGGATCAGCGGACGGTCCTGCCGTCCGGAGCGGGCGTGTGCGGTGATCTCCTCGATGGAGGCGTACATCGGGCAGATGATGTCGCTGACCGGCCCGCTGCCGAAGTCGTACTTGATGGCGCCCTCGTACTGGACCGGCCGCGTCGGGTCGAAGGCTCGCAGCCAGCCGGCGGCGGCGTCGTGGTTGGCGCCGTAGTCGCTCTCGTTGCCGAGCGACCAGATGATGACGCACGGGTGGTTCACGTCCCGCCTCGCCATCCTCGACACGCGGTCGACGAACGCGGGCAGGTACGCCGGGTCGTCACAGATCTCCCGCGCGTACGCGTGGCTCTCGATGTTCGCCTCGTCCACCACGTACAGGCCGAGCTCGTCGGCGAGGTCGAGCAGCACCGGGTCGTTCGGGTAGTGCGAGGTGCGGATCGCGTTGAACCCGAAACGTTTCATGGTCACCAGGTCGGCGCGCATGTCCGCTTCGGAGACCACTCGTCCGGTCCGCGGGTGGAAGTCGTGCCGGTTGACGCCCCTGATGTAGACGCGTTCGCCGTTGACGAGCAGGTCGCGGCCGACGACCTCGACGTCGCGGAAGCCGACGCGCAGCGTGGTCTCGTCGGTGACGGTCCCCTCGGCGTCATGCAGCCGTACGACCAGGTCGTACAGCGTGGGAAGCTCGGCCGACCAGGGCCGGACGCCCGGCACGGTCCCGCGCAACCGGACCCGGCCCTGCCACGTCGAGATCTGGTCGCGTTCGGCGAGCATGGCGCCGTACGCGGTGTCCAGCCCCAGCTCGAGCCCGCCCAGGGTCGCCGAGACCCGCCAGCCGCCGGGCAGCGGGCCGTGCCCGGACCGTACGTCCACGTCCACCCGCAGGTCTCCGGAGCGGCGCGCCCTGACCCGTACGTCGGCGAGGTGCAGCGGATCGGTGGAGTAGAGGAGGACCGAGCGGGTGATGCCGCCGTGCCACCACTGGTCCTGGTCCTCGATGAAGGTCGCGTCGGACCACTTCACGACGGTGAGCCGGACCGTGGTGGTCTCCCCCGGCCGGACGAGCTCGGTGACGTCGAACTCGCTCGCCAGGTGGGAGTCCTTGCCGATCCCGGCGGTGACCCCACCGACCTGGGCGATGAGGACGCTCTCGGCCGCTCCGACGTGCAGGATGATCCGCCGCCCGGCCCAGTCGGCGGGAACGGCGACCTCGCGTTCGTACACGCCGGTCGGGTTCGCCGCCGGCGGGTTCGGCGGCAGGCCCGGCCAGGGCATCTGGAAGTTCGTGTACTGCGGCAGGTCATCGGTGCCGCCCATCGTCCAGCAGCCCGGGACGTCGGCCTCCTCCCAGTCGGCGGTCACGGCGGCCTCGGGCGAGGGCAGCAGCTGGAAGCGCCAGCGCCCGTCCAGGGGGAGGGCGGCGGCCGGCCGCAGCGCGTGCATCCGCAGCCGCCCCGTCCCGGTGAGCTCCGGGAACGCCCACGGGCGCTCAACCACGCAGCGCCCCCTTCATGACGTCGCGGATGAACTGCCGGGCGAACAGGATGAAGACCACTACGAGCGGGAGCACGGCGAGTAGTGTTCCCGCCATCACCATGCTGTAGTCGGTGTGGTGCGCGGTGTTGAGCTGGGCGAGCGCCACCTGCAGGGTGACCTTCTTCGGATTGATCAGCGCGATCAGCGGCCAGGCGTAGTCGTTCCAGGTCGTGATGAAGGTGTAGATGCCGAGAAAGGCCAGGGCGGGCCGGACGGCGGGCAGCGCGACGTGCCAGTACTGCCGCATGAACCCGCAGCCGTCGAGACGGGCGGCCTGGAGCAGCTCGTCGGGTACGGCGCCCTGGATGTACTGACGCATCCAGAAGATGCCGAACGCGTTGGCCACCCCGGGGAAGATGAGCGAGTTCAGCGTTCCCGCCCAGTGGATCTGCACCATGAGGACGAAGCGCGGGATGAGGGACAGCTGGGCGGGCAGCATGAGGGTCAGCAGCAGGAACCGGAACAGCATCCGGTTCCCCGGGAACTCGAACTTGGCGAACGTGAACGCCGCGAGCGAGTCGATGAAGAGCACCAGGAGGGTCGTCGCGCTGGACACGATGACCGTGTTGAGCAGCGATCCCAGGAAGTCGATGTTCTGGAAGACCCGGTGGACGTTGTGGAGCAGATGCGTCCCGGGGACCAGCGCCGGCGGGTTGCGGTACATGTCCTCCGTCGTGTTGGTGGCCATCACCGCCGTCCAGTAGAACGGGAACATCGACACCAGCACGCCGGCCAGCAGCAGGAGATGCAGGGCGATCCGCTGGACCCGTCTCCTGGCCCCGGCGCGCTGGTTCGCCCTTCTCGCCCGCTCCGCCCGGCCGACTCGGGTGGCGGGAATGCTCTTGTCGCTCACCGCCTGACTCATCCGGCCCTCCTTCTCCCGAAACGCGTCACCATGCCCCAATTGATCGCGGTGAACAGCAGGATGACGAGGAAGAGCGCCCAGGCGATCGCGGCGCCGTACCCGTACTGGTTGAAGTCGAACGCCTCGCGGTACAGGTACAGGACGGTGGTCAGGCCCGCGTGGCCGGGACCGCCGGTGTCGGGGTTGGTCGCGTCGGTGCTGCCGAAGAGCACCTGCGGTTCAGTAAAGGTCTGCATGCTGCCGATGGCCGACATGATGACCGTGAACAGGATGATCGGGCGCAGCTGCGGGATCGTGATGCGGCGGAAACACTGCACCGGCCCCGCGCCGTCGATCCGGGCGGCCTCGTACAGCTCGGAGTCGATCGCCTGCATGCCGGCCAGGTAGATGATCGCGTTGTAACCCGTCCACTGCCAGGTGATCAGAGACGCGATGACCAGCTTGACCGTGAAGCTGCCGGTCATCCAGCCGACCGCCGGGATGTGCAACCACCTGAGGACGTCGTTGATCAGGCCGACCTGGTTGGCGAACACCGAGCCGAAGAAGATCGCGACGGCCACGAGCGAGGTCACGTTGGGGACGAAGTACGCGACCCGGTAGAAGCCGCCGAACCGTACCGACGCGTTCAGCATGGCCGCGAGGACCAGCGCCAGGAACAGCATCGGCACGGTCGACAGGAACCAGATCGCGAACGTGTTGGTCAGCGACTGCCAGAAGAGGCTGTCCTTGACCAGGAACCGGAAGTTCTGCAGCCCGGTGTAGTGCATGGGGCCCAGGCCGTCCCACTTGTGGAATGCCAGGTAGAGCGAGAACAGCACCGGGCCCAGCATGAACACGGCGAAGAGCACGTAGAACGGGGAGATCGCCAGGTACTGCGGCCAGAACGTGACAACCGCTCTCTTCCTGCCCGGTCCCTTGACGGCGGCCTGGGGGGCTGCCATCTAGTTCACGCCCTGGCGCTGGGCGATCTGCTTCGCGGTGCTCACCGCGTCCGACCAGGCCTTCTCCGGGTCCTTCTTCTTCGCCCAGACGTTCTTCAGCTCCGACTGGAACGGGTCGGAGACCGCGGCGTCGGCCGGCGCCTCGTACTGGGCCTGGATCTTCTGTGCGGCGGGCGCGAAGATCTCGATCGCCTTCTGGCCGCCGAAGAAGGGGACCGGCGCGGTCATCGCGGGCAGGGTGTAGCTCCCCGTGTTGGCGGCGAAGTTGCCGTTGTCGACCCAGGTCCGGGCCTCGTTCTGCGGGTTGAGCAGCCAGGTGATGATCTCGAAGGCGAGCTTGTGGTCACCGCCCTGCGCCGGAATGGTGAGGAACGAGCCGCCGAAGTTGGCCGGCCCGCCCGGCATCGTGGCCACCCGCCACTTGCCCGAGGTCTTGGGGGCCGCCTGCACGAGGTCGAGGTAGTGCCAGGCGGCTCCGACCGAGCTGGCGAACACACCGTTGTTGTAGGCGGCGTTCGAGTCGGTGCTGCCCGGATCCGCGAAGGGCGCCACGATGCCGAGCTGCATGGCCTTGATCGACCGGTCCCAGGCCGCGCGGATGTGGGCCTGGTCGCCGATGAAGTGGTTGTTCTCGTCGATGAACCGCTTGGTGCCCTGCTGGATCGTGTACGTGAACGGCGAGGTGCCGTCGTCGATGATGAAGGACTTCGGGTTGGCCTTCTTGAGCTTCACCCCGGCCGCGAAGTAGTCGTCCCAGGTGGACATGGCCGCGGACACGGCGTCGGGTTCGGTCGGCAGCCCGGCCTTGGCGAAGATGTCGTGCCGGTAGAACAGCGCGCAGGGGCCGATGTCGATCGGCAGGCCGAGGAGCTTGCCGTCCTTGGTCGTGGCCTGCTTCAGCTTCCACGCCACGTACTGTGAGGCGATCTTGTCGGCGCCGAGAGTGTTGAGGTCGACGAACTGCTCGGCGTAGTTGCCCTTGAACGTCGCGATGTCCTCGCCCTTGACGCCGGTGATCGACGGCAGGAACGCGCGGCTGGTCATGGTCGTGACCAGCTTCTGCTTGAAATCACCCCCGATGACGGACGGGGTCAGCTTGG
This sequence comes from Actinoallomurus vinaceus, assembly GCF_039542055.1. Classification (NCBI taxonomy): domain Bacteria; kingdom Bacillati; phylum Actinomycetota; class Actinomycetes; order Streptosporangiales; family Thermomonosporaceae; genus Actinoallomurus; species Actinoallomurus vinaceus. Next base: position 12,961 of record NZ_BAABHK010000022.1, read on the forward strand.
TCTGGGTGAAGTGGGCGACCGCGTCCTTGAGGACGTTCGGGCTGATGCAGCCGTCCCAGACCCAGACGGCCATCTTCTTGCCGGCCAGGCTGGCCGAGGCGGCACCGGAGCCGCTGCCACAGGCGCTCGCGGCGAGCCCCGCGCCGGTGAGCAGGCCGGCCTGGAGCAGTCTTCTGCGGGTGAGTTCCATTTTCAGGCCCCTTCGAGGGTGGGGATGACGTCGGCGAGGAACGCGTAGTCGCGGAGGATCCGCGGGTCGCCGGGAGAGGAGCGGACGGAGCGCCACCAGGCGGCGATCCCGGCCCAGCCGGGCGCGGACAGGGATCCGCCGGGCCGCTGGAGCGACAGCGCGGCGGACAGGTTGGCGAAGCGCAGCCGGTCGGCGAGCGGCCAGCCGGCGAGCGTGGCGGCGACGAGGCTCGCGCCGAACACGTCACCGGCCCCGGTCGGGTCCACCGCGTCGACGGGGAGCCCGGTCACCGACGCGGTCTCACCGGTGGATCCGTCGATGGCGATCACGCCGTCGGCGCCGCGGGTGACGACGGCGAGCGGCACGAACTCGGCCAGCCGTGCGACGGCGGCCTCCGGGCTGTCGGTGCGGGTGTAGGCCATCGCCTCCCATTCGTTGGGCAGGAAGGCGTGGTAGCGGGCGAGCCGGACGAGGACGTCCGGCGCCCACTGCCCGGAGGGGTCCCAGCCGAGGTCGGCGAAGATCAGGCCCAGGCCGGCGCCGTCGAGCCAGGGAATCGGCTCGGGCCCGACGTGCAGCACGGTCGCGCGGGCCCGCGGCGGGGCGACGGGCAGGTCCGGCGGTGTCGTGCCGTGGCTGACGAGGGCGCGGTCGCCGTCATAGGCGAGCGAGACCGTCACGGGCGTGGTCCAGTCGACGAACCGCCGGGACCAGGACAGGTCGACCCCTTCGGCGTCGAGGGTCTCCCAGCAGTCCCGGCCGTGCCGGTCGTCGCCGAACGCCGCCGCCATCCCGACGCGCAGGCCCAGGCGAGCGAGCGTGACCGCGAAGTTGGCGATGCCGCCGGGGCCCGCGCCCATGCCGGTGGTCCACGTCTCCGTGCCCGGCTTGGGCGGCCGGTCCAGGCCGGTCAGCACCAGGTCGTGGAACAGCAGCCCGGAGACGAAGACGTCGACGCCGTCCGCGTGGAGGGCAGCGTTCGTTCGCCCGCCACGATCCGTTCGTGCACTGCCGGAGTCGTCCATCGAAATGACCTTGAAGTGGGGGTACGGGGTTTCGAATACGCAGCATCGTGACGAACTGCGCACAGGCGCGCAAGAGTTTGACGGGAAATTTTCATCTTTGCGCGACTTGGGTCTAGAGTGCTCTCATGCTTAGGGATCAACGGCACGAGCTGATCCTGCGCATCCTGCGCACGGACGGCGCCGCCACCGTCGAGGATCTCGCCGCCCGGCTGGACACCAGCCAGGCGACCATCCGCCGTGACCTGGTCCAACTGGACGAGGACGGCCTGCTGCGGCGTGTCTACGGCGGTGCGGTGCCCACCGATGACCGCGACGATCCGTTCCTCGACGTGGCCGCCGTTCACGCGGCGGAGAAGGACGCGATCGCGAGACGCTGCGCAGAGCTGATCAAGGACGATGAGACCGTCCTGATCGACATCGGCACCACCGCGCACCGGGTCGCCCGGCAGCTGCGCGGCCGGTCCCTCACCGTCGTCACCAGCAGCCTCGCCGTCGCCGAAGAGCTGGAGGACGAGCCGGACATCCAGCTGATGCTGCTCGGCGGCGTGCTCCGCCGGGAGTACCGGTCGCTGGTGGGATTCATGACCGAGGACAACATCCGGCAGATCCATGCCGACCGGCTCATCCTGGGCGCCAGCGGCGTCCGCCCGACCGGTCACGTCATGGACACCACCGTGATCGAGGTCCCGGTGAAACGCGCCATGCTCGCGGTGAGCGACCAGGTCATCCTGGTCGCCGACGTCGGGAAGTTCCCCGGCAAGGGCATGGCCAAGGTCTGCGGACCCGCGGACCTCGACATCGTGGTGACGAACGCCCCCGCCGATCCGGCGACGGCCACAGTCCTGCGCGAAGCCGACGTTGAGGTGATCGAGGTATGAGACTGACCATTCTCGGCGGCGGCGGGTTCCGCGTGCCGCTGGTGTACCGGGCGTTGCTGGCCGACGAGGGCAAGGGGCGGGTCACCGACGTGGTCCTGCACGACCTCGACGCGTCGCGCATCGCGGTGATCGAACGGGTGCTCGCCGAGCAGGCCGCCGAGTTCTCCGACCCGCCGCGCGTCACCGTCACCACCGACCTCGACGAGGCCCTGACCGGCGCGGACTTCGTGTTCTCCGCGATCCGGGTCGGCGGGCTCCCGGGCCGGGCCGCCGATGAGCGGCTGGCACTCGAGGAGGGCGTGCTCGGCCAGGAGACCGTCGGCGCGGGCGGCATCGCGTACGGCCTGCGCACCATCCCGGTCGCGGTCGACATCGCCCGGCGCGTCGCCGAGCGCGCCCCCGATGCCTGGGTCATCAACTTCACCAACCCGGCCGGCACCGTCACCGAGGCGATGTCCCGCCACCTCGGCGACCGCGTCATCGGCATCTGTGACTCACCGGTCGGGCTGGGCCGCCGGGTCGCCGCCGCCCTCGGTGTCGAGTCGGAGAGCGTCTGGTTCGACTACGCGGGCCTGAACCACCTGGGCTGGCTGCGGGCGGTCCGCGTCGACGGCCGCGACGTGCTCCCGAGCCTGCTGGCCGACGACGCCGCGCTGGCCTCCTTCGAGGAAGGGCGGCTGTTCGGCGGGGAGTGGCTGCGCGCGATCGGCGCCGTGCCCAACGAGTACCTGCACTACTACTACTTCGACCGGGACGCCGTCGCCGCGGCCCGCGAGGCGCCCAAGACCCGCGGCGCCCTCGTCCTGCACCAGCAGCGCGACTTCTACGCCCGCACCGCGGACACGCCCGGGTCCGCGCTGGAGGCGTGGGACGCCACCCGGCTGGCCCGCGAGACGACCTACATGGCGGAGAACCGCGAGGCGGCCGGCGCGGGCGAGCGCGAGTCGTGCGACCTGGAGTCCGGCGGGTACGAGAACGTCGCGCTCGCGCTGATGCGCGCCATCGCGCAGGACGAGCGCACCACTCTCATCCTCAACGTCCGGAATCGCGGCGCCCTCCCCGGTCTCGACGACGACGCCGTCGTCGAGGTGCCCTGCCTCGTCGACGCCAACGGCGCCCGCCCCGTCGCCTGCGCCCCGCTCGCCGACCACCAGCTCGGTCTCGTCACCACGGTCAAGGCGGTCGAACGCGCCGTCCTGGAGGCCGCCACCACCGGGTCGCGCCCGGCCGCGCTGCGCGCCCTGGCGACCCACCCGCTCGTCGACTCGGTCGCCGTCGCCCGCCGGCTCCTCGAACGCTACGAGGACCACTTCCCACAACTCGCCTACCTGCGCGCGACGGGAGCCCGCTGATGCACGACGACCGCCGGCAGGTCGAGGACCGGATCGACCGTGTCCTCCGCGAACGCATCGTCCCCGCCACGTACGCCGCCCGGCTGCCGCTGACGCTGGAGATCTGGCACGTCCCGGACGAGCCGGTGCCGGTCGCCGAGGCCCTCGCCGCGACGTACGCCCCGTTCCAGTCCGGCACCCGGTGGGGCCGGCCCTGGTCCACCAGCTGGCTGCGCGCCACCGGCACCGTGCCCACCGAATGGGCCGGGCGCCGCGTGGAGGCGGTGTTCGACCTCGGCTTCGTCGGCGACTGGCCCGGCAACCAGGCCGAGGCGCTGGTGTACGACCTGGCCGGCCGGCCGATCAAGGGCCTCGAGCCGATGAACCAGTACGTCCCGGTCGCTTCCTCGGCGGCCGGCGGCGAGCAGGCCGGCCTGCTGCTCGAGATGGCCGCCAACCCCGACATCCTGGCGAACGGCTTCACGCCCACGCCGCTGGGCGACAAGGCCACCGCCGGGAACGATCCGCTCTACCGGTTCGCCGCCGCCGACCTGGCCGTCCTCGACGAGGACGTCTGGCACCTGCGCCTCGACACCGAGGTCCTGGCCGGGCTCATGCGCGAACTGTCCACCGACGACCCGCGCCGCCACGAGATCATGCGCGCCCTCGAGCGGATGCTGGACGACCTCGACATCCAGGACGTCGCCGGCACGGCGGCCCGCGCCCGCACCCACCTGGCGGACGTGCTGGCCCGGCCCGCGCACGCGAGCGCGCACACCGTCTCGGCGACCGGGCACGCGCACATCGACAGCGCGTGGCTGTGGCCGATCCGGGAGACCCGGCGCAAGACCGGCCGGACCTTCGCCAACGTCACCGCGCTGGCGCGGGACTACCCCGAGTTCGTGTTCTCCTGCTCCCAGGCCCAGCAGTACGCCTGGGTCAAGGAACACCACCCGGAGGTCTTCCAGCGCATCCGGGAGGCGATCAAGGCCGGCCAGTGGGTGCCGGTCGGCGGCATGTGGGTGGAGGCCGACGGCAACCTGCCCGGCGGTGAGGCCCTGGCCCGCCAGCTGATCCACGGCAAGCGCTTCTTCCTCGAGGAGTTCGGGGTGGAGACCCGGGGCGTGTGGCTGCCCGACTCGTTCGGCTACACCGCGGCGTACCCGCAGCTGTCCGTGCTCGCCGGCAACGAGTGGTTCCTCACCCAGAAGATCTCCTGGAACCAGACCAACAAGTTCCCGCACCACACGTTCTGGTGGGAGGGCATCGACGGCACCCGGATCTTCACCCACTTCCCGCCCGCCGACACCTACAACGGCACGTTCGCCGCGGCCGAGCTCGCGCACGCCGTGCGCAACTACGGCGACAAGGGCGGCGGCACGCGGTCGCTGCTGCCGTTCGGGCACGGCGACGGCGGGGGCGGACCCACCCGGGAGATGCTGGAGAAGGCCCGGCGGCTGCGCGACCTCGAAGGCTCTCCGAAGGTCGTGATCGAGGACCCGAACGACTTCTTCGCCGCCGCCCGCGCCGAGTACCCCGACGCGCCCGTCTGGTCCGGCGAGCTGTACCTGGAGCTGCACCGCGCCACGTACACCAGCCAGGCCCGGACCAAGGCCGGCAACCGGCGCAGCGAGCACCTGCTCCGGGAGGCGGAGCTGTGGTCGGCGGCCGCCGCGATCACCGCCGGGCTGGCCTACCCGTACGACGAGCTCGACCGGCTGTGGAAGATCGTGCTGCTGAACCAGTTCCACGACATCCTGCCGGGCAGCTCGATCGCCTGGGTGCACCGCGAGGCGGAGGCCACGTACGCGCGGGTCCGCGCCGACCTCGAAGCGATCATCCAGGGCGCCGTGGCCGCCGTGGCCGGGGAGGGGCCGGGCGGATGGGTGTTCAACACGAGCCCGCGCGACCGCGCCGAGGTGGTGACCGTCCCGGCCGCCCTCGCCACCGGTCCGGACGCCCAGGTCCTGGCCGACGGGTCGGCGGCCGTCTTCACCGCGGTCCCGGCCTCGGGCATCGCGGGGCTCGGCGCCCCATCGGCGCCCGCGCCGGTCACGGTGACCGCCACCGGCGGCAGGCAGGTGCTCGACAACGGCCTGATCCGGGTGGCCGTCGACGAGGAAGGCCTGCTCGCCTCGGTGTACGACCTGACGGCCGACCGCGAGGTGCTCGCTCCCGGCACCCGCGGCAACCTGCTGCAACTGCACACCGACCTGCCGAACCACTGGGACGCCTGGGACATCGACCGCCACTACCGGCGGCGGCACACCGACCTGACCGGCGTGGACGCCGTCGACGTCGTGGAGCGGGGACCGCTGGTCGCCGCCGTACGGGTCACGCGGACGTTCGGCGCGTCGACGGTGACGCAGACCGTCACCGTCACCGCGGGCAGCCCCGGCGTGCGGATCGACACCGAGATCGACTGGCACGAGCGGGAGAAGATCCTCAAGGCGGCGTTCCCGCTCGACGTGCACGCGGACCGCTCCGCCGCCGAGATCCAGTTCGGGCACGTGTTCCGGCCCACGCACACCAACACCAGCTGGGACGCCGCCCGGTTCGAGGTCTCCGGACACCGCTGGCTCCACGTCGCCGAATCCGGGTACGGCGTCGCGCTGCTCAACGACTCCACGTACGGACACGACGTCACCCGCGCCACCCGGCCCGACGGCGGCACGACCACGACCGCCCGGCTCAGCCTCGTCCGCGCGCCACGCTGCCCCGACCCCGACGCCGACCAGGGGCGGCACCGGATGACGTACACGCTGCTGCCCGGCGCGACCGTGGCCGACGCCGTGAGCGGCGGCTACGCCCTGAACCTGCCGCTGCGCGTCACCACCGGCACCGGCACTCCCCCGGCCCCTCTCGTGCGGGTCGACGGGGACGCCGTCGCGATCGAGGCGGTCAAGCTCGCCGACGACCGCTCCGGCGACGTGGTCGTCCGGCTGTACGAGTCGCTGGGCGGCCGGGCGAGCACGCACCTGCGCGCGTCGTTCCCGGTGGCCGGCGTGGAGGTCACCGACCTGCTGGAGCGGCCGCTGCCCGGTTCGGTCACGCCGGCCGGCGACGGCGCGATCCCGGTGACGCTCCGCCCGTTCCAGGTGCTGACCCTGCGGCTGCGCAGGGCTCCGGGCACGACCCCCTTCCCTGGAGAGTGAAAGATGACCGAACACAGGCGTAGCGCGAGCAGGGGCCTGATCTGCCTCGTGGCGGCCGTCGTCGTGGCACTGACCGTGAGTCTGCCCGGCCGGGCCGCCACGGGCGGAGGGCCGACGGCGCGTTCCCGGGCCGGAACGGCCGTGTCCGCGATGATGGGCTTCTACGACGAATCCACCGGCCGCTGGGACGCCGACGCGCCGTGGTGGCAGTCGGGCAACGCGCTCCAGGCGCTTCTCGACTACATGGTGAAGACACGCTCGACGCAGTACATGCCGCAGGTGCTGCACACCATCGAACTCCAGCGCAAGCCCCTGCCCTGGTGGCCTCAGGGCGATGGGGAGTTCCGCGCGGACTCCACCGACGACACCGGCTGGTGGGCGCTGGCCATGGTCCGCATGTACGACCTCACCCACGACCGGCGGTACCTCGACATCGCCAAGACCGATGAGGCGTACATGCGCCAGTACTGGGACGGCACCTGCGGCGGCGGCATCTGGTGGGACCTGCCCGCCAAGACGTACAAGAACGCCATCAGCAACGAGCTGTACCTCGAGCTCACCGCGTCCCTGCACAACCGCATCCCCGGCGACAGGACCTACCTCTCTCACGCGCTCGAGGAGTGGCGCTGGTTCGAACAGACCGGGATGATCAACAGCGCTCACCTGGTCAATGACGGCCTGGCGACCCAGAGCGGGAGCTGTGCCAACAACGGCGGCACCACGTGGACGTACAACCAGGGAGTCATCCTCGGGGGGCTCACCGAGCTGTACCGCGGCACCGGTGACCGGAAGCTGCTCGCCACCGCGGGCCGGATCGCCCACGCCGTCATCACCAGCCCCGATCTGTCCCCTGGCGGCATCCTGACGGAGCCCTGCGAGCCGGCCGGCACCTGCAACTCCGACCAGTCCGCGTTCAAGGGCGTCTTCGCCCGCAACCTCGCCGAACTCGACGAGGCCACACCGGCCCACCCATACCGCGGCTACCTGCTCGCCCAGGCCCGGTCGGCGTACGACCATGACCGGAACGGTTCAGAGCAGTACGGCCTGCGCTGGGCCGGGCCGTTCGACCAGGCGGGCATCGCCCGTCAGGAGTCGGCCGTGAGCCTGCTCACCGCCGTCCTGTAAAACGCTCGGCCGGGAGGCCGGGCCTGCGCACCGTCCACCGACGTGTTCAGCGTGGTAGGCACGCCGCGACCTGCGCGACGTGCCTACCGGATGGACGGCGCTGGAGCGCGCGGCCGCCCGCCGCAGCGCCCAGGGTGCGGCCATCGTCGCGCTGCTGTTGTACGCCGGCGCCCGGGTGGAAGGCGGAGGATGAGCAGCTCGACGTCCTTGACGCCGTTCCCGACACACTGACGGTCCGGGAGCCCGGCGAGGGAATCCACTTCGGACTCGACACGGCAGACAACCCCACGGGACTCACCAACCTGCGTCGCTGACCAACCGGTACTGAGCAGCAGGTCCGATTCACCAGTGATCCAGCCTGCCCGGGAACCAGCCGATCTCTGGAAGACGCCCGTTCCACGTGGGACCGGCTCCCGCCGTGGGACGGCGCGAGCCGGGTGCATCCAACCGTTTCCAGTGGTCACCAGTCTTGCGACGCCCCCTCGAATCCGCCGATGTGCCGGGCCTTCGCCTGTGCGGGTCGGTTGCTATCTGGCGACGACCTCGAAGGTGCCGCGCAGGTGGATCCGCGCGGAGGAACTGCCGACCTGGACCTCGAAGGTGCCGGGCTCGACGACCTGCCGCATCGACTCGTCGACCAGTTCCATCTCCCGCGGGCCGAGCGTAAGCCGGACCGTCCGCTTCTGGCCCGGCTTCAGCTCCACCTTCGCGAAGCCGCGCAACTGCTTGACCGGCAGCGACACGCTCGACTGCTGGTCGGCCAGGTACAACTGGACGACCTCCTGGCCCGTACGGTGCCCGGTGTTGGTGACATCGACTCGAACCTCCGTGGTCTCTCCTGCCTTGATCCGGCGGCGAGAGATCTTGAGGTTGTCGTAGCGGAACGTGGTGTAGCTCAGACCGTGGCCGAAGTCATAGAGCGGGGACGCCTTGAGACCGACGTACCCGTCGGCCGCCGCCCGCATGGGCTTGACGTCGTTGTAGATCGGGAGCTGGCCCACGCTCCGCGGCACCGTCACCGGCAGCCGCCCACCGGGGTCACATTTGCCGAACAGCACGTCCGCGATCGCCTCACCGCCGCGTTCTCCAGGGAGCCACGCCTGCACGATCGCCGGGACGTGCTCGGCGGGCCAGGTGATGGACGACGGACGGCCCGCCACCAGCACGATCACGACGGGCTTTCCGGTCGCGTGGACGGCCTTGACCAGCGAGTCCTGCACGCCGGTGAGGTTCAGGTCGGCGGCGTCGACCCCCTCCCCTCCAGTGGCGCCCTCGAAGAGGAAACCCTTGGACCGCTCGCCGAGCACGAGCACCACGAGGTCGGCGCCGCGCGCGGTCGCAACGGCCTTGGCGAAGCCCGTACGGTCAGCGTCGTTGATGCCGCAGCCCTTGGCGTAGGTGACCCTGGTCCCGGCAGGCGCGGCGACCTTGATGGATGCCAGCACTGTGGGCATCCCGTTCTTCGGCGGCCAGGGCGCGTAGTCGCCGGTGAGGTTCTCCGGGACGTCGGCGTTCGGCCCGATCACGGCGATTCGCTTGATCGAGCTCTTGATCGGTAGCAAGCCGCCGTCGTTCTTCAGCAGGGTGATGCCCTCGCGCGCGGCCTGGAGCGCGAGGGCGCGGTGCGCGGCGCCGCCCACGATCTGCTCGGCTCGCGCGGGGTCGACGTAGGGGTTGTCGAACAGCCCGAGCCGCAACTTGAGCATCAGCACGCGCCGGACGGCCCGGTCCACCAGTTCCATCGGGACGGAGCCGTCCTTCACCCCGTCCTTGAGCCCGTCGAGGTAAGCGTCCTCCCAGGTGATGCCCACGTCGACTCCCGCCTTGATCGCCTGAGCGCCGGCCTGTTTCTGGTCGGCCGCGACACGCTCGGTGACCAGCGTCGTGAGGCCGCCGCCCTCACTGATGACGACGCCACGGAACCCCAGCTCCCCTCGCAGGACCTGCGTGAGCAGCTTCTCCGACCGGTGCGTGGGCACGCCGTCGATTGTGGACTGGCAGGCCAGCGTCATCAGCGCGCCCGCGTCGGCGAACCCGGCGCGCCACGACGGCAGGTGGATCGCCCGCAGTTCGCGCTCGCCGATCTCGACCGAGCTTCCCTCCAGCCCGCCGACGTTCGGGGTCTGCAGCGGGAAGTGACACAGGGATGCGACGGTCCGGTCCGATCTGCTGACGTCGGTGCCCTGGACAGCGCGCACGATCGCGCCGATGATGCCACCGACCAGGTACGGGTCCTCGCCATACCCCTCGCAGCCGCGCCCGAAGCGGGGGTCGCGAAACACCTCGGCGACCAACGTGTTGAGCACATGGGTGCCGCAGGCGCGTGCCTCGGCCGCGACCGCGCCGTAGACCGCGCCGACCAGGCCGGTGTTCCAGGTGGCGGCGATCGACGGCCCCGCGGGGAAGATCGTCGCGTACGGCGCGGAATGACCGTTCGTCCCTTCGGCGATCTGCAGCAGCGGGATGCCGAGCTTGCTGCCCTTGGCGACCTTCTGCAGTTCGTTGGCAGCCTCCGCCTGCTGCCGGGGCGTACGGGGCTGCTTCACCGGGAGTGCCCCGGCGATCGTCTCGTTGAAGAACCCGAAGAACCCGCCTCCCTGCCCGAGGTCGCGCCACTTGCCTGCCGCATAGGCCTTGCGGTGCTCGTCCGTGGTGACCGGGGACGTCTTCGGGACCAGCCCGTCCGGCAGGACCTGCGGCATGTTCAGCTGGGCGATCTTGTCGGCGAGTGACATCTTCGCCAGCAGTGCCTCGATCCTCGGATCGGTCGGCTCCCCTGGCGTGGGCCGGGCCGTCGGCGCCTGCGCGCAGGCCGCCGGGCCGGAGAGGACCAGCGTCCCGGCCAGCGCAGCGGCGCCGTTCCCGAGAAAGCCGCGCCGTCCCACCCCGGCGGAAGTCACAGGGGCCTCATCAGTACCTGTCGGTTCCATGCCGCAACGGTAGGAAGGGCGCTGCCTGCGCCACAGCTTGCCCAAGGGGGCTCTTCGCGCCGACTTCGGTCTATCCGAAAGTAGGGGGCTACCGCCAAGACCGCCTCGCCGTCCGCGCGAGCGGGCGGCGCCGGTAGCGACAGACAGCGATGCCACCGGCCCTCGTCACCGTCTCATCGCCAGAACGCGCAGCCGGTCGTGTCGCTCGTGTTCTTGATGGTGGTCGTACCGGTCTTCAATGCCTTCACGTGCATTAAGGCGGTGCGAGGATCGACCAAAGTGGACTCCAGGTTCCATCCTCCGTCCGCTGCGGCCTCAGCGCGACGGAAGGCAGGCTAGTGCCATGACACAGATCGAAACGCCGCTGGCTCAGGCCCCTTACATCGCCTCGACGGCGGAGGAGCTGAGGGCCCGCAGGAAAGGCGACCGGATCGCGGCCGGGGTCGACCAGAGCGTGCTGTTCCCGCGAAGGGGCCAGGCGACGCTGTACGACGATCGGCTCGTGCTCAGCGGCTGGGGCGACGATGGCGACCTCGTCCTGCGCCCGGACCAGGTGACCTCTGTGGCGAACGAGTTCACCAACCTCTACGGCCGGTTCATCGGCGGGCTGCTCAACGCGGGAAAGCCGCTGATTCTCGGAACCACCATGGTCGGAGAGATCTACCTGATGATCGACCACCGGACCTTCATGGAGACCACCGACAATCGGCGATGGACCGCGCTGATCAAAGAGTGGCTCGGGTCCACGGGTGCATGACGAGCAGGGGCCGCGTCCGGTGAGCGTCTCGTGGCGGCTGCTGCCAGGGGCCCTGCGAGCCGACCTGGAGGAGGACCCGCCCGGAGCCCGCACGGCCCGTGACATCGCGGTGGACGTGTCCGGGATCCTCCTCGCCGTCCTGATCGGCGCGCTGAGCGGGTGGCCCCGGTACCAGGGCGTCGCGCAGCCGGTGGTGATCGCCGACGTGGCGGTCGGGGCGCCGGCCTGCCTGGCGCTGTGGTGGCGGCGCCGGTGGCCGGTGGGGCTGGCGCTCGCCATGACCCTGTTGTCGGCGGTGTCGCCCGCGGCCGGGGGCGCGGCGTTCGTCGCGACGCTGTCCGTCGCCGTTCACCGTCCGCTGCCTGTCGTCTTGTGGATCGGCTCCCTCGGCATCGCCACCGAGTTGGTGAATGCCGCCCTCTTCCCCAACCCGGGCGTGCCCTACGCGGCGAGCGTCACGATCGGCGCGCTCTTGACCATCGCGACGGTCGGCTGGGGGCGTGCCGTTCGGGCCCGCCGCGGCCTGCTGGCCTCGCTGACCGAACGAGCGCGCCGCGCCGAGGAGGACCGGCAGGCGAGGATCGCCGAGGCCCGCAGGATGGAGCGGGTCCGGCTCGCCCGCGAGATGCACGACGTGCTGGCACACCGCATGTCGCTGCTGAGCGTCCACGCGGGCGCGCTGGAGTTCAGGCCGGACGCCCCGCGGGCCGAGATCGCGCGGGCCGCAGGAGTGATCCGCAGCGGCGTCCACCAGATGCTGGAGGACCTCCGGGAGGTCATCGGGCTCCTGCGGGAGGAACCCGGCGAGGAGACGGCGCCGCGCCCCCCGCTGACCATGCTCCCCGACCTGGCCGAGGAGGCACGCCGAGCCGGGACGGACGTGACCCTGGACATGATGGTGGACGAGGCCGAAGCCGTCCCGGCGGTGGTGGCGCGCACGGCGTACCGGATCGTCCAGGAGGGACTGACCAACGCCCGCAAGCACGCCCCCGGCATGCCCGTGACCGTCACCGTCCGCGGAGCCCCAGCCATGGGCTTGGACATCGAGGTCCGCCAGCCGCTTGCCGGCCGGGACGCCGAGATCCCCGGGGCGGGTGTCGGGCTGGCGGGGCTCGCCGAGCGCGCCACACTGGCGGGCGGCACACTGGACCACGGGCTGGAGGACGATATGTTCGCCCTGCGTGCCCGCCTGCCGTGGGAGGCGTGATGGAGGACCGGGACGAGCCGATCAGGGTCCTGCTCGCCGACGACGAGTGGCCGGTGCGCGCGGCCCTGTCCACGATGCTCTCCGGGCTGGACGGCATCGAAATCGCCGGCGAGGCGGCCGACGGCACAGCCGTCCTGGAAGCGGTGGGCGCCACGGGTGCGGACGTCGTGCTCATGGACATCCGCATGCCGAGACTCGACGGCATCGCCGCGACCGAGCGGCTCCGCGCCGCGCCGGACGCGCCCGAGGTCATCGTGCTGACCACGTTCGACACCGACGAACTCGTCCTGCGGGCGCTGCGGGCCGGAGCGGCCGGGTTCTTGCTGAAGGACACCCCACCAGCGCTGATCGTGGACGCGATCCGGCGCGTCGCGTCCGGCGAGCCGATCCTCTCCCCGGCGATCACCCGCAAGCTCATCGCGCACGTCCGCGACGATGGGCCGCGGGTGGCCGCGCGCGAGCGGCTCGCCTCCCTCACCGGCGCGGAACGACGCGTGGCGGACGCGATTGGCCGGGGTCTGTCCAACGCCGAGGCCGCGACCGAGCTCTATATGACCGTGGCGACTGTCAAGTCCTACGTCTCCCGAATCATGGGCAAGCTCGGACTGAACAACCGCGTCCAGATAGCCCTGCTTATCCACGACGCCGAGTAAAGAGCCGCCGACAGGATGGCGCGCCCGGAGACCACCAGCGACGACGCGCTCGGGCGCCTCCGAGCCATCACCACCGCCGCCGCCACACTCGCCCTTCGCGGCAGCACCCCCGACCACGCCACCTACGACGTCCGGCTGACCGCAGGCGAAGGGGCACGACTGCACTGGCTCCCCAAACCACTGATCTCCGCATGCGGCAGTAATCTGCGGCAGTCCTGCACCGTCGACCTGGCTCCCACGGCCCGGCGGGTACTACGCGAAGAGCAGATCCTCGGACGCGCAGAAGAACCACCAGGCCACCTGATCACCCGCCTGACCGTCCGCCGCGACGGTCACCCGCGCCCGACGTGATCACCGCGACCCCCGGCCCCCGCCGCCGGGCGTCGGGACCGGCCACGACCCGAGCCACCTGGCCGGCATCGCCGACGTTCGGGTGCCCGACCTCACCCACGTCCACCCGGCCCCGGAAGGCTTGCGCGTCAGCGGTTGAGCTGCCAGATCCGGGCAGTGTCGTCGTAGGACCCGGTGGCCAGCAGCTTGCCGTCCGGACTGAAGGCCATGCTGATGATGCCGGCGGTGTGGCCGGTGAGGGCGGGTCCGGACTGCCGCTGGTCTGCCGCGGTCAGCAGCCGGGCGTCCTTGCCGTCGGAGTAGGCGAGCAGCGTGCCGTCCGGGCTGAAGGCGACGGCCCGGCAGTCCGACCAGCAGTGGATCGACGCGCCGACCCGCTGATGGCTGGTCAGGTCCCACACCTGTACCAGGTCACCGCCGGCGGCGGCGAGCCTGCGGCCGTCGGGACTGAACGCCACGCTCGCGATCCAGCCGTCGTAGCCGGTGAGGTCCGGTGTAACGTGCCGTTTCGCGGTGAGGTCCCAGAGCTCCACCACGCCCTTGGTGTTGTGGGTGTCCAGGTCCCTCTCGTTGCCAGTGGTGCCGACGGCCAGCACCCGGCTGTCCGGGCTGAAGGCCAGCGCGGTGACGTTGCCGGACTGCACCCGGGCCGCTTGGGTCGGCATGCCCTTGCCTCTGAGCGGGAAGAGCTGGAGGTAGCCGTCCGGCTCCAGGGCCAGGAGGTTCCCGCTGGGGGCTAGCGCCATCGCTCCGATCTGGCCTCCGTCGAGGTTCACGCCGCTGGACCTGCCCTGCCCAGACATCGGGAAGATGCGCAGGTACCCGTCGTTGCCGCCGGTGTAGAGCGCGGTGCCGTCCCGCGAGATCGCCAGCGATTCCACGCCGTCGGGATGCCGGTCCGGCGCGCCGCGCTCGGTGTGCGTGGCCACGTCCCACAGGCGGGCCGTCGCGTCGTTGCCTGCGGTGGCCAGCGTCTTGCCGTCCGGGCTGAATGCCACCGCCATGACCCAGGACGTGTGCCCGCGCAGCGTCCAGCTGGGCGGCGGGGGTGGAGCGGACGAGGTGGCCGGGTGCGGCGCGGGCTTGCGCGCGGCCGAGCCCGACCAGGGCGTCCAGACGAGGAGCCCGAGCAGCACGGCGACGGTCAGCGCCGCGCCAACGGCCAGGAGCCGGCCGCGCCGTGGCGCCCGGACCGGCTCGACCGCGGTGGGCTGCGTGCCTGCAAGCAGCCGGGCGAGCTCGGCCTGCCGGTCATCGATCAGCTGATGGACGGCGGGCGACCAGGGCCGGGCGGCCGGCGCGACCTGACCGACGAGCTCCAGCAGCCGACCCGGCGACGGCCGGTCGCCGGGCGCCTTGGCCAGGCAGGCGGCCACGACCGGGCGGAGCGAGACCGGCACGCCGCCGAGCTCCGGCTCGGCATGGACCAAATTGTAGAGCGTCTGCATGGCGCCCGGGCCGTCGAACGGACCGCAGCCGGTGCAGGCCAGCACCAGCACCGACCCGAGCGCGAAGACGTCGCCCGCCGCCGTCGGCGGCCCGCCCTCGGCCTGCTCGGGCGACATGAAGGCCGGCGTGCCGGTCGCGTCGCCGGCCAAGCCGTCGGCCGATGCGATCCCGAAGTCGATGACCTTCGGGCCGTCGGCCGCCAGCAGCACGTTCCCCGGCGTGAGGTCGCGATGCACCAGCCCTGCGCCGTGGATGTCACGCAGCGCGGCGGCCAGCCCGGCCGCCAGCCGCCGTACGGCGGGCTCGGGCAGCGGCCCGGCGGCCCGTACCGCCTCACGCAGCGATGGCGCCGGGACGTAGACCGAGGCGAGCCAGGGCACCGGCGCGTCCGGGTCGGCGCCGATCACCGCCGCCGTGTAGGCACCGGAGACGGTCCTGGTCGCCGTCACCTCGGCGCGGAACCGGTCCCGGTAGCCGGGCGCGCTGAGGAGCCGCGCGTGGACGAGCTTGACCGCGACCAGCCGACCGTCCGGGCCCGAGCAGAGCAGGACCCGGCCCATCCCGCCGCGGCCGAGTTCGGCCAGCATCCGGTACGGCCCGATCCGGGGCGGGTCGGTGAGGGACAGGGGGCGCATCGAGATCACCCCCGGGCGAGGGCGGCGAGATCCCAGAACTGGATCGTCCGCTTGCTCAGGGTGGCCAGCGTGCGGCCCTCGCCGTCGAATGCGACGCCGGTGACCTCGTCGCCGAGGGCGATCGGCCGGCCGACCGGGCGCTGCGTGGTCACGTCCCAGAGGCACGCGTCGCCATTCCTGGTGCCGCCGGCCAGGGTGTGCCCGTTCGGGCTGAAGGCGAGGAACTCGACCATCGTCGTCGAGCCGACGGTGATCGGCCGGCCGACCGCGCGGCCGGTCGGCACGTCCCAGAGCCGGACGGTGGAGTCGTAGGCCGCCGTCGCGAGCGTGCGGCCGTCCGGGCTGACCAGCGCGGCGATGATGTCTGCGGTGTGGCCGAGCAGTGACTGCCCGGACTGCCGGCCAGAGGTGACGTCGTAGACCTTCACAGCGGTCTGGTCCGGGATGGCCAGGAGCTTGCCGTCGCCGGTGAAGGACACCTTGGACAGGAGGTTGGCACCGCCGTAGTCGACCCTGCCGACCGGCGCGTGAGTTCGGGCGTCCCAGATCTGGATCAGGTCCATGCCGGCGCCCCCCAGCAGCCGGCCATCGGGGCTGTAGCCGACGTCGTGCGCCGGGCCCGGGGCGTCCATGCTCGCCATGAGCGGGACCGTCAGGGTGCCGACCTGCCGGCGGGTCTTGACGTCCCAGAGCTTGACGCCGTCGCCGGCGGTGGCCAGCGTGTCGCCGACCTGGTCGAAGGCGACGGCGAAGATCTTCGCCTTGTCCCCGGTGCCACCCTTGATCGGGTCTCCGGAGGGCTGCCGCGCGGCGACGTCGAACACCCGCACCGTGCCGTCGCCGCCGATCGCCACGAGCAGGCTGCCGTCCGGGCTGTAGCGCAGGTTGTCGAGCGGGACGTCGCTGGTCAGCGTGGCCACCGGCCGCCGCGCCGCGACCCCGGCCGGCTTGTCGGTGGCAGTCTTCCGCTTCTTGGAACCGCTGCCGCCCGACGAGGCCCAGGCGACGCCGCCCGCGACCGTCGCAACGCCAAGGACCGCCCCGCCCGCCGCCAGGATGCGCCGGCGGCTAGGCCCGGCGGGCGGCGCCTGGTCCACCGTGGTGTGGGCCGAGGGGAACGGCAGGCCGGTCGGCGGCCCGTCATGCAGCAGCCGGTCGACCTCGCCCTGCTGGGCGGCGATCAGGGCGTGCACCGCCGGCGGCCATGGGCGGGCGGCTGGCACCACGCCGCCGATCCGGCCCAGCAGCTGCTCGGGTGTCGGCCGACCGGCCGGATCCTTGGTCAGGCACGCCCCCGCCAGCTCCCGGACCCGCTCCGGCAGCCCGCCGAGCTCGGGTACGGCGGTGAGCACGTTGTGCAAGATCCGCGGCGCGCTGTCGGCTTCGAACGGACCGTGCCCGGTGCAGGCGTACACCAGCACCGAGCCGAGCGAGAACACGTCGCTGGCCAGGCCGAGCGACTCGCCGCGCGCCTGCTCGGGCGACATGTAGCCAGCGGTGCCGACGAGCATCCCGGTCCGGGTGACCTGGGTGCCATCGCCCTCGGCCGCCCGGGCGATGCCGAAGTCGATGACGCGCAGGCCGTCGTCGGTGAGCAGCACATTCGAGGGCTTGAGGTCGCGATGCACCAGGCCCGAGCGATGCACCTCCATCAGCGCGGCGGCCAGCCCCGCAGCTAGCCGCAGCGCCGCCTCGGTGCCCAGCACCCCCGTTTGCGCGACGGCGGTATGCAGCGCGGGACCGGGCACGTACACCGAGGCCAGCCAGGGAGTCGGCGCCTCCGGATCAGCGTCGATCACCGCCGCCGTGTAGGCCCCGGCGACCTGCCGCGATGCCCGGACCTCGCGCCGGAACCGGGCGCGGAACCCGTCGTCGTCGACGTACTGCTCGTCCACGAGCTTGACCGCGAGCAGCCGCCCGTCCGGGCCGCTACCCAACAGCACCCGGCCCATCCCGCCCCGGCCGAGCTCGGCGAGCATCCGATAGGGCCCGACCTGCCGGGGATCGGACGCGTCCAGAGGCCTCAAATTCACACCTCCCTCTCAGAAAGACAATCTTGTCTTAGAGAGAGGAGCACGGCAACCTGTGGGTGTGAGTGCCGATATCGTGTCACAGGGCTTGATCTGGGGTTTTGCTGTGCTCAGTAGCTCGGCTCCGGCAGGATCGCGGGATGGCTTTACGGCTGCTGTACTTGATCGTCTTACGGGTGTTCGGCTGGATCGCGCTGCTCGCCCGATCACAGGCGTCCAAAGACGCAGAGATCCTGGTACTGCGACATCAACTCGCCGTGCTCAGACGCCAGGGCGCCGCTCCCCGACCATCATGGGCGGACCAGGCGATCCTCGCCGCGCTCGCGCGGCTCCTCCCCCGACGCCGCCGGAACCACCTGTTCGTCACACCGAGGACGATCCTTCGCTGCCACGCCGAGCTGGTCAAACGGCGCTGGACCTACCCCAAGCACGGACCGGGCCGACCGCCGATCCGCCCCACGATCAGAGCCCTGGTGCTGCGGCTGGCCGCCGAGAATCCGGGCTGGGGACACCGGCGCATCGCCGGAGAGATCACCAGCGCGGGCCGGAAGGTGTCCCCGGCCACCGTGTGGGCAATCCTGAAGAAGGCCGGCATCGATCCAGCCCCGCGGCTCAGCGACCCGACCTGGACCCAGTTCCGGCGCTGACGCTCCGCTGATCTGGGTTCGTTACAACAGTCGTTACGCCCTGACCGGGCAGGGACCGAGCGGGAGGCTGGCATGCAGCACGGGGGTGTTCATTCGGCACGGGCTGTGAGCTCCATCGTGGTCAGCCGGCCTGCGGGTCCTCATGATTGCCAGTGGGCAGGCACGTGGGGTGGGAAAGAACTAGCTCCTCGTCCGTGCTGCCGTCACAGAATGCATGCCTGATCGCCGGGAGCATGTCTCTTGTAGGTCCGAGAGGGAACGCGATGAAGTACCTGGTCAGCGCTGAGCTCGAGACACCGACCGATACGCCCGAATTGGATCCTCTCCAGCGTGAAGGAGCCGCTGCCCTCCTCACAGACGGGCTCGTCCAAGTCGACGAGGTCACCGGCCCCGATGGCATCGAGGTCGAGGTGGAGGACTTCCGCATCGGTGTCCATCCGGCAGGAGCCGTCGTGGGGATTGTGTCCGATGCCCCGGCGCTGGAGTTCGCTGAACAGGCCATGCGCGTGATCATCGAACAGATACTGGAGCACACCGAGTTGCTCGCCGGCTGGCAGGTGACCAAGTGCGAGGTCAGCCTGAACGACGAGCTGGCGTTGGAAAGCCTCCGAGCCGCCGAGGGACACACCGCACCGCCTGACGACCCCGCCGAACGCCTCACTCCCCCGCACAGCGACACACCGGAGTCCGGTGTGCAAGACCTGCAGGACCAGAGCGACCAGGTCCGCGTCCAGATCCTTGAGGCCGCCGAGAAGCTACGGGCATTCGATCTGACAGCTTTCGGTCACTATCCCGATGAAGCTGGCCTCGGGCTCGGCTCTGACCAGGCCCGCCTGGCCGCAGGAGCCCTTCTGTGCTCGGTCGAGACCATGCTCGATCACCTCTTCACAGACATCGAAACCCTACGCACAGACCACTTGACGGTCGCCGAAGGCGACGGGTTCTTCGTCATGGACGGCCTGCCAGCCCAGTACGCACACAGGTACACGGCGCTGCTCGCACAGCAGTTCATGGTCGCGGCCATCACGATCACGAGCCGCTTGCTCGAACCGCAATGGCATAAGCCGTCATGCGTGGCCGAGGCGCTCGCCCTGCACCTGCTTATCAGAGAGGCCAAAGCAACCCTCGACATGTTCGACCTGCTCGACGGCCGGGCGGCCGAGCACGCTTACGCCGCCTTCCAAGAACACGCCTATGAGGACCTGGACTTCGAATGGCTTTACGACCCTAGCTTCGACGGTATCGATCAAGACCCCAGCCTGGGCTTCCTGGACATCCGCCCGATGGACGTCGGCTCCTGGTTCCTTCCCTACCCGACAGCGACCCGTCCCCTCCATCCCTACGCCGAGAGCAAACCGCCCGCCGAACGCACCGAGTGGGACGACTGAACCTGGCGATCACAGTCGGGCGGCGATCCAGCACAGAAAAGACCGCGACCGGTACGCCCCGGAGATCACTTTCGCCTATGAGCAGCACGCCGAGGCCATGCCGCTGATCGGTTTCATCGGGCCGGACGCGATCGTCACCGGCGTCGAAACCGTGCCTGCCCGCACATTTACCTCGAGGACAGCGCACGGACTGCCTGATGAGTTCCCGGGCACGAGGCACCAGGGGAAGAGGCCTCGCCGGCGCCACGGGGGAAGACACACCGGCGGTTCGATCCGCAGCCGCGAGATCAGGGCGGCGCGGCCTGCAGGCCGGCCAGGACCTCAATCAGCACGGCCGGGCCCGGTGCGCTGGCTTGCCGCGACAGCGTGACGAGCCAGCCCTCCGGATCGCCGAGGAAGTCCAGCGCGTTCGCCGCGCGACGGGCGTACGGGCAGACGCCCGCCACGCTGCAGACGCGGCACCGGCCGTCGACGAGCGCGTGAGCGGCCAGCGTCGTGATCGCCGTCCGGCGCAGCAGCTCAGGATCGGTCAGCATCAGCCCTCCATCTCGCTGCGGCGGCGCGCGAGCTCGGTCTCGGCGAGGATTTGATCAGTAGCGTCGACGACGTCAGCGAGGGGACGCCGTCGAGGGCCGCTCGCCCCGCACCACCGGTAGGCCCCGTTCAGGGCCCACACCGTCAGGTGACGGACCGACAGCCGCGCGGCCCGCCCGTTCACCCGGGCCTGCAGCTCGTCTCCATCGATTCCGCGGTGGCGCAGGTGGGAGGCCAGGCTCTCGATCGCCTCGGCCGGGGAGATATCGCGGAACGCGGGCCCGGCGCGGATCTCCGACGGCAATGGCAGCGCTAGCCAGGCCGCCGTACCCGGTAGCCGGTACGCGCCCAACGGGGCCCGGCTGGGATGCATTCCCCACCGGCCCTGCGACTCCTCGGCCAGCGCGCCGAGGATCTGCAGGCCGCGACCGCTTTCACTTTCGGCATCGGGGACACCGACGGCGGGAACCGTCGCCGCCGACCAGCTCGCGCCCAGGCCCATATCGAAAACGCTCAGAACGAGCTCGCGAGGGAGCGCCGTTCCTCGCACGTACAGCCACAGCTCAGGCAGGCCCGTCACCGGCGGCCCGCTCTCGAGCGCCGCGTGCGCGGAGCCATGCACCAGGGCGTTCGTCGCCAGCTCGGACACGGCAACCGTTGCGGTGTGGACGAAGTCTTCCGGCACTCCGAGGCCGGACACGACATCGCTGACGATCCGGCGGGCATGGCGGACCATCCGGTCACCAGGAAGCTCCCAGGCCACGCACGCGCCAGCGCGCAGCGCGTCCGCTGCAGACTCCATGGCGGATGCGGTCATCGCCGTGACCGGCCGGCAGGAAACCCCTGCAGGCGAGGAGAGACGACCTTGACTGCGAGCGCAGCGATCGTGCGCACCTCGCTGACCGGGCCCGCCGCAGCACCGAGCGACCAGAAGAAGGACGGCACTCCGCCCGGCCCTGGTCTGCAGGTGATGAGTTCCGCGAACTGCTCGAAATCCGGATCCCAGACGCGTACCTGCGTGGGAAACGGCGACGTGGCCAGGCCGAGAGCCGCACATGCCGCGCTCAGCTCGGAGCAGTACCGCCGGTACGGATCAGTCACCATCGGCCGGGCTCCTCTTGCGCGCCGCGAGGCCGAACGCATCCTTGCGAACGCCGGCAGCAGCGCTTGGCACCCGGGCTTCGGGGGACATGTCTCGTGGCCTCCTCTTGTGAACTCCATGGGGTTGTGGCGTCCGTAACGCTTCCGGGCCCGGGCCGCCCCGGCAACGACGATGCGTCGTGGGTCGGGCACGGCGGGTTATGACGGATTGGCATAGCCGCCGGGTGGTGGCGGAGCTACGGTGAGGCGGGCCCCGAGCGGCCACGCAAACCTGCGCGGGGCGCAGTAACACCCGTTTTTCCTGCACGGCCCGAGGAAAGGTCGCCCGGATGGCCAGTACCGCCCGCGTCTGCCCCAGCTGCCGCATCACGGTCTTGAGCCGGTACAACGCCGAGCCGCTGTGCGCAGCTTGCTTGCGCTCGGTACGGGATCCCGGCGCGCTGGTCCCGACGTGGATGTGGGACTCGCCGCCGATGCGGCGCGCGCTCGCGCGCGCCGACCTAGGGGCGTTCCTGGCGATCCTGCGGGGCGCGGCCGGACTGTCGCAAATGGACTTGGCGCACTTGGTCGAGGGCTGGTCGCAGTCGACGGTGAGCCTGATCGAAAACGGGCGCCGGGCCACGTTGTACGACGTCAGGGAGTTGTTGCGCGTCGCTGATGCGGTCGATATGCCACGGCAGGCGCTGTTGCCGCTTGTCTTCGGCGATCCAGGTGTCACCGTGGAAGAAGCAGACAATGCCGACCTTACGGGAGATGCGTTGGCCGACCTTGATCGCCGGTCCTTCAACACCATGACGGCCGGTCTTGCCGCCGGAGCGCTCGCCCCGATGATCCGGATCCCGGACCGGGCCGATGCCGCACACCTGCGATATCTGCGGGCCGGGCTGGCGCGGCTGCGTAACCGTGACCACGATGTCGGCGGCGGCGCCATAGTGCGGCAAGCAGCCCGGCAGTTCTCCCGGGCTCGCCGCATGCTCGATGAAAGCGACTACACCGAGACCATCGGCCGTCAGCTGCTGGCCGTGGCAGCCGAACTGGCGATTTTCACCGGATGGCTCGCCTACGACGCTGGCCAGCAGCAGCTGGCCCGGCGGCTCTACAGCGAGGCCGAGTTGCTGACCGGCAGCATCGGCGATGGGCAGCTGTCCGCACACGTGTACCTCAACCTGGCGATGCAATCGACCTACCTGGCCCGGGTCGGTACCGCGCGGGGCATGGCGCGGGAGGCTCTGCGGTTCACCGCACAGGCGGCGGAGACGGCCCGGCATGAGCCGTCGCCGCGGCTGCACGCGCTGATCGCATTGCGGGGGGCCGCCGCGCACGCCCAGCTACGCGATGAGATCGCGTTCCGGTCAGCGATCGGGCAGGCCCGGCGCGAACTCGACCGCGGCGCACATCCCTTCGACCCGCCCTGGTGCGGCTTTGTCGACCACACCGAGGTCACCGGGTATGACGCGGACGGCCGGATCTGGCTCGGCACACCCGCCCGCGCGGCTGCCCTCTACGGCGAGGTGCTGGCCGATCGGGGCCTACCCCGCCGGAACCGGGCCTACTACCAGGCCCGGCTAGCCGGGGCGCTCCTGGATGACGGCGACCGCACCGAGGCGATCCGCCAAGGGCTGATGGTCCTACCGGAACTGGGCGAGCAGGTGACCTCGACGCGGACTCTGATCGAGCTCCGGCCGGTACGCGCAGCTGCCGAACAGGCCGCTGCAGCGGAGTTCGTGACCCGCTTCGACGCCGCCGCCCGGTCGCTATCGGTCGCCTAAGGGGAGAGAGCATGTTCGATGGGGTGAAGTTCCGCCGCTACGACGCGGTCGGCGCCAAGACCGTCCGCGACCTGGTCGCCGACATCCACCGCGACGCCTACGGCGAACGGGTCACTGGCGATGGGTTCTCCTCCGACGAGGCGTTCATGCGCCGGTTCGACGCATACACCGCCCGCGACGGCTTCGACCTCCTCGTAGCCGTCGACGACGCCGGCGAGGCAATCGGTCAAGCGTGGGGGTGGCCCCTGCCCGCCGACACCGCCTGGTGGCGCGGCCTGATCGAGCCGCCCGAATTGGGCTTCACCGACGAAGACGGACATCGCACCTTCGCATTGAGCGAGATCATGGTCCGCCAAGCGTTCACCGGGCGAGGCATCGCCCACGCCCTCCACGACGAACTTCTGAGCGACCGGACCGAGCAACGCGCGACGCTCCTGGTCCGCCCGACCAACACCACGGCGTACCAGGCATACCAGCGCTGGGGATGGCGGACTGTCGCCAAGCTACGCCCTGACTGGCCCGATGCCCCGCTGATGCATGTCTTGACCCTGTCCCTGCCACAGCATCGCCGGTCCTGATGCGGGCCAGGGAAGCAGCCGCCCGGGCCGCGCCACAAAGTCGCTGTGACACCGTGGAAGCGGCAGTCGCCGATGCTCGCCGTGCGGTGTTTGAGTTCGACGACGCTCGGACGTGGCCGGAGCCCACCCGGCAGGGCATGATGGAGCCGCTTGCTGCCGAGATGTGGGGCCTGTGACGTGCGGTTAGTTAGGGGACCTGCACAGCGCCGGGCGGGGCCTTCATGGATGTTGGTCGTCCGTTTGGAGAATGTGGAGGCCGAATCCGGCGAGGATGGCGTCGGCCTGATCGACGGAGATGTGGGCGCCTTTGAGAGCGTGGAGGTCGACTGGTGTGAGCTGGCCGAGGTCGGCTCCGCGCAGGTCGCGGCGCGTAGGTCTTCTCTGAACTAAGAGATGATCGGGTCTGTACGGTCAACGGTGGATCTTCGAGCAGGAAGTGACACCTGATGACAGACGTGACGGTCTCCGCCGAGGCTGTAGAGGAAGTCCAGCCCGTGGGGGTGAGGGGCCCTGCGTTTTCCGGACAGCCGTCGACGCCCGGACCGTCCCAAGCTCCGGCCAACCATCCCCGAGGGGCTCAGGGACGGGCGGCTGTGAAAGCCGACCATTGCTCGGACGCGCCGACTGCGTCTACGGGGCTCCGGGTCCCTGGCCCGCCAGGTCCAGTGCGATGTCCATGATCATGTCCTCCTGGCCGCCCACCATCTTCCGGCGGCCGACCTCGACCAGGATGCTGCGGGTGTCCAGCCCGTGGCGCTTCGCGGCGGCCTCGGCATGGCGCAGAAAGCTGGAGTAGACGATGATCTCACACGTGAGCGGCCGACCGGTGTCGGCTGCCGACGCCAGGAGCGCACGGATCGCGTGGTCCGCTCGCGCCGAGATTCGCATGGCGTCTTACGCCACCCAATTAGCCCCCTTTAGGTGTCTATTGCCGTGAGGGCGGGCCGCCAGCCGAGCTTGGGGGCGATCAGCGTACGGACGTCGTGGAGGATCTGCTCGTAGTCTCGCTCGTCGAACTCGTACGGCAGTTCCAGGCGCAGCTCGGAGACCGCGGCCACGGCGCGGTCTCCGAGCAGGCGCTCGATGATCTCCGCTGAGGGGCCGACCAGGTCGGGGGCGAAGAGGATCCGCCGCTCACCGTGGGGTGCGAGGGTGCGGGCGTGCCGGCTCGCCGCATAGCGGCGGTACCGCTCCCTGGTCGCGGCATCCGCGCCGTCCCACGGCACGATGACCCGGCCCAGCGCCACCCGGCCGGGGCGGCCCGGGGGCAGGAGGCGGCGGTACTCTCCGATCAGCGCGAGCTGCGCGGTCACGAAGTCGTCGCTGCCCTCGCCCTGGATGATGTTGCCGGTCAGCAGGTTCAGCCCGTGCCCGGCGGCCCAGCGGATCGAGCGCAGGCTGCCCCCGCCGTACCAGATCCGGTCGAGCAGTCCCGGGCTCCGCGGCTGCAAGCGCGGCCGCTGGACGTTCCCCGGTGAGTGGATGACGGTGTCCGGGCCGCCGAGGTAGTCCCCGCGCAGGTTGTCGACGAGCCGTCCGATCCGGCCGTACGACAGGTCGTAGGAACGCCAGTCGCCGTCGTACACGACGTCCCCGAGCAGGTCCGCGTGCGGCATCCCGGTGCTGAACCCCGGGTGCAGCCGGCCGCGGGCGAGCACGTCGACGGTCGCGAGGTCCTCGGCCAGCCGGAAGGGGTTCTCGTAGCCGATCGGGATCACCGCGGTCCCCAGCTCGATGCGCCGGGTGCGCTGGCTCGCGGCGGCGAGGAAGACCGCCGCCGAGGAGACGCCGTGTTCCAGGTGCCGCTGCCGGATCCAGGCGCCGTCGAAGCCCTCGCGCTCCCCGAACTCGAACAGCCGGAGCGTCGCCTCCAGCCCGGCGTACGGGTCGTCGTCGGGGTAGTTGCCGGGGCTCAGGAAGGACAGCGAACGGATCGTGGTCATGCCCGCTCCTCTGATCGACGTGGGCCGGTGGCGGCGCGGGCTCTCCGGCCGGGGATGGCGGCCAGCAGTTCGCGGGTGTGGGGGTGGGCGGGAGCGCCGAAGATCTGCTCGGTCGTGCCGGTCTCGACGACGCGCCCGTCTTTGAGGACCGCGACCCGGTGCGCGATCTGCCGTACGACGGCGAGGTCGTGCGAGATGAACAGGTAGGCCACGCCGGTGTCGGCCTGCAGTTCGGCCAACAGTTCCAGCACCTGGGCCTGGACGGAGACGTCGAGCGCCGAGACGGGCTCGTCGCACACGACCAGGTCGGGCCGGAGCGCGAGCGCGCGGGCGATCGCGACCCGCTGCCGCTGCCCACCGGACAGCTCAGCCGGCCGTCGGTCCAGCGCCGAGGCCGGGAGGGCCACGCGGTCGAGCAGTTCCCGGGCACGGGCCGTACGGGAGGCCCGGTCGCCGATCCGGAAGGCCCGCAGCGGCTCGCTGATCACCTCGCCGATCGAGAACCGCGGGTCGAGCGAGGCGTACGGGTTCTGGTAGACGAGCTGGGCGCGGCGCCGCAGCCGCCGCAGCGCATCTCCATGGGCGGTGGTGACGTCCTCGCCGTCGAAGACGATCCGCCCGGCGGACGGCTCGACGAGGCGCAGCACCAGCCGGGCGGTGGTCGACTTGCCGGAGCCCGACTCGCCGACCAGGGCCAGCGTCCGGCCGCGGTGCACGGTGAGACCGACGTCGTCGACGGCCCGCACCGTACGGGCGGTGCCCCGCGTGTGCGGGAGGGGGAACTCCTTGACGAGACCGTCGGCGACGACCAAGGGCTCCTCCCCCGGCGACGACGCGCCGGCGGGCCGTACGCGCGGCCGGGCGACGGTGAGGCTGGGCGCGCTGCGCAGCAGCCGCCGCGTGTACTCGTCCTGCGGGTCGTCGAGGATCCGCCGGGCCGGGCCTGCCTCGACGACACGTCCCCGCGACATCACGACGATGCGCTGGGCCCGGTCCGCGGCCACGCCCAGGTCGTGGGTGACGAGGAGGACCGCGCTGCCGAGCTCGCCGGTCAGGTGCTCGAGATGGTCGAGGATCCGGCGCTGCACCGTGACGTCCAGCGCGCTGGTCGGCTCGTCCGCGACGATCAGTTCCGGCGAGGCGGCGATGGCGATCGCGATCAGCACGCGCTGCCGCATGCCGCCGGACAGCTCGTGGGGATACTGCCGGGCCCGCGTTTCCGGGTCGGGCAGGCCCGCCCGTTCCAGCACCGCCACCGCGTCCAGCGGCGCCGAGCGGCGGGTGGACCGGCCGTGCAGCCGCAGCACCTCCGCGACCTGCTCACCGACGCGTTTGACCGGGTTCAACGACACGGTCGGGTCCTGCGGGATCAGGCCGATCCGCGCCCCGCGCACGGCGCGCAGCCCGCGTTCGGACAGGTGCGTGAGATCCTCGCCGGCGAACCTGACGTGGCCGGCCTCGATGACGGCGTTGTCGGCGAGCAGCCGGGGAACGGCGTGCGCGGTCGTGCTCTTGCCCGACCCGGATTCCCCCACGAGCGCGACGATCTCGCCCGGGTGCACGTCCAGGTCGACGCCGCGCACGGCGGTGAGCCGGCCGGTCCGGGTCCGGTACGAGACGGTCAGGTCCCGGATCTCCAGCAGCGGGGTGCCGGTCATGACGCCCTCGCGAACTCGCCGTCCAGCGCGCGGGCGATCCGGTTGGTGGCCAGTACGGTCGCCGCGATGGTCAGCCCCGGCAGGGTGGTCATCCACCAGGCGTTCGCCAGGTAGTTGCGGCCCTCGGAGATCAGGGTCCCCCATTCGGGTGCCGGTGGCGCCGCGCCGTACCCGAGGAAGCTGAGCGCGGACACCGCGAGGATCGCCGCGCCGAAGTCCAGCGTGGCCAGCACCAGGACCGGGCCGGTCGCGTTGGGGAGCACGTGCCGGGTGAGCACGCCGTACCAGCGCACGCCGCAGGAGCGGGCCGCCTCGACGAACACCGCCTGGCGCACCCGCAGCACCTCCGCCCGCGTCACGCGGGCGAAGGTCGCCACGCTCGCGATCCCGACGGCGACCGCCACCTTGACCGTGCCGTAGCCGAGCGCGGTGACGAGGGCCAGTGACAGGAACAGCGCGGGGATGGACAGCAGCACGTCGACGAACCGCATCAGCAGGTCCTCGACCCACCGGCCGACGAACCCGGCCAGCAGGCCGAGCAGGCCGCCGACGACGAACGCGACCGCCACCGCGATCAGCGTCGCCTTCAGCGACAGCGCGGCGCCGTGGACCATCCGGGCGTACAGGTCGCGGCCGAGTTCGTCGGTGCCGAACCAGTGCGCCCCGCTCGGCGGCCGGAACGCCTGCGCGGGTGTCCCGGTGAGCGGATCGCGGGAGGTGAACAGGCCGGGCCCGAACGAGGCCGTGAGCACCGCGGCGACCACGAGGATCGACAGGACGAGCCCGGGACGGCGTAGCAGGAACCGTCCCGTACGCGCGAGGTCGAACCGGCGGTGGGCGGTCCAGTCGCCGTGTCCGACCGGCCCGGCGAGGGCGGCCTCGGCCACGATGTCCTCGTCCAGCGTCCGGCTCATGTGAGCCTCCAGCGGTTCTGCCCGGCCAGGACGATCCGGGGGTCGAGCAGGGGATAGATCAGGTCGACGGCCAGGTTGACCAGCACGAACACCAGCGATCCGAACACGATGACGCCCTGGACGACCGGGATGTCCTGGGCCGAGACCGCGCCGGCGGTGACCCGTCCGAGGCCGTTGCGGGAGAAGACGGTCTCGACGACCACGGAGTTGGCCATGAGTTGCCCGACCAGGACACCGAGGACCGTCAGGGCGGGCAGGGACGCGTTGCGGAGCGCGTGGTGGAGGTGCACCCGTGCCCGTCCGGCGCCCTTCGCCCGCGCCGTCTCCACGTACGGCTCGGCCAGTGCGGTGGACAGGCTCTTGGCCAGCACCTGCGCGATCATCGCGCCGCTGAGGACCGCCAGGGTCACGGCCGGCAGGACGAGCCCGCGCAGCCCGTCGTTGCCGAAGGCCGGGAACAGCCGGGCCCGGAAGGAGAACAGCTCCACCAGCATCAGCCCCACCCAGAACGTCGGGACGGACACCCCCAGCGGCGGCAGCGACAGCAGTGCCTGCCGCAGCCAGCGCAGCGGGGTGTAGGTCGCCAGCAGGGCGAGCCCTCCGCCGAAGATCACCGCCAGGACGAGCGCGGTGCCGGTCAGCTCCAGCGTCTGCGGGAGCGCGTCGGCGATGACCGAGGTGACGGACCGGCCGGTCGCCACCGAGTCGCCGAAGTCGCCGCGCACCGCCTTGCCGAGGTAGTCGGCGTACTGCACCAGCGCCGGCTTGTCGAACCCGTACTCCGCCTTCAGCCGGGCGAGCTGCGCTGGGTCGGCGGTCCCCTGGTCGGCCCCCTGGCCGGCCATGGCCGAGACCGGGTCGCCGGGCAGGTAGTCCAGCACCAGGAACGACACCGTGTAGGCGGCCCACAGCACGCCGGCCGCCTGCGCGAGACGCCTGATCACGTAACGGCGCATCGGTCAGCCGATCCAGGTGTCGTGCAGCTGGATGCGGCTGGACGCGTCGAACCGCAGGTCGTGGACCGTCTTCGCCACGCCGAGCTCGGTCTGCAGCTCCACGACCGGGATGACGTACGCGTGCCGGGCGATCTCCTGCTGTGCCTGCGCCACCACGGGCCACCGCTTCGCCTGGTCGGCCGCGGCGGCCTGCCCGTCCAGGAGCGCGTCGAGCCCCGTCTTGGGCAGCTTGTAGACGTTCGCGAGACGCGTGGAGTAGGAACTGCGCAGGATGTCCGGGTCGGCGCGGGTGATGTTCCCCCACAGCAGGTCGAAGTCACCGCTCTGCTGCACGCGGACGAGCTGGGCGATCTGCAGTTCCTTGAGGTCGAGCTGGACGCCGACGGCCTTGAGCTGCTGCTGGACGAGTTCGAGCGTCGGCTGGTTGGTGGCCGCGTTCGCGAACCACGTCGCGGTCAGGCGCAGTCTCGCGCCGTTCTTCTGCCGGATGCCGTCGCTTCCGGCCGTCCACCCGTCCGCGTCCAGCAGCGAGGCCGCTCTGGCCCGGTCGTGGGCGAGGAGCGATCCGAGATCGCGGTAGCCGGGGGTGGTGTGGGCCAGGACGCTCGTGGCGGGCTGGGTGCCGGCCGGGAAGACGGTGTCGGCGATCTGCCGGCGGTCGATCGCGAGTGAGATCGCCTGGCGGACCTTCTCATCGGTCAGCGGGGACCGGGCGTTGTTCGGGCTCAGCCCGAAGACGATGCCCGGGTTGGCGCGGGCCTGGAGGTGGACGCCGGACGCCTTGAGCGCGGCCTCGTCGGCCCGCCCGACGCTGCCGATCGCCTGAACCTGCCCGGACTGCAGCGCGCCGGTCCGTACGCCCGACTCGGGCAGCACCCTGAACACCAGCCGGTCCAGGTACGCCTCACCGTGCTTGCTCCACAGCGAGGAGCCCCAGGCGTACCCCTTGCGTCTGGTGAGCGCGATCTCCTGGGCCGGGACGTACTTGGACAGCGCGAACGGACCCGAGCCGATGACGCCCTGGCCGCACCGCTGCTGCGGCGACTTGGCGGCACTGGACGCGGCGACGATCCCGAGCGAGTGCGTGGCCGTGGCCTGGAGGAACTGCGCGTTCGGCTGTTCGAACGTCACCTTCGCCGTCAGGTCGTCGACGACGGTGGTGCCGGTGTACCCGCTCAGGTAGCCCTCCGCCAGGAGGGCGAGCGGGCCGAGCTTCGGGATGGCGTCGAAGTTGGCCTTGACGACCTTGGCGGTCAGCGGCGTGCCGTCGCTGAAGGTGACGCCCGGCCGCAGGTGGAAGGTGAACGTGCGTGCGTCCGGGCTGACCTGCCAGCTCTGCGCGAGCCAGGGCACGATCCTCCCCGAGGAGGGGTCCTGGTCGGTCAGTGAGTCGACGAGCTGGCGTACCGAGTAGATGGTGTCGTTGCTGCCGACCTGCTGGGGGTCCACGCAGCCGGCGTCCGACCCGACCGCGAAGGTCAGCGTGCCGCCTGCCTTGGGCGCGCCGGAGCCGCTGCCCGCGGCCGCGCCGCCGGAGCCGCATGCGGCCGACGTCCCGACGGCGGCCACCAGTGCGGCGGCGTACACCCAGGTGCTTCGTCTCACGGAAGTGGTCCTCCTCATCGCCGTCGGATCCGGGCGGCGCGCTGCGCGCCGTCGGTCCGGCATGTTTCTCTGAGCCGCCGGAAGGCGCTGGCGTGGAAGACCAGCGGGGCGATGTCGGCGGAGGCGTCCAGGTCACGGACGCGGAAGACCACGATGTCGTGGTCGCCGGACCGGACCTCCTGCTCGATCGTGCAGTCGAACCAGGCCGCCGCACCCTCGATCAGCACGGAGCCGTCCGCGGTCGACCGCCAGGCCACGCCGGCGAACCGGTCGCCGCCACGAGCACCCAGCCGCCGCCCGACCTCCTCCTGGTGCGCGCCCAGCACGCTGATCCCGATCCGCCGCAGGCCGCGCAGTGACGGCCACGTACTCGAGGTGTGCGCCACGCACACCGACACCAGCGGCGGATTCAGCGACACCGGCACGAACGAGCTGGCCGCGATCCCCACCGGCCGCCCGTCGACCAGCCCCGCGACCGCCGTCACACCCGTCGGATAGGCGCCGTAGACACGGCGCAGTTCGAGTTCCACCGCGGTCATGAGTTCCATACCTCCGCGAGCAGCTGGAATGACCGGAGCCGGTCGGCGTGGTCGTGGGTGATCGTGGTGACCAGGAGCTCGTCCGCGCCGGTGACCCGCTGGAGCACGCGCAGGCGTTCGGCGACGGTCGCCGGCGAGCCGACGAACTGGGTGTCGATCCGGTCGGCGACCAGCGCCCGGTCCTCCGCGCTCCACTCGTGCGCGTCGGCCTCCTCCGGCGTCGGGAAGGGGATGGCCCGCAGCTCCTTGCGGATGCTGCGCACCCACAGGCCGTACGGGGAGGCGAGCCGGCGCGCGGCCTCGTCGTCCGCGGCGACCACGACGTCCGCGGAGACGAGGACGTACGGCTCGGAGAGGACGTCGGATGGCTTGAACGCCTCGCGGTAGGCGGTCACGGCCTCCAGCACGGTGGCCGGGCTGACGTGGTAGTTCGCCGCGAACGGCAGGCCGCGCTCGCCGGCGACCTGGGCGCTCTGCCCGCCGCTGCTGCCGAGGATCCATAGCTGCACGTCGGCGCTCTCGCCTGGAACGACGTGTGCCTCGTGGCCCTCCGCCGACCGGTAGGTCCCGGCCAAGAGCGCGATGATGTCGTCGACCTGGTCGGCGAAGTCCGGGGACCGGGCACCGGGCTGCTGGAGCAATGCGCCCTGCAGGGCGACCGTCGGGGAACCGGCCAGGGAGGCGAAGGAGAAGGGCGGCGGGATGAGCAGGCCGTCGACGACCTCCGCCTCGCGCGGAGGCGGGGGTGGTGCGCTCCCGAGCCGGGCGAACTCCGCGCGGCGCTGACCGGAGCGGCCGAGGCCGAGGTCGATCCGGCCGGGGTGCAGGGCGTCGATGGTGCCGAACTGCTCCACGACCGCCAGCGGCGTCTGGTGGCCGAGCTGGACCGCTCCCGACCCCACCCGGATCCGGCTGGTGGCGGCCGTGACCAGGCCGATCAGGACGGCGGGCGCGGAGCTCGCGACGCCGGGTGCGAGATGGTGCTCGGCGAGCCAGTACCGGTGGTATCCGGCTTCCTCGGCGTGCCGGGCCAGGTCGATGGTGTTGCGCAGCGCGTCGCCGACGGTGCCGCCGGACGGGACCGGCGCGAGGTCCAGGATCGAGAGGGGTACGGGCATGCTCGCCTTCCGGTTCACCGAAGCACCTTTTCCATGCAGATCGAGAACGTCAGCCGCTCGTACGGCGGAAAGATCGGGATGCGTGAGTACCCCTCTCGCTCGTAGAGGCGTACGGCGTCGGGCTGGCGGTCACCGGTCTGAAGGATGATCCGGCGTACGCCGAGGCGACGGGCCGCGTCCTCGACGGCCGTGAGCAGCGCCACGGCGACGCCCCGGCCGCGGTACGCGGGGACGACGTACATCCGTTTGAGCTCAAGGTCCGGGCCGGCCCAGCGGAGCGCGGCGTGGCCGACGGGGACGCCCGGTGCGGCGAAGCCGACCCCGGCGTAGGCGACGTGGCCGGCGTCCACTCCGAGCGTCGCCGCGATGTCGTCGTCACCGGTGACGAGCGCCGCGAGGCGGTCGGCGTACCGCTGTTCCATCTCCGCCTCCATCGCGGCCCGCAGACCGGCCCCGACCGGGTCGTCCCAGGCGACCTCCCGGACGGTGACCGGGATCGTGCGCCGCCGGGCCGTAGCCGTCACGACGCCCTCGCGTACCGGCCGGCCGGGCGGGACAGGCCGAGCAGACCGCGAAGGGTGTCCGCCTCGTACTCGTCGCGGAAGGCTCCGCGCCGGCGCAACTCCGGGACCAGGCCCTGGGTGATGCCCGTCAGGTCGTGCGGGAGGGCGCCGGGACGCAGACGGAAGCCGTCGAGCCCGGCGGTCCGCCAGTCCAGCAGCAGGTCGGCCAGGTCGCCGGGCGTCCCGGTGAAGATCAGCGCGTCGGAGGAGAGCGGAGCGCCGTCCAGGTCGTCGAGGTACTCCTTCCGTTCCCGGGCCTCCGCGTCGTCGTCGAGGAAGACGACCAGGTCGGCGAAGACCTTCAAGGGTTCACCGGTCCGGCCGGTGGCCGTCTCGGCGGCCCGTACCTGACCGACGATGGAGGCGACCTGCTCACGCGAGTGCGGGGTCACGTAGACGACGTCCGCTCCACCGGCGGCGAACTCGTACGGCACCACGTCGTGGGCGAGGGCGGTGATCAGCGGCTGCCCCTGGGGCGGCCGGGGCGTGATCGAGGGGCCCCGGACGCTGAAGTACGCGCCCTCGAAGTCGATGTAGTGCAGCCTGTCGCGGTCGACGAACCGGCCGGTCGCCACGTCGCGGATCTCGGCGTCGTCCTCCCAGCTGTCCCACAGCCGCCGGACGACCTCGACCGCGTCGGCGGCCTCGGCGAACAGCTCCCGCACGTGCCCGGCGAACTCTGGATCGTTCCAGGCACCGGGCCGCAGTTCGGGGAACTCCCGGCGGCCGAAGTGCCGTGCGTCACCGGCCCGCCCGGAGATCTGCGGGCGCCAGCCCGCCCTGCCACGGCTCACGTGGTCGAGCGTGGCGATGCCGATCGCGACGTGGAACGGCTCGGTGTGCGTGGTGCTCGTCGTCGGTATGAGGCCGATGCGGGAGGTCAGCGGGGCGAGCCGAGCGGCCAGCAGCACGGCGTCGAGCCGCCCCCGCACTTGGTCGAGGCGGCCGTCCGGGCCGTCGAACGCCGAGGACTGCGGACCCAGGGAGTCCTCGAAGGTGACGAAGTCGATCCGGGCCCGCTCGGCCTCGGCGACCAGGTCGGCCCAGTACCCGGCGCTGAAGAGTTCCTTCGGCCGCGCGTCCGGGGAGCGCCAGGCGGCCGGGTGCCAGCCGGCACCGTCGAGCGCGACGGCGAGATGGAGATGGGTCACAGGGACGCCTCCTGACGGTGCGGGGTGGCGGTGAGGCCGAGGTGGTCGCGGAGCGTCGGGCCGGTGTAGTCGGCGCGGAAGACGCCCTTCTCCTGCAGCAGCGGCACGACCTTGTCCACCAGGTCGTCCAGCCCGCCGGGCGTCAGGTGCGGCACGAAGATGAAGCCGTCCGCGGCTTCCGTCTGGACGAACTCGTCGATCTGGTCGGCGACCGATCGGGCGGTGCCGATGAACGTCTGGCGGCCCGTCACCTCGATGACCAGTTCCCGGACCGTCAGGCGTTTCTGCCGCGCCACCTCACGCCACTGCTCGACCGTCGCCCTGCGGTCGCCCCGGAACTGAGCGCGGCCCTTCGAGACGCCGTCGGCGAAGTCGGGCTCGATGTCGGGCAGCGGCCCGTCCGGATCCACCGCGGACAGGTCCCGGCCCCATACGCCCTCCAGGAACGCGATCGCCGTCTGCGGGCTCACCTGCGCCCGCCGGATCTGCGCCGCGTGCTCGGCCGCCTCCTCCTCGGTGTCGCCCAGAACGTAGGTCACCGCGGGCAGGATCTTCAGCTCCTCGGGCCGGCGTCCGTACTTGGCCAGCCGGGCCTTGACGTCCTTGTAGAACGCCCGGCCCTCCTCCAACCGGCTGTGCCGGCTGAAGATGACGTCGGCGTCGGACGCGGCGAACTCCCGCCCCTCCTCCGAATCCCCCGCCTGAATGATCACCGGTTGGCCCTGCGGCCCGCGCGGCACGTTGAACCGCCCCGAGATCGAGATGTGCCGCCCCTCGTGGTGGAAGGTCTCGATCCCGTCGGGCCGGACGAACTCACCCCGCACCGGGTCGGCCAACACGGCGTCGGGCCGCCAGGAGTCCCACAGCTCGCGGGCCGTCCGGAGGAACTCGGCGGCGCGGGTGTAGCGGTCGGCCTCCTCGAGATAGCCGCCGCGCCGGAAGTTCTCTCCGGTGAACGCGTCGAAGCTGGTCACGACGTTCCATGCCGCCCGTCCCCCGCTCAGGTGGTCGAGTGTGGCCAGCCGCCGGGCCACCTCGTACGGCTCGTTGAACGTGGAGTTGACGGTCGCGGCCAGACCCAGATGCGAGGTGACGGCCGCGAGCGCGGAGAGGACGGTGAGCGACTCGGGCCGCCCGACCACGTCCAGGTCGTGGATCCGGCCCTTGAGCTCACGCAACCGGAGCCCTTCGGCGAGGAAGAAGAAGTCGAACCTCCCGCGCTCGGCGGTACGGGCGAGGTGGACGAAGGAGTCGAAGTCGATCTGGCTCCCCGACCGGGGGTCGGACCAGACGGTGGTGTTGTTCACGCCGGGGAAGTGCGCCGCCAGGTGCACCTGTCTCCGTGTCATCGAAAACCTCATCCCTGCCGGAGTCGCCGCGATCTCCGACTTATCTGATCAAAAAGGTAGGAAATCTACGATCAGTAGTCAATGGCGCAGAGGATGCTGTCTCACACCGCGGTGCGGCGGCGGATGGTCGGCCGGCCGCCCGGCACCCGCTGAGGCGTGTGTGCCGGGCGGCCGTTGTGCGCCGGGGCGGCCGCTTGGTCAGAGGACCCCGGAGACCCTCAGCGGGAAGGTGCCGGTGCCGACGTCGGTGAGCGTGGTGGTGTTCGCCGCGAGGTACTGGTCCAGGTACGGCGAGCGGTCACCCTGGGTCGGCACGTCCAGCCGCGGGTCCAGCACGTTCAGCCCGAGCCGGGCGCCGGAGACCGCGATCGTGTGACCCGAGGGAACGTCCACCCAGCCGGTGGAGCCGATGGTGCCGATCTGGACCCCCAGCCGGTGCCCTCGCTCGAAGGTCCAGTCGGTCGACTTCAGGTCGAACGAGATCCGTCCGCTCCTTTCCAGCAGTGCGACGTTCTCGTCGAACATCGTCGCCGTGCCGTCCGGAGCGACGTCCCACAGGCGCACCATGACGTTCCCGCTCGTGCCCGCCTTGAGCGTGATCCGCGGCGTACCCGTGAGCCGGAGCGTCCGGGACGCGGGCGTGGACCACGTCCAGAAACTCGAGGCGGCGGCGTCACTCCGCCGGGCGGCGTTCTTCTCGGCCGGAGACAGCGACTCGATCCGCGGCGCTCGCTCCATGTCCCAGCGGCCACGGTTCGCCGAAGCAGCGGCCGCCGAGCCGCCGCCGTCGTCGACGTAGCGGCCGGAGGACAGCCGCGCCTCGTACGACGTCGTGGTCACCGGCCAGGTCCGCTGGGCGCGCCAGTGGCCGAGGCTGTCCTCGATGGCGTACGCCGGGTCGGTCACCGACGGGGCGGTACCGCGGAGGTACTGGTCGTAGAACCGCATCACCTCGTCGAACCAGCCGGCACGGCCCTGCGACAGCCGGCCGCTCGCGTCGGTGTCGTTGCCCCGCACGTGCTCCCACTGGCCGAGCCAGCCGCGTTCCCGGCCCTGGTGGCGGCCCAGGTACTCCTTCACGTCCTCGGGCTTGGTGTTGGGCTCGATGAAGCCCTGGGTCACGAACAACGGCGTGCTGGTGCCGGCCGCGTGGGCGGCCAGGTCGCGGGCGCGCCAGTACGCCGAGTTCGGGTTCGGGTTGTCGTTGTTGGTGATGTTGTCGCTCAGGCACTGCGGATGGGTCTTCTCGTACTCCGCGTTCGCCTTGTACCGGTCGCTGTCGTCGGCCATCGGCGGCATCGTCGCGATCGAGTTGTAGGCCAGCGGCGTGCCGGTGACGTTCGGGCGCGGAACCTTGTTGCTGAACAAGTAGTTGTACATGTTCCAGACCGGTTCTTGCGCGACGACCGCCTTCAGGCTGCGCAGCTTGAGGTCGTTGCCCACCAGCCCGGTGACGGCGTCGTACGACTTGCCGTACATGCCGACCTTGCCGGTCGACCAGGGCCGGCCGGCCGCCCACGTGATGGCGGCCCGGACGTCGGCCTGCTCCCCTGGTCCGACCCAGTCCAGGCACCCGGTGCTCCCGCCGAAGCCGCGCAGGTCGACCATCACGTAGGTGTAGCCGCGCGCCATCAGGTGGGCGCCGTTGACGAAGTCCTGGAAACGCGCCGACGGTCCGACCCGGTCCCACCCCTCAGGACCGGTCTGCCCCGCGTGCGCGAAGTAGGGGCCCACCGACAGGATCACCGGCGTCTTCGCGTCGGCCGGCAGATTCGCCGGGCGCAGCACGTCGGCGTGCAGCACGACACCGCTGCCGTCAGAGGACGGGAAGTACGCCTCCGTCCACGCCGCGCCTTCGGGAACCCGTGGATTCTCCTCATGGGTGATCGGGGTGTCCGATGCCGCGGACGCCGGCGCGGCCTGTGCCGCCGCAGGCGAACCGCCCGCGGCGAACGTGGTGGTGGCCAGTGCACCGGCCGCCGCGACGGCCGATGCCTTCTTGCGAAAGTTCATACACGCTCCGCTGAAATAGGCCCGAAACCAGGCCCGCCTGGGTTGCCTGGCGAGAGTAAAGATTCCGAACCTTCGGCCCGCTCAGGCAAGTGACGGAGGCAACATGACCGGACCTGGACAATTCAGGCCGGCGCGAAAGGCCGCGCATATGAGCGGGCGTGGCCGAACCAGAAGGACGTCATCGTGGCTCGTTCAGAACCGGCCTTCGGGTTTCATGGTGACGTGGGGCCGAGCTTCAGCGTCGCGCGGCTGAAGGCCCCGAGGATCCGTTGGTGGGTCTGGCGGGGAAGGGACCGGCTTCCGGGCTCGCCGAGAGGCGTTCCCGGCCGTGCCGGAGTCTCGCCCAGCAGGTCGTCGAGACCGGCGCGGGCCACCATCAGCAGTCCGTGGGTGGCCCGGGTGCAGGTGACGGCGAGCCGGCCGAAGGCCGAGTTGAACTCATCGAGCCGGTCGGCTCCGGAAAGCGGGTGGACGGCGACGGTGATGGCGTTGGTCTGGCCCTGCCAGGAGTCGACGGTCGACGCGAGCAGCACGCCCGCCGGCAGGTCGTACTTGTCCGTGAGGCGTTCGACCATCGCGGTCGCGTCGTCCACGGCCTGATTGCGCGTGGCCAGGACGACGATCAGGGGATCCCCGGACGGCGCGTCGGAGGTGATCCGCTCCTCGTTCAGGGGTCTGCCGACGCCGTCGTACCGCCGGCGGGTGATCGCGAACCCGCTCTCGAGGAGGGGCATGAGCAGGTCCTCGACGACGCCGAGCAGTTCCGGGTCGATGTCCGGCGCCTCGGGGTCGGGGAGGCCGTCGACCTCGAGCAGGGTCGGGGTGCCGGTGGCGACGGACGTCCAGACCTCGGCGGCGGGTCCGGTCATGGGCGGCGGCTCGACGGTCCGGTCGCCCGGGGCCGCCACGCAGTCCAGCCGGTCCCAGTCACCGTAGAAGGCCCGCCAGAGGGGAAGCTGTGCGGCCGTCGGGCGCCACACCGCGGGGAGGTCGACGGCGAAGGTCTTCTCGTCGTTCTCGTACGCGGTCGGCCAGGCGCGGTACGGGTTGTAGCCGGGGTCGCCGCGCCAGGGGTTCTGGCCGGGGTCGATCGGCGGCAACTGGCCGACGTCGCCGACGCCGACGGACAGCGGAGCCAGCCCTTCGACCGTCGCATAGCGGTGAAGAGGGAGCTGCCACGCCTCGTCGACGAACAGGACGTCGAACGGCATCGTTGCGTTGGCACCAGGACCGAGGCGGTCGAGCAACCGCTGCGGCTCCCCCCACGCGCCCATCTTGTGCGAGGTTCCCAGGATCACGGCGCACGTTTCGGGGATGCCGCCGGCGGAGGTCGCGACGGAGACGCGGTCGAGCACCTCCTGCGGCACGTCGGGCACCCGGTCCTTGGCCACGAACAGGCAGACCTGGGAGGCGCCCAGCTCTTTGCCCAGCTCGCCGGCGAGCGGGAACACCTGCTTGTTCGCGAAGGCGGTGACGCCCACCCGCGTGCAGTTCTCATGGCCCAGGGCCTCTCGGACCATGCGCACGAGCGCGTAGGACTTTCCGGCGCCGGCGGCGGCGCGCAGCAGGATCCTGTCGTAGTCGGCGGCGCCCTCGAGGGCCGACAAGAGCGCGGAGATGGCCCGCTGCGCAGCCTCGGTGTTCCCCTCGGCCGCGGACTCGTGGTGGAGCGCGTCCTCAGGCGGTCCGCCGGGGACCGAGAAGGTGATCGTCATTACCGTTCAGTCCAGGTCGTCAACGGTCAGGTCGCCGGCGACGGGCGTGGGCACGAGCAGCGGTGCCACCTCGTACCGGCTGACGTCGAACCGCTCTTCGTCGACCAGCGGCGGCCAGATCTCCGGGTTGAGCTCACCGCGGGATCGGCGCTCCGCGAGCGTGTCCGCCCATTCGGCCTCGGCGACCGTGTGCGGCCGGCAGCACCACTGGTGCTCTTCCGGGTTCTCGGCGTAGGCGTCCGGGGTGCAGGTGGCCTTCGGGGCGGACCGGTCGTCCAGGGACGGCCGCTTCACGGCGATCTCATGACCCGACTTGAACTGCGTGAACCAGGTGGCGTCAGCCAGCACCAGGGTGTCGCCGACCGCCAGGTCGGGGACGACCGTGGGGTCCCAGGCGAGTCCCTCGGCGCCGTCGAGACGCCTGAGCGTCCCGATCGGCATCTGCCCGAGCTTGAAGGAGCCTCTCTGAATCTTGAGGTCCGTGCTCGGCTGCTCGACGAGAGCGCGGTCGCCCACGTGCAGCGCGACGACCTGCGACCCGTCGACCAGGCGCCGTGACCTCACCTCGAGCCGGATGGGGTCGAGGTCGATCACGGTCGCGAGGGCCAGTTCGCGGACCCCGGCGTCGGTCGCCCTGTCGCGTGCGACGGAGGTGTCGACCAGGCAGATGAGCTGGTCGAAGCACTTGCGATCGGCGTCCAGCAGGTCGACATGGGCATTGCGCCAGTGCGCGTACATCCGGGAGAAGCGGACGAGATCGGAGGCCTGCAGCGCGACCCGGCGGCCCCAGATCTCCTGCGCGTCGGCCTCCAGGACGCGGTGCACCTCACGCAGCCGGGAGATCCCCAGTCCGTCGAGGACCCGCTGTGCCCGCTCGAGCACCTCGACGCGGTAGTCCAGGGCCGCGCCGACGAGCGCCTTGTACGCCGCCGTGTCCTCCTCGCGGCGCGCCTTGTCGATCGCGTCGGAGGCGACGTTGGACAGCCGGGCGCCGGGGGTCTCCGGTTGCTGCGCGATGGCGTCGGAGACCTTGCGATGGTCCAGCGGGTCGGTGGCCTCGGCCCAGGTGAGGAGGTAGTCCAGGCGGCCTGCGTCGACGGCCGGACCGCCGGGCGTCACGTGGGCGCCGAGCACGTCCCGCACATCGACGATGGGCGTGCGCAGGCTC
This sequence comes from Actinoallomurus vinaceus, assembly GCF_039542055.1. Taxonomy (NCBI): domain Bacteria; kingdom Bacillati; phylum Actinomycetota; class Actinomycetes; order Streptosporangiales; family Thermomonosporaceae; genus Actinoallomurus; species Actinoallomurus vinaceus. Next base: position 53,386 of record NZ_BAABHK010000022.1, read on the forward strand.
ATGGCCCGGGCCCTGTCCTCCTCCAGCAGGAAGCTGACCGCAAGCCGCTCGTCGTCGTGCAGCGGCTCCGGCAGCGTGGCCGGCTCCCCGTCGAAGGTCAGGGCCTGGCGGCCGCTGTCCAGGTCATGCTGCCAGCGCAGCCGGCTGAGTTCGACCCCGGCCAGGGAGTCGGCGGCGGTGGCCAGCAGGTCCGCGGTCGGCCGGTCCGGAACGACCAGGTGAACCGCCCCGAGGCCCGCCTCCCGGATCTCGCGGATGGCCGCGCCCAGGATCCGCATCACCGCCCGGCGGGTGAGCGGCGACTGCGGGTCGGCGAACACCCGCCGAACCCAGGCGCTCCGTCCGTCCGCTCCCACCTTCCGCACGGCCACGCCGTGCACCCCGAGAGCCGACGTGTCCGACTTCACGAGGACGAGGTCGATGGTGCCCGGCGATCCGCACGGGTCGATGCGCAGACGTCCCGTCCAGGACGGGAGGCCCGTGACGGTGGCGCGCACCTGGTTCACGATGCTGCGCGGCCCGGTCCCGTCGGCGCCCGGATCGGACACGAGCCCCGCCACGGCAGGACGTCTGAGACGGTCGATCCCGATCTCGGTGAGGACGGCGAGCGGGTCGCCGCAGTCCCGCAGCTCCGCCCGGCAGTACGAGAACAGGTTGCAGGTCACGCAGCTGCGCGGGTCGAAATTCGCGGTCAGATGAGCGACGTACGGGAGGAGATCCTCGTCCGCCGGGAAATCGTCGCCGAGTCCGGCCTTGGCCTTCAGCCGTTCATCGGCCCTCGTACGGACCTCGATCCGGTGGTCGTCCAGCAACTCCACGACGGCCTCGGGCTGCAGGAAGGCGTTGCGCGGTACGGCGAGGGCTCCGTAGCGGTGCACGCGCATGCCGCTCGGCAGTCCGCTCCAGGCGGCGACGGACTCCGCGCCCAGCGCGACCTGCAGAAACCCCTTGAGCATCCGGCCGTCGTCGATGCGCGAGCGGACCCGCTCGTAATCCTTGGCGTCGCCCATGATCAACCAGGAGCCGACGGTCCGGCCGCCTTCTTCCCGGGGACAGACGATCGCGAAGTCAGGCTGGACGTGGGTCGAATCGGGGACGTTCTCGAGGTCGAGGTACGGGACGGCGAGCGCGGTCACCATGGTCGCCTCGCCGGAGGACTCCGCCTTGAGGTGGGCCGAGGCGAGTTCGGTGGCCGTGGCGGCGACGGTGCCGTGGCAGTCGCGGCGGCGGACGCCCTCCGGGCGGGCGAGCCCGAGCTGTCCGACCGTCTGGGTGAGCAGCTCGGAGACGAAGAGTTCGGAGTGCACGAGGCTCTCGAAGGTCATCGCCCGCGTCCACCGGGCCTCCGGAATCCCGGCACCGGCATCAGGGTGGCCGATGCGGGCGGCCAGGGCCTTGCGTGTTCTGCGGGTGATGAACGGATCGGTCAGCCGGAACCGTTCGCACCCGGCATGGGCCGACGCGGCGACAGCACTGGTTCCGCCTCCGGACTGCAGTCCCCCCACGTCACGCCTTTCACTCGTCGCCCGCTTCGCTACGCGACTGTAGGGCGTGAGCCGTCACTGTAGCGACGATCACGCGAAACCGGCGCTCGCGCGTTCCAGGCTGGGGCGCAACAGCGGGGCGGCTCCGAGACCGCTGGGGGCGGGTGTGGCGCGCTGCGACGTGCCGGCGTAGTAGTGGTTCGCGGCCGTCGAAGCGACGTGCACCCGCAGTTCGTTGCCCTGGTCGCGAAGCAGACCAGGGGGGACCGCGCAGCTGACCGGACCCCAGCCGTACCGTCCGAGCGGTGTTCCGTTGAGTTCGATCTCGGCGCTGGTGTCGATCACGGGCAGGATCAATTCCCAGTCGGGCCAGGCGAGATCCCCGCTGGGGATGTCGAAGCTGAGCCGGTACTCGCCGATTCCGGAGAATTCGGCGAGGCCCTGCCGCTCCCAGCCGCGGTCCACCTGGATCGGGATCGTCGATCCTGCGGCGCGCAGGGTCCAGCCCTCTGCCAGCACCCGGTCGCCGGGGACGGGCGTGGTCCCGTCGCGGAGACTCAGGCACACCAGCTCCCAGGGCGCGAGGGAGAGCGTGAGCGACGCGCCGGTCGTCGTCCGCAGCGGTTCGATCGCGCCCGATTCGGGCCGCCATCGGGTCACCTCGGCCGGAGTCGAGGAGGGGCGGATGGTCACCGTTCTGCGGTGGTCGGCGTCGTTGAACAGAGCCAGCCGGGTGCCCGCCGTGTCGCGGCCCGCGTACTGCCACACGGTCTCGCCGGAGTCCGCCGAGCCCATCGGGTCATCGACCTCCACGACGGCATGCCGGGCACGCAGCGGTCGCAGGACCGCCTCGACCTGCCGCGCGGAGGGTGGTTCCGGCCAGTAGGACATGGTCGCCGCGTCGCACAGGCCGGCCATCCGCACTGCCAGCGTCGCGTCCACACCGTCGGCCTGCGTGGCACCGGGGAGCGGTCCGGACGCGAGGAGCGTGCCGCCGGCGTCGAGGAACCGGGCGAGCACGTCGACCGTCGATCCGTCCCGTACGACCTCGACGCCCGGCAGCACCACGCACCGGTACCGGCGTCCGCCGATGGCCAGGCAACCGTTTTCGACCGCGGCGGCCCGCACGTCGCGCTCGTCGACCAGGTGATAGCCGTAGCCCTTCCGTGCGAGATGCTCGGTCCAGAAGGCGGTGTGCGCACCGTATGGGTGTTCTGGACCACCGGCCCAGCTACTGCGTAGCGGGTAGACGACGGCGACCTCACACTGTGGCTCCGTGTCGTCGAGGAACACCGACAGGCGGCCGGACTCATCGGCGAACGCGCGGTGATAGGGGAACCAGGGCTCGAAGTTCACACCCGGCGCGAAGTCGAAACGCGGGTTCGTGAACATCTCCTCGCGGTCGTCCCCGTCGGTCTGCCAGAACGCGTGGGTCAGCAGTTGGCGGGCGCCGAGCATATGGTGGCGGATCGTCTGCGCGCGCAGGTCCCGCAGGGTGAGCTCCCACTGTCCGGCCGCGAAGTGCGACCCGGTCGCCGTACTGCCGAAGTACTGCTCGACCAGGCATCCACTGCGGCCGTTCGCCCGCGCGACCGAGTCGCCGAACTTCGCGCTGAGCTGCGGATCCGTGTTCCGGGCGTCGACGGCGGTGTGATCCCGCCACCGGTCGAGCCCGAAGTAGTCGGTCCCGAAGTTCGTCCGAGGGTCGTCGGTGATGATCGTCCCCGTCGGATCCCATGAGGAGACATGGCCGAGGACCTCGTGCCCCGACAACGCGATGCCGTGCCGCCGGCACCAGCGGGCGAGCGTGCCGAAAAAGCTGTCGATGCCCAGCGTGGAGTAGGTCTCGAAGAAGTCGCAGCGGCGTGCGGGTGTCGTCGGGCCGATGCCGCGCACGAGTGCCAGCAGCGAACGCCGGAAGGGGGCGTCGTGCTCGGCCTCGTATCGGTGGACGAGCTCCGGCGCGTACATCAGCGACGAACCGACGTGCCCGTGATGCTGACGCCAGCGGAAGAAGCACGCGTGCGGTTGGTCGAAGAACGCGTACTTGACCGTGCTGCCCCAGTGCGGGCCGAACGCCTCGGCGTACGGGGCGTAGCCGACGTCCGTGTAACGCTCCGCGGCCTCGGGAAGCAGGTAGTTGATCATCCGGCTCGTCGCGCAGCGCGCCGCGACGAAGACGGTCACCGCGGTCGATCCGGTGGGGAGAACACCGCGCGGAACGACGACGGTGCAGCCACCGGCCTCGGCCGAACCGATCCTGGCCGATTCGGTGAGATCGTGGATCTGCGCCTCGTCGGTCACGTCACCGGCCGGGTGTGCCAGGGCCGCGACGAGCTCCCACTCGTCCCAGCGCACTTCGCCGTTCTCGAAGACCCAGTGCATCCCGGGGTCCAGCAGGTACTCGACATCGGTGGGGTGGATGTCGTCCACCGTGCACTCGACGTCGGTTCCCGCGTCCGTGATCTGCGCCGTCGACCAGAAGAGATGGCGTTCGCGCAGCTCGTCATGGCCCTCGACGGTACGGCCGCCCGCGTGGCCGGAGAGCCAGTTGTACTCGTCGTAGATGCCGATGATCATGCGGTGCCGGGCGGCTTCGTCGGCCGCGAGCCGGCAGGCCGCGAGGTAGCGTTCGCCCAGGTACTCCTGCCGTGGGAAGGACATGCGGGCCTGGATCTGGAACGAGCGAAAGCCCGCCCGCGCCATCTGCGCGACCTGTTCCCGGATCTCGGCGGAAGTCGGAAGCCGATGCCAGAACCAGTATGTCGCGGGGGCGTGCCATGGATCGGGCTCACGCCACGCGGCGCTGCTTGCCATCTTGCGGGTCGCCTTCCTCAAGTCGGGACGCCTTGCCGAAGTTCGGAGGAACGTCGAACTTGAATACGAAGGTGAGGAGACCGTAGAGCACGATGCCGATCGCCATGGCGATGAGTACACCCATGTTGGTCTGGCCGATGACGCCTTTCTCCTGGCTCTTGGAGAGCAGGAAACCGACGACCCGTCCGATGTTCGGGTCGCTCGAGGTGACCATGCCGAGACCGACCACGGTCGCGGCCGCGAGCGAGACGAGCGCGGTCCACCGGCCTGACCGTCCGCCGTACCCGGCCGCCTGTGCCATGCCGACGTTCCAGCCGAGTCGGCGCTGGCGGATGAAGTCGAGCAGCTGGATTCCGCCCATCGTTCCCATCACGACGGCGATGAGCGCGAGGAACGCCTGGAAAGTGGCCAGGAACGAGTCGGAGATGAACAGCAGGTAGAACGCACCCGCCGAGATGACCACCATGTTGATCACGGTCGTGGCGGCGCGCGACAGCGGCACGCCCAATGCGAGAAGTGCCAGACCCGAGGAGTACAGGCCCGTGATGGCCGCGGCGACCAGCGAAATGACGATCACGATTGAGAACGGGATGAAGAACCACAACGGCAGCAGCGCGGTGAGCGCCGCGATCGGGTCGGCCGCGGCCGCTTCGCCGAGCGCGTGGTCGCTGCCGGCGAGCAGTACGCCGAGGATCAGCAGCACGGCGACCGGCAGCGTGATACCACCGGCCGTCCAGCCGATGACGCCCCGCGCTCTGGTCTGCCGGGGCAGGTAGCGGGCGAAGTCGCCGCCGTAGTTGAGGAATCCGAGGCCCACCATCGTCATCGCCATCACGATGCCGCCGAGGAACGCCCACGCCGAGCCGTTCGGGGTGCTGCCGAGCTTGCTCCAGTGCACGTGCGGAATGATGATCACGATGAACGCGATCGTCATCACGGCCGTCAGCCAGGCGATCCAGTTCTCGATCCGGGTGATCAGCGCGTGGCCGAACACCGCCGCGGTCATGGTGACGGCGAGGACGACCACGAACCACAGCACGATGGCCGTGACGGTCGCCTTGCCGTTCGAGGAGGCGAAGACCGACGGCCACAGCCTGGCGAAGAGTTCGGCGCCGGTGGTGGACGCCAGTGTGATGATCGTGACCTTCCAGCCCACGTTCGACAGATAGGCGAAGAAGCTCGGGAATTTGTTGCCGTGTATGCCGAACGCGAAGCGGGTCTGGGTGAGCGTGGGCAGTCCGGTGCGCGGCCCGCCGACGGCGAGCACGCCGACCAGGAATGAGGACGCCGCGTAGCCGACGATGCCGGCGACGATCGCCTGCCATACGCTCAGCCCAAGGGAGAACACGTAGATCCCGTAGCTGACGCCCAGGATCGAAACGTTCCACGAGAACCAGATTCCGAACAGTCCTCTGGGTGTGCCTCGCCGTTCGGCGTCGGACACCGGATTGATGCCATTCTTCTCAATGACAGAGCCGGTATTCGGCCGATCCGTGATTTCTTCTGTGCTCATTCCCGGTCCTCACGTCCTTCCGTGCACAACACGCGTCGCGCCACCACCGCTGCAACAGGAACGGAGGTGGCTCCGGCGAACACTGGGGCATTCCGACAGCAGCCCGCCTCCCGTACCGCCGGAAGCGCGGGCTCCGCGCGTGAGAGGTAATCCGAACACGGACTATCTCGGAAAGCAAGAGCTCGAGCCGATCTCATTAGCCCGGGACCTCGCGCACCACGGAGGCCGTGGCAAGGTAGAGGCATGACAGCCGATGCCGAGCAGGCGCGGGAGGCGGTCACGACACCTCCCGCGTTGATGGCCGCCCCCGGATACCTGGCCCGCCGGATCTACCAGTCGTACGTCGCACTCTGGACCCGGGTCGTGGACCCGGTGCTGACCGGTCCGCAGTTCGCGGTGCTGACCGTCGTCGACAGCCATCCGGGGATGGATCAGGGGTCGCTGGCATCGTCGGTCGCACTGGACCGGTCCACGATGACCGATGTCGTCCGCCGGATGGAGGACGCCGGGTTGATCGTCCGGCAGACCGCCCTGCACGACGGTCGGCGCAAGCTGCTCTACATGACCGATGAGGGCCGGCGGCGGCTGGCCGAGGTGAACCGGCTGGCCCGCGCGCTGGATGAGGAACTGCTGCGCGGCTACCAAGGGGCCGAGCGCGATCGGATCATGCGGGAGCTCACGAGGCTGGCCGGCCACTGGGAGAGCCTGCTCGACGACCGCTGACGAACGTTCGCTCTGGGTTTCCGCCGCGTTACATCCGCCGCGGCCCCTTGCTTTCCGAGATAGTCCGTGTTCGGATTAGTTCCTGCGAACACCAGCTCGCGCTTCCGTCATACGAACCGCTGGTCGCCGTCGACATGCTCAGATCACGGCGGCCTACGTTCCGTTCCCATCGCATTGTGAACGGCGGACGCGCGTTGCGGAACATGGGTGTGGAGGAGGAACAGTGCCGGCTAGCCAGTCATACGACGTCACGATCGTGGGAGGCGGCCTCGGAGGGCTGACGGCCGCGTTGGCCCTGCGCCAGCGCGGGCTCCGCGTCACCGTCCTCGAGCAGGCCGCCGAACTCGGTGAGGTGGGCGCCGGCATCCAGACCGCGCCGAACGCCAGCCGCGTTCTGCTGGGGCTCGGACTGCGCGCTCGGCTCGAGGCCATCCGCACCGAGCCCCTCGACCAGGTACGCCGCCGCTGGCAGGACGGCAGCGTCATCGGGCTGACCAGCCTCGGGGACTTCTGCAAGCGCGAGTACAACGCCCCTTACTGGCATTACCACCGCGCCGACCTGCACAAAGTGCTGCTCGACACGTGCCTGGACGCGGAGGGCGCCGGGCCGGTGGTCGAGGTACGGACCAGCAGCAAGGTCGTGGAGATCGACCAGAGCGATCCCGCCCGGCCGGTCGCGGTCACCGAGGCCGGGGACGCGCATCAGGCGGACGTGCTGATCGGTGCCGACGGCATCAGATCGAACGTGCGTGACCTGCTGGGTTTCGCGGAAACGCTCGTGTTCTCCGGCGAGATGGCCTACCGGGCGCTCATTCCGGGCGACAAGATCGCCGCGGATCCGGCGACGCGCTGGCTGGTGGACCGCTTCCAGAGCACGATCTGGTACGGCCCGGACCGGCACCTCGTCCACTACATGATCCGCGGCGGGGAGTACCTCAACGTCGTGGCGATCGTGCCCTGCTCCCCGGAGGTGCGCGACCAGTGGACCGCGTCGGCGACCGTCGAGGAGCTCGTGGACGCATTCCCCGGCTGGGACGACCGCGTCGCCGCGATGCTCTCCAAGGCCGAGGGCGACATCTCCGCGTGGGCGATGTACCACCGGCGCCGGGACCCCGTCTGGGTGGACGGCCACGTCGCGCTGCTCGGTGACGCCTGCCACGCGATGCTGCCCTACCAGGCGCAGGGCGCCTCGCAGGCGATGGAGGACGCGGCGGTGCTCGCGGAGGAACTCGGCTCCGTCCCGGTCGAGGGAGTCAGGAACGCCCTCATGCGCTATGTCGCGCGACGGGCGAAACACGCCGGGATGGTGCAGGACGCCGCCTGGGAGAACATGGCCTTCTACCACCTGCCCGACGGGCCCGAGCAAAGGCGACGGGACGAGAGACTCAAGAATTTCGATGGCGAGTCCAACGTCTCCTACGAGTGGCTCTGGAGTGGCACGCCCCTGAACGATCCTGACGAGGAGCGGTTCGCCTACCAGTTCCACGGTTGATCCTCCGGGGCTCGCGAGGCACCGCGGCCCCGAAGGATCGTGACGTCACCGCCGTTGGCGCGGCGGGCGGCGTCGGTCAGGGAAGCGCGTACCAGCGCGCTCCACCTTTCTCCGAGAAACAGGCTGGAGTCTACATGGAGACAGGAAGCGAGATCGTCCAGGGCCTGCCCTGGAGGTGGCGGGTACAGGGGAAGATCTTCATCATCGGCGGCCTCGGCTACATGTTCGACGCCTGGGACGTCACGCTCAACGGCTACCTCACTCCCCTACTGGCCGAACACTTCGACCTCACGGTCGCCGAGAAGGGCCTCGTCGCCACCGCCAACCTGATCGGCATGGCGGTCGGCGCGGTCGTCTGGGGCACCATCGCCGACCGGGTGGGCCGGAAGAAGGCCTTCAGCCTCACGCTGCTGGTGTTCGCCCTGTTCTCCGTCCTCGCCGCGCTGTCGCCGACGTACGACTTCTTCCTGGCGGCCCGCTTCCTCGCGGGCGTCGGCCTCGGCGGCTGCATCCCGGTCGACTACGCGCTCGTCGGCGAGTTCACGCCGAGCCGCCGGCGCGGCCGGGTCCTCACCGCGATGGACGTGTGGTGGCCGATCGGCGGAACCCTGTGCGGCCTGGTGGCCACCGCGCTGCTGCCCGTCCACGGAAACTGGCGGTGGATGCTCACCGTCATGATCCTCCCTGCGCTGCTGCTGTTCTGGGTACGGCGCGGCGTGCCGGAGTCGCCGCTCTACCTCGCCGGGGCCGGCCGGGAGGCGGCGGCCCGCGCCGTCATCGACGACCTGGTCGCACGCACCGGAGCGGAGAGCAGGCCGTACGCCATCGTCGCCCCGGGGCCGCGCGCGCCGCGCGGCGTGAAGGCGGCACTCGCTCAACTCGCCCGGATCTGGCGCCACAACCCGCGCATCACCTCGGTGGCCTGGCTGCTGTTCGTCTCGATCATGCTGGTGTACTACGTGTCGCTGACCTGGCTGCCCACCATTCTGAAGAGTCAGGGCTACGGCTCGTACGCGGCGTTCTCGGGCACCACGACGATGACGGCGGTTGGAGCCGTCGGCGTGATCCTGTCCGCGCTTCTCGTCGAGGTGGTCGGGCGCAAGTGGGTCATCGGGATCAGCGCACCGCTCGCGTCCGCCGTCCTGGTGCTGTTCGCGTCGACGTTGAAGGTCCACTCGGTGGCGCTGCTATGGATCGCGGTCTTCGGGTTCGTCATCCAGTTCACGATCCCGGCGCTGTACGCCTACGTGGCCGAGCTGTACCCGACCGCGCTGCGGGCGAGCGGATTCGGCTGGGCCTCCAGCATGAGCCGGATCGCCTCGGGATTCATCCCGTTCATCTTCGGCACCGTCCTGTGGCCGCAACTGGGACTGACGATGACGTTCACCGTGACGGCCGCGTTCGTGCTGGTCGCCGTGGTCTGGATGATGATCGCCGGGCCGGAGACCAAGGGCCGGAACCTGGACGCGGACGCTCCCACCGTCCCCGCGCCGGCGCCGGTCGCCGGATCCGCCTGACCTCGGAGAAGGGACCATGAAACCCGCATCGTTCACCTACCACCGGGCTCGCGACATCGCCGGCGCCGTGAGGCTGCTCGCGGAACTGGGCGAGGACGCCAAGGTCATCGCGGGCGGCCAGAGCCTGGTCGCGATGATGAACTTCCGGCTGGCCCGGCCCACCCACCTCATCGACCTCGGGCGGCTGCGGCGCGACCTGGCGTACATTCGCCTCGACGCCGACGGCTCGCTGCGGATCGGGTCGCTGACCACTCACCACGAGGTGGAGACCGCCGAGCTCGGGCCGGGCTTCCAGGCGATCCGGGAGGCGATGCGGTGGATCGGCCACCTGCCGATCCGTACGCGGGGCACGGTCGGCGGCAGCCTCGCCCATGCCGACGCCACCGCCGAATGGTGCCTGCTCGCGGTGCTCCTGGACGCCGAGATCGTCGTCCACGGGCCCGGCGGGCGGCGGGTCGTCCCGGCCGGCGACCTGTTCCTCGGCTTCTACACCACCACGCTGGAGCCCGCCGAGATCATCGTGGAGGTGGTCTTCCCACGAGCGGCCCGGCGGGCCGCGCTCACCGAGTTCGCCGAGCGACACGGGGACTTCGCCGTCGTCGCCGCCGCCGTCGACCTGGACCACGGGCGGGTCGCGCTGGGCGGGGTCGCGCCCGCTCCGGTCCGGGTGCCGGAGGCCGAGGCGGTGCTGGCCGGCGGCCGGAACCCTGAAGTGTTCGCCGAGTGCGCGGAGGCCGCCGCGGCGGCCATCGATCCGCCGAGCGACGGCAACGGCGACGCCGACTATCGCAGGGTCCTCACGCGGACCCTGGTCACCCAGGCCTGTGAGGAGGCGATGTGGCGATGAGCTGGGTCGGGACATCGGTCGCGCGCCGGGAGGACCCCCGGCTGCTCACCGGGCGCGGCCGGTTCGTGGACGACATCCACCTACCACGCATGCTGCACGCGCAGTTCGTCCGCAGCACCGTCGCACACGGAACGGTCACGGGCGTCGACCTGTCGCAGACGCTCACGGTGCCGGGAGTGGTCGCGGCGTTCACCGCGAGCGACCTGGAACTCGGCGACATCACCGCGATGCTCGACAGGCCGCCGAGCGAGTTCGTGCCGACCGCGATGCCCGTCCTGGCGCGGGACCGGGTCCGGTACGTCGGGGAGCCGATCGCCATCGTGCTCGCCGAGGATCCCTACGCCGTCGAGGACGGCCTCGATGCCGCCAAGGTGACCTATGAGGTGCTGCCGCCGGTGGTCTCCGACGAGCAGGCCCTCGCGCCGGGCGCACCGCTCGTCCACGCCGCCGCCGCGGCGAACACGCTCGTCGACGTGTCGATGTTCGCGACCGAGGGCATCGACGAGGTCTTCGCCTCCGCGCCCTGCGTGGTGAACGTGCGGACGAAGACCGGCCGGCAGAACGCGCTGCCGCTGGAGACCCGGGGTGCCGTCGCGAACTGGGACGCGCGGGACGAGCAGCTGCTCGTCCAGACCTGCACTCAGGTACCCCACCTGGTACGCACCGTCATGGCCGAATGCCTGGGACTGGCCGAGCGGAACGTCCGGGTCCTGGTCCCCGACATGGGCGGAGGCTTCGGACTGAAGTGCGTGGTCGGGCGGGAGGAGATCGCCGTCGGGGCGGCGGCGCTGCGGCTGCGGCGGCCAGTGAAGTGGATCGAAGACCGCAAGGACGCGCTGACCGCCTCGTTCCTGGCCCGCGAGCAGCGCTACGACGTACGGGCGGCGTTCGACGCCGACGGGCGGATCCTCGGGATCGACGCCGACGTGGTGTGCGACATGGGCGCCTACTCCTGTTACCCGTTCACCGCCGGCATCGAGCCCCTGATGGCCTCGGCCGAACTGCCCGGCGTCTACCGGGTGCCTGCGTACCGCGTCCGGGGCCGCGCGGTCACGACCAACAAGGCACCGACGGCGCCGTACCGGGGCGTCAGCAGGCCACAGATCGTGATGGTCGTGGAGCGGCTGTTCGAGCGGGCCGCCCGCGAACTGGGCCTGGATCCGATCGAGATCCGGCGCCGCAACCTCATCACCGAGTTCCCCTACACGGGAGTCAACGGCGTCACCTACGACCCTGGCTCCTACCTCGAGTCGCTCGACCTGTGCGAGCGGGTACTGCGGGACGAGGACTGGTACTCGGTCCGGGACTCCGCCGACCGAGTGGTCGGGATCGGCTACTCCTGCTTCAGCGAGCGCACCGGCTACGGCTCGGCGGCGTTCGCCAAGCGGAAGATGGCCGTGGTGCCGGGCTTCGACCTGGCCGAGATCCGGATGGACCTCAGCGCCGCCGTTACCGTCACGACCGGGACCATGAGCCACGGCCAGAGCCACGAGACCACCCTCGCCCAGATCGTCGCCGACCGGCTCGGCATCGACCTCGCCCAAGTGAAGATCCATCAGGGCGACACCGACCGCGTCACCTACGGCTTCGGCAGCTTCGCGAGCCGCTCGGCGACCATCGGCGGCAGCGCCGTCGCCCGCGCCGCGACCGCGTTGGCCGACCGGTTGCTGCACCTCGGCGCGCACCTGCTGGAGACCACCCACGACCAGGTCGAGTTGCACCGCGGCTCGGTCCGGACGAACGACGGCCGCAGCGTGTCGTTCGAGGAGATCGCCGACGTCGCGTACCTGAAGGCGCACCTGCTGCCCGCCGGCGCCGAGCCGGGCCTGACCGCCCGCGCGTCGTTCGACGTGCAGGGGGACGGCACGTTCTCCAACGCCGCTCACGGCGTGGTGGTCGAGCTGGATCCGGGCACCGGGCGGGTGCGGATCCTGCGGTACGTGTGCGTGGAGGACTGCGGGGTCGCCATCCATCCGCAGGTCGTGGAGGGCCAGTGCCGGGGCGGCATCGCGCAGGGCATCGCCGGGGCGCTCTTCGAGCAGGTGACCTACGACGCGCAGGGCGAGCCGTCGTGCGCCAGCTTCATCGACTACAAGGTGCCCACCGCCCTGGAGATCCCGGAGGTCGCGATCCACCACCTGGAGACACCGTGCGCGTTCACCGAGAGCGGCGCGAAGGGCGCGGGAGAGGGCGGCACGATCGGCGCGCCGGCCACCGTGCTCAACGCCGTGAACGACGCGCTGCGCCGGACCGGGGTGGAACTCGACGACACGCCCATCCGGCCGGAGACCGTGCAGCGCGCGCTACAGCGCCATGGAGCAACGATATGACCGACAAGATCTTGATCAGTCTCACCGTCAACGGCACGGCGTACGACGACGTCCTGGTCGAGGCTCGCCACACGCTCGTCGACGTGCTGCGCCACGGCCTCGGGCTGACCGGTACCCACGTCGGCTGCGAGCACGGGGTCTGTGGCGCCTGCACGGTGCTGGTCGACGGCGCCCCGGCGCGTGCCTGCCTGATGTTCGCCGTGCAGGCCGAGGGCGCCGATATCCGCACGGTGGAGTCGCTGTCGGACGGCGACGCCGAGTTGAGCGATCTGCAGCGCGCGTTCTCGGAGCACCACGGGCTGCAGTGCGGCTTCTGCACGCCCGGTTTCCTCATGCTGGCCGAAGGATTCCTGGCCGAGCGGCCGCAGGCGACCAAAGAGGAGATCCGCGAGGTCGTCTCGGCCAACCTGTGCCGATGTACCGGCTACCAGACCATCGTCGAGGCGATCGACGGCTGCGCGCGCCAACGACGCGGAGAGGGACGGCAATGATCCTGGACAACGAGATCACGGTGAACGCCTCGCCCGACGAGGTCTTCACACTGATCAACGACGTGGAACGGGTCGTCACGTGCCTGCCCGGCGCGTCGATCCACGGCCGTGACGGCGACAGCTACCAGGGCGGGATCAAGGTCAAGGTCGGCCCGATCACCGCCGAGTACGCCGGGACCGTACGGTTCCTGGAGACCGACCCCGACCGCCGCCACCTGCGCCTCCAGGGGCGCGGCGCCGACACGCGCGGGAGCGGCGACGCCGAGGCAGAAGTGCGCCTCACCGTGGACGAGACGCCCGGCGGCGCGGTGCTCCGGCTGTCGACCGACCTTCTGATCCGGGGGAAGCTCGCCCAGTTCGGCAAGGGCGCGATCGTCTCGGTGTCCGACCGCCTCCTCGCCCAGTTCGCCCGGAACCTGGCCGTCCTCGTCGAGTCCGACCGGACTGTCGAACCCGCCTCGACCGCCGGCGCCGGGCACTCCGACGGCGCCGGACGCCCGGCACCGGACGGCCGGCCCGAAGCGGCCGTACGGTCCGGTCCGCACCGGCCGGGGTCGGCGGACCGGGTCGCCGCCGCCGAACTCGACGGGCTGGCGATGCTGGTGCCACCGTCGGCGGCCAAGTACGCGCCGGTGGTCGCCGCGTTCGCGCTCGGGGCGTTGCAGGGCTGGCTGATCGCCACCGTGCGATCGCAGGCCAAACAGCTGAAGGAGCTCCGACGTGGCTGACGGCATGTACGGGCGGCGGACCGACGACGTCTACGCGACCGCCGGGTTCGGAGCGGCCGTCCAGCGAGGCAGGCGGCCAGCGATCGTCGTCGTGGACCTCACCAACGGGTTCACCGACCCGGCGTACCCCTCCGGCGCCGACCTCGGCGACGTCGTCGCGGCCACGGCCGCGCTGCTCGAGACGGGGCGCGACGCCGGCGTACCGATCGTCTTCACCACCATCGCCTACACCCCGGCCGAGGCGGACGGGACGGTCGTGCGCTGGCTGGACAAGGCGCCCGGGATGCGCGCGCTGCGCGAGGGCAGCCCGGCCGTGGCGGTCGACGAGCGCCTGCCGCGCCGCGACGAGGACGTGCTCGTGGTGAAGAAAGGCGCGTCCGCGTTCTTCGGCACCTCGCTCGCCTCGATCCTCACCGGCGCGGGCTGCGACACGGTCGTCGTCTGCGGGGCGACCACCAGCGGCTGCGTCCGCGCGACGGTCGTCGACGCGGTGCAGTCCGGCTTCTCGGTCCTGGTGCCGCGCGAGTGCTGCGGCGACCGGGCCGCAGGCCCGCACGACGCGGCGCTCTTCGACATCCAGGCCAAGTACGGCGACGTCATCTCACTCGCCGACGCCCTCGGCTATCTCGGCAGGAGCCCTCAGCATGTCTGACCGTGCCCTCTCCCAGTCCGCCCTCGCCGACCTGGCCGACATCCCCGCGCTCAGCCGCTGGGTCCGGTCGGGCTCCCTGCGGCTGCACGCCCTCGACTACGGCGGCGAGGGCGTGCCACTGGTCGTCCTGCCCGGTATCACCAGCCCGGCCATCAGCATGGACTTCGTCACCCGCCAGGTCACCGACCTGGTCCGGCCGATCGTCCTCGACGTGCGCGGCCGCGGACTGTCCGACGACGGCGGCTCGTACACGCTGGAGGATTACGCGGCCGACGTCGAGGCGGTGGTCCGGGGGCTGGACCTGCGTCACCCGCTGCTGTTGGGGCATTCGATGGGCGCGCGGATCGCGGCCGTCACCGCCGCCCGATCCGCAGTGCCGCTGCGCGGGACCCTGCTGGTGGACCCGCCGATGAGCGGCCCGGCTCGCGGTCCGTACCCGACCACGCTGGCCGCCTTCCAGTCCCAACTCGACCAGGCGAGGCGCGGCACCGACGCCGACGAGGTGGCGTTGTCGTGGCCACGATGGCCGCGCCGTGAGCAGGAGTTGCGCGCCCGCTGGCTCGCGAGCTGCGGCGCGGAAGCGATCGCTGCGACGCATCAGGGCTTCGAGACCGAGGACTTCTTCGACACCTGGCCCGCCGTACCGGCCCCGTCCGTGCTGCTCTACGGCGCGCAGAGCCCCGTCGTCACGCAGGCCGGCGCCGCGGAGGCCGGCCGCGCCAACCCCGCCGCACGCCTGGTCGAGATCCCCGAGGCCGGCCACATGGTCTTCTGGGACAACCCCGGCGGCGCCCTGGCCGCGCTCCGCGAGGCACTCTCGCGGTGGGTGCCCGGCGACCGGTCGCCGACGAGCGAGAACTGAATGCCACAAATTTCCCCGCTTTCGCCCGAATAGTCCGAATCAATTTCGCCCCAAGGAGCTGGGCTTCATCCGAACCGGATAGTCCGTGTTCGGATTAACTGGGGCCTCATCGCGGGAGGTGCGATGGATCAGAATCTGTTGAACGACATCTGCGTGCGGCAGCTGACGATGAGCGGCGTACACGAAGGCGAGACCATCGCCGTGCTCTCTCAGGGAGCCGAGCGGCTGGACTACGCGGACGCCTTCCTCTTCGCCGCCCAGAGACTGGGGGCGACCGCCTACCACGTGCGGCTGCCGGAGGAGTCGAGCGCGTCGGGCGCGTGGGCGGTCGGGCAGACCGCACTCGGCGCCAATCCGCAGGTGGTGGAGGCGTTCAAGCAGGCGGACATGCTGGTGGACCTGAAATTCCTGCTCTTCAGCAAGGAGCAGTTCGCCATCCAGGACGCGGGGACACGAATCCTGACCGTCGTCGAACCGGCGCCGCTGCTGGCACGGCTGATGCCGACGCGGGAGCTACGGGAGCGGGTCGAGGTGGGCGCCGAGTTGCTGGGCAAGGCGACCTCGATGCGCATCACCAGCCCGGCGGGGACGGACGTCACCTACCGGCTCGGCGTCTACCCGACGATGAGCGAGTACGGCTGCACCGATCAGCCCGGGCGCTGGGACCACTGGCCGGCCGCGTTCGTGTTCACGGGCGGGGCCGACGACGGGGTGGACGGGACCATCGTGCTGTCGCCGGGCGACGTGCTGCTGCCGTTCAACACGTACGTGCAGAGCCCGGTCACGCTCACGATCGAGCAGGGATTCATCACCGACATCCGGGGCGGGCTGGACGCCGAGCTGCTGTCGTCGTACATCAAGTCCTTCGACGACCCGCGCGGGTACGGCATGTCGCACGTGGGATGGGGCCTGGACGAGCGGGCGCACTGGCACGGTCTGATGCAGTTCCCCGGCGGCATGGGCATGGAGCTGCGCTCCTTCTACGGCAACGTCATGTTCTCCATCGGTCCCAACAACGAGCTGGGCGGCCCGAACGACACGCCGTGCCACTTCGACATCCCGATGCGCGGCTGCAGTCTGTTCCTCGACGACGAGCCCATCGTGCGCGACGGCGACGTGGTCGTCCCCGAGATGCGCCCGGCGGGGCGGAAGTGACCGTGAAGGGGGACGCGGACGTGACCGACCACCACATCGGCCTGATCGTGCCGAGCTCCAATCTGACGATGGAGACGGAGCTGCCGCGGATGATGCGGGCTCGGGAGGACGTCGAGCCGGGCGACCGGTTCGTGTTCCACAGCGCGCGGGCCCGGATGCGGCAGGTGACCCCCGAACAGCTGATCGCGATGAACGCGCAGGCCGAGCGGGCCGCTCTGGAACTCGCCGACGCGCGCCCCGACGTGGTCACGACCGCCTGTCTGGTCGCGATCATGGCGCAGGGGCCGGGCTACCACTGCGTGGCCGAGGATTCGATCCGCGCGGTGCTGCGCGAGGAGGGTGCCGAGGCGCCGGTCGTCTCCAGTGCCGGCGCGCTGCTGGCCGCGCTCGGCGCTCTCTCGGCGCGGCGGATCGCCGTCATCACGCCGTACCTCAAGCCTCTGACCGGCAAGGTCGTCGAGTACCTCGAGGAATCCGGGGTGGAGGTCGTGGACGCGCTGAGCCTGGAGGTCTCGGACAACCTCGCGGTCGGCCGCCTCGATCCACGGGGTCTTCGTGAGCACTGGCGGCGGCTCGATCTGACCGGCGCGGACGCGCTGGTCCTGTCGGCATGCGTCCAGATGCCGTCGCTGTCCGCCATCCAGGCGGTCGAGGACGAAGCGGGCCTGCCGGTCCTGTCGGCGGCGACGGCGACGGCCTTCTGCATCCTGCAGCAGTTGGGCCTGTCACCCACCGTCCCGAACGCGGGCAGCCTCCTGAACGGCAAGCACACCCTCTGAAACCGGTAAGGGCCGGGCACCGTCCCGGCCCTTACCGGCAGACCCGGGCCGTCTGGCCCGGTGGCGCATAAAGCGCAGTAGTTGTTATTGGTGCGCCATACGGGGAAATCCGCCGACCGCCAGTGTGTCAGGTCCCCTATCCGCCAGCAGGGAGTTCGGCATGTCCGCTGACGGGCGAGCAGTGGAAGCTCGAGGCCACCCGGGTGTCACCCTTGCCGTTGTAGGCGGCCGCCTGCGGATACGGACACAACGGCCGGGTCTGCCCCGAAGACGACTTGAAAGCGGTGATGCTGTCGGGTGCGGTCCTTCGCTCGACCCACGCGCGGATGGTCCCCATGGCGTCGAAACCGTCGAGCCCGGGACCTCCGGCGACGTGCCCGACGCCGGGTTGCATGAAAAGCCGGAAGAAGGAGCGGGTGCGCGCCTCGCCGCCCAGCTGACGCGAGACCTTGTCGTAGTACTCGATCGGAAGTGTCTGGGCGTTGTAGGCGTCGGACCAGCCCTGCGTCATGATCAGCTTCCCGCCGCGGGCCGCGAACGCCCGCAGGTCCGGGCTGGTCGCCTCGATGACGGGACTGAGCCTGGCCCCGACGGTATCGGCGTCACGACCGAAGTCGAAGCCGGTCCAGTCCCAGTTCGGGTCACCGAACACGGCGCGGCCGAACAGCGGCTGGGCGTACTGCCGGGCCAGGCTGTGGCCGCCGGAGCTCTGGACGCTGTACCAGCCCGCGCTGGACGCGGAGCCGTGTTCCGGGTCGGCCTCGCTGCCGCGGACGAACCCCGGATACAGCTCCCGGCCGGTGCGCGGGTCACGTACGGATGCGTAGATGACCTCGGCGGCGGCGACCTGCGGTTCGGTGAGGCAGGACGAGGTGCCGCCGTCTTCAGGGCACAGCAGCGTCGCAGCGTCGAAGTGGCAGTCCTGCGGCCGCGTGAGGTAGTCGTCGGAGGGCACCGCCTTGTCGGCCGCGCACGCCGACAGCACCGCGCGGTTCAGCAGCGCCAGCTTGTCCGGCGGGAGGTAGGCGTCAGGGTCGCGTTCGGACGGGAGCGCGGTGTGGATGAAGCTCATCATGAGATGGCTGTAGGCCATTCCGGGCGCCATGGCGACGATGCCGTCGTAGTCGCGTGGGAAGAATTCGGCCTCTTCCATCGCCTGATCGCCGCCGGTCGAGCCGCCGACGAAGTAGGAGTGGTGCGGCCGGTGACCGCGATACGCGGCGATCGCCGCCTTGGCGGGTCCCGTCATCAGATGGATCGAACGGTGTCCCCAGTCGGCGAGCAGGACCGGATCACTGATCCACGTGCCGGCGGTGTCGGAGGCGGAGTGGCCGGTGTCGGTGGAGGCGGTGGCATACCCGGCGCGCAGCGCCTGGGCCATGCCCGCGTACGTGATCGTGCCGGCGAAGCCGCCGTTGCCGACCGCTTCGTAGTCACCTGACCATGCGCCGGACGGAATCCAGACCTCGAACCGCACGGTACGCGCCGTGACCGCGGCGACCCGGCAGAACGCCGGAAGGCCGGTGAAGGTCTGGCCGTCGGGAGTCGTGTAGGAGCCGGCCGGAACCTGCTCGGTGGCGGTGATCCGAGCTCCGGGCAGGTCCCGGACGCGGGCGCAGGCCGAGAGCGTGGCGCCGTCCGGAGACGTGGCGCCGGCCTGCGCGAACGGTGCGGTCAGAGCGACGGCCGCCGCGGCGGCCAGGACGGCGACGGCGCGGCGAATGCCTCGTCGTGTCATGCGGGGTGTCCTTCCGGTGCGTCGGGCAGGTCGACGATGAGCTCGAGCAGGGCGCTGCTGAGGCTCTTGGCGTGGGTGTCGAGGTAGAGCGACGCGGTGACCGTGTCGTCCGGGTCGCGCCGGCAGACGAACAGCAGCGCGGGCAGGTTGGGCATCTCGTGCCGGAGGACCTGCCCGCGGACGCGCCCGGCCAGGTGGTCGCGGACGAGATCCGCGGTCACCAGGCGGCACAGGTCCGGGTAGTGCCGCGGTTCGTACGGGATCAGCGACAAGGTGACCAGCGTTCCCTTGTCCCCGGCCCGGGAGTGGGCGACCTCGGCGAGCCTGACCTTCATCGATCGGCCGCCAGGTGATGCACGCGGGGTTCCACGAGCGACCGTTCGATCGAGGTGGACACGATGCCGATGACCTCCTCCGTGGTGACGCGGACCCCTCCCCCGCCCGCCGGCCCGGTGGTGTAGAGGGCGGTGACCTCGTCACCGATGGCCTCGGCGGCCTCGCGGGTGGGCGCGATGCCGGCGATCCGCAGCCGGCACTCGTACGGTTCGGCACCGCCGCCCAGGTCGTCGCCGTGCAGGGCGGTGGCGCCGATGTAGTCGATCCGCAGCCGCGGGATCAGGTCACCGAGCCGGTCGGCGACGACCTGGCCGGCCAGTCGTGCCCGGTCCAGTGCCGTGGCACCGGCGTAGGAGATCTCCGCCTCACAGCGGAACCCGGCGCGGTATCCGACGCTGACCTTGAGGGTCGGCGGGCGCGGCGCGCCGGTGGTCGCCGTCACCCGGACGCGGTCGGGCCCGGTCTCGTGGATCCGGACCGTGGTGAAGTCGGCGGTCACGTCCGGGGTCAGGTAGGCCCGTGGGTCGGTCACCTCATAGGCGAGCTGTTCGGCGACGGTCATCCGGTCGACCCGGCCGCCGGTGCCCGGCGGTTTGGTGAGCACGCCGGCGGCGTCCTCGTCGACCTCGGCGATCGGGTAGCCGAGGTTCGCCAGGTCGGGCACGGTCTTGTACGGCGGATCGGCGAAGTAGCCTCCGGTGACCTGGCCCCCGCACTCCAGCAGGTGGCCGATCGCCGTCGCGCCCGCGATCCGGTCCACGTCGTCGAGGGACCATCCGAACTCATGGGCCAGCGGCGCCACGAACAGCGACGGGTCGGCGATCCGGCCGCCGATGACGACCTGCGCGCCGCCGCGCAGAGCCGGCAGCAGCGCGTCCGCACCGAGGTAGGCGCTGGCCGAGACGAGTTCGCCGTGCTCGATGAGCGGCCGGCCGTCCTCCCAGGCGGGTGCGGTGACGTCGATCCGATCGAGTACGTCGTCGCCGGTGACCGCGGCGACGCTCACCGGCACCGCCAGTTCCGCGGCGATCTGCAGGACCCGGCGCGCGGCGGCCGGCGGGTCAGCCGATCCGATGTTGGTGACCAGCCGCGTCCCGGTTCGCGCCAGCGGCTTCAGCAGCAGCCGCATCCGCCGGTCGAGCGACGGATCGTATCCTGCGGTCGGATCGGCCAGCCGGCGCAGCTGCCCGAGTGCCGTGGTGCGCTCGGCCAGGCACTCCAGCACCAGATAGTCCAGTTCACCGCGGTCGACCAGGTCCACCGCGGGCTGGACGCGGTCGCCGGCGAACCCCGCGCCGCAGCCGACGCGGACCGTTCGCACCGGCCGTCCGGACGCGGAAGGGCGTGGACGGGGCGTCGTACGGGTCACGGTCACGGTTCGACCGATCCCAACGCGGCGGCGGTGATCGTGCCGTGCGCGCCGCCGCCCGTACGGTGGCGCTGCACGATGGTCACCGCGGCCAGCGACACGACTCCGGCGGCGGCGAACACCAGGTAGGCGAGCTTGAGCGGGACCTCGTGGTCCAGCAGCGCGCCGCCGAGGTACGGCCCGGCGATCGCGCCGACCCGGCCGATGCCCAGGCACCAGCCGGTGCCGGTCCCGCGCAGCTCGTCGGGATAGACGAGCGTGGAGTAGGCGTTCTCGGCGACCGACGAACCGTACGCGAACATCCCGGCCAGGAACGCCAGCATTCCGATCACGAGGTCGGAGTGCGCGAATCCGAGGACGATCAAAGACACCGCGACGCAGGCGTACGAGGCGAGCACGATGCGGGAGACCGCGACGCGTCCGGCCAGTGCGCCGTTGATGACGATGCCGACCACGCCGCCGCCGTTGAGCAGGATGAGCATCGTGAGGCCTCCGGCCACCGACAGACCTGACTTCGCGACCAGCGTCGGCAGCCAGGTCAAGATGGCGTACAGCATCAGCAGGCACCCGGAGAATGCGAACGCCAGGAGCACCGTTCGCAGCACGTAGCGGCGCTCGAACAGCCTGACCATCGGCACCCGGTCGGCCGCCGGCGCAGCATGGAGCTCCGCGTCGTCGGCCACCCGTCCGGGACCGGCTATCGCGGCCATGATGCGGCGAGCCCGGTCCGTACGGCCGCCGCGCACCAGCCATTCCAGGGACTCGGGCAGGAACAGGGCCAGGACGGGCACCAGGAGAAGCGGGAACGCGCCGGTCAGGATCACGCCGCGCCAGCCCCACGAGCCGATGGCGGCGCGGCTGACGGCCGCCGCCAGCAGCGCGCCCGTCGCGTACCCGATGGAGGTCCACATGACGAAGGAGGACCGCCAGCGGCGCGGCGCGTACTCGGCGGACAGGGTGGCGGTGAGAGGCAGCGCGCCCCCGAGCCCCAGCCCGGCGCAGAACCGCAGGACGCCGAAGACGAGTGGACCGGAGGCCGCCGCGCTGAGCCCGGCGCAGGTGCCGAAGACGGCCAGTGCGGCGATCAGACTGGGCTTGCGGCCGATGCGGTCGGCCACGGTGCCGAGCCCGATTCCGCCGAACAGCATGCCGGCCAGTCCGGCCGACCCGAGCAGCCCGGCGGCGGTGTGGGAGATGTGCCAGGACTTGGTCAGCGCCGGTATGACGGCGCCCAGGACGCCGACGTCGTAGCCGTCGGCGAGCAAGGTGAGTCCGCAGAGCAGCGCGACCGAGATGTGCACCCGGCCCAGCCTGCTGTCCTTCATGAATTCGGTGACGTCCGTACGCGGCATGGGCCACTCCCGGGGCAGGAGACGCGGTGGCGGGGGTCGCGGCGCTGTTGCTGCCGTGTTGCGG
Organism: Actinoallomurus vinaceus; assembly: GCF_039542055.1. NCBI lineage: Bacteria > Bacillati > Actinomycetota > Actinomycetes > Streptosporangiales > Thermomonosporaceae > Actinoallomurus > Actinoallomurus vinaceus. The sequence continues at coordinate 75,635 of NZ_BAABHK010000022.1, forward strand.
ATTGTTCACCGTGGAACGAAGATGCGTCCAACATCAATATCGCAACCATTTATGATCTGGATGCATGAATCTGTCGCTGCGCCAGCTCGCGGCCTTCGAAGCCGTGGCCCGGGCGGGGAGTTTCACCGCGGCCGCCGAGCGCCTGCGCCTCTCGCAGTCGGCGCTCAGCCGGACGGTCGCAGGCGTGGAACGGACTCTTCGCGTGTCGCTGTTCGAGCGCACGACCCGGACGGTGACGCTCACCCCGGAGGGCCGGCAGGTCCTGGCGGTCGCCGACCGGATCCTCGCGGCCCATCGTGCCGGGATGAACGACCTCGCCCGCTACCTGGCCGGTGAGCACGGCACGGTCACCATCGCGACACTGCCGTCGGTCGCGGCGGTCCTGCTTCCCCGCGTCCTGTCGGTCTTCCACGAGCAGCACCCCGGGATCACCGTACGGATCCTCGACGGCCTGGCCGGGACGGTCACCGGCCACCTGCTAGGTGGTGACGCCGACCTGGCGATCACGATCCCGGACCACGCGCCCCCTCGGATGGAACGCCGCGCGCTGGTCCTCGACCGGTTCTTCGCTGCGCTGCCTCCCGGCCACCAGCTCGCCGAGCGGGCCACGCTCACCTGGTCCGATCTCGCGCCCCAGCCGTTCGTCGCCATCGGTGCCGACTCGAGCGTCAGGATGTTCACCGACGCGGCGTTCGCCGACGCCGGAGTCAGCGCCGTCCAGGTCGTCGAGGCGGCCAACGTCGCCACGGTGGGCGGCCTGGTGGCCGCCGGACTCGGCCTGTCCGCGCTGCCGGCCCTCGTGCAGGCCCTCATGAGCTTCGCCGGCCTGGTGCACCGGCCGCTCACCGACCCGGTCGTCGAACGACGACTCGACGTCATCCTGCCCGACCGCGGCGCACCTGCCCCGGCCGCCCGCCACTTCCTCGAGCTCCTCGAGACGCTGCACGCCGGTGCGTACCCACTGCCGTCCGGCGTCCGCTGGGCCATGTCGAGCGCCTCCCGGCCGACGTGACGCGGGGACTGGTTCGGGTCTTCACCTGTCCTGGGACAGGGCCATGCGGCGGTGGGACATTCCAACTCGTCGATTCGGCGAAGGCGCCGTGGACCAGGACCATGACGGGCTGTTCGGTGGAGGCGATCAGTTGTCCTTGATGCCGTCATCGGCCGGGCCGGTTGCAGGGCCCGGCGCTTCCTCACGAAAGTGGATCTCTCGGTGGGTTCCGTCGCACAGCGGCTTGCCGGCCGAATGCCCGCAGCGGCACAGCGTCATCCTGTTCCGGGTCTCCAGCGGCCGTCCGTCCGCGCGCTGGACGGGCACGCCGCCGGTGACCCACAGCGCGCTGGCCAGGCCGCCCTCCTCCTCGAGGACCGAGATGGCCTGCGGGAGGTCGGGCTCGACCGAATCGCCGCCGCGTCGCAGGGCGAAGCTGTACGACCCGGAGGGGCAGTGGTCGATCCGTCCCATGATGTTGGAGCGCACGTCGCTGTCCTCGGTGTCGGCGAGCATCTCGGCGATCGGCCTGGTGCGTCCGATGCAGAACGCGGCGTGGACGCAGAGTTCGCCGACACGCTGAGCCGAGATGCCCACGCCGTCGTGCACGTGCTGTAGTTCCTCGTACGGCCGGACGTCGGCGGACTCCGTGCCGTCGAACCCGACCCGGGCGTGCGTCCCGTCGCAGAACGGCTTGGCGGACGATCGGCCGCAGCGGCACAGCGCGTAGGTGTCCTCGGTGGCCAGCGTCTCGCCGGTCTGCCAGGTCAGCGCGGCGTTGTTCTCGGCGGCGACGATCTTGCGTTTGCGCTTGAGCGGAACTCCGCCGTACACGAGGTAGGGACCGTCGGGGAGCACGACGATCCGCTGCCGGTCGTCGGCGCTCCACCCGCGGTGCTCGGGTGGGACGTACTCGAAGGTGGGGCCGGCCGTCGTGCCCTCCCCGTCGGGCATCCGCATCAGCGCCTGGGCCTGCGCCTTGAGCCTGTACATGGTGGCCGTGGCGACCGCGAGCAGCCTCGGGCTGCCGTTGAACGCCTGTTCCAGCAGATGCAGGAGGGTGCAGTACGTGTGGTCGAACTCCTCCTGGGCCGTACGGATCGCGCTGCCCGGAGCATGATCGGCGAGTCGCGGGTTGGGCCGCATCGGGAGGACGCCGAGGAGATCCACGGTGATCGTCTCGCCGGTGGGCCCGGAGCGCGGGGTGTCGCCACGCCGGTAGCGCCGGCCTGCTCTGAGTTCCTGGAAGCGGTAGTAGTGGGCGACCTCGTCCCGGTCGGGATGGTGGACGTCCGGGTCCCCGTCCCAGACCGCGCCGCGGGACGTACCCTCGCCCTCCTCCACGATCTCCTCCAGCGCGGCCAGCGCCGAGGCCAGGTCGTTGACGGCGATCATCCGTCCGGCGGTTTGCCGGAAGTGTCCGGCGTGCACCTGGCGAGCCGAATCGCCGCGGAAGACCTCCCGCTCACCGAGCCGGTCGCACAGGTGGCGCAGCCCGACCTCGATCGCGTCGTAGAACTGCCCGATCGTCTCGTAGCCGTCGCCCTCCGGCGGGGCGCCGGGCGGTGCCGGCCGTTCGAGCCGGAGGAACATGTCGAGTGCCTCGGGCCCGAACGGAAGCAGCGACAGTTCCAGGGAGGGGTCACCGTGCGGCAGCCGCCGGGGATGCGGCGGCAGCATCCGCGGCGAGTCCAGCCGCGGCCGCCCGCCGACGGCGTTGAGCAGGTTCGCGGCCAGCGTCAGGTGGAGCATCTCTTCGATGAAGACTCCGGCCACCGCCTCGACTGCTTCGGGATTGCGTTCCGGGTCGAGCGAGTAGAGCGCGCACAGGTACGGCGGCAGGGTCGCGTGTTCCAGCTCGATCGCCCACTGCAGGTGCTCACGGAGATCGTCGAGCGTGGCGATCCGCCCGGGCGTGACGGGAGCAGCGGCGTGCTGCCGCCGGGCTGAGTGATTCATGGGTGTCTCGCTTCCGTTCGCCATCCGGTCGCCAGCTAAGACAGGCCACCCGTCCGGGCTGTGACAACTCGGACGAGAAATCCTCACGGTCGCGGTTGTTCGGTGCGAACTGTCACAGGAGAGGGCGCTGCCCTGTCTTTGTCAGCGGGACGGACGTATGGAGCGACGGGAGCAAGGCGTGCCGCCGACAGACACCAGGTACCGGATCCGGGTCCGGATGACCCCGCGCGCGATCGACGAGCCGCACCGCGTCTCGAGCCCGCTCGAGCTACTGTTCGACCTCACCTTCGTGGTGGCCGTCGCGGCCGCCACCGGCCAGTTCGCACACGACGTCATCGACGGGCACGCCCTGGCCGGGCTCGCGCCGTTCCTGCAGGTCTTCTTCGCCGTGTGGTGGGCGTGGATGAACTTCACCTGGTTCGCGTCGTCGTACGACACCGACGACGTCGCCTACCGGCTGCTGACCATGGTGCAGATGGGCGGCGTGCTGGTGCTGGCCGCGGGTGTGCCTGCCGCGGCCGACCGTTCCGACTACGGCGCCGTCACGCTCGGTTACATCATCATGAGGTCGGCTCTCGTCGCCCAATGGCTGCGGGCCGGGGTCGAGGACTCCGCGGGCCGCCGCACCGCGCTGCGCTACGCCGGCGGCATCTCCGTCCTCCAGGCGGGCTGGATTCTGCGTCTCGTTCTCGCCGAGACCGGCAACCTGCCGTCACCGGCCCAGGTGCCGTCCTTCATCGGCCTGGCCGTTCTGGAGCTGGCGGTGCCGCGGTGGGCGGAGCGGACCACGCCCACCAACTGGCACCCGCACCACATCGCCGAACGCTACGGCCTGTTCACGCTCATCATCTTCGGCGAGAGCGTGCTCGCCACATCCAACGGAGTCGACAGGGCGCTCGAAGCGGCCGAGCTCAGCGGTCCCCTCGTCATCATCGCCGTTTCCGGCCTCGTCCTGCTGTTCGCCCTCTGGTGGCTCTACTTCCTCCCACCGGCCGGCGAGGGTCTGGGCGACCGGCGCCACCGGTCCTACCTGTGGGGGTACGGCCACTACGGCATCTTCGCGAGCCTCGCGGCGCTCGGCGCCGGCCTCAAGGTCGCGGTCGAGCAGACCGGGCACGACCTCAATGCCACCCCCCTTGCGGTCTGCTATGCCGTGGCGATCCCCGCCGCGACGTTCGTCATCTCGCACTGGCTCGTCCACACGCCGCTCTTCGCCGAACCCGTCATCCACCCGGCCGCGGCCCTGTCCGCCGCCACCGCCGTCCTGCTCCTTCCGCTCGCGGCGCCGCGGACCGGAGTGGCCGCCGTCATCGCGGCGATCGCAGGCGTCTGCGCCCTGATGACCGCCGTCACCATCCTCCCGAAAGCCGGCCGCACTCGATTTCACAAGATCAGTCCTGTAGGTCCTCGGCGCTCCGCCGGTGAGCACTACAACCCCGATAGGTTCAACGGCACCGGAGTCTGAGCGGTCCGGACCGCCGCATGCGCCCGTCTGACAATCGGCGCTCATCCTAGTTTGAGCATGAGGTCCATCACCTGAGTGGCTTTGATCGAGTCGACGCCGCGTGAGGAGTCCGAGCACACGAGGAGCGGCCCGTCGGCGGGATCGTCCGGCAGGCGCCCGTGGGTGCCCCTGACGCACGACGGATCGATCGGCACGACCTGCATGCTGTAGCGCAGGCCCAGGGACTTGCGGGCCAGAGCGGTGGCCGCGCGGGCCTTCACGAGCGGGTCGTGCGGGTCGAAGAAGAGCTCGGCCGGGTCATAGCCGGGCTTGCGATGGATGTCGACGGTCCGGGCGAAGTCGGGAGCCCTGTCGTCGTCCAGCCAGTAGTAGTAGGTGAACCACGCGTCCGGATCGGCGATCAGGACGAGCTCGCCCGCCCGCTCGTGGTCCAGGCCGTAACGGGCCTTGCCGGTCGCGTCCAGCACTTCTGCGACGCCGGGTAGTTCGGCGCACACGTCGCGGACACGCTTCAGATCGGCGCCGTCGCGTATGTAGACGTGCGCGATCTGGTGGTCGGCGACGGCGAAGGCGCGGGACGTCCACGGGTCGAGGAGTTCCCGCCCGGCCTGTCGGTGCACCTCCAGCAGCCCGGCGCGGCGGAGGGCTCGGTTGATGTCGACAGGTCTGCGGGCATCGGTGATGCCGTACTCGGACAGCGCGATGATCGCTGCGTCCTGGGCGAGGGCGTCGTCCAGCAGCGGTCCGAGCACGGTGTCGACCTCGGCCGCGGCCCGGATCGCCTGGGGCGAGTCGGGCCCGTGTCGTTGCAGGTCGTAGTCGAGGTGCGGCACGTAGACGAGGAGGCAGTCCGGGCGGTGCCGGGAAAGGACACGCCGGGCGGCCGCGACGATCCATTTCGAGGAGGTGAGGCCGGCGGTCGGTCCCCAGTAGGTGAACAGCGGGAACGGCCCGAGTTCGCTCGTGAGTTCATCGTGGAGTTCGGGGGGACGGGTGTAGCAGTCCGGCGACTTGCGGCCGTCGGCATGGTAGATCGGCCGGGGTGTGACGAGCAGGTCCGTGGCCGCACCCATCGCGTACCACCAGCAGATGTTGGCGACCTTCCATCCAGGCCGGTCCCGGCGCGCGAGATCCCAGAGTTTCTCACCGTGGACGAGCGCGTTGTGCTGGCGCCACAGGTGGATCTCGCCGAGCTCGCGGAAGTACCAGCCGTTGCCGACCACGCCGTGGTCGCGGGGCGGCCGTCCGGTCAGGAAGGTGGCCTGGACCGAGCAGGTGACGGCCGGCAGCACCGGCCGCAGGTCGGCTTGGAACCCGGCTGCGGCGAGTCGGCGCAGGTTCGGCATGTGAGCCATGAGCTTCGGGGTGACGCCGACCACGTTCACCACGACGAGGGGTTTCATCGAACCTCCTTCAGGCCGAGCGCGAGCAGGTGATCACGGGTCCAGGCGAGTTCGGCGGCCAGCCCGGCCACCAGCCCCGCATCACTCCCGGGCGGGTTCGGCAGGACATGCCAGGTGTAGGTCTCCACCTCGAGGTGGCGGGTCCGGGCGGTCGGGCCTCCGAACAGCGCGTCCAGCGCCGACTCGAGCACGTCCGAGGTGCTCTCCAGCGGCGGCCGCGGCTGCGCGTGCAGGGGCAGGTGGTAATGGACCCGCCACGGTGCACGGCCGGGCAGCCGACCGCCGATCGCCTGGTCGAGATCATCGACAGAGCCGGCGCCGCGCTCGCCCGTCTGGTGCAGGAAGCGCGGCTCCTGATAGTCGGCGAGCGCCCGCAGCGTGGCCGGATCCGCCGGATCACGCGCCTCCATCGCGCAGGACGCCTGGACCTTCACGATCGGCAGACCTGCCGCTTCGAGCCCGGCCAGCGCTGCATGCGGGTCTTCGAACCCGACGGCGAGGTGACAGACGTCGACGCAGACGCCCACCCAACCGGTGTACAGGAAGGCGAGGCCCTTCGCAGCGTCCTCGGCGGTCGTGAGGACGCAGCCGGGCTCGGGCTCCAGGCCGACGCGGACGATGCGACCCGTCGCCGCCGACAGCGCGGCCAGGCCTACGGCCAGGTCGGCCAGATGCCCACGAGCGAGCGCGGCCCGTCCGAAGTCCCAGGGATCGCGCCATGCGAGCGGGAGCGTCGACACGCTGCCCTCGGCGACGTCCGCGGGCAGCAGATGAGCGAGCACGGTCGCGGCGTCGAGCGTATAGCGCAGGCGCTCGGGCGTGGTCCAGTCGGGATGGTAGACGCGTTTCTTGACCGCGGGGCTCTGGAATCCCTGGTAGGGAAACGCGTTGAGGGTGACGACCTCCAGGCCCCGGGTGCGCAGTTCGGCGCCGAGTCGCCGCGCGGCGCCGGGGTCGGCGGCCAGGGCCCGCGCGACGTCGGCGGCCAGCCACAGCCCGAGTCCGAGCACGGGCACGTCGAGGCGCTCTCTGACCGGTTCGGCGAAGCGGTCCAGCTGGGCGAGGATGCCGTCGAGGTCTTCGGCCTGGTGGACGTTGGTGCAGTAGGAGAGGTGGATCGTCGCACCGTCGGGGTGACGCAGGCGCATGTCAGGACCGCTTCGGGGTGCCGCGGTGCACCGAGTTGCCGGCGAAGGCGTCGGCCGCGAAGCCGAGCGGATCGAGCCGGCCGCTCTGCCCGTAGAAGGCGCGGGGGTTGCGCCAGAGGATCTTGTCGACGTCGTCGAAGATGAACCCGGCTGTCAGCATCGCTTCCGCAACGCGGCGGGTCTTCAGCGGGTCGCTGCGTCCCCAGTCGGCGGCGGAGTTCACCAGCGTGCGGTCGGTGCCGTACTCCTTCAGGATGGCGACCATGCGGTCCTCGTCCATCTTGGTGTCGGGATAGATCGAGAACCCTGCCCAGCAACCGGAGTCGACGACCATCCGTACGGTCATCTCATTGAGGTGGTCGACGACGACCCGCTCCGGTGGAATTCCGGACTCACGGACGACGTCCAGGGTGCGGCGGGTACCGGTCGCCTTGTCGCGGTGCGGGGTGTGCACGAGCGCCGGCAGCTCGTGCTCGACGGCCATCTCCAACTGGTGGGCGAAGGCGATGTCCTCGTCGGCGGTGATGGCGTCGTAGCCGATCTCCCCCACGGCCACCACGCGCTCCTTGACCAGGTACCGGGGCAGGAGGTCGAGGATCCCGACGCAGCGCGGATCGTTGGCCTCTTTCGGGTTGAGGGCGAGCGCACAGTGGTGGGTGATGCCGAACTGCGCGGCCCGGAACGGCTCCCAGCCGATGAGCGAGTCGAAGTAGTCGACGAAGGAGCCGACGCTGGTGCGCGGCTGGCCGAGCCAGAACGCCGGCTCCACGACCGCGCAGACCCCGGCGGCGTTCATCTCCTCGTAGTCGCCGGTGGTTCGGGACGTCATGTGGATGTGGGGGTCGAATATCCGCATTCAGGTCTCCTGGGAGTCGAGGAGGATACGAAGGTCGGTGGGTACGGAGCGTCCTGCGGCGGCGCGTTCGGCCGCGTAATCGCGGAACATGCGGATCAGCTCAGGGTCGCTGCGCCGGTCGAGTCCCGCCACCGCGACGAGCGGTACGCCCATGAACAGGCATTTGAGGACGCCGTCTCGCCAGGAACGCTGATCGAGCTGTTCGGCGGCATAGGGGCCGAGAGCCACGGCGATCAGCCGCGGATCGTTGGTGCGGAGGGCGTCCCGGACGAGCGGGACCGCCTCGTCGCCGATGGCGAGCAGCGGCAGCGTCCGCAGGACCGCGCGCCGTTCGAGGGTGTCGCCCTGCCGGTAGACCGCCGCGACCGTCTCGACCAGCTCAGGACCGTCGAGAGGCAGAGAACACAGCATGAGCGCCCGGACCGCGTCATCGGCCGTCCAGTCCGGGAGGTCACACCCCAGTGGAGCGCGTCCGCAGCGCAGCCCCGCGACGGCCGACAGCTCGAAGAGAGCGGGCGGGTGGGCGGCCACCGCGGCGCAGGACGCTTCCGCCCAGCGCATCGCCGCGGGCGAGAGGAGATCGGTCAGCCTGCCGTGGATCTGTTCCGTCTTCATGCGGGAGGTCCCTCCATGCCGGCCGCGATCAGGAACGCCAGGGCCCGCTCGGCGACGCCCGGGGCGTCATGGCTGTGGCGGGGCAACTCGACCGAGACCAGCCCGCGGTAGGAGATCTCCTCGAGCGCCGCCAGCACGGGCGGGAAGTCGATCTCCCCGTCACCGAACTCGAGATGGACGTGCTCACCGCGCCGCATGTCGTCGATCTGCACGTTGACCAGCCGGTCCCCGGCGCGTCGCACGCAGTCGGGCACCGGAAGCGGCTCGTTGCACCGGCAGTGCCCGATGTCGAGGGTCAGGCCGAGCCTGGGCGGGTCGCCGAGTCGCGAGTGCAGCCGCTCGAACCCGGTCAGGTCGTCGACGAGCATGCCGGGTTCGGGTTCGAACCCGAGCGTCACGCCGCGTCGGTCGGCGTGGGCGAGGACGGCGGCGCAGTGCTCGGTCAGCCGCTCCCACGCGGCCGAGACCGGAAGACCGCTCGGCCGTACGCCGCTCCAGAAGGAGACCGCTTCGGCGCCGAGGTCGGCGGCGACGTCGATGGCGGTTCGAAGGAACTCCACCCGCCGGTCCGCGCCCTCGGCGGAAAGAAGGGTGGGCTCGTGCTTGCGCCGCGGGTCGAGAAGGTAGCGCGCGCCGGTCTCGACCACGACGGCCAGTTCCAGCTCGGCGAGCCGAGCGGCGAGTGCTGCCACCCGGCGGCCCAGGTCCGGGGCGAACGGGTCGAGGTGGGCGTGGTCGAGGGTGAGCGCCACCCCGGCATATCCGAGGTCCGCGATGACGGAGAGAGCATCGTTGAGCCGATGGTCGGCGAATCCGTTGGTGCCGAATCCGAATCTCAGGCCGCCGGATGTCATGTCGCCGCCACCTTCCCGGCCAGCCATCGGGCGGCAGGAAAGGCCGCGGCGAGCGCGAGCCCGGCGCGGACCGCACCGGAACGCGCCGTGAGTGCGGCCTGCAGGGGTAGGAGCCCGACGATTCCCGCGCCGACCGCCGCCCGGATCCGCCCGGCCGTGGGCTGCTGAACCGCCGCGGACTGCGGCCCCGCCACCGTCGCCGCATAGACCGCGGCGAGCCCTGCCGTCGCCGGCCATGAAGCCGAGCGCCACGGACGGGTCCCGGCCAACGTGGCCGAGGCGACCACCGCCGTACCCGCGAGTGCGGCCAACGGCACCTCACGGCGCGTCCCGCGTACCTCGCCGAGCGACAAGGTGGTCACGACCAGCACGTGTCCGCCCAGGGTCAGAGCCGGGGCGACCGCCTCGGCCCGCGGACCGGACCCCATGAGGACGTTCAGCGTACGCGCGGCGGCCATGCCGGCCGGTCCCGCCACGGTGTTCTTCAGCACCAGGTCGTACAGCCAGACCGTTGCCGCCAGCGGCACCACGACCCGCAACGCCGGGCGGCCGCCCGACAGCCCGGCCACGGCGACTCCCGCGACGGTCAGGCCGGACGCCACGGTCAGGGCCAGCCGCGGGGTGACGCGGCCGGACGGGATCGGGCGCTCCGGCCGTTCACGCCGGTCCAGGTCACGGTCGGCGTAGTCGTTGAGTGCCATTCCCGCCCAGTACAGGCACACCGAACCGGCCGCGCAGCCCAGCCAACGACGGCCGATCGGGAATCCGGCCGCGGCCGCTCCGGCCAGGACGTCACCGGGAACCGTCAGCGCGGCCGGTGCGCGCACCAGTTCGACGAGGTCGCGGAGGCCCGTCACAGCCGCCTCGCCCAGTCGCACAGGATCGTGTACTGCTCGGCCAGCCGATGCTCCTCGGCGCCGAGAGGGTCCTTGAAGAAGAACCCGAGAGCGGGCTGGACGCCCAGCTCGCCCGCCTCGTGTGCCCGTGCGGTCAGCCGCGCCAGGTCGAGGACGAGCGGTGCCGCGAGCGTCGAGTCGCAGCCCTGCCAGGTGACCTGCATGGTCATCCGGGTGCCGAGGAAGCCTTCGAATCCGACGTGGTCCCAGGCGGTCTTCCACTCGCCGAGATCGGGCACGTAGTCGATGTGGGTGGCGCCCGCCACGTCATCGCCGAGCATCGCGGTCAGACCGCGCTGTTTGGAGACGCTCTTGCTCTCGGCGGCCGCGGGGTCGGCCAGTGTGGCTCCGTCCCCGCCGCCGAGCAGGTTGGTGCCCGACCAGGACAGGACACGCAGCGCCCGAGCGGTGAACATCGGCGCGAGCGCCGCACGCACCAGGGTCTGGCCGGTCTTGGCGTCACGGCCTGCGAAAGGGACCGCCTTCTGCCGGGCCAATGCGGCCAGCGCCGGCAACCGGGCCCCGGTCGACGGCGTGAAGTCCACGTACGGGCAACCGGCCTGGAACGCCGCGTGCGCGTACAGCGAACTCGGCGGCAGCACCCCGGGCTCCCGCGCCATGGCATGCTCCAGCTCGGGCAGGCTGTCGTACTCCGGCCGGTGGACGGCGGGCGGTTCGGTCGAGGAGACGTTCACGACGACGACCCGGGCGAGGCGGTGCCGTTCACGAAAGCCGGTGAGGTCGGCGGCCAGCGCGGCGGACGCCTCGGCCTGACAGCGGCGATCATCTCCTTTGGCGCCACCGCGCAGCTCGGAGTCGATTGTGGCCAGGTCGTGGCGTACGGCCGTGACGAGATCGGCCGGTATCACGCCCGCAGCCGCCAGTTGCTCCGCCCGCTTCGGCAGCGGCGTCTGCGTGATGTCGTGGCCGCCGAACACCAGTGAACCGAGGGGCGGCAGCGCTGTCCCGGCGAACTCCGGGCTCTCGGTCACCATTCCGACGGGCGCGACCATTCCCGCACTGATGGCCAGGGCTCCGGAGATCGCGGTCGTGGCGACGGACCCGCGGGCGCCGACGAGCCACACGCCGGTGCGACGCTCGTCATGGTTCATTCGCGGACCTCCTTTGCGGTACGGGGTCACGGCTCGCGGGTGAACGCGGAGTCGAAGGACGCGGCGGGCGGCTCGATGCGGTTCAGGTCCTGCACGAACCGCAGCGCCTCGGGCGCCCCGAGCAGGCGGTCCATGCCCGCGTCCTCCCACTCGATCGAGATGGGGCCGTCGTAGCCGATGGAGTTGAGTGCGCGGAAACAGTCCTCCCAGGGCACGTCACCCCGCCCGGTGGACACGAAGTCCCAGGCTCGGCGCGGGTCGCCCCAGGGCAGGTGGGACGAGAGCCGGCCGCGGCGCCCGTCGCGCGCCCTGATCCTGGTGTCCTTGCAGTCGACGTGGTAGATCCGGTCGGCGAACTCGAGGATGAAGGTCGCCGGGTCGATGTCCTGCCAGACCATGTGGGAGGGGTCCCAGTTCAGACCGAAGGCGGGCCGCCGTTCGACGGCCTCCAGGGTCCGTTCCGTCGTCCAGAAGTCGTAGGCGATCTCACTGGGGTGCACCTCGAGAGCGAACCGGACGCCTTCGGCGTCGAACACGTCGAGGATCGGGTGCCAGCGCTCGGCGAACTCGGCGTAGCCGCGGTCGATGGCGGCGGCGGGCATCGGGGGGAACAGCGCCACGGTGTGCCAGATCGGCGAGCCGGTGAATCCGACGACCGTCCGCACCCCCAGCGCCGCCGCGGCCCGCGCGGTGTCCGCCATCTCCTGGGCCGCCCGCCGCCGGACCTCCTCAGGCTCCCCTGTCCCCCAGACGCGTTCGGGCAGTATCGCCCGGTGCCGTTCGTCGATCGGGCGATCGCAGACCGCCTGGCCGACGAGATGGTTGGAGATCGCCCAGACCTTCAGCCCGTACTTGTCCAGGATCCGACGACGGCCGGCCACGTAATCGGCCTCGCCGAGGGCCCGGTCGACCTCGAAGTGGTCGCCCGAGCAGGCGATCTCCAGCCCGTCGTATCCCCAGCCGGCCGCCAGCCGGCACACCTCCTCGAACGGCAGATCCGCCCACTGGCCGGTGAACAGGGTGATCGGTCGTGTCATGCTCGCTTCTCCTCTCGTGTCCGAGGTCCGGTGTCGGTGTTCCGTGGCGGTCCTGGGGACGGGTGAAGGGGCCGGCCCGGTGACCGGGCCGGCCCGGAAATCGCACCCCAACGGACTCCGGCTCAGCCGAAGGCCGGCCGCCCGTCGATGGCCTGGACGGTGCGGAGCGTCACCTCGATCGGGTGCCGCCGGCGGCGTGGGCGAGTGTGAAGTCGTCGACGTCGAAGAGCCCGCCCCCGGATCCGGTGAACACCAGGTAGAGCCGGTGCGTGCCGGCGATCGGGGTCAGGGTGGTGGAGACGTCGGTGTAGTTCTCCCAGCCGCCGGTGGTCGGCACCGCGACGCTGCCCAGCAGCGGGCCGGTGGGCGAGTCGGCACGCACCTGGATACCGCCGCCCGGGCCCCCGGAGGCGACGCGGGCGGTGAACCGGGCGACACCGTCCAGCTTCACGTTGTCGTAGGCGGCCCAGTCTCCGGGATCCACGAAGCCGAGGACCGTGCCGTCGTGCGCGGGGGCGTGCGGGTAGGTCGCGACCCCGCTCTGACTCGACCAGTTCTCCGCCTGGATCGTGGTGTCCGCGGTGAGCTGCTTGATCCGTACGTTGCGGAACGACACGTGATCGGCGTCGGAATGGTTCTGCAGCCCGAGGTACCCACCGGCCAGCCGGTTCGGGTCCTTGCTGACGAAGTCGTTGATCTTCACGCCGTTGAGGTAGACCTGGATGCGCGGCGCGTCGACGACGATCTCGTAGGCGTTCCAGGACCCTGGCGGGTTGAGCGCGGCGTCGCGGGCCTTGGTATCGGGCGCCTGGAATCCGTAGATGGAGCCGGTGGTGTGGTCGGGGCTGTCCGTGGCGTCGATCTGGATCTCGTATCCCTTGTTGACCGCCGTCCACGGGTCGCCGCCCGGATCGGGGAAGCCGACGAACACCCCGGAGTTGTCGTCGCCCTGCATCTTCCAGTCGACCTTGAGCGAGTAGTGGTTGGTGAACTGCTTGGCGGAGTGCCACAGCAGCCCCATGCCGCCCTGCGTGCCGAGGGTCGCGTCGGTGTTGCTGAAGCCGCCGGGACCGGCCTGGGTCCAGCCGGTGAGCGAGCCGTTGTAGAGCGGGGTGTAGCCCGTCTCGGGACGGCAGTCGGCCTTGACCGCCCCGGCGGCGTAGCGGATGCCGCCGAGGATCATGGTGCGGAAGGCCGGGTCGGCGTAGGACTCCGTAGTGTGGCCCATGCCGGTGTACCAGGATCGGCCGCCCTGGAAGCCCTGGCACCAGGTGATCGGGTGGTCTCCCATCCGGTCGGCGCCGGGGTCGTAGCTCGACTCGTCCAGGGAGGCGAGGACGTGGGCGACGCTCCTGGGGTCGGACCGGTAGTTGTACCACTCGTCCGTCCTGGTCCACGGGGTGGACGCCAGGTGCGCGGTGCTGGGGTGGGCACGGTCCTCGGGGACGACCTTGGCCTGCTGGATCGCGGGATGGCTCTTGAACCAGGCGCCGACGAGCCCGCCGTAGAAGGGCCAGTCGTACTCGGTGTCGGCGGCCGCGTGGATGCCCACGAAGCCTCCGCCGCCGTGGATGTAGCGCTCGAAGGCGGCCTGCTCGGTGTCGCCCAGGACGTCGCCGGTCGTGAGGGCGAAGACGACGGCCTTGTAGCGGGCGAGGTTGGCCGCGGTGAACTTGGTGTCGTCCTCGGTGGCGTCGACCGTGAAGTTGTTCGCCGCGCCCAGGTCCCGGATCGCCTGGACCGCGGCGGGGATCGAGTCGTGGCGGAAGCCGGCGGTCTTGCTGAACACGAGGACCTTGTAGGCCGGGCCGGCCGCGTGGGCGGGAGCTGCGGCAGGGACCGTCATGACGGTGGAGACGCCCAGAGTCAGGGCGAGAAGGATTCGTCTCATGGCAGGAACCACTTCTGGGTTGAGCCGGTGGTGCAGTCGCTGATGACCAGCGGGGTGCCGTCCTTGGTGCCGTCGCCGGTGGGCGTGAGGCAGCGTCCGGACTGCGGGTTCTTGAGCGTGCCGTCGGCCTGCGGGAGCCACACCTGAGCCCCGGTGGTGTTGCAGCCGAACAGCTGGGCCTTGGTGCCGTTGCCGGTGCCGCCGCCGGCGACGTCCACACACTTGTTGAGGACGTGGATGTGGCCGTCACCGGACGGCGCCATGTTCTGGGCGGCCCTTCCGTCGCAGGTGTAGAGCTTGATGGCGGTGTTGTCGCGGCCGTCGGCGCACTTGGCACCGGCGCCGACGATCTGGCCGGGGCCGGTCGACCGGTCGAGGGTGAACTCGTCCACGTCGAACAGGGCGCCGCTGCCGCCCTTGAACACCAGAGTCAGGCCCGAGGTCTGACCGGCCGACAGCCGCGTCGTCACCTCCTGGAAGTTCTCCCAGCTCCCGGTCACCGGGACGGCGACGGAGCCGAGGACCGGCCCGGTGGCCGATCCGGCATGGACCTCGATCGTTCCGCCCGCTCCCGCCGAGGAGACCCGGGCGCTGAACCCGGTGACGTTGCCGAGCTGGGTCCCGGAGAAGGAGATCCAGTCGCCGTTGTCGATGTAGCCCACCGTCTTGCCGCCGTCCGCGGGAGCGTGGTCGGCGAGTTGGACACCCGACTGGGAGGTGAAGGTCTCGGCCTGGGCGAGCGGGCTGAAGCCGAACTCGTCCACGTCGAACAGCGCCCCGCTGCCGCCCTTGAAGACCAGGTACAGCTTGGTCGGGCCGAGCGGCTGGTTGGAGAGGGCCGTCGAGACGGTCGTGAAGTTCTCCCAGCCGCCGGTCACCGGCACCTTCACCGAACCCATGAGCGTGCCGGTCGGCGATCCGGCGCGGACCTCGATGGTCCCGCCGGCGCCGGCCGAGGAGACGCGGGCGCTGAACACCGACGAGTCCACGGTGTAGGGGTCGAACTCGATCCAGTCGCCGTTGTCGATGTCGCCCACCGTCCGGCCGCCCTCGGCGCCGTTGTGGTTGATCTGGTCGACCCCGCTGGAGGTCTTGTAGAACTCGGCCTGCTTGGTGCGCGGCTGCAGGATGCGCTTGGCATGGGTCGTCAGGGCAGGTTGGCCGTTGGCGCCCTTGTCGGTGTACTCGACGTCGAAGACGCCGTAGGTGTTGGCGTCGGCGGCGTGCTCGCCGTCGACCTCGGTCTGGATGACGCCCGAGCAGCCGTGCTGGTCGGTCATCGGGTGCCCGTGAGTGTCGTGGCCGAGGATGTAGTGCATCGTCACCTTGGAGCAGTCGATCGTGCCGTCCTCCGGGTCGGTGACGGTGACCTGCCAGGGGACGGCGTCCCCGAAGGAGAACAGCCGGCCGTCCGGCGGCGTGTTGATCGCGACCGTCGGCGCGGTGTTGCCCACGGTGATGAGCACGCTGGCGGTGCCGGTGTTGTGGTGGCTGTCGGTGACGGTGAGTTTGGCGGTGTACTGGCCGTTGGCGGTGTAGGTGTGCGACGGGTTGGCGGCCGTGGAGGTGCCGCCGTCGCCGAAGTTCCATGCGTAGCTGATCGGGTCGCCGTCCGGGTCGGAGCTGCCCGCCGAGGAGAAGGTCGCCGACAGCGGCGCCTTGCCGGAGGTCTTGTCGGCCGAGGCGGCGGCGACGGGCGCGCGCCCGTTGGCGCCGATGTGGTCGATCCGGTAGAGCGCGGAGTTGGCGTCACCGCCGAAGTTGCCGGTGCCGTAATCCAGCACGTACAGGCTGCCGTCCGGGCCGAAGGCCATGTCCATCACCTGGGTGCCCTTCCAGGGGAAGGTGGTGTCGATGGCACCGGGCGAGCCGTCGGACTTGACCTCGACGGGGCGGATCCACCGGCGGCCGTACTCGCCGAGGAAGACCTTCCCGTCGTAGTCCGCGGGGAACTTCGTCGGTGAGGTCGAGGCGGCGTCGTAGTGGTAGACGGGGCCGCCCATGGGCGACTCCGAGCCGCAGCCGAACTCGGGGACCGAGCAGTTGTCGTACTTGATCCAGGCCGGTTTCGGCGCCGGGAGGTTGCCGATTCCGGTGTTGTTCGGCGAGTCGTTGACCGGCCCGTTCTGGCAGTCGTACTTGTCACCGGACTTGCCGGTGGCGAAGTCGTAGTGGTTGTAGGTCTCGTCGGTGGTGTTGGTGCCGGTGCAGTACGGCCACCCGTAGAAGCCCGGCCCGGTGACCCGGTCGAACTCCACCTGGCCGCCCGGGCCGCGCGTCGGGTTGGCCGAGCCGGCGTCCGGTCCGTAGTCGCCGATGTAGACCGCGCCGGTCTTGCGGTCCACCGACATGCGGAAGGGGTTGCGGAAACCCATGGCGTAGATCTCCGGCCGCGTCTTCGCGGTCCCGGGCGCGAACAGGTTGCCGGACGGGATGCTGTAGCTCCCGTCGGCGCCGACCTTGATGCGAAGCAGCTTGCCGCGCAGGTCGTCGCTGTTGGCGGCGGTCCGCTGGGCGTCGAAGGCCGGGTTGCGGCTCGATCGGGTGTCCAGCGGCGAATAACCGTCGGAGGCGAACGGGTTGCTGTCGTCGCCGGTGGTCATCAGGAGGTTGCCGGCGGCGTCGAAGTCGATGTCGCCGCCGACGTGGCAGCAGATGCCCCGGGTGGTGGGCACCTGGAGGATCTTCTGCTCGCTGGACAGGTCGAGCGTCCCGTCCGTGCCCAGTTTGAACCGCGAGAGCTGGTTGTAGCCCTTGTACGCTGCGAAGTCCGCCGCGGTGCCGTCGTTCGGCGCGTCGCCGGACGGCGTGTTCAGCGGCGGGGCGTAGTAGGCGTAGATCCACCGGTTGGTGGCGAAGTCGGGGTCGGCCGCGATTCCCTGCAGTCCCTCCTCGTCGTGGGAGTAGACCGGGATCTTCGCGGCGACCTTGGTGGTGCCGCTCGCGTCGGTGTAGAACAGCCTGCCGTCTCGCGAGGAGTGGACCACCGAGCGGTCCGGCAGGACGGCCAGGGACATCGGTTCTCCGGCCTGGTCCACACCCTTGGCCAGGGTGACCTGCTGGAACTCCGAGGCGGGTGCGGCGACGGCGACATGGACGGACGAGGGGAGGGCGAACATGGCGGCGATCAGCGCGGCGATCACGCCGATCGCGAATAGGGGATGACGCATGACACTCCTAGCGGGTCAGGAGGCTGGGTGTCGGGAGGCAGATGTACAGAAGGTTGGTGTGTCAGGAAGGTGCGACGGGCTCCCAGCAGCCGGCCTTGGCGCTGGCCTCGACCGCTGCGAGAACTCGCTGGATGTGCAGGCCGTCGGCGAACGACGGCCGCGGATCGGCGCCAGTGCCGATCGCTTCAAGGAGGTCCTTCACCTCGTGAGTGAAGGTGTGGTCGTAGCCCAGGGTGTGTCCGGGCGGCCACCAGGCACCGGAGTACGGGTGTCCGGGTTCGGTGACGAGGATCCGGCGAAACCCTGCTTCGGCCGGATCCTCGGTGTTGTCGTAGAAGTGGAGTTCGTTCAGCGACTCCAGGTCGAAGGACAGGCTGCCGAGCGTGCCGTTGATCTCGAAGCGCAGGCCGTTCTTGCGGCCCGTGGCGAACCGCGTGGCCTCGAAGGACGCCACGCAACCGCCGGTGAGCCGGCCGAGGAACAGCGCCGCGTCGTCCACGGTGACCTCGCCGATGCCGGCGCCGTCCGCGAGCGGACGTTCACGGACGAAGGTCTCCAGCAGCGCCGAGACCTCGGTCAGCCGCTCCCCCGTGACGTACTGGACGGTGTCGATGATGTGGGCGGCGATGTCGCCGAGCGCGCCGGAGCCGGCCCGGTCCTTGCGCAGGCGCCACACCAGCGGGTGCCGCGGGTCGACCAGCCAGTCCTGCAGGTACTGCGCCCGTACGTGACGCAGCCGGCCGAGCCGGCCGTCGGCGACCATCCGCTGCGCGAGGCTGACGGCCGGGACGCGCCGGTAGTTGAAGCCGACCATCGAGCGGACGCCACGGGCGCGGGCCCGCTCGGCGGCCTCGGCCATCTCGGTCGCCTCCGCCACCGAGTTGGCCAGCGGCTTCTCGCACAGCACGTGCTTGCCGGCGTCCAGCGCCGCGATCGCGATCTCCGCGTGGGTGTCTCCCGGGGTGCAGATATCGACGATCTGGACGTCGTCACGCTCCACCAGCCGTCGCCAGTCCGTCTCGACCGAGCCGAAGCCGAGTCGCGCCGCGGCGGCCGCGGCCTGCTCGGCGTCGCGCCCGCACAGCACCGCCGGTATGGGTGTCACCGGCAGGTCGAAGAAGGCCGCGACGTTGCGCCAGGCGTGGGAATGGACGCGGCCCATGAAGGCGTAGCCGACCATGCCGACCCCGAGTGTCGTCATCAGGCGAACCCCACGACCATGTAGTCGTCGACGTTGTCCTTGGTGACGACCGCCGAGTAGGTCGTGACCTGCGCCGGGACCTCGTGCTCGACCATGTCGGTCAGGCCGCGCCCCTGGCCGAGCAGCCGGGCGAGCGAGATCGCCGACGCCGCCATGCTCGGGCTGTACAGGACGGTGGCCTTCAGCGGCGTGTTGTCGGCCTTGATCGCCGTCATCGCGTTGCGCGATCCCGCTCCCCCGACCATGAGGAACTCCTTGTCGCGCGAGGCCTGCCGGATCGCGGCCAGGACCCCGATGCCCTGGTCGTCGTCGTGATTCCAGAGGGCGTCGATCTTCTTGTTGGCCTGCAGCAGCGCCGAGGTGACCTTCTGGCCGGTCTCGGCGGTGAAGTCGGCGGCCTGCCGAGCGGTGACGGACAGTCCGTGGGCGGCCAGTGCCGCCTTGAAGCCGGCGCTGCGGTCCTGGGTGAGCTGGAGGTTGTCCAGCCCGGCCACCTCGACGATCACCGGCTTGGACACGTTCTTGGCCGCCATCTGCTTGGCGATGAAGTTGCCGGCGCTGACGCCCATGCCGTGGTTGTCGCCCTTGATCAGGGTCCGGTAGGCCAGCGGATCGGCGAACTCGCGGTCGAGGTTCACCACCGGGATACCGGCGGCCATGGCCTTCTTGGCGATCTCGGTGAGCGCCTTGCCGTCGAACGGCAGGATGACCAGCGCGCCGACCTTGGCGTCGATCATCGTCTGGACCTGCTGGATCTGCTGGTTGACGTCGTTGGTGCCCTCCGTGGCCTTGAGCGTGACGTCGGAGTAGCGGCCGGCCTGGGTCTTGGCGTTCTCGGAGATGGCCGCGGTCCAGCCGTGGTTGGCGGCGGGCGCGGTGAAGCCGATCGTGACGTGCTTGCCAGGGGAAGCCGGACTCTGCGTCCGCTGATCGGCGGTGTTCTTCGACTCGGCAGGGCTGTTGCTGGTGCAGGCTGCCGCGAGCGCGCCGGCTCCGGCCACGGCTCCGCCGATCAAGAGACGGCGGCGGTCGAGTACGGTCATAGTTGGCCCTTCTGGGGTGATTTCGGGCGTGCTGAACACAGGTGGCGGCGCCACCAGGGGTGATAGCGGTCAGGTGGTCCGGCGGTTCCAGCGCTGGATGAGCAGGACGACGGCGATGATCGCGCCCTTGGCGATCTCCTGGATGGGCTGCTGGAGGTTGGCGAGGATGAACAGGTCCTGGATCGTGGTGAAGACCAGGACCCCGAGGATCGACCCGGCGATCGAGCCGGATCCGCCGGTGAGCAGGGTCCCTCCGATGACGACCGCGGCGATCGCGTCCAGCTCGTACAGCGTGCCGTGGGTGCTGGACCCGGTGTTCGCCTGGGACGTCAGCATGATGGCCGCGATACCGCAGCACAGGCCGGAGATGACGTACAGCAGCAGCGTGTGCCGCCGCACGTCGATGCCGGCGAGGCGGGCCGCCTCACGGTTGCCGCCCACGGCGAAGGTACGGCGTCCGAAGGTCGTCCGGTTGAGCACGAGCCAGCCCGCGACGACCACGGCCAGGAACAGGTAGACGAGCAGCGGCACGCCGAGAACGCGGTTGTAGGCGAGCTTCAGGAACGTGGCGTCCGTGACGATCTGGGAGTGCCGATCGGAGATCTGCTCGGCGAGGCCCCGCGCGGCGACCATCGACGCCAGCGTCACGATGAACGGCACCAGCCCGCCGTAGGCGATCAGCAGCCCGTTGACCAGGCCGCAGGCGAGGCCGACCACGATCGCGGCGAACGCCATCCCGGCCCAGCCGTACGACTGCGTGGCGACCGTGGTGGCCCAGATCGACGACAGTGCCATGATCGCGCCGACCGACAGATCGATGCCGCCCCCGATGATCACGAAGGTCATGCCGACCGTCACCACGCCGATCTCCGAGGCGAGCGTCAGGATCGTGACCATATTGCTCGTGGTCGGGAAGGTGTCCGGTTTCATGACCGTGCCGAGCACGAACAGCACCGCCAGCGCCACGACCAGCGGGACGTGCCGCAGGTCCCGCGCCCGAAGACTCACCGGGGCCGCCGAGGCCTTGACGATCGTTCTCACAGGACACTCCCTTCCATGATCATGTCGAGGACGCGGTGCTCGTCCAGCTCGGCCGCGTCATGCTCGGCGATGACACGGCCGTCGCGGACGACGAGCACCCGATCCGCGAGGCCGAGCACCTCGGGGATCTCGCTGGACACCAGCAGGACGGCAACGCCCTCTTCGGCCAGGCCCCTGATCTGGCCGTAGATCTCGCTCCGTGCCCCGACGTCCACTCCGCGGGTCGGTTCGTCCAGCAGCAGCACCCGGCATCCGCGCAGCAGCCAGCGGCCGAGAATGGCCTTCTGCTGGTTTCCGCCCGACAGCGTCCGGATGGGGCGGTGCGGATCGGGCGGCCGCAGGTCCAGGGCACTGATCTGCTCGGCGGCCTCGGCGTGCTCGCGGCGGCGGTCGTGCCAGCCGTACCGCGAATAGCGCCCCAGGCTGGCGAGCGAGATGTTGCGGGCGACGCTCTCCAGCATCAGCAGGCCCTGGCTCTTGCGCTCCTCGGGCGCCAGGCCCATCCCGGCGGCGACCGCCGCACGGGTCCCGCCACGGGCCGGCCGGACGTCGTCGACCAGGACCCGGCCGGCCGTACGCCGCCGGGCGCCGTAGATCGTCTCGAGGATCTCCGAGCGGCCGGAGCCGACCAGCCCGGCCAGTCCGACGATCTCCCCCGCCCGCACCTCGAACGAGATCGGCTCGAAGTGCCCGGCCAGAGCGAGGCCGTCCACCCGCAGAACCGCCTTCCCCGGCGTGCCTCGTCGCGGCGGGAACACATGGTCGACCGAACGGCCGGTCATCAGCGGGACGATCTTCGTGGTGGCGGTGTCGGCGGGCAGTCCCCTGGCCACGGTACGGCCGTCCTTGAGCACCGTGATGCGGTCGCCGATCTGCCGGATCTCGTCGAGACGATGGGTAATGAAGACCACGCTCACCCCTGACGCGGTGAGCTCACCGATGATCCGGAACAGGTTCGCCACCTCGTCGTGGGCCAGGGCGGCCGACGGCTCGTCCATGACGATCAGCCGCGCGTCGTACGACAGTGCCCGCGCGATGCTCACGACCTGCTTGGCCGCCGGGGACAGGCGTCCCACAAGCGTGGGCGGCGAGATCTCGGCGTGGCCCAGCCGGGCCAGCAGCTGCTCCGTACGGTGCCGGGCCTCCCGCCGTCCGGGTTCGTGGCCGAGGAAGATGTTCTCGGCGACGCTCAGCCCGTCCACCAGGTCGAGCTCCTGGTAGATGGTGGCGATCCCATGGCGCGTGGCCGCGGTCGGGTTGGGGAAGCGCACCGGCTCCCCGGCAAGGACGATCTCTCCCTCGTCAGGCCGGTGCGCGCCTGACAGCACCTTGATGAGAGTGGACTTGCCGGCGCCGTTCTGACCGAGCAGGCAGTGCACCTCGCCGGGGAGCACCTCGAGGTCGACGCCGTCGAGCGCCCGGACCCCCGGGAACGTCTTCACGATGCCGCGCATGGTGAGCAGCGGGGACGATGTCCGCACCAGAGCCTCCGGGTCAGTGGGAGAAGACATGTGAGCTGATCAACTTGGCCGCCCCCACGACGCCGCAGGTGTCCCCGAGCTCGGCGAGCGTGATCGGCAGATTCCCGGTGGCCAGCGGCAGCGACCGGCGATAGACCACGCTGCGGATCTCGGCGAGCAGCACGTGGCCCAGGCCGGCCAGGCCACCCGCGATCACCACGAGACCGGGGTTGAAGAAGCTGACCAGGCCCGCGAGGACCTGGCCGACCCGGCGCCCGCCGTCGCGGATGATCGCGATCGCCACGGCGTCACCCGCCGCGGCGGCCGTGCCGACGTCCTCGGCGGTCAGCCGGCCGGCCTGGGCCAAGCGCTCGGCGAGGTGGCCGGACGCTCCCGAGCGGGCCGCCTCCTCGGCCTGGCGGGCGAGCGCCGCGCCGCCGAAGTAGGCCTCGAGGCAGCCGGTGTTGCCGCACGAGCAGGCCGGGCCGTCGTCGTTCACCCGGATGTGGCCGATGTCGCCCGCGCAGCCGGAGACTCCGCGGTAGATCTCGCCATCGACGACGATGCCGCACCCGATGCCCGTTCCGATCTTGACGAGCAGGAAGTCGTCGACCGTCTTGGCCACCCCGGCGTGCATCTCTCCGAGCGCCATGATGTTGACGTCGTTGTCGATGAGCGCCGGGCAGCCGAGTTGCTGGGCGAGCACGTCCCGAACCGGATACCGGTCCCAGCCCGGCATTATCGGCGGGGCGACCGGGAAACCGTCGCGAAAGCTGACCGGGCCCGGCACTCCCACCCCGACCCCGTGCAGTTCGGTCGCGATCCCCCGCGAGCGCAGCTTGCCCAGCGCTTCCAGCGCCACCGACAGCACCGCGTCGGGCCCATCCCGCACGTCGCACGGCTCCGCCGCGTGCGCCAGGATCTCCAGATCGCCCCCGGTGACCGCGACGTCCACGGACGTCGCGCCGATGTCGATGGCCGCGAACCGCAGACGCTGCGACAGGCGCACCACCGCGGCCCGGCGCCCCCCGCGCGAGGCCGCCAGACCCGCTTCCTCGATCAGTCCGAGCTCGGTCAGCCGCCCTACCTCCACCGCGAGCTTGGATCGCGACAGTTCCACGACGTCACCCAGCTCGGCCCGGCTCCGTGGGCCGTCCTGTAGCAGATGCAGGAGACGCGCCTGATGAGCGTTCTCCGGTCTCAGCGCCACGCGCTTCACTCCGCCCTCCCTGAGGAAACCGACTTCTGCCCGGAAATTACATACTTCTCCGCCCGAGCGAAAGACTTCTGCTGCGAATTCTCTAATCTTTTTCCACGGAGAGGACAAACTGTTTTAGGGCATGCGAAAGCGAGCTCTGGCAATCAGTCGAGTGCCGTTAAATCCACCACCGCATTGCTCGTTCGAGAACATCGAGAACAATGACGGTGCACTAAAACTGATCAGCTATCTGACCAGCCAAAACAAGCAAAAGATCTTCAGTGGTTTATTCGATGGCCGCCTTTCGTGCGGTAGGCCGACCCGCTTCCTTCACCGGAACCAGGCGGCCGCGCCGTACGGCGGCCTGGCCGACTACCGCGTCGTGATGGACGTGCACGGCCCGGCCGACAGCCCTAACTGCACTGGCCACTTGTCTCGGCCTCACCGTTGCCCGCCTCTCGGGAAATTTCCGACACTGTGAAGACCCCGCTCGCGGCGGCGGATAACAGGAACTGGGCGACCTCGGCCGAGCTTTCGCCGCGAGCCGCGCATCGCATCCGGTCGCACCCCGGTGGCCTGCGGACACCGCCCGCTCGGCAGCGCTCGCCGGCGCCGTACGCCCCGGATCTGACGCTCGATCACCGTCCAGGACCGTCGACGACCTGCGGCATCGCATCGCGGACGACAGGGCGAGGTCGGCGGCCCCGATCCGCGGACAACGGTCGCTTCCGGCCGCGCGTCCGCAGATAGCCACAAATGGCCCCGGATTTCGTGTAATCGGCGGCGCGAAGCGAGGTCTTCCAGGAAGAGGTCGAACGGATCGGCCCGTGAGGAGGACGGATGCCCGCGGACGTCAGCGAGGAGTTGGTCGCGGCGGCGCAGGCCGGCGACCGGGAAGCCCGGGAACGGCTGGCCTCCGCTTGCCTGCCGCTCGTCTACAACATCATCGGCCGGGCCCTCGGCGGCCACGCCGACGTCGATGACCTGGTGCAGGAGACGCTGCTGCGGGTCATGAACGGCCTCGGGGGCCTGCGGGATCCGTCACGGTTCCGGTCCTGGCTGGTGACCGTCGCCATGAACGAGGTACGGCGGCGCTGGTCGGCGAACCAGAAGCGGCCCGTCGTCGACCTCGAGGCCGGGTACGACGTGCCCGATCCCGCCGCCGACTTCGTCGAGCTGACCATCCTGCGGCTGGGCCTGTCCGGGCAGCGCCGGGAGATCGCGGAGGCGACGCGATGGCTGGACCCGGACGACCGCGAACTGCTCGCGCTGTGGTGGCTGGAGGCGGCGGGACAACTCAGCCGATCGGAGTTGGCCGCGGCGCTGGGATCCGAGGCGAGGCACGTCGCCGTACGGGTCCAGCGGATGAAGGAACGACTGGACTCCGGGCGCACCATCGTCCGGGCGCTGGGCGCGGAGCCACGGTGCGCGGGACTGTCCGAGCTGATCGCCGGGTGGGACGGCCACCCCACGTCCGTCTGGCGTAAGCGGATCGCGCGGCACATCAGAGACTGCCGGACCTGTTCAGAACACCGGAAGGGTCTCGTACCCGCTGAAGTGCTGCTCTCGGGCCTGGCCTTGGTGCCACCACCCCTGCACACCGGCTCCGCGCTTCCCCATTTCGGGTCCGCGTCGCTCCACGCCCACGCCGGCTCGGCGTCACTCCAGGCAGGCTCCGGGTCCCGCCACACCGGCACGCACACCGCCGCCGGGAGGCATCGACGGATGCGGCGCCTCGGATCCGGTCGGGCACCGACGGCGATCGCCGGAACGGCTGCGGCGGCGATCGCCGCGTTCCTCATCTGGTCGATCCCTCACTCACTGGATCTCGAAACGGCGGCGAAGCCGGACGCGGCCAGGCCGGCCACCATGAGCAGGCCGACCGTCACGGCAATACCGACCACCATGACCAGGACGTCCGCTCCGGCACGCCGGCATCGCGCGCCGTCGACGGTCCAAGGCTCGGTCACACGCACTCACCGGCCGGCCGGCCACACCCGCCGCCCGGTCACGCCTCCCGCGAGCGCCTCACCGGGCGGCATCGAGCAGCAGGTCGTCAGCCTCGTGAACACGCAGCGGGCCAAGAACGGCTGCGGTCCGCTGCACGTCGACGGCAGACTCCACTCCGCGGCGCAGAAACACTCTGACGACATGGCCACCCGCCACTTCTTCGACCACACCAATCCCGACGGCAAGGGCCCAGGCGACCGCATCACGGCAGCGGGCTATCGATGGAGCGGATGGGCGGAGAACATCGCCGCCGGCCAGCAGACGCCGGCGGACGTGATGAACAGCTGGATGAACAGTCCCGGCCACCGGGCCAACATCCTCAACTGCGGATACAGGGACATCGGCGTCGGCGTCGCGTACGGCAGCGGCGGCCCCTGGTGGACGCAGGACTTCGCGACACCGCAGTGATGCGGCCTGACGGCCCTCGGAGCCACGGGCTTCCGCCCGGGGCTCCGAGGACGGATGACGGGTCAGTACCGGGTCTGGACGGCGACCCGGCCGAAGGCCTGGTTCGCGTACAAGCTGATGTAGTTGTAGCCGGAGGGTGGGTCGGTGATGGTCAGGGTCTCGTCGTTGCCGGGCGTGGCGGACCGCCGGCTGTACGCCGACGTGGTGGCCCAGCCGGTGGGGTTGTAGTACAGGTCGGCGTCGCCGGTGCCGCCCGATGAGGTGATGGTCAGCGTGTGCGTGCCGGCCGGGATGTCGATGTAGAGGTAGGCGTAGTCGCCGGCTTTCGCCGACAGGTCGCCGCGCCGGCAGTCCTTGCCCAGTTCGCGGGTGTCACCGGAGGTGCATTCGGTGTCCTGTCCGCCACCGGCGCAGGCACCCGCCGCGCACGCCGCCAGCCAGGTCCACCAGTCTCCGTCGTATCGGTTGCCGATCGTGCCGGTCACGAATCCGCGGGCGGTGTTCCAGTCACCGGTGCGGAAGTAGCCGAGCAGGGTGGTCAGGTCGGACGGGTGCCGCTCGAACATGTACCGCACGGCCAGATTGCCCCACGGGTAGATGCGTGTCGTGTCGTCGGTGTAGGTGGTGTTCCACAGGGTGCTGAGCGCGTAGGTGCGCTTGCCCGCCTCGGTCACGGCCTGATCGTCGGTGACCTCGCGGTAGGAGTACGACACGTACTCCGCCAGGCCCTCGATCCACCAGATGGTCGGAGTGGAGGTGCCGGCGGCGAAGTCGCCGTACATGTCGAACCGTCCGTCGAGGTAGTGGGTGTACTCATGGTTGAGGTTCCAGATCTCGAAGGCGGGCCGCTTCCATTCGGCCTCGTAGGCGACGAATCGCGCCTGGTTCGCCGCGTTGGACGGATCTCCCTCGAGGTACATGCCGCCGTTGTTCGTGTCGATGCCGAAGATCACACCGGCGTAGGTCTGGTAGTCGGTGCTGGAGTCGAAGACGCAGACCTCGATGGTGTTGTTGTGGTCCCCCTGGACCGGCCGGTTCCCGTCGCCCACCAGATTGTGGAAGTACGCGTCCTGGCCGGTCAGGCTGCGGCAACTGTCGGCCAGCTCGGCCGAGGTCATCTGCTGGGCGCGGAACCTGATGCTCGGACTGCACGTGTAGTCGACGGTCAGCACGGCGGCGGCGAGACGCTTCTGCAGATCGCAGGTTCCGTAGTAGGAGCACTGCGCCTTGTCGTAGGCGTCGGTCATCTCGGCGACGCCCACCCACAGCGGTGCGGTCGTGCCGGTCATCGAGCTGCGCGCGAGCAGGTCCTCGGCCATCGGGCGGATCTTCGCCTGCAGGGTCGAGTCCTGCAGGAACCGGGCGAGTTCCCGGCCGGCGTTGGAGGTCAGGTAGCGGCGGTCGGTGCCGAGCAGGTTCAGGTGGTCGATCGCGAAGGAGTGGAGCGTGTCGAGGACGCTGGGATCGGCCTCGACGGCGGCGACGAACGCCGGCATCTGGTGGCCGCGGAAGAGGATGGTGTAGACGTTGTTGACCGCGTCGACCATCCACCAGTGCGCGTCGTACGAACCGTCGTAGCCGGTCAGCATCCGCTTGACGACGGAAAGGTAGCGGTCGTTCTCCTGGGCGCTGTCGATCAGCGTGACCGACTCGGCGAGGATCTCACCGTTCTCGTCGCTGACCGTCGAGGAACGGGAGTTGCCGAAGAAGGAGTCGAGGCCGGCCTCGATCGCGGTCTTGAGCTGCGGACCGTAGGAACCCACCGTCGACGCGTTGTTCCACTGCACGTAATAACCGGCGCGCAGGTAGAGCACGATCTGAGCGGTGCTGGTGCTGTCATCGCCGGGATAATTCACAGCGTTGTCGCGCAGCGCGTACGCGACGCTGACCATCTGCGCTTCACGGAACGCGTTATAGGCGTCATTCCCCGTGAGACCGAACAGCGTGTTGACGCAATCGGTGGTGGACGCCTTGATCTGCCGTACGAGATCACTTCCGGTGCGGGTGGTGAAGTCGTGTGGGTCGCACGTCACGGCGCGTTTCGCCGATTTCCGGGCCATGGAGGGCCGTGGCCGGGACGGCACGGGCCGGGGGTCGTCGTAGTCGCGCCGCAGTTCGTCCTTTGACGCGCGCGACGGCGGACGGTCCTCGACGGCGAGGGGACGCCTCTGGACGTGCGCCGATCCGTCGTCGGCGGAGGAGCCCGCGACGGCCCGGGTCTTCGGGGGTCTCGGCGCCGAGGTCGCGGACGGGACCGCGATCGGCTGGAGCGCCAGCGCCAGTCCCGTCAGAACCGCGAGCAGCGTCGGCAGGCCTCTCCGTGGTCTGCGGGGGAAGGGTGTGATTCTCACGTACAACCTCCTGCGGGGGATCCAAGGCCACACCGGGCGCGTGACCGGACGTGAGGTCGGGGTTTCGGTGAGTGGGCGAACGCGATCGAGTCCGTTCGCGTACCGCGCGCGGTCGGCAACGGACGGTTCCCGGGCGTTTTCTTTCCGGGGATAGGGCGGGATTTAAGGCGGAGTCTGACAGTGAAATAGCACTGACAGTCATTCAGCGTCGCCATAAAATTCGGCTATGGGGCTCGATATTCGGCATCTCCGCGTCCTCTGCGTGATAGCGGAGACGGGCAGCGTGACGCGCGCCGCGGCCCGGATGGGGCTTACTCAGCCCGCCATGAGCAACCAGTTGCACCAGATCGAGGACCTCGTGGGCGGCGCGCTGTTCGTCCGCAGCCGTACCGGAGTGCGGCCGACCGCCCTCGGGCGGCGGGTCATCGACCGGGCGCGGATCGTGCTGTCAGAGGTCGACGCGCTCTTCGGCGACCTTCGGGTGCCCAGCGATCCCGCCGGCGCCGTGCGACTGGGCTGTGTGCACCTGGCCTGTGTCGCGAGTGTCATCGAGCGGGTGAGCGAAGCGCTGCCCGGACGCGAGATCTCGTTGTCCATCGAACCCTCGGCGGTCATGCTGGCCGAGTCCCTCGCGCACGGCCGGCTCGACGTGGCGCTGTTGGGGATGATCGAGGGTTTCGACGTACCGCTGAGCCCGCCGATCGCCAGCCGCACGCTTGTCCCGAGATATCCGATATTCATCGCGCTGTCGGCCGGTCACGCCCTGGCCGGCCAGGAGCAGGTCCGGCTCGAGGATCTGGCCGGAGAGTCCTGGATCAGCCCGCCGGGAGCCGACGACGGCTCCCTGGCCGCGCTGCGTACCGCCTGCCGGAGGGCCGGGTTCGAACCGCGGGTGCGCCACGAGGCTCCCAGCGGCGCGGCGCGGTCACTGATCGCCGGTGGCCATGGAGTACGGCTCGTCGACCCCACCTGGCCCGCGCAGTCCGGCACGGTCGTACGTCCCCTCGCCGGCGAGCCACAGGTCGGCCGGCTGGTCGTCGCCTGGCGCCAGGACCGATTCACCGGCGATGAAGGCCGGACGCTGTACGGCAGGTTCGCCGCCGCGTATCTGGATCACGTGACCGACAACCCGATCTTCCACCGCTGGTGGAACGACCACCCGGAGGTCCATCCCGCTATGTGACTGATTTATCGGTAATCCCCGACCTCTAGCGAGGTCTCCCATGTGTCGAGCCGGTGTCGTTTCCCCCGAAACCAGGATGGCCAATGCGATCCCTCAGACCCCTCATCGTCACCGTCCTCCTTGCCGCACTCCCCCCGATCTCCGTTCTCGAGTCGGCGGCTCCGGCGGCGTCCGCCCCGAGCACCCCGCAAACCGTTCCCGCGCTGCGCACGTGGACGGCCGGCAGCGGTGGCTTCAGCTTCGGCGCGCAAAGCCGCGTCGTCGTCGACCCGGCGTACGCCGCGCAGCTCACCGGCGACGTCAAGACCTTCGCCGCCGATCTGTCCGCGCTCGAAGGCCGCACCGTCGGCGTCGTTCAAGGCAGCCCCGCCGCCGGGGACATCGCCCTGACCCTGGGCGGGACGGGGCTACCGGCGGAGGGCTACACCATGACCGTCGGATCGAGCATCACGATCCAGGGCGGCACCTCGACCGGCGAGTTCTGGGGCACCCGCACGGTCCTGCAGCTCCTGCATCAAAACCCGACGATCCCGGCCGGAACGGCGCAGGACTCGCCGGTCAAGGCCGAGCGCGGGCTGATGATCGACACCGGACGCAGGTTCTTACCCGTCGACTGGGTCGAGAACCAGATCCGCGACATGTCCTACCTGAAGATGAACTACCTCCACCTGCACCTGTCGGACACCTTCGGATTCCGGCTGGAGAGCAGTAACCACCCCGAGATCACCTCACCGCAGCACTATTCCAAGCAGGACATCGCGGACATCATCGCGCTGGGAAACGCCTACCACGTCACGGTCGTCCCGGAGATCGACATGCCCGGGCACATGGACGCGATCCTCAAGGGCGAGCTGTCCATCGGAAAGGACTACCGGCTCAAGGACAGCTCCGGCAAGGCCAGCGACTCCTTCGTCGACCTGTCCATCCCGGCGGCCCGTACCCTGATCAGCGACCTGATCAAGGAGTACCTGCCGCTGTTCACCTCGAGCAGGTACTGGCATCTGGGCGCTGATGAGTACGTCACCGACTACAGCGCCTACCCGCAGCTGCTCAGCTACGCACGCGCCAACTACGGACCGAACGCCACGGCCAAGGACACCTACTACGGCTTCATCAACTGGACCAACGACATCGTCCGCGCCGCCGGCACGACCACACGGATGTGGAACGACGGCATCAAGACCGGAGACGGCACCATCAAGCCGGCCTCCAACATCATCGTCGAATACTGGACCAACAGCGGCCTCACACCGCAGCAGCTCATCGACGCCGGGCACCCGGTCGCCAACGAGTCCTGGACGCCGACCTACTACGTCTACGGCGGCGCGAAGCCCGACACGACGTGGATGTACGAATCCTGGAATCCCGACCTGTTCGAACGCAGCAACACTGTCAACGACGCGTCGAAGAACCTCGGCTCCCTGATCCACGTCTGGTGCGACAACCCCGCCGCCGAGACACTGGACCAGACCGCCGCGGGCATCAAGTACCCGTTGCGCGACCTGGCACAGATGACGTGGGGCTCCCCCAAACCGGTCTCGACCTACGCCGCGTTCATACCGATCATGGACGCGATCGGCCGCAACCCGCTGTGGCCGGGCACGCGCATCCCCGGCGACCTCGCCCAGGGCAAGCCCACCACCGCCTCCAGCACCGAGACACCCGACTTCCCAGCGGCCTACGCCACCGACGGCGACCTGGGCACGCGATGGTCCAGCCAGTACGCGGACCCCACGTGGATCCAGGTGGACCTGGGCTCGACCCAGACCATCAACCGCGTCGTCCTGGCCTGGGAGACCGCCTACGGCAAGGCGTACCAGATCCAGATGTCACCGGACGCCAAGACCTGGACCACGATCTACTCCACCACGACGGGCACCGGAGGCACCCAGACCCTCACCGGGTTCACCGGAACGGGCCGCTACCTCCGCGTCTACGGCACACAGCGCGGCACCGGCTGGGGCTACTCGCTCTGGGAACGGGACTGTCCGGGGATCCCTCAGGAAACCCGTGAGCCTTCCACGGCACCGCACCGAGGCTGGGGGCCTTGTCAAGCAGGGGCGAACACAAGGAATCTCGCGAAGGCGCGTAAGCGCCAGGTTCCCGCCCACTCCTCTCTGACAAGAGAGGAGAACGATGAGATCGATTCATATGATTCTGCTGGGGTTCGCGGCGGTCTTGGCGCTGGCCGCGGGCGTGGCCGTTGCCGTGAACCAGGGTGGAAGCGCGCAACCGACCGCGGCGGTGGCCAGGGGGAAGGATCCGGGCAGGCAACCGAGCGCTGCGGTGGCCGCGCCGGTGAGCACGGGGACGTTCGCCTGCGACCATAAGGACGCGCCGAACAAGGGCTGGACGCTGGCCATCTACGTGCACCAGCCCGGCAAGGACGCCTACCGCACGTCCGCAGCGATGATCCGCCAGGCGATGTGGGAGACCGACCAGACCTACGACGCCAGCGCACGGCGGTTCGGGATATCAAGGCGGATCCGGTACGTGCAGGACGCTTCCTGCAGACCGCTGGTCGCCGATCTCGCCTTCGCCAAGGGCCGGAACCAGGCGGAGATGGGCGGCGAGTTCGGCAAGCAGATCGCCCGCCAGCCCGCCCTCGTGCAGAAGCTGTGGAAGGCGAACCGGGTCAAGGCGCTGTACATGGTCGGCGACAACGAGATCACCAGCAATTGCGTCGGCGGCGGCGCGAACTCCGGGATCAGCAGCGGCTTCGTGATCCTGCCGCGGTGGTGCTGGGGCGAAGCGGGGCTCACTCACGAGTTCGGCCATACCTTCGGCCTGTCGCACTGCAACGACGAGGGCACCAATGCGGGGAACGGCAACGATCCCATGTGCCGGGGCTGGGGCAAGCGGCCGGAGTGCACCACCGACGCCGCCTCCAACTACTTCCTCGACTCCTGCCGTACCGACGACTTCCGCTACTACGAGCCCAAACCGCTGACGGGAAAGCCGCCACTGCCCAAGATCTGGAACGTCGCCTTCAGCCCGTATCTGATCACCAATCAGCCGAGCAAGCCGGTGAGCTTCCGGATGCGCGTCGACAAGACGTCGGAGTGCCTGGACGGTGGTAAGGCCGCGGTCGTCCTGCGGTCCTGCCGGGCGGTGCCACAGCAGACCTGGCAGCGGCGGATCGACCGGCAGGGGTACACGACGCTACGGAACCTCAAGACCGGGCGCTGCCTGCAGATGGCCACCACCCCGAAAGCCACGACCGCTCCCGTCGTGACCGCGCGGTGCGTGGCGCACAAGCGGTCACAGCAGTGGGTGCCTGATAACGGGACCAATTTCTGGAACCGCACCGGCGGACTCTACGGCGCGCATCTCTCAGCGCAGGGCGGGGCGACGCGCAATGGGACTCCCATCGTGCGCGGCGACGGCACCACGTTCGTGATCGACGTTATCGCCGCCAAGAAGGGGACCCAGGCGTAGCCCGGGCAAGCTCGCGATCTCAATCCGGATACCGACCTCCGTCCATCCGACAGGTCACTATCCGGGCAAAACCTAATAATTCTGGATTAGTTGGCAGAATGACCGGATGATCGAGGACGCGGAGCTGACCCGGCGCGTCCGGGACGGCGACGACCGCGCGGCCGAGGAACTGTACCGGCGCCACCACGGCGCCGTGCTCTCCTTCGCCGTGCGGTTGTCGCGCGACCAGCAGACGGCCGAGGATCTGGCCAGTGAGGCGTTCGCCCGCACCCTCAAGACGGTCCGCTCGGGCACAGGCGGACCGTCCGGTACATGGCGTCCATACCTCTATGCCGTCGTCCGGAATACGGCTTCGAACTGGGCGCGCAGTGAACAACGGCACGTCCTCACCCCGGAGTTCGCCGACGTGCCCGCCGAGCCTGAGGCCGACCCGGAGAACGGCACCAGGGAACTGGCCGTCCAGGCGTACGAGTCGCTGCCCGAACGCTGGAAGACCGTCCTGTGGCACACCGTCATCGAGGAGGAGTCTCCCGACCAGGTGGCCGGCGTCCTCGGCACCACCCGCAACAACGTCAACGTCCTGGCCTTCCGCGCCCGTGAGGGACTCCGCCGCGCCTACCTGAAGGCGCATCTGACCACCGTCACCTCGCCCGAGTGCCACGGCTTCGCCGACCGCATCGCCACCGCCGTCCGCAAACCCGGCAACCGCCTCCCGCACGCTCTGCGGCAGCACCTCGACTCCTGCCCCCGCTGCTCCCGCGCCCACGCCGACCTCCTCGACCTCAACACGACCCTCCGCGCCGCCATCCCCTTCGCCCTCCTGGTGCCCCTCGCCAAGCAGGGTGCCGCCCTCGGCGTCCACAGCGCGTCGGGTGCCACCGTCACGGCCGCGAGCGCGAAGACCGCGGGCACCACCGCCAAGGGACTGAGCGTCAAGGGCATCGGAGCCAAGGGCATCGGCGGAGTCGCGGCCGGCGGCCTCACCGTGGCGGTGGCCGTGGGCCTCGCGGTGTGGCACGGACCGATGCGCGAGGCGACCCGCCCGCCTTCGGCATCATCGCCCTCGGCCCCGCGGCCACGGGCGACCGTGCCGCTCGCCCCGCCACCGGCAGAGGCATCGAAGGCGCTGACACCAGGACCGGTCGCCGGCACCCGGATCAAGGCGGCTTTCATCGGGGCCTGCGTCGGCGTCAAGGGAAACGCGGTCGTGGCGCTGCCGTGCGACGATCGACGAACGGCCTGGAAACGCGACGGTGGCGACCACTTCCGGCTGGTGAACAGAGTTAGCGGGCGGTGCCTGTCCGCAGGCGAGCACTACAACCTCGAGAGATTCAACGGCACCGGAGTCTGGGCGGTCCGGACCGCCCCGTGCGCCACGGCCGGAACCTGGTCCTCCACGACCTTCTCCGACAAGATCACCCGTCTGGTCAACGACGAGACGAAGGGGTCCATGGGCGTCGGCAATGTTGACCCGAAGACCCACGATCCAACCACGTTTGTTCTTTATATGGCCTACACCAACGACGGAGAACAGCGCTTCACGCTCGGCTGAGCAGCGCCCGCTCGCCCGTCCGTTCACCGCGGCCCGCGCGGCCCGTGCGGCCGTTCCCGTGCCCTGGACGGCCGTGTGTCCGTGCCGCGGTCGCGGCACGGACACACGCTAAGCCCGGTGGCTTGCGCTCATGGGGTGTAGAGCTGCTGCGTCGGGACGATCTGCTGTGGGGTGTTCGGGCTCGACCACAGCAGCTTCATGTAGGCCTCGCCGGTCTGCTCGGTGTGCTCGACCCTGATGGAGTACTTCCGGCCGGCCTGCAGGGTGATGCTGCCCTTGTCGACCTGAGGCCCGTGCGGAGTCGTGTCGCTGACGATGAGCTTGCCGTCGATCCAGACCTGGACGGTGTCGTCGGAGACGGTGGTGACCTGGTAGGTCTCGCTGTGCCGCGGTTGGATCCAGCCGGTCCACCGAGTGCCGAAATGGTCGCTGGGGATGCTCGGAGCCGGGGAACCGAGGAACCGCCAGGTGTAATTGATCGACGGGTCGGTGCGCGTGATCTTGGGGGTGCCGGACAGCTGGTCGTTGTCGAAGATCTCGGCCTTCAGCCCGGTCCCGCTGCCCGGCGCCGCCGGGCTCTGGGGAGCGATCGATAGTTTGATCACGGTGGCGGACGGGTTGGTGGCGTTCCCGGACGGGGTGATGTCGTATCCGTCACCGGCCTTGGTCACGGTGACCTGCTGGCCGCTGCCGAGCACCGCCGCGCCGGTGACGGTGAACGGGACCGTGGCGGTCAGATGCAGCGGTTTGCCGGCGCCGGGCCACTGGGAGACCGAGGCGTACAGGTCGTTGCCGGACCGGCTGACCGTCCCCCAGCCGGGTTCGGTGACCACTCCGGGGTAGCCCGCCCGGTAGATGGCGGCGCCCTGCCCGGCCGTTCCGGACCAGTCCCCGATCGCCTTGAGCCGCTGGGCGGCTTCGGCGGGCACCCGGCCGAGGCTGTCCGGGCCGATGTTGAGCAGGTAGTTGCCGCTGCGGCTGGAGGTCGTGAGCAGGTTGTGGACGAGCGTCGGCCCGGACTTCCAGTTGTCGTCGTAGCGTGCGTAACCCCAGTGGTCGTTGATGGTCATGCAGCTCTCCCAGAGCTGCCCGTCGACGGGCGCCGCGGGGATCTCCTGCTCGGGCGTGCCGTAGTCGCCGTCGGTGACCCGCCGCTTGCCGACCCGGTTGTTGATGACCAGATTGCGGTCCAGGCCACGCAGGTACGACTCCAGGTCCTCCCCGTCCCTCGGACTCCAGTTGTTGGTGGGGTTGTCGGTGTTCCAGTCGCCGTCGAACCACAGCAGCGCCGGATGGTAGTTGTCGACCAGCTCCTTGAGCTGGGCGTACATCCGCTGCTTGTACTTGGGGAAGTCACTGGCGAAGTCCGGGTCGTGCCAGTCCCAGATGGAGTAGTACAGGCCCAGCTTGATCCCCGCCGCGTCGGCGGCCTTCTTCAGTTCGGCGAGGATGTCCCGATTCTTGTCGAAGGAAGAGTGGTCGCGCAGGTTCCAGGTGTTCTGCTTGGTCGGCCACATCGCGTACCCGTCGTGGTGCTTGGACGTGATGACGATGTAGCGCATTCCAGCGCTCTTGGCCGCCGCGACGACGGCCTTGGCGTCGAAGTCCTTCGGGTTGAACGTCGCGGCCTTCTGCTCGTACTCGGCCATCGGGATGTTGCAGTTGCGCTTGATCCACTCGGCGTCCCGGCAGACGGTGCCATCGGGCCGGGTGTACTCGCCCTCCCAGTTGGAGTAGTCGCCGAAGTGAATGAACATCCCGAATCTGGCGTCCCGCCACCACGCCGTACGGGCGGAGGTGAACGGATCGTCGAACGCGTAGTTCGTGCCGGGGCCGGAGGCCGCCGCTGCGGCGGACGCCGTCCCTGGTGTGACGGCCAGGCATGTGGCTGCCAGCAGGACGCCGGACAGGGCGAGACTCCTGAGGTGCGTCATGGACATGAACCGCTCCTGTTCTGTGAGGGGGTGGGCATGGCCGTACGGCCGCATGATCGGCCGGAGTGAAGCCGGTCGTGCGGTGGCGACGGCCCCTGAACAGCGGTCAGGCGGGGATGGCCAGGCTGGTGGTGAAGGGTCGGTCGTAGATCTCGAGGCTGCGGATGGAGGCCCACGCGCCGGAGGGAAGGCCGGTGACGGTGACGCGGGTGCCCGCGGCGACGTCGTGGACGCGGGTCACGCGCGCGTCGCCGACCGGCGGGGTGTACCGCCGCCACGTAGTCCTTGACGAAGTCACGCCGCAGCGGCGCCTGGCCCGCGTTGAAGGCGTTGGGCCGGCCGGCGGGCCACAGCGCGAAACCGTCGTGGTGCCGGGTGGTCAGCACGGTGTACCTGGCCCCGAAGTCCTTCGCGAGCTGCGCCCAGGCGGCCCGGTCGTACTGATCGGCGGTGAACTGTTCGCTCGTGGCATCCGTGACGAACCTGCTGTAGTTCGCCGGCGTGATGGCCGCGTTGTGCATGTACCACTCGCCCTTGGCGGGGCCGGAGTAGACACCCCAGTGGATGAACATGCCGAGCTTGGCGTCCTGCAGCCAAGCGATCTTGTCATCCGGCTGCTGCTCCAGGCCTTGATCGACCTGGGGAATGCGCAGCGGAAGAATGGGCAGTGGCGCGGTGGGGGCGGCCTTGGCCGCGAGCGGCGCACCCGGCCTGACGACTGCGGCGACCGTGATGGCCGCCATGCCGGTCAGCACGCTGCGGCGATTGATGGATTCGTGCATTCTCGCCTCCACGTCATTCGCCGGAATCGAGCTCGTTCTTCGACCACTGCTCGAGCCCGAATACGTGCACCGCTGCTGCGGCGGCCATCTGGCCGTCGCGTACGGCCAGCGCGTCGACAATGGCGGTTCACCCCATCGGGGATCTCAACGCTGCGAGCACGTTACGTCCGCATTGCGAGAAGCGTCAATACATTCATCCGATGTATTTGTCGGCACACATCGGCGCACCATTAGCACGAATTGCGGGCATGCTTCATCGGGCCGCCTCGATCTGCGCATCAATCAGGGAAAGCGGATGCGAGACGGCCTCAAGGCGACCCGATCTTTAATTAGTTCTCGCGCAAGAGATCCGATCTTCGTGTGGATTTCGCGTCCCCAGCCGCGGGCCGCTCGTCTGCCCGCGGCCGGGGACGGACGTCAGCTCGGTAGCCTCCATTGCTGGTTGGCTCCGCCGTTGCAGTCCCAGACGTCGAGCTGTGTGCCGTTGACGGTCTTCCACTCCGGGTCGTCCAGGCAGCGTCCGGACAGAACGTTCTTCAAGGTCCCGTCCGGCTGCGGTGACCACTGCTGGTGGGCTCCGCCGTTGCAGTCCCACAGCTGGACCAGGGTCCCGTTGGCCACCCCTTCACCCGCGACGTCCAGGCACTTGCCGTTGTGGGTGAGCGTGCCGCCCGCCCACGCCCAGACCTGGGCGTCGGTGCGGTTGCAGTCCCACAGTTGCGCGTGGGTGCCGTTGTCGCCGGCGTTCCGGTCATCGTCGAGGCACTTGCCGGCGATTCCCGAGGTGACCGGGCCGGAGACCGATGGCGTGGCCGTGCCCGGGCTGACGGCGAAGTCGTCGAACTGGACGGTCTTGTAGTCGGTCACGCCCAGGCCCGCCTGACCGCTGCCGAACGACGCGTCGGTCGCCTCGCCGACCTTCGTGCCGTCGATGCTCGCCGAGAGTTTCGAGCCCTGCATCGTGAGCGAGATCCGGTGCCAGGTGCCGGCGCCCAGCGGCTTGGCCGTCTTCCCGCTCGCACCAGGGAGCGTCGTCCAGTTCCAGTTGGTGTCGCTCTTCTGGATGGACCACGCACCGCTGTCGCCGACGAGCAGGTGGTAGGCGTTCAGCCCGTTGTTGTTCCTGCCCTGCTGGCCGACCCGGCCGAGGACGTCGACGGTGCTGGACGGCTCCAGGAGCGCGTCGACGGTGACCGTGTAGTTGCTCCAGGTCTGGTCGCCCATGATGGTGTACGGGTTGGGCGACTTCTCATCGGTCCAGTGGATCGGCCGGGTCGGTGCCATCTGGCGCAGGCACTTTCCGGTACGGCCGCCGCCGCAGGGCACGGTCTGGAAGGCGCCGTTCATGTCGGCGAAGTACTTCGGCGACGTGGTGCCGGCCGGGGTGTCGAAGTTGTCGGCGTAGGGCAGGGCCAAGGACTTGGAAGGCGGGGGCGTCGCGGTGCCCTTGCCTCCACCTGCGGTGGTCGTGACCGTGTAGACGTGACCTGGGTGGAGCGTCAGGGTGTACTTGCCACCGGACGGTGTCACGTCTTGGGTGTGGGCGAACCAGTCGGCGGAGTTGTCCGACGTCAGGTTCGTCGACCAGACGTGAACCTGACCGGCGGGCAGGCCGCCGGTGACCGTGAACGTGGCGGTCTGGTCGGCCGTCGCGTCCACCGTCTCGATGACGGTGGTGTAGTCGGAGTTGTTCGCCGGCTTCAGGGTCACGTAGCTGCCGTTGGCGCGGTCGCCGCCGAGGTATCCCTTCGCGGAATCGACGTAGCGCCAGCCCGGGTGGGTGAACTGGGTGGTGTGCGCGGTGACCCAGGTCGTCTTGCCGATGCGGTAGTGACCGGACCAGGGCTGGTTCGCCAGCGACAGCCCGTCGGTCTGGAAGTACAGGTTCGGGTACAGCGCCGCGATGACCGGCCAGTTGATGTAGGACGTCATCTGTCCGTCGATGTAGTCGCGGTTGATCGCGCGCGCGACCGCCGGGGCGCCCCTGCCGCTGTCGAGCCCCGGGGAGCCGTCGAGATCCTCGGAGCCGTTCTCACTGGCCCACAGCGGTTTGCCCAGGCTCCGCGCGGTGGGGGTGCTGGAGCAGGAGGTGAACGCGGAGTTGTAGCCGCACGGGTAGTGGACACCGACGATGTCGACGGCGTTCTTGAAAGCCGGGTCGCTCGTCATCGCGTCGGCGACGTTCCAGCCACTGTCGGCGGCGACGACCTTGATCGAGCCGTAGCCCTTGGCGACGAGCGTGGACTTGAGGTTCTTGTACCAGCCGGCGTTCCAGTCCCGTTCGTTCCAGCCGCCGAGGTAGTCGATGCCCAGGTTGTGCTTCTTGGCGCAGCCCAGCCAGGACATCAGGTAATCGATCATGTCCTGGGACCAGAAGTTGCCGCCGCCGATCCACCCGGGAGCGCCCCAGGCCAGACCGTACAGCTTGATGTCGGGGTTGTGGGCCTTGGCCTGCTCGGCCAGCCACCACTCATAGCCCTGGTCGCAGTCGACGGCGCCCCGGGTGTGTTCGTGGCTGGCCTCGGCGCCGTCGGTCGAGTTGGTGTCGCCGCCGATCTCGATCTTGAGGGTCTGCAGTGCGGCACCGTAGCCGGGTTTGAACAGGTAGTCCAGCAGCCGGCTGCGCTGCGGCTCGGGATAGTCGGCCAGGAGCCGGGAGTTTCCGCCGCCGCCGCTGATCGCGCCGACACCGTCGAACGCCGGTCCCGGTGCTCTGCCGTCGACGGTGATCGACGTCGTGGCCGCGGCGTGCGCGGGAGAGGGCGCGGCCGCACCGACCAATACGCCCGCCAGCAGAGTCAGCACTGTCAGGAGGGGGGTTCTCCACCGTGATGCCCAGGTCATGTCGTCTCCTTGGGGCTCTCGGGATCTCGCATCGCTCATCCGAGCGTTCTGGTCCGGCCGTCAGCGGGGTCGTGATCCGCCTCCGGAGCTCCCGCTGACGGCCGGCGTTCGGGGGTCATTCGCGGGACCAGCGCTGGTTCAGCCCGGCGTTGCAGGACCAGACCAGCACCGCGGACAGGTTCGTGGTCTTGTGGTCTCCGACGTCGAGGCAGTTGCCGTTCGAGGCGAGCGTGCCGTTGCGATTCCAGGTCCAGTTCTGACCGGCGGAGCCGTTGCAGTCGTTGATGACCGCATGGCCGCCGTCGCTGTCGAGGCACTTGGTCAGGCCGGCCAGGCGCAGCGTGACGGGACCTGTGGGCGTGATCGTCCAGGTCTGGTTCAGCCCGCCGTCGCAGTCGTAGATGACGAGCCGGGTGCCGTTGGCGGTGGCGGAGCCGGGGTCGTCGAGGCATCGCCCGCTCTCAGCCCCGGTGAGTTCGGTGCCCCCGGCACGGATGTTCTGCCGCGGCGTGACACGCCACATCACCGCACCATGTCCCGGTATCGCGCCGGAGGAGAAGGTGCCGCCGCTGGTCGAGGTGTTCTTGGACCACAGGTCCTTTACCGCGTAGGTGCCTCCGGCGGGGAAGCCGGCGGTGGTCGAGGAGACGCTCGCCGAGGCCGATCCGGTTCCCTTGTTGAAGAAGACGAGCGCCCGGTCGCCGTTCGCCAACGGTTTGCTGATCACGTCGACGTCGCCTTGGGTGGAGACGACCCGGCCCTGGCTCGCGAGCGGGTCCTCGTCCACCGCGAGGACGTCGGTGTTCTTCAGCGTGGCGACCTCACCGTCGGTCTGCGGGAGGCTGTCGCGCAGGTCGCCGCCGACGTACATGGGTGCGGCGGTGGCCGCCCAGACGCTCATCTGCGAGCGCCACTCGACGGGGGTGGTCTTGGCGCTCTTTCCCTCGGTGATGATGAGACGGTCGGGGTCGTTGAACCGCCCTGGTGCGGCATAGCCGGCGAGGTTGCGGGTGATGTCGTACTCCTGCAGCCAGGAGGAGAAGTCCGCGGCGACGTCCCCGCCGACCCGCCAGGTGTTGCCCAGGTCGCCGACCCAGCTCATCTCGGCGTTGAAGGCGGAGCTTCCGGCTCCGGCGTACGCCGGCGCGGAGATGCTGATCGCCATCCTCCGCCCCGAGTTCAGCATCGCGGTGTAGGCGCCCTGATAGTCGCCTCGCACCTGAGCGGGATCGGAATAGCCGGCGCAGTAGTCGATCTTGACGTAGTCGATGCCGTACGAGGCGAGCAGCTTCATGTCCTGCTGCCAGTGCCCGCGGCTGCCGGGATAGCCCTGGCAGGTGGACGTGCCGGCGTCGAGGTAGGACGCGAGCTTCATCCCCTTGCTGTGCACGTAGTCGGCGAGCCACTTCATGCCACGCGGGTACTTGACGGGGTCGGTGACGAGGTTGCCGCCCGCGTCACGCGTCTTGGTGGTCCAGCAGTCGTCGATGCCGATGTACTTCCAGCCGGCGTCCTTGAGCCCGAGCGCGACGGCCTGGTCGACCTGGCTCATCGTGTCGGCTTGCGTCTGATTGCAGTAGTCGAGATAGCCGACCGTGAGCGGTGGGGTGGGCAGAACACCGGTCAGGGGATCGTCAGGGATGCCGGCGGCGGCCGGTCGGCCGATACCGATGACGGCTCCTGCGGCAGCGGTGAGCACTGCGGTAGCCAGGGTGAGAGATCTCCGCATCGAAGACTCCTTGCGTTTGGCCAGGGGCGGGGAACGGGATGCGGCGTCAGGGTGTGACAGCCACGCAGAGGTGGCTCCTTGGCGGGGAGCGGGGTGCGGGGACGGACGACCGTGACGACGGGCCTGAGGAGGCCCGGGTCGCGGCACACGACCCCGGCACCAGCGGAGAAGTCCGGCGAGGTGATCAGCAGCGATCTCATGGCTTCACCCAGCAGCTTCCTCAGGCGATGTGAGAGCGACTGTAATCAGATGGCATCGATAACACTAGGCCCAAGGTTTCACTGTATATTCCGCTGGTTATCGATAACAAGCAGCCGTCAATCGGTACGGCGACGCGGCGTGTGTGCCTGCGCCCCCGCGCAGGCACACACGCCGCGTCCGAGCGGGACAGCCCCCGGCCGCCTAGCGCTCCGAGCCGAAGTCCTGCGTCCAGTACGTCCCGTACGGCGTGCCCGAGCCGAACGCGACGCCGATGCCGATCGCGTGGAAGCCGCAGTTGAGAATGTTGGCCCGGTGTCCCGGGCTGTTCATCCAGGAGTTCATCACCGCCGCCGGAGTCTGCTGACCGGCGGCGATGTTCTCGCCCCAGGCCCCCGATGCGTATCCAACGGCGGCGAGCCGCTCGCCAGGGCCCTTGCCGTCCGGGTTGGTGTGGTCGAAGAAGTGACGGGCGACCATGTCGGCGGAGTGCCCCTGCGCCGCTCTCGCCAACCTGGCGTTGATCGTCAACGCGCCGCACCCGTGCTTGGCGCGCTCGGAGTTGGTGATGCTGAGGACCTGGGCGGCGTACTGGGCGGCCTTGCCGGTCGGCCCTCCGGCCACCGGTGGGGGCGCGGGCACGCGCCGAGTCTCGGTCGGAGTGGGCTTGTGGGTCTTCTTGTGCGATGGGCGCGGAGCCGGCTTGTGGGTCGTCCGGTGGGATTTTCGCTTCGTCGGCTTCGGGTTGTCGGGGGCGGGAACGGACTCCGGCGAGGTCGTCGCACCGGAGTCCGCCGGCCGGGCTTCGGCCGGGTTGCGGGAGCCTCCCGAGCCACCGGTCGCCGCGTACGCGACGCCGACCACGGCGCCGAGCCCGACCGTACTCGCGACCCCGAT
This sequence comes from Actinoallomurus vinaceus, assembly GCF_039542055.1. NCBI lineage: Bacteria > Bacillati > Actinomycetota > Actinomycetes > Streptosporangiales > Thermomonosporaceae > Actinoallomurus > Actinoallomurus vinaceus. The sequence goes on from NZ_BAABHK010000022.1 coordinate 118,301, forward strand.
GGTCGCCCATCGGCGCATAGGAAAGCGGCGCCGCCGACGACGCACGGTCGTCGAACGCGCCGGGTCCGGCTTATCCCAGAAAGTCTCTGACTTGTCGTTCACCTGGGTTCGCCCTTCATGGGTCTGCTGTGTCTGGTCCGACACAAGGAAGACCTGGCGATCGCCCCTGAATTACGAAAAATCCCGACTCGCTACTGAAAAAGCCACTCCACGGTGGCAGTCGCGTCGGACGACGGGCGGATGTGATGCGCCGGCGTCGACGACCTGGTGCAGGAGACGCGGCCGCGGGTCATCAACGACCTCGGCGGCCTGCGGGATCCCGTCACGGTTCCGTTCCCGGCACGGCCGTGGCGGGGTTCTCCCACCCGGACGGACAGCGTCGAGGCCCGGCGTACCGAGCCTTGCCGGCAGCTGAATCAGCCGCCGCTTGCCCTGGCGGGTGCGGTGCTGGCGCGCACGATCAGTCTCGGTTCGACGGACGCGGGTTCGGGCGCGGCGTCGGCGTCGGCGATCTGGCGCAGCAGATGCGCGACGGCGAGTGCTCCCGTCTCGGCGAACGGCTGGGCGACGGTGGTCAGCGACGGCGAGCAGTACTCGGCCAGCGCGATGTCGTCGACGCCGACGACGGAGATGTCCTCGGGCACCCGCTTGCCGAGCTCGTGCAGGGCCCGGATCAGGCCGAAGGCCATCTCGTCGCTGGCGACAAAGACCGCCGTGACGTCCGGAATCCGGCCCAGGACCAGGCCGTTCGCGTAACCGGACGCGGGCGACCAGTCGCCCTTCAACTCCGGCGGCGGCGTCCGGCCTTCCTCTTCGAGGGTGAGGCGCCAGCCCGTGGACCGGCTGGAGGCGTCCAGCCACTCGCTGGGGCCCGCGATGTGCCAGACCGTTCCGTGTCCCAGCTCGAGCAGGTGCCGGGTCGCCAGGCGTGCCGCCATGGCCTGGTCGACGGCCACGACCTCGGTCGCGTCGGTGCGGGATCCGTCGATGGTGATGGTGGGGATCGAGCGGGTGAGGTCCTCGATCCGCTCGCTCACATGGATGAGCGGGACGGCGAGGATGACACCCTCGACACCGTGATCGGCCAGCCGCGCCAGGGCACCCTCGATGGCGGAGGTGTCGAGAGACTTGGTCGTGGCGGCGGTGACCGCGTACCCGGCCTCGTGTGCCGCGTCTTCGATGCCGGACGTGACGGCGATGCGCGAGTAGAAGTTGGTCTGCAGCGTGACGAGGCCGATCGTCCGGCTGTGGCCGGACCGGAGCATCCGCGCGGCGTTGTTCTTGCGGTAGCCCAGTTGGTCGACGGCGGCCAGGACCTTCGCGCGCGTCTTCTCCCGGACACTCGGATGACCGGACAGGGCTCGCGACACGGTCTGGACGGACGTCCCCGCGACCCGGGCCACGTCGGCCATCGCCGGTGGCCGTCCGGCGGCCTCGCGCGTCCGCTCCTTCATCCGGGCCCCTTCCCCTGCCTGCATCGCTCGAATGATACCGCTCACATCACCACGATCCCCGTGTTCGCATGGGCGTCGACGAGTCACGTTAACCGAGTATTGGCATCGATAACATCCTGTGTCATAGTTCGAGCACCCGGCAACGCCGACGTCGCCCCGACCGGCCCGCCGAGCACACGCCGGCCCGCAGCGGACCACGGGGCGAGCGGACCTCGACCCGACTGCCGACCAAAGGAGTGCCGATGAGGAAGCCGATCATCCGCGCCGCAGGGGCCATCTGCTCCCTCGCGTTCGGGCTCGCACTCGCCGGCTGTTCCGGAGACGGATCGGACGCCGGCCGTGAACACAAGATGGCATCGATAACATTCTGGGGCTGGGCACCGGGATACGCGGACGCGGTCAAGGCGTTCAACGGCAGCCACACCGACGTCCAGGTGGAGTACCAGGCGGTGCAGCCCGGGACGAAGGGCGGTTATCAGAAGATCCTGAGCGCCGTGCAGGCCGGCAACGCGCCGTGCCTCGCTCAGGTCGGCTACGAGACGCTTCCGAGCTTCGCCGCCCAGGGCGCCCTGCAGGACGTGGCACGGTACGCGAATCCGAGCAAGGCCGAGTTTCAGCCGGCGACCTGGAAGTCGGTCTCCCTCGGGGACAAGGTCTATGGCGCTCCGGTCGACACCGGTCCGATGGCCCTCTTCTACAACAAGAAGGTGTTCGGCAAGCTGGGCCTGAAGCCACCGGCCACCTGGGAGGAGTACAAGGCCGACGCCGGGAGGATCCACGCGTCCAATCCGCACCAGTTCATCTCCTCACCCTTCCTGGACTACGACTACGCGGGCCTGGCCTGGCAGGCCGGCGCCGGCTGGTTCGGTGTCGACGGCGACTCCTGGAAGGTCACCCTGGCCTCCGCCGCCAACAGGAAGGTCGCGGACTACTGGCAGGGTCTGGTGCGCGGCGGCCTGATCAGCAGTGCTCCGATGTACGACCAGTCGTGGTTCACCGGGCTCGGCAACGGCGACATCGTCACGGTCGTCGGTGCCGTCTGGCAGGCCGGCGTCATCAAGGGCGGCGTGAAGAACGGCTCGGGTCAGTGGGCCGTCGCCCCGATGCCGCAGTGGAGCGCGGGCGCCGACCAGGTGGGCAACGCGGGCGGCTCGGCGACCGCGGTGCTCAAGGGGTGTAAGTCGCCGAAGGCGGCGTGGGAGTTCGCGCACTGGATGAGCACGGACCGGAAGGCGTTCGGCGGACTGGCCGACAAGGCCGGTCTTTTCCCGGCAGCGAGGTCGCTGCTCGACCTTCCGCAGCTCACCGCGGGTGATCCGTACTTCGGCGGACAGAAGATCTACGACGTCTTCGCCAAGGCGGCGCCGAAGGTCAGCACGGACTGGACCTGGGGTCCGATCATGACGAAGACCGCCGCCGATCTCGACGACGCGCTCGGCCAGGCCTGGGCGGGGAAGGGCACCATCGGGGGCGCCCTTCAGACCACCCAGGACAAAACGGTCGCCGAGCTGAAGAAGCAGGGTCTGAGTGTCTCCCAGTGAGCGCGGAACCGTGTACGACGTGCCGCGATCATCCGACGCGACCCCTGCAGGCGTCGCCGCCGTGGCGGAGCACCCGACGCCGGTTGACGGCGTTCGCGGCACCACCGGGAGCCGGCGCACGGTGCTGCTGTTCCTCGGCCCGTTCCTGGTGCTCTTCGCCGCGATGTACGTCGCGCCGATCGGCTACGCGGCCGTCAGCAGCCTGTCCGTCGTACATCGGTCCGCCCTTGGACTGACGGCGCCGACGAAGGTCTTCGATCCGATCGGCAACTACACGCGGGCGTTCAGCGACAAGGACTTCACCGCGTCACTGGGACGGGTGGCGCTGTTCGGCGTCGTTCAGGTGCCGGTGATGCTCCTGTTCGCGCTCGGGCTCGCGCTGCTGATCGATTCCAGGTCCGCCCGCGGCAAGGGACTCTTCCGGCTCTCGAGCTTCCTGCCGTACGCGATCCCCGGCGTGAGCGCCGCGCTCGTCTGGTCGTTCATGTACTCACCCCAGTCCAGCCCGATCGACCGTCTGCTCGCACCGCTCGGAATCCGGATGCCGTACTTCCACGAGGGCACCGTCCTGTGGTCGGTCGCCAACATCGTCACCTGGAGCTGGACCGGCTACAACATGATCATCATCTACACCGCCCTGCAGGCGATCCCCGCCGAGATCCTGGAGGCGGCCAGGATCGACGGCGCCTCGGCGTTCCGGACCGCCTGGCACATCAAGATCCCCGCCGTACGCGGCGCCCTCATCTTGACCGCGGTGTTCTCCATCATCGGATCGGCGCAGCTGTTCAACGAGCCGACCGTCCTGCAACCCGTCTCCCGCGGCTCCGTCTCGTCGACGTTCACACCGATCATGTCCGCGCAGTCGGCCGTCAACGCCGGCAACTACCCGTACGCGGCCGCGCAGTCGGTCATCCTCGCGGTGCTCGTCGGCGTGGTGTCGTTCGTGTTCTTCAAGCTGACCGGCCGGGGTGAGCGGGCATGAGCGAGGTCACCGGCAGGCAGTTCCCGATGCGGCCGCGGCGCGACACCACCCCGCTGAGCCGCACGCTCGTGATGGTGCCGCTGGCCGTCTCCGCCGTCTACTTCCTCTTCCCCCTGTGGTGGCTGCTGGTCGCCGCCACCAAGCCGTTCGGACGGCAGTTCAGCGGTAACGGGCTCTGGTTCGGCGGCTTCGGGCTCTTCGGCAACATCGGCAAGCTCACCGCCCAGGACAACGGCATCTTCTGGCGGTGGATGCTCAACAGCGTCCTGTACTGCGGTATCGGCGCCCTGGTGGGCACGCTGCTGTCCGCGATGGCCGGATACGCGCTGGCCAAGTACGAGTTCAAGGGGCGCGATCACCTCTTCGGGCTGGTACTCGCCGCCGTGCTGGTACCAAAGATCCTTTTCACCTTGCCGCTCTACCTGATGTTCTCCGGCATCCACCTGATCGACAACCCGCTCGCCGTGCTGCTGCCCAGCGTGGTCAGCCCCTTCGGCGTCTACCTCTCACGGGTCTTCGCGACGCAGTCCGTGCCGGACGAAGTCATCGAGGCCGGCCGGCTCGACGGAGCGGGAGAGTTCCGCATCTTCCGGAGCCTCGGCATGCGCATGATGCTCCCCGCCCTGGTGACGATCCTCCTCTTCCAGTTCGTCGACATCTGGAACAACTACCTGCTGCCCGCCATGGTGCTCAGCGACGACCGTCTACAGCCCGTCACGGTCGGGCTGGTCGGCTGGAACGCCAGTCACGTGGCGGTGCCACCGCCACTGGTCGTCATCGGATCGTTCGTCTCGGTCGTCCCGCTGCTCATCGCCTTCCTCGCACTGCAGCGGTTCTGGCGCGCCGGCATGACCGCTGGAGCCCTCAAGTGACCCTCTCCCCCACGACGAAACCTGTGGGCCGGTCGGGGGCGATCCTGTCCTATCCCGATGGCCGACTCCGCCGCCACGGACAGCCGTACCGCGTACTTGCCGGATCACTCCACTACTTCCGAGTCCACCCCGCCCAGTGGCCGGACCGGCTGGAGCGCATCGCGGCCATGGGACTCAACACGGTCGACACCTACATTCCGTGGAACTTCCACGAGCGCCACCGCGGGCGGACCCGCTTCGACGGCTGGCGGAATGTCGAAGGCTTCCTGGAGTTCGCCGCCGCAGCCGGCCTCGACGCGATCGTCCGCCCCGGCCCGTACATCTGCGCCGAGTGGGACAACGGCGGCCTGCCCGCCTGGCTGACCGGCACACCGGGCATGCGACTGCGCTCGGCTCACCGGCCTTTCCTGGATGAGGTCGCCCGCTGGTTCGACGAGCTCATCCCCCGGCTCGCCGGAATGCAGGCGAGCCACGGCGGCCCGATCGTCGCCGTGCAGATCGAGAACGAGTACGGCAGCTACGGCGACGACCACGCCTACCTTCGATGGGTACGCGACGCGCTCGTCGAACGCGGAATCACGGAGTTGCTGTACACGGCGGACGGGGCGACCGACCCGATGCTCGACGCCGGAACTCTGCCCGATGAGCTCGCGGCCGCGACGTTCGGCTCCCACGCGGCCGCGGCGGCCTCGCTGCTGCGCTCGCGTCGCGAAGGGGAACCGTTCATCTGCGCGGAGTTCTGGAACGGCTGGTTCGACCACTGGGGCGAAAGACACCACGTGCGCTCCCCGCGAAGCGCGGCTGCGACGCTCGCCGACATCCTGGACGCCGACGGCTCGGTCAGCGTGTACATGGCACACGGCGGCACCAACTTCGGCCTCTGGGCCGGCGCCAACCACGACGGCCACACCATCCAGCCCACCGTGACCAGCTACGACTCCGACGCCCCCATCGCCGAGCACGGGGCGCCGACCCCGAAGTTCTTCGCGCTCCGCGATCGGTTGCACGCGGGCACGGGTTCGGCGTACCGACCGCTGCCCGCCGAGCCGCCGCTGCTGGCACCGCGCTCCGTGCCGATCATCCGCGGCACCGACCTGCTGAGCTCGCTCGCCGATATCTCCGAAGCCGTCGACTCGCCGCACCCTCTCAGCTTCGAAGAGCTGGGGCAGGCGTCCGGGTTGGTGCTGTACCGAGCGCATCCACGGCCACCCCGCGGCACGCAGGAGTTGACGGTCCGCGGGCTACATGACCGTGCGCAGGTCTTCGTCGACGGCACACCGGCCGGAATACTCGAGCGGGAGATCGATTCCCTCGGCATCGAGGGCACGGGCGAACGCGTACGACTCGAGCTCCTGGTCGAGAACCAGGGACGGATCAACTACGGCCCGCTGCTCGGCCAGGGCAAGGGCATCCTCGGCGGGGTGCACATCGAACGCCGCCTGGTCCACGGCTGGACCATGTACGGACTGCCGCTCGACGAGTGGTCTCCGGATGAGGTGCGCCGCGTCGCGTCCGCCACCGCGCTGTCGGCCGGCCTGCCTGGCTTCGCGACCGCGCGGTTCACGGTGGACGAGGTCGCCGACACGTTCCTCGCACTCCCGGGCTTCGGAAAAGGCTTCGTCTGGATCAACGGCTTCCTGCTCGGCCGGTACTGGGAGATCGGCCCACAGGTGACGCTCTACCTCCCCGCGCCGCTCATGCGGCCGGACGCCAACGTAATCACCGTCCTCGAACTCGAACGCTTCGGTGATCACATCGAGCTGCGTGACAGGGCTGAACTCGGGCAGACCGAGGAATACATCGAGACCCTTTCCTAGCCGTACCGTGGGCGCGGGGGACTGTCTGAAAGATCGTGGGCGGGCTGGTGATCCGGCAGGCTGGAGCTGACGCTCTGGCCGGAAAGGATCACTGTGACCGACGCTGAAGAAACCAACGAGCAGGTGCCGGCGGCCGGCCTGGAT
>NZ_BAABHK010000023.1:0-122822 GCF_039542055.1 Actinoallomurus vinaceus
GCCTGCAACTCGGCGCGCAGCCGGGCCTGGCGCCGGCGATACCGCGCCAAGCCCTTGCCCTGATGATTGTCCCCATCAGATGTGGTGGCCAGGTTCACAATCCCCCGATCCACCCCAATCCAATCGGCCGGCTCGAACTGCCGGGCCGCTTCGACCTCACACGTCGCGATCAGGAAGAACATCCCGTCGCGGTGCACCAGATCACTCTCGCCCTTGCGGTGAGCCGCCAGGAATTTGAGCTGCCCGGGCTCACCGGTGAAGGCGACGCCCTGGACCCCGGCCCTGGGTGGTCCAGATCGAGATGGTCCGGGCGTCCATCTGCCACGACAGGCACCGGTCATCGAACGGCTGAGCCGCATCCACCCGGAAGCCGATGGGCTTGGACTCGGCCTTACGGCGCCGAGGTGAATGCTCACCGCCCAACAGGCCCGCTTCGATCTGGGCGTGCAGGGTGGTGTAGGCGTCGGCGACCTTACGGATCACATGCAGCGCAGGCTGCGCCGACAACCCCCGCGCCTTCAAATCCGCATAGACGAGCTTTTGCAGCTTCTGCCGCGCGAACACACCCTGGGCGAACGCGACCACCGACACCTCATTGGCCGCAGCGTTGCATAAGGACAGGGTCGCCGCGAGCGCCGCCGCCTGCTCAGGCGTCGGCAGCAGCTTCACCTGCGCCACCAGCTTCACGCTCAGTGATCCTACAAGTACACACCGACACTGGCGTGCAACTCCACGAATTCAACGACGAAACCGACCACGCCCACTCACTCGTGCGCTACCCACCCAGGATCATCCGTCTGGTCAACAGCCTCAAAGACGTCTCCGCCCGCCACCTCAGGCACGAACACCACGCCCACCTTAAGGCGCGCGGCGACCATCGCGCTGTGGACGGTCCAGATCCTGCTGGCCGCGTTCCTGCTGATCGCCTCGGCCGCGCCGAAGTTCGCCGGTCAGCGGGACGCGGTCGAGACGTTCGCGAAGATCGGCTGGGGCCAGTGGTTCCGCTACGTCACCGGCGCCGTCGAGGCCGCCGGCGCCATCGGCCTGCTCATCCCCCGCCTCGCCGCCTGGGCCGCGCTCGGCCTCATCGGTCTCATGATCGGCGCGATCCTGACGCAGGTGCTCGTCCTGCAGCCGGCGTGGGCGCTGCTCCCGGCGGTGTTCGGCGTGGCGTTCGCCGTGATCGCCCGGGTGCGGATGCCGCAGGCCGTTCGCCCGACCGCCGTGTTCCGGCGCTGAGGCGGCGAGAGCCCCTGGCGGCCGCCGTCGGCGGACCGGGCGGACGTTCTGGAGCGTCTGGCCCTTCCTCCGACGGCGACGGCTATCTCATCCCCGAGTGCGACGTGCGCCTGGCCCGCATGAGCCGGCGTTCGTCCTCGTCCGTTCCGCCCCAGATCCCGTACCGCTGGGCGGTCTCCAGCGAATAGTGCAGGCAGTCGGCGCGCACCGGGCACCGTCCGCAGACCGCCCGCGCCTCGGCCTCCTGGTCCGGGGTGAGTTCGCCGATCGGGAAGAACAGCTCCGGATCGACCTTCTGGCATTCTGCGCGGTTCATCCACGCGACCTCGAAGAGCATTGAAATGGTCCCAACGGTGATTGGGTGGATCCGTACCCCGGCCGCTGCCTGACCGAGAACGCCCTACTTCCCGTCACACCTGCCCCCATGCGTTCCCGCCACGACGAGTAAGGTATCTGTCACCGAACGGATAGAGATCGTGGTCCGCTGCCCTCCTGCGGCACCATGTTCTCCGGGCCGAGGTGATCGTCCGCCTGGCCGGCCGTGCACCCCCCGGGACGATCGGAAGGACGACGTGGCCCTGCGACGCCTGCTCATGGACCTGCGCCCGCTGAAGGAGTCGCCCGCCTTCCGCCGCCTGTGGGCCGGGTCGGCGCTGTCCACGATCGGCGGCCAGATGACGAACTTCGCGGTCGCCCTGCAGGTCTACACCCTCACCCGTTCGTCGGCCGCCGTGGGCGCCATCGGGCTGGCCTCCGCCGCGCCCTCGATCATGTTCGGTCTCATCGGCGGCTCCATCGCCGACACGGTCGACCGACGCCGGCTCGTCCTCCTCACCAGCGGCGGTCTGGCCGTGATCTCGGCCCTGTTCGCCGTCCAGGCCTTCCTCGGATCCGGGCAGGTATGGCCGTTGTACTGCCTGGTCGCGGCGCAGTCGCTGCTGGGCTCCGTCAACGCCCCGGCGCGGCGGACGTTCCTGCCACGGCTGCTGCCCGCGGACCGGGTCGCGGCGGGCGCGGCGCTCTCCATGTTCGCGTTCCACCTGGGCATGACGGCGGGTCCCGCCCTCGCCGGAGCGGTGGCGGCGGCGTGGGGGCTGAAGGCGTGTTACCTGGTCGACGCGCTGAGCTTCGCCGCCGCGCTGTACGGCGTGGCACGCCTGCCCGCGATGCCGCCGGAGGCGGGTGGCGAGGCCCGTCCCGGCCTGCGGGCCGTCGGTGCGGCCCTGCGGTTCATCCGGGGCGAGCGGGCGATCGCCGGAGCGTTCCTCGCCGACATGAGCGCCACGGTCCTCGGAATGCCGTTCGCGCTCCTTCCGGCCCTCAACGCCGAGCGGTTCGGCGGCGGCGCGCAGACCCTCGGGCTGCTCACCGCCGCTCCGGCGATCGGCGGCATCGTCGGCACGGCGCTGTCCGGGCCCGTCGGCCGGGTGTCCCGGCAGGGCCGGGCCATCCTGATCGCGGGTGCGGTCTGGGGCGCCGGCCTGGCGGGCTTCGGCCTCGCGCACACCTTCTGGCTCGCCGTCGCACTGCTGGTCGTCGCGGGAGCGGCCGACGTCATCAGCGTCGTCGTGCGCACGGCACTCGTCCAGGTCGCGACCCCCGACCGCTACCGGGGCCGGGTCGGCGCGGCCGAGTACGTCGTCGGGGTGGGCTGCCCGCAACTCGGCAACTTCCGCGCCGGCACGGTCGCCGCCGTGACGTCCCCCGGCCTGAGCGCGGTCGGCGGCGGGCTCGCCGTCATCGCGGGCGCCGCCCTGATCGGCTGGACGATGCCCGCCTTCAGCCGCTACCGAGCACCCAGGCCGGGAATTGACTTGGGTGAATCCCGCTCTGAGGATGGCGTGAGCACCTAGGGCCCAAGGGTCTCGCCGGCGGCGACGCGGCGCTGCCCATACGGCACGGACGCCGGAGGAGCACCGCGGACGGGTGTCGCCCCAACCCGGGAGTCAGGAGGCGTCACATGGCCATCGACCCGTACGAACTGAAGAGGCCGCGCCAGGAGGAGTCCGGGATCGCGACCGTGGTCGAGTCGCTGGCCTCCCACGGCGCGAACGAGATCGCGCATCCGGGCGGCACTCTGCTGGCCCACCTGGAGCGTGTCCAGGCGCTGCTCGGAGCGTGGGGCGCGCGTCCGGCGGTACGGCTCGCCGGACTGTGCCATGCCTACTACGGCACCGATGGCTTCCCCACAGGGCTGGGCGACACCGCCCAACGGGATGTTCTGGCCGCGATCATCGGTGAGGAGGCCGAGCGGCTCGTCTACTTCTACGCGAGCTGCGATCGCCGCTTCTCCTACTCCCATCTCGCCGAGCCCGCAGGACCGTTCAAGGACCGGTTCACCGACACCGTGCTCCGCCCACCGCTGGAGCTGCGGCGGGACTTCGCCGAACTCACCGCCGCCAACGAGCTGGACATCATGCGGGTCAACCCCGACCTTCGCGCCCAGCACGGGCCAGGACTCCTCTGCCTGTTCACCTCATGGAGGAGGCTCCTCAGCGATCCCGCCTGGCAGGCCGTCCAGATGACCCTGCCGTAGCGGGGTGCGGTGAGGCCTCCCTTCCGGTCGATCCCTCCAGTGTGGCCGGTCTGGGCTGGCGGTCGTCCCCGGTTCGGGTGGGGCCGGGACGGGCAGAACGCCGGAGGGGGCACGGGTGGCGGACCGCGATGACCAGGCGCGATGGCCGGTACGGACGCGGCCGCATGTGCGCTGGGCGGAGCAGGAGCCGACGGCCGGTGATGCCGATCCGGCGGTGATCGCGGCGGCGCTGAAACGGGCGCAGGCACGGCCCACCGGCAACTGGTTCGCGGTGGCCGCGAGCCGCGACGTACGGGCCGGTCGGCCGGCCGGGCTCCGTGTCCTCGGTATGGAGCTGGTGGCCTGGCGCGACCGGGCGGGCGCGGTGGTGGCCGGTCCGGGAGCGTGCCCGCACCTGGGGGCGCCGCTGGCCGGCGGGCGGGTGGTGTGCGGGGACCTGGTGTGCCGGTGGCACGGCCTGCGGCTGTCCCCGGAGGGCGGAGCGGGCTGGCGGCCGCTGCCCTGCCACGACGACGGCGTCCTGGTGTGGGTCCGGCTCGACCAGGCGGGTGAGGAACCGCTGCCCCGGCCGGTCCTGCCGCCCCGGCCGCGCCCGGCGCGCGGCGTCGACGCGGTGATCCGGGCGGTCGGTGTCTGTGAGCCCGAGGACGTGGTCGCCAACCGGCTCGACCCATGGCACGGCGCCTGGTTCCACCCGTACTCCTTCGCCCGCCTGCGCGTGGTCCACGCCCCGCCCGCCGACGCCGGGGACGCGGACGACCGGTTCCTGGTGGAGGTGACGTACCGGGTGGGACCACGGCTGGGCGTGCCGGTGCTCGCGGAGTTCACCTGCTCCGACGCCCGGACGGTGGTGATGCGCATCGTCGACGGCGAGGGCGCCGGCAGCGTGGTCGAGACGCACGCCACCCCGCTGGGCCCCGGCCGCGACGGCCGCCCCCGTACCGCGGTGATCGAGGCGACGATCGCCACCTCGGACCGTCCCGGGTTCGCGGTCGCGCGGTTGGCGTCCCCGGTGTTGCGTCCGCTGATGCGGCGCGCGGCGAGGCGGCTGTGGCGCGACGACCTCGCCTATGCCGAACGCCGCTACACGCTACGCACCGACCCATCCTGACGGGGGCGACGGAGGTCAGGGCGCGGTCATCGCCCCGTGTGGTCGAGCTACCGGTGGGATGAGCCGGCGTCCGCGACGACCGCGACCCCGGTACGTCCGCCGTCGACGTCGATCACGGTTCCGTGGACGAAGGCCGCGTCGTCGGACGCGAGGTAGACGGCAGCGGCCGCGATCGCGTCGGGATGACCGGACCGTCCGGCCGGGGTGCCGCGCATCATCGCCTCGGCGGGGTGCTCGACGGCGGGGTCCGGGTCGGGGGTCAGAATCACCCCGGGTGAGATGGCGTTGACCCGTATTCCGTGGGCGCTGAACTCCGCCGCCCATGCGCGGGTGAGCGTTTCCATCGCGCCCTTTGTCGAGCTGTAGAGCGCGCCGACCGGGATGCCGAGGCGCGCGATCCAGGAGCCGAGGTTGATGATCACGCCGCCACCGGCACTGATCATCCCTGGGACGACGGCCTGCGTGAGGAAGAACGGCGCCTTGACGTTGACGCCGTAGACGCGGTCGAACGTCTCCTCATCGGTTGTCGGCGTCGTCGCGGCGGGGTAGATGCCGGCGTTGTTGACGAGGATGTCGATGCGTCCGCCCAGCCGGTCGGTCGCCGCGTCGGCGAGTGCGCGGCCGGCGGCCGCGGTGCCGTCGAGGTCGGCGTGGACGTAGTCCGCCCGGCCGCCCGTTTCGCGAATCCGGGAGACGACCGCCTCGCCTCGGGCGTCGTCGCGCCCGGAGACGATGACATGCGCCCCGGCGTCGCCGTAGGCGAGGGCGATGGCACGTCCGATGTTGCTGGTGGAGCCGGTGATGAGGGCTGTTCTGCCCTGAAGCCGTGGTGACATGACAGCGACGGTACGGACCCATTTTTGGACCGGCAAGTCCAGAAAGTTCAGACACCTCGCAGGTGATCGATCAGGGTGTCCAGCGTCGCCTCCAGGTGTTCGATGCCGCCCGTGGAGCGGAGCACCTGGACGCCGCCCTGGATGCCCGCGATGAAGGCCGAGGCGACGCGGTCGGCGTCGAGGCCGTCGCGCACCAGGCCGGCGGCCTGCATCTCGGTGATCCCTCGCCGGATGTGGACCTGCCACTGGGCGAGGAGGGTGGTGACCACCTCGGCCGCGCCGGGCGTGCTGCCGACCTGGCCCATCAGCGCCCCCAGCGGACAGTTCCTCCCTTGCGCGCGGTAACGCGCGACGACGGAGTCCCGCCAGCGTTTCCAGGCAGCCCATGAGGAGAGAGCACCTAGGTGTGGCTGCTGGTCATCGATGACGCGGTCGGCCTCGTACCGCGCGACGGCGAGAAGGACTTCCTCCTTGCCGTCCGGGAAATAGTGGAAGATCTGGCTTTTGCTGGTGCCGGTGATGGCCCGGATGTCGTCGAGCGTCACACCTGCGGGGTCATCGCTGCGCAGATACTCCGCCGCGCCTTCGATGATGCGCTGGCGGGTCGCCCGACCCTTCGCGGTGAGTGCCATGCGTCAACGATAAGCGTTTGGACCTTACAGTCCAAAGTGTGCGATCAGCCGAGCCGCGCCAGGGTACGGAAGGGCGCCAGGCGGCCCCGGAGCGGGACGGTGGTCAGCGGATGCCCGGCCAGGCCCCAGCGGGCCAGGAGCCGGTTGGCGGCCTGCCAGCCGGTGGTGGCCGCGCGTTCCATCAGGGCGACGGGCAGGTCGACGCGGACGCCGTCACCGGCCAGCACGAGGCCGGGCACCGGCCCGTCCACGGTGGGCCGCCCGGCGAACGTACCGGGTGCGAACAGCGGGCAGTCCTGCCGCCATTCGACCAGGTCGCCGACGATCCGAGCCTGCCTCGTCTCGGGGTAGACCTCGCGGAGGCGGCGCAGCAGGCGCGCGGAGGTCGCCTCCCGCGCGCCGGTCGCCGCGTAGGCGTGCAGTTCCACGACGGCTCCGCCGGTCGTACGGGCCCACGACGCGGCCTCGTCGTCGTAGCGGTTCAGCACGCTGACGTTGTCGAGGGGCGGGAGGCCGCCGGTGGCCAGGAACGCCGGCCGGTGCGACGCGACCGGCCGGTCGAGCCACAGGCGGCGCACGAGGTACGGCGGCGCGGTGGCCAGAGCGGCGATGCGCCGTCGCCATTCAGGGTCGCCGAGTTCCGGGGAGGCCGCGACGAGGTCGCGCAGGCCGGGCACGTCGAGGGCCAGCACCACCGCGTCGGCGCGGACGGTACGCCCGGCCTCCACCGCGAAGCCGTGCGCCCGGGGACGTACGGCTTCGACCGGCGTGCCGGTGTGCACCCGGGCGCCGAGCGCGGTCAGGTGGCGGGCCGCCGACGCCCACAGCTCCGGGAGCGGACGCCGCGGCACGTCGAACAGCAGGCCCTCGGCCGAGCCGAGGAAGTACAGGTGGAACATCACGGCCAGTTCGGCGGCGGACAGCCGGTCCGGCGGGGCGAAGAAGCTGCGGGAGAACACCTCGAACGCCAGGTGCCGGGCGGCGGCCGGGAAGCGCAGCCGGGCCAGGAACTCCTCGGCGTCCAGATGGTCGAGCTCCCGGTAGGTGCCGGGCACGGTGACGTTCAGGAGCGGGAGGGCCGCACGGGCGTTCAGACGCAGCAGGTCCCGGGCGGTGAACGTCGGACTGCGGAGGACGAAGGCGAGGGCGTTCCACGGCGGGGTGACGGGCAGGCCGCGGAACGTGTCGACGCGCCCGGCCGCGTCGCGCAGCGGGTAGTCCGGCACCGCGACCAGCCGGGCGAGCTGCGGATCGGAGCGGCGCAACAGCGCGCGCAGGTTGTAGTACTGCCGGAAGAAGGCATGGAAGCCCCGGCTCATGCCGACGCGGGCGCCGTCGGGCAGCGTCGTGGTCCAGCCGCCGGCCCGCCCGCCCAGGTGGTCCTCGCGCTCGTACAGGTCGACGGCGACACCGCGTTCGGCGAGCGCGGTCGCGGCGGTGAGCCCGGCGATCCCACCTCCGACCACGACAGCGCGCGGCCGTTCGGCCAGGCCGTCGGCGTTGGGACGGCCGGGCGGCGCCGGGTGGTGGACTCGCCTACGGTCGCCGCTCACGAGGGCGTCTCCGCGCGGAACGTGTGGACGATGCCGCGCTGCCAGCCACTGGCCGTGCGGGTCCGCACGCCGGTGAACCCCGCGCCTCGGAGCCGGTCGGCGAAGCCTTCCGGGGAGTCGAAGCCGAGGGCGCTGCGCCACAGGTGGCGGTACAGGCGTGCGTCGCCCGTGGCCAGCCGGCCGGCCGGGATGATGACGCCCCAGCAGACGGCGTGCCACACCAACCGCACGACCGGCCCGTCGCGCAGCGCGTAGTCGTGAACGACGAGGACGCCGCCGGGACGCAGCAGGGCCCGCATCGCCGAGAGCGCCGCGTCCGGGTCCTCGAGGTTGCGGACGAGGTAGGCGGCGAAGACCCCGTCGAACGGCCCGGTGACCGGCGGGTCCTCCGCCCGGCCGTGGACGAACCGCATGGTCCCGGGCCACGGCTTGGCGCGGGCCCGGGCGAGCATCCCGGTCGAGGCGTCCACACCGGTGATCTCGGCGTACGGGGCGGCCGCCAGCAGCGCGGCGGTGGAGGCGCCGGTGCCGCAGCCGAGGTCGAGCAGCCGTGCCCCCGCGCCGCCCACCGGCAGGGCGAACGCGCGTGCGGCGCGCCGCAGATCGGCGTGGTAGCCGGGGTTCGCGCCGACGAGCCGGTCGTACGCCGCGGCGTGGCGGTCGAACGCCGACGGCACGTCGCACCGGAGCGGGCTCCCGCGGGTCACCGGCGGGTCCCGGGCCGCCTGTGCTCCCAGCCGAGCAGGGTGGCCGTGACGAGGGCGAAGCCGAACAGGAAGTCCTCGATGGGGATGTCGAACGGGAAGCGCAGCCCGGTGATGGCGCGGGGGTCGTACACGACGACCGGTGCGGACAGCGTCGTCAGCCTGCCGTCGACGATGGTCTGGAAGCCGAAGACGATGACCATCGTGAGCCAGTAGGCGGGGCGGCGGAACAGCCCCGTGCGCAGCCACCAGCGCTCGACTGCGACCACGGCGGGCACCGCCAGCAGCGCCGGAAGGGTGTATCCGAGGCCGCTCACCGTCCCGGCTCCGACGGCAGCGCGGTGCCCCCGACCCCGGTCATCTTCCTGGCTCCGAAGGGTGCGGGGCCCGGCGGAGGACCGAGGGCAACCGCCGTACGGCCTCCAAGGTCAGGACCGCGCACACGGGGACGATGAGGAAGAACAACGCCTCTTCCAGCGGCACCGAGAGCGGCAGCGTGACGCCGACGAGGTAGCGCGGGTCGTACCACCAGACGCGGGCCGCGATCGCCACGGCGTCCCAGGCGAGGAAGACCACCGCGACCGGCAGCACGGCCCGCGCCAGCCGGGTCGGTCGCCGGTAGACGCGGGCGGACGGCTCCAGGGGCAGCGTGACCGCCAGGCAGCCTGCCAGCAGCAGCAGGTAGCGCAGATGGTCCACCGTCATCCCCTCCGGCCGTGCACGGTACGGGCGCCCAGGGCGCGGGTGAACGCGGTGCCGGCGAGGGCGAGCCGCCGACCGGTTCCGACGGTGACCCGGCCGGCGAAGACGTTGTAGTCGTTGTCCTCGATCCGGTCGAGGATGCGGGCGTACAGCGCGCAGGCGGTGGCGACGCAGGGCCGGGCGGCGGGGTCCAGGAGCGCGATCCCCGGGCGGGCCAGCCGGTAGACCGCGCGGGTGCGGCCGACCTGGTCCGCCAGGGCGCGCCGCACCCGCGGGTCGGCGCGGCCGGTGCGCCGGCACCATTCGAGCAGTTCGCGGTCGACGCCGTACGCCGCGAGTTCGTCGGCGGGCAGGTACACCCGGCCCCGGTCGAGGTCCTCGCCGACGTCGCGCAGGAAGTTGGTGAGCTGGAAGGCCCGCCCGAGGGCGGCGGCACGGGGTGCGGCCTCGGCCGGGTCGCCGACCGTGCCGAGCACGGGCAGCATCTGCAGGCCGATGGCCTCGGCGGATCCGTGCATGTAGTCGCGGAGCGCCGCCCGGGTCGAGTATGCGGTGACGCTGAGGTCCATCCGCATGGAGCGCAGGAATGCGGCGAACAGGCCCCCGGGGATGCCGAACCGGGTCGCGGTGTGGACGACGGCGGCCAGGATCGGATGGTCGCTGCGGCCCGTCCGCAGGCCGGCGGTGAGCACGCCGGCGACGTCGTCGAGCAGGGCGGCGACCTGGTCGGGGCCGTGGTGGGCAGCAGGCTCGTCGACGAGGTCGTCGGTGTGCCGGGCGAAGCCGTACAGGGCATGCACGGCGGGCCGCCGGGCGGGCGGCAGCAGCCGCGTCGCGAGGAAGTAGGTCCGGCCGTACCGGGCGTTGAGCCCGCGGCAGCGGGCGTAGGCGGTCCGGAGCGCGGGGTCGGTAATCCCGGCGACGTCGAGTTCACGGCGGCTCGTCGCCGTTTCCGCGCCGCGTGGCGGCCGACCGTCCTGCCCCGGCCTCCCGTCGGCGCCCGGCTCTCGCCCGCTCGTCGCCGTTTCCGCGTGGCCGGACGGCGGATCGGCGTCGCCGGGTCTCCCGGTGCGGCGGGTCATCGCGGGTCGCTCGCGGGGTCGGGGACGCGCCGGCGATCCGGGCCGATGACGGTGCGGCGCGTACGGTCCGCCAGGACGCCGGTGATGCGGTCCGCGGCGAGCCGGCCCGACAGCAGGGCCGTGGGGACGCCGACGCCGGGGACGGTGCCGCAGCCCGCCAGTACCGCGTTGTCCACCGTGCGCGGCAGGTTCGCGGGACGGAACGGCCCGGTCTGGGCGAACGTGTGCGCCAGGCTGAACGGCGTCCCGGCGGCCAGCCCCTGCCGACGCCAGTCGGCAGGGGTGAGGACGTGCAGCGTGTCGACGGTGCTGGGCGCGAAGCCGAGGCGGCCCGCCACCACGTCGATGAGCTCGCTGACGTACGCCGGACCGGCGCGGTCCCAGTCGAAGGGCCCGTCGTTCAGGTTGGGGACGGGGGCGAGGAGGGACAGCAGCTGCCGCCCGGGCGGCGCGAGGGACGGGTCGGTGGCGGTCGGCCGGGTCAGCAGCAACGACGGGTCGCGCATCAGGCGGCCGTCGCGGACGAGGTCGTCGAACACCGCGTCCCAGGCCTGACCGAACAGGAGCGTGTGGTGGCCGGTCCCCGCCCACACGCCGGGCGCGGCCAGGTGCACCACGACCGCCGAGGGCGCGAACCGCAGCCGCCACGGGCGGCGTGGGGCCCCGCCCAGCAGCCGGTACGCCTCCGGCAGGTCACAGCTGAGCACGACCGCGTCGCACGCGAGCCGCTCGCCTCGCTCGGTACGGACGGCGGTGACGCGACGGCCCCGGCGCTCCAGCGACGCGACCGCCGTCGCGTAGCGGAAGACGATGCCCGCGTCGGCCGCCGCGCCGGCCAGGGCGTCGGGCAGCGCCCGCATCCCGCCGCGCGGGAAGTACACGCCACCGACGGTGTCCATGTACGCGATCACGGCGTAGAGCGCGAGCGCCCGGCGTGGTGCCAGACCGGCGTACAGTGCCTGGAAGGTGAAGATCCGCCGGAGCCGCTCGTCGCGGACGAACCGTCCGACGGCCCGGTCCCACCGGCCGAAACCGCGGAGCGCCGCGAGCTGCGCGAGCCGGGGCGTCAGCAGGCCGAGCGGGGAGTCGACATTCGCCGCGATGAACGCCGCGTACTCGACCTCGTGCAGCCGGGTCAGCCAGCGTCGGAGCCGCCGGTAGCCGGCCGCCTCCGCCGGTCCGGCGAAGGCGCGCACCGCCTCGGTCATCGCCTCGGCGTCGGTGTGGACGTCGAGGCTGGTCCCGTCGGCGAAGCGGGCCCGGTAGGCGGGGTCCAGCCGCACCAGCGGCAGCCGGTCGGCGAGCGACTCGCCGACCGCCGCGAGCGTGTCGCCGACGATGCCGGGCATCGTCAGCACGGTCGGCCCGGTGTCCATGCGGTGGCCGTGCGCGTCGTGGCGGCCGGCGCGGCCGCCGGGCACCGGGGCTCGCTCGACGACGGTGACCTCCCGGCCCCGCCCGGCGAGGTGGAGCGCGGCGGCCAGCCCGGACAGTCCCGCACCGATCACGACGATCCGGTCGGTCCTCCCCGCGACGGTGCGCATGCCCCTCGGGTACCCGGGATCTCCCGGACCGAAGCACCAGCACCGTGGCGTCGCCGCAGGTCAGTGCCGGAATCGAGTGGTTCGCGGCAGATTGTCAGCTGGCCTTGCGGAGGGCCTGATCGAGGTCCGCCCACAGGTCGTCGGGGTGCTCGATGCCGACGGTGACGCGGATGGTGCCTGCGCCGATGCCCGCCGCCCGCAGCTGCTCGTCGGTGAGCTGCCGGTGGGAGGTGCTCGCCGGGTGCATGACGTACGTCTTGACGGTGCCGAGCGACGCGCTCAGGCTGGCCAGCCGTACGGCTCCGGCGAAGACCTTCCCGGCCTCGCGCCCGCCCCTCAGGTCGAAGGAGAGCACTCCCCCGTGGCCGTCGGGCATGAGCCGGGACGCCAGCTCATGGTCCGGGTGGTCCGGCAGGCCCGGGTAGCGGACGGACGCGACCGCGGGGTGATCCGCGAGCCGCCTGGCCAGGTCGAGGGCGTTGTCGGAGTGCCGCCGCATCCGCAGGGCCAGGGTCTGCATGCCGCGCAGCGTGAGCCAGGCGGCGAACGGGTCGGCCGAGGCACCGAGTTCGACCGCGTAGTGCCAGACCTTCCGGTGGAGCTCCTCCGTGGCGAAGACCACGACGCCGCCGAGCACGTCCGAGTGGCCGCCGAGGTACTTCGTGGCCGAGTGCACGACGATGTCCGCACCGTGGGCGATCGGTCGGAACAGGATCGGGCTCGCGAAGGTGTTGTCGACGACGCTGAGCACCCCCGCGTCCTTCGCGACGGCGAACAGCGCGGGCAGGTCCACGACCTGAGTCGTCGGGTTGGCGATCGTCTCCACGTAGAGCAGCCGGGTGTTCGGGCGCAGCGCGGCGCGGACCTCCTCCGGGTCGGCGCCGGAGACGTACGTCACCTCGACGCCCCACCGTTCGGCGAGGTCGTCGAGCGTCGCGATCGTCGCGCCGTACAGGCAGCTCTGCGCGACGACATGATCGCCGGACCGCAGCAGCGCGAGCAGCACCGAGTTGATGGCCCCCATCCCGGACGCGGCGGCGAGCCCGGCGGCCCCGCCCTCGAGGTCGGCCACCGCCTCCTCCAGCGCCCGGACGGTCGGGTTGCCGAGCCGGCTGTAAAAGAACGCGCCGTCCGGGCCGCCGAACGCCTCGGCCATCGCGTCGGAGTCTTCAAAGGCGAAAACGTGATTCTGGTAGATCGGCGTCCCGAGCGGCCGGCTGCCCGTCACCTCCACGACGGGCGTGTGAACGGTCCTGGTCTCAGGGTGCGGTACGTCGTGTGGTGAGTTCATACCCTCCATCCTCGGTCGGAGCCGCCCGCGACCCCAGTGCCAATCCCGCATAATTGGTCCTCATATGGAGCCAATCGAGATCACCGAGCGGCTGGGCCGATGGTCGGCCGGCCGAGGACCCCTGCACGTCCTGCTCGCGGCGCGGCTGCGGCGGCTGATCAACGACGGCGACCTGCCCCCGGGCACGCCGCTGCCGCCCGACCGCGCCCTGGCCGCGACTCTCGCCGTGGGGCGCGGCACCGTCGTCGCCGCGTACGACGCGCTCCGCCAGGAGGGCCGGATCGTCCGCCGCCAGGGCAGCGGGACGCGCGTCGCCGGGCCGCTCGCGGAGGTCGCGCACCAGACCACCGGCGCACCGGTCTTCCTCCATCTGCTGGAGCCGCATGACGGCGTGATCCTCCTCGCGTGCGCCGCGCTGGACACCCCGCCGCCCGAGCTGACCCGCGCCTACGAGGCGATCCTGCCCGCACTGGCGGCGACCACCGGCGACATCGGCTACCACCCGTACGGCCATCCCGTACTGCGCGCCGCGATCGCCGACCGGTACGGGCTGCGCGGCGTGCCGACCGACCCGGACCAGCTCCTCGTCACCAACGGCGCCCAGCAGGCGCTTTCCCTCCTCGCCCGCGCCTTCACCCGGCCGGGCGACCGCGTACTCGTCGAGGCACCGACGTACCCGGGCGCGCTGGAGGCGTTCCGCGACGAGGCGGCCGTACTCCGGGGGCTGCCGGTCGGCCTGAGCGGATTCGAGCACGCGGTGCGCGAACACCGCCCGGCCCTGGCGTACGTCATCTCGACCTTCCACAACCCGACCGGCGCGGTACTGCCCGCGCTCGCACGCCGGCGGCTGGCCGAGGCCGCGGCCGCGGCGGGCGTGCCACTGATCGACGACGAGGTCGTCGCCGAGCCCGCGTTCCCCGGCGAGGAGACCCCACCCCCGGTGGCCGCGTACGGCGACGCCGTCATCTCGATCGGCTCGCTCAGCAAGATCGTGTGGGGCGGACTGCGGATTGGCTGGGTACGCGCCCCCGCCCCGGTCATCGCCCGGCTTGCGCGGTTGCGGGCCGTGCATGACCTCGGCGGCAACATCCCCGCGCAGTTGGCCGCCGCCGAACTGCTCCCCCACCTCGACGTCCTGTGCCGCCGCCGCGCGGCGGACCGCCTGGCCGGCCACGACCACCTGCGCGCCGAACTGACCCGCTGCCTACCCGACTGGGACGCTCCGCCCGTACGCGGCGGACAGACCCTCTGGGTCCGCCTGCCGCGCGGCGACGGCGCCTCATTCGCCCAAACGGCGATGCGACACGGAGTCGCCGTACTGCCAGGCGAGGGACTCGACGCGTCCGGCCAGAGCACGGAGTACATCCGCGTCCACTTCCTCGCACCCCCGGACGAACTGACCGAGGCCGTCCGCCGCCTGGCGGAGGCCTGGCACACCTACGAGGCGTCGCCGAACCGCGTCCGCCCGCCCACGGCGATGGCCGTCTAGACGATTGATCCCAAGAGGATTCGCGGTGTCGGCAGGCGGCGCTTTGGGCACCGATGGGATTCGGAACGGCCCACCACGGCCGCGGCTCGGCCGTCTCGTTCCGGCGTGTCTACTGAGGCAACACATTTCTCGTCTCAGTAGACACGCTAGGCACGACACCCACGCCGCCCTCGCACGTTTCGCCCGAAACGCAGGGTTTCCGCCAGGGATGCCGCGACCGCGCGTCCTTCGCCCAGACGGCGATGCGGCACGGAGTCACCGAACCGCGTCCCCCTCCCACGGCAATGGCCGTATGACCGTTTGGGTGCAACCCGCTCGCGGCGCGGCACGCGGTCCGGTCAGAACTTCTGGAGCACCATGACGTCATGGATCACCAGGTCTTCCTCATTGAGAGAGACCGGTTTCAAGACGAGGTCATCTTCGTAGAAACGCATGTGGCAACTGAAGCAGGCCGGGCCTCCCCTACGACCGACTGCTCGTACTTGCAGCCATCGAAGGTACGGCGGCGACCTCGACGCACTGGCCGCCCGTGTTCGTGCTAGCGCTGCTCTTACGCCACGAGATGACTGACGCGTCGAGAGTCTTCATAAGTTCTCCCAAACCCTGCGAAGCAGCTTCACTTCCGGCGCTACGCGCCCTGGTCGACTCGCTGGCGACCCGACCGCCGTCCGAAGCAAGAGACCTGCTGCAACTCGACTTCCTCATCCGCAAGTACCCGGCCGCCGCCCGGATGAGCCTGCAACGGAGTCAGCGGGCTCATTCCGACCCGCCGACGCCGCCGCAAGGGTGGTCGTCGACGCTGGACACCGGTGGACTGCCGCTGTGGCGGTGGGCCGGTGGTCAGGTCTGTGTGGCGACCGGTGACACCGATCAGCTCCGATTCCTCGGAGTCGCCCTGAGACGGTTCGATGAGATGACCGCCGAGGAACTCGACGCCTTCCTGCGCGGCTGACCGGATCGGAATCGACGCCCGACGTCCTGGGAGACGGCACTGTCAGGGGCCGTGGCTAGCATGCCCGCCATGATCTTGGTGACCGGAGCAGGCGGCGCCGTGGGTTCGGCGCTTCTGGAGACACTGCACGCCGCAGGGCATTCGGTACGGGCCGCCTACCACGCGCAACGCGACGTCGATCGTGTGGTCGCCGCCGGGCCGCCATGCTCGAGCGTGGCATGCCCGCGTACTACGCCGACGCCCTGATCGAAGTGAGCCGCGCGTACCGGGATGGCGGCGCGGAGACCGTCACCACGACCGTCAGCGATCTCACCGGCCGCGAGCCGACGTCCTTCGAACAGTTCATCCGCGACCATCGCGCTGCCTTCACCTGAGCCGCAGACCCCGTACCGGCGCCACCGGCGCCATCCGGCCTAGCCGTCTGAACTGCGGTCTGAGCTCAGGTGGTGGGAGAAGCGGGGTCAGGTGAGGGTTTCGCCGCCGTCGACGGTGATGACCTGGCCGGTGACGTAGTTGTTGGCCATGAGGAAGAGGGCCGAGGCGGCGGCTTCCTCGGCGGTGCCGAAGCGGCCGAGGGGAGCGGTCGATCCCGCGGCGGCGATCGCATCGTCGGAGTCCATCCCCGCCGCCGAGCGCAGGAGCGGGGTGTCGATCCGGCCGAAGCGGATGGTGTTCACGCGCAGCCGTGCGGGGGCGAGCTCCACGGCGAGGGCCTTGGTGAGGATCTCCACGGCACCACCGACCGACAGCGGGGCGGCCAGTCCGGGAGCGGGGCGGACCACGAGGATTCCCGAGCTGAACGTGAGCGAGCCGCCGGCGGGAAGCCGGGTCGCCGCCGCGCGGGCGGCGGCGAAGGCCCCCCAGAGGCGGGCGTCAACGGTCGCGTGGATTGCGTCGGCCGACAGTTCGGCCAGGGGCGCGGCGCCGCTGAGGCCGCCCGCCGTGAGGAGCACATGGTCGACGTGGCCCGCCCTGTCGAAGGCCTCAGCGAGGGTCTGCTCGTCTCCGCCGTCGCCGGGAACGGCCAGCACGGCGTCGTCGGGATCCTCCGCGTTCGCGCTTCGCACCCGGGCGACGGCCGCCTTCAGCCGATCGGGGTCGCGGCCGACCAGCACGACGCGGGCGCCGACCGAACGCAGGAGGACGCCCGCCGCCAGCCCGATGCCCGAGCTTCCGCCGATGAGGACGGCGGTCGTGCCGGAGAGGGCGCTCGGCAGCGGTGAACGAACGGGGATGGGCGTCGCAGTGCTCATGGGAGAGCCTTTCGATCGAAATAAACCATCTGGTTGTTTTACTGCAGCCCCGATACTGCCGCCTGGGCGGAGAGGAGTCAACCGGATGGTTTAATTCGGTCATGGCCTATGACGCGGAGGACACCAGACGGCGGATCTTCGCCGCCGCCGCCGACGAGTTCGCCGCGCACGGCCTGGCGGGGGCCAGGGTCGACCGGATCGCGACGGCCGCCAGGGCCAACAAGCAGGCCATCTACCTGTACTACGGGAGCAAGGAGAAGCTGTTCGCCGCCATCCTGCGGGCGAAGCTGGAGGAGGTCTGCGCCTCCATCTCCATCGATCCCGACGCGGTGGCCGAGTCGGTCGGGCAGATCTTCGACTGGTACCAGGAGCACCCGGAGCTGATCAGGCTGCTGCTGTGGGAGGCGCTGGAGGTATGCGGCGAGCCCGGCGAGGGCGACCCGGAGCGCCGTGCCGCCTTCGGCGAGAAGGTTCACCATCTCGTGGACGGAGGCTTCGCCCGCCACCTTCCCGACGACGCACGCGTCCGCGCCATCCAGGACCTGCTGTTCACCGTCATGGGACTGATCGCCTGGAACTTCGCGGTGCCCGAGATGTGCCGCCTCGTCCTGGACGAGGAGACCTACCCGGCCGCCTTGGCCCGCCGCCGCGAGACAGTGATCGAAGTCGCTCGCAAACTCGCCACCACCCCGGACGCCTCGCTGCCACCGCCGTGACCTGGGCAGAGCTCAATCAGCCGTAAGGAGTGTTCAAGCCGTTACATGCTGACGACGCGTCCGAAATGCCCCGGAAACGCCGGTCCGATTTCCTCACGGCTCGTGATCTACGAGCGGAGGACACCCCGTGGGCATACCGTCGGATGACGAACTCGACGCCTTCATCAAGGCGCGGCTGACGCTGGCTGGAGTGGATCTCAACCGGCTCCCCGAGTCGCCGGATCCCGCCACCGGCGCGCCGACGCGGGCGCAGGCCATGGAGTACCTGCGGACGTTCCTGGCCGGGGCGAAGACCGGCGGTGTCCGGTCCGGCGGGCGGCCCGCCGCGATCAACACCTGGCGACCGCCTGCGGCCGGTGACGACTCGGCCGCCCTGTCCCAGCAGGCCGATCCGCCGCTGGAGTATCCCTCGATCTCGACTGCCTGGACGGATGCGCGATGAGCCGGGCCTACTCCCGCCGGATCTTCCTGGCCCGTTCCGGCGCGGTGACCGCCGCCGCGGCCGTGGCCGCCGCGCCCACGGCGGCGCGCGCCGCGAGCCTCGCCCGCCGGCCCGTCCTCCCGGACGTCCCCGTACGCAAGGAGGCCATCAGCGATCCCACGGAGGCGACGCTCGCCGAGGCCGCCACGCTACTCCGCCATCGCAGGCTGACCGCCGTGCGGCTCGTTCAGGCGCACCTCGACCGCATCACGGCCTACGACGCGACCTACCAGGCCTACGTCACCGTGACGGGGGCGCAGGCGCTGGCCGCCGCCACGGAGGCCGACCGCCGGCCCTCCGGCCCCCTCGCCGGGATCCCGCTGTGCATCAAGGACAACTACTTCACCGCAGGCGTCCGGACGACGGCGAACTCCTTCATTTTCGACCGATTCGTTCCGGCGTACGACGCCACGAGCGTCGCCCGGCTCAAGAGCGCCGGCGGCATCGTCATCGGCAAGGGCCAGATGGGCCCGCTGGCCACCACGCGGGCGACCACGCCCGACGGCCGGATCACGACCGTCAACGCCTGGACGCCGACCGACCCCTCGGTCGACCCGGGCGGCTCGTCCACCGGGCCGGCCTGCGCGGTCGCCGGCCGGATGGCCACCTCCTCGATCGGCACGCAGACGGGCGGCAGCATCGTCCTGCCGTCCAACCAGCAGAACCTCACCGGGCTGAAGCCGACGATGGGCCGCACGTCGATCTACGGCGTCATCCCGCTGTCGTTCACCCGCGACCACAGCGGGCCGCTGGCCCGCGACGCGATGGACGCCGCGATCATGCTGACGATCCTCGCCGGGCCTGACCCGCACGACCCGCGAACCCTCGGCCTGCCCCGTGTCCCCGACCTCATCGGCGCCGCCACCCCCGTACGCCGGAACGGGAAGGTTCGGCTGCGGCGCGCCACGCGCATCGGCGTGCCGCCGGACTACCTCACCGGGGCGAGCAGCCAAGTGATCGCGCTCCGCAAGGCGTTCCTCGCCACGCTCGACGCCGTCCCGGGCGCGCGGACGGTGGAGATCTCCTATCCGGCCGACTGGTCGCTGCTGACCGGCGCGTTCAACGACGTGCGGCTGGCCGAGCGGACCGAGCCGTTCCGCGCCTGGTTGCAGAAGGATCCCACGCTCTTCGGCGTCTCCCTGCTGAGCTGGCTGGGCGGGCTGATGCTGTCCGGCGACGAGTGGGTCACCGGGCAGCGGGCGAAGACACACCTACTCCGCGAGGTCCTCGACGGCGTGCTGAACGACTGCGACGTGGTCCTGCAGACCGGTCCCGTGCCCTTCGACATCCTCGGCCTGCCGGAGATCGGCTTCCCGATCGGGTTCGACGGCGGTGTGCCGGTGGGCACGATCCTCGGCGGCGGCCCGTACGAGGAGGATCGGCTCCTGGAGGTGGTCGCGGCCTACCAGGCGGTCACGGACTGGCAGTGGCGGCGTCCCGCCGACCCGCCCCAGGCGAGGGTGATGGCCCGAGCCGCCCGGCCGCGGATCGACGCCGTGAAAGCGGCGGCCACGAGCGCGTGACACAGGGCCCTGGTCGAGAGCCGGACCTGCCGCCGGTACGCGTTGCGGCACAATGTCGAGGTCGGTCTGCTTGTCGCCGACCTTGGTGGATTCCGCTTCCGGGGCCAACGTCGCAGGCGGCTGCGGCTTTGGCCGGGTGACGCGGGGCCGTACGAGACTGGCCGCATATGGACCGGGGGATGGGATGCCGCTGGAGAACGAGGACCGGCCGTCGGACTCGCCCTACGTCCACCGCGTGTGGCGTAGCCGTGCGTCCGGGGTCGCGCGGATGACCTCGATCGCGACGTCGAACTGGGAGCTGGTGTTCTGGGAGGACCAGGGCCGCGTACACGCCGCCGTACGGGGCCCGGAGACCACGGCCTCGAGCGTCGACGTGCCCGACGGGTCAGAGTCCTTCGGCATCACGTTCGCGCACGGCACCTCGATGCC
The DNA here is from genome assembly GCF_039542055.1 of Actinoallomurus vinaceus. Lineage (NCBI taxonomy): Bacteria > Bacillati > Actinomycetota > Actinomycetes > Streptosporangiales > Thermomonosporaceae > Actinoallomurus > Actinoallomurus vinaceus. The sequence goes on from NZ_BAABHK010000023.1 coordinate 20,074, forward strand.
GCACCTGCCTCCCGCGCGCCTCGTCGACTCCGCCTGGGAGAGCCCGCACGCGACCGCGACGAGGTTCGTGCTGGGCGGCGACGAGTGGCTCATGCCCGGTTTCGAGAGCGCGGAGCAGCTCGTCGTCCGGCTCGTACGGGAGGGCGTCGTCGTACGGGACCCGCTCGTCGACGAGGTCCTGGCCGGCGGGATGCCGGACGTCGGGACGAGGTCGGTGCAGCGCCGTGTCGCCGCGGCGACCGGGCTCACCCAGGGCGGCATCCGGCAGATCGAACGCGCCCGGCAGGCCGCGATCCTGCTTGGCGAGGGCGTCCCGTCGCTCGAGGTCGTCGACCGGCTCGGCTACTACGACCAGCCGCACCTCGCCCGCTCGCTGACGCGCTTCATCGGCCGTACCGCGACCGAGCTGTGCCGGCGGGGTGCGGCCGAGCAGCCCCTGTCGCTCCTGTACAAGACCGGCACCGCCGCCGATTCCTAACCTTGGTGCCGTTGCGGGAGAGATCCCACATCGTCACCAGGAAGGGCAATCCAGATGACCGAGAACGTCAACGCGGCCGCCGTGTCCGCCGACGGCACCGTGATCGCGTTCACCGCGTGGGGCGAGGGCGAGCCGCTCATCATCATCGACGGCGCGACCGGCTATCCCGCCATCAACCCGACGAACGAGGAGATCGGGCGGCTGCTGGGCGAGGAGTTCCGGACCTACGCCTACGACCGTCGCGGACGCGGCGAGAGCACCGACACCGCACCGTACGCCGTGGAGCGCGAGATCGAGGACCTCGCCGCGCTCATCGAGGTCGCGGGCAAGCCGGCGACCGTGTTCGGCTGGTCGTCCGGCGCGGTCCTCGCGCTCGACGCCGCGGCGGCCGGTCTGCCGATCGCGCGGCTCGCCCTGTTCGAGCCGCCGTTCGTCGTCGACGACAGTCGCCCGCCGTTGCCCGCGGACTACGTGGAGCGCCTCGACGCCGCCGTGGCCGACGGTCGCCCCGGGGACGCCGCGGAGCTGTTCCTGACCGCCGCGGTCGGCATGCCCGCCGAGGCCGTCGGGGGCATCCGGCAGAGCGAGTTCTGGCCGATCATGGAGGGCGTCGCGCCGACGATCGCCTATGACGGCCGGATCATGGGGACCACGATGTCGGGCGCCCCGCTCCCCCGCGATCGCTGGGCCGCCGTCACCGCGCCCACGCTCGTGATGCACGGCACGGGGACGTTCCCGTTCATCGTCGCGGGCGCCCAGGCGCTCGCCGAACTGCTGCCGACCGCGACCCTGCGGGCCGTCGAGGGCGAGCAGCACAGCGCCCCCGCCGGTGTGATCGCCGCCGCGCTGCGCGACTTCGCCCGCTAGGAGAGCGACGCCATGGGACGGATCGTGGTCACCGAGTTCATCTCGCTCGACGGCGTCGTGCAGGCGCCCGGTGGAGAGGACTTCAAGTATCCGAACTGGAGCTTCGAGTTCGACCGCGGCGAGGAGGGCGAGAAGTTCAAGGTCGACGAGGCGCTCGGCGCCGAGGCGTTGCTCCTCGGCCGCCGGACGTACGAGGGATTCGCCGCGGCCTGGCCGCAGTACGAGGGCGAGCTCGCCGACAAGTACAACGGGATGCCGAAGTACGTCGTCTCGAGCACGCTCACCGACCCCGAGTGGAACAACACGCGCGTGCTCTCCGGCGGCCTGGTCGAGGAGGTGACCCGGCTCAAGAAGGAGGTGGACGGCGACATCTCGGTCGCCGGCAGCATCCGGCTCGTGCGGGGACTGCTCGAGCACGACCTCGTCGACGAGCTCCACCTCATGATGTTCCCGGTCCTCCTCGGCACCGGGAGGCGCCTGTTCGGGGAGACCTCGGACAGGTCGGCGTGGACGCTGACCGAATCGATCACCGTCGGCGAGGGCGTGCTCATCACGATCCTCCATCGAGCACGGTGACCGGCTCTAGCGTGAGGCCGCGACGGATGCCCGTGTCGGCCGGGCCAGACCGAGCAGGCCGCTGCCCTTGAGGAACAGGAAGAGGCCGCCGAGGCCGAGGAGTCCGGACAGGATCCACTCGTGGCTGCCGGCGGGCCGGTAGACCTGTCCGGACCGGCCGACGTCCCGTGCCCGGGTGCGCGTCCCCGCCGTCAGCCCGCCCGCGCCGCCGTACAGGAAGACGTCCGGCCGCGTCAGCGTGCCGTCGTCCGAGCGGAACGCGCCCTGCCAGTTGCAGGCCGTGTGCCCGGGATGGCGGACGCAGTTCAACCGGTCGGCGGTGAAGGTCCCCTGGGTGCCCGCTCCGGACCGGGCGGCCCTGAGCACCGGCCCCACGTTCGGGACGACGAGGTACAGCAGGAACACGCCCAGCAGGGCCAGGAGCACATCGAACGCGGAGACGCGCCACCTCATCGCGGGTGTCCTACGCCTCCGCGGGAGCCTGCCGCCGCGTCGGCTCGGCGCAGGAGCACTTCATGTCGGCGCGTTCGCGGGCGCTGGGCCGGCGGTGCAGGAGCATGGCCACGACCATGGGCACGGTGACGAGTCCGTTGTAGACCAGGTGGAGCTCGACCCGTGGGAAGAACAGCTGCAGGATGCTGGTCGGGACGGCTCGATGGGCCAGGTAGCTGTGGGTGGAGGCCTGGATGAGCAGGAGCAGGTGCTCGAAGTGGTGCCAGACCTGGATTCCCAGGGCGATGTTCCACCAGGTCCGGGACCTGCCGGTGAAGCCGGGCCGCAGCATGATCAGACCGATCAGCATGAGCACCGCGTAGCCGTAGTGCAGCCACTCCGACTTGATCAGCCAGGGGAACGGCTCGCCCAGCAGGCCGCGCGCCTTGGGCACCGGCCAGCCCAGTACCCAGATCTGGATCGCCTGAACGACGTGCTCGGCCCAGTGGGCGATGACGATGAAGGCGAAGACCGCCAGGGCGGGCCGGTGGTAGCGGGTGTTGATCGCGGACAGGACGCCCTCATGCCCGGAGGCCGATACCGCTCGAGTCACCATGACGATTCCCGCCTTTCTGATCACGAATACGGGACCACGGGACGCAGTTTTCGGGTGGCCTAATTTCACGAATCCGGACAGATTTACACGCCCGGAATGCGTCATCGAATTAGTGGATAATAGCCCGATGTGAACAACTGACGATAAAGCACGTCATCATCGGCATGACACCTGGCCACATCCGGCGGCGACCGTTGACAGCGCGCGGGATCCAGGGTGACCATGCGGCTGCCGGGCGTCCTCTCGCCGCGAGTCGCATGCCGGGGTTTCCGCCTTCTCTTACGGAGCCTTAATGTCACACATCACGCTGGACACCGATGAGCCGGGAATCCGCGGACTCTTCCAATTCCGACCGGAGACGGCGGCCCCGCTCAACCGGCTGGCCGAGGTGTTGCTGCGCGGCGACAGCACGCTGACCCGGGGAGAGCGGGAACTGATCGCCGCCCATGTCTCGTCGCTGAACCAGTGCCGTTTCTGCACTTCCTCCCACGCAGCGTTCGCCGCGGCCCAACTCCCGGAGGGAATGGAGTTGGTGGACCGGGTACGCGCGGATCTGGAGACCGCGCCGGTCTCGGCGAAGCTGAAGGCGTTGTTGCGGATCGCGGCCGCGGTGCAGCGCAGCGGCCTCGAGGTCACCCCGGATCTGGTGCGGGCGGCCCGCGCGGAGGGCGCCACCGACCTGGAGATCCACGACACCGTCCTCATCGCCGCCGCGTTCTGCATGTTCAACCGCTACGTCGACGGCCTGGGCACCTGGGCCCCGGACGACCCGGCCGCCTACGCCGCGGCGGCCGAGCTCATCGTCACCTCCGGATACGTCTCGCTCGTGGACGAGAGCGCGTGACGTAAGGTCCTCGTCGGTATTTGTCGCTGGCGGACGACAAATATGCTTGTCCTGATCCCGGACCGAGGACGTTCATGGACACCGCTCAGCCCCTGCCCGCCTACTACCGCCTCAAGCGACGCCTGCTCGCCGACATCGAGCGCGGCGAGTACGGCGTGGACGGCAGGCTGCCCACCGAGCACGACCTGTGCGCGGCGTACGGCCTGAGCCGTACGCCGGTCGCGCGGGCCCTGTCGGAGCTGGCGGCCGAGGGGGTGGTGGTCCGGCACCGGCGCCGCGGCACCTTCGTCAATCCCGAGTGGATGCGCGCGCTGAGCGCGGCGCCGGAGATCTCGGTGATCACCTGTGACCAGGCGTGGGAGGACCAGCTGCGCGAGGCGGCGGGCAAGGACCTGCGGCTGTCGATCACGTCGGCGCCGCTCGCCGAGCTGCGGGGGGTGTTCCGCCGGGCGATCGCGGAGGGGCGGGGGCCGGACCTGGCGCTGGTCGACTCGGTGTGGGTGGCGGAGTTCGCCGAGTCGCACATGCTCACCCCGATCGGGGAGCTGGACCCGGAATGGGCCGCGGCCGAGCACGACGCCGACTTCCTGCCGCCCTTCGCCGACGCGTACCGCCTGGAGGGCGACGACATCGTGGCCGTACAGGCCGACGCCGACGTCACCGGCCTGTGGTACCGGCGGGAGGCCCTCGACGCCGTCGGGGCCTCCCCGCCCGCCACGTGGCGTGACCTGCGCGCCCTGGGCCGTACGCTCGCCGACGGGCTGCCCCGCGACCGGTACGCCCTGGTGATGCCCGGCGGCCCGGCCGCGACGGAGACCGCGACCTACGCGCTCGTCGGGCTGCTCGCCGCCAACGGTGCGACCATCTTCACCTCCGAGGCGGTGACGCTGGACTCCCCCGCGACGGTGGAGACGCTGCGGTTCCTGCGGCGCCTCGTCGACGACGGGGTGCTGCCGGCCGAGGTGGTGACCTACGACCGGCACAGGGCGGCCCGGCTGCTGGCGGCCGGGCGCGCGGACCTGTTCGTGGGCGCCAGCTACCACGCCGAGCTGCTCGCCGCCGAGATCGGCGGCACGCTTCCCGAGGTCGCCGAGCGGTTCGGGTTCGTCCCGCTGCCCGCCGGACCGCACGGGCCGCCGGCGATCCTGTGCGGCGGAATGGTCTACTGCATCCCCCGCCAGGCGCAGAACCCTCACCTGGCGATGCGGCTGCTGCGCGCCGCCACCGCGCCGAAGCGGCTGGCGGACCTGTGCGCGGAGACCGGGCAGCTCCCGCCGCGCCGCAGCGTGCTGGACGTCATGGCGCCGGTGTCGCCGTTCCACGCCCAGACCGCGGCGCTGCTCGAGCACGCGGTCGTACGGCCGTCCTCGCCGGTTTATGCCTTGGTCTCCGCGCAGCTTCAGGCGCTCCTGGAGGGCGTGCTCACCCGGCGGTGGACCCCGGCGGCCGGGGTCGCCCTGGCGGCCGACCGGATCAGCGCCATCACGGGTCTCCCGGTCGTACGCGGCTGACCTGGGCATATCGATCGTCTACTGGCCGATCGGTAACGCGTTCGTAACCCATTGACCCATAGCTCTTGACCTGGAACGCTCCAGCAACCAGATTTGCCACATCACAGTGGCAAATCCCCCTGGAGGGAGCGCACATGCGTCGGAAATCGGCCTTCGCAGTGACGACAGTGATGGTCGCGGCAGCGCTGAGCGCGTGCGGCGGCAGCGGATCTTCGGACGGCAAGACGATCAAGGTCGCGTACCAGAAGTTCGGCAACTTCATCGGCGCGGACGAGCTGTTCAAGAAGATCAAGCCCGTCTTCGAACAGCAGAACCCCGGGTACAAGCTCAAGCTCATCCCCATCGAGGCGGATGAGAACTCCTACTACACCAAGCTGAACCTCATGCGGCGCTCCCCGAGCACCGCACCCGACGTCGCGTACGAGGACACGTTCTTCGTCAACTCCGACGCCCAGGCGCGCTTCCTGAAGCCCCTCGACGACAACCTGAAGTCGTGGCCGGACTGGTCGCAGTTCTTCGACGCCGCCAAGGTGGCGGGGCAGGCCTCCGACGGTCACACCTACGGCATCCCGATGGGCACCGACACGCGCGGCCTCTGGTACAACAAGCAGATCTTCGCCAAGGCCGGGCTGCCGGCGGACTGGCAGCCGAAGACCTGGAACGACGTCCTGGCCGCCGCCCGGCAGATCAAGTCCAAGGTCCCCGGCGTCATCCCCCTCAACGTCTACGCGGGCAAGGGCGTCGGCGAAGCCGCCTCGATGCAGGGCTTCGAGATGCTGCTGTACGGCACCGCCGACAAGCTCTACGACGACCAGACCAAGAAGTGGGTCGTGCCGAGCAAGGGCATGGGCGACTCCTTCAACTTCCTGAAGACGGTCTACTCCGAGGGCCTCGGCCCCACACCGCAGCAGGCACTCGACCCGCACTGGAGTGACAACGTCGCCGGGCAGGAGCTGCCCAAGGGCAAGCTCGCCATCGACCTGGACGGCTCCTGGCTGCCGCAGGCGTGGATCCCCGGCGGAGCGTCGGCCTGGCCGCAGTGGTCCAGCACGCTCGGCACCACCCCCATGCCGACGCAGAACGGCCAGGCGCCCGGCAAGGTCACGATGTCCGGCGGCTGGCTGCTGTCCATCGGCGCCCGTACCAAGCAGGCGGCGGCGGCCTGGAAGCTGGTGCAGCTCGCCATGAACAAGGAGAACTCCCTGTTCTTCTACGTCAAGGCGACGCAGGTGTCGGTGCGCAAGGACGTCGTCGACGACCCGAAGTACGTCGAGGGCAACCCGACCCAGAAGTTCTGGACCAACCTGGTGTCCGTCACCCAGTACCGGCCCGCCTACAGCGTCTACCCCCAGATCTCCAACCAGCTGCAGGCCGCGACCGAGGCCGTGGTGACCAACCAGGGCTCGCCGCAGTCGGCGATGAACGACTTCGCCACCCAGGTCAAGCAGATCGCCGGGCCGGACAAGGTGGAGGCGAAGTCCTGATGCGTCGTCCGCGCTCCCTGGCCGAAAGGACGCCCTGATGGTGGCCGTGGCCGAGCGCACCGTCACCCGCCGCCCGCCCGCCCGGCGCGGGCGGCGGGCCGCCGGTCGTGCGCTGCCGCTGGTGCCCGCGTTCGGCCTGCTCGCGCTGTTCTTCGTCGGGCCGATCCTGTGGTGCGTCTACGCGTCCTTCACCGACATCGCGCTGACCGGCGCGGGCGCCAGCAGCCCCCACCTGGTGGGCCTGCGCAACTACCGGCAGATGTTCTCCGACCCGGCGTTCACCAAGTCCCTGTGGCTGACCGTCGTCTTCGTCGTCGGCTCGGCCGTCGTCGGGCAGAACCTCGGCGGCCTCGTGCTCGCCCTGCTCATGAACGGCCGTCGCCGGATCGTCCGCTCGATCATCGGCGGCATCGTGGTGGGCGCGTGGGTGCTGCCGGAGCTGGTCGCCGGCTTCATGTGGTACGCGTTCCTGTCCGACCACGGGACGCTCAACGCGATCCTGCACGCCGTCGGCCTGCACGGGAAGAGCTGGCTGTACGCGAGCCCGCTGCTGGCCGTCACGATCGCCAACGTCTGGCGCGGCACGGCGTTCTCCATGCTCGTCTACTCCGCCGCGCTGTCGAACGTGCCGGACGAGCTGCTGGAGGCCGCCGCGGTGGACGGCGCGTCGGCGTGGCAGCGGCTGCGCCACATCACGCTGCCGCTGATCCGGCGGGCGATGCTGACCAACCTGATGACGATCACGCTGCAGACCCTCGCGGTCTTCACGCTGATCTTCGTCATGACGGGCGGCGGCCCCGGCACCAAGAGCCAGACGCTGCCGATCTTCATGTACCAGGAGGCGTTCAAGTTCTACCACCTGGGTTACGGCGCGGCGCTCGCGATCGTGCTGCTGGGGGTCGGCGCCGTGTTCTCGCTGGTCTACCTGCGCGCCATGCGGAAGGAGGTGTGACGATGGCGGTCGCCTCTCCCACCGCGCCGAACCGGCGCAGCGCCGCGGTCGCCGCGTACGTGGTGCTGGTCATCGTGGGGCTGGCGTTCATCGCGCCGTTCGCGTGGCTGTTCCTCGCGTCCTTCTCCCAGGACGCGCAGCTGGACACGGCCGTCCCCGACCACCCGACCCTGCGCAACTTCGCCGACGTGCTCACCGGCGACAACCTGCACGCGCTGGCCAACAGCCTCGTGCTGTCGATGGGCTCGGCGCTGCTGACGCTGCTGCTCGGCGCGCCCGCGGCGTACCCGCTGTCGCGCTACGGCCGCAGGTTCGGCCGCCCGGTCATCCTCGGGCTGCTGTTCGCCACCGGGCTGCCGGTCACCGCGATCATGGTCCCGGTGTACGGCCTGTTCGTCCAGCTGAACCTGCTGGACTCCATCCCGGCCACCGTCCTGTTCCTCACCGCCACCGGGCTGCCGATGGCGATCTGGATGCTGAAGAACTTCATGGACGAGGTGCCGATCTCCCTGGAGGAGGCGGCGTGGGTGGACGGGGCGTCCGGCCTGCGGGCGCTGGTGCGGATCGTGCTGCCGCTCATGGTGCCCGGCACGACCGTGGTGTTCACGTTCACCTTCGCGCTCACGTGGGGGAACTTCTTCGTCCCGTTCATCCTGCTCATCGATCCCGCGAAACAGCCGGCCTCCGTCGCGATCTTCCAGTACTTCGGAATCCAGGGAGGGAACACCTCCTACGGACTGCTGGCCGCCTTCTCGATCCTGTACTCGCTGCCCGTCGTCCTGCTGTACGCCGTCGCCCAGCGCACGCTGGGGAACGCGTTCGCACTGCAGGGTGCCGTCAAGGGCTAAGCCGGAGGAATAGCCTTCATGCGCATCGCCGCCATCGAGTCGACCGACCTGTTCGCCGGCTCGACGTCGCATCCCCGACAGATCGTCCGTGTGACGCTCACCGGGGCCGACTCTCCCCTTACCGAGATCCGGGTGTCGCTCACCGGCCCGGCCGTGACCACCCCCGAGCCCACGATCGTCGCCCGCCTCGACCCGGGCGAGACCCTGGTCGCCGAGGTCGGCGTACGGCTCGCCGAGCCCGTCACCGAGGGCGCCGTCCGCCGTGTCACGGCCGTCGCCGAAACGCTCGGCGTGCCGGAGACCCGGGTGACGCTCGACGGCGAGATCGTCGCCGCCGTCACCGGCTGGACGATGTGGATGGTCTCGCACTTCCACTACGACCCGGTGTGGTGGAACACCCAGGCCGGCTTCACCGAGACCTATTACGACCTGCCGGCCGCGGAGAGCCGCCGACCCGAGGAGGTGCGGACCGCGTTCGACCTGGTCCGCATCCACCTGGACGCGGCCCGGCGCGACGAGGACTACAAGTTCGTGCTGGCCGAGGTCGACTACCTCAAACCGTACTGGGACGTCTTCCCGGAGGACCGCGCGGACCTGCGGAGGTTCCTGGACGAGGACCGGATCGAGCTCGTCGGCGGCAACTACAACGAGCCGAACACCAACCTCACCCACCCCGAGTCGACGATCCGCAACGCCGTCTACGGCATCGGCTACCAGCGCGACGTGGTCGGCGGCGACCCGCGCTCGGCGTGGATGCTCGACGTGTTCGGCCACGACCCGGCCTACCCCGGGCTGATGGCCGACGCCGGGCTCACCTCTTCGGCCTGGGCGCGCGGTCCGTTCCACATGTGGGGCCCGAACCGGCACGTCGGCGACAACGAGCGCATGCAGTTCCCCGCCGAGTTCGAGTGGATCTCCCCCAGCGGCCGGGGCGTGCTGACCGCCTACATGGCCAACCACTACAGCGCGGGCTGGGTCATGGAGGAGCAGGCCAAGACCCTCGAGGAGGCCACGGACCTGGCGTACGGCCAGTTCAGCGAGCTGCGCCCGGTGGCGGCCACGCGCAACGTCATGCTCCCGGTGGGCGGCGACCACGTCGTGCCCTCCCGGTGGAGCACGCAGGTGCAGCGCGACTGGAACAAGCGGTACGTCTGGCCGCGCTTCGTCGTGGGCCTGCCCAAGGAGTTCTTCGCCGCCGTCCGCGAGGAGCTGGGCGAGCGCCGCGCGGTGCCGGTGCCGCAGACCCGCGACATGAACCCGGTGTACACCGGCAAGGACGTCTCCTACATCGACACCAAGCAGGCGCAGCGCGCCGCCGAGGTCGCGATCCTCGACGCCGAACGCCTCGCCACCCTCGCGGCGCTCACCGGCGCCGCGTATCCGGACGAGGCCGTCGACAAGGCCTGGCGGCTCCTCGCGTACGGCGCCCATCACGACGCCATCACCGGCAGCGAGTCCGACCAGGTCTACGTCGACCTGCTCGCCGGCTGGCGCGAGGCGTACGAGCTGGGCGACACCGTCCGCACCGCCGCCCTCGACCACCTGGCCGCACGGGCCGACACGACGGGCCCCGGCCACCCCGTGATCGTCGCGAACACCCTGTCCTGGGCCCGCGACGGCATCACCACGGTGCACCTCACCTTCGACGAGCCGCGTCCCGGGCTGCGCCTCGTCGACGACGCGGGCGAGACCGTGCCCTGCCTCGCCGAGGGCGTACGGGTCTCGGCGAGCGGCGGCGTCGAGGAGGTCACCCTCACCTTCCTCGCCCACGCGGTCCCCTCGCTCGGCTACCGCGTTTACCACGTCGTCGACGCCGACGAGATGCCCGCGGGCTGGACCCCGGCCACCGGAACAGAGGCCGGCAACGCGGCGTTCACGGTGACCGCCGACCCGGCGCGCGGCGGCGCCCTCACCTCGATCCGCGACCTGCGGACGGGCCGGGAGCTGCTCCGGCCGGGCGGGCTGGGCGGCGAGCTGTACCTCCAGGAGGAGCACCCCACCCACCCCGTCTGGGGCGAGGGCCCCTGGCACCTGCTGCCCGCGGGCCCCGGCCACGGCACCGGCGAACGCCGCGCCACCGTCCGCGTCGAGGAGTCGCCGATCGGCCGCCGCCTCGTCACCGAGACGACCCTGGACGGCCTGACCGTCACCGGCGAGGTCCTGCTGTGGGACGGCGTCGACCGGGTGGACTTCCGCACCAACGTCGGCGGCTCGATCGGCCAGGACCACCTGCTGCGCGTCGGCTTCGACCTGGACGTCCCCGGCGGCCGCCCGGTGTCCGAGGTGGGCTTCGCCGCCATCGGCCGGCCCTTCGGGTTCCCGGACGCCGACAGCGCCGAGGACCTGTGGACGCTCGACAACCCGGCCCACACCTGGACCGCGCTGAGCGCGACCGTACGGATCGCGCTGACCGGCGACGACGGCTCCCGGCAGGAGCACGCCGTCGGGGTCGCCGAGGTGATCGGCACGGACGAGGGCGAACCCGCCCGCACCGTGCTGGCCGCCCTGGCCGCCCAGGGTGTGACCGCGACGTTCAGCCGGCCCGACGGCCCGCGCTACGGCGCGCTCGACGTCGACTCGAACCTGCCCGACGCGCGGATCGTCCTCGGCGGCCCGGCGGAGAACCCCTTCGCCGCCCAGGTCCTGGCGGCGGCCGGCCCGGCGTACGAGACGGCGCTGGCCGAGCACGGCCGGGTCTTCGTGCCCGCCGCCCGCCCGCTGGCCGAGATCTGGGTGCCGGGCGCGGACCTGCGCGACGTACGGGACCTGCCGGTGCTCATCGTCACCGAGGTCGGTGGGCTCTGCGCCGACCTCGACGACGCCACGATCGACGTCCGGCACCCCGGCGGGCTGGACGGATCCGACGCCCCGTACGCGGGTCGCTCGGTCGCGCTGCTCAACGCCGGCATGCCGGGCACGGTCGCCACGCCGGACGGCCGGGTGTACCTCAACCTGATGCGCTCCTGCAGCACCTGGCCGAGCGGGGTGTGGATCGACGGCCCGCTGCGCACCGCCCCCGACGGTTCGAGCCTGTCGTGGCAGCACTGGAACCACACCTTCGGCTACTCCCTCGTGGCCGGGGAGGGCGACTGGCGCGCGGCCGGGTTCGTCCGCGCCGGTCAGGAGTACAACCACGCCGTGCTCACCCGGCCTGCGGAGGCGCATCCCGGCGAGCCCGCGCCCGCGGACGGCCTGCTTACGGTACAGCCGGACAACGTCCTGCTGTCCGCCCTCAAGCCGGCCGGCAACCCCCTCGCCGCCGCCCAACCCGGCCGGGTCGACCCCGCCGACGGCGTGACCGTCCGGGTGTACGAGTCCACGGGCCGCCCCACGACGGCCCGGATCGGCCTGTTCACCGGCGTCACCGAGGCCGGCCGGACCGACCTGCTGGAGTCCGGCGGCGAAGCGGTGACGGTCGACACGACGGCCGAGGTCCCCCTCGGCGCCGCCGACATCGCCACCGTCCGCCTGAACCCGGCCGGTGGGGCACCCGGAGGCTCGGCCCTGGGACCGAACGCGGAGCCGGTCCAGCCGGTGTTCGGCCGCTACTGGCTGCACAACAAGGGACCCGCCCCGCTCGGGAACCTCCCGACGGCGGTGCACCTGTCCCCGCAGCGGCTCTCCCTGACGGGGTCCGGGCCGCTCCGGCTCACCGTCGCCGCCTCAGGCCCGGAGGCGACCGGGCGAGTCGAACTGGACGTCCCCGATGGGCTCACCGTCACCGGCCCGGTGCTGGACTACCGGCTCGCCCCCGGCGAGTTCGCCGAGTACGAACTGACGGTCGACGCGTCGGGAGCCGCTCCGGGCCTGTACTTCGTGGGCGCCCGCATCCGCGACGGCCAGGGACAGGTCATCGAGGACGTCGTAACGGTGCAGGTCGGCGCGGAACCGACCGGGGACCCGCTGGAGGTCGCCCTGGCATCTCCCGCGCCCCGGCTCCGGCCGGGAGACGACGCCGAGATCGCCGTACGGCTCCGCAACTCCGCCGCAGCGCCGATCCGCGGCGAGGCACAGCTCATCAGCCCGTACGGCACGTGGGGCCCCGCCCACGACGTCCTGATCACCCCCTGGACGCGAGGCTTCGAGGTCGCGCCGGGCGCCGAGGTGACCGTGCCCTTCGCGTTGTCCGCCCCACGAACGGCCAAGCCGGGCAACTGGTGGGCGCTGGTCCGCGTGACGTACTTCGGCCACCTGCACTACACGGAGACGATCGCCGTGGAGGTTGACCGCTGACGGCGCCCGCCGAGGGTTTCCGGGGCCAGAGCCCCGGAAACCCTCGGCGGGCGGGAGTGCCGGATCAACCGTCGGAGATCACATGATTTGACGAAACCGTTGCGTTTGATCGGAATTGTCGTTGTTACAGCGGGAAAGTGCCGGGGAGAGCGACTGATTCGCAAAGAGAAAGGTGGTGGGTCACATGTCCGCGCGCCCGATGGCCGGCATGGAGCAGCATCCCGACATAGCGGAGCTCCGCGCCCGGTACGACCGCGTCGCCGAGACGACATCCGCCCACACGCTCGACGGCCTCACCTTCCTGAGCGGCCTTTACCTGGCCATCTCGCCGTGGGTCATCGCGTTCCACAGCCGCACCACGACCCTCACGGTGAACAATCTGCTCACCGGGATCGCGGTCACGCTGCTGGCGGTCGGGTTCGCATCGGCTTACGGACGTACGCACGGCGTCGCCTGGGTCGTCCCTCTCATCGGTGTGTGGACGATCATCGCACCGTGGGTGGTCCGCGGGTCCATGGCCACGATGTCGACCGTCCTCAACAACGTCATCATCGGCGCCCTGATCTTCCTGTTCGGGATGGGCGCGGCCGGCATGGGAATGATGTCCAACCGGGCCTCTCGACGCAGGATGTAGAGGGAGTGGCCTACCCCAGAGAGGCACATACTGGACCTTTTCGGACGGCTCGCGCGCTCATAACGTGCTGTCCATGACGAGTACATGGTTCGAGCGGCCGGCCCTGACCGGACGCCACGTCCGTCTGGAGCCGCTCGGTCCCGAGCACGCCGAGGGACTCCTCGAGGCGGGTAAGGACCCGGAGGTCTGGCGGTGGCTGAACGTCCGGCAGCCCGCCGACCTCGACGAGGCACGCCGCATGGTCGAGAACGACCTGGCCCAGACGGCCCGCGGAACGCGCCTGCCCTGGGTTCAGATCGACGCGGCCACCGGAGAGGTCGCCGGGACGACGTCGTACTACGAGATCGAACCGGCGCATCGCGGCCTGTGCATCGGGCACACGTGGATCGGCGCCCGCTGGCAGCGGACGGCGCTCAACACCGAGGCCAAGCTCCTCCTGCTGGAGCGGGCGTTCGACGTGCTGGGCGCCAACCGGGTGGGCTGGCACACCCATCACCGCAACGAACGCTCACAACGGGCCATCGAACGCCTCGGCGCGCAGCGGGAAGGGGTACTGCGCAGCCACCGCATCCTGCCCGACGGCTCCGTCCGGGACACCGTCTGCTATTCGTTGATCGCGCCGGAGTGGCCCGCCGCCCGCGACCGGTTGCGTGCGCGTCTCGCGACAGGCTGAGCGGTCGCACGTGAATGCGGACGGCCGCCGTGCGGGCTCCTTGCGGGAGACCTCACGGCGGCCGTCTCTCACGTGGCGGGGCGGGATCGGACTCCCGTCACCGCACGCTCATCGCCGGTTAGCGGCGGCGGCGCCTCCGAACGAGGCCTCGTACTTGTCGATGGCCAGGCCGAGCTGGGCGTACTTCTCGCTGTAGGCGACCGGGTGGGCGCCCGGGGCCGTCGGCGGGCGGTTCGGGTCCTGGTACTGGTCACCGAGGTTGGAGAACACCGCGATGATGTAGTTGCGGCCGTTCTTGCCGGGCAGGGACTTGACGATGCCCGCGTCGCTTCCGGAGTTGGAGACCAGGCCGGTCTTGTGGGCGAAGGTCACCTCGGCGTTGGCGTTGCAGGGCCGCACGTCGTGCTGGTAGGCGGCACCGTCGACGGTCACGGTGCCGTCGGCTGCGATCCACCGCTGCGGCTCGACCGCCGGGATGCCGGGGGCCGGGTAGTCCGCACCGCACCAGTTCGTGGTGGACAGCACGTCGTTCATGCCCTGGTCGCCGAGCTCCTTCTTGAAGAACTCACGCGACGAGGGGCTGAGCACGTCGGCGGTGACCGCATTGCCGTTCGACGCGGTCCAGACGGTGCCCGGGGCGCCGTTGATGAGGGCCAGGAGCTTGGCGGTGTCGATCGAGCTCATCGTGACCGGGTTGCTCCAGTGCCCGCCGTTGGCCGGGTTGGTCTCCTTGACCTGCAGCGTCTCCAGACCCAGGTTCTGGAACGTCTGGTTCAGGTCGTTCACGGCATCGTGGTCCCACAGCATCTTCAGCAGCGCGCACGAGGCGCCGTTGGAGGACCAGGTCAGCGACGCGTCAACGTAGTTGCGGATCGTGTCGCTGGTGGCCCCGCCGCACAGCGAGCTGACCGTGGTGGGGTTGTAGGCGTAGGTGTCGTCCAGGCTGATGACGCCCTTGTCGACCAGCCGCAGCACCCCGAAGTTGATCATCAGCTTCAGGACCGAGGCCGGGTAGGGCAGCATGAAGTCGGTCGAGGCGTTCTCCCGGCCCGGCACCACGTCGATCGTGCCCTGGGCGTGGTTGGTGTACCACCCGGAGTCGTCCCACTGCCGCCAGCGCACGTCGCTGGTGTGGAAGTTCTTGTCCAACGGGATGATCTTCCCGTGCGGGTACTGCGGGCTCATCAGCACCGTGCCCGCCGAGACCGGGCGGTTGTTCGCGTCCAGCTCGATGACGGTGGCGTCCACCTGCGGCTGCTGGGAGATCGGCTGGTTGCCCGCCGCCGCGGCGTACGTCTTGGCACGCTGCTCCGGCGTCTTGGCGTCCTTGTCGACCGAGTTCGCCTTGAGGGCGCGCACGGCGGTGGCCGTGGTGGGCGGGTCGGTGTCGATGACCTCTTGGAACTTCAGGCCGTCCATCGTCTGCTGAAGCATGTCGGCGATGGCGGTGATGGGCGGCGGGTCCGTGTCGGCACGTGCCGCCGGAGCCGGCGCGACGGCCGATCCCAGCAGCGCGCCGGCGGCCACCAGACCGACCACACCCCGATTACACAGGCGAGAGATCTTCATGATCGACACGCTAGTGAACAAGATCACCAGCGCAGCGATCTTCGCCGAATCTTCGCTATGTGATCTATCTCCCGGAAGAAAACCGCAACCGATCCGAGCCCGTCGGGAAAGCCCCCCGCCGACGCGGCGCTACCAGCAGAGCTGACGGCACCGGCGGTCAGGGGTTCTTGCGCCAGACCAGGGCGGCGGAGATCGGGTGGTTGCGGTAGCGCTCCCACTTGGGTTTCACGGCGAGCCAGCGGTCGTCGATGACGCCCTCCCGCATCTCGACGAGGCGCCAGCCCGCCGCGACGCCGGCCATGACGTGGTCGCTCAGCAGGTGGACGTGCGTCGTGATGGCGATCGGCTCGCCGGACTCGCTGGTGAAGTGGGTCGGCATGCCGGACGCCATGATGAAGTGCGGGTGGAACGCCACGATCACGCACCGCGCGCCCGGCTCCGCCAGCCGCCAGGCCTCGGCGTAGAACGGCTTCAGGTCGGCCAGGTGCTCGTCGATGAGCGAGGCGATGACCAGGTCGTACGCGCCCGTGTCGAGCCCGGTCTCCGTCACGTCGGCCTCGAACAGCCGGTCGTGGCCGCCCTTCGAACGCGCGACCGCGAGCATCTCGGGAGTCAGGTCCACGCCGTCGATGGCGGCCACCCCGTGGCGCCGCAGCCAGGCGGCCGTGCGCCCGGTGCCGCACCCCAGGTCGGCGGCGCACCGGACCGTCCTCCACGACGGCTCGGTGAGCTCATCGAGCAGCGCGAGGTCCATGACGTCCTCGACCGTCTCCTCGTACGTGCCCACCCATTGCCCGTAGCCGGTCCGTACGTCCACCATCCGGTAACCGCGCGTATCGAAGTCAGCGAACTGCACCATGCGGCCAAGTATCGAAGGCCGCTTACGGAACCGCGATCGAATATCGGTTACCGGACGGTCCGGTCAGAGGCGGCCGTCGGTGGCTCGGGTGATGGCGGTCTCGACGGCGGCGACGCGGTCGGCGAGGAGGCCGAGCGCGCCGACCGCCCTGGTCATCGGGTCGTCCTCCGCGCCGCCGAGGGCCTGGGAGCGCTGGTAGGCGGCCTTGACCGCGGCCCAGCGCTCGGTCCGGTCGGCGGTGAGGGTGCCGCGCAGCTCGCCCAGTTTGAGCAGGTTCGCCTCGGCGCCGGAGGCGAGGGTCTGGGCCTCGCCGACGTAGTGGTCGTCGATCGCGGCCTCCAGCTCGGCCTCGTTCATCACCGGCACGATCCGCTCGGCGAGCTTGTTCATGTCCCGGTACGAGCCCTGCAGCTGGAACGGCGGCTCGGTGCGGGAGGCGTCGGCCTGGGCGGCCGAGGCGATGTACGCGCGGTTCGCGGCGAGCAGGACCTCCCGGACGCGCAGCAGCCGGCGCATGACGGCGGTGATCTGCTCGACCTCCGGACCGGAGTACGGGTGGGCGAGCCGGTCCGGCGACACGGTCGTGTCGCCCTGCGCGAGCCGGACGAACAGCTCCACGTCGCCGCGCTCCCGGGTCGACAGCGGCGCGAGCACGGGGTTGGAGGTGAGGGCGTTCTCCAGGTAGCTGAGCGCGAACAGGTCCTCGCGGCCGGACAGCACGTCGCCGAGGTTCCACACGTCGGCGCGGTTGGCCAGCATGTCGGGGATCCGGAAGCGCTGCCCGGACTCGGTGTACGGGTTGCCGGCCATGCAGACCGCGAAGCGCTTGCCGCGCAGGTCGTACGTGCGGGTGCGGCCGTCCCAGACGCCCTCGATGCGGCGCTGGGCGTCGCAGAGGGAGATGAACTTCTGCAGCAGCTCCGGTGAGGTGTGCTGGATGTCGTCGAGGTAGAGCAGGACGTTGTTGCCCATCTCCAGGGCAAAGTTGATCTTCTCGACCTCCTGGCGGGCGGTCGCGTCGGGCGCGTCCGCCGGGTCGAGGGAGGTGACCGACGGGCCGAGCGCCGGGCCGTTGACCTTGACGAACATCAGCCCGAGCCGCCCCGCGACGTACTCCATCAGGGTCGTCTTGCCGTAGCCGGGCGGGGAGATGAGCAGCAGCAGGCCCATCTGGTCGGTGCGCTTGGCGTCGCCGGCGGCCCCGAGCTGCTTGGCGAGGTTGTCGCCGATGAGCGGCAGGTACACCTCGTCCAGCAGCCGGTTGCGCACGAACGAGCTGAGCACACGCGGGCGGTACTCCTCCAGCCGCAGCCGCCCCCGCTCGGCGCCGACCAGCTCACCGCGGAGCCGCTGGTACGCGCGGTAGGCGGGCACCCGCTCGGCACGGAACCGGCCGGTCCGGGCGACGCTCTCGTCCAGGCGCAGCTCCATCCGGCGGCCGGTGATCCGCGGGTGCGCGCCCAGCAGGCCCTCGACGGTCGCCGTCAGGGGCGACGACACGTCGTACCGGTCGAGCGGGCCGCACAGCTCGATCGCCACGGCCTCGGCGAGGTCGTCGGCCGGCAGGCCGGTCGTGGCGAGGTACGAGCCGAGCCACGCCTCGATGAGCTGCTGCCGGGCGGCCAGGCCGCCGTGGTCGAGGGCGCGCAGGTCGTCGCGGTAGCCCGGGGCTCCGCCGAGCGCGGTACGGAAGCCGTCGAGCAGCGAGCGCGCCCCCGCGCCGGTGACGAACCCGGCGGGCTCGGTGGCGAGCTCCTCGAACAGGTACTCCCCGATCAGGTCGCCGGTGTCGTCCGGCGGCAGGATCCGGGTGGCCGCCTCGGGGCCGTGCAGCGCGTTGGCGGTGAGGAAGGCGAGGGTTGCGGCGGTCAGCTCCCGGCGCAGCACCCCGGCCGCCGGGGGCTCCCCGAACGCCGCGCGAGCGCGGGCCAGCGACGCGGCGCGGGTCGTCCAGGTCCCGCGCGACGCCTCGTCGGCGCCGTACGCCCAGAACAGCTGGGCGGCGGCGCGGGCGGCGGGCGGGTAGCGCAGCAGGCCCGCGCCGTCCCGCAGCCGCAGCAGTGCGTCGAGGATCAGCGCGGCGTCGTGGTCGTGCACGCCGCGCTCGTACCCCTCGTCGTAGCGGGCCTCGGCGGCCGTACGGACGACGGCGAGCAGTTCGCCTTCTTCGGCGGCGCGGCGGAGGACGTCGGCCGGGGTCCCGGCGAGGATCTCCGCCGCGAGGTACTCCCCGCGGTACACCTCGGCGGTCTCCGAGACCAGCGTCTGGTCCCAGTACGGGCGGGTCGCCGCGAAGGCCGGGTCGCAAACCGGGGACCGGTAGTCGGTCGCGGTCACGGCGTACGCCATGCCGCCGTCGTGCGGGACGAGGGTCAGGTCGACGGGCTGGGTGTTGACCGCGAACCGGTGCGCGCCGAGCCGGATGCTCTCGCCGCCGTCCTCGTACAGGTCGGCGCGGTCGCGCAGGGCCCGGCCCGCCTCCTGCCGGGCGGTCTTGAGCAGCCCGTCGATCTCCTCGGCGCGTACGGCGTCCCCGGCGGCGCGCAGCTGCTCGACGACGGAGCGGACCTTCTCCACCATCGGGTCGGCGGCGAAGTAGGCGTTGATCTCGTCGAGGGATTCGAGCGCGGCGGCGCGGCGGCGGACGCCGACGAGGATCCGCGTCGCGGACTCGGCGAGCCGGTCGGCGCGGCGGGCGCGCTCGTCCAGCAGCGTCTGCTTGCGCGCGGAGAACGCCTCGTAGACCTCTTCGCGCTTGGCGGTGAGCTCGGCGACGAAGTCGTCGAACTCGGCGAACCGGGACTCGAGGTTCTCCAGCTGGAGCATGACGCGGCCGAGCTGGTCATCGCAGGCCTCGGGCGTGTCCGTCATGGCCAGCGCGCCGGTGACGGCCTGGCCGAGCAGCGCGAACTCGGCCGCGAACGCGGCGCGCCCCTCGGCGTCCAGGAGCTCCCGGCGGCGGGCGTCGAGCGTGGCCTGCGCCCGGTTGATGCCGGCGAGCACCTCGCCGACCCGCTCCAGGATCGAGGTGCGCACGGTCGCGTCGGTGATGTCGAGGGTGCCGACGACGTCGGTGACGACCTCCAGGCCCTCGTACTGCTCGGCCAGCCGTTCGCGGATCGGGACGGCCTCGGCCGTCGCGGCCATCGCCTCGATCGCGGCGAGCAGCCGGTCGATCTCCTCGTGGTAGGCGGTGAACGCCTCGGGCTCGCGCAGGAACTCGACCGCGCGGCGTCCCGTTGCGGCCAGCTCATCGGTCAGCCGGTCGGCCAGCCCGTCGATCCGCGCGAGGTCGGCGTACCGCATGTCGCGGAGGGTGACGAGGCGGCCCTGGGCGCGGCGCAGCTCGGTCAGCCGGGTCACCCAGCCGTCGGCGGTGTCCGGAGAGTCGCCGCGGGTGACCCGGATCAGCGCCGTGATCTTCTCGTCGGCCTCGGTGAGCGCGGTCGCGGCCTGGGCGGTGAGCCGCTGGACGGTCTCGAACTCCTCGAGGACCTGCCCCGCCGTCCCCCGTACGTCGGCGAGCGGGACGCGCAGGTCGCCGAGTTCGGGGTCGCCGAGCCAGTGGAAGTGGTCGAAGGCCCGCTCGCACCCGGCGATCAGCGCCTCGAACACGCCCGCCGTCGGGGTGGTCTCCTCGACCATGCGGGCCACCGACAGGCAGTCGGAGATGCCCCGGACCAGGTCGGCGTTGCCCACCCGTTCCAGCGGCCCGGTGCCGGCCGGCTGCGCCGCCGCGTACGCGTCCGACAGGTACGGCGTCTGCCACACCTGCATCGCGTGCACGCGGGTCGGCTCGCCCGTGTCGGCGCGGAACACCACGAGGGTGCCGTCGTCGAACAGCGAGTAGCCGTGGCAGGTGATCGGGGTGGCGACCTCCTTGCGGATCACGTTGTACGGCAGCAGGAGGTAGCGGCCGGCCTCGCGGGCGTGGAAGACGTACAGCACGTCCTCGCCGTTGGTGGAGCGGATGACCCGCTCGTACTCCAGCCGGTCGACGTCCGTGTCGAACGTCTTCGCCGCGCCGGTCACCAGGTAGTAGCCGCCGGGGAAGATGATGCCGTGGTCCTCCGGCAGCCGCCGGCACGCCTGCCCGATGCCGTCCAGGCGCACGACCGTCTTCGTGTGCGTGTTGAAGACGAGGTACCGCCAGTCGTTCTCCTTGTACGGGCGGACGCGCAGCAGGATGAGCGCGCCGACGCGGGCGTACTGCACCTCGGCGTCGGCGAGGCTCTGCAGCGGCTCGTCGACCGGCTCGCGGTAGATGCCCTCGCCGGTCTCGGTGTTGTTCTCGATCTTGACGGTGAGGTCGCCGCCCACCGTCTCGACGAAGACCTCGTCCTCGATCGAGATGTGCGGGTGACGGCCGAGAATGTGGTCGTCGCGGGTGGTCGCGACCCACTCGAAGTCGTACCGGGGCGGGAAGACATGGTCCGGCTCGCCCAGGTTGTCCAGGTACGTGGCGGTGCCGTCGACGTCGACCGTCCAGCGCAGCACGCGGGTGTCGTGCTCGGCTTCCAGACCGGTCTGGAAGACCGCCAGCAGCTTGCCCTCGACGTGCCGCAACTGCAGCAGCCGGGCATCACGGTAGTAGCGGTACAGCTCGCCGAAGTCGCGCTCGAAGCCCGGGTCGCGCAGCACCTCCGGCGCGTCGTCGGTGGCCTCGAACCGGAACTCGTCGCCGTCCCGGACGAACCGGTACAGGGCGAACACGTCGCCGACGGTCGTCTGCGGCCGCAGCCCGATGAACACGTTGAAGCCGAACAGCATGAGCCCGCCGACCGCGGCGATGTCGCGCGGCACGCAGTTGTGCTCGGTTCGAATCCGCTCCGTGCCGACCAGCCGCAGCTCCGTGCCGCCGAACACCTCCAGCCGCCGGGCGTTCAGCGCCTCGGCCCGCCGGACCAGCTCCTTGGCCTGCTCGCCGAGCCGGGCGCGGAGCACCTCGTAGGTGCCCGCGTCCAGGCTCGGCGCGGCAGGCGTCTCCCCGCCCTCGGTCACGCGATTCCTCTGGTCCTCGTGGTGATCCGGCTCAGCTCTCGACCACTGCCATGTTGGAGATCGCGGCGTCGGCCACGCCGAGACGCTCGGCCTGGTCGAGCAGCTCACGGGCCTTCTCGCCGTCGCTGCCACCGGCCTTGATCCGCTGCGCCAGCAGTGCGGACAGGGTCAGGTTCTTCACGTCGTCGGTCTTGATCGACCCGATAAGCCGGGCCAGGTCCTCCGGCATGCTGCGCGAGCCGTTCAGCCAGGGGCCCGCGAACCGCTGCGCCACCTCGGAGTGCTCGACGAACCCGTCGACGCCCTTGCCGATGCTGATCGCGCCGACGACCCGGTCGAAGAAGGCGCTGTCGCCGCCGACGATGTCGATGTCGGCCTTCTCCAGGCCGGCGGCGAGCACCGACGCCTGGGCCTCGACGACCTCGCGCTGCACGTTGAGCCCGGCGAGCCGGACCTCCTTCTCGGCCTCCAGCCGCAGGCGGTACTCCTCGTGACCACGGGTGGCGTCGTCCATCGCGGCCATGCCGGCGGCCTTGTCGGTGAGACCTTCGGCCTCGGCCTTGAGCTTCTCGCGGATGCCGTCCGCGTCGGCGAGGGCCTGCTCGCGGTTCGCGACGGCGGCGGCGCGCCCGATCTTCTCGGCTCCCTCGGCCTCGGCCAGGGCCTTCTCGCGGTTGACGGTGGCCTCGGCGCGGCCGACCTTCTCGGTCGCCTCCGCGTCGCGCTCGCGCACCTGGACGGCGGCCAGGCCCTCGGCGGCGGCCTCCGCCTGGATGCCCTCGGCGAGCCGGATCTTGGACTGGGCGTCGAGCTCGGAGGTCTTCTGCCGCGCCTCGGCCAGCAGCACCTCCTCGCGGGCCTTGAACTTGGCGGCCTCCTCGGCCGCCTCGGCCGCCTTGATGTCCTTGACCAGGTTCTCCTGGGCCTCCGCCTCGGCCTGGATGATCAGGGCCTGGCGGGTCCGCTCGGCCTCCTCGACCATCCGCAGCTTCTTGATGCCCTCTTCCTGCTCGGCGACGGTCTTCTCCACCGCGATCCGCTCGCGGACGACGTCGGCGATCTCCCGCTTCTCCGCCTCGACCTCCTTGTCCTTGGCGATGCGGGACAGCTCGGTCTCCCGTTCACGCGCGATGACCTCGAGCATGCGGTCCTTCTCGATCCGCTCGTTCTCGACGGCGATGACGCGTTCCTTGTTCTTGGCGGCGACCGCGATCTCGCGGTTGCGGTTCTCCTCCTGGACGCCGACCTGCTCGTCGGTGCGCAGGCGCGCGGTCTGCGAGGTCAGGCGCTCCTCGGCCTGCACCTTGGCGATCTCGGCCTCCTCGCGGGCCCGTACGGTCTCGATCTCCCGCTTCTTCTTGACCTCCGCCTCGGCCTGGCGGCGTTCGAGCTCGAGGATGGCCTCCCGCGCGTCGACGTTCTGGCGGGTGATCTCCTTCTCCTCGTTGCGCTGGAACTCGTTGGTGCGCACGTGCTCGATGGCCGTCAGCTCGGTGATCTTCCGGATGCCCTGGGCGTCCAGGATGTTCGTGGGGTTGAGGCTCTGCAGCGGCGTCTGCTCGAGGTGGTCGATGGCCGCGTCCTCGAGGTGGTAGCCGTTCAGATCGGTGCCGATGAGCTGCACGATCTGGTCGCGGAACTCATGCCGGTGCGTGTAGAGGTCGACGAAGTCCAGCTGCTTGCCGACCGTCTTCAGCGCCTCGGAGAACTTCGCGTTGAACAGCGTCTGCAGCGTGTCCTCGTGGCTGGCCCGCTGCGTGCCGATCGCCTGCGCCACCTGGATCACGTCCTCGACGGTCTTGTTGACCCGGACGAAGAATGTGATCTTGATGTCGGCGCGGATGTTGTCCCGGCAGATGAGGCCCTCGTGCCCGCTCCGCTCGATCTCGATGGTCTTCACCGAGATGTCCATCACCTCGGCCTTGTGCAGCACAGGCAGCACGATGGCCCCGGTGAAGGTGACGTCGACCTTCTTGATCTTGGAGATGATGAGGACCCGGCCCTGTTCGACCTTGCGGAAGAGTCTGCTGAACAGGTACGCCGTGCCCAGTGCGACGATCAGGATCGCGCCGACGAGGACGGCGATCGCGATGCCGATGGAGTCCATCAATGGTCCTTCTTACGGGGGAATTCACTTGGCTGGACGGTGCGGGTCGAGCTCGGCGTCATACGGCATCACCCAGAAGAACTGGCCGTCGGCGTCGTAGTCGAAGATCAGTGCGGTATCACCTGCTTTGAGGATCTCTTCGCCTGATTGGTTCCGTTGCTGGCGGACCTGAATGACGGCGGCCGAGCCGTCCTCGGCCCGCACCTCGGCCTGGCCGTACGTCAGGTCCACCCGGCTGGTCCGGATGACGCACATCCGGCCGACGAAGTCCTGCCGGGAGGGCAGCTTCTCCTCCGGGATCATGTACCGCAGGGGCCGCATGAGCAGCCGGGTGACCAGGACGGACGCGAGGATCGCGGCGGCGAGCACCCCGATCTCCGGGACGCGCCCGGTCACGTCCTCGCGGTGCAGCAGCACGGCGCCGGCCACGCCGGCGAACCACGCGAGCGCCGTGAACAGCGACAGCGCCACCGCCGTGACCATGGTCGCGGCCGGGTCCAGCAGTCCGACGACGACCAGCAGCCAGTAGGCGAGAACGATCACCAGGAGGGCGCCGAGGACGACCGCCGGAAATGTAAGTGCCGCGTGGATGAATTCGGTCACGCGCGCCTCCCCGTGGGCATGCCGTCAGCGGTGCCGACCAGGCTTCCCGGCGCTCCTTAGGCGAACAAATGCCGCCTATGCGGCGAAATACGTTCGCCGCGGGAAGCACCGTACAGCACCGCGCGGGATTCTGTACGTGGCATAGCGCACAGAGACCGCACCCGGCCACGCCGCACCGATCGATGCCCCGTACATGACTGGCTGGCTGTACAGTCAACGCCTTCCTATGAGAGGAGGCGTGCATGGCCGCACGCGACTGGGTCGTCAAGAAGGCAGCTTCGAAGATCATGGGCCCCGACGAGAGGCTGGTGGCGAGCTGCATGGCCAACCTGCCGGGCACCCTGAAGCGCGAGGGTTACTACGCGGCGCTGCAGAACGTCGTGGGCATCCGGTTCGTCGACGTGGCAGGCGACGGTGGGCTGCCGCCGAAGATGAACATCGCGGTGACCGACCGGCGGGTGCTGCTGTTCGAACAGTCGATGGTCGGCTTCGCGAAGGACCTGGTGGCCGAGATACCGATCGCCCAGATCGCCGGCGCCCGGGTCACCGACACCAGCAGGGCACAGGTATCGATCAAGGTTCAGAACTTCGTGATCACTTTCACCAATGGCACGGACCTCGAACTGGAGTCCGCCGACAAGGGCGGAGTAAACAACCTGGTCGGCGCGATCAACGGCCGGGTACGGCACTGACGAGCGCATTCTGCGGCGACAAGCGGGACAATGGTGAGTCCGTCACCGCTTCCCGGGGGGTTTTCGCTTGTCGCCGCGTTCGGACCGTGTCAACCAGGAGTTGCGGGAGCAATCCCGGCGCCGGATCCTCGAGGCGGCCCTGACGTTGTTCGCCGAGCGCGGGTACGAAGGCACTCCGATCTCCCAGATCGCCGAGCGCGCGGGAGTCGCGCGGGGGCTCGTGTCGTACTACTTCCCCGCGAAGGAGGACCTTCTCCACGAACTGCTCGGCCAGGCCCTCGACGGCATCCTCGCCGCCACCGACCCGGTCGACGGAGAGGTCACCGCGGATCAGCGGCTGGCCGGAGTGATCGACCGGACCCTGACGATGGCGCGCGACACGATCGGGGTTCAGCGGCTCGTGCTCTGCCTGATGCTGCAGCCCGCGACCCGCGAGATCTTCATCAAGGTCGAGTCGGCCAGAGCCGGCGTCGTCGAGGAGTTCGAGAACCGGCTCCGGCAGATCTTCGCCGACCGCGGGGCCGGGGACCCCGCCCTGGAGGAGGTCATGTTCCGCAGTGTTCTGGAAGGCGTGATCTTCAAGATGACGGTCTATCCGCAGACCTACCCGTTCGACGCGGTCCGGCATCGCCTGTTCACGATGTACGGCCTGCCGGTCGGCGACCCGCCGGCCGAGCCGGTCGGACACCTTCGCGCACACTGAACGCCCACAGGTCGTCCACGCGAAGCGTCGCGTGGACGACCTGGTGCCTACGGCTCAGAAGAGACTGTCGCTCCAGCGGATCTCTTTGATCCCCGGCAGGTTGCTGTCGTACCGCAGGGTGTGCTGCTTGCGGTCCGACAGGTAGATGCTGAGGGTGTAGACGTCGCCTTCCTCGTCGACGAACCTCAGGTACATCAGCCCCGAGCCGAACCCCTTGGGTCCTTGCGCGTCGACCTCCAGGACGTAGTCGTAGTACGCGGCAGAGGTGTCCAGCTTGATCGAGTGGACGCAGGCGCCGCTGTTCCCGACGATGACCTTGCTGAGGTCGATGCTCCCGTTGATCTCCACCATGTCACCGGGGAACAGAGATCCGCTGGTGGCGACGGCCTTCCCCTTGACCTTTCCGCCGTCGGCCGTTGTGAACACCACGCGTGACTCGTCGGCCGGGACGAGATGGAAGATCGCGTTCTTGGCGTTGACCACCCACGGGGTCCCGTCCGGCCCCACCGCGATGCGCGTCGCCGAACCGGGGATCACATCCCACTGCTGGCCGTTCCAGGCGAGGATCTCGTTCCCGCCCTCGCCGGGAGCCTTCTTGGCGCCGATCGCCCAGACGGTCGGGAGGACGCCGGTGGACACGGCGATGTCCGTCGCCAGGCCGGGAACGGCGCCCCACCCGCTTCCCAGGGGCCCGCCCGGGTTCAGTCTGGCGATCCCGCCTTCCTTGTTCGCGATCCAGGGCAGTCCGCTCGGCGCGACCGAGATCGCGACGGCGGCGCCAGCGGCCTGCTCCCACTTTTGCCCGGTCCAGCGCAGGATGGGATGGCCGTGTTCGACGTCGGTCCGGCCGGTGATCCAGACCGACCCGTCGGCACCCGCACCGATGTCGCCGGCCACCTGCTCGCCCGGTGAGTCGTTGCGGAGGGGGATTCCGGTGAGCGGGATTCCCTCCCATTTTCGGCCGTCCCAGCGCCAGATCCCTCGGTTGGCGCTCGCGACCCACGGAGTGCCCGAACCGTCCACCGCGATGCGGGCCCCGCCGCCCGGCAGAGGAACCCAGGAGTTCCCCTCCAGCCGCTGGATCTTCTGGTCCTTCGTGATGGTCCACACCGATCCGTCGCCACCGACGGCGATGTCACTCGCCTCACCCGGGACCTGAACCCACCGCCACCCGCCGGTGGTGTCGATGGAGATGTTGCGGATGCGCGGCGACGCCGCCCGGATGCCCGCGATCTTGAAGCTGGCGAACAGCCCGGTCGCGGTGTCGCGCTGGCTGTCGTTCCACGCCTCCAGCGAGAGCATCGAGTTGCCCGTGCCGCGCACGCTGGTCGGGAACCGGTTGAAGATCTCCGCCGTGGTGATGCTCGTGGCGCCATGCGCGATCAGGTCGAGGATGGACTGCTGGGACAGCTGTGCGGTCTCGCTCGCGATCCGTACGCCGTCCCCGCCGTCGAGCATCGTGGAGTCGCCGTAGATCTCGAACGCCGCCGGATGATGCACCGACGCGACATAGAGCCCGGTCTTGTTGAAGTTGTCGTGCAGCACCCCGCTGGACATCTGCACGCCGGAGTTCCGCATGAGCGTCAGGTAGTGCTTGTACGCGTCTCCCTGCGAGCGGGTGCCGTCGGCCTTGACCCCGGCCACGTCCATCCGCCGCTGTGCCGACCACTGCTCGTCGGCCGTCTGGGGGTCGCGGACCGCTCCCCGTTTCGCCGGGTCCAGGAATCCGTCGTAGAGGCCGCGCGCCGCCAGTCCGCTCTGCCGGGCGACGGTCATCGTCTGGACCATCTTCCAGTCGGCCACAGGCATGAGCTTCCCCTGGCCGGCCGCCCACTCGACGAACCACTGCATGACCAGCGTCTTGTTGACGAGATGCCCGGCCGCGAAGGAGTCCTGCAGGAAGTGGTCGGCGTAGCCGTGGTTGATCCACGCGAGGTAGGTCAGTCGTTCCTTCGCGGTGCCGCTCGCGTGGTGCGCCTGCGTCGCGTAGTCGCGCGCGATGAGATGGGACTGCTCCCACCGATACCACGAGTAGGGCGCGAAGTGACAGGCGTTGCGGCCGACCACCGCACCGTAATGGTCGATCTCTTTTGGACCGAGGTTCTTGGTGAGGTCGTCCAGGGCCATCGTCTCGATCAGCAGATCGAAGAAGTCCCAGTCGATGTTGATGACCGCCGAGTTCTTGAAGTGCACCGATCCCGGTTGTACGGGCGTGCCCAGCAGCTTGTTGACCCGAAGATATGAATCCTGCCGAACCGCCTGGAGGATGGGTTCGAGAATGGCCTTGGGCTGGCTGTCGAGCGCCGCCGGATTGGCCAGATAATCGGCCAGTGTGTTGAGCTCGCCGTAGGTGACGAGCAGTCCGCTGCCCCCGAGCCGGAGCGTGCGGATGGTGGAGAATTTCCCTTTGATCGCTTCGGGGGTGACCGCGTCCGGGTCGTCTCGCCACATCTCCAGAAACGCTTTCAGTTCCTCGAGTTTGGTCTTCCGGTCGCCCTTCTTCATGGTGATGGCGTCGAGGTCGGCGGGCAGCGCGTCGCCGAGCAGGCGGTGCTCCCACGAGGCGTGCCGCTGCACGACCAGTTGCTCCGAGTCCGCCAGCGGGCGTACGGGCTCCGCCGGTTGCCGCGACGGCCCGCCGCGGAGGAAGGCGTCGGCGAGCGAGCGCGCGGCCGACTCGCAGTCGTCGGCGGGATCCGACACCGACGCTCCAGCCGCGCGGGACCTGCGTGCCCCGGCCTGCTGCACCGCGTGCGCCGTCTCGTGGACCAGCAGCCGCAGCCCGGCGCGGGAGTGCGGGGCGAAGGCGCCCGCCGCGAAGAAGACGTCGGCGCCGACCGTGGCCGCCTCCGCCGACAGGGCGCGGCAGATGCGGTCGGCGTTCTCGTCGGCGTGCATCCGAACCTGGGACAGGTCGGCGCCGTGGAAGTCCGCCAGCGCCGATGCCAACCGTCCGTCGAGCCGCTCGCCGGCGCCCAGCGAGCCCCGGATTTCTCGGTCGAGTGATTGCGCTACGCGATTTTGGGCAGCGTTTAACGAACCGACCATTACTCCGCCTTCCAGAAGTGCCGGATCCGGCCTGACCGCTCGCATTTCCACCCGCCTCAATCCCAGCATGCCAAGAATCGGATCGGCTGCGGATCGCGGATGAGAGGTGACCAGGTGAAAACGCTCCGTAATAGAAACACACCGCCCGGCACGGGACAAGAGGTCGAGCGATCGCCCGACTTCTTCACCGGGAGTCAATGATCGCTTCAGCATGGGGCACCGGAATTCGGCTCCGCGATAATCCATACACTGGGGACATGCGATCGAACCTCTTCGGCGGATGTCACCAGGGGGCTTGACGGAGCGCACACCGGAGTCCGGCCGCCAAGGGCCCGGTCGCGCGGTATCGGTCCACCCGCGGGGGGCGCCGGCGGCGCGATTCAGTGACCACGAAGGTGAGATGAGTATTCACCTTCGGTAAGCACTGCGGCATTCCGATGAGTTCCGCACGGCCGGACGGTCATGACAGGTTGTTCCCTACGCCTCATCGAGAGGACCGTCGACATGGCGACCTTCGTCCTGATCCCCGGCGCGGCATGCGACCCGTCGTACTGGCAGCCGCTCGCGGCCGAGCTGCGCACGCGCGGCCACGACACCGTGAGCGTGGACCTGCCCTGCGAGGACGACACGGCGGGGCTGGCCGAGTACGCCGACGCCGCGGTCGATCAGATCGGCGACCGCACCGGCCTGATCGTCGTGGCGCACTCGTTCGGCGGCTTCACCGGACCGCTCGTCTGCGAGCGCGTGCCAGTCGATCTCCTCGTGATGCTCACGGCGATGATCCCCTCCCCCGGCGAGACTCCCGGCGAATGGTGGAGCGCCACCGGGCACGACCAGGCGACGCGCGAGGAGGTCGAAGACATCTACTACCACGACGTCCCCGCGGAATTGGCCGCCGAGGCGGAGAAGTATTCACGCGGCCAGTCGGGCACCCCTTCCAAAGAGCCCTGGCCGCTTCCCGCATGGCCGAACGTGCCGACGAAATTCCTGCTGTGCCGCGACGACCGGCTGTTTCCCGCAGGATTCATGCGACAGGTCGTACGAGAGCGCCTCGGCATCGCTCCCGACGAGATCGACGGTGGTCACATGGTCATGCTCAGCCGCCCCGCCGAACTGGCCGATCGCCTGGTCGGCTACCTATAAACCACCAGAAAAGCCACCCAGTCGTTATCCCGATAGCCTTTTATGAAAAATGTATTTGTGCTATGATGGAGAAAAGGCAATGTAGGTTCGCCTGTCGTGATGGACAATGGACGACCCAGCCGGACAGCGCTCACGGCCGCGGCGGCGCGCGCGGCCCACCTCATCGTCGACTCCCCTCCCCTCCTCTTCGCCGACACCGTCGCGTACGGACTCCTGGGAGAACAGGCCGAGGAGTTCGTCGGCTACCACCGCGCCCACGGCGAGCACCCCATCCTCTCCGGCGTCCGGGCGACGGCCACCGTGCGGAGCCGCTACACGGAGGACCGCCTCGCCGAGGCCGTGGCCCGGGGCATCACGCAGTACGTCATCCTCGGCGCGGGCCTCGACTCCTACGCCTACCGCTCCGACCCGGCCGGCCCCGTCCGGATCTTCGAGGTCGACCATCCCGCGACGCAGCGGTGGAAGCGCCACCTCCTGAAGGAAGCGGGCATCGCGACCCCGGACACGGTCACCTTCGTCCCGATCGACCTCGAGACCGAGTCGCCCGCCGACGCCCTGGCCCGGGAGGGGTTCGACACGTCCCGGCCGGCCTTCGTGAGCTGGCTCGGCGTGACCATGTACCTCACCCGGGACGTCATCGCCGAGACGCTCGCCGCCGTCGGCCGCCTCGCCGCGGGCACCGAGATGGTCCTCGACTACACGCTCGCCCCCGAACTGCGCGACGCGGCGGCCCAGGCGTACGCCGACGCCGTGGCGCCGATGGCCGCCGAACAGGGCGAGCCCTGGCTGAGCGCGTTCCGCCCTGAGGAGATGTCCGCCCTTCTGGAGGAGCACGGCTTCGGCCTGGTGGAGCACACCCGCCACCAGGACGCGGTCGACGCGGCCCTCTGGGAGCGGACCGACTCGGTACGGCCCTCGAACCTGTCGACCCTCGCCCACGCGACCGTCCTGGTGACGGCACCGCGCTCCCTGCGGCCGTCGGGCTGACCCGGCTGCGAGGATGGCGACGTGCGCATTGAGCCCATATCGCCGTCCCTCCTGGTCGAGGAGCTCGCCGACCGCGTCGCAGCCCTCCCCCGTACGACGTGGGCACGGGTCGCGGTCGATGGCGCGCCGCCCACCCGGCCGGAGGACCTCGCGGATGCGCTCGTGGACCCGCTCCGCCTGCGCGGCCGTGAGGTCCTGCGGGTGTCCGCCGGGGACTTCCTCCGCCCGGCGTCACTGCGCTTCGAGTACGGCCGCGACGACCCGGATCTCTACTACACCGACTGGCTCGACGAGGGCGGCCTGGTCCGCGAGGTGCTCGCCCCGCTCGAACCTGGCGGTACGGGACTGGTCCTGCCCAGCTTGTGGGACAGCGCCGCCGACCGGGCCACCCGCGCCTCGTACATCACCCTGCGCGAGGGCGGCGTGCTCCTGCTCGACGGAGCGCTCCTCCTCGGCCGGGGCCTGTCCTTCGACCACGCGGTCCATCTGTCGATGTCCGCCGCCGCGCTGGCCCGGCGGATCGATCCCGAGCAGGAGTGGACCCTGCCCGCTTACGCGCGGTACGAGGCGGAGGCGCAACCGGCGCAGGCCGCCGACGTCGTCATCCGCGTCGACGACCCGAGGCACCCCGCGCTGGTGGAGCAGCAGCCGTGACCCCGCTCGCTCTTACCGGCCGGCAGGTCGTTCGAATCGCGTGTCGCCGAACATCACGTTCCGCGTCATCGGCCTGGCCAGGAAATCGTGCGGGAAGCCGAGTTCGATCGCACTGACCTCGTCGAGCTCGGCGAGCGCGCCTTCGGTGAACGACAGGTCGAGGGCACCGAGGTTGTCCTCCAGTTGGGCGACCGTTCGCGCCCCGATGATCGGAGCCGTCACCGCCGAATCGCGCATGGTCCACGCGAGCGCGACCCGCGAAGGCGTGGTGTCCATGTCGGCCGCGACCTTCTTGACGACCTCCGCGATGGCCAGACCCCGTTCGGAGAGTGCGCCGTTGGCCGCCGCGACGTTCTTGCGGGTGCCCGTGGGATCGGCCGAACCGCCCTCGTGAGCCAGATCCGCCCGTGTGTACTTGCCGGTCAGCACTCCGCTGGCCAACGGTGACCAGGGGATGACCCCGAGCCCCATCTCGTCGGCCATGGGGATCAGCTCCCGTTCGACGGTCCGCTCGATCAGGCTGTACTCGATCTGCAGTGCGATCAGCGGCGACCAGCCCCGCAGGTCGGCGATCGCCTGCATGCGGGAGACCTGCCACGCCGGCGTGTCGGAGATGCCGACGTACAGCACCTTGCCCGCCCGTACGAGGTCGTCCATCGCCCGGAGCACCTCCTCGACGGGGGTGGTGCCGTCCCAGGCGTGCAGGTACAGCAGGTCGATGTAGTCGGTGCCCAGCCGGCGAAGGCTTCCCTCGACCGAGCGGACCATGCTCTTGCGGTGATTGCCGCCCGAGTTGGGATCGCCCGGCCTGGTGCTCAGGGTGTACTTGGTGGCGAGCACGAGCCTCTCGCGCTTGTCGCGGGAGAACTCCCCGACCAGTCGTTCGGACGTTCCCTCGGTGTACTGGTTGGCGGTGTCGATGAAGTTGCCGCCCCGTTCGACGTACGTGTCGAAGATGCGGCGGGACTCGTCCTTGTCCGCGCCCCATCCCCAATCGGAGCCGAACGTCATCGCGCCCAGCGCCAGCGGTGACACGCGCAACCCGGATCGGCCGAGCAGACGGTACGTGTCCAAAGATGCGGCCATGGTGGTCTCCCTAGTTCTCCTGTGGGGTGCTCCGCCATGGTGCGGCGCGCGCGGACGCACCGGTAAGGGAAGCCTTTTCCTGGGACTGGCCCTCCCACCCGACCGAAATAGGATCACCAGCATGAGCGCCAAAGTGGACGTCGCCCATGAACTGGCGGTCTTCCTACGGGACCGCCGCAAGCGCCTGGCTCCCGAAGAAGTCGACCTGCCGGTGAGCAGGCGTCCGCGCCGCACTCCCGGGCTCCGCCGGGAGGAGGTCGCCGAACTGGCCGGTGTCAGCGTCGACTATGTGATCCGGCTGGAGCAGGGACGCGGGCTGCGCCCCTCCCCGGAGGTGCTCGACGCCCTCGCGCGGGCGCTGCGACTCAGCGACGATGAGCACGCGTACCTGTTCGACCTGGTCGGGCACAGGACGACGGGCACGCGGCAGGGCGGCACGGCGGACTCCCTCACCCGCCTGGTCCGGACGATCTCACCCCTGCCCGCCATGCTGGTCGACCTGCGTTTCGACATCCTCGCCTGGAACCCCGAGATGGCCGAGCTGATGCTCCGGTTCGACCGGCTGCCGCCCGACCAGCGCAACACGATGGTGCTCTGCGTGCTGCATCCCGCCTACCGCGACTTCTACCGCCACCGGGAACAGGTGATCCGGGAAGGCATCGCCGACCTGCGGGCCGCATGGGCCGCCCACCCCGACGACACGGCGCTCGCCGACTTGATTCGCACGCTCAGGTCGCGCAGCGAGGAGTTCGCGAGCCTTTGGGAACGGCGTGACGTCATGGTGAACGGACACGGCCTCAAGGCCCTGCTCCACCCCGATGTCGGCCCGGTCACGATCGAGTTCGACGTGCTGACACCACTCGGAGACACGACGCAGCGGCTGGTCGTCTACCGCCCCGCCGACGTGCCGTCGCAGAAGGCGCTGGACCGGATTGCACGTAAGACGAACGAGGAGTCCTCGGCCCTCCACACGATGGAGTCCGCGTCGGCCGGCTGACCTGGTCGTCAGTCGGACCGTGCAACGCGAAACTCGCCGTCTAAGAGCGCCCGGCAGTAGGCGCTACCTCGGCGCTTGGTCGTGGATTGGCTGCCCCAGACTTCGGTGCTGGGCTGGGGGCTGTCATCGGAGGGTTTCCAGGAGGGCCTCGCAGAGCTGGGCGTCGCGCACATCGGCGGGGATGAGCTGGTCCGCCTCGGTCAGCAGCGTGATGGTGTCGCGGGTGACGTCGACGTGGGCGATGCTCTCTTTGAGTCCCACGCCCTCCCCGATGAGTTGAAGGCCCAGGCCGGTGGACCTGCATGTGGACGTGTCGAAGTCGCGGGCTGTGAACCACAGTGCGTCCAGGCTGTACAGCGCGTCGATGGCGTCGCACGCTCCGAGACGCCAGGAACGGGCAACAAGCCCACAGACGGTGTCCCAGAAGGGCAGCGCGGCCACTTCCCCCATCTCCTCGCGTGCCTGGACGGCGATACGGGCGACCACGTCGTCCTCGGCCTGCGGTGGCGGTGACGCCGCTGCGGCGAGCTCCTCGAGAGCGGGCCAATCGCAGCCCAGGCGCAACAAGGACAGTGCGACGGCACGCCAGCCGTCACCGGCGGCCAGCCAGCCGACCGGGCAGGAGGCCACGGAATGGGTCACTTGGGCGAGGCTGCGCCGGGGCATGGACCTGAGTCTAAGAATGCCCGACAGCAGGCGTTACTTCAGGCACTTCGCCCAATTCCCCAAGCGCACAACGGGTCTTGTCGCTGTCGTAGCCTCGGTCCAGGTTCACGTTGGCTTGGTCGGGAAGGCCGCCGACCTGCTCATCGGCCGCCTTGAGGGTGGGCACCAGCAGCGGGGAGTCGTGGCGGTTGGCGCCGGCCGAGACGATGCCGAGCGGGATGCCGGTGGCCTCGGTGGCGACCGAGCGCTTCAGGCCCTGTTTGCCCCGGTCCACCGGAGAGCGCCCGGCGGCCTCGCCGCCACACGGGGCCTTGGTGAGGCGGCCGTCCACGGACAGTTCGTCGAGCTGAAGGCCGATCATGCGGTCGTACGCTTGGAGGGCGAGCGAGTGGATCTGCTCGGCTATCCCCAACTGGGCCCAGTACTTGACGCGGCGTCTGATCGTGCGGTCCGAGCAGCCGGCGCTCGCGATGCGCTCGTAGCCGGAGCCGTGTACCAGGGCGGCGATGACGTGATCGAAGACCACCCGGTCGGGAATGCGCGGGTTGTGGCAGCCGAGCGGGTGGGTGTCGACGTGTTCGGGCAGCAGCGCCGCGAACTGGTCCCACAGCGGTTCGAGCAGGCATGATGGCACGACAGGCACGAGCCCTCCGGTGATCACTGAGCGTAGAGAACTCCATGATCACCAGGGCTCGTGCCTGCTGTGATTCCGGGCCCCCCAAGGGCCAGCCAGCGCGCCTACTGCCGGGCGCTCTAAGACTGGAGTGGCAGGTCGCGCTGATACCAGGTGCCCGGCTTGCCGCCGAGATCCGCCGGGTCGGCAGGGCCGACCGGGACGAACCCGGCCTTGGTCAGCACCTTCTGGGACGCGGCATTCTCGCGAGCGGTGGCCGCCCTGAGCGTGCGCAGCCCGTGCCGCGCCGCCGCCAGCCGGCACAGCTCCTGGACGGTCGCGGTCGCCACGCCACGGCCGGCGACGTGCTGCGCGACCCGGTAGCCGAGCTTGGCAGTGCCGTCCTCGACGTCGTAGAGGTTGAACCGGCCCAGGACCGAGCCGTCCTCGGCGACGAGCACGTAGAAGGCGCAGGTGCCGGCCTCCTGCTCAGCCAGCAAGGCGCTGTGCCGGTCGGTGAACTGGTCGTAGAACGCGTCACCGCGATCGGAGATCGAGGCGGCGAAGTAGGCGCGATTCGCCAGCTCGAAGGCCAGGACCGCTGGGCCATGGCCGGCACGCAGCCGCTGTAGCTCAGGCACTGTCCGACTCTACCCAGATGGCACGCTGGGAGAAATCCCGAATACCGCGAAGAAAGAATTCTTCACGGCGGTCGGCATGCAATGGACACGTTTGGCGTTGCGGCCACCATTTTTACGCATCATCCGTACGCTGACCAGCGAAGACGTCACCGGGAGGGAATTCGCAAATCCCACAGAGAGGCATAACATGCACAATCCCCCAAGCCCCACACTGATCACTCTCGGCCGCCTCGTCCGGCGTTACCGCGACGCGTCAAGCATCCTCCAGGCCGACCTCGCGAAAAGGCTCGGCTACTCCGATGGATGGCTGAGCAACATCGAGACCGGCCAGCGACGCCTCCGCCGTGACCAGGTCACCGCCATCGAGCAGGAGCTGGGCGTCCCGCCCGGTGTGCTCATGGAGGTGTACGACCTGCTGGAAGGCGAGAGCCTGCCTGGCTGGATGCGCGACTGGCTCGACGAGGAACGGCGCGCGTCGGCGCTCCGGGCGTTCGAACTGTCACTCGTACCGGGTCTACTGCAGACGCCCGACTACGCCCGCGCCGTCCTCGACAGCGACGAGGCTGCCGTCAATGCGCGCCTCGAACGCCAGGCCATTCTCAAAAGGGAAAATCCACCTACACTCAGGTGTGTACTGGACGAAACGGTCCTCACTCGCGGCTTCGGCGATGCGAAGGTGATGCACGACCAATTAGAGCACCTGGTGAATTCCGTGTCCCCCCGGCTCGCGGTCCAGATCATCCCGTCCGGCGTTCGGCATGAGGGT
Source organism: Actinoallomurus vinaceus (assembly GCF_039542055.1). NCBI lineage: Bacteria > Bacillati > Actinomycetota > Actinomycetes > Streptosporangiales > Thermomonosporaceae > Actinoallomurus > Actinoallomurus vinaceus. The sequence goes on from NZ_BAABHK010000023.1 coordinate 56,357, forward strand.
CTGCAAGGCGCATTCACGATCGCGACCGTCGACGGCAGCGAGGTGGCCTATATCGAGACCGCCGTTCGCGGTCTGGTCACGAGTAACCGGGACGACATCGCGTGCCTCATCGACGTCTGGGAGTCGATCCGGACGTCCACTCTGTCCCAGCGCGAATCGATCGAACTCATCGAGAGAACGGCAACGGAACGATGGACCTGAACCACGCCGACTGGCGCAAGTCCCGGCGCAGCGGCACCAACGGTGGAAACTGCGTCGAGGTGTGTGTCACGGAGCAGGCGAACTAGCCCCGTCTCGTTCGATGCCCCCTGGCCGCGAACGGCCCGGTCAGGAGGCATCGAACGGAGATAGCTCAGTCGACCACTGCTTTCAAACGGATGAGGCTTTCCGCGGTTTCGACGATGGTGCTCTCGGGGTCGCGGGGCGCCCACCCGAGCATGTCACGCGCTTTCTCCGTGTGCAGGACGGGAATTTCACCCAGGCGGCCGACCACTTCCTGCAGTGCGGGATTGGACCGGGCGGCCTCGCGTACCTGATCGGCTGTGAGCTCCTGCGCCGGCACCTTGGCCGCCGATGCGCCCAGGTGCTTGGCGAGTATCTGAGCGACCTGGAGAAAGCTGATCGCCTCGCCGCTGCTGGCCAGGAACCGCTCGCCGGCGGCGGCGGGATGCCTCATGGCCCGTACGTGAAGGTCCGCGACGTCGCGCACGTCCACCACGCCGAAGTAGACCGGAGGCACCGCCGGCATGCCGCCTTCCAGCATCGCCTTGACCAAGCCGGTGGATGTGGAAAGGTGCGGTCCGAGAAGTGGGCCGAAGATCCCGCTGGGGTTGATCACCGTGAGTTCGAGGTCGCCTCCTTCCGCCTGGACGAAGTCCCAGGCCGCCCGTTCGGCGATCGCCTTTGACCTGATGTATGGCGGGTTATCGTCAGCGGGGTCCGTCCAGTCGGTCTCGTCGTACTCATTGCCGGGCTTGTGGCTGTATCCCACCGCAGCAAACGACGACGTCATCACCACGCGCTTGACCTCGGCGTCGCGCGCGGCCCGCAGGACGCGAAGCGCGCCGTCACGCGCGGGAACGATGACTTCGTCGGGATTCTGCGGCTGAGCGGCCGGAAACGGCGACGCGACGTGCAGGACGTAAGTGCACCCGGCCACGGCCTCCGCCCAGCCCTCGTCCTCGGACAGATCGGCGCTGACGATCTCCAGCCGGCCGCTGGGATCTGCCACCATCGCCCGAAGCTCGGTCGCCCGACCGAGGGAACGGACGGTCGCGCGTACCGTGTGCCCGTTCGCGAGCAGGCGGCCGACGACGTGCGACCCGAGGTAGCCGCTGCCGCCCGTCACCAGCACAAGACCGTCGTCGTGCGTGGACTCCAGTGTCATGTCGTTCCTTGTCGTCAACGCTTTTCGAGCCACCTGCGAAACAGCTCACTTTCACCGCAACTCAGGCACGACGTGCACGAGCTCCGCGATGACCTGGCGCTCGGTCTCGGTGTCGCCACGCTCGCGCGCGTCCCACAACTCGGCCTTGAGCCGCAGGTACCGCAGGCGGACGCGCATGCGTTCCATCTCCTCGGCGACCCGCTCGGCGTTGCGCTGGAACAGCTCGCGCATCTGCCCGGCCTCCCGGTGCCCCTCGGCCAGGTGCCGCAGATAGGCACGCATGTCCTGCACGCTCACCCCGGCACCCCGCAAACAGCTCAGCGCCTCGATCCTGTCCACCACGACGGCGCTGTAGCGCCGGTGACCGCTGCTCTCATCCCGGTCCACCGGGTCGATGAGGCCGATCTTCTCGTAGTAGCGCAACGTCGGCTCCGACAGACCGCTGAGCCGGGAGACCTCCTGAATCGTCAGGGGGCAGGCGCCTCGGACCTTCTGTGCCGCTGTCATGCACCGAGTGTCGGATACTTAAAGCGCTTTAAGTCAAGAGCGATCACGCTCCGGCCGCTGACGCCGCCTACCTTGCGGTTCGTCGTGGGAACGCGAACGCCCGGCTCGAATGTGACGGTCAGGCGGCTGCGGGGACCGTGCGCGCCGCCAGGAGACGGCTGCGGATCAGGATGCCCAGGCGGGTCGCGATGACCATGCTCAGGGTGAAGAAGAGGATCGAGTCGCCGAAGGCGGCCGGGCTAATGCGGTTCTCGACGAGGAACCGGCCCAGGTCCCGGGTGAACCAGTGCTGGCAGCCGTACACGAACAGCTGGCGAAGCACGCTGATCAGGACCCAGACGACGACGTACGCGTAACCGGCGTCGTACCAGCCCTTGCCCTCCTCGTCCACGCTCACGCGCAGCATCGCGCAGGCCAGCGCCCCGACCGCGATCCCGGCGACGACCGATGCTGCTTCCATCGTCAGGCCGCCACCGGCGGCGTCGAACTTCGGCAGGACGAACGGCACGATCGCGACGCTGAGCAGGAGCGGCCGGACGATGGGGAAGAGCGTCACCCGGTTGTGCCCCCAGTCCTTGATCAGGATGGCGGCGAGGATCACCAGATTGACGATCGTTATCGCGGACAACGCCTTCTCCTCGCACTGCCCCGGCGCGCCCTGGCCGGTCGTGTCCGTCACCGTACGAGGAGAGCCGGTTGGAGATCGTCCGCCTCCTGGTTGGATATCTGGGTGGAAACCGCCGCATCACCGTGGTGGGGAGGGTGTGGATGGTGCGAAGGTCGTTTCGCGGCCGGTTGAGCGGTCAGTGGCCGGTCCGCGCGGCGATGCTCGCCGGGCTCGCGTTCATGGTGTGGGGAGAGACCACCCACAGGGGCGCCGCCGGGCTGCACGGCACGCAGCTGCGGACCTCGATCGCGCTGACGCTCGCGTCGGCCGCGTGGTTTGCCTGGGCGGTCATCGGACCGCGTGGGAACGGCCCGGCGCTGCGAGCGGCGATCGCCTGCACCGGCCTGGCAGGCAGCGCGCTGCTGTTCGTGCATCCGCAGCCCGCCGTGTACTGGTTCACCTTCTGGGCCTGTATCGACGCCGGCACCATGTTCCCTCGCCGCGAGGGCGCGATGCTGATGGGCGGCTGCTGCGGCGTCCTCCTCACCGGCTACCTCCTCGGGCACGGCGACGCGCTCGCCACCTTCGCGGCGGTCACGTTCGTCGCCTACCTGGTCGGGCGCAACCACCGCCTCCACACCGACCGCGCCGAGCAGGCGCGGCTGCTGGCCGAGCAGACCGTACTGGCGAGCGAACGCCAGGCACAGGCGGCGACCCTCGCCGAGCGCGGCCGGATCGCCCGTGAGCTGCACGACGTCCTCGGGCATTCGCTGACCGCCCTGTCCCTCCAGCTCGAGGCCGCCGACGCCGCGCTGGAGTTCGCCGACGACCGGGACCAGGCCCGCCGGCACCTCGCGCGTGCCCGGACGCTCACCCGGTCGGGCCAGGAAGAGGCCGTCGCCGCCGTACGGACGCTGGGCGAAGGCGAGGTCGCCGTCCAGGAGCTGATCGAGGGGCTGGTCGAGGCGTTCCGCCATGACACGGGGGTGTCCGTCGAGTGGTCGCTGCGGGGTGACGCCCGGCCGCTACCCGCCGACTCGGCGCTGGCGATCTACCGCACCGTCCAGGAGTCCCTCACCAATGCCCGGAAGCACGCTCCCGGCGCCGACGTACGCGTCAGCCTCCACTACCTCGACGACGGTCTGGCGGTCGAGGTGACCAACGGCCCGGCGCGAACGCGCGGCGCCGACACCGTCGACGGCGGGTACGGGCTGTCCGCGATGCGGGAGCGCGTCCGGCTGGCGGGCGGCACGGTCACCAGCGGATCGACCGAGGACGGCTGGCGAGTGCGCGCCCGGGTCGGCCGGTGAGCGAGCCCGCCGTCCGCGTGGTCGTCGCGGACGACCAGGCCACCGTACGGGAGGGGCTGGCCGCGCTCCTCGAACTACTCCCGGGCATCGAGGTCGTCGCCCAGGCCGAGGACGGTCATACGGCGCTCGCGGCGGTCGCCGCCCACCGGCCGGACGTCGTGCTGATGGATCTGCGCATGCCGGGGATGGACGGAACAGAGGCGACCCGGCGGATCGTCGCGGACCATCCCGAGGTCGCCGTCGTCGTGCTCACCTCGTACGCCGACGACGACTCGGTCCTGGCCGCCCTGGCCGCCGGCGCCCGCGGGTTCCTCACCAAGAACGCGGGCCACCGGGAGATCCGGCAGGCGGTCACCGCCGCCGCGGCGGGCCTGGCTCCCGTCGACCCGGCCGTCCAGGCACGCCTGGTGGCGACCGCCCGTACGGGGCGTGTTCCCGAACGCACGCGACTCCCCGACGGGCTCACCGTGCGGGAGGCCGAGGTGCTCACACTGATCAGCGCCGGGCTCTCGAACGGGCAGATCGCCGCCCGGCTGCACATCGAGACGGTGACCGTGAAGTCGCACATCAACCGGGCGTTCGCCAAGGCGGGGATCGCCACCCGAGCCGAGGTCGCCGCCTACACTGCCCGCCACGGCCTGACCGGCTGACCCCGCCTTCCCCGGAAAGGACGATCAATGGTGGAAGCTCGTGCCGTCCTCGGGGCCCATCATCGGCCGGGGCTGCTTTCGCAACCACGGCAGTAGGCTCTCCAGGTCCTCGACCAGCCTGTCGGCGAGGTCCAGCGAGAATCCGTTCCGAACCACGACCCGGAGTACTGCCAGGTCCTGGCGGTCGGCCGGGAAGGTGTAGGCCGGAACCAGCCAGCCGAACTCCCGCAGCCGTCGAGAGACATCGAAGACGTCGAACTCGGTCACCTCATCGGTGGTGGTGAAGGCGAGCACCGGTAGTTGGTCGCCGCGAGTGAGCAACCGGAAGCAGCCCATCGCCTCGATCCGCGCGGCCAGGTGCGTCGCGACGTCCCGGCTCGCCTGCTGGACGGCGCGATAGCCCTCGAAACCGAGCCGCAGGAAGTTGTAGTACTGCGCGACCACCTGCGAACCGGGCCTGGAGAAATTAAGCGAGAATGTGGGCATGTCGCCGCCCAGATAGTTCACGCGCTCCACCAGTTCTTCGGGCAGCGCCTCGCGGTCGCGCCACAAAGCCCAGCCGACTCCCGGGTACACCAGCCCGTACTTGTGGCCGGAGGTGTTGATCGAGGCGACGCGGGGAAGCCGGAAGTCCCATACCAGGTCGGGATCCAGGAACGGCGCGATCATGCCCCCGGATGCGCCGTCCACGTGGACGGGCACCTTCCACCCTGTACGCTCCTCCAGCGCGTCGAGGGCGGCGCAGATCTCGGCGACCGGCTCGTAGCTGCCGTCCATCGTCGAGCCGAGGATGGCCACCACGCCGATGGTGTTCTCATCACACCGCGCGGCGGCTTCTTCCGCACCGAGATGGAACCGGTCACCGGCCATCGGCACCTGACGCGCCTCCACCTCCCAGAAATTGCAGAACTTCTCCCAGCACACCTGCACGTTGGTGCCCATCACCAGGTTGGGCCGAGCCCCGGCGGCGTACCGATCGGCATTGCGGTGCATCCATCGACGCTTGAGCGCCATCCCGGCGAGCATGCATGCCTCACTCGATCCGGTCGTGGAGCAGCCGACCGCGGTGTCGGGGTCGGGAGCGTTCCATAGGTCGGCCAGCATCGCGACGCAGCGGCGCTCCAGTTCGGCCGCCTGAGGGTACTCGTCCTTGTCGATGATGTTCTTGTCGGCGGTCTCGGCCATGAGCGTGGCCGCCTGTGGTTCCATCCAGGTGGTCACGAACGTGGCGAGGTTCTGGCGGGAGTTACCATCCAGCATCATCTCGTCGCGGACGAGCTGATAGGCGGTCGCCGGGGCCATCGGACGCTCGGGAAGCCGATGCCGCGGGAGGACGGCCTCGACACCGGATACCGGGTCCGCCTCCCCGAACAGCGGATTCACGTGTAGCGGTCGTTGACGGCCGTCCTCGCCCTTGTGCAACGCCATCGGTCGTGACCTCCTTCGTCGGCTCATGCGAACCTGACAGGCGGCGCTTTAAGAAGAGGTATGTGCGCCTTCTCGCCTGTAGCCCAGCAGATCCCCCGGTGGCTCAGCCACCCGACCCCCCGCCGGCCGGGGCCCCGGTGATGGCCTGCATCTCCTGCCCGATCATCTCCGGCAGCGGCACGCCGTCGCAGTTGCCGAGGATGACACCGACCCAGCCGGTGTACGGGTAGATGTCCCAGTTGGCGCTGACACCGGGGTTGCCACCGGCGCGCTGGTACATCCACTGGCCGTTGACGATGGAGACCGGAATCCCGTACGCGCCGAACGTCCTCGGGCTTTGGGGGATCTTGGCGGCGGTGAGCACGTCGGCCCAGGGCCGGTCCAGCACCGTGCCGTCGCCCAGCGCGCGGGCGAACCGGACCAGATCCGGCGCGGTGGCGAAGCCGCCGTCCCCGGGAGCATCGATGAAGGCGCGGCCCGGATTCTTGCCGGGTACGTTCGGGTCCGGGCTGCTCTTGTCCAGGTTGCGGACGGCGTCCACCTGGCTGCCGTCGGCCAGCGTCATGTACGGGTGCGCGATGTGCTCGTCGGTGAGCCACTGCGGCCTGGTGTAGAACGCCGAGCCGGTCATTCCGCAGCGCGCGAAGATGTTCTCCTGCACGTAGTCCCAGTACGTCTTGCCGGTCACGGCCTCCACGATCAGCGCGGAAATGGTGACCTCCGCCTCCTCGTGGGCGGTGTCGGGAACGCCCGGGACGCCCACCAGTTTCGCCTGCCGGGCCCGCTGCTCGTAGTACTCGTGCACCTCGTCCCGGCTCTGAAAGACGCGTTGCACGTCCTCATCCGGGCTGTCCAGCCCGGAGGTGCCGGACAACAGGTGGTGGATGGTCACCTGCTCGGCGATGTCCTTGGCGAAGCCCTTCAGATGGGTGCCCACCGTGTCCGACAGCTTCACCTTGCCCTGCTGCGCCAGCTGCAAGATGGCCACCGCGTAGAACGGCTTGCCCGCCGAGCTGAGGCTGAACGCGGTGCCCTCGCCGTTGCGGATCCCCTTCTCCTTGTCGGCCATGCCGTAGCTACGGGACAGCACCGTCCGGCCCCGGTGCGACAACAGCACCACGCCGGAGAACTTGCCGTCGGCGGCCAGCTTCGCCACGTACCGGTCATAGGCCCCGCCGGGCAGGGTGTCCGGCGGGATCTGGTCGTCGTCGGCCGGGGCCGGGGCGGCGTGGCCGGGCCGGGCGCCCACCAGCGACGCGCCGCCCGCCACCACGCCGGCGGCCGCCAACCCGCCCCACCCGAGCAGCCGCCGCCGGTCGACACCACGTACGGAATCCGAGTCCATGATCACAGTCCTTTCCCGATGGACGGACGGACCGTTGATGCGCTGTGGTCCATGCCTCCACTGAAGACGCAGGACTGTTGCCGTGGCGTATGCGATTTTCGATACGTCCGCGATACACGTTTGACGCGGCGCGGCCGGCCGCCAGCCGCCGGATGCGACCAACGCGGTTCCGCTCCGCGTACGCCACGGCGGATGGCGTCAGTCGGCGAGCAGGTCGCCCATGGTGATGTCGGCCGCCCGCTGCACCGCGCCCAGCGCGACCGCCTCGTCCCCGAGCGCCGAGACCAGCACCTCCGGCATGGCCGGGACCATCGTCCGCAGGTACCGGGTGACCGGCGTGACCAGCGTGTCGCCGGCTCGGGAGAGGCCACCGCCGATGATGACCGCGCGGGGATTCAGCACGCACACCGCGGCGGCGATGCCGGCGGCGATCCGCTCCGCGATGCGCTCGACGAGGGACAGGCCGGCGGGATCGCCTTCGGCCGCCGCGGCGCAGACCAGCCGGGCGTTGACCGCGTCCGGGTCACCACCGGCGAGCGCGCGCAGCCGCTCCCCGCCCGTGCCGCGGGCGGCCTCCCGGCCGAGCCGGGCGAACGCCTGGCCACCGGCCGCCCACTCGAACGGCCCCAGACCGCTGCCGGCCGGCGGCGGTTCACCGTACGGTAGCGGGAGGTAGCCGATCTCCCCGGACGCCCCGTCGTGGCCGCGGTGGATCTGCCCGTTGATCAGGATGCTGCTGCCGATGCCGATGCCGAGGTGGACGAACACGCCGTTGTCCAGGCCGCCGGCCACGCCGTACGCGCGTTCGGCGAGGAAGGACAGGTCGGCCTCGCGCTCCACCTCGACCCGCCCGCCGATCTCACCGGTCAGGGCGTCGGCGAGGACCGTCCCGTCCCACCCCGCGATCTGCGGCGCGAGGGAGATTCGCCCGGTGGCCGGATCGACCGTGCCGGGGGTGCCGATGACCGTGCCGGCGATGGCCGTCCGCTCCACGCCCGCGACGGCCAGCGCGTGCTCGACGCAGGTACGCAGCTGCCGGAGCACCCCGGCCCGGGTCCGCGCGCCCTCGGGTACCGGACGCTTGACCGTGGCCAGCGCGGCCCCCGTCAGGTCGGACACCATGGCCAGGACCTTGTCGGCGCCCACGTCGAGCCCGAGCACCATGCCGAGGCTCGCGGACAGGCGCAGCTGCGAGGCGGGGCGGCCGGGCGCGCGGTGCTCAGCGGTGTCGGGTACCTCCTCCAGGTAGCCGAGGTCGAGGAGCGAGTCGCACACTTCCTTGATGGTGGACTTCGCCAGCCCGGTGGCGGCCATCAGTCCGCTGCGCCGGATCACGCCCCGTTTCCGGACGAGCTCCAGGACCATTCGCTGGTTGCGGCGGCGCACCTGGGACACGCTGGTCACGCGAGACGTATCCGAAGCCATGACGTTCACTCTGGCAGACTCGCCTGCCCATGCTCGCGCTTAGATCGGGGCTCGAACCAACTAGCCGAGTGCCAAGCATCCGAGCTCGCTCGTGTCAATGGGCCTACCTCCCTCATACCAGGTGGTCATGGACGTCTGGTTCGGACCGTAGCCGCGCTTTAGATTGAGTTCCGATCTAATTGAGGAGCGGCTGTGTCGAAGAGCAGAGCATGCCTGGCCACCACGACCGCCGCGGTGGTGAGCCTGTCCGTCCTGACAGCGATCATCAGGACCGGCCCGCCGGCCCAGGCCGCGGCGGTGCCGAGCGGACCGAATCCCGGAACGGCCACGCTGACCTCGGGGTGGCGGATCCAGTCCTCCGCCGTGGCCGGACACGACGGAGCGCGGATCAGCGAGCCCGGCTACGAGGCGACCGGCTGGTTGCCGCTCTCCACGCCGGAGACGCTCATGGCCGGACTGGCAGAAAATGGTCGGTATCCGAACATTTTCCACAGCGACAATCTGGCCAAGGTTCCGGCCGAGCAGTTCAACGCCAACTGGTGGTACCGGGAGCAGCTCACCGTGCACCCCCGGCCCGGCCGGCACACGTTCCTGGTGATGAACGGGGTCAACGGCGACGCGGACCTGTGGGTCAACGGCCGCAAGATCGCCGACCGGTCCCGGCTGCGGGGCTCCTACTCCCGGTTCGAATACGACGTCACCCCGTACGTCCGGAGCGGTGCCAACGCGATCGCCGTGGAGGTGGCGAAGAACGACGACGAGTTCGACTCCGATCCGTCGAAAGCGCCCGGCGGGCACCTGGCGCTGAACATGGTGGACTGGAATCCGCCCTCGCCTGACCGCTACACCGGGCTCCAGTTCGCCCCGCAGCTCGCCCAGAACGGCCCGGTGTCCGTACGGGACGCGCACGTCGTCCAGCACAACGCCAGGGATCTGAGCGCGTCGGACCTGACCGTCAAGGCGAGCCTGCGCAACAACACCGGCGAGCCGCAACGGGCCGCCTTCTCCGGAAACATCTCACGCGGCGGAACCCGGATCCCGTTCAGCAAGACGGTGACGCTGGCCCCGCATGAGACCAAGCCGGTCGCCGTGACGCCGGCGGAGAACCGCGGCCTGCACCTGGAACACCCCGACATCTGGTGGCCGTACCAGATGGGCCGCCAGCCGTTGTACCACCTCCAGGTGACGGCCGACGTGGACGGCCGGCGCTCCGATCAGGACGGGCACGACTTCGGCATCCGCACCGTCACCTCCCGGCTGACCCGGGTGGTGCCGGGCAAGACCCGTGGGGCCGGCGGCTACCGGCAGTTCCTGGTCAACGGCGTGCCGTTCGTCGTGCGGGGCGGCGGCTGGTCGCAGGACATGTTCCTGCGCTACTCGTCCGGCAACATCGCCGACCAACTGGCGTACGTCAAGAACATGGGTCTCAACACCCTCCGGTTCGAGGGCAACTTTCCGCCCGACGACATGTTCGACCAGCTGGACCGGGCCGGCATCCTCGCCATGACCGGCTGGCAGTGCTGCGGCCACTGGGAGGACGACAGCAGCACCTGGGACGCCGCCACCCGGGCGAACGCCGCCGGCCAGGCGTCGCACATGGCGGAGCGGCTGCGCAGCCACCCGAGCGTGTTCACGTTCTTCCTGGGAAGCGACTACGCCCCGGACGCCACCAAGGAGGCGATCTACCTCAACGCGTTCCGCACCGCCGACTGGGACACCCCGCTGGTGGCCGCCGCCTGGTACGAGTCCTCGGCGAAGCTCGGTCCGTCCGGTTCCAAGGAGGGCTCGTACAACTACGCGCCGCCGAGCTACTGGTGGGCCAACGGCCCGGAGACGGTCAACTCCGCCGTCCCCGGCCGGATGTTCCTGTTCAACGGCAGCGCCTGGGGCTTCGAGGCGGAGGCCAGTGCGGGGAACACGATTCCCACGCAGGACTCGCTCGACCGGTTCCTGACCGAAGAGGACCAGAAGAAGATCTGGGACCCGGCCACCGCCAACGGGCCGGGGTCCGGTGCGGATCTGTTCCACACCTCCGCCTACAACGACTACTACAAGCTGGCGCGAATGGGCGTCTACAACACCGCGCTGTGGAAGCGGTACGGGCCCTGGTCGGACGCCGCCGGTTACCAGAAGACCGTCCAGCTCGGTGAGTACGAGATAGCCCGCGCCCAGTTCGAGGCCTACATCGGCAACTCCACCGACCCGGCCAACCCGAGCACCGGCGTCATCTACTGGATGCTGAACAAGGCGTGGCCGTCACTGCAGTGGAGCCTGTACGGCTACGACTTCGACCAGCCGGGCGTGTACTTCGGCGCCAAGAAGGCGAACGAGCCGGTGCACATCATGTACTCCTACCGGGACGGTTCGATCCAGGTGGCCAACCTGACCAACACCCCGCAGGCGGGGCTGCGCGCCACGGTCGAGTTCATCGACACGAACGGTACGGTGCGGCACAAGCAGACGGTGCCGCTGTCCACACTGGCACGTCAGGAGGTCCGGACGGCGCTGCGGCCGAAGACGCCGGCGGGCATCTCCCGGACGTACTTCGCCAAGCTGACCCTCAGCCGTGGGTCCGCCCAGGTCAGCCGCAACGTCTACTGGCTGTCCACCAAGCCGGACCGGGTCGACTGGGCGTCCACCCACGCCGGTTTCCAGGGGTACGCCAACTTCGAGCCGGATGGCTACGCCGACCTCACCGGCCTGCGCGGCCTGGGCGACGCCTCGGTCCGGGTCACCGCGCACACGCGGCGCGACGGCGCGGACTCGGTCACCACGGTCACCATCCGCAATGTCGGCGGCGGCCGGACGCCTGCGCTGTTCACCCGGGCGGACGTGTTCTCCGGCGGCAGCCAGGTGCTGCCGATCCGCTGGAGCGACAACGACATCACGCTCTGGCCCGGCGAGGAGCAGACCATCACCGCGCGGTACCGCGCCGGCGCCCGGCCGGTGGTACGGCTGTCCGGCTACAACCTGAAGACGCAGGAGATCAGCACGGGTTGAACCGCGACACCTAGAGCCGACGGTGGCGCTGTCCCGGTGACCGGGCGGCGCCACCGTACGGGCTCCAGGGAGCCAACGGTTCCTCACCGACACGAACAGCCGGCACCGCCGAAGACCGGCCCTCGCAACGTACGGCCCCGGCGGATTCCGGGATCACCTGACGTTCACGCCCCGGCCGACCGCCGGTGACGAGGGGTTGATCTTCGGTCGTTTCACTCGCCCTGCTTCCTCATGATCGGGAGATGGGCGATGACGCAGGACCTGGGACGGCGGACCTTCCTGACGGCGACCGGTGCGGTGGCCACCATGGCCGCGATCGGCACGCCGGCGTACGCGACGGAGGGCGCCCGTGACGCGGCCACCGCCGACGAGTACGTGGACGTGCAGCTCCTCAACATCACCGACCTGCACGGCTACCTGCACGGGAGCAGCGTCATCACCGGCGCAGGCGGCGCCCGCTACACGGTCGGCGGCGTCGGCTACCTCGCCGCCCACCTGAACCGGCTCCGCGACGGGCACCGAAACTCGATCTTCTTCGGCCCCGGAGACATGTTCTCCGGGTGGGAGTTCGACGCCGAGAGCGTCGCCGACGAGTCGACCGTCGAGGCGCTCAACCGCATGGACTTCCGGTTCAGCTCCGCCGGCAACCACGAGTTCGACAAGTCGCCGGCGTTCCTCACCGCGCACATGGAGCGCGGGATCCCGTTCCCCGAGATCGGGTGGGACGACGAGTTCGTCGACTCGACCGGCCGCCGGTTCCGGGGCGCGAATTTCCGGTACTACAGCGCCAACGTCGTGTGGTCGGCGACCGGCCGGACGGTCGTCCCGCCGTACAACATCGAGTGGGTGGACGCCGGGCACGGGCGTCGCATCCCGATCGGGTTCATCCACCTCACGGCGTTCGGCACGGAGACCATGCCGGCGTCCTTCCAGCCCGCGCTCAAGACCCTCGACGAGGTCGAGACGGTCAACCGGTACGCCGCCCTGCTGAAGGCGCGCGGCATCAACGCGATCATCCTGAGCATGCACGACGGCGCCGTCGCGGGCAGCGACTTCAACAGCGGCAGCAACCCGTCCGGCCCCGCGTACGACCTGGCCCGGCAGGTGTCCCCGGACGTCGACGCGATCGTCACCGGGCACTGGCACTGCCGGTTCAACATGATGGTCCCCGACCCGAACGGCGTCCCGCGCCCCTTCGTCGAGGCCGGCTACAACGGCCAGCTGATCAACGAGATCAACCTGCGGCTCGACCGCCGTACGGGCAAGGTCATCCGCGAGCTCACCGTCTCCACCAACCACGCCAACACCCAGGACGTGGCACCGGACCCGGAGCTGCAGGAGGTCGCCGACTACTGGCTCGACTTCGCCACCAAGCGCGGCCAGACCTCGATCGGGCGGGTCACCGCGTCGTTCACGCGCACCCGGAACACCGCCGGCGAGAGCACGATGGGCGACCTCGCCGCCGACTGGGCGTACTGGGCTGCACGGCAGCCGATCGACCCGATCAACGACGGCAACGCCCACCGGAACGTGCCCGCCGACCTCGCGCTCATCGCCATCGCGCCCCGCGTCGGCCAGGGCGTCGTCGGCGGTGACCTGGTCTCGGCCGCGTCGGACGGGTCGGTCACCCTCGCGCAGGCGTTCAAGGCCGTGGGGTACGGCGACCCGGTCGTCACCGCGACCGTCTCCGGGCAGCAGATCCACGACGCCCTGGAGCAGCAGTGGACCACGGCCGCCGACGGCAAGGTCGTGTACGCGCCGTTCGCGGTGTCGAACAACGTCCGCTACACGTACGACGCGAGCAAGCCGGTCGGCGACCGCGTCGACCCCGCCGACGTGCTGATCGGCGGGAAGCCGCTGGACGTCAAGCGGAACTACCGGCTCGCGACGATGGCCTACACGTTCGTCCAGGGCGACGGGTACGCCGCGCTGGCCCAGTACGACCGGCCGTACCGCAGCATCCGCGACTTCGAGAGCTTCGTGAAGTTCGTCCGCAGCCGGAAGGTGCTGACCCCGGCCGCGCTCGACCGCGTCACCGCCAAGAACGCCGGCTTCGCCGCCCGCGCCGTCGAGGTCCCGCCCCCGTCCGACGAGCCCCGGACCGGCAACAACCTCACCTACGGCGACTTCCGGATTCCCTGCTGAACAGATGACCGGGTCCGCATTAGATGGACCCGGTCATCTGCCTAAGTCATCGGCTCATCGCACCTCCCGCGCGTACTGCGCGACGGTGATCCGGTCGATCAGTGGCGCGTAGCGGGAACGGAGCAGTACGCCGGGGAAGGTGTCCGAGGCGTAGGTGGTGCCGTCGAAGTTCGGCAGCTCCTCGGAGCGGAAGGCGATCGTGTTCTGCCCCTTCTTCAACTGAACCGGGACGGTCAGCTCCCAGAAGTTGTTCTGGTGGAAGCTGTGCGGGAAGCCGACCCGCTGCGCGGCACCACCGTTGACGCTGATGTCGGCGTGGCGGGCGAGCGGGTCCGGGTTGTAGTGGGTGGCCTCGGACTGCTCGGGGTTGGAGTAGCGGATGCGCAGCGCGTACAGGCCGCTCCGGTCGGCGTCGACGGTGAACGTCGCGGTGTTGCCGTTGCCCGGATCGCCGCCGACACCGGTGATCGCCTTGCCGCCGGTGGCCAGGGAGAGCGGGGTCAGCGTGGCCGAGCCAGCGAGCCTGGCGTCCTGCGCCTCGTACGTACGCGCCGGGAGCGCGCCCGCCGTGGGCGTGACCGTGAGGCGGTCGACGAGGGTGGCGGACGAACCTCCGGTCAGTGTCACCTTGTTGACGCCGCCGGAGAGGGAGACCGCCACGCTGCTCCTGCCCCTGGCCGGGCGCAGGACGTCGTGCCCGTTGACGGAAAGCCGGGCGCTCCCGCCGCCCAGGGTGTCGACCGTGAGGGTGGCCTCGCGGTCGGCGGGCGAGTAGACCCAGAACGTGGCGGTCCCGTTCTTCGGGAGCCGGGCCGCGCCCGAGCCGGTGGCGGGGGTCCCGGCGTGCTTCGGCAGGTCGTACACGGGCCGCGCCCCGCCGGCCAGCCAGGCCAGTTCGCCCTCGTACACCTGGGTGCTCGCCGAAGCCTCGGGGAGGGTGAGAGTGAGGCGGTCGACGATGGCGTCGCCCTTGGTGGCGCGCTTGCCGTCGGCGCTCTTCGCGGCGAGTGTCAGGGTGTGCTTGCCCTTGGTGAGCTTGACCCTGGTGTCCGTGTGGTCCCAGACCACCCACTTGTAGCCCAGGGGCAGGTACAGCTCCTGCTCGCCGTCCGCCTTGCCGTCCACCCGGAGGAAGACGTTGGTGGGGCCCTGCTCCTTCACCTTGTCGAAGGTGTTGAGGGAGTTGGCGAAGACGCTCAGGTCGTACGTGCCGTCCTCAGGCACGTCCACGGTGAAGTCGAGCGTGACGTCCGAGCCGGTGCGCAGGCCGCCCACGTCGTAGCCGCCGGAGGTGTAGAACTTCGACACGTCACGCGTCGAGCCCTCCGGGCCGTTCTTCGAGTAGCCGGACCCGGTGTGGGCGGCGTCCTCCGCCTCGTACGAACCCTGCCAGCGCACGGGCGGGGCCTGCGCGCCCGCCGCCTTCCCGGCCGGGCTGAGGACGACCTCGTAGGCCGAGGACTCCTTCAGCTTCGGCAGCCCGCCGTCGCCGAAGTCGACGGCGACCGTGCCGTCGTCACCGACCGTCAGGTTCTTCTCGGTGAGCAGCTGCGGGCCTGAGGAGTCGCCCACCTGCCCGCTCCACCCGATCTCCCGCACCCAGGCGTGCACGCGATCCCCGAAGAGTTTCTTCGGGACGTTGCCGAAGGTGATGTGGCCGTTGCCGGTCGAACCGCCGAAGATCAGCCGCGCCTGCCGCTTCTTCTCGTCGAGCGTGGCGACGCCCTGCATGGTGTAGTTCTCGCCGGGGAACGGCGGGGTCACCGTCACCGTGTGCCCGCTCATCGAGGCGTACGAGTGCAGCAGCCACCACTGGCCGTTGCCGCGGTTGGACTGCACCGCGGAGTCGGAAAGGTTGCCGTCGATGTTCCAGTACGCGATGTCGGCGTCCACCTTGGACTCCTCGATCGCGGACACCCACTGAATCATCTGCCCGGGAACGGAGGTGTGGTAGTTGAAGGCGTACTCGTCGACGTTGATCGGAAGCCGAGTGCCCTCCTTGGAAGTGCCCTTGAACAGCTCCTTCTCCCACGTCCGGTACTTGGCGACGTTCTGACGCACCGCCTCGGGGTGGCTCAGCTCGTGCCAGGTGATGACGTCCGGGAGGGTGCCGGCGGCCAGGGCGTGGGTGAGGAAGCCCTTCACCTGGTCGTAGAGGATGCTCGTGTTGGGGCCGGCGATGCGGGCGCTCGGCATCTTGCCCTTGATGAGCTTGTAGACGTCGTCCCAGGCGGCGAAGTAGTCGTGCGGGTCGTTGAGCCAGCTGACCTTGTTGTAGCTCCACTCGCCGGTGCCGAACATGTTGCCCTCGGGCTCGTTGAACGGCACGAAGACGATGTTGTCCCGGTACTTCGCGGGCAGTTGCAGGACCTGGTCGACCTGCTTGGCGATCTTCTCCTTGTAGAGCTTGAGCTTCTCCTCGGGCGTGTCGCCCGGCCACTCGTACGGGAAGCCGCGATGGATGTCCGTCATGTAGATGTACACGTCACCGTTGGTCGAGTCGGCCAGCGGCTTCACCACGTCCAGCGCGTCGGCACCGGGGTGCTGCGGGCCGTCCTGCGCCTTCGTGGAGACCGTGCGCAGGCCCATGCCCTCGAGGAGGTTGTTGGTGGGGACGTCCGGTCCGTACACCCCGTAGAGGGTGCCGGAGGCGCCGCCGTGGAACGCGCCGGTGTCCGAGCCGAGGTCGACGGTGAGCTGCCCCTCGCGGACCACGGTGACGGTCGCCGTCACCGCGCGCCCGGCCGCCGTTCCCGCCACCGTGAACGTCCCTGGCTGGGCGTACTTCGCGGGCGGTACGGCGTCCCAGGCGATCGGCGTGTCGCGGTCGTAGCCGTCGGAGAAGGACGAGCGGACGGCGGCGGGGAGGGACGGGGCGGTCCCGGTCGTGGTACGGGCCTCGAAGGAGGTCTTGGAGAGCTGCTGAAGAGTGGGCACGGTCCCTCCGACCGTCCCGGCCACCTGCTCCGGGCTGAGCGCCGAGTGCCACACGGTGAAGTCGTCGATCGCGCCCTTGAGCAGCGGATCGGGGTAGAGGGACTTGCCGATGTAACCGGCGGCCGTCGCCGAAGCGTCCAGCAGGTCCTTGGCCTTGACAGTGGTCTCGGCGGAGGAGACCGCCACGCCGTCGAGGTAGGTGGTGACCCGGTGAGCGGAGCTGTCGAGGGTGACGGTGACGGTCCGCCACTCGTTCGCGGGCAGCATCGCGTAGCCGTTGACCTGCGCCTCCGCGCCCCCTCCGCCGATGGTCACGGCGGTGCGCAGCGTCCCGTCCCCGCTGTACGGGGTGGTGAAGAGGTACTTGGTGGTGTTGGTGCCCAGGTCGAAGAGCCGCTGCCAGGACGACTTGTCACCGCTCCACTTCACGCGGGCTGAGACCGTCAGGTCGGCTGCGTCGCCGAGCACTTCACGGGGCAGGCGGACGTACGCGCCATCGGAAGTGGACGCGCCACCGGGCAGGGCGAGCGCCTTGCCTCCGTCCCTGCCCGCGACGGATTGGGCGGTGGAGCCGTTCACCAGGTCGGCCGTCAGGCCGTTGCCCGAACTGTCGGTGATCTTGCCGGAGCCGAGGTCGTCCTGGTCGAAGGTGTAATGGGCGGCGGGCTGCAGCGTGTCGGCCGCCTGCGCGGAGGCGATGGGGGCGGTCAGCAGGCCCGCGCCTAGGGCCAGCGCCACGGCGGCCGGGGCTCTGCGCCGCGCGGTTCTGTACGCGGATGGCATGGATGGCGTCCTTTCAGGTCGTTGTCGAACCGGTTCGACAACAAGCTGCGACGACCCTTACCGGTTGGCGGGGGCCGACCGGATGGTCAGGCGTTACAGGTGGTCAGGAGGCGTTACGGGGGTCAGGCTGTCGGGGAACACGGCGCGCGACTGCGCCGGCTCTTCGGCGGTGACGGGTGGTACGGCGGGACCGTGCGGGCTGGCGGGAGTCGGACGGGTCGTGTCTGAAACGGCCGACGAGCGTGGACAGAAGCCTCCGTCGGCGCCTACGACGCTGTACGCGGCACGGTTCGGCTCGGTTTTCCGGCTGCGGGAGGCTGGGCGTCCTCCTTTCAACTCGACCCGAATGTTCGACATCTCGAACACAGTTCGCAGTGTGGGCCCAGACCGTAGGCGCAGGCGGGCGTGATGGTCAAGACCTTGCGCCGGCCCGTGGAGAGGTGCCGGCCAGGTTGACCGGTCGCGGATGGAACCCTTTTCGAGACCGTTACTGCCGCCTACCTTCGACTCGCTCCGGCGGCTGGATTCGAACCAGCATGGCGCGGTTAACAGCCGCGCATCCTGCCATTGGATGACACCGGAATGGTGGCGCAGGTGGGATTTGAACCCACGATCTCTAGCTTATGAGACTAGCGGGGACGGCCGAACTCCCCTACTGCGCTCCGCGCGACCCCTGCGGGACTCGAACCCGCTTCCTGGAATTGAAAGTCCCAGAACCTAACCCATGGTCGAAGGGGCCATGCTTCGTAGCCCGTGCCGGAATCGAACCGGCGCCGCCCGGTCGAGAGCCGGGAGTCCCCACCACTGGACCAACGGGCCTTGCCGCGGAGAAGAAGAGGATCGAACTCTTACGAGGCCGAATGGCCTCACTCGGTTTTCGAGACCGGTGCCGTCGCCTGCCGTCGGCTGGCTTCTCCATACGTGCCGCCCCAGGGATTCGAACCCTGAACCTTCCGGTCCTGAACCGGACGCCTCTGCCGTTGGGCCAGAGCGGCGTGGAACATGAAATTGTCAAGGAGCGTCCCGTCGACGCGACGGTAGTCCCGCATGGGCGGCAGGAGTCGAACCTGCTTTTCACCGCCTTTGGAGGACGGTCGCCTATCCGTTGGCTCACCCACAAGAAAAGGCCGCCGGGATATCCTCCGGGCGGCCTCTGGACAGAGATTGTGGTCTCCCTATCCGGAGCGTTCCCCGAGGATGCCGCGCAGATTACCCGGCTCGGACCGCCATTCCCAGGAGGCGGTGAGCGTCGAGCGCATCATGATGGACATCCTTCCTCGTTCCGTTCTGCTTCAATGATAAGAATTCCGGCTGCGGGCACAACATGTTTTCCGCTGCCCCGGAGCGGAGAGAGGCCGCCGCCACCGCCCTCGGCGCCCGGTCACGCGCCGCTGGGATATGGTCAAGGAAGCTTGCGGTTGCGCCTAGGGTTCCGTGCTGCCCCCGCCTCATCGACGACAACAAGGGGGCCGGTGGACTGGACCGAGCGGCGCCAGGGCCGATCTTCGGCCCCACACCTGATGGGATAAAAACCCCGAGGGCTTCCATTCCGCCTGCCCGCCAACCGGCTGGGCCGGACCCAGGGAGGCCCCATCCCATGAATCGTGTCACCGTCATCCACGCGTCGACCTCCAGGGCGGTCTGGTCATGACCGGCATCGGCGATCTCGCCATGCTGACCGCCGCCGGAGTGCTCGCCGGTCTGGTCGGGACTGCGGGCGGTATCACATCCTTGATCTCCTACCCGGCGCTGCTCGTGGCGGGGCTTCCCGCCCTCGCGGCGAACGTGGCCAACATCATCGCTTTGGTCGCGTGCTGGCCCGGCGCGGCCCTGGCTTCCCAACCCGAGTTGGTCGGCCAACGGGTATGGCTGCGTCGGTGGATTCCCGTCGCAGCGCTGGGCGGCGCGGTGGGATCACTGCTGTTGCTGTTCACCCCATCCGGCGTCTTCGCCCGTGTCGTGCCGATCCTGGTGGCCGTGGGTTCGCTCGCACTGCTGGCTCAGCCCCGGCTCGCCGCCCACCTCCACCAGCGCGGCCAGCTGTCAGGCGCCAGAGGCCTGATCCTGCCGCTGGGGCTGACCGCGATGTCCCTCTACAACGGATACTTCGGCGCCGGGTCCGGGGTGATGATCCTCGCCCTCCTACTGATCAGCGTCGAGCCGAGCCTGCCCACTGCCAACGCGCTGAAGAACATGCTCATCGGGGCCGCTGCCGTCACCTCCGCCGCCATCTTCGCCGCCGCCGGGCCCGTTGACTGGATGGCCGTAGCCCCTATCGGCGCGGGCATGTTCGTCGGCTCCATCCTCGGCCCCCGCATCACCAGACGCCTACCAGCAGGCCTCCTGCGCTGGCTGGTCGCCCTGATCGGCATCGCCCTGGCCATCCAGCTATGGATCAGCCCAAAAAGCTGACCCCGCGATAGAGCTCCACTCGTTTAGGAGGCACGATTACGGAGCCCGCGCGGTCAGTTCACGGCCAAGGCACGTTCGAGCGCAGCTCGGCCTGCCGGTTCCCAAGTCGGTTTGCCCCCAGGGAGACCGAGCCTGCCGTTGCGTCCGATGGGCCGGGGCGCGCTCGGTGCGCGGCAAGCGCACGGCCAGCTCCGCCCCGAGGCGCCACTGCTGGTTGTCCCAGCCACCGGCGACATCTCGGAGTTCGAGGTCTGCGAGATCCGGATGCTGTTCCCGCAGCAGCGCTCGTACCAGGTCCTGCTCGAACCCGAACTCGTCCATGGATGGGCCTCCAATTGCCAGCGTCCGCTGGCAAGCTAGCAGCGGACGAACCCAGCGGGCAGTGTTGCGCACGCGCAAGGGCCTGGCGGTAGTAGCCCAGGCAAAGCAGGCTTGACCTGGGTCGACTTGCGATCAATCGAACATCAGTTCGATGATGGCCGTATGCACGACGCCCGATCACTCGACCACTACCCGCCCGGCTCGCACCGGATCGAGGCCCGCGACTCCTGGGCCTGGATCCACCACAAGGGGGCCTGGCGCAAGGGCGCGATCCACTGCTGGTACGTCCACGGCGACACGTGGATGGCCTGGATGCAGCACGAGGATCCCACCCCGGACGTCCCGTGGTCGGCGTGGGGGCTGTACCTCTACGACGGGGTCACCATCAGGCGCCGACACGCCCCGGCCGCCAGGGCCGGCGTCGAGATCCCGACCGGCGACGAGCGCCGAGAGCGGATCACCGCGCTACTCCGCGACACCGGCTACAGCGTCGAGCCGTACCGCAGGACCTCCGGCGACGAGAGAACCCTGCTCATCTGCTGAGGTCGCTACACGACCGGACGACCACGGGCTCAGTCGAACAGTTCGTCGACCGACCGTACGGTGACGGCCAATTGGACCCACTTCTCCAGCTGCGACAGATCGGCACAGCCCTCAATGCGGGCACGCGCCCCATCGGGGACCATGATTCCGCGAGTCTCAAGCACGGCGAGAACCGCCTTGGCCTCGCCACGCGCCTCGCCGCGCGCCTCGCCCTCGGCGACGTATTTCTTGGCGAAACTACTCTGGTACTCGTACTTCCCATCGATCATCCGTGCCTCCAGATGGCTGCGGGCAAGCTTGTTCCGAAGCGCCGCAAGCACGACGTCAGCGTACAGTTCGGCGCGTCGATCGAACGCGTACGCGAATTTCACCAAAAACCCGCAGAACATAATAGCCATCTTGGATTAATAGCGCCATTTCCGACGACACGATGGCCGCAAGATCGGTGATGTGGGGTCACGGCTGCTCTGTTTGGGGGGCGACCTGTGGGTAGAACCGGCTATATGCCGATGCTCGTGGGGACGTCCGGGTGGCAGTACGCGCACTGGCGTGACGTGCTGTACCCCGCGGGGATGCCCCAACGCGTGTGGTTGGAGCGCTTCACCGAGTGCTTCGAGACGGTGGAGAACAACAACGCCTTCTACCGGCTGCCGAGCCGTGAGGTCTTCGCCGGGTGGCGGGAGCGCACGCCGCTCGGGTTCGTGATGGCCGTGAAGGCGAGCCGTTACCTGACGCACATCAAGCGGCTGAAGGAGCCGGAAGAGCCGGTGGACCGGCTGATGAACGCGGCCGGTGGCCTCGGCGACAAGCTCGGGCCGATCCTGGTCCAGCTGCCGCCGACGCTGCAGGTCGACGTCGAGCGCCTGACCCGCTGCCTGCGCCGCTTCCCGACGGGGGTGCGGGTCGCGGTGGAGCCCCGTCACCCGTCCTGGTGGACCGACGAGGTACGAGACGTGCTGGTCCGGCACGGCGCGGCGCTGTGCTGGACCGACCGGCTCGGCAGGCCACTGACCCCGCTGTGGCGGACGGCGGGCTGGGGATACCTCCGGTTCCATGAGGGCGCCGCGACGCCGTGGCCGGAGTACGGCGACCAGGCGCTGCGGTCCTGGGTCCGGCGGCTGACCGAGACCTGGGACGACGGCGCCGACGCGTATGTCTACTTCAACAATGACCCGGGTGGGGCGGCCGTACGCGACGCGGCGCGGTTCGCCGAGTTCGTGCGGCAGGCGGGCCGGCGCGTGTCCCGGACGCCCGCCCTCGCCACGCACTGACCGGTCACCGGGTCACCACGGGACGCGCGGAAGAACCCGCCGGTCGAGTGGTGACGCGTCACCAGGTCACGCGGAAGAGCCCGCCGGTCAGGTGGTGACGGGTCACCAGGTCACGGGCAGCGCGGAGAAGCCGCCGGTCAGGCGGTCGTTGCGCTGGGGAAGCTCCTCGATCGGCACGGTCAGGCGCAGATCGGGGAACCGCTGGAACAGTGTGCCGAAGACGGCCCGCAGCTCGACCCGGGCCAGGTTCGCGCCCAGGCAGTAGCGGATGGCGTAGCCGAATCCGAGGTGCGGCTGGGTCTCGCGGCCGATGTCGAACCGCTCGGGGTTGACGAAGACGGTCTCGTCCCGGTTGGCGGCCGACGTCACGAGCACGCAGAGCTCGCCGGCCTTGATCCGCACACCGTCGATCTCGACGTCCTCGCGGGCGTACCGGCCGAGGCCGTGGTCGTTCGGCGAGCCCAGGCGCATGATCTCCTCGACGGCCGCGGGCGCCAGTGCCGGGTCGCGCTTGAGCGCCTCCAGCTGTTCGGGGTTGTGCAGCAGCAGCACGACCCCGCCGTCGATGCGGTTGACGGTCGTCTCGTGCCCGGCGAACAGCAGCCCGCCCGCGATGGTGGCGACCTCGTCGTCGGGCAGGTCGGCCGTTGCCAGGTCGGAGTAGACGTCCTCGCCGGGATGGTCCCGCTTGGTCTTGACGATGCCGTGCGAGTACTCCTCCATGGCCGTACGGGCGGCGGCGGACCGGTCCGGATCGGTGAGGTCCGTCATCTCCTCGGCGAGCGCGCGGAAGTGGTCGCGATCGGCGAGCGGGACGCCGAGCAGCTCGCAGATGACCTGGATCGGCAGCGGCACCGAGAGTGACGCGTGCAGGTCCGCCGGTGGGCCCTGCTCCTCCATCCGGCCGAGCAGGCCGTCGAGCAGTTCCTGGACGTGCCCGGACAGGGCCCGCATCCGGCGGGCGGAGAACGCGGGCGCGAGCAGCCGCCGCATCCGGTCGTGCACGTCCTTCTCGGTGTCGTAGTCACCGTTCGGGCCGCCGGTCAGGGCGGAGTTCGACAGGCGGGGGGCGTTGTCGGGGTCCGGGTGGGAACGGCCGAAGCGCTCGTCGGCGAAGATCGCCCGCACCTGTTCGTACCCGGTCACGAGCCACGCCTCGTCGCCGGTCCGGGTGCGGACCCTCGTGATCGGCGCCCTGGCGCGCAGCGCGCCGTACGCGGCGGAGATGTCCAGCACGTTGGAGCGTTCGAACGGCAGTCGCGGAAGGTCAGCCATGGGGCGAACGTCCCTTTCCCCCGTGATAACAGTTAATTTCCACCGTCGCACCCGTAATGCCTTATGTCAATGCATGAAAAGTGTGAAAGGCGGCTATCCGTCGATGATCAGGCGACCTATCGTCGGCCGCCTGATCATCGGACCGACCTCGGGAAAGGGCGTTTCCTTGACTTCTCCCCCAGCCGAAACAGGGGCCGAATCCTCCTGCCTGCGCTGGCGTCATCTCAAGAACCGTTACGGCTTCTGACCGGCCCCGGCGCATCTCAGGAGCCCGCTACGGTCACTGACGCGCACCTCAGGAGCCGCTACCGCCACTGACGGCCCCGGCGCCGTACGCGACCGCGCCGGGGCCCGGATCGCCGGTCAGGGCGTCCAGGCGGGGTCGCGGCCGGCGAGGCCGAGCGCCCGGTCGAGCGGCGGGGCGGTGTCCGGCACCGCCACCTCCGGGCCGAACGCGCCGTACTGCCGGGCCGTCTCGGCCATCGCGGAGACCTGGTCGAACAGTGCCCGCGCCAGTTCGTCGTCGATCGGGGCCTTCTGGCCCGTCGCCGCGGCCAGGTCCCAGGCGTGCAGCAGGACCTCCGCGAACATCATGCCGCCGACGAACGCGGCGGGCATCGCCGCCGCCACGGAGATGCCCGTGGCGCCCTCCCAGGCGGCGGGCTCGGACCAGGCGGCCCCGGCCGCGCGCACCTCGGCGGCGTACCGCGCGGACCAGTCCGGCTCGGCCGTGAAGTCGTTATCCTCCGCCGCGGGCTCGGGCGGCGGCGTCTTGCGGGCCGCGCCCTCGGAGCGGGCTCCCGTCCAGTGGATGAGGTGGTTCAGCAGCGCGCGGACGTCGTACTCGGGGCACGGGGTCGGCAGGGCGAGCCGGTCGGGCCCGATCCCCTGGACCACCGTGATCGGCGCCTCCACGGCGCGCGTCATCAGCGGGCGAAGCTCCATCGTCGTCTCCGTGAGTCGTCTGGTGGGAGGCCCACACGGTAGGCGGGTCGCGGTCGGCCGTCTTGAACAAATGCGACACTTGACCACATGGCCGACGCAGCGCCGCAGGCCCTTCGCGCCATCCTCCACCGCTCGGCGGCGCTGGAGCGCTTCCAGGTCTCCCACCGGGCGCCGGCGGAGGATCTCGCGTGGATCGCGGACTATCACTGGATCCTGCACTGGGACCTGGGAGAGGGCGGATCCCACCGGCAGCAGGTCCTCACCCATCCGTCGGTGCACATGACGTTCCTCAGCGACGGGCAGGCCCGGGTGGTGGGCGTGGTGCGCGGCGTGTTCACCGAGACGATCGAGGGCCGGGGCCGGGTCGTCGGCGTACGCTTCCGGCCCGGCGGCTTCCGGCCGTTCCTCGGCGCCCCGGTGTCCACGATCACCGACCGGCGGATCCCCGTGGAGGACGTCTTCGGACCCGCGGCGCGGTCCACCGCCGACGCGATCATCGCCGCGCCGGATCCCGGCGACGCGATCGCCCTGGCGGAGGATCTCCTCCGTTCCCGCGCGCCGCGCCCCGACCCACTGGTGCTCGAGGTCGGCGACATCGTGGACCGGATCGCCGCCGATCCGGCGCTGACCCGGGTGGACCGGGTGGCCGCCGCGGCCGGGATGGGGACGCGGCGTCTGCAGCGCCTGTTCGCCGACTACGTCGGGATCGGTCCCAAATGGGTGATCCGCCGGTACCGCATGCAGGACGCTGCGGACCGGGCGGCGTCCGGAACGGACGTCGACTGGGCGGCCCTGGCCACCGAGCTGGGCTATGCCGACCAGGCGCACTTCACCCGGGACTTCTCCGCCACGATCGGGATGTCGCCCACCCGGTACGCGCGGGCGTGCGCGGCCCGGCGGTGATCGGCGCCGGTGGTGACCGATGCCCGCTCCGGCCGCCGCGACGGGACCGTTACCGCCTCACGTAGCATTTGAGGGACGACGACGCCTGCAGAAGGACTGTTCCCAAGGTGAGCACCGCTACTGAACCCCTGCGCGCTCTGCTGTTGGAAGGCATTCACTCCGACGCGGTCGCCTCTCTGGAGAAGAACGGCTACGCCGTCGAGACGGTGGATCGCGCCCTCGACGAGGACGAGCTCACCGCCCGCATCGCCGGTGTGCACATGCTCGGCATCCGGTCGAAGACCACGATCACCGACGCCGTGCTCGCCGCGGCTCCGGAGCTGCTCGCGATCGGGGCGTTCTGCATCGGAACCAACCAGATCGACCTGCCCGCCACCTTGCAGCGCGGCGTCGCGGTGTTCAACGCGCCGTTCTCCAACACCCGCAGTGTCGTCGAGCTCGTGGTGGCCGAGCTCATCGCGCTGACCCGCCGGCTCTTCGACAAGAACTCCCTGATGCACGCCGGGGTCTGGGACAAGTCCGCCGAAGGCGCTCACGAGGTCCGGGGCCGGCGGCTCGGCATCATCGGCTACGGCAACATCGGCAGCCAGCTGTCAGTGCTCGCCGAGAGCCTGGGCATGAGCGTGTTCTTCTACGACACGGCCGACAAGCTCGCACTGGGCAACGCCCGCCGGTGCGCCAGCATGGAGGAGCTCCTCGCGGTCTCCGACGTCGTCACGCTGCACGTCGACGGCCGGCCCGGCAACAGCGGCCTGTTCGGTGAGGCGGAGTTCGCGCGGATGCGGCCCGGCAGCCTCTTCCTGAACCTCTCGCGCGGGTTCGTCGTCGACCACGGGGCGCTGCGGAGCCACATCGAGTCCGGGCACCTGGCCGGCGCGGCCATCGACGTGTTCCCGCACGAGCCGAAGGGCCGCGGCGACGAGTTCGTCTCGGAGCTGCGCGGGCTGCCCAACGTCATCATCACGCCGCACATCGGCGGCTCGACGGAGGAGGCCCAGCAGGACATCGGGCAGTTCGTCGCGGGCAAGCTGCAGGACTTCGTGGCGACGGGCAACACCGCGCTGAGCGTCAACCTGCCGACCGTGTCGCTGCCCGCGCCGCCAGAGGGGCACCGCCTGACGCACCTGCACCGCAACACCCCGGGCGTGCTGGCCACGATCAACGGCATCCTCGCCGACCACGACGTGAACATCGAGGGCCAGCTGCTGGGCACCCGCGGGGAGATCGGCTACGTCATCACCGACATCGGCACCCGCTACACGTCCGACGTGATCGAGCAGCTGCGCGGGCTGCCGACGACGGTCCGGCTGCGCCTGCTCTCCTGACTGACCCCGGACGCACCGCAGCCCGTACGCTCGCCGACTCCGGCGAGCGTACGGGCGCCCGCGTCAGGCGATGTTGAGCTCGGGCTCGGCCGCGATCTCCGCCTCTTCGGCTGCGACGGCGGCGTTGACCTCTTCGCTGGACACGGCGATCCGTACGGCGAAGAAGTAGACGGCCAGGGAGAACGCCGCGACGGTGAGGATGTCCACCCACTCGGGGAGCACCTTGTTGCCACCGTAGCGGCCCAGGGCACCGATGACGATCATGCCGATGAGCCACGGCCAGACCCACATGCTGGCGGCCCAGTTGAGGTGCGTCCGCTCCGCCGAGGGCCTCGTCACCCGGGTCACCGTGAAGATCACCAAGCCGAGCACGATGGCGAGTCCGAGCTTCCACTCCGCCTGGAAGCTGGACCAGTAGATGATCAGGTTGGCCGCGATGAAGGCGATCGGCGCCAGGACCTGGTGCGCCGGGAGACGGTACGGCCGCACGCGCTCCGGGTCGCGCATCCGCAGGGCGCGCAGCGCGATCGGCCCGAACGCGTACATGATCGCGGTGGCGGACGTGACGAGACCGACCAGGGACTGCCAGCTCGGGAACGGCAGGAACGCGATCTCACCGACGACGAAGGCGATGAGGATCGAGACGACCGGCACGCCCTTCCTGCTGACCTGGGCCACCGGGCTCGGCACCGACCTCTCCCGGCCCAGCGCGTACGACAGCCGAGACGACGTCGCGGTGTACACCAGGCCCGTCCCGGCCGGAGAGATCACCGCGTCGGCGTAGAGCAGGACCGCCAGCCAGGAGGCGCCGGCGCCGATCGCGAGGGTGGCGTACGGGCCGAAGTCGCCCTTGCCCACGGGGTTCGCCCAGCCGTGCACGAGGTTGGCGGGGTTAAGGGCGCCGATGAACGCGATCTCCAGCAGGATGTAGACGACCGTGCCGATCGCCGTCGCCGTGATGACCGCACGTGAGACGTCCTGCTGGGGTTTTCTCGCCTCGCCGGCCATCTGGATGGCCTGTTCGAAGCCCTGCAGGGCGAAGACGACACCGGCCGGCAGCGCGGCGAAGATGCCGTGCGCGCCGAACGGCATGAACCCGCCGCCCGCCGTGAAGTTGGACGCGTGGAAGGTCAGGAGCAGGAGGACCACCACGGTCAGCAGCGGGATGGCGGTCTTCCAGAGCACGGTGATCGAGTTGGACTCCGCCAGGAGCTTCACGCCGAAGATATTGATGATCGTGAAGAGCAGCATGAAGACCGTGGCGATCGCGAGGCCGGCGCCGGTCAGCGTCCCGTCGGTGTGCAACAGGGTGATGTTGTTCTTCACCCAGCTGATGTGGTCGCAATAGGACAGCGTCGCCTCGACCTCGATCGGGGCGATCGCCACCGCCTGCACCCAGGCCATCCAGCCCGCCGTGAAGCCGGCCAGCGGCCCGAACGCGAAACTCGGGAAACGCGCGGTGCCTCCGGCGATGGGGTAGGCCGCGCCGAGCTCGGCGTGCACCAGGGCGAGGAGGGCCAGCATGACGGCGGCGAGGATCCAGGACAGGAGCGAGGCCGGGCCGGCGAGCGTCGCCGCCGTTAGCGCCCCGAGCAGCCAGCCGGAACCGATGATCGATCCGAGCGATACGAACATCAGTCCCCAGAAACCGACGTCCCTCCGTAGGTGTCGTCCCGAATCGACGGATCCGGTGGTCGTGGGCGCCATAGGGCCCCCTTTCGCGAGGTAAAACCGGCGTATGGCGGACCCGATACGACGCATGCCACGTCCCACCCATGTCGGGCCAACCGACTAAAAACGTGTTAATCGACGTTAGGGACAAGCCGCATTGCGCGTCAACGTCGCAGGCAGACTAAATCGATCCAGGTTGCAATGCAAAGAGGAGCCAGCGCATCAGCGGGACATAAGGCGATCATTGCGACCAGCGTGACATAGGCCGCCGAAAAGCCGTTGCGACCTGCAGTTACCCATCCGCCGGCCATCGCCAGGTATTGGGTAAGCAAAGAGCGATCTACCCAATTTTTACTGGATGTAAACTCGACAAGTTCGCCGTCATCGGAGAGGATGCGGGACCTTTATCGGCAGGGTCGGCGGACGCGCAGTCGCCAGAGGGAGGTCACCTCGGCGGCGCGAGCGGCGTGCAGCGGATCTGCCGGATCGGCGGCACGGGGGTGGCGCGGCCGTACGTCCGACCGGCCGATGATCTCCAGTCCCGCGCCCTCGATCGCGCCGAGCAACTCGGCGCGGGACCGCAGCCCCAGATGTTCGGCCAGGTCCGACAGCACCAGCCAGCCTTCGCCGTCCGGCTCGAGATGCCCGGCCAGGCGGTTCAGGAAGCCGAGGAGCATCCGGCCTCCGGGATCGTAGATCGCGCGCTCGAGCGGCGAACTCGGCCGCGCCGGCACCCACGGCGGATTGCACACCACCAACGGCGCGCGTCCCGGCGGGAACAGGTCGGCCTCCACGACCGTGACCCGGTCCGCCAGGCCGAGCCGCGTGAGGTTCTCGCGGGCGCACGCGAGCGCCCGCGGGTCCTGGTCGGTCGCCACGACCCGCTCGACGCCCCGCCGCGCCAGCATGGCGGCCAGCACCCCGGTGCCCGTGCCGATGTCGAACGCCGGCGCGCCGGCGGGCAGTGGCGCCTGCGCCACCAGGTCGACGTACTCGCCGCGCACCGGCGAGAACACCCCGTAATGCGGGTGGATCCGATCCCCCAGCGCCGGGATCGGCACGCCGTTCCGGCGCCACTCGTACGCGCCGATCAGCCCGAGGATCTCGCGGAGCGAGGTGACCGACGGCCCGTCACCGGGGCCGTACGTCTCTTCGCAGGCCCGTCGCACGTCGGGTGCCCGCCGCAGCGGGATCGCGTGGTCGGGTTCGAGCGGCACGAGCAGCATGCCGAGCACACGGGCCCGCTGCGACTGCGCCTGACGGTGGAGATGGAAGGCCTCGGCGGGCGACGGCGCCGGCCGATGGCGCCGTCTCCGTACGGCCCTGCGCGGGCGGCGGTCCGCGCGGCGTCCCATCGCGCCGAGCAGGTCGCGGGCGACCACGAAGTCACCGCGCCAGAGGAGGGCCGCACCCTCGCACGCCAGGTGGTAGGCGTCGTCGGCGGTCATGCCATCGTCCGCGACCACCACGCGCCGGGGCGGCGGCGCCCCGTTCTCGGACCGCCAGCGGACCGAATACGACACCCCCGCCTCGGTCCAGTGGACGACCTGGCGTGCTTCCACGCTCCGCTCCATTGCCAGGAGGTTAGGGAGAAGGCGGGTCTCCCCTCAATCGAATTACCCGCGAGAGCCCGGCGGTCACGCCGAGGCGGCGTCGAGCGGCCCTGCGCCGCCCGCCGACCGACGGCAGCCTAAAATGCACCACTTCGTCCGACGATCACCCTTAAGAAACAGTTTCGTCCGCTCTGTGGCTGGTTACCGGTAACAAACTTATTCTTTTCCGGCCGAAGGCGGAGACCGGCGGCCACCGCACGGGTTAGATTGAGTCGCACCTGGCGGGGGCTGGAGGTGCCTGTGGCGGAGCAAGCAGGGCTGCCGGGGGGCGTCGACGCCCGCACGCCGACCGACGCACGCGTGTACGACTACGCGCTCGGCGGCAAGGACAACTACGCCGTGGACCGCGTCCTGGCCCATCGGATCCTGTCCGTGGCTCCGGAGGCACGCAACCTGGCGGCAGAGAACAACCGCTTCGCGCGGCGCGCCGTCCGCCACCTGCGCGCCGCGGGCGTACGCCAGTTCCTCGACATCGGCTGCGGCCTGCCCAAGCGCGTCAACGTCCACGACCTGGCAGGTCCCGAGGCCCGGGTCGTCTACATCGACTACGACCCGGTCGCCGTGACGCACTACGAGGCGACGCTGTCCGGCGGGTCGTCCGCCGCCGTCGTCCACGCCGACGCCCGACACCCGGAACAGATCCTCCGCGACCCGGTCGTCGCCGGCATGATCGACTTCGACCGGCCGGTCGCGCTGCTGTTCACCTTCCTGCTCCACGTCATCGACGACGAGGAGCACCCGGCCCGGATCGTACGGCGGTTCCGCGACGCGGTCGTCCCGGGCAGCCATCTCGTGATCTCGCACGCCACGTTCGAGGGGAAGACACCCGAGGCCGTCGAGGCGGTGGAGGACATCTTCGCGGAGCTGCGCGAGTCGCTCACGCTGCGCGGGCGGGAGGCGATCACGGGGTTCTTCGACGGGTTCGAGCTCCTCGAGCCCGGCCTGGTCCTGGCCCCCGAGTGGCGACCCGACCGGCCGTACCGCACGCCGTCGGGCTGGCTGCTCGCGGGGGTCGGCCGCAAGTCCTGACATCGCAGAAAGGGCGGGGGCGCCGCGCGCCCCCGCCCTGTCCTCACCGCAGCCTCAGCGGATGTTCTTCGGACGGTACGCGTGGTACTGGCTGCCCTTGCTCAGCCCGTACGTGACTTTGTGGTAGTCGGTGCCGTACCCACCGTGCTGGTCAAAGGCCATATAGCCGATGATCTTGTTGTGGTGCTTCTTGTCCCTGACCCACTTGTAGAAGATCACGACGTGGCGGGTGCGGTTGTTGCCCGACGCGTCGATGACCAGGTCGCCCCTCAGCAGCGCGGACATCCTGATGGGCGTCGAGTAGGTCTTCGTCGCCAGCGCGACGGTGTTGGGCCCCGGCTTGGACAGGCCGAGCGCCATCGACGCGTACCCGGAGCAGTCCGTGCGGTAACCGCCGTGGTACTTCTTCTGGCTGTACGGGACCCGGTTCTTCTTGCCCGGGTGCCAGGTTCCGGCCCGCAGGATCACCGTGCGTCGGCTGATGGGGGCGGCGGCGGCCGAGACGTCCTGCGCGGCCGGGCGGGCGGCGGCGTGGAGGGCCGCCGGGGCGGCGGGGGCCGGGGTGGCGCCGGCGGACAGGCCGAGCGCGGCGGCGGTGCCCAGCGCGACGGCGCCCAGCGCGGCGGCGCCGATCCCGACTCGGAGCGTACGAGACGCGGTCATGAAGCTCCTTACGTGAACACTGATGGGGGTCTTCGGCCGTTCCGCGAGCGTCGCATGAGCCCCGCGGCGATCGGCCAGCGGCCACGCTAGGGAGAGAAGTCGCCGCTCCACCATCGGTATCGGCCATTAAGGGACAGAGCAGGAATCCCCGAGGCTCTGAACAGCTGAGACATCCACTTTTTGGGACATGCCCGAGACAGTGGGACAATGGATCCCGGCTCCCGACGGACGCGAACCTCCCTCACGCCCGCTTCGATCGTGGCGACTACGGTCGGCGTCCGGATGCTTCGATAACGGTGAACCGTATAGTGCCGCTCCCCGTCATAGGCACAATCGGCTTTCGACCCCAAGCCGAGGGAGAACATTGGACCGAAGACAGATGACGCGGACGCGTGTGAGCCGGACCCGGCAGCTGCGCCCGTTGCCCGAGAACCTCCCCCAGACCACCCGGACCCTGCTGGAGGAGCTGCGCGCTCTGAAGGACCGCTCCGGGTACGACCTCCGCGCGCTGGAGGGGAAGACCTACGCGAGCCGCTCGTCCTGGGGACGCTGGCTCAGCGGAGAGACCTGGATCCCCTATGAGGCCGTCGAGACCATGGCCGAACTCTGCGGCGGCGACAAGAAGCGCCTCCGAGCCCTGTGGCACCGCGCGGACGACGACCGCCGGACCCTTCCCGCCACGGAGCCCGCCGGCGGCACCCCGCCTCCCGCGGAGGAGAAGCCGGAAGGGGCGCCGCGCGACGACACCGCGTCGGCGATCGAGGCGAGTGGTGGGCGCGATGACGCCACGGGGGCGGCCCATGAGGACACCGTGGGCACGGCGCGCGATGACACCGCGCGTGTGGCCAGTGCGGACAGCTCGTTGGAACGGGCGGCGCGTGAGGACACCGCGGAGGAGGTGGCACGCGATGACACCGTGCCGGAGCGTCCCGGCGCGGCTGCTCGGCGGACCGGCGGAGCGAGGCAGCGGGTGCTCCATATCGGCACCGCGCTCGGCTGCTGTCTCGCTACGGGCGCGATCGGCCTGGCCACCGGCCTGTCGCTCCGGCCGGAACCGGCTCGGCGACCGCATCCGGCGCCCACCTACGCGCAATGGATCACCCGGTCCCAGATCCTCGCGCGCGCTTTGACGTGGCATCCCCAGAGCGAGCAGCGCGTCCCGTACGACCAGTCGAAGAGCCATGACGGCTACCGCACGGACGGCTCGGGGTACGCCTCCATGGCGCTCGGCCTCCCCGCGCCGGGTCCCAACTCGGCCGACCTCGCCTGGGGCGGCTACACCCGGCAGATCCCCCCGTCGAAGCTGCGGCCCGGTGATCTGATCATCAATGCCACCGGCTTCGCGAGCACCCGGCAGGTAGCGATCTTCGAGAAGTGGGCGAACGCCGCGCACACGGCCTACTGGGTCTACCAGCAGCGCCGCATGTACGGCACGGATCACCTGGTGCTCCGCAACGACCTGTCGGCGACCAGCCCTTACCATCCGTACCAGCCGCTGAACATCCACGAACAACCGGCGGCCACGCCCTCCTCCTGAGCCGCCCGGCCCAGGACGGGGAGCGGGCGGCCGCCGATATTGAGAGAATGACGTATGGGCTTGATCTCGACGGTCGGCATCGTCCTTCACCCCGAACGCGACTGTAAGGGCGTGATCGACCGGATCACCGGATGGGCGCGTGCCCGGAACGCCCAGGTCCTCGGCGTTCCGGGCGAGGTCGCCCGCATCGACGGTGATGTCACCGCCGTGGAGCCCGACGACCTCGCCGAGCACGCCGACCTGATCGTCAGCCTGGGCGGGGACGGCACCATGCTGCGGGCCATGCGGCTCACCTGCCGTCGGCAGACCCCCGTCCTCGGCGTCAACCTCGGCCGCCTCGGCTTCCTGGCCGAGATCGATGTTCCGGAGCTGGACGCGGCGCTCTGCGCCATCGACGAGCACCGCTTCACCATCGAGACGCGCAGCGGGCTCCGGGCGACCACGGGCGGCGTGGACTCGGTCGCCTTCAACGACGTCGCCCTGGCCCGCGTGCCCGGCCACGGCCTGATCGTCGTCGAGGTGTGCGTCGAAGGGAACCCGTTCGTCCGGTACGCCGCCGACGCCGTCGTCGTCGCGACGCCCACCGGATCCACGGCGTACAGCTTCTCCGCCGGCGGGCCCATCATCTCGCCCAGCGCCGAAGGGCTGCTCGTCACGCCGGTCGCCCCGCACTCGGCGTTCAACCGCGCGCTGTTCCTGTCCCCGCACGAGAAGCTCGCGCTGCGGGTCCTGCCGACCAGCGGCGACGTCGCCGTCGAGGCCGACGGCCGGCTCATCGGCAACGTGCACCCCGGCGACATCCTCGACCTCGCGGCGCTGCCCGCCGCCGCCAGCGTCATACGGCTCGGGCAGACGACCTTCTACCAGCGCGCGCAGCGGCGCCTCCGGCTAACGGGCTCCGCCGAGGCCGACTGACGGGCCGCAAGGGCTCTGGGAGCGCGGCGCCCAGAGCGCGCTACGAACAAGATCCACCGGACGCGCCCTAGAGTTCGGTTGTGGCCGCGGCCGAAGGGGCGTGGCCGTGGGGCCGCCGTCCTCCCAACGAACAGGAGTGCGAATCGATGATCCGTCGCTGGAACCCTGCCGGTGTCGCGCGGCCCGTCGGGCAGTACAGCCACCTGGCGGCCGTACCGGCCGACCATGAGCTGGTGTTCCTCTCCGGCCAGCTCGGCCTGTTGGAGGACGGCACCCTCGCCGGCCCGGACGCCGAAGCCCAGACGCGGCAGGCGTTCGCCAATATCGGCCGGCTCCTCGACGCGCTCGGGGCCGGGCCCGCGAACCTGGTGAAGCTGCTGACGTTCGTGTCCGGCACCGAGCACCTGCCCGGCAGCCGGACCGCGCGGGAAGAGGTCTTCGCGGACTGGTATCCCGACGGCGACTGGCCCGCCCACTCCCTCATGGTCGTCGCCGGGCTCGCCCGGCCGGACCTGACGGTCGAGGTCGAGGCCGTCGCCGCCGTACCCCGGAGCTGACGGAGCCGGGTCGACGGCGCGGCGCTGCTGGGCGTGTCCGGTGGATCTTGTTCGTGGCGACGCCGGGCGGCCGGGCAAAGATCCATCGGACGCGTCCTTAGCCCTGTCGGGGTGGTCCTGCGGATATTCTCGCGATGTGGCGACGCAGACCGGTGGCGGTTCGATCGACAAGGCGCTCACGGTGCTGGAGGCACTGGCCGAGCACAGCCGCGTGACCGACATCGCGGCCGGCACCGGGCTTCCGAAGTCGACGGTGCACCGCATCCTCCAGTCCCTGGTCGGGTGGGGGTTCGCCCGCACCGACGGCAACGGCGGATACCTCCCCGGCCCGCGGATCCTGACGCTGGCGGGCAAGGTGATGAGCCGGTTCGACCCGGCGCAGCACGCCGACTCGGCGCTCCAGACGCTGCGCGACCGTACGGGCTTCACCGTGCACTTCGCGATCCGCAGCGGTGACGAGGCCGTCTACGTGCGCAAGCTCGAAGGCCTGCGGCCGTACCAGATGGGCTCCCGGGTCGGCATGAGCCTGCCGCTGCACTCCACCTCGATCGGCAAGGCGATCCTCGCCCGGCTGTCCGATCAGGAGGTCGCCGCGATCACCGCACGGACCGGCCTGGCACCGCGCACCCAGCACACGATCGCTGACGTCGACGCGCTGATCGCCCACCTGCGCGAGGTCCGCCGGTGCGGCTACGCGGTCGACGACGAGGAGAACGAGCGCGGCATCCGCTGTGTGGGCGCGCCGGTCTTCGACCACACGGGCGTGGTGATGGGCGGGATCTCCATCTCCGGGCTCGCGTTCGAGGTCGACCTGGGCAACGACACCCTCATGGCCGAGGTGGTGACCGCCGCGCGGGACGTCTCGCTCGCGATGGGCGCGCCGCCCGACCGCGTACCCGCACCCGCGCCCGCCTGACCCGGATCGCTACCCGCGCTCAGCCTTGGGCGAGGAGCCGTTCGATCTCGGCGGCCGTGGCGATCCGGCCGGTGCCGCCCTGGCCACCGAGGCAGATCGACGCCGCCGCCGCGCCGCCGCGGACGGCGTCCACGATCGACGCGCCGCGCGCGAGGCGTGCGGTGAGTGCGCCGCCGAAGGCGTCCCCCGCACCGGTCGCGTCGACGATCTCCGTGGCGGGGAAGGCCGGCAGGTGCCGCCGCTCTCCCCGGCTCGCGAGATGGACCCCGTCGGCGCCGCAGGTGACCGCGACGGCCGCCGCGCCCAGGTCGAGGCAGGCCTCGGCGGCCTCCTCGGGATCGGTGGTGTCCAGTAGCGCCGAGGTGTCGGTGGGGCAGGACGGCAGGACCAGCGCGGCCCTGGGCGCGACCTTCACCAGGATTTCGCGCGCGTCGGCGGGCGTGGTCAGCCGGCTCCGGAAGTTGGGGTCGTAGACGACCTTGCCGCCGGCCTTCTCCGCCGCGTGCACGACGGCGGCGGCGCAGGAGTCCGACAGCGCGGCCGTGATGCCGCTGAGCAGCACCGCCCTCGCCTCCGCGACAGGCGCGCGGTCCACGTCGGAGGGGCCGAGCCGGGAGGCGGCGCTACCGGAGCGCAGGTAGGCGAAGGCGCGGGTGCCGAGCGGGTCCGCTCCGACGACGTACGCGCCCGAGTGCCCCGGTCCCCGCCACATCCAGCGGGTGTCGATGCCGTGGCGGGCGGCGAATTCGACGAGGCGGTCGCCGAACTCGTCCTCGCCGGTCCGGGTGACGAGGGCGACGTGGGCTCCGGCGGCCGACGCGGCGACCGCCGCGTTGAGCGCGTCGCCGGAGAAGGACAGGCGGAAGGTCTCCGCGTGGGTCAGCGGGTCGGCGGCCGAGAACTCGACCAGCGGCTCCCCGATGATGACGACGTCGGGCACGTCGCCGGTCATTCGGCCACCTCGATCAGCTCGCGTACGGCCTTGGCCGGATCGGGCGCCTTCACCAGGTCGGATCCGACGCCCACGGCGTACGCGCCCGCCTCGAGGTAGGCGGGGACGTCGCGCAGCGCGATGCCGCCGGTGGGCACGATGCGCGCGCCGGGCAGCACGGCCAGGACGGAGCGCAGATAGGCCGGGCCGCCCACGTGCGCGGGGAAGAGCTTGGCGATGCCGCGTCCGGCGGCAGCCGCGACCTCGGCGGGGGTGAACCCGCCTTCGAGGAAGGGCACCTCGCCGGTGACCGCGCGGACGGCCTCGGCCGGGTAGGGGCTGACGAGGAAGTCGGCGCCCGCGTCGAGCGCGCGGCGGGCGTCCTCGGCGGTGGTGACCGTGCCGGCTCCGAGGACCGCCGCCGGGTGGGAGCGGCGCAGGCCGGCCAGGGCGTCGACCCAGCCGGGAGTGGTCGCGGTCAGCTCGATGACGTCCAGGCCGGCGTCGAGCAGTGTCTCGGCCGCCTTGACGGCGCCCGCGGCGTCCGGCGTCCTGAGCACCGGCAGCACCCGCGCCGCCCCGATCGCCCGTTCGATCTCCACCCGATCCATCCGACCGCCCCTCGTTCTGTACAGCGGGACAACGTTCCATAACGAATGATAAATGAGAAGCGGATCGAGCGCCTCGTGGCTATGGTTCTGCCAGCCGGATGATCTACCGCCCCCGGGACCGCCCATGACCGAGATCCTCCTCGCCGGCATCGTCGGCTCCACCGCGTACGGCCTGGCCACGCCCGACTCCGACGTCGACCGGCTCGGTGTCTTCGCCGCCCCCACCCGGTCCCTGCTCGGACTGCGGACCCCGCGCGAGTCGATCGTGTCCACCTCCCCCGACCGGACGCTGCACGAGGCCCGGAAGTGGTGCAGCCTCGCCCTGGGCGGCAACCCGACCGCGATGGAGCTGGTCTGGCTGCCCGACGACCTGTACGAGACGCGTACCCCGTTCGGTGACGAGCTGATCGGCATCCGTTCGGCCTTCCTGTCCGCCAAGCGGGTCCGGGACGCCTATCTCGGCTACGCCACCCAGCAGTTCCGCAAACTGGAGAACCGGGGTGACGGCTCGTTCTCCGCCGATACCCGCAAGCGGACGGCAAAACACGCCCGGCACCTGGCGCGGCTGGTCCACCAGGGCCGCGAGCTGTACGCCACCGGCAACCTGCGGATCCGCCTCGACGACCCGGGCTGGTACCGCGACTTCGGGGACGGCGTGGCCGGCGGCGACGTGGAGGCCGCCCGGCGGCTGCTCGCCGAGACCGAGGCCGACTTCGACCGGATCCGCACGCCGCTCCCGGACCGTCCCGACGAGGACACCGTCGAGTCCTGGCTGCTCGCCGTGCGTCAGGCCAATTACGCGTAGGCCGCGCGACGATCAAGGTAATGTGCCGTGCCCCGGGTGCCGTCGGCCCGGTCGGCATTGATCCACGACTCCGCACGGGACGGTATTTCTCCATGGACGCTCACGACCGGTTGGTGGCCAGCCTGCGCGCCGCTCTGGACGTGCGGCCTGAGGACGTCACCCTCAGGCTGCATCTCGCGCAGGTTCTCCTCGACGCCGGCGACCTTCCCGGTGCGATGAGCGAGGCCGCCGAGGCGCTGCGCCACGACCCGGCCTGCGACCAGGCCAGAGACTTCATGGTCACCGCCCTCGGGAGCAGGCCCTCCGACGTCGCCGCGTCCGGCGACACGGAGCCGAGGCCCACGGCGTCCGATCCGCGGACGCCCGGCACCGGAGCGCCGTCGGCCGCATCACAGGGAGAGCGCTTCGACTGGACCGCGGCGGAGAAGGAGGTGGCCGGCCTGGTCGGGCCCCGCTTCGCCGACGAAGCCGCCGCCCCGGATGCCTACGAGACCGAGGCCCCGGCACTGCGACTGGCCGACATCGGCGGTATGGAGGACGTCAAGGAACGGCTCGAGGTCGCGTTCCTGGCCCCGATGCGCAACCCCGAGCTACGCGCGCTGTACGGCAAGAGCCTGCGCGGTGGCCTGCTGCTGTACGGGCCACCCGGATGCGGCAAGACGTTCCTCGCCCGGGCGGTCGCCGGGGAACTCGGCGCCTCGTTCATCGCGGTCGGCATCTCCGACGTCCTCGACATGTACATCGGACAGTCCGAGCGGAACCTGCGCGAACTGTTCGCCCAGGCCCGCAGGCAGGCTCCCTGCGTACTGTTCCTGGACGAGGTGGACGCGCTCGGCCAGAAGCGCAGTCAGTCTCGCAGCAGTGGGATGCGCACCGTCGTGAACCAGTTGCTGGAGGAGATGGACGGTGTGGCGGCCGACAACGACGGCCTGTTCATCCTCGGGGCGACCAACCAGCCGTGGGACGTCGACACGGCTCTGCGCAGGCCGGGCAGGTTCGACCGTACGATTCTCGTGCTTCCACCGGACCTGGCCGCGCGGCGCGCGGTCCTGGAGTTCCACCTGAGGAACCGTCCGGTGGAGAACATCGACCTGGCCGTCCTCGCCGACCGTACGGACGGATTCTCCGGCGCGGATCTCGAGCATCTGTGCGACACCGCGGCCGAGCAGGCGCTCATCGCGTCGTCGCGCAGCGGTACCGTCCGCATGATCGGCATGGCCGACTTCGAGACGGCCCTGAGGCAGGTGCGGCCCTCGACCGGCCCGTGGTTCGACGCGGCGAAGGGCGTCGCCATGTTCGCGAACGAGGGTGGCGCCTACGACGACCTGCTCGCCTACCTCAAGCGGCAGCGGATGCTGTGACATCGGCGCCCGGGGGCGAGGCCGCTAGCCGCCGCCCACGGCCGGGTTCCGACATTCCACCGATCTCCCTTGTCCGTTCCGAACGGTTGTGTTCACCATGAACGACAGTGAAAATGCCCTGGCGGCCGCCCGGAATTTCCTCTCCATGGGGCGCTGGCAGGACGCGCTCGATGCCCTGGGGCCGGCGATCGTCTCTGACGACACGTCCGCCGAGGCGCATTGCGTGGCCGCTCAATGCCTGCTCGGATTGGACCGGATGGAAGAGGCCCATGACACGGTGGTCTCCGCTCTCCGCATTGATCCGGGCAGCGCGTACGCGTACTACCTGCTCGCATGCATTCTTTTCAGCCTCGGCCGGCGAGGGGCCGCGCTGCGGGCGGCGACGGAAGCCGCGAGGCTGATGCCGGAGTCGGTGCAGATCCTGTACATCCTGGCCAAGTGCCGGTTGGAGGTCTTCGACCGCGAGGGGGCTCAGCAAGCCTCCGCGATGGCCGTCAAGGCCGATCCGCAGGATCCGCTCGCCCATCTCGCGGTCGCCGAGGTCGCGAAAGGTCTCCTTCCGCTCGGCGAGGTGGAAGCGGATCGCGAGCGATGGGACGCGGCCGAACGCGCGTTCCGGACCGGGCTCGCGCTCGATCCGCATCATGAGGACCTCCTTCTCGGCCTCGCGCACCTCCTCTGCCTTCGCAACCGCGTTCTCGAGGCGGCGCAGATCTACTTGATGATGGTCCGCAGCAACCCGAGCAACGAGCTGATTCATCGCGCGCTCGGCAATATCTCGGTGTCGTTCACCGGACTCGAGAACGACTGGAACAAAGCGGCCATCGGGACGATGTTCCGCAGGGATCTGGTCGAACTCAAGGCACCGCCGATCAAGGCGCTCTTGGCGGACGTCATCTCGATCCTGTCCGCGTCGCAGGACAGCGTGCGTGAGTCACTGCGCCGTGCCACGAACCTGCTGTCCACGGTGCGCCAGTCTTTCGGCGGTGGTCCGAGGCAGGCCGCGGAGCCGATGCCCGCTCCGGACTCCGAGGATGCCTTCGCCTCGGGATGGGGCGCCTCGGGGCTGCCCCCGCTCGTCCTCCCCTGGGATGCGCTGGATCTGGAAGAGAATCCCCTGCCGGTGAACCAGGTCGCGGCTCGTTCTCTCGCCACGGCCCTGCACTTTTCGGCGGATCGGGTCACGGAGTACGACGCTCGCATCAGGGCGCTGCTGGTCACGAGCCGAGGCGTGTACGCGACGGACGACAACGGCGCGAGGCTCCACGAGATCTTCGTGGAGATGAGTGCCCGGGCGGTCCGGCACGCCGACATCTATCGCGCATGCGGGGATGTGATCGCCGAATTCGCGCAGCACACGGGGCTGGCCAATGCTCAGGTGGTCAACGCGAGAAACTGGGCGGATCACGCGAGAAAGCAGCATGCGGCGGCTGTTCAAGGTTTCGGCTTTCTGCTGGCCGTTCCCTTGCCGCCGGACGGCGATGACCGGCGTGGCTTCGACGAGTCCGCAGCCGATTCCTTCGCCGAGCAGCTCTCGGACCCTTCGAACATGGCCGCCGCTCGGCGCTTCGG
Organism: Actinoallomurus vinaceus; assembly: GCF_039542055.1. NCBI lineage: Bacteria > Bacillati > Actinomycetota > Actinomycetes > Streptosporangiales > Thermomonosporaceae > Actinoallomurus > Actinoallomurus vinaceus. The sequence goes on from NZ_BAABHK010000023.1 coordinate 97,057, forward strand.
CCGGGAAGCGCGTGAGTGGGAAGAAGAACGCCAAGAGGCCATTTCCTCTGCGAGAGACGCGGTGAAGCTGTACCGCGAGGCGGAGGCCGGCTGTGTGCAGACCCTCCGGTCCCTGATCGACGAATACCGGTCCCTGCTCGACGAGTACCCGTCGACCGAGCCCCCCGCCGAGAATTCGGACATCGCCGCGGACCCCGCTGGGGGTTTCAACATCCAAGACCTTCTGAACGGGCCGGGCGGGTCATGACCTCAGTCTCTGCCGTGAGGGTTCAGAGCTAGAGGCGCGTCCGGCGGCCCGGGCGGAGCCGTTCGAGGCGCCACCAGGCGACGATGACGAACACCAGCCCGAGGCCGGCCAGCACTCCCATGTCGGTGGCCCAGGTCGTCGCGTCGGGGTGCCAGAGCCGGTCGTGGATCGGCTTGTGCGGCAGGCGCCCGAGGTCGACGGTCGAGGCGGCCGCCCCCAGGCCCCAGCGCGACGGCGTCACCCAGGCGACCTGCTCCAGGCCGGCCTTGCCCTCCAACGGCATGAGGGCCCCGCAGAGGATCACCTGGGCCAGGGAGAGCAGCACCAACAGCGGCATGGTTTTCTCCGACGTACTGACCGCCGCCGACACCAGGAGGCCCATCGCCATGGACACGATCGCCAGCCCGGCCATGGCCAGGATCAGCTCCGGGTACGGCGAGGTGAACGCCCCGTGCGCCGGCATCGGCCGGAACGCCAGCCCGATGAGGACGAGCAGCACCGCCTGCACCCCGGTGATCAGCCCCAGGATGAGGATCTTGGACAGCAGGTAGATCCCGGCGGACAGCCCTGCCGCGCGCTCCCGCCGGTAAATCGGGCGTTCCTTGACGAGCTCGCGCACGGAGTTGGCGGCGCCGACGAAGCAGGCGCCGATCACGAGGGTCAGCAGCACCGACGCCGCGTCGTCGTTCTCCCCCAGTCCGGTCAGCCCGTGCGGGGCCGGCATCGCCCGGATGAGCAGCCCGACGACCAGCGGCAGCACCGCCAGCACGGCCAGGTAGCTGCGATCGGAGCCGATCACCGCGAGGTACCGGCGGCAGAGCGTGCCGAGCTGCGCGAACCGGCCCTGCCGCCGGGGTGGCGGGGCCGCCGAGGTGGCCCGCTCCGCGCCGGGCGTCTCGGCGTCGCCGTCCAGCCCCGACAGGACGTAGCGGGTGTAGAGCGGCGCCATCCGGAACTCGGCGGCCCAGTCACGGTCCGGCTCCTTGTCGAACGCCTGGAACACCTCCGCCCAGCTCGCCTTACCGAAGAAGCGCAGCCCCTCCTCGGGCGGGCCGTAGAAGGCGACCCGGCCGCCGGGGACGAGGACGAGCAGGCGGTCGCAGGTGTCCAGATTGGCGACGCTGTGCGTGACGACGACGATCGTGCGGCCGTCGTGGGCGAGGTCGCGCATCATCTCCATGACGGACTTGTCCAGCCCCGGGTCCAGGCCGGAGGTGGGTTCGTCCAGGAACAGCAGCGACGGCTTGGTCAGGAGTTCGAGCGCGACGCTGACCCGCTTGCGCTGGCCGCCGGACAGGGCGTCGATCCGGGTCTGCGCGTGCGGCGTCAGCCCGAGCTCCTCGATCACCTCGTCGACCCTCCGGTCGCGTTCGGCCGCGACCGTGTCCCCGGGGAACCGCAGCTCCGCGGCGTACCGCAGCGCCCGGCGGGTGGGCAGCTGGGTGTGCAGGATGTCCTCCTGCGGCACGAGTCCGATCCGGTGCCGCAGCTCCGCGTAGTGCCGGTACAGGTCCCGGTTGTCGTACCGTACGCCGCCCTCGGTCGCCGGCCTGGTCCCGGTCACGGCGCCCAGCAGGGTCGACTTGCCCGCGCCGCTCGGGCCGATCACCCCGACCAGGCACCGCTCGGGGATGGGGAAGCTGACGTTGTCGAGCAGGACCTTGCCCTTCGAGGTCCGTACGGTGAGGTCCTGCGCGACGAGGGAGACGTCGCCGGTGTCGATGAACTCCCGAAGTTCGTCGCCGACGAGCCGGAAAGTGGCGCGCCCGATCCCGACGATGTCACTTTCGGTGAGCGCCGCCGAGGTGATCCTTTTCCCGTTGACGAACGTGCCATTATGACCGCCGAGATCGACGATCTCATGTCGCCCGTCGGCCCTTTTACGTAGCTCTGCGTGATGCCGGGAAACGATCAAATCGGAAAGCACGACGTCATTGTCCGGAGCACGCCCGATCCGCAGCGGGCGGGACGGGACGTGAATGACGGAGGTCGGCTCGCGGTCGACGCCGATGCGCGAGTCGAGTACCGGCGGGACCGAGCAGGCCACCTGCGGGCCGCTGTCGGCGTTGCCGAGCCGGAAGACGATCTCCCCCTCGATGCCGGCGCGCCGGATGCGCCGCTTCCCGGCGAATGTGCCGTTCGTGCTGTCCAGATCCTCCAGGAGCCAGCCGTTGTCGTCCGTGCGCAGAACGGCGTGCCGCCAGGAGACGCGCTGGTCGTCGATCGGGACGTCGGCCGCCGGATCCCGGCCGACGGCGTACGAACCCCCGGGCTGCAGCCTGCGAACGGCCTCCTTCGTCCGCACGACGAGAGCCGGCGGGGCCATCGACGAGACAAAGCCCTCGGCCGTCATATCTCCGCAGTGTAGATCGGATGCCATGAAACGCCCATCTTTCCGTCACGAGTTTGCCGTGAAAGCATTGACGGTTCCCTGTCGGTGAAATTTGCTGAGCGTCATGGCGACCCGTACCACGTTCAAATGAGCGCGCCCGAGAGCGATTGGACCCGCCCGGATCTCCGCCCGCCGAGGCGGCGCCGACGGCGGCCGTGGATCGTCGCTCTGGTGATCGTTCTAGTGCTGCTCGGTCTCCTCGTCGTCCTGGACCGGTTCGCGGCCGCGTACGCCGAGAGCCGCATCGCCGATGAGATCCAGAAGGAGGGCTTCGGTACCCGTCCCGACGTGACGATCCACGGCTTCCCCTTCGTGACCCAGGTCCTGGACCGCCACTTCCCGCACGCCCACATGACCGCGCGCGACGTACGCGAGGGGCCGATCTCCATCAGCCGCATCGACGGCGACGTACGCGACGTGCGCATCGACTCGGGGTTCCGCAAGGGCACCCTCGGCCGGGTGGACGGCACCGCGACCATCGCGTTCGGCGAGCTGGCCAAGGTCTCCGATGAACCTGGGGTGACGTTCTCCGCGGCCGGTCCCGACAGAGTGAAGGGCGACGTCGACTTCGGCATCGCATCCGGCACGGTCGTCTGGCAGGTCACCAAGGTCGGCAACCAGATCCGCGTCCACCCGCTGTCGGCCGAGGGCTTCTCCCTCGCCGACCTCGACCAGGACCTCGACTTCACCGTGCCGGTGGACGGGCTGCCGCTCGGCCTGACGTTCCAGAACCTGTCGGTCACCGCCAAGGGCGTCGAGCTGCACGTCACCGGTTCCCACATCGCCTTCAGCGGCTGAACCACGCCGCTACGGGGTCGCAGGCGATGCGGGCGGCGCGAGCGCGGGCGAACTGGCGGCTGAACCACGCCGCCAAGGGGTCGCGTCGCGGACGCAGGCAGCGCGGGCGAACTTGCCGCCGCTACGGGGTCGCAGCGCGGGCGCGGGCAGGCGTACTGGCGGCTGCAGCGCCGTTACGGGGTCGCGGCGCGGGCGCGGGCGGCGCGGGCGTACTGATCGTCGAAACGGCGCGGGAACGGCAGCATGCGGTGCCGTTCGCGCCAGGTGGCGAGCTGGCGTACCGCGTTGCAGCCCGCTGCGGTGATGATCCGGTCGGCCTCGGCGAACAGCGGCCAGGCCGGGTAGACGTCGCGGTGCGCGACCTCCGGCGGCAAGGCGTCCGGGCGGCTCGGCGACACGAGCGTGAGGTACGGCCGCGCGCCCTCGATCGCCGCGATGTCCTGCGCGTACGCGACGAGCTGCGTCAGCTCGGCCGCGGGACCGGAGTGGACGATCAGCCAGCCGCCCGGCTCGACGGGGACGGCGGGGCGCGGCTCCGGCGGATCGGCCAGCGCCAGGGGCGCGACCGCGGACGACACCGCGTCGAGGTACGCGCGGTGGGCGCCTCCGACCGGCTCCACCAGCCAGGTCTGGGCGAACTCCAGCGGTTCCGGCGGCAGCAGCGGCCGGTAGGCGTCCCAGCGCAGCAGGCGGGCGAGGTGGACGACGCGGGTACCGGGCGGAACGGCGGCGGCGCTCAGCTCGCCGGACAGCCCGGCCGGAAAGGCGTCCACGACCAGCTCACGCAGGCGCAGCTCGGCGAGGGTCGCGCGCACCCACCGCGTGAGGTCGTCCCGGCCCAGGCCGGCGGGCGCGGACCGGATCCGCTGCCCGGACAGGACCCGCGGATCACCGGCGAACGGGGAGCCGGTCAGGATCGTCACCGGTTCCCCCGTCAGCCCGCGGGTGTGAAGGTACGCCCGGATCCGGGTGAGATGCCCCAGCCCGCCACCGTGCGCGTAGCAGACGATCAACGCCGGACCACCGGCGCGGCCGCGAAGACGGCCCGCGGCTCCGGCGGCCGCCCGGACCGCCACGCGGGGACCTTCGCCCCCTGCGCGGGCCAGAGCCTGGGGCGCTTCACCCTGCGCATTCGGATTCAGGCCCGGGGCCGTACGGTCTCGGTCAGGACGGCCAGGTATCCGGACGTCTCGGCCTCGGGGGTGAAGTCTCGGTGGACGCGTTCACCCGCGGCCGCCCCCAGCTTGGCCAGCCGCTCGTCCGTGGCGCGGGCCGCGCGGTCCACGGCCGCGCGGCAGCCGTGGACGTCACCCGCCCGGAAGGTGAAGCCGATCTCCTCGTCCGCGAGGTCGGCCAGGCCGCCGGCGTCCGAGGCCAGCAACGGCACGCCGAGCGCCGCCGCCTCCAGGGCGACGTTCGGCAGCCCGTCGTAGAAGGACGGGAGCGCGACCAGGTCACAGGCCGCGTAGACGCCCGGCAGGTCGTACCGGTCTATGAACCCCATCCGCGTGTGGGCCACGGCGTCCAGGCGGGCCTCCACCCCATCCTCGAGCTCACCGACGAGGAGCAGGTGGAACGCCGGCGTGTGGCCGGAGGCGAGCAGCGCGTCGAGCAGGAACCCCACGCCCTTCTTGTTCTTCAGCTGCCCGATCAGCCCGATCACGCGGCGGCCGGGCTCGACGTGGGTCGCCCGCCACTCCCTCGCGCGGGCGCGCTCGGAGGGCAGGACCTCCCAGTTCGCCATGTCGACGCTGTTGGCCACCCAGGTCACGGCGGCCTCCGGGACGAGCGCGGACACCAGCGGAGCGTGGGAGCGGGCGACCACGCAGACCCGGGCGGAGCCGCGCAGCGCCGTCAGCAGCGCCTCCCGGCGGCGCAGCGAGAAGACGCCGGTGTCGAAGTCGTTGCCGCGCAGCAACGTGACCAGCGGCGCGCCGAGCCAGGCCGCCAGGACCGGCGCGCCGAGCACGGCGTACGTGCCGCCGAACGCGACGACGTGGGTGTACTCCTCGCCGACCAGCTCGGTCCACAGGCGGCGCAGCGCGTGCTCGGGATTGTCCTCAAGCGGAACGACCAGCAGCCGGCCGCCGGCCTCACGATCCACCCGCCACGGCCGCGACCGGCGCGTCAGGTGCGCCACGTCGATCTCCACGCCCGCCCGGCGCAGTCCCCGCACGATGCGGTCGCAGGACTCGGCCATGCCGCCGCGGCTCGGCGGGTAGTGCTCGGTGATCCACAGGACGCGCATCAGCTGTCGACCCAGTCGTTCCCGTCGTCGCCGCCGACGTCGAACCCGCCGTCGTCACCGGTGTCCCCGCCGACGTCGAAGCCGTCGTCCGTGTCGAACTGGTCGCGGTCGTAGGAGTCGAACTGGGAGTACCAGAGCGGGTCGCTGTACTGCCCGGAGCTCTGCTCGTAGTAGCGGCGGCGGTAGCCGCGCGCCCATCCCGGGTGGAAGGGGTCCGCGTAGGCCTGCGCGGCGGCGCACTCGGGGCACAGCCCCTGCGGGTCGACGTGTTCGGCGCACACCGGCCGGCCGCAGCGGCAGACGGTGACCGACGGCCGCCCGCACCGGCCGAGCAGGAAGAAGCCGGTCGTCACGGCACAGGGGTTCACGCCGTTCTCCTCACCGACGTCGCCGGCGGCGTCCACCGGAACGGTTCGGTCGCCACCGCCAGGATCCACTGGACCATGTCCACCTCGGCGGGCGCGGGGGCGAGCTTCATCGTCGAGCCGATCACCGTCCGCTTGCCGGACTTGACGCGCACGGCGATCCAGGGCGGCGGCGGGGTGTCCGGCTGCCGTACGTCCGTGCCGGGCGGGAGCGTCCGCCTCGCGGTGACCCGCTGCACCGTCTTGGTCTTGGTCTTCGTCTTGTGCTTCCCACGCGGGTTGACCTTGTGAACCTTGCGGTAGCGGACCCGGTCGGTGACGGTCAGCTCGAGGACGCTCCCGTCGCGCAGCACCGCCCGCACCGCGAGCCACGGGTCGAGCGCGAACCACTCGGTGATCTTCCGGATGGGCCGCCGGACCGGCAGCTCCCGGCTCGGCCCGGCCTTGCCGGGCACCTTGGGCCCGCGAAGGTCGGCGGTGACGCCGACGACGCCGTCCGGCGCGACGTCCTCGCACAACACCCGGATCAGTGGCACCAGCACGGTCACCGTCCGGTCCGGCAGGCGCCACTTGCGCCGCTTCACGGTGCCCTCATGCTGGGCGAGGCTGGCCACCACGGCGTTCCACTCGGCCGGCGGAAGCGTGACGGACGCGGTGCGCTGCCAGATGAGCCCCTGGTGGACCGGGTGGAACCGCTCGATCGCCGCCCGAGTCTTCCGCCAGAACATGGCCCGGACCCTATCAACCGGACATCCACCGCCATAGCGCCTTTGGGCGGTCACGAAACGGTGCGGGCCAGAGCGTCCGGCTTCGCACGGTCACGAAACGCCGCAGGGTGATCCTGCGGAGGATCATCCTGCGGCGGCAATCGACTCGGCTACGACCGACCCGGCTCTGCCCCTGAACCGGCCACGAGGCCGTACACGTCGGCCAGGCGGGCTCGGGCGGCGGACCAGGTGAGGTCGGCGAGGACGCGCTGCCGGCCGCGGTCGCCCATGGCGCGCGCGGCGTCCGGGTACTCCAGCAGGACGCGGAGCGCGCGGGCCAGCTCGGCGGGGCGGTCGGCGGCGACCAGCCGGCCGTGTTCGCCGTCGGTCATCAGCTCGCGTACGGCGGGCAGGTCGGAGGCGACCACGGGGACGCCGGCGGCCATCGACTCAAGGATCTTCAGCGGCGCGCAGCCCTGGTCGAGGTTGCGCGCGCAGCCGGTGAGCGGGGCGGCGGAGACGGCCGCGCCGGCCAGCCAGGCGGCGACCTCCGGGTGCGGGAGCGTGAACCGCCAGACGAGGCGGTCCGCGACGCCGAGGCGTTCGGCGAGGCGGCGCAGCGGCCGGGCGCGGCGCTCGGGTACGGACGAGCAGATGACGAGCCGCAGGTCGGTCAGGTCCGCGAGCCGCGCGAACGCCCGGAGCAGCACGTCGACGCCCTGCCACGGCTGGAGGGCCCCGACGTAGATGAGGTACCGGTCGGGTGCCCCGTCCGGGCGCGCCGCGGTGTCCCGTACGTCGGCGCCGTTCGGCACCAGGTGGAGCTTGCTCTCCGGAACGCCCCGGCGGGACAGGGCCGACGCGATGACCCGCGAGGGCACGACGACCGCGTCGGCGCGATCCAGGCAGACGCGCTCGAGATCTGCGATCTTGGCGAGCGTGGCGGGCGTCACCGACGGCCGGGTGTGCGCCAGCTCCACCGAGGGCAGGCCGTTGACCTCGTAGACAACGCGATATCCCCGGTCGGGGAGGGTGACCACGGGCAGCGCGCTCCACGGGTCGCGGACGTGGCAGATCCGCAGGGTCGCCCGGTGGGGCTCCAGGTGCGCGGCGACCCACCGGGAGAACGCCTCCGCGCGCTCGAGCAGGTTCGGGATCTGCTCGCCGAAGCGGGCGATCTCGACGCCGCCGGGCTCCCGCTGGTAGCGCGGCAGGCCCCCGCCGCCGAGCACGCCGAGCAGGCCGCCGTCGTACCGGGCGAACAGCTCGGCCGCCATGTGGCCGATGTGCACGGCCGATCCCTTGCTGGACGGGAAGCGATCGAACGCGAAGTACGCGGCGCGGACGCCCGTGGGTGCTTCCTCGGTCATGCCCCGGGCTCCGTACGCGAGGACGCCGCACGAACCACACCGTGCTCTTCATCGGCCGCCCCACGGGGCACCGTACGAACGTACGCGGCGCGGACCACCGCGGGCGCTCCATCGGTCATGCCCCGGGCTCCGTACGCGAGGACGCCACCCGGACCACACCGTGCTCTTCGACGGGAGGCCGTACGGACGTACGCGGCGCGGGCCACCGCCGGCGCTCCATCGGTCATGCCACGGGCTCCGTACGGTCGCGGTGCCAGCGGACCTGGTCGGGCAGGCCCTCGGCCAGGCCGATCCGCGCGGACCAGCCGAGCAGGCGCCCGGCCTTCGTCGTGTCGGCCCACGTACGCGCCGCGTCCCCGGCCGCCGGGGCGTGCTCGTGCACCAGCGGCCGTACGTCCAGCAGTCCGGCCAGCAGGGCGATGGCGTCCCGGACGGTGACGGACTCCGGGTGCCCGACGTTGAACACGGTTCCCGGTGGGAGGTCCGTGGTGGCCGCGGCGAGGGTCGCGGTGGTCACGTCGGCGACGTGGGTGAAGGCGCGCGACTGACCGCCGTCGCCGAAGACCGGCAGCGGCCTGCCGTCCCGCGCCGCCTCGATGAACCGGTGGAAGGCCATGTCGGGACGCTGCCGCGGGCCGTACACCGAGAAGTAGCGCAGGATCACGGTCCGCAGTCCCTCCTCCGCCGCCCGCGCGGCGAGGCGTTCGACGGCGACCTTCGTCGTCGCGTACGGGCTGGCGGGACGCGGAGGGTCGTCTTCACGGTGCGGGCGGGCATCGGCGGAGCCGTACACCGACGAGCTCGACGCGATCACCACACGCGGACGGCGGCCGGGCGCCACGGCTCGGCAGGCGTCGAGGAGACGCCGGGTCGCGGTGACGTTGTCGCGCTCGGCGACCGCTGCTCCGGCGCCCCAGGACGTGCGCACTCCGGGCCGGCCGGCCAGATGGACGACCGCGTCGGCCTCGGCGAGCTTGGTCAGGTCGTCCGTCGCCAGGTCGGTCTCGACGAGGGCGACGCCGGCCCGGTCGGCGAGGTGTGCCCAGGTGTCCCGTGCGACGTCCGGCGCGGCGGACCGGTGGAGGGCGTCGACGGCGAGCACCTCGTGGCCCGCGTCGGCCATCGCCTCCGCCACATGGCCGCCGATGAACCCGGCCGCCCCCGTCACCACCACCCGCACGGGGGCACCCTAGTCGACAGCGATCGTCCGGGAGGCGGTCCATTGTCCGATCCGGTGGATCAGCGCCGGAGTGGCGGCGCTCTCGGCGTGACCGTAGCCGGGTTCGATCCACAGCTCGCGCGGGTCGCGCGCCGCGCCGTACAGCTGTTCGGCGTGGTCGACCGGCAGGAACGGGTCTTGGTCGCCGTGCACGATGAGCAGCGGCGTCGGCGCGATGCGCCCCACGACCTCGTGCGGCGCCTCCGGCACCTTCGCCCAGGCGCCACCGGCGATCCGTGTCCTCCTGACGACGCGGGCGGCCAGGCGGCCCGATCGCTGCTCGATGGCCCAGTGGACACGGCGCATCGGCTTGGTGTCGCGGTAGTACCACCGGGCCGGGGCGCTCACCGCGACGACCGCGTCCACTCCTCCGTGCAGGGCCGCGTGGCGGACCACGACGGCCCCGCCCATCGAGAAGCCGACGAGCCCGACGCGCTCGTATCCGAGGTGACGGGCATGGCGGACCGCGGCGTCGACGTCGAGGATCTCCCGGTCGCCGACCGTGGACCGGCCGCCTGACCTCCCGTGGCCGCGAAAGTCGATCGCGATCACGCCGCCGGCCTTGTTGAGCACGGCGGCGATCCGGCGCGTGGTCGGCTGCCGCCACGCGCCGGTGAACCCGTGCGCGAGGACCAGGCACAGGCCGTCCGAGCCGGGCAGGTGACCGGCGTCGATCCGGACGCCGTCCATCGAATGCAGGGTCAAGGGCTGAACGCTCACACCGTTCATCGTGCCCGCCCCGGGCCGGCTGGGGGTGCCCGGGTGGATCTCCGTCCGGCTTCGCGGCGTCCAGACCTTGCGAGGCGCACTCTGGACGCGGCTCGCACGAACAAGATCCACCGGACACCCCAGCGCGGCCGTTCTCGGTCGGCGAGCGGCCTCGGCCCGGGAAGGACCGGTGCCCCGCCGACGGCGCCGTACGGCGGGTTCAGCGTCTGATGTAGTCGACGAGTTGTTCGCGTTCGGTCTCCAGCTCGGAGATCGTGCTCTTCACGACGTCGCCGATGCTGACGATTCCGACGAGACTCCCGTCGCGGACGACCGGGAGGTGACGGATGCGGTGCTCCGTCATCGTGACCCGCAGGCCGTCCACGTGGTCGCCGGGCGCGCACGTGCGCACCGGCGTGGTCATGATCGTCGACACCGGAGCGTCCAGCACCTCCGCGCCTCGCTCGCCCAGCCGTCGGACGATGTCACGCTCCGAGACGATGCCCTCGATCGTGTTGTGGTCGCTGGACACGACGACGGCACCGATGTTGTGCTCCGCGAGCAACGCGAGCAGCCGCCGTACGCTCTCGTTCGGAGCGATCGTGGCGACGTCCCCGCCCTTCGCGCGGAGAATCTCCGAAATTCGCATTTATCGACCTCCCGGCTGGTCGGGACTGGCATTACTACGCCAAGCATCCCCCCTCTCCGGGAAAACGTCACGGCTTCTGAGCAGCCGATCCGGCCGGCGCGGGAGTCTCGGACCCGCTCGCCGGGGGTGCGCCCTTCCGGCGGCCCGCCGCCAGATGGGCGTACACGATCGTGTTGTCGAGGTAGCTGTGACCGTCGAAGTCGCCACCGCACGTGATCAGGCGGAGCCCGGCGAACCCGAGATCGCCGTAGACGCGTTGGGTCGGAAAGTGCTTCTTGGAGACCCGCTCGACCGAGTCGACGGTGAACGCCGCGACCACGCCGTCCGTACGGGTCACCTCGACGGTGTCGCCGGGACGCAGGCTGCCGAGCCGGAAGAAAACGGCCGGACCCTTCTTGCTGTCGACGTGGCCGACGAGCACGGCGGGTCCGCGCTCGCCCGGCGACGGGCCCTTGTCGTACCAGCCGGCCAGATGCGCGCGCGACAGCGGCGGCACCCCTACGGATCCGTCGCGGTCGAGGCCGACCCGGAGCAGGCGCGCATGGACCCCGATCTTCGGGACGTCCAAGCGGACCGGTACAGAGGCCCCGAGGGCGGGCTGCGCCGACGGATCGACCGCGGCGCCCGACCGGGCGGCATGCGAATCCGGTCGCGGCGGTCCTGGGCTCTCACACGCGTCGAACCACAGGACCGCCGCGCCCGCCGCGATCAACCCGGCGGCCGCCCCGCCGCGGAGACGGCCGCCACGTGATCGTGATGATCGGCTACGAGCGGGCACCGGTCCGGATCCGCCGGCGAGCAAGCAGCCCCGTGCCGCCCAGGATCAAGGAGAGCCCGGCGACACCCAGCGGCACGTTCGATCCCTGACCACCGCCGAACCCGGCGTGCACGGCCCCGGACGGGACCCTGCCCACCTGGGCGCGCATGTGCATGGGCCGCGCGTGCTCCGGCTTCGCCTTCTCCTGCTCTTCGGAGCAGCAGCCGCCTTCCTGGTCGTCAGCGGCGACGTGGTCACCATCGCCACAGTGCTCGCCCTCACAGCCCGAGTCGCCGAACGCGAAGGGACCGATGCCGTGGCCGTGGCGGTGGCGGTGGCGGAAGCCGCCACAGAAGTCACCGTCGCAGTGGTGCTGGCGGAGATCGCCGTCGCGGTCGCCGTCGCCGTCGCCGCCACCGTCGCCATCGCCGTCACCGTCGCCGTCCCGGCGGACCAGGGACACCTTGTGCGCACCCTCAGGGATCAGCGCCTGGTGGGCTCCCGTGTTAACGGCAACGTGCTGCACCCGCTGGTGCAGCGCCTCGTGAGCACCGGTGTGAGACGCCACGCCCAGAGCGGGTGAAGCCAGCCCGATCGTCAGTGCGGCCGCTGAAGCGGTTGTCAGGGTCAGGGTTTCGACCCTCATGAGTACCCCCTTGATGTCAGCGGCAGCCCGGACTGCTCCCTGGCTGCCGGCATCGCCACCGCCCCCCTCATTCCCCCATCGCGGACACCGCGACCAATGTCTCTATGCTCTTGATCAAATGATTACGGTGAGACCAGGACGCTTAGTACGATCGACCGCCCGGCCATTTCAGGAAAGACGGCGACAGGTCACCATCGGCCGAATTCAGCGAATTTCTCCTGACCTACGGAGATGCCTGTGACCTGCCAGGATGAGCCGGATCCGGCGTTGGCCGGCGGTGGTCGCGACGGCTTCAGCCGCATCCGTGGCTTTTCGTACCCGATCGCGAGTCACGCCAGACAACGGGGCATAAGTGCCGACGGGAAGGCCGTGCCGTAATCAGTCACCGATCCGATGAGCGGGGCAGGCGGCGAATCACATACAAGGCGGCAAATCGCCCCGGATTAGCCTTCTCGGTGGATATACCGCGCCGATCGGCGACCGCCTCCCGCGTCCGCTCACGCCGAAAGGCACTCCGGCGGGCACGGCCGCGTCGGCAGGTCCACGTCGAGCCGGTCCACCTCGAGCCGGCGTCCCGCGGACTGCCGGTGTCCGAGCCGCCGTTCCCCGGACTCCGGGTCTCCGGCCTGCCGGTCTCGAGGCCTCCGGTGCCCGGCGTGCCCGTCCCCGAGCCGCCGCTCCCCGGCGTGCCGGCCCACGGCCGGCCGCTCCCCGGGCTGCCAACCCACGGCCTGTCGATTCCCGGCCGACCGGTCCACGGCCGACCGGTCCACGGCCGACTGGCCCACGAGCTGCCGGTCCTCGGACGGCCGGTCCACGAGCTGTCGCTCCCCGGCCGATCCGTCCACCAACTGCCGGTCCACGGCCGACCGGTCCACGAGCTGCCGGTCCCCAGCGTGCCGGTCCACGGCCCGCCGCTCCCCGGACGGCCGGTCCACCAGCGGCTGGTTTCCGGCGTGCCGGTCGATGGCCTGCGGCTCTCCGGCCGGCCCATCGCCAGGCCTCCGGTCAGCGGCCTTCCGCTTCCGGGGCTGCCGGTCGGCAGGCCGCCGGTCCGCAGGCCGCCGCCTGCGCCGCGACGGGCGCCGGCGCGGCCAGCGCTCGCGCTGCCGGGCCCGGTGCTCGACGCGGAGCTGGTCGATGAGCCGGTGCAGGTGGACGAGCAGGGCACCGCGGAGCGCCCACTCGACCGCGTCGTCGACGGGAAGGTTCTGGAGGATCCCCGCGATGTCGTCCCGATGCCGCTCGGCCGCCGCCAGCGCCCTCCGGAGCTCCTTCTCCGCGTAATCCGGATCGCCGGCCACCTCGCAGCGGACCATGTGACCGTAGGCCCGGATCGCGTCCGCGAGGTCGTCCAGGACGGCGGCGAGCACCTCGTGCCCGTGCTGCCCGTACACCGGGTCACCGGCCCGCATCCCGTCCACGACGGCGCGGGCGAGCCCCCGCAGGTAGACCTGGAAGTGCTCCAGCGACTCCAGGCCAGTGCTCAGCGCGACGCCGGCGTGTACGAGACCGACCGCCCGGGGGTTGAGCTTGATGCTGTCCTCGGCGTCCTCGAGGGCCCGGCGCACCCGGCCGATCTCCCGACCGAGTTCCCGGGACCGCCGGAGCCAGTCGCACGCCTGGTCGCGGGACGGTTCGCCGCGCAGTCCCACCGCCATCCGGTCGAGCACGTCGGCCATCCGCCGGCTCAGGTCCTGAACCGCCTCCTCCGCCGGCTGGACGCGTAGCGGGGACAGGATGAGGCCGGCGATCAGCCCGGTGCCCGCCCCGATGAGGGTCTCGACCACCCGGTCGGCGGCGTTGAAGTTGCTGGGCAGGGACAGGATCAGCATCGCGCTGATCGCCACCTCCAGCACTTGGTCGCCGAGGCGCAGCGCGAATCCGAGAAGCAGCGCCGACGCGATGGCCATGCCGAGGCTCCACCAGGTGAAGCCGACGACCTTGGCGAGCAGGACGGCGATCAGCACGCCGCCGACGACGCTGCCGATGCGCTGGACGGCGATGCGCACCGTCCGGTACAGCGTGACCTGCAGGACGAGGAGGGCCGTCAGCGGGGCCAGGGTCGGCCGGGCGCTCGTCATGGGGAGCACGCAGGCGACGAGGTAGGCGGCGACGGCCGTCGTCGTGAGCCGGGCGACCAGCGCCGTCTGCGGCTGTGCCTGGCGGCGGACGAGGTTGAAGGGTTGGACGACGCGTGCGGGAACGACAGTGGCGATGCTCATGAGGGAATCGACTCAGGGTGGGGGTCGAAGACAGGGGACAGACGACCGGAGGCAGCGGACCGTCGAAGGTCACAAGGGGTACCGGCCGAGAGACGACCCGGGGCCGTCGGGCGCGCCCGAGAGGCCGGGCCGCGCCTGCCCGGGGATCCCGGGCACGTAGGGTTTCATCGCGTACGGCCGTGCGGATATTCCAGGGGGTCGCCGGGTTTACCGAAGAGAGCCGTCTGATCTACCAAAGAGAGGTTCAGCGAAGAGACGCGAGCCCTGCGCGGGCGGCGGCGATCGCGTTGGTCAGACAGCGCTGCTGGCTCGCGGACCGGTCGCTGTCCGCCGGTTGCTCCTCGGTGTACTGCACCCGCAGGACGACGTTGCGGTATCGCACGGTGGCCTCGCCCACCGCGATCCGGACGTCCCGGTCGATCCAGTATCGCTCGAACGCCGCGTCGCCGAGGCCGCCGATCCGGCGCAGCGAACTCGTGTCGGCGGTCAGGTCCTTCTCCGCCTGCTTCCACTGCGCCTCGAACGACCAGATCGTCATCCCGGTGGCCTGATCGTGCATGTACTTGGGCAGGAAGGCCCGCGCGTCGACCTGCACGGCGCGGAAGGCGCGCCCCTTTGTGAATGAGTACTTGCATAGGCCGGCCGTCTCGGCGCCCATCCTGTCGATCTTCGGCGTGGTCGTAGGGACCAGCCGCCGTACGGTGTCGGCGGGCAGGATCGCGCACGCGGACGGCAGAGTCGCGAACACCGGCGGCTGCGCCACCCTGCGCGGCGTGTCGGCCGCCCGGGACCCGGTCGTGGCCGGATGCGACCGTGACGGCGACGCCTCCGGCCGGCCACCCCAGCGGCCGAACACGAAGACGGCGGCGGCCGCCAGGCCCACCGCCACCACGACGAACGCGGTGACCACGAGGCCGGTCGTACGCGGCCGGCGGCTCTTGGTCCTCGGCGCCTCCGGGGGTGAGTACACCCTGTGGAACGGCTCCGGTAGCCGCGGCAGTCCCAATCCCTCTCCCCACTCCTGCTCCCCGGACGGCCCGGGATGTCGGCTCGATGCGACCGTAACCGGCGATTCCCTCCCGAAACCAGATCCATACGCGTCTGGCAAGCGTGTCATGGTCGCGTGCCCCTCCCCATTCGCCGCAGCCCCCTGCTCGCTCGCCACGCGCTCACGGTCGCGCTCCCCTCCCCACCCGCTCCGCGGCCGGCTCGTCCCTCACCGACCACGTGCTGGTCTCCAACCCCCTGTCCGGGGGCCCACCCCCAGCCTCCTGCTCGCTCGTCGGCTCGCTGCGCTCACGGTCGCGCTCCCCTCACCGACCGCTCCGCTCGCTCGTCGGCTCGCTGCTCCATGCCATGGCGCTCCTCGCCTCCTCCGGTCGCCGACACCGGAAACCGGTACCTCCGCCTTCGCCGGCCGCCGGTGCCTCCAGGACGGGCTCACCCGATTGTCGGTCGCAGGAGTCAGAATGGAATGTGCTGTTGAGCGAGATCACCGAGACCTCACAGGCCGTGGCCGCGACCTCCGGGCGCCGGGCGAAGATCGAGCTGCTCGCCGCCTGCCTGCGTGACGCCGGCCCGGTCGAGACCGCGATCGCGGTGGCCTACCTCTCCGGTGAGCTGCCACAACGCCAGATCGGCGTCGGCTGGGCGGCGCTTCGCGACCGGCCGTCCGCGGCGGCGGAGGCGACCCTGACCGTCGCCGAGGTCGACGCCGCGTTCACCGCGATCGGCGCCGTCTCGGGTAAGGGTTCCGTCACCGCCCGGCGACATCTGGTGGGTGAATTGTTCTCCCGTGCGACGGCCTCCGAGCAGAGCTTCCTCCTCCGCCTGCTGTCCGGTGAGCTTCGGCAGGGCGCTCTCGACGGTGTGATGGCCGACGCCATCGCGGCCGCCGCCGACGTGCCCGCCGTCGAGGTGCGCCGGGCCGTGATGTTCCGCGGTTCGCTCGGCGCGGTCGCCGCGGCCGCGCTGTCCGAGGGCAGCGCCGGGCTTCGCGCGTTCGGGCTGGAGGTCGGGCGCCCGGTCAAGCCGATGCTCGCCGCCAGCGCGCCGTCCATCGAGGCGGCGCTGGAGAAGGTGAGCCCCGCGGCCGTCGAGTGGAAGCTCGACGGCATCCGGGTCCAGGCGCACGTGTCCGAGGGCGAGGTCCGCCTGTTCACCCGCACCCTGGACGACATCACCACCCGGCTGCCCGAGACCGTCACCGCCCTAGGCGCGCTGCCCGTACGGACGGCCGTCTTCGACGGTGAGCTGATCGCGCTGGACGACGACGGCCGTCCCCACCCGTTCCAGGTCACCTCCGCCCGCGTCGCCAGCCACGGCGTGCGGCCGGGCTCCGAGCAGGCCGTACCGCTGTCGGTGTTCCTGTTCGACGTGCTCCACCTCGACGGCGAGGATCTGATCGACCTGCCGGGCGAGAAGCGCAACGAGGCTCTCGCCCGCGTCGTCCCCGAGCCGCTGCGCATGCCGCGGATCGTCACGGCGTCCGTCGACGAGGCCGGCGCGTTCTTCCGCGACGCTCTGGCCCACGGCCACGAGGGCGTGCTGGTCAAGTCGCTCGACACCCCCTACACCGCCGGCCGTCGCGGCGCCGGGTGGATCAAGGTGAAGCCCCGCCACACGCTGGACCTGGTCGTCCTGGCCGTCGAATGGGGTCACGGCCGCCGCCGCGGGAAGCTGTCCAACCTGCACCTCGGCGCACGCGACCCCGAGACCGGCGGGTTCGTGATGCTGGGCAAGACGTTCAAGGGCCTGACCGACGAGATGCTCGCCTGGCAGACGGAGCGCCTGCTCGCGCTGGAGTCGCATCGCGACGACTTCACCGTCTACGTACGGCCCGAGCTCGTCGTCGAGATCGCCTTCGACGGCGTGCAGCGCAGCCCGCGGTATCCCGGCGGGATGGCGCTGCGGTTCGCCCGGGTGCTCCGTTACCGGCCGGACAAGTCCGCTGCCGAGGCCGACACGGTCGACAGCGTGCGCACCATCGCCGGCTTCCCCTCCTGACCGCCCCTACGGGGTGCCGCCGCGGTCCAGGCGGCGGCGCGAACCCACGGACCGCTCGTGGGAGATCAGATCGTGGCGGCCGGCGATGAACTCCTGCACCCAGATCTTGGCGCGGATCATCGGGCGGCGGATGCGCTGCTCACGGCGGAGCGCCCGGCGGAACTTCCGCGTGCCCGGCCGGTACCTCCACCGGGCCCAGGGCGAGCCCGGGCGGGCCAGCCGGAAGGCGCTGAAGACGAGGACGACCGGCACGAACAGGCCGAACAGCCCCGTCCAGATCTTGCCCTTGAACAGCGTGACGATCGCCAGCGCCAGGTTGGCCATGATGTTGGTGAGGACGACGAGGAAGACGTCGACGGGGACGGTGGCGTTCGGCCGCAGATCGTGGACGTCGCTGAGGCCGATCGGGCGGACGCCGACCAGGATCAGGCCCGTGACCGCGATCGCGATGAACACCGCGTCGACGGAGGCGCGCCCCTCCTCCATCCAGTAGACGTCGCGCAGATGCAGGATCAGCGCGAACTCGTCGAGGACCAGCGCGGCACCCACCCCGAACACCGAGGCCGCGCCGGCGTACCACGTCGTATAGGTGTCCGGGATGGACAGCCCGGCGACGCCCCCGATCAGCATCAGCACCACGCCGAACACCACGTGGTGGATGTGCAGGTCACCGACCTCGACGTTCTTGAACCACCAGCGCACCTTGGCGCGGATCAGGCGCACGTTGATGCGCACGACGACGAACGTGACGATGAACGCCACGAAGAAGCAGAACAGCGGCAGCCGCCCCGTCTGGACGATGCGCTCGCTGAGAAATCCCTCCACTTTGGCCCCCGACGTCATACGTCCTCATCATGACCCATTCCGGTCGGCCATAACGCTTGGCGTCGGGGGCGCCGCCCGGTTCGGGAGGCTACAGGCGGCGTCAGCCGTTGAGGCGTACCGGATTCACGAGATCGGCGTAGATCAGCAGGGCGCCCATCGTGATGATCACCACGGCCATGGCGTACGTCAGCGGGAGCGCCTTGGCCACGTCGACGTGGCCCGGGTCCGGCCGGCGGGTGATCCGGGCGATGCCCTTCTTCAGCGCCTCCCACAGCGCGCCCGCGATGTGCCCGCCGTCCAGCGGCAGCAGCGGCACCAGGTTGAACATGCCCACCGCGAAGTTGACCGTGCCGAGCATCATGAGGAAGAACGCGAGCTTGTCCAGCCCCGGCTCCTTCGACGCGGCGATCTCCCCGCCGATCCGGCTGGCCCCGACGACGCCGATGGGGCCGTTCGGGTCGCGTTTCTTGTCGCTGAAGGCGGCGTTCCAGACGCCGACCATCTTCTTCGGCATGTTGACCAGGGAGCCGACGGTGCGCTTCGTCAGGTCGGTCATCGTGCTGACGACCACGCCCGGCCCCTGGCGTTCGCGGGCGCTCGTCGGGCTGATCCCGAGGAACCCGACGGTCTCGGTCTTGTCCGGGTCGGTCAGCGACTGCATCTGGTTGGTGGTGACGGGAACGCTCAGCGAGACGTCCTCGGCGCCCCGGTGGACCACGACCGGCACCGTACGCCCGCCGGACGCCCGGATCAGGCCCTGCAACTGCTGGTACGAGTGGATCTTGTGGCCTTCGTAGGAGACGATCCGGTCCCCGGCCTGTAGCCCCGCCTTGACGGCGGGCGTCACCGGGTCGCCGGCCCGGCAGTCGCGGCCCGCCTGCGCGGCCGGGATCGTGCACTTCGACACCGACGCGATCACCGGCTGCAGCGTCGACACGCCGATCCCCATGACGACGATGCTGATGAACACGAACGCCAGCAGCAGGTTCATGAACGGCCCGGCGAACATGATGATGACCTTCTGCCACCACTTCTTGCGGTAGAAGACGCGGTCCTCGTCGCCCGGCCCGACCTCTTCCAGGGCGGCGCCGCGCGCCGACTCGATGAGCCCCTGGAACGGCCCGGTGGACGACTGGCGGACCGTGCCCGGCTCGTCGCCCTTCCGCGGCGGCAGCATCCCGATCATGCGGATGTACCCGCCCAGCGGGATCCACTTGACGCCGTACTCGGTCTCGCCCTTGCGCCGGGACCACAGGGTGGGCCCGAAGCCGACCATGAACTGCGGGACACGGACGCCGAAGAGCTTCGCGAAGGACATGTGGCCCAGCTCGTGCAGGGCGATCGAGGCGAGCAGCCCGAGGAAGAAGACGACGATGCCCACCACGAAAAGCACGCTCATTGCCCGCACACGCTCCTCACCCGTCGGGCCGCCGGCGTCCGCCGGACGCCACGCGACCTGGCCGCTCCGCTCGCCGTGCCGCGCACGCTCACCGAAGGCCTCCGAGATCTCGACCGGTCAAGCGTATGCCGAAAACCAGCGCTCCATGGCCGCGAGCGCTCCTGCGGGCCGTCTCCGCTCGGCTCGGCGATCCTTACCCCGGCGGTCACCCCGCCCGCCCGGCGGGCGGAGCCCTTCGGTGAACGCCGCGGGAACGCCGGGCCGCGCCCGGACATTCCGGGCGAGCCAGATGGCTCGCCCGGCTTCCGAGCCTTCCGTACGGGGCCCGCTGAGCCCGGGTCCCGTACGGCCGGGGCTGTCGGTCAGGGGGCTCCGGCGTGGGTGAGCGTCTCCCAGGCGAGGAAGTAGCTCGCGCCGGCGGGCCGGTCCTTGGCGACCAGCTTCGCCGTCTGGGGCAGGGAGACCTTCAGCCGGCCGTGGTACTCGTTGTAGCCGACCTCGAGCACCGGCCCGAGCCCGCGCTTAAGCGTGCCCTTGCAGAGCCACGACGGCGCCTTGGCGCCCAGCTCGTACGTGGCGTGGAACTCCAGTGCCTTCGTCAGCCGCGCGCGGCCCTCGCCGTACAGGTCCACGCCCTGAAGCCGAGCCGTCTCGGCGACGTGCAGCGCCGCGTCGATGCCCCAGCCGGTGTGACCGAAGTCGCGGCAGGTCTCCTGGGCCAGGCCGTCGACGAACGTGGTCTGCCCCTGCCAGTACTTGATGATCTCCGCCTTGGTGTCGATCTGGCCGCCCGGCGGAGGCTTCGGCAGGGCGCCGTCGGACTTCAGGTAGAAGTACGCGGGCAGGCGCTTCCGCCACAGGGCGACGGCCTTGTCGAACGACGTGTGGTCGTCGAGGAACACCGCGATCCCGATCGCGGCGTCCGTCATGATCAGTTCCCAGTTGCCGTTGGTGCCGTTCGGCCGGCCCTTGATCACGGTGGGCAGGTAGACGGTGCGCAGCATGGTCGCGAAGCGCTTCTCCTGCGCCCACGTGCCCGTGTAGGTGTGTTTGATCAGCTCGCCGGCGCGCGCGAAGGACGAGCCGGACCAGCCGGTCTGCAGCGGGGCGTTGTGGTTCGTGTGCTCCTTGATGACGGCCGACCAGGCGTCCATGATCTGGATCGCTTTCTTGGCGTACCGGTCGTCGCGGGAGATGTACCAGATCAGGGCGTCGGTGTAGGCGGCGAGGGCGTCCTCGCGCTCGTCGGAACACCCGTGGTTCGGGTTGGACCCCGAGCCGCACTCGACGGTGGCGCGCGGCTTCGGGGTACGGGAAAGCGACCCGTACGCGCTCGCGCGCATCGTGTCGTACGCCTTCTTCCACGGCTGGGCGCCGGCCTTGACCTTCGCCCGGGCGAAGTCGAGCTCGGAGCGTCCGACCAGGACGCCCGGGTGCTGGAAGGCGGCCTGGGTGTTGGCGGCCGGTATGGCGGCGGTCCGTGTCGCCGGCGTGCCGCGGGAGGTCAGCACGGTGAGGGCCGCGACCGCCAGCGTGATCGCCACGCCGGTCAGGAGCCAGACCCGGGTGCGCGTGCGCGCCATGAGAGTCCTCTCGGAGGGGGTACTTAAGGATCTTGGGGCGCGGGCCATGCAACCGGCGTGGCAGGCCACGGTCAATCGGATCGCGGAAAAAGGGTTAATAAACCTTCCTATCAATACGTTTCGTGATCACGCGCTTCCGGACCGGGGCGGGTCGGCGGAACGCGCTGTTCCGCCGGTCCGCCGAGAGCCGGGTCGTCAGGATCCGTCGATCAGGTGCGTGGCGAGGTCGGGGCTGAACTGACCGGCCGGGATGCCCTGGCCGATCCCGCAGGATCCGTCGGAGTCGCCCGGGACCTTCACCCAAAGCAGCATCTCGGCCCCGCCACCGACCTGGGGCGTGACGCCGAGCTTGCGGCCGGCCGGGTTGCACCACTCCCCGTTCTTCGACCCGTTGCCGTTACGGCTGGTGTCGACGATGAACGGGACCTTGCTCGACAGCGAGGCGTTCACCGCCGTGCCGTAGGACTCCGACTCGTCGGTGGTGTAGTAGTTCGAGACGTTGACCGCGAAGCCCCGGACGTTGTGCACGCCGGCGGACTCCAGCCGCTGGGCCATCACGTCCGGGGCGATCCACTTGGCGTTGCCGGCGTCGAGGTACGCCCAGGTGTTCGGCGCCTTGGCCTTGAACTGCTCGGTGGCGAACTTCAGCAGGTCCAGGCGGAACTGCCGGTCCGTGTCGGCCGGAAGGCAGTCGAGCTGGGCGAGGGCGTCCGGTTCGATGACCACGACGGCGGGCCGTGATCCGATCGCGCCGGCGAACGCCGAGATCCACCCCTCGTACTTGTCCTTGTCCGAACCGCCCTTGGACTCGCCCGAGCAGTCCCGGCCGGGAATGTTGTACGCGACCAGGACGGGCAGCTTGTCGGCGGCGTCCGCGGCCCCGACGTACGCCGAGACCGCCGTTCCGATGTCGCCGCTCCAGTCACCGAACCAGCCCGCCGTCGGCTTGTCGGCGATCGCCGACTTGATCCGGGCGGCGCGCGCGTCACCGGGGTTGTCCCGTACCCATTTGGCGGGATTGGAGTCCGGGTCGACGTAGAAGCCGCTGGTCATGTCGATCGGGCTGCCGGCCGCGGCGGCGGGCGCCGCGGCGCGGGCCGCGACGGTGCCCGCCGCCTGACCGGGCGAACACGCTCCGGTCAGGCCGACGACGGCCGCCGCGCCGAGCGCGACCAAGCCGGTGATCCGCCGAGATGTCCTTGAGTGGGCCATGGAGTTCCTCACGCTCGATGCGATGGTGAAAGCCGTGCCCCCGCCGTCGCGCCCTCCCCCGCCGGCCGCTGGTTGATCAACATAATTCGCGATCTTCAGCGGCTGCCCGAGGTTCCACGGGAATTGAGCCGGAAGTCCCGGTCCGCCGCCGGCCGGCTCCCGGTACGCCACCCGGAGGCCCCCGGTACGCGACCTGCGGTGGCCCCGTTTCCCAGGCGGCCCCACGCTGCTAGCCTGGCCATGCCGTTGATCCCGCGCGGGAGAGCGACCTCGCCGCCAGCGAGGTACGCCGAAGGAGCAACTCCTCCCCGGAACCTCTCAGGCCAAAGGAACCGTGCGGACCAGGCGACCTCTGGAAAGCGGAGCGATGCTCCCGCCGAAGGTGCAAGCCCCCCGATCAGGGGGTGAAGCTCTCAGGCACCGATGACAGAGGGGGAGGGCACCGCGACCGCATTTCGCGCGCCAATGGGAGGATGGGATCCCGGCCGCCCGCGTGATAGGAGCCTGCCCCGATGTCCACGCCGGACGCCAAGAGAACACCGTTGCACGAGGTCCACGCCGAGCTCGGTGCCACGGTCACCGAGTTCGCCGGCTACCTCATGCCGCTGCGCTACGGAAGCGAGACCGCCGAGCACCAGGCCGTCCGCACCAGCGCGGGGCTCTTCGACCTGTCCCACATGGGAGAGATCTTCGTCACCGGCCCGCAGGCCGGGGCGGCCCTCGACCACGCGCTGATCGGGCACCTGTCCGTGCTCGCCGTCGGCCGGGCGCGCTACACGATGATCGTCGATCGGGCCGGGGGCGTCCTCGACGATCTGATCGTCTACCGGCTCGCTCCGGAGACCTTCATGGTGGTCGCGAACGCCGCCAACGCCGCGGTCGTTCGCGCCGAGCTCACCGAGCGGGCGAGCGGGTTCGACAAGGCCACCGTCGACGACCGCTCCAACGCGTACGCGCTCGTCGCCGTGCAGGGCCCGAAGGCCCAGGCCATCCTGGAGAAGCTCACCGACGCCGCGCTCGCCGACCTGAAGTACTACGCGATCCTGCCGGGGAAGGTCGCCGGGATCGACGCGCTGATCGCCCGCACGGGGTACACCGGCGAGGACGGTTTCGAGCTGTTCGTCGCGGCGGGTGACGCCGTGGCCGTCTGGCGCGCCGTCACGGAGGCCGGCGGCGACGACCTGCGGCCCGCCGGGCTGTCCGCGCGCGACACCCTCCGCCTCGAGGCCGGCATGCCGCTGTACGGCAACGAGCTGACCGCCGAGACCACCCCGTACGACGCCGGCCTCGGCCGTACCGTCAAGCTGGACAAGCCCGGTGACTTCGTCGGGCGCGCCGCGCTGTCCGCGCGCGCCGACACCCCGCCTGGGCGCACCCTCGTGGGGCTCGTCGCGCGGGGGCGGCGAGTGCCGCGGCACGGGTACGCCATCGTGACGGCGGACGGCACGCCCTGCGGGGTGGTGACCAGTGGTGCGCCGTCCCCGACACTGGGCAAACCCATCGCCATGGCCTACATCGACGTGGACCACGCCGAGGACACCGACCTCGCCGTGGACATCCGCGGTAACCACGAGCCGGTCGACAAGGTAGCGCTGCCATTCTACAGGAGGACTTCGTGAGCACCACCGTTCCCGAGACGCTTTCCTACACCCAGGAGCACGAGTGGATCACCGAGCCGTCCGACGGTGTGGTGACCGTCGGCATCACGGCGTACGCCGCTGACGCGCTCGGTGACATCGTGTACGTGTCGCTGCCGCAGGAGGGCGCGTCCGTCGAGGCCGGAGAGCCGTGTGGCGAGGCCGAGTCGACCAAGTCGGTGAGCGACATCTATGCGCCCGTCACCGGCGAGGTCGTCGCGGTCAACAGCGCCCTTGAAGAGGACCCGGCCGTGATCAACTCCGACCCGTACGGCGAGGGATGGCTGTTCCGGGTGCGCACCGGTGACGACCTGGGCGGCCTGCTCGACGCGCAGGCCTACTCGAAGCTCATCGAGGAGGCGTCATGAGCCTTTCCAACCTGCCTCTGTCGGAACTCGATCCGGAGGTCGCGTCCGCGATCGAGGACGAGCTGCGCCGCCAGCAGTCCACGCTGGAGATGATCGCCTCGGAGAACTTCGCTCCGATCGGCGTCCTCGAGGCGCAGGGCTCGGTGATGACCAACAAGTACGCGGAGGGGTACCCCGGCCGGCGTTACTACGGCGGATGCGAGTACGTCGACGTCACCGAGCAGCTGGCGATCGACCGGGCCAAGGAGCTGTTCGGCGCCGAGCACGCGAACGTGCAGCCGCACTCGGGCGCGCAGGCCAACATCGCGGTCTACTTCGCGCTGCTGGAGCCGGGCGACACGATCCTCGGCCTGGATCTCGCGCACGGCGGGCACCTGACCCACGGCATGCGGATCAACTACTCCGGCAAGATGTTCAACGTCGCGGCCTACCACGTGGGTCCCGACGGCCTCGTGGACATGGACGAGGTCGCCCGGCTGGCCCATGAGCACCGGCCCAAGATGATCGTCGCCGGCTGGTCCGCCTACCCGCGGCAGCTCGACTTCGCCGCGTTCCGGCGCGTCGCCGACGAGACCGGGGCGCTGCTCATGGTCGACATGGCCCACTTCGCGGGCCTGGTCGCGGCGGGCCTCCACCCGTCCCCGGTGCCGTACGCCGACGTCGTGACCACGACGACGCACAAGACGCTCTGCGGTCCGCGCGGCGGCCTCATCCTCTGCCGCGAGGAGTACGCCAAGAAGATCAACTCGGCGGTGTTCCCCGGCACGCAGGGCGGCCCGCTCGAGCACGTCATCGCCGCCAAGGCCGTCGCCCTCAAGATCGCCGCGTCCGAGGAGTTCGCCGAGCGGCAGGCCCGCACGATCGAGGGCGCCAAGATCCTCGCCGAACGGCTGCTCCGCGAGGACGCCGCCAAAGCGGGCGTCAAGGTGCTGACCGGCGGCACCGACGTGCACCTCGTCCTGGTCGACCTCGTCGACTCCGAGATCACCGGACGGGACGCCGAGGACCGCCTGCACGAGATCGGCATCACGGTCAACCGCAACGCCGTGCCGAACGACCCGCGGCCCCCGATGGTGACGTCCGGCCTCCGGATCGGCACGCCGGCGCTCGCCACGCGCGGGTTCCAGGCGGACGACTTCGCCGAGGTCGCCGACATCATCGCGCTGGCGCTGCAGCCGTCGTACGACTCGGCCGCGCTGGCCGCCCGGGTCCACGCGCTGGCCGACAAGCACCCGCTCTACCCCAGTCTGTAATGGGTGATCCACGATGACCATCGCCCCTGAGGGCCGGAAGTTGCTGCGTGTCGAGGCCCGTAACGCCGCGACCCCGATCGAACGCAAACCACCATGGATCAAGACCCGGCTGTCCATGGGCCCGCAATACCGCGAACTGACCGACCTGGTCC